>NZ_JOHO01000253.1 GCF_000719705.1 Streptomyces sp. NRRL S-350 | reverse complement strand
GGGGCCGGCCCCGGTTCAGCCGGTCTGGACGGAGGTGTCGTCGATCACGAAGCTCGTCTGCAGCGAGGAGTCCTCGACGCCGTTGAACTTCACGGTGACCGTCTGGCCCGCGTAGGCCGACAGGTCGAAGGTGCGCTGCTGGTAGCCCGCCGCGGCGTCCACGTTGGAGTACGTCTTCAGCGTGGTGCCGTTGACCGACA
>NZ_JOHO01000252.1 GCF_000719705.1 Streptomyces sp. NRRL S-350 | reverse complement strand
GGGGCCGGCCCCGGTTCAGCCGGTCTGGACGGAGGTGTCGTCGATCACGAAGCTCGTCTGCAGCGAGGAGTCCTCGACGCCGTTGAACTTCACGGTGACGCTCTGGCCCGCGTAGGCCGACAGGTCGAAGGTGCGCTGCTGGTAGCCCGCCGCGGCGTCCACGTTGGAGTACGTCTTCAGCGTGGTGCCGTTGACCGACA
>NZ_JOHO01000251.1 GCF_000719705.1 Streptomyces sp. NRRL S-350 | reverse complement strand
CCGATTCGAGCCGGGTACGGTTCGCGGACTGGGACGGCGACGGCAAGGCGGACTACATCCTGGTCAATCCCGGCGGTTCGGTGCGGGTGTACCTGAACACGGGCGGTGACGGACACGGGACCTGGCAGGACATCGGCCAGGTCGCATCCGGTCTGACCACGGACGCGAGCCGGGTGCGGTTCGCGGACATCGACGGCGACGGCCGC
>NZ_JOHO01000250.1 GCF_000719705.1 Streptomyces sp. NRRL S-350 | reverse complement strand
CCGATTCGAGCCGGGTACGGTTCGCGGACTGGGACGGCGACGGCAAGGCGGACTACATCCTGGTCAATCCCGGCGGTTCGGTGCGGGTGTACCTGAACAAGGGCGGCGACGGACACGGGACCTGGCAGGACATCGGCCAGGTCGCATCCGGTCTGACCACGGACGCGAGCCGGGTGCGGTTCGCGGACATCGACGGCGACGGCCGC
>NZ_JOHO01000249.1 GCF_000719705.1 Streptomyces sp. NRRL S-350 | reverse complement strand
GCCGCCTCGACGACTGCCACGACGCCCTCCTCGCCCACCCCCGACCCGGCTCCGAAGCCGACACCGGCGAACTCCTCGAAGCCCTCGGCGTCTTCGACGTCCCCGCCCCCCTCGACGCCCGCGACCAGGCCGTCATCGGCCACATCCTCACCGCCATCGACGCCATGGGCGGCATCCGCCCCGGCCACCAGCACGGCCTCACCCGCTGG
>NZ_JOHO01000248.1 GCF_000719705.1 Streptomyces sp. NRRL S-350 | reverse complement strand
CCAGCGGGTGAGGCCGTGCTGGTGGCCGGGGCGGATGCCGCCCATGGCGTCGATGGCGGTGAGGATGTGGCCGATGACGGCCTGGTCGCGGGCGTCGAGAGGGGCGGGGGCGTCGAAGACGCCGAGGGCTTCGAGGAGTTCGCCGGTGTCGGCTTCGGAGCCGGGTCGGGGGTGGGCGAGGAGGGCGTCGTGGCAGTCGTCGAGGCGGC
>NZ_JOHO01000247.1 GCF_000719705.1 Streptomyces sp. NRRL S-350 | reverse complement strand
AGCAGGGCCGCCGGGCCGTTGCTGGTGGGTGCCACCGTCGCGATGGGCCTGATGGCGGGGCTGTTCTTCGCCTTCGACGTGTCGGTCATGCCGGGCCTGGCGGCCGGGGACGACCGGACGTACGTCACGGCGATGCAGCACATCAACAAGTCGATCGAGAACGGGATGTTCGGCCTGGTCTTCGTCGGCGCCTTCGTGGCGACGGGCCTGGC
>NZ_JOHO01000246.1 GCF_000719705.1 Streptomyces sp. NRRL S-350 | reverse complement strand
GGTGCAGGCGTCGTCGAAGGCGGCTGCGAACACCGGCTGGGTCTGGTACAGCTCTTGGCCCATGCCGAGTCGTTGGGCGCCTTGGCCGGTGAAGAGGAACGCGATCTTGCCGCCCCGCACCGATCCTTGGACGGCTTGGGGGCTGGGTGTGCCGTTGGCTACGGCGGCCAGTGCGGCCAGCAGTTCCTCCCGGTCGGCACCGAACACCACCGCC
>NZ_JOHO01000245.1 GCF_000719705.1 Streptomyces sp. NRRL S-350 | reverse complement strand
TCCAGGAGCCGTTGAGGCTGGTGGCGGTGAAGGAGCGGAAGTAGCGCTGCTCGTTGGCGCCGCGGGCCTCGACGATCATGAGGTACTGGTTCTGGCCCTGGACCTTGTAGACCTGCGGTGCCTCGAAGAGGTTCTTCACCGTGTCGGTCATGACCGTCGTGTAGGAGGAGCCGAAGTTGCCCGGGAAGTTCCCGATCGGCATGCTCGCCCGGTAGATG
>NZ_JOHO01000244.1 GCF_000719705.1 Streptomyces sp. NRRL S-350 | reverse complement strand
CCGGCTCGCTGACACCCGGCTCCCGGATCTCCCTGAAGGCCACCACCGCCTGCTGCACCTCCGACTACCTCCGCCACGACGACACCGACACCAAGGCCGTCATCTCCCCCGTCGACTCCTCCAGCCCCGCCGGCGACAAGGCCGACGCCACCTGGATCGTCCGCACCGGCCTCGCCGACAGCAGCTGCCTGTCCTTCGAGTCCGCGAACAAGCCGGGCC
>NZ_JOHO01000243.1 GCF_000719705.1 Streptomyces sp. NRRL S-350 | reverse complement strand
GACGCTCGTCCCGGTCGCCGGGTCCGGCGCCGTGCAGCTGGTGTCGGTCAACAGCGGCAAGTGCCTGGACGTGACCGGGGCCTCCACGGCCGACGGCGCGCAGATCGTCCAGTGGTCCTGCGGCACCGACAAGCCGAACCAGCAGTGGACGCTCGTCCCGGTCGCCGGGTCCGGCGCCGTGCAGCTGGTGTCGGTCAACAGCGGCAAGTGCCTGGACGTGACCG
>NZ_JOHO01000242.1 GCF_000719705.1 Streptomyces sp. NRRL S-350 | reverse complement strand
ACAGAGACGTTGGACGTGGCGGTGAGTGATCAAGCAGGTGGCGAGGCCGAGGAAGGCTTCGTGGATGTCGTCGCGTCGTTCCCAGCGGATGCGAAGGCGGCGGAAGCCGTGGAGCCAGGCGATCGTGCGCTCGACGACCCAGCGGTGGACGCCGAGGCCTGATCCGTGGGGAACACCGCGGCGGGCGATCACCGGCTTGACGCCCTGCTTCGACACGAGCCGTC
>NZ_JOHO01000241.1 GCF_000719705.1 Streptomyces sp. NRRL S-350 | reverse complement strand
AGCTCGGCGGCGATCGCCCGGACCGTCGCCTTATCGCGGAGCCGGTCGGCCAGGTGGATGCGCTCGGCCTCGCTCAGATACCGGGACGACGAGGAAGGCGGCGCTGCCGGCCGGGCCGGCAGCGCCGCCTTGTTCCTGCCGGACGCGTTGCGCCCGTTACGCCAGCGCCTGCCGGTCTTCGGGTTGATCCCGACGATCCGGCAGGCCTGGTCGTTGCTCGCTCCT
>NZ_JOHO01000240.1 GCF_000719705.1 Streptomyces sp. NRRL S-350 | reverse complement strand
AGCTCGGCGGCGATCGCCCGGACCGTCGCCTTATCGCGGAGCCGGTCGGCCAGGTGGATGCGCTCGGCCTCGCTCAGATACCGGGACGACGAGGAAGGCTGCGCTGCCGGCCGGGCCGGCAGCGCAGCCTTGTTCCTGCCGGACGCGTTGCGCCCGTTACGCCAGCGCCTGCCGGTCTTCGGGTTGATCCCGACGATCCGGCAGGCCTGGTCGTTGCTCGCTCCT
>NZ_JOHO01000239.1 GCF_000719705.1 Streptomyces sp. NRRL S-350 | reverse complement strand
AGCACGGCGGCCCCGACGTGCACGCCCGGGTCGCGGTCGACTTCGGCGAGCGCGAGCTGGCCGTCCTCGTCGAGGACGACGGCCGCGGCAGCACCGACGGACACCTGACCGCCGGCGGCGCCGACGGCCCGGGCCACGGCCTGATCGGCATGCGCGAGCGGGTCGGCATGGTCAGCGGCAGCCTCGACGTGGGCCCCCGCCCCGGCGGCGGCTTCCGGATCCGCGCCGT
>NZ_JOHO01000238.1 GCF_000719705.1 Streptomyces sp. NRRL S-350 | reverse complement strand
ACGGCGCGGATCCGGAAGCCGCCGCCGGGGCGGGGGCCCACGTCGAGGCTGCCGCTGACCATGCCGACCCGCTCGCGCATGCCGATCAGGCCGTGGCCCAGGCCGTCGGCGCCGCCGGCGGTCAGGTGTTCGTCGGTGCTGCCGCGGCCGTCGTCCTCGACGAGGACGGCCAGCTCGCGCTCGCCGAAGTCGACCGCGACCCGGGCGTGCACGTCGGGGCCGCCGTGCT
>NZ_JOHO01000237.1 GCF_000719705.1 Streptomyces sp. NRRL S-350 | reverse complement strand
GTTGCAGGGGTCGATGGTCATGGTCTGGTCGGGGTTGTTGCGGACGAGGTCGCCGTGGCTGATGTCGTTGGTCCAGGTGGCGCCGCTGTTGGCCTTGCCGGCGAAGGGGGCGGCCTCGCTGGTGGCCTGCGGGGTCCAGGAGCCGTTGAGGCTGGTGGCGGTGAAGGAGCGGAAGTAGCGCTGCTCGTTGGCGCCGCGGGCCTCGACGATCATGAGGTACTGGTTCTGG
>NZ_JOHO01000236.1 GCF_000719705.1 Streptomyces sp. NRRL S-350 | reverse complement strand
GCCTTGTTCCTGCCGGACGCGTTGCGCCCGTTACGCCAGCGCCTGCCGGTCTTCGGGTTGATCCCGACGATCCGGCAGGCCTGGTCGTTGCTCGCTCCTTGCTTCACGAGCCGGAAGTATGCGGCTCGCTCCGCGGAGAGCTTCCGCCGCCCCTGAGGGCTCCGGTCCTCGCGGATCTCGAAGGTCATCGCATCCCCTGAACTGGGGTGTTGCAACAACCACTAGAACCCAAG
>NZ_JOHO01000235.1 GCF_000719705.1 Streptomyces sp. NRRL S-350 | reverse complement strand
CCGTGACGACCGTCCGCGTCGTGACGACCGCCCGTCCGGTGGCGGCTATGGCCGTGACCGTGACGACCGCGGTGGTGACCGTGGTGGTTTCCGTCGTGACGACCGCCCCGCCGGCGGCGGTTTCAACCGTGACCGCGGCGACCGCCCCACGGGCGGTGGCTTCCGTCGTGACGACCGCCCGAGCGGCTTCCGTCGTGACGACCGTGACGACCGTCCGCGTCGTGACGACCGCCCG
>NZ_JOHO01000234.1 GCF_000719705.1 Streptomyces sp. NRRL S-350 | reverse complement strand
CCACGGTCCCCAGGCGAGGCTGGTGGTGGGGTGCCCGGTGCTGGTGCGGTGGTGGGCGAGGGCGTCCAGGTAGGCGTTGGCGGCGGCGTAGTTGGCCTGTCCGGGTGAGCCGAGGGTGGCCGCGGCGGAGGAGAACAGGACGAACGCCGTGACGTCGCGGTCCCGGGTGAGTTCGTGCAGGTGCCAGGCCGCGGTCGCCTTCGGCGCGAAGACGCGCTCCAGGTGTCCGCGGGTCTG
>NZ_JOHO01000233.1 GCF_000719705.1 Streptomyces sp. NRRL S-350 | reverse complement strand
GAGGGCGGTTTGGAGGGCGAAGAGGGCGGGTTGGGTGTATTGGGTTTGGTTGAGGAGGTGGGGGTCGGTGCCGAAGACGATGTCGTGGAGGGGGTGGGGCAGGTGGGGGTCGAGGGCGGCGCAGGCTTCGTCGAAGGCATCGGCGTAGGCGGGGTAGGTGGTGTAGAGGTCGTGGCCCATGCCCAGGCGTTGGCTGCCCTGGCCGGAGAAGACCATCGTCAGGGTTCCGTCGCCACCC
>NZ_JOHO01000232.1 GCF_000719705.1 Streptomyces sp. NRRL S-350 | reverse complement strand
GGGTGGCGACGGAACCCTGACGATGGTCTTCTCCGGCCAGGGCAGCCAACGCCTGGGCATGGGCCACGACCTCTACACCACCTACCCCGCCTACGCCGACGCCTTCGACGAAGCCTGCGCCGCCCTCGACCCCCACCTCCCCCACCCCCTCCACGACATCGTCTTCGGCACCGACCCCCACCTCCTCAACCAAACCCAATACACCCAACCCGCCCTCTTCGCCCTCCAAACCGCCCTC
>NZ_JOHO01000231.1 GCF_000719705.1 Streptomyces sp. NRRL S-350 | reverse complement strand
CAGGTCCCGGTCGCCGCCGAGGAGCAGGACCGGCACGTCGGGCAGCTTGCGGTGCGCCGGCGGCGTCGGGGGGACCGGCTCGCGCGGCCAGTCGAGGCAGACCAGGAGGCTGCCGAGCCCGGTGGCGGTCGCCGGGTCGTACGGCCAGGTCTGTTCGGCGGTCAGCCGCTGCCGGGTGCGTTCGAGGGCCGCCGGGCGGCTCGCGACGGGGGTGTCGGTGGTGCCCCACGGGAAGTGCGAGTCGGCGCA
>NZ_JOHO01000230.1 GCF_000719705.1 Streptomyces sp. NRRL S-350 | reverse complement strand
GAACCCGGTCCGCTCCAACGCCTTCGCCACGACCGCCGACGTCGCCATCACATCCGAACCGTGGATGTCCTCGTCGCTCACGTGCACGGCCCGGTCCGCGCCCATCGACAACGCCTTGCGCAGCGCGTCCTTCGCATCGTCGGGCCCCACCGTCAGCACCGTCACCTCGGCGCCCTCGTTCGCCTCCGCGATCCGCAGCGCCTGCTCCACACCGTACTCGTCCAGCTCCGACAGCAGGCCGTCCACGCCCTCCCG
>NZ_JOHO01000229.1 GCF_000719705.1 Streptomyces sp. NRRL S-350 | reverse complement strand
GAACCCGGTCCGCTCCAACGCCTTCGCCACGACCGCCGACGTCGCCATCACATCCGAACCGTGGATGTCCTCGTCGCTCACGTGCACGGCCCGGTCCGCACCCATCGACAACGCCTTGCGCAGCGCGTCCTTCGCGTCATCGGGCCCCACCGTCAACACCGTCACCTCGGCGCCCTCGTTCGCCTCCGCGATCCGCAGCGCCTGCTCCACACCGTACTCGTCCAGCTCCGACAGCAGGCCGTCCACGCCCTCCCG
>NZ_JOHO01000228.1 GCF_000719705.1 Streptomyces sp. NRRL S-350 | reverse complement strand
GCTGCATGACGCGGGTGTGAAGTCCGAGCACGCCTACCTGGCAGGCATGGCGTCGATCGGGTTGTCGTTCGCCTCGTGGATGGTGTCCGTGAAGGCCGAGGCAGCCGGCCTGGACCGCGCCGACCGGTGGGGCATCTTCGTGGGTGAATGGGCACCGACGTTCTTCTGCATGGGCCTGGCACTGTCCCAGTACGAACGCCAGGACAACCCCGTCTACGCGAACGACCCCAGACTGACCACGACCGCCCCCTGACCGCGCCGG
>NZ_JOHO01000227.1 GCF_000719705.1 Streptomyces sp. NRRL S-350 | reverse complement strand
GTCGGGGAGCGCTCAGCCGACGTCGTCCAACCTGAACTGGGTGGCCGGTCAGACGACGCCGAACCTGGTCGTGGTCCCGGTCGGGGCGGACGGCAAGGTCAACCTGCTCAACGCGGGTTGGGGGCCGACGCACCTGATCGCGGACGTCTTCGGGTACTACTCGGACAGTGCGGCGGGGTCGACCTTCTCGACGGTGGACCCGTCGCGGCTGCTCGACTCGCGTGCGGGCGTCGGCCGGCCGGGCGACGACAAGGTTTCGGCGAACGAGAC
>NZ_JOHO01000226.1 GCF_000719705.1 Streptomyces sp. NRRL S-350 | reverse complement strand
CGTAGGCGTTGACGGAGCCGCCGGAGTTGGTGAGGAGGTAGTCCGCGCGGCCGTCGCCGGTGATGTCCGCGAGGACCACGGCGTTCTGGTTGGTGGTGAGGCCGGTGGCTGTCTGGCCGTAGTTGGTCCAGCCTCCGTGGCCGTCTCCGCCGTTGTTGACGTAGGTGTTGACGGAACCGTTGGGGTTGATGACGCTGTAGTCGGCCCTGCCGTCGCCGTTGATGTCGGCCAGGCGGATCCGGCTCAGGTCGCCGGTCAGCCCGCTGGCGATCTGC
>NZ_JOHO01000225.1 GCF_000719705.1 Streptomyces sp. NRRL S-350 | reverse complement strand
CGTAGGCGTTGACGGAGCCGCCGGAGTTGGTGAGGAGGTAGTCCGCGCGGCCGTCGCCGGTGATGTCCGCGAGGACCACGGCGTTCTGGTTGGTGGTGACGCCGGTGGCTGTCTGGCCGTAGTTGGTCCAGCCTCCGTGGCCGTCTCCGCCGTTGTTGACGTAGGTGTTGACGGAGCCGTTGGGGTTGATGACGCTGTAGTCGGCCCTGCCGTCGCCGTTGATGTCGGCCAGGCGGATCCGGCTCAGGTCGCCGGTCAGCCCGCTGGCGATCTGC
>NZ_JOHO01000224.1 GCF_000719705.1 Streptomyces sp. NRRL S-350 | reverse complement strand
CGAACTGCGCGCGCACCGCGGCGAAGTCGTGGATCTGGGACGGGTCGCCGGCCGCCGCCAGCTGGTTGTTGAGCGGGATGTTGACGCCCATCGTCACGACCAGCGCCACCACGTACAGCACCGTCGCGGCCGCCGCCCACAGCGCCGCCTGCCGACGACCCGCCTTGTGCTGCAGCCAGGCCGCCAGGCCCGTCGCCACGAAGGCGCCGACGAAGACCAGGCCGAACATCCCGTTCTCGATCGACTTGTTGATGTGCTGCATCGCCGTGACGTACGTCCGG
>NZ_JOHO01000223.1 GCF_000719705.1 Streptomyces sp. NRRL S-350 | reverse complement strand
CGAACTGCGCGCGCACCGCGGCGAAGTCGTGGATCTGGGACGGGTCGCCGGCCGCCGCCAGCTGGTTGTTGAGCGGGATGTTGACGCCCATCGTCACGATCAGCGCCACCACGTACAGCACCGTCGCGGCCGCCGCCCACAGCGCCGCCTGCCGACGGCCCGCCTTGTGCTGCAGCCAGGCTGCCAGGCCCGTCGCCACGAAGGCGCCGACGAAGACCAGGCCGAACATCCCGTTCTCGATCGACTTGTTGATGTGCTGCATCGCCGTGACGTACGTCCGG
>NZ_JOHO01000222.1 GCF_000719705.1 Streptomyces sp. NRRL S-350 | reverse complement strand
CCGTTGGGGTTGATGACGCTGTAGTCGGCCCTGCCGTCGCCGTTGATGTCGGCCAGGCGGATCCGGCTCAGGTCGCCGGTCAGCCCGCTGGCGATCTGCCCCTGGTCGGCCCACCCGCCGGAGGTGTCTCCTCCGCGGTTGAGGTAGGTACGGATGCCGCCGTTGCCGTCCAGCACGCAGTAGTCCGTGCGGCCGTCGCCGTCGATGTCCGCGAACCGCACCCGGCTCGCGTCCGTGGTCAGACCGGATGCGACCTGGCCGATGTCCTGCCAGGTCCCGTGTCCGTC
>NZ_JOHO01000221.1 GCF_000719705.1 Streptomyces sp. NRRL S-350 | reverse complement strand
TCTGGCCCGCGTAGGCCGACAGGTCGAAGGTGCGCTGCTGGTAGCCCGCCGCGGCGTCCACGTTGGAGTACGTCTTCAGCGTGGTGCCGTTGACCGACACGGTCAGCTTGTCGTACGCGGTGGTGCCGGTCTCCGCGGTGTCGATGTGCAGCCAGAAGCTCAGCGTCGCCTTGCAGCCCGCCGGGATGCTCACCGTCTGCGACAGCGAGTCGGTGTGCGCGGAGCCGTAGCCGTTCATCCACGCCTTCCAGGAACCGCCGTGCGCGGCCTGGCCCGAGCTGTTGTCGACCAC
>NZ_JOHO01000220.1 GCF_000719705.1 Streptomyces sp. NRRL S-350 | reverse complement strand
GTCCTTCTCCGCCTGGATCGCGTGGAGCATCCGGGAGAACGTGCCGTCCAGCGCCCACCGGCGGAAACGGGTGTAGAGGGTCTGCCAGGAGCCGTAGCGTTCCGGCACGTCCCGCCAGGACGTGCCGGTCCGCAGCTTCCACACGATCCCGTTCAGCACCAGCCGGTCGTCCGACCGCGGACGACCGGCCACCCCCGAAGCGGGCAGAAACCGCGACAACACAGCCCACTCGGCATCCGAAAGCTCATGACGGCGCACCATGACCGACATGATCTCTCATCACTTGATCAGCTTTGAAGACGACCC
>NZ_JOHO01000219.1 GCF_000719705.1 Streptomyces sp. NRRL S-350 | reverse complement strand
GGGGGCAGGCGAACGCGGCCGGGTCGATCCGGACCTGGCGCTCCCGCCCGCCCCCGTCCCACTCCGGGCTGCTTCGCACCCCCCTCCCCCCCCCCCGCCCCGCCCCGGCCTGGACCCCCCCCCCCTCGCCCCTCCGCCCCCCCTGTCGCCGGCGGGTCCCGGGGGCGGCGGGGGGGGGGGCGGGGGGAGGGGGGGGCGAATCAGGACGGAGTGGGGAAGGGGGGGGGGGGAGCGCCAGGTCCGGATCGACCCGGCCGCGTTCGCCTGCCCCCTGCTGGCCGCCCAGCTCGCGGACGCCTGGCTCGACT
>NZ_JOHO01000218.1 GCF_000719705.1 Streptomyces sp. NRRL S-350 | reverse complement strand
CTAAGGGTTGTCCCGTAAATGATCTTCGAGCCGTCAGATGCGGCACCGGTACGGCGCCGATCACCAGCCGGGCCGACGGCATCCTCGGGCATGGCGGGCTGTCGTGCAGTTCGCCGACCTATCCTGCGAGGGCGAGGTTGTGCATCCGGGCGATTCCGAGCATGGCGTGGTGGACTCCGTCTCCTTTGAGGCGGCAGTCGCGGAGAATCTTCCACGTCTTCATACGGGCGAAGACGTGCTCAACGCGGGCTCGGACCTGCTTGTGGGACTTGTTGTGTTCCTCTTTCCAGCCTGGGAGTTCGCTCTGGCCGCG
>NZ_JOHO01000217.1 GCF_000719705.1 Streptomyces sp. NRRL S-350 | reverse complement strand
GGACGGCACGTTCTCCCGGATGCTCCACGCGATCCAGGCGGAGAAGGACGCGGCCGGGGACCCCGCTCGGCTTCGTCCTGACCGGCGGCAACGCCAACGACTGCACCCGTCTCGAAGCCGTCCTGGAGGCGATCCGGGTTCCTCGGGTCGGGTCGGGGCGCCCGCGCACCCGGCCCGACCACGTCGTCGCCGACAAGGGCTACAGCTCCCGCAAGATCCGCGCCTACCTGCGACGACGCGGCATCCCGCACACCATCCCCGAACGCGCCGATCAGGCGCTCGGCCGACTCAACCGCGGCTCACGCGGCGGCCGACCACCCGCCTTCGACCGACAGACCTACCGGCTCCGCAACGTCGTCGAACGCTGCTTCAACCGGCTCAAGCAATGGCGCGGCCT
>NZ_JOHO01000216.1 GCF_000719705.1 Streptomyces sp. NRRL S-350 | reverse complement strand
TCTGGAAGAGGGGGTGGCGGGCGGTGGAGCGGGTGGGGTTGAGGGCTTCGACGATGCGTTCGAAGGGGAGTTCCTGGTGGGCGTAGGCGTCGAGGTCGGTGGTGCGGACGCGGTGGAGGAGTTCGCGGAAGGTGGGGTCGCCGGAGACGTCGGTGCGTAGGACGAGGGTGTTGACGAAGAAGCCGACCAGGTCGTCCAGGGCTTCGTCGGTGCGGCCGGCGATGGCGGTGCCGAGGGGGATGTCGGTGCCGGCGCCGAGGCGGGAGTAGAGGGTGGCCAGGGCGGCTTGGAGGACCATGAACAGGGTGGTGCCGGTCTCCCGGGCGAGCCGGGTGAGTCGGTCGTG
>NZ_JOHO01000215.1 GCF_000719705.1 Streptomyces sp. NRRL S-350 | reverse complement strand
CGTCTTCATACGGGCGAAGACGTGCTCAACGCGGGCTCGGACCTGCTTGTGGGACTTGTTGTGTTCCTCTTTCCAGCCTGGGAGTTCGCTCTGGCCGCGGTCTCGGCGGTGCGGGATGACGAGTCCGGTGCCTGGATAGCAGCCGTCGGCAATCGTGAGCGTCTTGCCGACGGCGGCCTTGGCTCCGGATTCCTCCCACGCCTTACAGTCGTTGCGGTTCCCGGCGAGAGGCCGGCCAACCACGACGCCAGGCGGGTGTCGGCGTCGATGACGACCTGGTGGTTGGTGGAGTACCTGTAGTTCTTCGACCGCTCGGCGATGGTGTGGTCGCGGGTGGGGACCAGGG
>NZ_JOHO01000214.1 GCF_000719705.1 Streptomyces sp. NRRL S-350 | reverse complement strand
CGTCTTCATACGGGCGAAGACGTGCTCAACGCGGGCTCGGACCTGCTTGTGGGACTTGTTGTGTTCCTCTTTCCAGCCTGGGAGTTCGCTCTGGCCGCGCTCTCGGCGGTGCGGGATGACGAGTCCGGTGCCTGGATAGCCGCCGTCGGCAATCGTGAGCGTCTTGCCGACGGCGGCCTTGGCTCCGGATGCCTCCCACGCCTTACAGTCGTTGCGGTTCCCGGCGAGAGGCCGGCCAACCACGACGACCAGGCGGGTGTCGGCGTCGATGACGACCTGGTGGTTGGTGGAGTACCTGTAGTTCTTCGACCGCTCGGCGATGGTGTGGTCGCGGGTGGGGACCAGGG
>NZ_JOHO01000213.1 GCF_000719705.1 Streptomyces sp. NRRL S-350 | reverse complement strand
CATGGTGCATTCGCCGTTGCGCAGGGCGTTGGCGGCGAGGTGGACGGCGACGAGGGAGGACGAGCAGGCGGTGTCGATGGTGACGGCGGGGCCTTCGAGGCCGAAGGTGTAGGAGATGCGGCCGGAGGCGATGCTGGCGGCGCTGCCGTTGCCGAGGTGGCCGGCGACTTCTTGGGGTGCGGTGGTGAAGCGGGCGGCGTAGTCGTTGTACATGACGCCGGTGAAGACGCCGGTTCGGCTGCCGCGTAGTGACATCGGGTCGATGCCGGCGTGTTCGAGGGTTTCCCAGGTGGTTTCCAGGAGCAGGCGCTGCTGGGGGTCCATGGCCAGGGCCTCGCGTGGCGAGATGCCGAA
>NZ_JOHO01000212.1 GCF_000719705.1 Streptomyces sp. NRRL S-350 | reverse complement strand
GGGGATGGTGGGTTGGTGGTAGGTGAGGTGGGTGGCCTCGGCGTGGAAGGCGTCGAGGATGGGGTCCATGTGGGGTGAGTGGAAGGCGTGGGAGACGGTGAGTGTGCGGGTTTTGCGGCCGAGGTTTTTTTCGGTGGCTTGGATGGCGATCATGGTGCCGCCGGTGGGGGCGGATTGCATGAGTCGGGCGCGGGTGGTGACGAGGCGGGCGGCGTCGGGGAGGTCGAGGACTCCGGCGATGTGGGCGGCGGTGAGTTCGCCGATGGAGTGGCCGGTGACGAAGTCGGGTGTGATGCCGTGGGATTCGTAGAGTCGGTAGAGGGCGGTTTCGAGGGCGAAGAGGGCGGGTTGGGTGTACTGGGTCTGGTGGAGGGGAAGACGATCTCGCGTAGGGGCCGGTCGAGGTGGGTGTCCAGGGCGGTGCAGGCGTCGTCGAAGGCGGCTGCGAACACCGGCTGGGTCTGGTACAGCTCGCGTCCCATGCCGAGTCGTTGGGCGCCTTGGCCGGTGAAGAGGAACGCGATCTTGCCGCCGCGCACCGATCCTTGGACGGCTTGGGGGCTGGGTGTGCCGTTGGCTACGGCGGCCAGTGCGGCCAGCAGTTCCTCCCGGTCGGCACCGAA
>NZ_JOHO01000211.1 GCF_000719705.1 Streptomyces sp. NRRL S-350 | reverse complement strand
CACCGAGCCGAGCCAGAGGGGTTGTTCGCGGTTCTGTCCGTAGGTGGCGAGGAGTGCCTGGGCTTCGATGGGGTCGCCGAGGCGGGTGCCGGTGCCGTGGGCTTCGACGGCGTCGATGTCGGTGGGTTGGAGGCCGGCGTTGGCGAGGGCCTGGCGGATGACGCGTTGCTGCGACGGCCCGTTCGGAGCGCGGGCGTCGGAGAGGCGTTCGAGGAGGAGTAGTCCGATGCCTTCGCCCCAGCCGGTGCCGTCGGCGTCGGCGGAGAAGGCTTTGCAGCGGCCGTCGGGGGAGAGGCCGCCTTGGTGGCTGAATTCGATGAAGGTGCCGGGGGTGGACATGACGGTGACGCCGCCGGCCAGGGCCATGGTGCATTCGCCGTTGCGCAGGGCGTTGGCGGCGAGGTGGACGGCGACGAGGGAGGACGAG
>NZ_JOHO01000210.1 GCF_000719705.1 Streptomyces sp. NRRL S-350 | reverse complement strand
CACCGAGCCGAGCCAGAGGGGTTGTTCGCGGTTCTGTCCGTAGGTGGCGAGGAGTGCCTGGGCTTCGATGGGGTCGCCGAGGCGGGTGCCGGTGCCGTGCGCCTCCACCGCGTCGACGTCGGAGGGCTGGAGGCCGGC
This sequence comes from Streptomyces sp. NRRL S-350, assembly GCF_000719705.1. Lineage (GTDB taxonomy): Bacteria > Actinomycetota > Actinomycetes > Streptomycetales > Streptomycetaceae > Kitasatospora. The sequence goes on along the minus strand of NZ_JOHO01000210.1, from coordinate 226 downwards.
GTTGGCGAGGGCCTGGCGGATGACGCGTTGCTGGGAGGGCCCGTTGGGGGCGGTGAGCCCGTTGGAGGCACCGTCCTGGTTGACGGCGGAGCCGCGGACGACGGCGAGGACGGGGTGGCCCAGGCGCCGGGCGTCGGAGAGGCGTTCGAGGAGGAGTAGTCCGATGCCTTCGCCCCAGCCGGTGCCGTCGGCGTCGGCGGAGAAGGCTTTGCAGCGGCCGTCGGGG
>NZ_JOHO01000209.1 GCF_000719705.1 Streptomyces sp. NRRL S-350 | reverse complement strand
ACGAACCTGACGGCGGGTGACTTCAACGGTGACGGCCGGAAGGACCTGGTCGCCGTGGAGGTGTCGACCGGCAAGCTGTTCTCCTACCCGGGGACCGGGGCGGGAACCCTGGGGAGCCGGGTGGAGATCGGCTCCGGCGGCTGGAACGGGATGAGCAACCTGGCGGTCGGTGACCTGAACCGTGACGGCCGGGACGACGTCGTGGCGACGGAGAAGTCGACGGGCAAGCTGTGGTTGTACCCGGGGACGGGCAGTGGTCTGGGTGACCGGGTGGAGATCGGCTCGGGTGGCTGGAACGGCATGAACAACACGGCGGTCGGCGACTTCAACGGTGACGGCAAGGACGATGTCGTGGTGACGGAGAC
>NZ_JOHO01000208.1 GCF_000719705.1 Streptomyces sp. NRRL S-350 | reverse complement strand
GGCATGACGGTGGACAAGATCGCTGCGGTGACGTTCACCAGCGCGGACCGGGTCCGCGACGTGATCCACAATTTCAACGCGGACGGCTTCGACTCGCTCCATCCACGTTTTCGCCCAGATGAAGACCTGGGAGATCCTGCGCGACTGCCGGCTCAAGGGCGATGGCGTCCACCACGCGATGCTTGGCATCGCACGCTTGCACAACCTCATCCAAGCCGCGTAGAGCGAAAGCGGCCGGGCGACGGCCCACCGTACACGGCCCTCAACGATCAATTACGGGACAGCCCTTACAGGTCCTAACAGAAGCCGTGTTGTTGTGTGACCGTCGGCTGGTCTGCTCGTTGGATCGTCCGTGGGGAAGAGGGAATCTCGTCCGTGGATCGTGTCG
>NZ_JOHO01000207.1 GCF_000719705.1 Streptomyces sp. NRRL S-350 | reverse complement strand
GGGCTCGTTGGCCAGGGCGGCGAGGGTCGGCTCGGTCCCGCCGGGCACGATCAGCGCGAAGGGCTCGGTGACCTTGTCGAACGTGTGGCTCGGCGTCAGCTTCAGCGGCGTGTCGGTGTCCAGGGGGACAAGGTCCTGGCCGACGACGACCACCTCGAACGACCGGTCGATCTGGGCCAGCGCCGACAGCACCTGGAGCGGCCCCACCAGGTCGAGCGGGGTGATGCCGGGATAGAGCACGAAGGCGAGCGTCTTGGTCATGCCGTCACCTTCGGCCCCTGACCATGGGACCGCCAAGGGCAGACAGCGACCAGGTCGGAATTCTTGGGATACCAGTCATTCCGACATAGGGTCCTGGTCATGGAGGAACGAGTGGTGGTCCTCGTCGGAT
>NZ_JOHO01000206.1 GCF_000719705.1 Streptomyces sp. NRRL S-350 | reverse complement strand
GGGTGGGGGGCCAGGTCGGCGTCAGGGTGGGGGCCGGGGTGGGGACGGTGGGCTCGGCGTCGGGCAGCGGGTCGGTGACCGCCGGGGCTCCCCCGGCGTCGGCCGCGGCGTCGGCGTCCGGGTCGGGGGCGGCCTGGGCGTCGGCGTCCGCGGTGGGGGCCGGGCTCGGAGCAGGGGCGTCCCCGGCAGGAGGTGGAGCCGGGGAGGCGGCCGGGGCGCCCGACGGCGAGGCCGAAGCGGAGGCCGCCCCCGATCCGGACGGCGAGGCGTAGGGCGGCACGGGGCCCTCCGGGAGCTCCGGGGCCTCCGCCGGCTGGGCGGCGGCCAGGGGGCCCGCGGGTGGGCGGCGGGGGGGGGGGGGGGCCGGGGGCCGGGGGGGGGTAGGCGGGGGGGGAGGGTCCCGACCCCGGG
>NZ_JOHO01000205.1 GCF_000719705.1 Streptomyces sp. NRRL S-350 | reverse complement strand
GCACGTGGTCGTCCTTGCCGATCCTGAACAGGGTTGCCCGAAGCGGCAGTTCGGCGACCAGGTCGAACGAGTGCCGGGCCGCGTGCGCCAGGTGCCCGGCCAGCTCCACACCCGGGCAGGCCGCGAACCGCAGCGGGATCGAGACGTCGTCGGCGATCTGCTGGCGCGGCGTCCCGCCGGTGGCGGGGAAGCGGGTGCGCAGGGCCTCGTGCCGCCCGGCGACGTCGTTCAGCGCTTCCTGGAGTGCCTGCCGGTCGAGCGGGCCGCGCAGGCGCAGCGCGAGCGGGATGTTGTAGGAGGAGCCCCCCTGTTCCCACTCCCGGAGGAACCAGAGGCGTTGTTGGGCGTAGGAGAGGGGGAGCGGGTCGGGTCGGGTGGGGGTGGTTCGCAGGGTGGGGCGGGTGCCGGTGTGGGGGGTG
>NZ_JOHO01000204.1 GCF_000719705.1 Streptomyces sp. NRRL S-350 | reverse complement strand
GGGGTTCCAGGAGCCGTTGAGGCTGGTGGCGGTGAAGGAGCGGAAGTAGCGCTGCTCGTTGGCGCCGCGGGCCTCGACGATCATGAGGTACTGGTTCTGGCCCTTGACCTTGTAGACCTGCGGGGCCTCGAAGAGGTTGGCCGGGGTGTCGGTCATGACCGTCGTGTAGGAGGAGCCGAAGTTGCCCGGGAAGTTCCCGATCGGCATGCTCGCCCGGTAGATGCTCCCGTTGTCACCGGCGAAGAACAGGTACATGTTCTGGTCGTCGGCGATCAGGGTCTGGTCGATCGGGCCGGTGCTGGACTTGGGGAGGCTGCCGGTGAACAGCGGCTGCGGCGCGGACCAGCCGTTGGGGTTGGTCGGGTCGCTCGACGTGCGGTAGATGAACGGCCACTGGCCCCACTGGTAGGCCAGCACCCAGATGTTC
>NZ_JOHO01000203.1 GCF_000719705.1 Streptomyces sp. NRRL S-350 | reverse complement strand
GAGTACATGGTCCCGGCGGCGTTCGTGGTCCTCGACGAACTGCCGCTCACCCCCAACGGCAAACTCGACCGCCGCGCCCTACCCGCCCCCACCACCACGACCACCACCACCGGACGCGCCCCCCGCACCCCCGAAGAAGAAGTCCTCTGCGCACTCTTCGCCGACATCCTCGGCCTCCCCCGCATCGGCGCCGACGACGACTTCTTCGACCACGGCGGACACTCCCTCTCCGCCACCCGCCTCATCAGCCGCATCCGCAGCACCCTCAACACCGAACTCGGCCTACGCGACCTCTTCGCCACCCCCACCCCCGCCGGCCTCGCCACCAAACTCACCCCCCACACCGGCACCCGCCCCACCCTGCGAACCACCCCCACCCGACCCGACCCGCTCCCCCTCTCCTACGCCCAACAACGCCTCTGGTTCCTCCG
>NZ_JOHO01000202.1 GCF_000719705.1 Streptomyces sp. NRRL S-350 | reverse complement strand
GTCCTGCTGCTGGTGCTGCACCACATCGCCGGTGACGGCTGGTCGATGGCACCGCTCGCCCGCGACCTCTCCACCGCCTACGCCGCCCGCACCAACGGCTGCGCGCCGGCCTGGGCACCACTGCCCGTCCAGTACGCCGACTACGCACTCTGGCAACGCGAACTCCTCGGCACCGACACCGACCCCGACAGCCTCGCCACCCGCCAACTCACCTACTGGACACAGCAACTCGCCGACCTGCCGGAAGAACTGCAACTCCCCCTCGACCGGCCCCGGCCCGCCGTCGCCTCCCACCGCGCCGGCGCCGTCACCGCGGACCTGCCCGCGCACGCGCACGACCGACTCACCCGGCTCGCCCGGGAGACCGGCACCACCCTGTTCATGGTCCTCCAAGCCGCCCTGGCCACCCTCTACTCCCGCCTCGGCGCCGGC
>NZ_JOHO01000201.1 GCF_000719705.1 Streptomyces sp. NRRL S-350 | reverse complement strand
GTCAGTGCAGGAGACTGCCCTGGAGTTCCGCGCGGAGTGCGGGGGTGAGGACGGCGCCGGCGCGGTCGACGAGCAGGGCCATCTCGTAGCCGACGAGGCCGATGTCGGAGTCGGGGGCGGCCAGGACGGCGAGGGCGGAGCCGTCGCTGACGGCCATCAGGAACAGGAAGCCCCGTTCCATCTCGACGACGGTCTGGTTGACCTCGCCGCCCTCGAAGATCCGGCTGGCGCCGGAGGTGAGGGAGGTGAGGCCGGAGGCGACGGCGGCGAGCTGGTCGGCGCGGTCGCGCGGGAAGCCCTCGGACATGCACAGGAGGAGGCCGTCCGCGGAGACCACCACGGTGTGGGACACCCCGGGGGTGTTGTCCACGAAATTGGTGATCAGCCAGTTCAGGTTCTGTGCGGCCTGGCTCATCTGAGTCAACTCAACGCTCCTGGTG
>NZ_JOHO01000200.1 GCF_000719705.1 Streptomyces sp. NRRL S-350 | reverse complement strand
GGTGTTGACGAAGAAGCCGACCAGGTCGTCCAGGGCCTCGTCGGTGCGGCCGGCGATGGCGGTGCCGAGGGGGATGTCGGTGCCGGCGCCGAGGCGGGAGTAGAGCGTCGCGACGGCCGCCTGGAGGACCATGAACAGGGTGGTGCCGGTCTCCCGGGCCAGTTCGGACAGTCGGGCGTTCAGCTCCGGGGCGGCCAGCGTGGTCACCACCTCGCCCCGGTGGGAGGCGACGGTCGCGGGCGAGCGGTGCCATCGACCAGCCGTCACCGGCGATGTGGTGCAGCACCAGCAGCAGGACGTGGTCGTCGTCGCCCAGCGCCAACAGCTCGGCCCGGAACGGGATGTCGGTGGCGAGGTCGAAGGCGTGGGTGGCGGCGCGGGCGAGGTGCCCGGCCAGTTCCCCGGGTGTCGTGCGGGTGGTGAGCAGCGGGATCCGGGCGTCCGTGACGACGTCCTGGCGCGGCTCGCCGTCCACCGCCGGGTACCGCGTCCTCAGTGACTCATGGCGGCCGGTCACGTCGCGCAGCGCCGCGCGCAGGGCGTCCTCGTCCATCCGGCCGCGCAGGCGCAGTGCGAGCGGGATGTTGTACGTCGCCCCGCCCTGCTCCCATTCGCGGAGGAACCAGAGGCGTTGTTGGGCGTAGGAGAGGGGGAGCGGGTCGGGTCGGGTGGGGGTGGTTCGCAGGGTGGGGCGGGTGCCGGTGTGGGGGGTG
>NZ_JOHO01000199.1 GCF_000719705.1 Streptomyces sp. NRRL S-350 | reverse complement strand
CCGGGCACCTGGCGCACGCGGCCCGGCACTCGTTCGACCTGGTCGCCGAACTGCCGCTTCGGGCAACCCTGTTCAGGATCGGCAAGGACGACCACGTGCTGGCGCTGGTGCTGCACCACATCGCCGGTGACGGCTGGTCCATGGCACCGCTCGCCCGCGACCTCTCCACCGCCTACGCCGCCCGCACCAACGGCTGCGCGCCGGCCTGGGCACCGCTGCCCGTCCAGTACGCCGACTACACCCTCTGGCAGCGCGAACTCCTCGGCTCCGACACCGACCCCGACAGCCTCGCCACCCGCCAACTCACCTACTGGAAGCAGCAACTCGCCGACCTGCCGGAAGAACTGGAACTCCCCCTCGACCGCCCTCGACCGGCCGTGGCCGGTGTCGACGCGGACGCGGTCACCGTCACCGTCCCGGCCCCTTGCCACGACCGACTCACCCGGCTCGCCCGGGAGACCGGCACCACCCTGTTCATGGTCCTCCAAGCCGCCCTGGCCACCCTCTACTCCCGCCTCGGCGCCGGC
>NZ_JOHO01000198.1 GCF_000719705.1 Streptomyces sp. NRRL S-350 | reverse complement strand
TTCAACTCCTCGTAGGTGACGCGTTCTTCGCCCTGTACCAGCGCGTCGGCCTGGGGGCTGACCCGTACCTGCTCCTCGAACACGGCCTGCACGGAGCGCCCGTCGGAGCCGCCCCGCGCGACGCCGGACCACTCGCCGAGGATGCGCTCCCGCTCCTCGGGGGTGAGGAGGTCGGCCTGGCCGACGGGGGCGTCGGGGTCTGCAGCGAGGGCGGTCAGGAGGCGCAGCAGCCGTCGGCCCACCTCTTCGACGGTGGTGCGGTCGAAGAGGTCGGTGGCGTACTCGATGTCCCAGCGCAGGCCACCGGACGGGTCCTCCGCCACGAAGAAGGTGAGGTCGAACTTGGCGATCCGGTGTCTGGAAGAGGGGGTGGCGGGCGGTGGAGCGGGTGGGGTTGAGGGCTTCGACGATGCGTTCGAAGGGGAGTTCCTGGTGGGCGTAGGCGTCGAGGTCGGACAGCCTTACCCGGTCGAGGAGTTCGCGGAAGGTGGGGTCGCCGGAGACGTCGGTGCGCAGGACGAGGGTGTTGACGAAGAAGCCGACCAGGTCGTCCAGGGCCTCGTCGGTGCGGCCGGCGATGGCGGTGCCGAGG
>NZ_JOHO01000197.1 GCF_000719705.1 Streptomyces sp. NRRL S-350 | reverse complement strand
CTCGACCCGAACGGCACCGTCCTGATCACCGGCGGCACCGGCACCCTCGGCAGCCTCCTCGCCCAACACCTCGTCACCACCCACGGCATCCGCCACCTCCTCCTCACCAGCCGACGCGGCCCCGACACCCCCGGCGCCGACCAACTCACCACCCGACTCACCGAACTCGGCGCCACCACCACCATCACCGCCTGCGACACCACCGACCGCCACGCACTCGACACCCTCCTCACCCACATCCCCACCGACCACCCCCTCACCGCCGTCATCCACACCGCCGGCCTCCTCGACGACGCCACCCTCACCACCCTCACCCCCCGACAACTCCACACCGTCCTCCAACCCAAAACCGACGCCGCCTGGCACCTCCACCAAGCCACCCGCCACCTCCCCCTCCAAGCCTTCGTCCTCTACTCCTCCATCGCCGCCACCATCGGCAGCCCCGGACAAGCCAACTACGCCGCCGCCAACGCCTACCTCGACGCCCTCGCCACCCACCGCCACACCCACGGCCTCCCCGCCCACTCCCTCGCCTGGGG
>NZ_JOHO01000196.1 GCF_000719705.1 Streptomyces sp. NRRL S-350 | reverse complement strand
CTGGCCCGCGCGAAGCGCGCCGCCGAGGCGGCGGGCCGCACCGCGATCGCGGTCGGCTGGGACGGCGAGGCCCGGGCCGTCCTGGAGGTGGCCGACGCGGTCAAGCCGACCAGCGCCGAGGCGATCGCCAGGCTGCGCGCCCTCGGCCTGACCCCGGTCCTGCTCACCGGCGACCACCGGACGGTCGCCGAAGCCGTCGCAGCCGAGGTCGGCATCGAACCGGAGCACGTGATCGCCGAGGTCATGCCGCAGGACAAGGTCGACACCGTCAAACGGCTGCAGGCCCAGGGCCGGGTCGTCGCGATGGTCGGCGACGGCGTCAACGACGCCGCCGCACTCGCCCAGGCCGACCTCGGCCTGGCCATGGGCACCGGCACCGACGCCGCCATCGAAGCGGGCGACCTGACCCTCGTCCGCGGCGACCTGCGCTCGGCCGCCGACGCCATCCGCCTCTCCCGCCGCACCCTCGCCACCATCAAGGGCAACCTCTTCTGGGCCTTCGGCTACAACGTCGCAGCCCTGCCACTGGCCGCCGCCGGACT
>NZ_JOHO01000195.1 GCF_000719705.1 Streptomyces sp. NRRL S-350 | reverse complement strand
AGCAGGGCGTGTTCGACGAGGGTGATGAGGGCGCTCTTGGCGCTGTCGCGGCGGCGGGCGTCGAGGGTGATGACGGGGGTGTCGGCGCCGAGTTGGAGGGCTTCGCGGACTTCGTCGGCGGTGTGGGGCTGGTGTCCGTCGAAGCCGTTGAGGGCGACGACGAAGGGCAGTCCGCTGTTCTCGAAGTAGTCGAGGGCGGGGAAGCAGTCGGCGAGGCGGCGGGTGTCGACGAGGACGACGGCTCCGATGGCGCCTCGGACGAGGTCGTCCCACATGAACCAGAAGCGGTCCTGTCCGGGGGTGCCGAAGAGGTAGAGGATGAGGTCTTCGTCGAGGGTGATGCGGCCGAAGTCCATGGCGACGGTGGTGGTCGTCTTGCCGGAGACGTGGCTGATGTCGTCGATGCCGGCGGAGGCCGAGGTCATGACGGCTTCGGTGCGCAGGGGGTTGATCTCGGAGACGGCGCCGACGAGCGTGGTCTTGCCGACGCCGAAGCCGCCCGCGACGACGATCTTCGCGGAGGTGGTGGCGCGGGTGGGGGCGGCCGCGTTAGAGCTTGCGAAGTCCACTGAGGACCCTTTCGAGCAGCGTGAC
>NZ_JOHO01000194.1 GCF_000719705.1 Streptomyces sp. NRRL S-350 | reverse complement strand
TCATCAAGATGATCCTCGCCATGCAACACGGCACCCTCCCCCGCACCCTCCACGCCGACGAACCCACCCCCCACGTCGACTGGACCGCAGGCGCCGTCACACTGCTCACCGAAGAACAGAACTGGCCGGAGACGGCCGACCGCCCCCGCCGCGCCGCCGTCTCCTCCTTCGGCATCAGCGGCACCAACGCCCACATCATCCTCGAACAACCGCCCGTCATCGACGAACCCGCAGCCGACGCACCGCGCGCGCTCCCCTACGTTCCGCTGGTGCTCTCCGGACACACCCCGGCAGCATTGCGTGCTCAGGCGGCACAGCTCGCGGATCGGGACAACGCCTCACTGACGGACGTCGCGTACTCCCTCGCCACCACCCGCAGCACCCTCGAACACCGAGCCGTCATCGTGGCCGCGGATCCGGCCGACCACACCCAGGCGCTCCGTGCGCTGGCTCGCGGTGGCAGTCACCCGGGTCTCGTCACCGGCCGGGGTGGCGACGGAACCCTGACGATGGTCTTCTCCGGCCAGGGCGGCCAACGCCTGGGCATGGGCCACGACCTCTACACCACCTACCCCGCCTACGCCGACGCCTTCGACGAAGCCTGCGCCGCCCTCGACCCCCACCTACCCC
>NZ_JOHO01000193.1 GCF_000719705.1 Streptomyces sp. NRRL S-350 | reverse complement strand
GGGTGGGCCAGGTGACGGGGTGGCCGTGGGTGTGGAGGGTGGCGAGGGTTGTGGTGGTGGTGTGGGTTTCGGGGTGGTTCTTGCGGAGGGCGCTGATGGCGAGCGGGTTCTCGGCATCGGGGGTGGTGTCGAGGGTGGTGTGGGTGAGGGCGGTGAGGATGGGGTCGGGGCCGAGTTCGACGAAGGTGGTGACGCCCTGGTCGGCGAGGGTGTGGAGGGTGTCGGTGAAGCGGACGGTTTGGCGGATGTGTTGGGTCCAGTAGTCGGGGGTGGTGGGTTGGGTGGTGAGTTGGCCGGTGAGGTTGGAGACGAGGGGGATGTGGGGTTGGTGGTAGGTGAGGTGGGTGGCCTCGGCGTGGAAGGCGTCGAGGATGGGGTCCATGTGGGGTGAGTGGAAGGCGTGGGAGACGGTGAGGGTGCGGGTCTTGCGGCCGAGGTTCTTGAAGTGTTCGGCGATGTGTTGGGCGGTGTGGGGGTCGCCGGAGATGACGGTGGAGTCGGCGGCGTTGAGGGCGGCGATGGAGACGGTGTCGGTGAGGTGTTCGCGGAGTTCGTCTTCGGTGGCTTGGATGGCGATCATGGTGCCGCCGGTGGGGGCGGATTGCATGAGTCGGGCGCGGGTGGTGACGAGGCGGGCGGCGTCGGGGAGGTCGAG
>NZ_JOHO01000192.1 GCF_000719705.1 Streptomyces sp. NRRL S-350 | reverse complement strand
TTCAACTCCTCGTAGGTGACGCGTTCTTCGCCCTGTACCAGCGCGTCGGCCTGGGGGCTGACCCGTACCTGCTCCTCGAACACGGCCTGCACGGAGCGCTCGTCGGAGCCGCCCCGCGCGACGCCGGACCACTCGCCGAGGATGCGCTCCCGCTCCTCGGTGTCCAGCAGTTCGATGTCGCTGACCGCCGCGTCCGGGTCCGCGACCACGGCCGCCAGCAGCCGGAGCAGTCGGGCGGTCATCGCCTCGACCGTCGACCGGTCGTACAGGTCGGTGGCGTACTCGACGTCCCAGCGCAGGCCGCCCGCCGGGTCCTCCGCCACGAAGAAGGTGAGGTCGAACTTGGCGGCCCGCTTCTCCAGCGGGTGCTGCTCGGCGTCGGCGCCGGGGAACTCGTAGACGCCGTCGATGTTGTTCTGCAGCACCAGCATGGTCTGGAAGAGCGGGTGGCGGGCGGTGGAGCGGGCGGGGTTAAGCGCCTCCACGACCCGCTCGAAGGGCAGTTCCTGGTGGGCGAACGCATCCAGGTCGGTGGCCCGGACACGGGCCAGCAGTTCGCGGAAGGTGGGATCGCCGGAGACGTCGGTGCGCAGGACGAGGGTGTTGACGAAGAAGCCGACCAGGTCGTCCAGGGCCTCGTCGGTGCGGCCGGCGATGGCGGTGCCGAGG
>NZ_JOHO01000191.1 GCF_000719705.1 Streptomyces sp. NRRL S-350 | reverse complement strand
CCGCCTCCGTCACCCACGTCACCCGCACCCGACACCTCCACCCCCACCTGCGCATCCTCAACGGCTACGGCCCCGTCGAATCCATGGGCTTCACCACCTGCTACACCATCGAGGACACCACCCCCGACACCACCACCATCCCCATCGGCACCCCCCTCACCGGCAAACACGCCTACGTCCTGGATGACGGGCTTCGCCCCGTGCCGCCCGGCGTCACGGGCGAGCTCTACCTGGGCGGCGACGGGCTCGCGCGCGGCTACGCCGGCCGCCCCGGCCTGACCGCCGAACGCTTCGTGGCCGGCCCCTTCACCCCGGGCTCCCGGCTGTACCGCACCGGCGACCTGGTGCGGTGGCTGCCGGACGGCACCCTGGAGTACATCGGCCGGGCCGACCACCAGATCAAGATCCGGGGCTTCCGCGTCGAGCCCGGCGAGGTCGAGGCCGCGATCACCCGCTACCCCGGCATCGTCCAGACGACCGTCCAGGCCCGCGAGGACCACCCCGGCGACAAGCGACTGGTCGGGTACGTCGTCCCCGCCGAGGGCTCCGCCGTCGACACCGCCGCGCTGCGGACGCACATCGCGACGCTGCTGCCCGAGTACATGGTCCCGGCGGCGTTCGTGGTCCTCGACGAACTGCCGCTCACCCCCAACGGCAAACTCGACCGCCGCGCCCTACCCGCCCCCACCACCACG
>NZ_JOHO01000190.1 GCF_000719705.1 Streptomyces sp. NRRL S-350 | reverse complement strand
CCGCCTCCGTCACCCACGTCACCCGCACCCGACACCTCCACCCCCACCTGCGCATCCTCAACGGCTACGGCCCCGTCGAATCCATGGGCTTCACCACCTCCTTCACCATCGAGGACACCACCCCCGACACCACCACCATCCCCATCGGCACCCCCCTCACCGGCAAACACGCCTACGTCCTCGACGCGAACCTGCGTCCCGTCCCCGCGGGCGTGCCCGGTGAGCTGTACGTCGCCGGAGCGGGCCTGGCCCGCGCGTACGCCGGGCGGCCCGCACTCACCGCAGAGCGGTTCGTCGCCAACCCCTTCGTGCCCGGCACCCGGATGTACCGCACCGGCGACCTCGCCCACTGGCGGCCCGACGGCACCCTGGAATACGCCGGCCGCCTCGACCACCAGATCAAGATCCGGGGCTTCCGCGTCGAGCCCGGCGAGGTCGAAGCCGCGATCACCCGCTACCCCGGCATCGTCCAGACCACCGTCCAGGCCCGCGAGGACCACCCCGGCGACAAGCGACTCGTGGCCTACCTCGTCCCCGCGCCGGACACCGCGATCGGCACCGGCGCCGTCCGCGAGCACCTTGCCGGCCTCCTCCCGGAGTACATGGTCCCGGCGGCGTTCGTGGTCCTCGACGAACTGCCGCTCACCCCCAACGGCAAACTCGACCGCCGCGCCCTACCCGCCCCCACCACCACG
>NZ_JOHO01000189.1 GCF_000719705.1 Streptomyces sp. NRRL S-350 | reverse complement strand
CCAGGCGGGTGTCGGCGTCGATGACGACCTGGTGGTTGGTGGAGTACCTGTAGTTCTTCGACCGCTCGGCGATGGTGTGGTCGCGGGTGGGGACCAGGGTGCCGTCCACGATGAGCACGGTGCCCTTGGCGAACCGCTTGCGGGGCTGGAGAGCGAACATCGGCCCAAGGTGGCCGATGATCCGGTCGGCCGCCGACTTGGACACCCCGAACAATGGGGCGAGCTGCCGCATGGTCAGGTTGGTTCGCCAGTACGCCGCGACCAGCAGAGCCCGGTCCTCCAGCGGAAGGCTCCACGGCCGGCCCCTGCGGACCGCGTCCGCACCCTCGCGCCGCAGAACCGTCACCAGCTTCCCGAAGGTGCGCGCGCTGAGCCCGCTGAACGGAGGTATCCAGGACGGCTCCGACGCCGTGATCACACCAGCCATAGCGAGATCATCTCAGCGGCCCTATCATTCGATCCAAAGAGACGAGCAGCCGTCGAGGGGGCCGACAGGGGTGGCCGCAGCACGCATGGCAGCAGCAGTGCTGGTCACATGGGCCGCGCTGATCGCGCTCCTGCTCGCACCGTCGGCCCTACCCGAGCAGTGGCAGTACTACATCTACTCTCCAGCGAGCGTGGGACTGTGGATGCTGGCCATGCTCGTCGCGCCCATCGTGGTCTGTACCGTCAAATGGCCATGGATCAAGTCGGGCA
>NZ_JOHO01000188.1 GCF_000719705.1 Streptomyces sp. NRRL S-350 | reverse complement strand
AGGTCGTGGCCCATGCCCAGGCGTTGGCTGCCCTGGCCGGAGAAGACCATCGTCAGGGTTCCGTCGCCACCCCGGCCGGTGACGAGACCCGGGTGACTGCCACCGCGAGCCAGCGCGGCAAGGGCCTCGATTCGATCAGTGCCGTCACCCGCCAGCACCACGGCCCGCTCGTCCAGCGCGGCCCGGCCGGTGGCAAGTGACCACCCGACATCGAGCGATGAGTCCCCCGGTGCCACTGCCGTCATCAGCCGCGTGGCCTGAGCACGCAACGCGGCCGGACTGGCAGCGGACAGCACCCATGGCACGGTCACCGGAGCACTCTGCTCCGCCGCGGGGGCTTCGGACTGTGGCGGTTGTTCGAGGATGACGTGGGCGTTGGTGCCGCTGATGCCGAAGGAGGAGACGGCGGCTCGGCGGGGGCGGTCGGCCGTCTCCGGCCAGGTCTGTTCCTCGGTGAGCAGTGCGACGGCGCCTGCGGTCCAGTCGACGTGGGGGGTGGGTTCGTCGGCGTGGAGGGTGCGGGGGAGGGTGCCGTGTTGCATGGCGAGGATCATCTTGATGATGCCGGCGGCGCCGGCGGCGGCCTGGGTGTGGCCGATGTTGGATTTCACCGAGCCGAGCCAGAGGGGTTGTTCGCGGTTCTGTCCGTAGGTGGCGAGGAGTGCCTGGGCTTCGATGGGGTCGCCGAGGCGGGTGCCGGTGCCGTG
>NZ_JOHO01000187.1 GCF_000719705.1 Streptomyces sp. NRRL S-350 | reverse complement strand
CAGGCCCGGCATGACCGACACGTCGAAGGCGAAGAACAGCCCCGCCATCAGGCCCATCGCGACGGTGGCACCCACCAGCAACGGCCCGGCGGCCCTGCTGCGCGTGGCGGGGGCGGCGGCCGGGGCCGCGCCGCCCGTCACGCCGGGGAAGGACTGTGGAGCGGTGTGGGAAGCAGGAGTCGGGGTCTGGTTCGAGCTCATAGGTAATCCTTCGGTTCTCCCCGGTCCCCGCCCAGCGCGGGGACCTTCCGGTGCCCGGCCGCACCGGCCTCCTCACCGCTCCCGGCCGCGGCCGGGGTGGACGGTCAGGGGGCCTGCGCCGCCCGGTACCGACGATCTACGGAACTGCCGTACGAGCGGCAGGTGTTGCCCTTCGGGCCGGTCACGCGTTCCACACGCCGGAGGCGGCGGCCTCCCGGGCGTACTCCGCGAAGTCGCGCGGCTCACGGCCCAGCGCGCGCCGCACCCCGTCCCCCAACGACGCGTTGCGACCGTCCAGGATCACCGAGAACAACTCCGCGAAGTCCCCCGGCAGCCCCGCCTCCTCCAGCACCCGCCGGTACGCCTCCTGCGACACCGCCTCGAACCGCACCCGACGGCCCACCGCCGCCGACAACTCCCCCGCCACCTCCGCGAACGACAGCAACCGCGGCCCCGTCACCTCGTACACCTCCCCCGCATGCCCCGCCTCCGTCAACGCCGCCACCA
>NZ_JOHO01000186.1 GCF_000719705.1 Streptomyces sp. NRRL S-350 | reverse complement strand
GCCTCGTCGGCTACGAGATGGCCCTGCTCGTCGACCGCGCCGGCGCCGTCCTCACCCCCGCACTCCGCGCGGAACTCCAGGGCAGTCTCCTGCACTGACCGGCCCGCGAGGATCCACCCACCCGTCCCACCTCCCCGCCGGGTCCGACCCGACCGGACCCGGCGTCTCACTCTCAGCTACCCTCAGGCAGCTGATCCCGCCTCAGCTGGCACCGCCCCAGCTGGAACCGGCTGCTCAAGGCTGCAGCACAAGGAGGACCCATGACCCCGCCCTCGACACCCGCCGGCCCGTACGGCAGCGGGTACGGCAGCGGCTACGGCGGGCAGCAGTCCGACGGCTACGAGCAGCAGCCGCTGGTCCGCCCGTACGCGATGACCGGCGGCCGGACCCGTCCGCGCTACCAGCTCGCCATCGAGGCCCTGATCTCCACCACCGGTTCCGCCGAGCGGACCGGCGGGCTGCTGCCGGAGCACGCGCGGATCGTCAACCTCTGCCGTGAGGTCAAGTCCATCGCGGAGATCTCCGCCCTGGCCGGCGTGCCGCTCGGGGTCGCCCGCATCCTCGTGGCCGACCTCGCCGAAGCCGGTCTCGTCGCCATCCACCAGCCCGCCGCCGCGGGCGAGTCGGGCGGAACGCCCGATGTCACGCTGCTCGAAAGGGTCCTCAGTGGACTTCGCAAGCTCTAACGCGGCCGCCCCCACCCGCGCCACCACCTCCGCGAAGATCGTCGTCGCGGGCGG
>NZ_JOHO01000185.1 GCF_000719705.1 Streptomyces sp. NRRL S-350 | reverse complement strand
GCGACGAGTACTGGGTGGGGGCTGGGTTCGATGAAGGTGGTGTGGTGGGTGGTGATGAGGGTTTGGGTGGTGGGGTGGAAGAGGACGGGGTTGCGGAGGTTGCGGTACCAGTAGTCGGCGGTGAGTTCGGTGCCGTTGAGGGGTGTTCCGGTGACGGTGGAGTGGAAGGTGATGGTGCTGTTGCGGGGGGTGATGGGGGAGAGGGCGGTGTGGAGTTGGGTTTGGATGGTTTCGACGTCGGGTGTGTGGGAGGCGTAGTCGACGGGGATTCGGCGGACGCGGGTGCCTTGTTGTTCGAGGTGGGTGAGGAGGGTTTCGAGGGGTTGGGTGGGGCCGGCGATGACGGTGGTGGTGGGGCCGTTGTGGGCGGCGATGGTGATGTGGGGGTGGTGTCGGAGGTGGTCGTGGAGGGTGGTGGCGGGTAGGGCGATGGAGGCCATGGAGCCTTGGCCGGCGAGGTGGTGGGCGATGATCTGGCTGCGGAGGGCGACGATGCGGGCGGCGTCGTCGAGGGTGAGGATGTCGGCGACGGTGGCGGCGGCGATTTCGCCTTGGGAGTGGCCGATGACGGCGTCGGGGTGGATGCCGAGTTCGCGCCAGGTGTGGGCGAGGGAGACCATGACGGCCCAGAGGGCGGGTTGGACGACGTCGACGCGGTGGAGGGGTGCGTCGGGGTCGCGCAGGATGTCGGTGAGTGACCAGTCGACGTAGGGGGTGAGGGCTTGTTCGCAGCGGTGGATCCACTGGGTGAACACGGG
>NZ_JOHO01000184.1 GCF_000719705.1 Streptomyces sp. NRRL S-350 | reverse complement strand
GAGGGGTGCGTCGGGGTCGCGCAGGATGTCGGTGAGTGACCAGTCGACGTAGGGGGTGAGGGCTTGTTCGCAGCGGTGGATCCACTGGGTGAACACGGGTGATTCGTCGAGGAGGTCGGCTCCCATGCCGGGCCACTGCGAGCCCTGGCCGGGGAACACGAACACCACCTTGCCGACGGTCGAGGCGACCCCTTCGCAGACCCGTTCGGCCGGTGAACCGTCCGCGAGTGCGGCCAGTCCGGCCGACAGTTCCTCGCGGGTGGCGCCGATGACGACGGCACGGTGTTCCAGCGCCGCCCGGGCGGTCGCCAGGGAGTGGCCGACGTCGGCCGGGTTCCGGTCGTCGAGGGACATCAGGCGCCGGGCCTGAGCCCGCAGCGCCTCGGGGGTCTTCGCCGACAGCGTCCACGGGACGACGCCGTGGTCCGGCGCGTCGGCTGCGGGTTCGTCCGCGACGGGCGGCTGCTCCAGGATGACGTGGGCGTTGGTGCCGCTGACGCCGAACGCGGAGACACCTGCGCGGCGCGGCCGGTCGTGCGCGGGCCAGGGCTGCTGCTCGGTGAGCAGTGTGACGGCGCCTGCCGTCCAGTCGACCTCGGTGGTCGGCTCGGCGACGTGGAGGGTGCGGGGGAGGGTGCCGTGTTGCATGGCGAGGATCATCTTGATGACACCGGCGGCGCCGGCGGCGGCCTGGGTGTGGCCGATGTTGGATTTCACCGAGCCGAGCCAGAGGGGTTGTTCGCGGTCCTGTCCGTAGGTGGCGAGGAGTGCC
>NZ_JOHO01000183.1 GCF_000719705.1 Streptomyces sp. NRRL S-350 | reverse complement strand
GTAGGTGGTGTAGAGGTCGTGGCCCATGCCCAGGCGTTGGCTGCCCTGGCCGGAGAAGACCATCGTCAGGGTTCCGTCGCCACCCCGGCCGGTGATCACGTCGGGTGTGGTCTGGCCGTTGGCGAAGGCCTTCAGGGCCTGGTGGCGGGCCTCCGGATCGGCGCCTAGTACCACGGCCCGCTCGGTGAGCAGGGCCCGGCTCGTCGCGAGTGAGTACCCGATGTCGAGTGGTGAGGCGTCGTCGGTGAGGGCGTCCGCGAGTCGGGCCGCGGTGTCCCGCAGCGCATCCTCGTCCCGCGCCGAGAGGATCCACGGGACCACGGGCAGGGCGGTGCCGGCACGCTCCTCCGGCTCCTCGGTGACGGGCGGTTGTTCGAGGATGACGTGCGCGTTGGTGCCGCTGACGCCGAAGGAGGAGACGCCGGCCCGGCGGGGGCGGTCGTGGCTGGGCCAGGGCTGTTCTTCGGTGAGCAGTGCGACGGCGCCCGCCGTCCAGTCGACGTGCGGGGTGGGTTCGTCGACGTGCAGTCGCCGAGGCGGGTGCCGGTGCCGTGGGCTTCGACGGCGTCGACGTCGGAGGGCTGGAGGCCGGCGTTGGCGAGGGCCTGGCGGATGACGCGTTGCTGGGAGGGCCCGTTGGGGGCGGTGAGCCCGTTGGAGGCGCCGTCCTGGTTGACGGCGGAGCCGCGGACCACGGCGAGGACGGGGTGGCCCAGGCGCCGGGCGTCGGAGAGCCGCTCCAATACCAGCAGCCCGACACCCTCGCCCCAGCCGGTCCCGTCCGCAGCCGCCGCGAACGACTTGCACCGGCCGTCGCCGGCGAGGCCCCGCTGCCGGCTGAACTCCACGAACGGGGCAGGGGTGGACATGACGGTGACGCCGCCGGCCAGGGCCATGGTGCATTCGCCGTTGCGCAGGGCGTTGGCGGCGAGGTGGACGGCGACGAGGGAGGACGAG
>NZ_JOHO01000182.1 GCF_000719705.1 Streptomyces sp. NRRL S-350 | reverse complement strand
GAGGGGTGCGTCGGGGTCGCGCAGGATGTCGGTGAGTGACCAGTCGACGTAGGGGGTGAGGGCTTGTTCGCAGCGGTGGATCCACTGGGTGAACACGGGGGATTCGTCGAGGAGGTCGGCTCCCATGCCGGGCCACTGCGAGCCCTGGCCGGGGAACACGAACACCACCTTGCCCGAGGCAGCGGCGGTGCCGCGGACGACGGCGGGATGCGCCGTGCCGTCGGCGAGCGCGGCCAGGGCCTCGGAGCGCTCCTCGGCGCCGGCACCGAAGATCCCGGCCCGGACCCCGAAGTGGTCCCGGCCCACCGCGAGCGTGTGGCCGACGTCGGCGGGATCCGCGTCCGGCTGTGTGGCCAGCTGTTCGCGCAGCCGCCTCGCCTGCTCCCGGAGCGCGCGTTCGTCGAGGGCCGACAACAACCACGGGGCGTCGAGGTGCGGTTCCTCCGTCACCCGCTTCGGGGCGTCGGTGGGCGGTTGTTCGAGGATGACGTGGGCGTTGGTGCCGCTGATGCCGAAGGAGGAGACGGCGGCGCGGCGGGGGCGGTCGTGGCTGGGCCAGGGTTGTTGTTCGGTGAGCAGTGCGACGGCGCCTGCGGTCCAGTCGACGTGCGGGGTGGGTTCGTCGACGTGCAGGGTGCGGGGCAGCACCCCGTGCTGCATCGCCATCACCATCTTGATCACGCCCGCGGCGCCGGCGGCGGCCTGGGTGTGGCCGATGTTGGATTTCACCGAGCCGAGCCAGAGGGGTTGTTCGCGGTCCTGTCCGTAGGTGGCGAGGAGTGCC
>NZ_JOHO01000181.1 GCF_000719705.1 Streptomyces sp. NRRL S-350 | reverse complement strand
CCCCCGCACCGCCCCTCCCCGCACCGAGCCGCCCCGAGCCGCCCCGAGCCGCCCCCACCGCCCCGCTCCTGGCCGCCGTGCCGTGCCGGCCCCACCGGCCCGGGGGTGTCCGGTCTGCGGTCGCTCCGGGCGGGCTGTTGGGGGCGGGCAGTAGGATCGGCGCGTTGCACACCCGTATACCGCTGGTAGGAGGCTTTTCATGGCTCAGGTCACGCTGAAGGGGAACCCGGTCGAGGTCGGCGGCGCACTGCCCGCGGCCGGCAGCCAGGCACCGGCGTTCACCCTGGTCGGCGCGGGACTCGCGGACACCTCGCTGAAGGACTTCGCCGGTACCCGCAAGGTCCTCAACATCTTCCCCAGCATCGACACCCCGACCTGCGCGACGTCGGTACGCACCTTCAACTCCCAGGCCGGCGCGCTGGAGAACACCGTCGTGCTGTGCATCTCCGCGGACCTGCCGTTCGCCCAGGCCCGCTTCTGCGGCGCCGAGGGCCTGGACAACGTCAAGACCCTCTCCACCGTGCGCGGACGCGACTTCCACGACGCCTACGGCGTGGCCATCAACACCGGCCCCCTGGCCGGCCTGACCGCGCGCGCCGTCGTCGTCCTCGACGAGAACGACACCGTCCTGCACACCGAACTCGTCGCGGAGATCGCCGACGAGCCGAACTACGAGGCCGCACTCGCCGCCCTCAACTGACCCACCCCCGCACACACCGCACCACCCTGCGCGCACACCCCCCATCGGCACCTGTCTCTTATACACATCTGACGCTGCCGACGAAGAGGATAGTGGAGATCT
>NZ_JOHO01000180.1 GCF_000719705.1 Streptomyces sp. NRRL S-350 | reverse complement strand
GCCCCTGGAGCGCGTCAGTCGAAGTCGCTGGCGGAAGAGAGGCCCTCGACGAAGGACCCGAAGTCCGGGGCGAGGGCCAACTCCACGCTGAAGTCAGCGTCGAACCACGCGACTGAAGGTTCCCCGTGTCGGCCGCACGCCCGGTAGTCCAGCGCAACCCAGCAGGGTCCATCGCCCGAGAGGAGCACGACAGGCGCGGGCAGACTCCATTCCTCGACCAGGTAGGGGCTGTCGAGCAACGAGACTGTGCGTTCGCGGTGGCCGACGCCCATCACATGGTCGAACGGGACGTGGTCCGCGCTCCAGGAGGTCGGCTTGTCTGTCCGAAAAGCGTTCCGAGTGCCTGTCACCTGGCCGCCGTTCTGGATGCGCAACAGATCAAGCAGCGAGGCTGGGAGCGTGACGTCGAGCAGGCGCTCGGCTTCCCGCACGGCCTCGTCAGTCAGCGGCTGCTGCACCCCGTAGTTGCTGCCGGTGTCCCAGAACGCGGGCTGCACATCGTCGGAACGATCCATGACTCGAATCGTAGGAGCTACGGGATGCGGTTGACCGCCGGAGGCGGCTCCTGCGTCCAGAATGATCACGTGGCTGAACGTGTACGCGTGCGGGAGATCGATGACGACGAGGGGCGCCGGTTGCTGCAGATCGTCCGCCGGGGCACCGGGTCGGTGGTGACCTGGCGGCGGGCGCAGATGGTGCTGCTGTCCGCACAGGGCATGACGGTGGACAAGATCGCTGCGGTGACGTTCACCAGCGCGGACCGGGTCCGCGACGTGATCCACAATTTCAACGCGGACGGCTTCGACTCGCTC
>NZ_JOHO01000179.1 GCF_000719705.1 Streptomyces sp. NRRL S-350 | reverse complement strand
TCCCGGTCCCCGGGTAGGAGAACAGCTTGCCGGTCGACACCTCCACGGCGACCAGGTCCTTCCGGCCGTCACCGTTGAAGTCACCCGCCGTCAGGTTCGCCATCCCCGGGTCGGACGGCCCCGCCGGGTACGGGTCGGCGTGGTCGGTCGAGAGGCCGGTGCCGGGGCTGCACGTCCACGCGCCGGCGCCCTGGTCGGCGAGGATCTTCTCGGCGATCAGGATCTGTTCCTTCTTGGTCGCCTGGTGCGGGTAGGCCGCGTACTGGGTGCCGCCGTAGTACTGCCAGTTGTGCTCGGAGATCTGCAGCCCGCCGTAGTAGTTGTTCCCGGTGTTGATGGACCAGTTGCCCCCGCTCTCGCAGGCGGCCACCTTGTCCCAGGTGCTGACGGACGCGGCGCCGGCCGTGCCGGCGAGGCCGAGGGGTGCGAGGCTCAGCGCGAAGACGGCCAGGCTCTTGCGCATGCGGGTCTGTGCGGACATGGGTGTTCTCCCCCTGGAGCGGGTGCGGACGTACGTGGTTTCAGGACTGCTGCGCGGCGTCGGGACTGCCGGGCGGGTTCGGGGCTGCCGGGCGGGTTCGGGACCGTGGCGTGGCGCTTGGCGGTTCACCAGCCGCCGGAGCCGATCTCGGTGCGGGAGGCCAGGCCGTTGCCGGTGCCCTTGTAGAGGTAGAGCTTCCCGGTCTCACCCGGGGCCGACTCCACCGCCGCCAGGTCACCGATCCCGTCACCGGTGAAGTCCGCACCCGCGTAGTCGGAGATGCCGTTCCAGCCACCCGAGCCGATCTCCACCCGGTCACCCAGACCACTGCCCGTCCCCGGGTACAGCCACAGC
>NZ_JOHO01000178.1 GCF_000719705.1 Streptomyces sp. NRRL S-350 | reverse complement strand
GTCCTGCCCGGCGGCGTCGTCGACGGCGACCGGCTCACGATCGCGGGCGACCGCATCGCGGGCCTCGGCGGCGACACCGAACCCGGCGACCTCGACCTGACGGGCCACACCGTCGTCCCCGGCTTCGTCGACCTGCACGTCCACGGCGGCGGGGGCGCCTCCTACGCCTCCGGCATCGCCGAGGAAGCCCTCCTCGCCGCCCGCACCCACCTGGCCCACGGCACCACCACCACCGTCGCCTCCACCGTCACCGGCGAGATCGACGAAGTCGCCCGCCAGGCCGCCGTCCTGTCCGAACTCGTCGAGGACGGCGTCCTCGCCGGCATCCACTTCGAAGGCCCGTTCATCTCGCACAACCGCTGCGGCGCCCACCGCCCCGACCTCCTGCGCGACCCGGACCCGGCCCTCGTACGCAAACTCGTCGACGCCGCCCGCGGCCACGCCACCATGGTCACCCTCGCCCCCGAACTGCCCGGCGGCCTCGACTCCGTCCGCATGCTCGCCGACCTCGGCGTCATCGCCGCCATCGGCCACACCGACGCCGACTACGCCACCACCCTCCGGGCCGTCGACGCCGGCGCCACCGTCGCCACCCACCTCTTCAACGCCATGCCCGGCATCGCCCACCGCGCCCCCGGCCCCATCGTGGCCCTCCTGGAGGACGAACGCGTCACCGTCGAACTCATCAACGACGGCGTCCACCTCCACCCCTCCGTCCTCGACCTCGCCTACGGCACCGCCGGCCCCTCCCGCGTCGCCCTGATCACCGACGCCATGGGCGCCGCCGGCATGGGCGACGGCCTCTACCCCCTCGGCCCCCTCCAGGTCGACGTCAAGGACGGCGTCGC
>NZ_JOHO01000177.1 GCF_000719705.1 Streptomyces sp. NRRL S-350 | reverse complement strand
GGACGGCACGTTCTCCCGGATGCTCCACGCGATCCAGGCGGAGAAGGACGCGGCCGGGGACATCGACTGGCTGGTGTCGGTCGACTCCACGACGAAGCGGGTGATCACGCCCTCGGCCGATCCCGCGGAGGACTGAGCACCAAACTCCACCTCGCCTGCGACGGACGCGGCCGCCCGCTCGGCTTCGTCCTCACGGGCGGCAACACCAACGACTGCACCCGCCTCGAAGCCGTCCTGGAGACGATCCGGGTCCCACGGGTCGGGCCGGGGCACCCGCGCACCCGGCCCGACCACCTCATCGCCGACAAGGGCTACAGCTCCCGAAAAATCCGCACCTACCTGCGCCGACGCGGCATCCCACACACCATCCCCGAACGCGCCGATCAGGCGCTCGGCCGACTCAACCGCGGCTCACACGGCGGCCGACCACCCGCCTTCGACCGACAGACATACCGGCTCCGCAACGTCGTCGAACGCTGCTTCAACCGGCTCAAGCAACGGCGCGGCCTCGCCACCAGATACGACAAGACCCGCGAGTCCTACCAGGCCGCCGTCGCCATCGCCTCGATTCTGCTCTGGATCTGATCTTTGAAGACGATCCCTAGGGATCAGCCCGGGCTGCGGCAGCGGCACGGATTGCGGGCCTGCCGGAGGCAACGTTCGGGAGACGGCGGCGGACCCTTTATATGGAAGAGGGTAGGCGAGGGGTCATGCCACTGACCTGCGAACTTGGAAAATCAAAGGTCATGCTGGACCGACACTAGCCGCGCTGGAACGTCACTGGACGCCGACATTCTGACCCAGTCTTTCGCAATTCTGCGAAAGATTGGGTCAGGGAGACGGGACACCACGAGCCAGTGGACGTCGGAGCCCCCGGCGCGGTCAGGGGGCGGTCGTGGTCAGTCTGGGGTCGTTCGCGTAGACGGGGTTGTCCTGGCGTTCGTACTGGGACAGTGCCAGGCCCATGCAGAA
>NZ_JOHO01000176.1 GCF_000719705.1 Streptomyces sp. NRRL S-350 | reverse complement strand
GCGCCGCCGACGGCGCCGAGGACGAGGTCCAGCGGCATGACGGGGCCGGTCTGGAAGGCGGCGTCGTAGCCGTAGGCGAGGCCGGCGCCGGTGACCATGCGGCCGGGGAGGGAGTCGGCGGCGTTGGCGACCTTGGCGAGGCCGGCCAGGGCGACGGAGGCGCTCTCGGCCCGCTCGGCGGCGTTGGCGACGACGCGGCCGCCGGCGCCGAGTCCGCCGCCGGCTCCGCCCATGATGCCGCCGGTCTCGGCGGAGTCGACGGCTTCCTTGAGGCTGAAGCCGCCGTCGCCGAAGGACATCCGGATGGGCTGGGCGACGGCGACGTCGACGGTGATGGCCTCGACGGCGCCGAAGGCGGCGCCGACCAGGACGGTGGCGGCGATGGTGGCGATGGTCTCGGAGACGGTGACGCCGAGGGTCGCGGCGGCCGCGACGATGCTCGCGGCGGCGGTGCCGGCGGCGGCTTCGGAGAGGCCGGCGGTGAAGAAGGCGAGGGCGGTGCCGACGACGAGGGTGCCGCCGACGATCGCGGCCTCCTCCTCCAACTTCTTGACGGCCTTGTCGACTTCGGCGGCGAAGTCGCGCAGGGCCTTGGCGAGGCTGCGGCAGGCGCTGGCGGTGTCGGGCAGCCAGCCCTTGCCCTGGCCGCCGTAGTAGTTGCCCCAGAACTTTCCGAAGGCGTCGATCGCGGGCCCGTGGTTGTTGGCGACGATGGCGGCGGCGGCCTGGTTGGTGGGTGCGGTGACGTTGTCGACGGCGGTGGCCATCGCGTCCCAGGCGTCGGCGACCGTGCGGAGCTTGTCCGGATCGGCGTCGGGCCACCACATGCCGGTGAGTTCACGGACGGCCTTGGCGACCGTGGACTCACCCATGCGCCCGCTCCTGCGG
>NZ_JOHO01000175.1 GCF_000719705.1 Streptomyces sp. NRRL S-350 | reverse complement strand
AGGTGGTGAAGCCCATGGATTCGACGGGGCCGTAGCCGTTGAGGATGCGCAGGTGGGGGTGGAGGTGTCGGGTGCGGGTGACGTGGGTGACGGAGGCGGTTTCTCCGGCGGTCATGACGGTGCGCAGGCCGGTGAAGACGTGGGGGTGGTCGTCGGTGAGGACGTTGAAGAGGCTGGCGGAGAGTTGGAGGACGGTGACGCCGTGGTCGGTGACGAGTCGGGTGATCTCGTCCAGGTCGGTGCGGGGGCTGACCGGCAGGATGGTGGTGCCGCCGTGGTAGAGCGCGGAGAAGACTTCGAGGGCGAAGGCGTCCCAGGAGACGGGGGAGGACTGGAGGTAGACGTCGTCGGGGCGGAACTCGAGGTAGTCGGGGCCGACGAAGGTGGCGACCAGGGCGCGGTGGGGGGCGATGACGCCCTTGGGGCGGCCGGTGGAGCCGGAGGTGAACATGACGCAGGCGGCGTCGTTCGCTCCGGTCGGGACGTCTGTGAGGTCGTGTCCGTCGAGTCGGTCGATGTGCGGGGTGTCGGCGTCGGGGTCGAGCAGGATGTAGTCGGGGCCTTCGCCGAGGGCGTGGGCGAGTTGGCGGCGGGAGACGACGGTGCGGACGTTGGCGTCCTGGAGGACGGTGGTCAGCCGTTCGACGGGGAAGGCGGGGTCGAGGAGGGTGTAGGCGGCGCCGGCTTTGAGGACGGCGAGCAGTGAGGTGATGAGTGCGGTGCCGCGTTCCAGGTAGACGCCGACTGTCCGGCCCCGGGTGACGCCGCGTTCCCGCAGGTGGCGGGCGAGTCGGTTGGCGCGGGTGTTCAACTCCTCGTAGGTGACGCGTTCTTCGCCCTGTACCAGCGCGTCGGCCTGGGGGCTGACCCGTACCTGCTCCTCGAACACGGCCTGCACGGAGCGC
>NZ_JOHO01000174.1 GCF_000719705.1 Streptomyces sp. NRRL S-350 | reverse complement strand
GCTAGGGCCCGTGTGATGTTGTGATCAGCTGGGCGGTCGCACAAGGTCGTCTATCCAGATCATCGAGGCGCGGAGGTGAAGGCCTGCGAGGTAGCTCTCGGGCGTCTTGTCGAAGCGGGTGGCGATGCCCCGCCAGGCCTTCAGCTTGTTGATCAGGCGCTCGACGGTGTTCCGCTCTTTGTAGAGGTCGGGGTCGTGGTCGACGGGTCGGCCGCCCCTACTGCCCTGGCGTTTCCGGCTGGCGGTCTGGTCCTTCTTCTCCGGGATGACAGCCTTGATACTGCGTTTGCGCAGGTAGGCGCGGTTGGCGCGGGACGAGTAGGCCTTGTCTGCGGCGACCGCGCCGGGCCGGGTGCGGGGTCGTCCGACGGGCAGGCGCACACGCACCTTGGCGAGGACGGGGACGAACTGCGGGCTGTCGCCGGCCTGCCCCGCGGTCAGGACGAGCGCCAGTGGACGGCACCTGCGATCGGCGGCGAGATGGACCTTGCTGGTCAGACCGCCCCGGGATCTGCCGAGCAGGGCCTGTTTCAGGCGGAGTTCGCGTCGCCGTCGAATGCGTCTGCGTTCGTCCTGTCCGTTCTGTTCCTGCGGATCGCCCCTTTTTGGCGGGCTGTCTCCTGCTCGCGTGCGGCCTTCTCCAGGGTTTGCATGAGGTCCTCGTCGACGAGCATCCCGGCGGCGTCGTGGTGAGCGCGGACGGTCGTGGAGTCGACGCTGACCACCAGCGACAGGTCCGTCTTCCCCGCGCGGGCGGCCTCGGCGATCAGGCCTTCGAGCAGCGAGGTGAACACGCCGGCGTCCCGCCAGACCCGGAACCGACCGAAGACCGTGGACCAGGGCCCGAACTCCTCGGGCATCTCCCGCCACTGGGCACTGGAACGGAACCGCCAGATCACCCCCTCGAACTGATCACGAAGTCGTTCGGGGTACGGCCCA
>NZ_JOHO01000173.1 GCF_000719705.1 Streptomyces sp. NRRL S-350 | reverse complement strand
CGGGTCGATGCCGGCGTGTTCGAGGGTTTCCCAGGTGGTTTCCAGGAGCAGGCGCTGCTGGGGGTCCATGGCCAGGGCCTCGCGTGGCGAGATGCCGAAGAACTCGGCGTCGAACTCCGCCGCGTCGTACAGGAATCCACCCGAGTCCGCGGTGCTGCTGCCCGGTGTGCCGACGGACCGCAACGACGCGAGGTCCCAGCCGCGGTCCTGCGGGAACCCCGAGATCGCGTCACCACCGGAGGACACGAGGCGCCACAGGTCTTCCGCGCTGCCGACACCGCCGGGATAGCGGCACCCGATCCCGACGACGACCACCGGGTCGTCCTGGAACACGGCGGCGGCTGCCGGCACGGTCTCCGCCGGGGCCGCGCCGAACATCGTGTCCCGCAGGTGGTCCACCAGCGATGACGCGTTCGGGTGGTCGAAGACCAGGGTCGCGGGGAGCTGGAGCCCGGTCGACGCGTTCAGGCGATTGCGCAACTCGACCGAGGTGAGCGAGTCGAAGCCGAGTTCGCTGAAGGCACGCCCCGAGTCGACGGTCTGCGGGCCGGAGTGTCCGAGCACAGCGGCGACCTGGGTTCGGACGAGCGCGAGCAGTGCGGCGTCGCGGTCCGCCGGGGGCATCGGCCGAAGCCGTTCGGCGAAGCCGCCCGCAGCCCGGTCGGTGGCGCGGTGGGGTGCGGTCGGCACGAGCGCGCGCAGCAGCGGGGGAACCGGCCCGTGGTCGCCGACGACCGCGTGCGCGTCGAGGTGCATCGGGACGACGACGGGGACACCGGTGGTCAGGGCGGCGTCGAACAGCCCCAGCCCCTCGGCGTCCCGCAGCGGCCTGACTCCCGTCCTGGCGGCAACGGTGGCCGCCATGCCGGCGGCCCACGGTCCCCAGGCGAGGCTGGTGGTGGGGTGCCCGGTGCTGGTGCGGTGGTGGGCGAGGGCGTCCAGGTAGGCGTTGGCGGCGGCGTAGTTGGCCTG
>NZ_JOHO01000172.1 GCF_000719705.1 Streptomyces sp. NRRL S-350 | reverse complement strand
GCCTCGTCGGCTACGAGATGGCCCTGCTCGTCGACCGCGCCGGCGCCGTCCTCACCCCCGCACTCCGCGCGGAACTCCAGGGCAGTCTCCTGCACTGACGGTTCGTCGGATACCGTCCAGGTATTCGAAGTACCTCCGCGTCCTTCCCGGGCCCGCTTCGGCGGGCTCGGGTTCGGACGTTGTACGGCCTTCGCACCACCGGCTCCGGACCTGCGCCGAAGCTCGCACCGCACCGCCGCACCTTGTGAGGAGAGGAACCGTGACACCGCCCGACGACCGCAGCGGCCAGTACGGTCTTCCGTACCCTGGCACAGGCCATGACGCCTTCGGAGCACCCGGCGTCGGCCACGGTCAGCAGTACGGTCGGCCTCAGTACGGGCAGCCCCAGCACCCGTACCCCCGGCCCGAGGAGCAGTACGGCCAGTACGACCAGTACGACCAGTACGCCCAACAGCAGCCCTCGTACGACGCCCCGGCGCCGGGCTACCCGACTCCGGCCCCGGCACCCGAACCGGCACCCGGCCGCCGGACCGCCCAGGAGCCCGGCCACGTCGAGGAGTTCGAGGACGAGCCCGACTCCGGCCCGCTGATCCGGCCGTTCGCGATGACCGGCGGTCGCACCCGGCCGCGCTACGAGCTCGCGCTGGAGGCCCTCGTCTCCGCCGACGTCGATCCCCAGCGCCTGGCCACCCTGCTCCCCGAGCACCAGCGGATCTGCACGCTGTGCACGGAGGTCAAGTCCGTCGCGGAGGTTTCGGCGCTGCTCTCCCTTCCCCTGGGAGTGGCCCGCATCCTCGTGGCCGACCTCGCCGAAGCCGGCCTGGTCGCCATCCACCAGCCCGCTTCCGGCGGCGAATCCGGAAACCAGCCCGACGTCACGCTGCTCGAAAGGGTCCTCAGTGGACTTCGCAAGCTCTAACGCGGCCGCCCCCACCCGCGCCACCACCTCCGCGAAGATCGTCGTCGCGGGCGG
>NZ_JOHO01000171.1 GCF_000719705.1 Streptomyces sp. NRRL S-350 | reverse complement strand
CTAGACGAGTAGTTCCGAAGTCGGTCAGTGGTCGTAGGCGATCAGCGAGCGGGTGATGGGTCGGCCGGTGGTCCGGT
This sequence comes from Streptomyces sp. NRRL S-350, assembly GCF_000719705.1. Lineage (GTDB taxonomy): Bacteria > Actinomycetota > Actinomycetes > Streptomycetales > Streptomycetaceae > Kitasatospora. The sequence goes on along the minus strand of NZ_JOHO01000171.1, from coordinate 923 downwards.
TGTGCCAGATCGCGCAGGTCATCGCCAGCAGCCGCTGGCCGACGCGGGCGCCGACGCCTTCGATGGTGCGGCCGCCATGCTGTTCAAGGCCGAGCTGCCCTTTGAGGGTGTCGTTGACAGACTCGATCAGCTGGCGGACGGACTTCAGCAGTCCCTCGCCGGGGCGTGGAGCGCTGGTCCGGTAGGACGGCCGCAGCAGCTGGATGCCGTACTGGTCAAGGAAGCGGTCGAGCTCGGCGGAAACGTAGCCCTTGTCGGCGAGGATCAGCAGGCCGGGCCGTTCCCGCACGAGATCGGGCTCGGTCTCGACGAGCGCGGCCAGGACCTCGCGCTCGTCGACTTTCGGGCTGGCCAGGGCCCAGGTGACGGGCAGCCCGGCCGGGGTGCAGACCAGGTGCAGCTTCAGGCCCCAGAACCAGCGCGAGTGCGAGCGGCTGTAGCCATAGCCGGCCCAGCCCGCCAACGCCGAGCGGCCCACGGTGTCACGGGAGCGGCCGCACTCCACCGGTGTCGAGTCGGTGATCCACACCGGATCCGCCCACAGGTCGGTCGCCCTCGCCAGGTCTCGGATGGCCTGCTGGAGCAATGGCCGGGCCGCGCGCAGGCGTTTGTTGTAGCCGGGCCGGCAGGGCAGGTGGGGGAACATGCCGCGCAGGTGGGCGCGGGCGAATCGGATCCAGCGAGCCTCGGAGTGGAAGCCCAACAGCACCTGAGCCACGGCCAGGCAGACCAGCTCGGAGTCCGTCAGCCGCGGCGGTCGCCCTAACCATCGTGTTCGGGGCAGGTGATCATCGATCTGCACGTAGAGTGCCGTCAGGAGGGTGTCCAGCTCTTCGGTCGTCACAACCCGAATGCTGGACACCCTCCCCGCATGTCCGGAGCAGAACCGGCAAACCCAGCTGACTTCGGAACTACTCGTCTAG
>NZ_JOHO01000170.1 GCF_000719705.1 Streptomyces sp. NRRL S-350 | reverse complement strand
TGTTCAGGTACACCCGCACCGAACCGCCGGGATTGACCAGGATGTAGTCCGCCTTGCCGTCGCCGTCCCAGTCCGCGAACCGTACCCGGCTCGAATCGGTCGTCAGGCCGGGTGCACCGAACCATCAGGATTGACGATCCAGTAGTCCGCCTTGCCGTCCCCGTCGAAATCCGCCCACCGGACACGGCCCGTCCCCGCCTCCGTACCCGCGTGGTGTGCGGCTGGGCGTTGCGTAAGTCCGTCGGTGAAGGCCTGGTCCAGCCCCTTGAAGAAGACGCCGGCCATCCGGGTGTACCCGGCGTCGTTCGGGTGCAGGCGGTCGTTCATCTCGGTGGACGTCAGTGCCGGGGGCTCCAGGTACCGGAACTTCTGCCCGGACAGTGCCCCGTACTGCAGCGCCTTGATGTCGGCGTTATAGGTCTGGACACCGGTCTGAAGGTTCTGCGTGGTGGGGATCAGCCCCTGGGCCAGGACGGTGACGCCCGGTCGGTCGGCGAAGATTCGGGTGGCCAGTTCCGTAAACGCGGCGGCGGCGCGGTTCGCGGCCGCCACCGGGTCGGGGTCGGGGTCGCGGTCGAGGTCGTTGATGCCGATGTGCAGCAGAACGACATCGGGGGTGGCTGCGGAGACCCAGCCGTCGATGCCGGCACGGATGTCGCCGACGCGGTATCCGCTGTGGCCCTCGTTGTCGGGGTCCGGGACGTTTCCGAAGCTCTGGGAACCGACGTAGTCGACGGTGTACCGAGACTGTCCCGCAAGGGTGTTCCACAGCGGCAGGCGGTAGCCCGCGCCTGTCGAGCCGCCAGAGCCGGCGGTGATCGAGTCACCCAGCGGCATCACCCGCAGTGGCGGGGCGGTGGGAGGCGTGGCTGCGTTGGCGGCTGGCATGGTGAGGACGTGGCCGGAGAGGATCGCCAGTGCGGCGAGTCCAGCCTGTGCGAAGCGTTTCATCGGAGTTGAGAAGGCCTTCGTGACTTTGGGGGCAGCGGATGTTTAGGCGCCGGCGGCGATGCGGCCGTAGTCGGTCCAGCCTCCGTGGCCGTCTCCGCCGTTGTTGACGTAGGCGTTGACGGAGCCGCCGGAGTTGGTGAGGAGGTAGTCCGCGCGGCCGTCGCCGGTGATGTCCGCGAGGACCA
>NZ_JOHO01000169.1 GCF_000719705.1 Streptomyces sp. NRRL S-350 | reverse complement strand
GCCTTCCTCGTCGTCCCGGTATCTGAGCGAGGCCGAGCGCATCCACCTGGCCGACCGGCTCCGCGATAAGGCGACGGTCCGGGCGATCGCCGCCGAGCTGGGCCGCAGCCCCTCCACGATCAGCCGGGAGATCCGCCGCAACCGTCACCCCGACAGCGGTCACTACCGCCCGTTCGCGGCCCAGGCGCGGGCCGACGCCCGTCGGCCCCGCCCCAAGCCCCGGAAGATCACCCACAACCCCGAACTGCGGGCCGAGGTGCAGGCGATGCTGGACGAGCGGTGGAGCCCGGAGCAGATCTGCCACGCTCTGCGGGCACAGTTCCCCGACCGACCGGAGATGCACGTGGTCCCCGAGACCGTCTACCAGGCGCTCTACGTCCAGGGACGAGGCCAGCTGCGGCGCGAGCTGGCCGGCGCCCTGCGGACCGGCCGCGCCCGCCGCAAGCCCCAGCGACAGGCCAACTGCCGCAAGCCCCGGTTCATCGAACCGATGATCATGATCAGCGAGCGCCCCGCCGAGGCCGAGGACCGGGCCGTCCCGGGCCACTGGGAAGGGGATCTGATTATCGGCAAGGACCAGAAGTCGGCGATCGGCACCTTGGTCGAACGCGCCACCCGCTACGTCATGCTGCTGCACCTGCCCGGCGACCACACAGCCGAGACCGTGCGGGACGCCCTGGTGGCCACCGCCCGCACGCTCCCGGTCCAGCTGAGGCGCTCGCTGACCTGGGACCAGGGCAGCGAGATGGCACGACACGGCGAGTTCTCGCTCGCCACCGACATCCCGGTCTACTTCTGCGACCCCGCTAGTCCCTGGCAACGCGGTTCGAACGAGAACACGAACGGCCTGCTGCGGCAGTACTTCCCCAAGGGCACCGACCTGTCCGTCCACACCCCGGAGCACCTGGCCTTCGTCGCCGACCAGCTCAACCGCCGCCCACGCAAGACGCTCGGCTGGGAAACCCCAGCCGAGCGTCTGGCTAAACTCCTCGCGGCCTAGACAACCGACCACGTGTTGCAACGACCACTAAAAACCGCC
>NZ_JOHO01000168.1 GCF_000719705.1 Streptomyces sp. NRRL S-350 | reverse complement strand
TGTACTGACCATGGAGGTTGGTGACGGGGTTCACGGCGTGGTGATCTTGAAATGAGTGAGGGCCTTCTGGCTCGGTGTGGATTGCGACATCTGCACCGGCACCCAGAAAGGCCCTCATGCCACACCGTAACGCACCCCTGACCGAGACCGGACGCCTGCGCCTGGCCCGCTGCGTGGTCGAGGACGGCTGGCCGCTGCGACGCGCCGCCGAACGCTTCCAGGTCTCGCCCACCACCGCGAAGCGCTGGGCGGACCGCTACCGCGCGTCCGGCGAGGCCGGCATGGCCGACCACTCCTCGCGTCCACACCACAGCCCCCGACGCACGGCGACCCGCACCGAGCGGCGGATCATCAAAGTCCGACTGCTCCGCCGTTGGGGGCCGGCCCGCATCGCCTACCTGCTGCGGCTCAACCCGGCCACCGTCCACCGGGTCCTGGTCCGCTACCGACTGGCCCGCCTGGCCCACCTCGACCGCGCCACCGGACGCCCGGTGCGGCGCTACGAACGCGCCGCACCGGGCGAGTTGGTCCATGTCGACATCAAGAAGCTCGGCAACATCCCCGACGGCGGCGGCCACCGGGCCCTGGGCCGCCCCGCCGGCAAGAAGAACAGCACCGGTGCCGGTTACGGCTACCTGCACAACGCCGTCGACGACCACTCCCGCCTGGCCTACAGCGAGATCCAGCCCGACGAGCGCAAGGAGACCGCCACAGCGTTCTGGGCCCGGGCGAGTGAGTTCTTCGCCCGGGCCGGGATCACCGTCCAACGGGTGATGACCGACAACGGCTCCTGCTACCGCTCCCGGCTGTGGCGCGACGCCCTCGCGGCCGAGGGCATCACGCACAAGCGCACCCGCCCCTACCGCCCGCAGACAAACGGCAAGGTCGAACGCTTCAACCGCACCCTGCTCGACGAGTGGGCCTACGCCAGGCCCTACCGCACCGAGCAGGAACGCCGCGACGCCTACCCCGACTGGCTCCACACCTACAATCACCACCGCGGACACACCGCACTCGCAGGCAAACCACCCGCCAGCCGCGTTCCCAACCTCATGGGCCAGAACA
>NZ_JOHO01000167.1 GCF_000719705.1 Streptomyces sp. NRRL S-350 | reverse complement strand
CGCCCCGCCACGACGTGGGCAAGACCGTCAAACGCGAACCCACGCTCCAGGCCCACCTCGCCGCGCGAGGTTAAAGATCAAGCTGAGAAAGTGTTGGGTTAGCTGGTGACTACTGGGTGTTGAGGTCGTCGGCGAGGCGGCGTGCTGCTTCGGTCTCGATGGGGCCGCGCGGTTCGATCTCCTCGCCGGCGAGGCGGGCGGCCATGAGTCGGATCATGGCGACCTTGATCATCGCTTCGGCGTGCGCGGTCTTGCGCTCGTAGTCCCGTGCCAACCGTCTGCACCGTCCCAGCCAGGAGAATGTCCGCTCGACCACCCACCTGCGGGGCAGTACCTGGAAGCCTTTCACATCCGCGTTGCGCGGCACCGCCACGATCTCCAGGCCCTCGTGCTCCGCGGCCCAGCCGACCAGGCCGGCATCGACGACGTTGACGTAGCCGCCGTCGACCCAGACCAGCCCGACTTGCGGGAACAGCTCGCGGATCCCGGCCAGGACCAGCTTCGCGCCAGCCCGGTCCTGCACCGAGGCCGAGTGCACGACCGCCCGCAGCACAAGTCCGCAGGTGTCCACGAGCAGGTGCCGCTTGCGGCCCCGGACACGCTTGCCCGCGTCGTAGCCGATCGCCTGCCCGCCCTGGTGGCTGCGTGCCGACTGCGAGTCCAGCACCGCCGCCGAGGGCTGCGGATCCCGGCCGTCCGCCACTCGGACCCGCTCGCGCAGCGCATCGTGGACCCGGTCCCAGGTGCCATCCGCCGTCCAGGCACGGAACCACCGGTAGGCCGCGTCCCACGGCACCAGGTCGTGCGGCACCAGCCGCCAGGCACAGCCGCTGACCAAGACGTACAGCACGGTGTCCACGACCAGACGACGAGGGAACTTCAACGGACGGCCGCCCCGGCGCGGATCCCGCTCCGGCAGCAGCGGCTCGATCACCGCCCACTGAGCATCCGTCAACGACGAGTCGTAGGCAGGCTTGCAGGAACAGACACACATGCCGGTGATCTTCGCGGGTCCCCAGACCACGAAGATCACCAGCCAGGCATCACGCCACGGAGTTGATCACTTACCCAACACTTTCT
>NZ_JOHO01000166.1 GCF_000719705.1 Streptomyces sp. NRRL S-350 | reverse complement strand
AGGCCCCGCCGTCACCATCGACACCGCCTGCTCGTCCTCCCTCGTCGCCGTCCACCTCGCCGCCAACGCCCTGCGCAACGGCGAATGCACCATGGCCCTCGTCGGCGGTGTGACCGTCATGGCGACGCCCCGGACGTTCATCGAGTTCAGCCGGCAGGGTGGTCTCTCCCCCGACGGCCGGTGCAAGGCCTTCTCCGCCGACGCGGACGGCACCGGCTGGGGCGAGGGCGTCGGTCTGCTCGTCCTGGAGCGCCTCTCCGACGCCCGGCGCCTGGGCCACCCGGTCCTCGCCGTCGTCCGAGGCTCCGCCGTCAACCAGGACGGTGCCTCCAACGGGCTCACCGCCCCGAACGGGCCCTCCCAGCAACGCGTCATCCGCCAGGCCCTCGCCAACGCCGGCCTCCAGCCCTCCGACGTCGACGCGGTGGAGGCACACGGCACCGGCACCCGCCTCGGCGACCCCATCGAGGCCCAGGCGCTCCTCGCCACCTACGGGCAGGACCGTGAACAGCCCCTGTGGCTGGGCTCGGTGAAGTCCAACATCGGCCACACCCAGTCGGCCGCCGGCGCCGCCGGCATCATCAAGATGATCCTCGCCATGCAGCACGGGGTGCTGCCCCGCACCCTGCACGTCGACGAACCCACCCCGCACGTCGACTGGACGGCGGGAGCCGTCGCACTGCTCACCGAGGAGCAGAACTGGCCGGAGACGGCCGGTCGTCCCCGCCGAGCCGCCGTCTCCTCCTTCGGCATCAGCGGCACCAACGCCCACGTCATCCTCGAACAACCGCCCGTCACCGACGAACCCGCAACCGACGCACCGGACCCCGGCGTGGTCCCGTGGCTGCTCTCCGGTCGGGACGAGCAGGCCCTGCGGGACACCGCGGCCCGACTCGCGGACGCCCTCACCGACGACACCTCACCCCTCGACACCGGCTACACCCTCGCCACCACCCGCACGGCCTTCGACCACCGCGCCGTCGTCCTGGCCCGCGCCCCCCACGAACAACGCCAAGCCCTCACCGCACTGGCCCAGGGCACCCCCCACCCACAGGTGATCACCGGCCGGGGTGGCGACGGAACCCTGACGATGGT
>NZ_JOHO01000165.1 GCF_000719705.1 Streptomyces sp. NRRL S-350 | reverse complement strand
GGTGGGGGGGTGGCTGGAATGCGGCTCCGCCGCATTCGTGGGCGTGTGCGGCGTGGTGGGCGGGGGGTGGCGTTGACGATTTCCCGCGTTTCCTTGGTGGGGCCCCTTCCCGGTCGGGGCTCCGCCCTCGACGCGGGGAGCGTTGACGATTTCCCGGAATTCCTTGGAGGGGTGCCCTGCCGTGAATTCGGAAAAGGGCCGGAGGCCCGGGGCGCAGCGCGGCGGCGGGGGTGGCCGGCTCCGGGGCCCGTGACGGGCCTGGACGGGGGCAGGGAGGGCCGGAGACGGGAGCGGGCACCACCGGGACCGGCGGACGTCCCCGGAGGGGCTGAGGCCCCCTCCTGCCTCCGGGGCGGTCGGGCTCCGCCCTCCCCCGGAGCGGACACCGGCCCGAGGGCGCGGGCCAGGCGGCGGGAGGGGCGCAGCGGCCTCCGGCCGGACAGGAGGGCCGGAAGGACGCCGGAGCGGCCAGGACGGCGCAGAAGGCCCTCCCACGGCCGCCACAGCACCCCCGGAGTCGGTCACCCGGGGCTGACCCGTGCGGGACGGCCAGCACGGGCACCAGGCTCCGCCCAGGCCGCAGGACAGCAACCGGCCACCACGCGCAGCCCACCCCGGGGAGCAGCACCACCAGCCAGGGACGGCCAGCCACCCAGGCTCCGCCCTACCCGTGCCCCGGGCGCAGCGCTCGGACCGACGCACCGCCACCGAACGCACCGTCACCCGCCCCGGAGAACAGCACACCCCCGGCAGGGACGGCCAGCACCCCCAGGACGGGGCGCAGCCGAGACGGAGACCGCCCACGGCCGCCACCGCGCAGCACCACCAGGAGCGCCCCCACGACCCACCACCCCCGACACAACCCGACCCCGGCCACCAACCCGGACCCGACAGGCAGTCACCAGCCACCACACGCACCGGGCTCCGCCCGACCCCGACCAACCCGGCATGTGCCACAACACCCAACCCATACAAGGCAGTTCACACCCGACGATCCCAACAACCCACCCACACACCGAAGTTCACCCACACACACCCAAACAACCACCACCGGCCACAGCCGCCGACAACCGACCACCCCCACCACCACCGCCACCCCACCCAGGGGGGCGC
>NZ_JOHO01000164.1 GCF_000719705.1 Streptomyces sp. NRRL S-350 | reverse complement strand
CTCCCAGTAGACGACTGGGTTGATAGGCCGGATATGGAAGCCCTGTGAGGGGTGGAGTTGACCGGTACTAATAGGCCGAGGGCTTGTCCTCAGACGCTCGCGTTCACTGTGTGGTTCCCGGGTAGCGAACAGCTATCGCCGGCGAACAAGAAACACTTATTCAACTGAAAAGTGTGTTTCGCTGAATACCCGATAGGGTTTCGGTGGTCATAGCGTGAGGGAAACGCCCGGTTACATTCCGAACCCGGAAGCTAAGCCTCACAGCGCCGATGGTACTGCAGGGGGGACCCTGTGGGAGAGTAGGACGCCGCCGAACAATTATTCAAGGCCGCGGCCCCAGCGATTCGCTGGGGCCGCGGCCTTTTTGTGTTTTGCGAACGTGAAGAAAATCCGACAGAACGGACCTTCCGCCCAGGCGCGAAAGACCCCGGCATGTCGGACAATGGAGAAGGTGCGCGGGCCAGGAGGCCGGCGCCGAAACCGCGTGACGGCAGCGGAGTTGCACGCACGGCCCGCGCGGTGAAGCTGAAGCAGCAGAAGGAGTCACCAGGATGTCGAACCAGCCCCAGGACCGTCCCGAGCGTCGATCGGACGACGGCCGAGGCTACGAGCCCCGGTCCCGTGGGGGTTGGTCGAACGATCGCCGCGACGACCGCTCCTCCGGTAGCAGTTTCCGTCGGGACGACCGCCCGGGTGGGCAGCGTCGCGACGACCGCGATGACCGTCCGCGTCGTGACGACCGCCCGGCCGGCGGTGGCTATGGCCGTGACCGTGACGACCGCGGTGGTGACCGTGGTGGTTTCCGTCGTGATGACCGTCCGTCCGGTGGCGGTTTCAACCGTGACCGCGGTGACCGCCCCACCGGCGGCGGCTACGGTCGTGACCGTGACGACCGCGGTGGTGACCGTGGTGGTTTCCGTCGTGATGACCGTCCGTCCGGTGGTGGCTTCAACCGCGACCGTGGCGACCGCCCCTCCGGCGGCGGTTTCCGTCGTGACGACCGTCCGTCCGGTGGCGGTTTCAACCGCGACCGTGGCGACCGCCCCACGGGCGGTGGCTTCCGTCGTGACGACCGCCCGAGCGGCTTCCGTCGTGACGACCGTGACGACCGTCCGCGTCGTGACGACCGCCCG
>NZ_JOHO01000163.1 GCF_000719705.1 Streptomyces sp. NRRL S-350 | reverse complement strand
CCAGCCGAGCGTCTGGCTAAACTCCTCGCGGCCTAGACAACCGACCACGTGTTGCAACGACCACTAAAAACCGCCTTCGACGGTCCGGGCCTTCGTCGTCTTCCGGGTCGGCTTCCGACCGTCGCGCGGCTCCGCGGTCGCAGTTCCCTGACCGGCAGCCCGCCCCCAGCGCCCCCGGCAAGCGTCAGACGGCCACGAGCCGTACGTGGTCACCGCAGAGCTTGGCCATGTCGTCGATGTCAGACGTCAGCAGGACGACCGGCCTCAGCTGCCGCAGCGCCATTTCGGCCACTGCCGCGTCGATCGCGTACTTGTGGCCATGAAGACCGGCACCGGTCAACAGCGCCGAAGCGGCCCGAGCCTCCTCGTCGCCAACTGGCACGATCCGCAGCCCGGACAGAATCCATCGCAGGCGCGCCTGGTCGGTACGGCTGTGCACGGCTTCGATGATGGTCAGCGCACTGATTGCCACCTCCATCCCCCGCTTCCGGGCCTCGGCGACCAGCGCGACGGCGGGCTCATGATCGTTGAGCAGCTTGGAGAGCCCCTCGGAGTCGAGCACCAAAGTGCCCTCGTGAGTCAGCTTGCGACGGGCCATTCGCCCTCCTCGGCGAACACCTCGTCGAGGACCTGCCGGGCCCGGTCCTGCTCCGCCGACGAGATCGGTCCCTTCCGGCGCTCATAGTCGGCCAGGTACTCGTCCAGGATCCGACCACGCAGCTCCCGCTCGACGGCCGCCGCGATGAACGCCGAGAACTCGCGCTTGCCCACTCGTTGGCGGATCGCCTCGGCCGTACCTTCGGGCAAGGAGAGGCTGACCCTGGTGGCCGGGCCCTCGCCGATGCTGTAGGGCATCTCAATCATGGAGCCAGATTATCAAAGAAGTAGGAATCGAGCGCCTGGCCTGGATGCCGGGTGGGCATGGTTGCAATTTTGGTTGCTTTCGCCCCGGTCCAACTCCGTCCGAACCACCGCGCGCGATCCGCTCCACAGCACTTCAGGACGCCTGCGGCCACCGCCGGACACCCGGAAGAACAGTTGGAAAGCGTGATGGGGCACGCCTCACGGTCCGAGTCCCGGATCCTCCGCCGGCAGAAGGCCCGGACCGTTTCCTTGGGTTCTAGTGGTTGTTGCAACACCCCAGTTCAGGGGATGCGATGACCTTCGAGATCCGCGAGG
>NZ_JOHO01000162.1 GCF_000719705.1 Streptomyces sp. NRRL S-350 | reverse complement strand
CTCGACGCCTACGCCCACCAGGAACTCCCCTTCGAACGCATCGTCGAAGCCCTCAACCCCACCCGCTCCACCGCCCGCCACCCCCTCTTCCAGACCATGATCCTGCTCCAGAACACCGGGGACGGGGTCTACGAGTTCGCCGGCGCCACCGCCGAACCGCACCCGCTGGACCACCGGATCGCCAAGTTCGACCTCACCCTGGGACTCACCGAGGCCCACGACGACCAGGGCCGCCCGGCCGGCATCAGCGCCGAGTTCGAGTACGCCACCGACCTCTTCGACCGCACCACCGTCGAGGCGATGAGCCGCAGCTTCCTGCGGCTGCTGGAGGCCGTCACCGCCGAGCCGGACGCGCCCGTCGGGCAGGCCGAACTGCTCGGCCCCGAGGAGTACGACCGCATCCTCACCGAGTGGAGCACCGCCGTCCCGGCGGGAGTCCGGCAGGAACTGGCGGAGGCGGACGCCCGCGACAGCCGGACCGCGTACGTCCTGGACGAGGCGCTGCGGCCCGTCCCGGCGGGCGTGCTCGGCGACGTGTACCTCGCCACGGCCGTGCCCGCCGCCCCCACCACCGGGAGGGTCGACCGCTACGTGGCCGACCCGTACGGCGGCCCCGGCGCCGTCATGTACCGCACCGGCCGCCTCGGCCGCTGGCACGCGGAGGGCCGACTCGACCTGCGGGCGCCCGTGGCCCCGGCCGAGCCGGCGCCGGCGACCGCCGCCGAGCCCCCGCGCCGGAACGGGCCGCGCAACCCGGTCGAGGAGGTGCTGTGCGCGCTGTTCGCCGAGGCACTGGAACTGCCCGAAGTCGGCGTCCACGACAACTTCTTCGCCCTGGGGGGCTACTCGCTGATGGCCACCCGGCTGACCAGCCGGATCCGGGCCGTCCTGGGTGCCGAGATCGGCATCCGCACGCTCTTCGCCAACCCGACGGTGGCCGGCATCGCCGCCGCCCTGCGGGACGGCGGGGCGCCGCGCCCGGCGCTGGCCGCCACGGCCGTACGGCCCGACCCGCTGCCCCTCTCCTACGCCCAGCAGCGCCTCTGGTTCCTCGGCGAGTGGGAGGACGGTGCCTCGGCGTACAGCATCCCGCTGGCCCTGCGCCTGCGCGGCCCGCTCGACCGGCAGGCACTCCAGGAAGCGCTGAACGACGTCGCCGGGCGGCACGAGGCCCTGCGCACCCGCT
>NZ_JOHO01000161.1 GCF_000719705.1 Streptomyces sp. NRRL S-350 | reverse complement strand
ATCCGACGAGGACCACCACTCGTTCCTCCATGACCAGGACCCTATGTCGGAATGACTGGTATCCCAAGAATTCCGACCTGGTCGCTTCGCGCTGATCGTGCCCGGCGGGACCGAGCCGACCCTCGCCGCCCTGGCCAACGAGCCCCTGCTGAGCTGGATCCGCCAGGCCGCGCGGACGGCTGAGATCGTCGGCTCGGTGTGCACCGGCTCACTGATCCTGGGCGCCGCCGGCCTGCTCGACGGTCGTCAGGCCACCACTCACTGGGGATTCCGCGACCTGCTGGGCAAGTTCGGCGCGACGCCGGTCGCCGAACGCTGGGTCGATGCCGGTCCTGTGCTCACCGCCGCCGGAGTGTCGGCCGGTATCGACATGGCCCTCCACCTGGTCGAACGCCTCGCAGGCGAGCAGACCGCCCGTACTGTCCAGCTCTTCCTCGAGTACGACCCGCAGCCACCCCTGGGCGGCATCGACTGGAGGTCCGCCGATCTCGACTTCTTCAAGCCCCATGCCCGGGCCATGCTGGAATCGGCGCTGGCAGACCAGTCCGCGCTCCTGGGCCGCCTGACAACCTGAGCATGACCGCAGCGGCGCACGCCCCCGAGCCGAGTGCCGCACCGACCATTGCGCGCGGCCAGTCGCGCGGCCACCCAGGCGCAGGTCGAGCGTGGCGTCAGGCCCAGGGATCGTGAACTCCTTCCCCTCATAGATGTCATGGATCGGGTCATCACAGGCTGGGTTGGACTCCGCGGTCCCTGTTGCTGGAGCGCCGGCTGACGCCGGCGGCGTAGGCGGTCCAGTCACCGGCGGATGCCTTCTGCCACTGGACGGCGACTTGGATAGGGATGCCGAGCATCCGGGCGGGGATCGCGGTGGGGAGCTCGGTGGAGAGGGTGAACAGCGCGGCGGATCGGTCTTCTCGGGGTTGAAGGCCGATCTTCTGCAGGCGGATGCCGAGTTGGGAGTCGCCGATCGGTTGTCCGGGGTGGCCTCCGGGAAACGGCCAGGGCACGTCGTTCGGGGTTCCGATCCTGGCCTTGCCGCGGCGGGTGGCTATGAGGTCGCGGACGAGACCGACCAGGGGCTCGGGCAGGACGGCCGGGGAGGTGCCGAGCATGATCGCGCCCCGGTCCTCGCCAAGGCGGATGTGGTCGACGGTGAAGCCCTTCTAGAGGGCAGGTCCTGCGTCAGATGGGATGAGCGTGGCAAACTGCCTGATCAGGCGGCTAGTGCCGCATCAGGCAACGTTCGCCCTGCCGTGACATGGGTGGGGTCCGTCCCGCGTTCGGGGGTCGGCCGGGTGTGCCCCTGGAGCGCGTCAGTCGAAGTCGCTGGCGGAAGAGAGGCCCTCGACGAAGGACCCGAAGTCCGGGGCGAGGGCCAACTCCACGCTGAAGTCAGCG
>NZ_JOHO01000160.1 GCF_000719705.1 Streptomyces sp. NRRL S-350 | reverse complement strand
CTAGTAGTACTTCGTTAGGTTGGTTTGATCTTGGTGGCTGTGGCGGTGCATGCTGCGGTTTGTGGATCTTGGTGAGGTGGAGAAGCTTCGCGGTGACCTCGGCGATTTCGTGGCCGAGGTCTTCGCATCGCTCGCGCGCAAGGATCAGCGCCGGCAGGGGGAGTGCTATCTGCGCGGGCTGATGCTGGACGGGCGGCGCAAGTCGATCCAGCCGATGGCCGAGCGGCTGCCGGACGGGAACATGCAGGCGTTGCAGCAGTTCGTCAGCCAGTCGCCGTGGGACCACATGCCGGTGCTGCGGCAGATCGCCCGGAAGATGACCGCCGCCCTCACACCGCAGGCGTGGGTGATCGACGACACCTCGTTCCCGAAGGCCGGAGACCAGTCCGTGGCCACCTCGCGGCAGTACTGCGGCGCGCTGGGCAAGCGCTCGCTCTGCCAGGTCGGAGTGAGCGTCCACGCCGTCACCGACCAGGCGTCCAGCCCACTGTCCTGGCGACTGTTCGTGCCGCCGGACTGGGACGAGCGCGACGACGTGCGCCGCCAGCGCACCGGCCTGCCGCCGGAGGTCGGGCACATCGAGAAGTGGCGGCTGGCCATTGACGCTCTCGAAGAGCTGGTCTCCTGGGGGCTCGCCCCGCAGGTCGTGGTCGCCGACGCCGGCTACGGCCAGTCCGCCGCGTTCCGCCATGGCCTGCGCTCGCGGGGCATGGACTACATCGTGGCGGTGCGCGGGGACGAGAGCGCGCACCGCCACGACGCGGAGCCCGAGGCGCCCGCTTACAGCGGCGCCGGCCGCAGGACACTGCCCCGCTACCGCACCGACTCCATCGCCTTGCGCGAACTCGCCACCGAAGCCGGGCGCCGGGCGTTTCGGCAGGTCACCTGGCGCCAGGGCAGCCGCGGGGTGATGCGCTCAAGGTTCCGTGTCCTGCAGGTGAGAGCGGCGGGGAAGATCCCCCGCACTCTCGCCGCCGCGGACGCGGGCGGCGGCGCGGCCTGGGACGGCGTCCTGCCGGCCGAGACCCTGCTGGTCGAATGGCCTGCCGGCGAGGACGCGCCGACGGACTACTGGCTCACCAGCCTTCCGCCCGACACGGCGATCCGCCGGCTCGTGCGCCTGGCCAAGATCCGCTGGCGCATCGAGCACGACTACCGCGAGATGAAGCACGGCCTGGGCCTGGACCATTTCGAGGGCCGTACCTGGCGAGGCTGGCACCACCACGTCACCCTCGTCACCGCCGCCCACGCCTTCCTCACCCTCCGGCGCCTCGACCCAAAAGCCGAGGCGCCGGCCTGACCTTCTACCGAGTCCTCGACGCCATCCAGGACCTGATACGGGCCTGGACCGGCGAATGCCCCACCTGCCACCGCGAGTTACCCACCACGCGCCAGGCAGGGCACACCCGACCACTTCGGACCTAACGAAGTACTACTAG
>NZ_JOHO01000159.1 GCF_000719705.1 Streptomyces sp. NRRL S-350 | reverse complement strand
TGGTGGCGGCGTTGACGGAGGCGGGGCATGCGGGGGAGGTGTACGAGGTGACGGGGCCGCGGTTGCTGTCGTTCGCGGAGGTGGCGGGGGAGTTGTCGGTGGCGGTGGGCCGTCGGGTGCGGTTCGAGGCGGTGTCGCAGGAGGCGTACCGGCGGGTGCTGGAGGAGGCGGGGCTGCCGGGGGACTTCGCTGAGTTGTTCTCGGTGATCCTGGACGGTCGCAACGCGTCGTTGGGGGACGGGGTGCGGCGCGCGCTGGGCCGTGAGCCGCGGGACTTCGCGGAGTACGCCCGGGAGGCCGCCGCCTCCGGCGTGTGGAACGCGTGAGCCGGCTCGTCCCCGGCGGCCCCGAGCGGCCGCCCCCGGACGGGCGTCGCAGGGGAATCCGAACGGACTCTGGAGGTCTGGTCATCATGTCGGACGGCACAACGGTCTGGTCGAGTGAGCGCGGCATCGGCGCACTGCCCGGACACATCAAGGGCTTCGGCCTGATGCACGTGGCGATGCGGCGGGACGCGGCGCGGCTGAGCTCCTTCGCCGCGCGCGGCTCGTCGGGCTCCACGGCGGCGCTGGCGGAGTGGTTCGGACGGCTTCGCGAGGTGATCGACTGGCACCACCACAGCGAGGACGAGATCCTCTGGCCGTACCTGCGCGACCGGGTGGCCGCCTTCGACGGCAGCGGCGTCCTGGAGCAGGACCACGAGGCGCTGGACCGCTCGATGCGGCGGGTGGCGGGCGCGCTCGGCTCCGGCCTGCGCGCCGAACTACCGGAGGCGGCAACCGGGTTCGAGGCCCTGGTGCGCGAGCACCTGGGGCACGAGGAGCCGGTGGTGTTCCCGGCACTGGCCGGCCTGCCGGTGGACGAGTACCTGCAGGTCGAACGCCGGATCATCAGGAGCGCGCCGACCCAGGTGATGACCTACCTGCAGCCCTGGATGTTCGACGGCGCGGACGCGGTCTCCGTCCGGGCGGTGTCGGCGACCATCCCCGCCCCGGTGCGGCTGATCGGCCGGACCGTGCTGGAACGGCGGTACCGGCGCGGCCTCACTCCGGTGCTCTGAGCCGGCGGTCCCAGGCGGCAGTCGGCAGGCGGCTGAGGGCCTCGGCCGGCCGCCGGCCGGGAGTGCAAGGCGAGGCAAGTCCCTTTTCGCGGGCCGGGGTTCCGGTTGTCGCGGTTCCGTTGCGCGGTTCGCCGCACGGTGGGCGGTGTCGTGTGTACCAAGTCGGTCGGCACCGCAGTCCGCGGGGCCGGGAGAGTGAAGGGGTCCTGAGATGCGTTCGGATCAGACCGCGGTTCCGCTGTCGTACTCCACGCCGTCGGCCATCGGCGGTGCGGGGGCGGGCAGCCCGGTGCGTGCCGTCGGGCAGAGCAGGGCCGCCGGGCCGTTGCTGGTGGGTGCCACCGTCGCGATGGGCCTGATGGCGGGGCTGTTCTTCGCCTTCGACGTGTCGGTCATGCCGGGCCTG
>NZ_JOHO01000158.1 GCF_000719705.1 Streptomyces sp. NRRL S-350 | reverse complement strand
CTCACGCGGCGGCCGACCACCCGCCTTCGACCGACAGACCTACCGGCTCCGCAACGTCGTCGAACGCTGCTTCAACCGGCTCAAGCAATGGCGCGGCCTCGCCACCAGATACGACAAGACCCGCGAGTCCTACCAGGCCGCCGTCACCATCGCCTCGATTCTGCTCTGGATCTGATCTTTGAAGACGATCCCTAGCCCTTCGAAGCTTGCCACCGGTCTCCTGCAAGACCTCGATGCGGTCGTCGCCGGCCTCACCCTGCACTACAGTTCCGGGGCGGTCGAGGGCCACAACAACAAGATCATTCTGTGGAATCTGTGGTGTCAAGTTCCCCGCGCATGACGGCTGCTCAAGCCACCTTGCTCTGCTCAGCGGGGGAACATGTCGGTGTTGGGATCCGGTTCGTTGGTGAAGGGGTCCCGGCCGGCTTTCCATCGGACCTGCTGCTCGCGCCAGTGAACGAACCTTGGAGAGGTCTTGCCCCAGAGTGAGGAGTCGCTCAGGGGGCACGCGGCGAGGTCAGCGGTGAAGATCCGCAAGAGGAATCGAGTCATGCCGCAGCCGAACAGGGTCCAGCGTTCGGGGGTGTGCCGGCCCCAGACCAGGACCGGTCAACGGTCGGGATCGGGGTCAATGGTGAGCCAGCACAGGAGATCAGGTCCGGATGTCTGACCCCAGGGGAGGATGTGAGCCGGGTTGAGCTCGGGGCGTCGTCGAGCCGGGGGTGTGCTCCCACGTCGCGCGGGCGCCCGAGATCTCGTCCTCGATGGCACCGGGATCCCACTGGATACCGTCCTGGTGCAAAGGGAGGAAGACATTGAGCAGGTCGTCGATGCCTCCGCCGCCGTAGAGCGACATGAACGCCTTATAGTCGCTGGGCAGCCGACAGTCCAGCCGCTCCTCAACCGAGGGCCAGTCCAGGGCCTCGTCGACGCCGAAGGTCGGGGCCATGACATGGGCCAGTGCTGCGATATCCGGATGCTCAGTCATGGGATCCCCCTTCGAGTCGGTTGGCTCAACCTAGCGGCTTGGGCGGACAACACGGCCGGCGGGAGCTGTCTTGGACCCGCGCACCGGTTTCAAGGAGCGCTAGAGATCGTCTTCAAAGATCAGATCCAGAGCAGGATTGAGGCGATAGTGACGGCGGCTTGGTAGGACTCGCGGGTCTTGTCGTAGCGGGTGGCCAGGCCGCGCCATTGCTTGAGGCGGTTGAAGCAGCGCTCGACGACGTTGCGGAGCCGGTAGCGGGCGCGGTCGAAGCCCGGCGGCCGGCCCCCTCGCGAGCCCCGGTTGAGGCGGTTCAGGCTCTGGTCGGCGCGTTCGGGGATGGTGTGCGGGATGCCGCGTCGGCGCAGGTAGGTGCGGATTTTTCGGGAGCTGTAGCCCTTGTCGGCGATGAGGTGGTGGGGTCGGGTGCCCGGCCGCCCCGACCCGACCCGAGGAACCCGGATCGCCTCCAGGACGGCTTCGAGACGGGTGCAGTCGTTGGCGTTGCCGCCGGTCAGGACGAAGCCGAGCGGG
>NZ_JOHO01000157.1 GCF_000719705.1 Streptomyces sp. NRRL S-350 | reverse complement strand
GCGGTTCTTCGCGAGACAGCAGAGGCGGCCGCCCCTCACGCTTCGAGATGTCGAGTAACGAAGCTGAAGGAACGGCCGCTGGTGACGAGTCTCCCTGTGCAGTTGCCCGCCGTCGAGCAGTGGGGCATGTTGTCCCGCTTTCGGATGGACTTCTACGAGTGCCTGTACACGCGCGCGGACGCGCTCTTCGAGCTCACCGACGCGCTGCTGTGCACGGACGGGCCGGTCAAGACGCTGGTGGACCTGTCGCTGGCGGCCGAGCACCGGCGTGGGCACGGCGCGATGTACGCCGCGCTGGACCGGGGCTGGCTCGAGCCCGCGCGACTGCGTCGCGCGCTGGCCGGCCTTCCGATCCCCCGCCTCGCCGACGGGCGCATCGCCCTGGCCGTCGATGTCTCGCACTGGCTCCGCCCCGACGCTCCCACCAGCGATGACCGCCTGTTCTGCCATGTCTACGGGCGCGGCCGGAGCGCGGACCAGCTGATCCCCGGCTGGCCCTACTCCTTCGTCGCCGCCTTGGAGAGCGGCCGCACCTCCTGGACCGCGCTGCTGGACGCGGTCCGGCTGGGACCGGCCGACGACGCCACCGCGGTGACCGCCGACCAACTTCGCGAGGTCACCGGCCGCCTGATCGAAGCCGGGCACTGGCAGTTGGGCGACCCGGACATCCTGCTCGTCATGGACGCCGGCTACGACGTCACCCGCCTGGCCCACCTCCTGTCCGACCTGCCTGTCGAACTCATCGGCCGACTGCGTTCGGACCGGGTCATGCTCCGCGATGCGGGCGAGCCCCGCTCCACCCCCAAGGGCGGACGCCCACGCAAGCACGGGACTGCCTTCACCTTCGCCAAACCCGAGTCCTGGCACGAGCCCGACGCCACTACCTGCACCGAGACCACCCGCTACGGCAAGGCCGAGACGAAGGCGTGGGACCGGATGCACCAGCGCCTGCAGAAGCGCGGGCCCTGGCTCGACCATGAAGGCGAAATCCCCATCACCCACGGCACGTTGGTCCGCCTCAAGGTCGATCACCTGCCCGGCGAACGCGAAGCGAAGCCGCTGTGGCTATGGTCCTCCGCCACCGGCATCGACACCGTCCATCTGGACCGAATCTGGCGCACTTTTCTGCGCAGATTCGACCTCGAGCACACCTTCCGCCTACTCAAGGGCACCCTCGGCTGGACGGCGCCGCACTTCCGCGCACCAGACACCGCCGATCTGTGGACCTGGCTGGTCATCGTCGCCCACACCCAGCTCCGCCTGGCCCGCCCGCTCGCCGCCGACCTGCGCCGCCCCTGGGAACGACCGCTTCCAGCAGCGAAGTTGACCCCGGCCCGGGTCCGCCGAGGGTTCCGCAACATCCGCGCGAAGGTCCTCACTCCGGCCCGGGTGCCGAAACCCTCTCACCCTGGCCCCGGACGGCCTCCGGGTTCGAAGAACCGCAAGCCGGCGCCCCGCCACGACGTGGGCAAGACCGTCAAACGCGAACCCACGCTCCAGGCCCACCTCGCCGCGCGAGGTTAAAGATCAAGCT
>NZ_JOHO01000156.1 GCF_000719705.1 Streptomyces sp. NRRL S-350 | reverse complement strand
CCCCTTCCAACGCAACCGCTACTGGCTCAAGCCCGCCACCCGATCCACCGACACCGGACTCGCCTCCGCCGGACTCACCACAGCCCACCACCCCCTGCTGACAGCCGTGATCGAACTCCCCGACGGCAAGGGGCACCTGTTCACCGGCCGGCTCTCCGCCGACGACCCGGCGTGGACCTCCGAGCACGAGATCTACGGCGCACCCGTGCTGCCCGGCACGGCCTTCGTCGACCTGCTGCTGCACGCCGCCACCCAGGTCGGCTGCAACCGGATCGACGAGCTGACCCACCACGCCTTCCTGGCCATCCCGGAGCAGGGCGCGCTGCAGCTGCGGCTGGTGATCGAGCCCGCGGACGGCACCGGGCGGGCGGCCTTCGCCGTCTACACCCGCCCCGATGACACGACCACCGCCCCCGCCTGGACCTGCCACGCCTCCGGTTCCCTCGTCACGGCGCCCGAGGCCGACGGGGAGAGCCTGACCGCCTGGCCGCCCGCGGACGCCACCCCCGTCGAACTCTCCGACTTCTACGCGCACTTCATCGAGCGCGGCTACCACTACGGCCCGCTGTTCCAGGGCCTGCGCAGCGCCTGGCGGGGCGCCGACGCCGTCTACGCCGAGATCGCGCTGCCTGACGGCTTCGAGCCCGGTGAATACGGCATCCACCCCGCGCTGCTGGACGCCGCCCTGCACCCCGGCGCGCTCGTTCCCCGGACCGGACCGGACGGCGAGCGGGTCGTGGAGGCCACCGGGCACGTCCGGCTGCCGTTCTCCTGGAGCGGGGTGGCCCTGCACGCGACCGGCGCGACCCGGCTGCGGATCCGGGTGAGCGAGCCGACCCCGGGCACGGTGACCATGGCCGTGGCCGATGCGGCCGGCGCCCCGGTGATGACCATCGGCGCGCTGACGATGCGCGAGGTCGACCCGAGCCGCCTCGCCGAGGCCCGTAGCGCCCTGTCCGGGGCCGCGCCGCTGTACCGGGTGGACTGGCAGGAGCAGGACCTCGCGGGTCGCGGCCCCGCGACCGGCTCCTGGGTCCTCCTCGGCGATGCCGCGGTCGCCGTCGCGCTCCGGGCCGCCGGCCTGGACTGCGTCCGGCACCTCGACCTGACCGTTCCGGAGGGCGAGGAGATCGAGCGCACCCATGCGCTCGCGGCCGGCGCCCTCGCCGCGCTGCAGGACGTCCTCGCCGACGAGGCCCTTGCCGACGCCCGCGTCCTGGTCGTCCTCCCCCCTGAGACCGACAGCCCGGCGGTCGGCGTCCTGGTCGGGCTCGTCCGCTCCGCCCAGGCCGAGCACCCCGACCGCATCGTCCTCGTCCACCAGGACGGCAGCGAGGCGTCCGGCGCAGCGCTCCCGCTCGCGCTCGGCACCGGTGAGCCCGAAGTCGCCCTCAGCGAAGGCACCTTGACCGTGCCGCGGCTGGCCAGGGTCGTCACCCCGGACACCACGACGGACACCCCGACGGCCGTCACGCTCGACCCGAACGGCACCGTCCTGATCACCGGCGGCACCGGCACCCTCGGCAGCCTCCTCGCCCAACACCTCGTCACCACCCACGGCATCCGCCACCTC
>NZ_JOHO01000155.1 GCF_000719705.1 Streptomyces sp. NRRL S-350 | reverse complement strand
CGGCCTTGGTGTCGGTGTCGTCGTGGCGGAGGTAGTCGGAGGTGCAGCAGGCGGTGGTGGCCTTCAGGGAGATCCGGGAGCCGGGTGTCAGCGAGCCGGTGCCGGTGGAGGCGCTGCTGTAGCCGGCCGCGGCGATGTTGGCCTGGACGGCGGCCTCGGTGGCGTCGGTGGGGTAGCCCGAGGTCATGACGCCTTCGTAGAAGGTCCCGGCGCTGGCGTTGCTGTTGTCACCGCCGATGCCGAGGATGATCGCGCCCTGCTTCTTCATCGGGTTGTAGCCGGAGGCGTTGGGGCGTGCGCCGCTGTAGTAGGTGGACAGGCCGCCCGACTGGGCGTCGCCGCCGCGGAGCGCCCACTGGTTGGGGCCGCCCTTGAGCATCGCGGTCAGGAACCGGTTGTCGACGCTGGGGTCGCCCGCGTTGAAGCCCCGGTTGGCCCCGGAGAACAGGCCGTTCTCCAGGTCGGCCATCACCCAGGGGCCGTTGCCGCTGCCCCAGCCCCAGCCCTTGCTGTCGCCGAAGTACAGGGCCTCCATGGTGCCGTTGCCGTCGTCGTTGCCGGTCGTCTCGGCGTTGCCGTAGTCGAAGCAGCAGCCGCCGTTGAAGTGCGTACCGTCGAAGATCGCGTACATGCCCTCCGGCTGGTCGCCGGTCGCGATGCCGTTGGTGTGGTTGTTCCGGTAACCGGTGCCGGGGGCCACGTAGACGCCGTACGCCTTGTGGCCGGCGACCGTGACCGGCGCCTCGAAGGCGTTGGCCAGGTTGTCGTTCCCACCCGCGGCCGGGCCGGGCCAGTGGCCCCTGAGCGCCTGGGTGAGGTGGTTGCCCTTGCCGGACTGGTCGTAGAGGACGGTGATGACGCAGCCGGTGCCGGCGCAGAACGCGTCCTGCGCGGCGGCGTCGGCGTAGCCGCCGGTGCTCAGCACGCCGATGTCCTTGGTCGCGCCGTCGGAGGTGCGCCGCACCTGGTACAGCGGGCCGTTGTAGGAGCCGTACAGCGCCCGGGTGGTGCTGTGCGCGGCGACGCACGGCGTGCTGCCGGCGGCGTAGATGTCGCACGGCCCCTGGGTGGCGGCCTGCGAGGTGGTGGCCGTGGCGGTGAGCAGGCCGGCGGCGAGCACGGCGGTGGTGCCGGCCGCGAGGAGCGCGCGTCTGACGCGGTGCATCCACGGTCGCTTGGTCATGGAGAACTCCTTGACGGGGTGGGTGTGCGGGGTGCGTGTGCGGGGTGGGTGTGCGGGTGGGTGTGCGGGTGCGGTTGCGGGTGGGTTTGCGGTGGGGGAGGCGCGGGTCGCAGCGAAGCGTCCGGGCCTGCTGCGGGGCCGGGCGCCGCCGGCACCTCGACGGTCTTCGGTGCCGTCGGCTCCCCGGGGCGGGGGGCGGACCGTTCCTCAGTTCCAGGGCGCCGAGGCGATCCAGCTGGTGTCCTGCGCCCACAGGGAGGCGGTGTCCCAGGCGTTGCTGCCGCCGTTGCTCGCGACGTACGCGGTCGAGGCGTAGTGGCGGATGTACTTCGCCGGGTAGTTGAAGGACCGGAGGGAGTTCCCGGTGCCGCTGTTGCCCGGGGTGGGGCAGAAGGTGGCGTCGGCGGCGAACCGGGCGGTTCCGTCGGCGGGGTCGAGGTGGAGCTCGAAGGCGTAGTGCCTGAGGTACCGGCCCGGCTTGTTCGCGGACTCGAAGGACAGGCAGCTGCTGTCGGCGAGGCCGGTGCGGACGATCCAGGTGGCGTCGGCCTTGTCGCCGGCGGGGCTGG
>NZ_JOHO01000154.1 GCF_000719705.1 Streptomyces sp. NRRL S-350 | reverse complement strand
CACCCACGCCCTCACCAGCCTCCACAAAAACCAACCCGAAACCCACACCATCACCACCACCCTCGCCCACCTCACCACCCACGGCACCCCCGTCAACTGGCACGCCTACTACGCCCACACCAAACCCCACACCACCCCCCTCCCCACCTACCCCTTCCAACACCACCGCTACTGGCTCGAATCCGCGGCACCGGCCGGCACCTTGAACCACCCGTTCCTCGACACCGCGGTCGGGCTCGCGGACGGCGACCGGTTCCTGCTCACCGGGAGCCTGTCGCTGACGGAGCACCCCTGGCTCGCCGACCACGCCGTGCGCGGCGACGTCCTGCTGCCCGGAACCGCGTTCGTGGAACTCGCCATGCAGGCCGCGCGCCACGTCAACCACGCGTTCCTCGCGGAACTCACCCTCGGCGCACCGCTCGTCCTCACCGAGGACACCGGTGTCCACCTCCAGGTCCTGGTGGACGAGCCGGACACCGGCGGGCGGGTGGTGAGCGTCTTCAGCCGCCCCTCTGACGCCTCGCCCGACGAGCCGTGGACCAAGCACGCCGAGGGCCGACTCGTCGCCGCGCGTCCCGCGTCCACCGACGGCGACCTGATCGTCTGGCCGCCGGCCACGGCCACGGCTCTGGATGCCGACCACTGCTACGCCGAGGGCTCCGAGCGGCAGTACGGTCCGGCGTTCCAGGGCCTGCGGCGTGCCTGGGTGCAGGAGGACGTCCTGTTCGCCGAGGTGGCCCTCGGCGCGGACCAGGCCGCCGACGCGGACGGCTTCGCGATCCACCCCGCGCTCCTGGACGCCGCGCTTCATCCCCTGGGGCTCGCGCCGTCCGGCGTCACCAGCGACGCGCCGCTGGTCCCGTTCTCCTGGAACAACGTGGCCGTGCCCGCGGTCAGCGCGAAGGAGCTGCGGATCCGGATCTCTCCCGTCGCGCCCGAGGCGGTGTCGTTGCTGATCGCCGACGCATCGGGCGCCCCCGTGCTCGAGATCGGCCGGCTCACCCTCCGCCCGCTGCAGCACGGCGCCGGGCACGGCTCGCGCTCGCTCTTCCGGACGTCGTGGGTGCGATCGGCGCCGCCCGCACTCGGCACCGAGCCGGAGATCGTCTACCTGCCCCGCCCTGCGGGAGACGACGCCGTCGAGTCCGCCGCGCAGACGCTCGCGGCCCTGCAGCAGTGGGCGGGCGACGAACAGGCCGCGGACGCCCGGCTGGCAGTGCTCACCACCGGCTCCTGCCTGCTGGACACCGACGCCGCGCCCGACCCCGCCCTGTCCCTGGCGAACGCGGCGCTGTGGGGGATGACGCGCTCGGCCCAGTCCGAGCATCCGGACCGCTTCGTACTCGTGGACGTCGACGACCTCGATTCGGACTGGCGCCCCGCGGTGGCGGCCGCCGTGGCCGCGGGTGAAACCCAGATCGCGGTCCGGAGCGGCGAAGTCCACGTCCCGCGACTGGTGCGGGCCGTCCCGAGCGGTGCCGAGGGCCCGGACTGGTCGTCCGCGACCGTGCTGATCACCGGGGCCACCGGTGCGCTCGGCCGTCTCGTCGCCCGGCACCTCGTGGTCGAGCACGGCGCGGGCGAGTTGCTCCTGGCCGCACGGCGTCCGGTCCCGGCGGAGTTGCTGGACGACCTGACCGAGGCCGGGGCGCACGTCACGTCCGTCGTCTGCGACGTCACCGACCGGGCCGACCTGGCCGCCGTGCTGGCCGCGGTACCCGCCGACCGGCCGCTCGCGGTGGTCCACTGCGCGGGCTCCGTCGACGACGCGGTCCTCGGCAACCAGACCCGCGGACACCTGGAGCGCGTCTTCGCGCCGAAGGCGACCGCGGCCTGGCACCTGCACGAACTCACCCGGGACCGCGACGTCACGGCGTTCGTC
>NZ_JOHO01000153.1 GCF_000719705.1 Streptomyces sp. NRRL S-350 | reverse complement strand
GACGAACGCCGTGACGTCGCGGTCCCGGGTGAGTTCGTGCAGGTGCCAGGCCGCGGTCGCCTTCGGCGCGAAGACGCGCTCCAGGTGTCCGCGGGTCTGACCCGCCAGGACGGCGTCGTCGATCGTGCCGGCGCAGTGGACCACCGCGAGCGGCCGGTCGGTGGGTACGGCGGCCAACGCTGCGGCGATCTGCGCGCGGTCGGTGAGATCGCAGGCCAGCTGGGTGACCTCGGCGCCCTCCGGCTGCGGCGCGTTGCCGTGCCGGCTGACCAGCACGAGCCGGGTCGCGCCGTGGTTCTGGACCAGGTGGCGGGCGACCAGACCGCCGAGCGTCCCGGCAGCTCCGGTGATCAGGACGGTGCTCGCCCCCCAGTCCGGGGCGGCGTTCGTCCCGGTGGGCGCGGGGACGAGCCGGGGAACAAGGAGCTCTCCCTGGCGGAGGGCGAACTCCGCCTCGCCGCCGGACAGGGCGTACGGAAGGGCCTGCCACGACCGCTCGTCGTCGTCGAGGTCCACCAGCACGATGCGGCCCGGCTGTTCCGTCTGTGCGGCGCGCACCAGCCCCCACACCGCGGCGCCTGCCGGCGAGGGGTCGCCGTCCACGGCGACCGCACGGGAGGTTACGACCACGAGGGTGCGTTCCCCGGTGTGGGACCGCAGCGTGTCCAGCACGTCCGCGGCCGTCACCAGCGCGTCCTCGGGATCGAGGCTGCCACCGTTGTCCACCCGCACGACGCTGTGGGTGGCCTCCGGCGCCTCGTCCTCCGCCCCCGGCACGGTGAACTCCGTGGCGGTGCCGGAGAGTTTCCGCGGGAGCCAAGCCTGCTCGAAGAGCGACTGCCGTCCGTCGGTGAACCGGGCGCCGGCGATCTTGCGCATCGTGAGGCGGTCGACCTCCGCGACCGGACGGCCCTCGTCGTCGGCGATGCGCAGGGCGATCGCGTCCTCGCGCAACGGCGACAGAACGGCCCTGAGGCGGTTGGCACCGCGCAGGTGCACGGTTACGCCTGCCCAGGAGAACGGCAGCCGCGCGTGGCCGTCCGCGCCGAACATCCGGTCGACGCCGACTCCGTGCAGGACCGAGTCCAGCAAGGCAGGGTGCACGCCGAAACCGGAGTCCTGGTCCTCGGTCCCAGGCAGTTCCACCTCCACCGCGACGTCCTCGCCGACCCGCCAGGCGGCGCGCAGCCCCTGGAAGAAGGGACCGTAGTCGAGACCGGCGGCCGCGAACTCGGCGTAGACGTCCGACACGGGCAGCCCGGTCGCTCCCGGCGGAGGCCAGGCGGTCAGGGACCACGACGGCTCCGCGGGCTGCCCGTCACCGATGGTGCCGACGGCGTGCAACTGCCACGGGGTGTCCTCGTCAGGCCGGGAGTGGACGGACACGAGCCGCTTGCCGTCGGCACCCGGCTCGCCCACCGCGACCTGGAGGTCCACCGAGCCCTCTTCGGGCAGCACCAGCGGGCTCTCCAGCGTGAGCTCCTCGAAACCGCTCCGTCCCGACCGTTGCGCGGCGTGGAGCACCAGCTCCACGAAGGCGGTACCGGGGAAGACGATCACGCCGGCGACGACGTGGTCGGCCAGCCACGGATGGGAGGCGACGGAGAAGCGACCGGTGAGCAGCACGCCGCTGCTGTGTGCCAGATCCACGCTCGATGCGAGCAGCGGGTGCTCGGACCGGGCTCCCCGCTGGTGCATGGCCGAAGCGTTCGGCCAGTAGCGGTGGTGTTGGAAGGGGTAGGTGGGGAGGGGGGTGGTGTGGGGTTTGGTGTGGGCGTAGTAGGCGTGCCAGTTGATGGGGGTGCCGTGGGTGGTGAGGTGGGCGAGGGCGGTGGTGATGGTGTGGGTTTCGGGTTGGTTCTTGTGGAGGCTGGTGAGGGCGTGGGTGGGGAGGTGGGGGGTGAGGGAGGCGGTGGGGCCTATTTCGAGGTAGGTGGTGG
>NZ_JOHO01000152.1 GCF_000719705.1 Streptomyces sp. NRRL S-350 | reverse complement strand
GTAGGAGAACAGCTTGCCGGTCGACACCTCCACGGCGACCAGGTCCTTCCGGCCGTCACCGTTGAAGTCACCCGCCGTCAGGTTCGTCATCCCCGGGTCGCCCGTCGAGGCCTGGGCGGCGACGTCGACGTAGTTCCGGTCGATGTTGAGGGTGGTCCCGCCGTACGACTCCGTGACGTCACCGGCGTACTGGTGGACGCGCTGGTGGTTGGACCAGTAGCCCGCCGGGATGTAGCTGTCGTCGGTGTCCGCGGCGTTGTTCCAGTTCGCGGCCCATGCCACGTCGGGGCGGTCGAAGCCGGACGAGGTGTACGCGGCGACCATGTCCTTGATCCCGCTGGACGAGGAACTGTACACGCCGGATCGGAAGTCGAGCTCGTGCAGCCGACTCGTCCAGCCCGACAGGTAGTTCAGCACGTTCGTGCGGTAGCCGGAGGAGTACGCCTCCATGTCGACGTACAGCACCGTGGAGGTGGTGAAGCCCAGGTTCTTGGCCAGCGTGACGGCGGCGTCCGCCGCGGCCCGGCCCTGGCCCTCGGCATCCGAGGAGGAGATCCCCGCGGCCTGGGTGCCCGCGTAGATGGGCAGCAGGTGCCAGCCGGCGCCGCTCTGCTGCGCCACCCACGACGCGCTGAGGTTGTTCTGCGCACAGACCCGGGTCGGGCCGCCGATGTAGATGCCCACCCCCCGGTACGGCGAGGAGCCCCAGTCCGCCATCGCGCCTGAGGAGGGGGCGGCGCAGGCGTCGAACGCCTTGCCGGTGTAGCCGGTGCTCGGCGTCGCCGACGCGGCCGCCGCCGTCCCGGCGGGTGCGGCGAGCGCGCCGGGCACGGCTTTCGACGGCTGCGGCAGCGGGGCCGCGGTGGCGCCGCCGCCGATCGACACGGTGGCGAGGACCCGCTGCACCGCGGCTGCCGTGGACGGAGTATGACTGGCCGTCACATAGACGCCGGCCCCCTCGAAAGCCACCCGCGCCTCCAGGCCGGCGCTGTCCGGCAGGGTCGGGACGCCGTGGCCGGCGGGCACCGCGACGGTGGGGAGGTCGGCCCGCTCGGCGGCGCCGGCGAAGGTCTCGACGACCAGTGCGTCCGCCTTGTCCCCGATCAGGTGGGTCGGGCAGTTCTGGTCGGCGCCGGGGTGGCCGAGGTAGACGGTGTTCCGGTCGAGCCGGACGCAGGTGTCGGGCGCCTGGGCCAGGTCGACCACCGACCAGCTCGACGGCACCTGGAGCGAAAGTCCCTGGTAGGAGACGGTCTTGACGCTCTGGGCAGCGGCGGCTGGTTCGGGGGTGCCGCGCTCGGCCGCCTGGGCGGCCGGGCCCAGCGGCAGGGTTGCGGTGAGGGCGCCGGCCGCCACGGCGAGCGCGGCGACACCCCTCAGACGGTGGTGGTTCACGGATCTCTCCAAGAAACGGGCAGGGCGGAGCCACCCGGGGCGGGATCCGGGCAGGGCTGCACGCGGCGGGGCGGGGACAGGTGAGCGGGAAGGGCGAGCGGGGAGGGTGAGCGGGGAGTGCGGGGGCGGGCCCGTACGGTGGTGGCGGGCCCGCCCCCGGTTTCGGCGGCCGGCCGGGAACGGCCGGCGGAGCCGGTGTGCGGTCTACCAGCCGCCGGAGCCGATCTCGGTGCGGGAGGTCAGGCCGTTGCCGGTGCCCTTGTAGAGGTAGAGCTTCCCGGTCTCGCCCGGGGCGGACTCCACCGCCGCCAGGTCGCCGATGCCGTCACCGGTGAAGTCCGCACCCGCGTAATCGGAGATGCCGTTCCAGCCACCCGAGCCGATCTCCACCCGGTCACCCAGACCACTGCCCGTCCCCGGGTACAGCCACAGCTTCCCGGTCGAGGTCTCCGTCGCCACCAGGTCGTCCCGGCCGTCCTTGTTCATGTCGCCCGGGCTGACGTTCTTGCTCACCCCGTCCCACCCCCCCGAGCCGATCTCCACCCGGCTGCCCAGACCACTGCCCGTCCCCGGGTACAACCACAACTTGCCGGTCGAGGTCTCCGTCACCACGACATCGTCCTTGCCGTCACCGTTGAAGTCGCCGACCGCCGTGTTGTTCATGCCGTTCCAGCCACCCGAGCCGATCTCCACCCGG
>NZ_JOHO01000151.1 GCF_000719705.1 Streptomyces sp. NRRL S-350 | reverse complement strand
CAAGGCCAACAGCGGCGCCACCTGGACCAACGACATCAGCCACGGCGACCTCGTCCGCAACAACCCCGACCAGACCATGACCATCGACCCCTGCAACCTTCAGTTCCTCTACCAGGGCAAGTCCCCCACGGCGAGCGGCCCCTACGACAAGCTGCCCTGGCAGCCGGGCGTCCTCACGCTGAAGCGCTGACACGGTGAAGCGCTGGCCCGCTGATCCGCTGATCCGCTGACCCGGTGAAGCGCTGAAGCGGTGAAGCGATGGCCCGCCTGATCGACGGCGATCGCGACCGGGCACGGTCCGCCCGCGCGGCACGTGCCCGGTCCGACCGTGTCAGCGGGACCGGCGGGTGACCGGGTCGGACGTCGACGGCCGCCAGGCCCGCCGCGTGGGCGGCTTCACCGCCGTCGTCGCTGCCGTCGTCGCGGTCTTCTTCACTGCCCTCGGAGCTGCCCTGGGAGCTGCCCTCGGCTCTGCCCTCGTGTGCGAGACACCGGGTGGGAGGATTTGTGGAGCGGGGGCGTCGGTCCGGAACCGACAGTGGCTCCGCCGGTGGGGGGGGTGGGGGAGGTTTGGGGGGGGTCGATGACGCGGGCCGGGCCGGTGGGGGGGGGGGGGGGCGTCCCGGACCCGAGGGTGCCCCCGCGGGTGGCCCCCCTCGCCTTTCTGTCGGGGGGGCCCACCGGCGTTCCCGGGCGTCAGTCGGGCGGGAGGGTCAGGGTGGCGACGGCGCCGCCGGCGGGGTGGTTGGTGAAGGTCAGGGTGGCGTCGATGACGCGGGCGTGGCCGGTGGCGATGGTGAGGCCGAGGCCGTGGCCGCGGCCGCGTTCGGGGGCGTTGGTGCGGAAGCGCTGGGGGCCGTGGTGGAGGAGGTCGTCCGGGTAGCCGGGGCCGTGGTCGCGGACGGTGATGCGGCGGCCGTCGACGTGGAGGTGGACGGGGGCGGCGCCGTGGCGGTGGGCGTTGAGCAGCAGGTTTCCGAGGATGCGGTCCAGTCGGCGTAGGTCGGTGCGGACTCGGAGGTCGGCGGCGACCTCGACGGTGACGTCCAGTCCGGTGAGGGCGACGGTCCGGCGGACGGCGCGTTCCATGGGGATGGCGGAGACGTCGGGGGCCTCGGCGTCGGCGTCCAGGCGGGAGACCTCCAGGAGGTCCTCGACCAGGCCGCGCAGGGCTTGGACCCGGTTGCGGACGAGTTCGGTGGGCCGGCCGGGCGGTAGGAGTTCGGCGGCGGTGACCAGGCCGGTGAGCGGGGTGCGCAGTTCGTGGGCGACGTCGGCGGTGAAACGCTGTTCGTCGGCGAGGCGGCGGTGCAGGGTGCGGGACATCAGGTCGACGGCGGCGGCGAGGTCGGCGACCTCGTCCTTGCCGTCGATGAGTTCGCCGATCCGGGTGTCCGTCCCGCCGGCGGCGATGCCCCGGGCGGCGGTGGCGGCGGTGCGCAGCCGGCGGCTGATCCGGTCGGCGACGAGGACGCCGGCCAGCACGGTGGTGAAGACGGCGGCGGCGACGGTGAGCAGGATGATCCGGTCGAGGTCGGCGATGGCCTGCCGGTCCTGGGTGAAGTCCAGCCGGACGGAGAACGTCCCGTTCCGGACCGGTCCTGCGGCCCACATGGACTCGCCCTTGCCGTCGGCCGCGAGCAGCGAGCCCTGTCGGCCGCTCTCGGCGAGGGCGCGCAGCCGGGTGGGGAGGGCGGGGTCGTTCAGGGCGGCGCCGCGGCCGGTCACCTCGCCGCTGCGCTGGTAGCCGGCCAGGGACGAGTCGAGGGCGGCGAGGGCGGCGGAGCGGGCCTGGTCGACGTGCTGGCGGATCGTCGCCTGGTGGACCAGCAGGCCGACGGCCACCGCGACCAGGACGGCGATGGCGGCGACGGCGGTGGCGATCTGGCGGCGCAGGGTCATGCGGGGCGCCGCAGCTTGTAGCCGAATCCGCGGACGGTCTCGATCCGGCCGGAGCCGATCTTGGCGCGCAGCCGTTGCACGTGGACGTCCACGACCCGGGTGTCGGCGCCCCACTCGTAGTCCCAGACCCGTTCGAGCAGGGTGGAGCGCTCCAGGACGATGCCGGGTGCGGCGGTGAACTCCAGCAGCAGCCGCAGTTCGGTGGGGGTGAGGGGGACGAGGCTTCCGTCGACCCGCACCTCCATGCTGTCGGTGTCCACCTGGAGGCCGTCGAAGCTGCGGATCGCAGGGGAGGCGGGGGAGGCGGGGGAGGAGACGGAGGGCAGGGC
>NZ_JOHO01000150.1 GCF_000719705.1 Streptomyces sp. NRRL S-350 | reverse complement strand
CCCCGGACAAGCCAACTACGCCGCCGCCAACGCCTACCTCGACGCCCTCGCCACCCACCGCCACACCCACGGCCTCCCCGCCCACTCCCTCGCCTGGGGGCTCTGGGCCCAGGACAGCGCGCTCACCGGCGGCGTGGGCGACA
The DNA here is from genome assembly GCF_000719705.1 of Streptomyces sp. NRRL S-350. Taxonomy (GTDB): domain Bacteria; phylum Actinomycetota; class Actinomycetes; order Streptomycetales; family Streptomycetaceae; genus Kitasatospora. The sequence goes on along the minus strand of NZ_JOHO01000150.1, from coordinate 2,159 downwards.
CCGCCCGCGCCCGCATGGCCCGGCGCGGAATCCTGCCGCAGGCCACCGCGGAGGCGCTCGCCCTGTTCGACGCCGCCCTCGGCACGGACCTCCCGGTCACCGTGCCGGCCCGGTTCGACCTCGCCGCGCTGCGGCAGCGCGCCGCGGACACGGGCGTCCAGCCGCTGCTGCGCGGCCTGGTCGGGCCGGTGCCGCGCCGCAGCGCGCACGCCGGACCGGCCGACGAGCACGGTCTGCGGGCCCGCCTGGCCGGTCTCTCCCCGGAGGCCCAGGACCAGGCCCTGCTCGACCTCGTCCGCGCCCAACTCGCCACCGCGCTGCACCACTCCGAGCCCGACGCGATCCCGGCCCACCGCGGCTTCCTGGAGCTGGGCCTGGACTCGCTGACCGCCGTCGAACTGCGCAACACGCTCGCCCGCGCCACCGGGCTGCGCCTGCCCGCGACGCTCGTCTTCAACCACCCCACCCCCACCGCGCTCGCCGCCTACCTGCGGGGCGAACTCCTCGGCAAGGAGACGGAGTTCGCCGCTCCGGCCCCGGTCACACCGGCGGCCGGAGCCGAGGACGCGATCGCCGTCGTCGGCATGGGCTGCCGGTACCCCGGCGGGGTGACAACGCCCGAACAGCTCTGGCGGCTGGTCGCCGACGGCGTCGACGCGATCGGCGACTTCCCCGACGGACGCGGCTGGAACATCGAGGAGATGTACGACCCCGACCCGGACGCCCGCGGCAAGACCTACACCCGCCACGGCGGCTTCCTCTACGACGCCGACCGGTTCGACCCCGAGTTCTTCGGCATCAGCCCGCGCGAAGCCCTCGCCGTCGACCCTCAGCAGCGGCTGCTGCTGGAGACCAGCTGGGAGGCGTTCGAGCGGGCCGGGATCGCCCCGGACAACCTGCACGGCAAGCCGGTCGGGGTCTTCACCGGCGTCATGTACTACGACTACGGCACCCGCCTGGCGGACCGGACCCCGGACGGCTTCGAGGGCTACCTCAGCACCGGCAGCGCCGGCAGCGTGGCCTCCGGCCGGATCTCCTACACCTTCGGACTGGAGGGCCCGGCGGTCAGCGTCGACACCGCGTGCTCCTCCTCGCTGGTGGCGCTCCACCTGGCCGTCCAGGCGCTGCGGCGGGGCGAGTGCACCATGGCCCTGGCCGGCGGCGTCACCGTGATGGCCACACCCACCACCTTCCTGGAGTTCAGCCGCCAACGCGGGCTCTCCCCGGACGGGCGGTGCAAGTCCTTCGCCGGCTCCGCCGACGGCGTCGCCTGGGCGGAAGGTGCCGGCATGCTCCTGCTGGAGCGGCTCTCCGACGCCCAGGCCGCCGGGCACCCGGTGCTCGCGGTCATCCGCGGCACAGCAATGAACCAGGACGGCAAGAGCAGCCAGCTCACCGCGCCGAACGGTCCCTCGCAGGAGCGGGTGATCCGCGCCGCGCTGGCCGACGCCCGGCTCACGGTCGACCAGGTCGACGCGGTCGAGGCCCATGGCACCGGCACCACGCTGGGCGACCCGATCGAGGCGGAGGCCCTGCTGGCCACCTACGGGCAGCAGCGCGATCCCGAACAGCCGCTCTGGCTGGGCTCGTTGAAGTCCAACATCGGCCACACCCAGGCCGCGGCCGGCGTCGGCGGGATCATCAAGATGATCGAGGCGATGCGCCACGGCGTGCTGCCGAAGACCCTGCACGTGGACGAACCGACCCCACACGTCGACTGGACCGCCGGCGCGGTCGAACTGCTCACCGAGGCCCGGGAGTGGCCCGAGACCGGCCACCCGCGCCGGGCCGCCGTCTCCTCCTTCGGCATCAGCGGCACCAACGCCCACATCATCCTGGAGGCCGCCCCGGAGACCGCCCAGACCGCGGCCCAGCCCGAGCCGCAGGCCGATCCGCAGGCCCTCCTGCCGCTGCTGCTCTCGGCGAAGAGTGAACCCGCGCTGCGCGAACAGGCCGCCCGAATCGGCGAGTTCATCGGAGCCGACAGCGACCGACACCCGGCCGAGGTCGCCCAGGCCCTCGCGGCCGGGCGGACGCTGTTCGCGCACCGGGCCATGGTCTTCGGTGCCGACCGGGAGGAACTGCTGGCCGCACTGGCCGCCGTAGCCAACGGCACACCCAGCCCCCAAGCCGTCCAAGGATCGGTGCGCGGCGGCAAG
>NZ_JOHO01000149.1 GCF_000719705.1 Streptomyces sp. NRRL S-350 | reverse complement strand
GAGCTACCTCGCAGGCCTTCACCTCCGCGCCTCGATGATCTGGATAGACGACCTTGTGCGACCGCCCAGCTGATCACAACATCACACGGGCCCTAGCACTCGGGCGGTCGCGGTCGGCGGGCGGGCGGCGTGACGCACGGGTCGATCGCGCCGCGGGCGGCGACCGGTAAGCAGCCGGTCGGAGGGAACCCCGGGAGACACCACACCCCGGGTCGTTTCCGCCGGGCCACGGGTCGGCCGCCGGACTACTGGTCATTCGCCGGGCTCGGGGTCGTTTCGTCGGACCCACACCCGGAAGCACCCTCGCGGAACCACACACGCCGGGAACCTCCCGGGAGTTGTCGGAGTTGCAGAGGTAAAGAGAAGAAAAGCAAAAAGGCCGTCGCGGTGTCGGCACCCACGACGGCCCCCCGATGGTGAAGCGCGGCGGCCGGTCAGACCGCCAGGTGGTCGAACTCCCCGTCCTTGGCCCCCAGCAGCAGGGCGGCTATCTCGGCCCGGGTGTATATGAGCGCCGGCCCGTCCGGGAACCGCGAGTTGCGCATCGCCACATCGCCGCCCGGCAGGGCCGCGAACTCGACGCAGTTGCCCTGGGAGTTGCTGTGCCGGCTCTTCTGCCAGACCACCCCCTGGAGATCGGCGGCGGCCATCCCGTTGTAGGTGCCGAACGAGCCGTGCGTGTCTTGCGAGTCGTGCATAGAAGTCTCCCGAAGAGCTCCGGAGTTGTCGTCCAGCGCGGCGCCCCGGCACCGCCGAACGAACGGACCGGCCCCGTACCGGTCCGGCACAACGCCTCACTTGACGCGATGATAGCTGCAGTGCACGTGCATCAGCACGGGACAGTGCAGGTGCACGAGGCCTTTTACCCGCGGCCTTCAACTCTTCACGGGCCCTTCTTCTGGCGGTACGTAAACGGACATAGCCGATTGAATCGTCGAGCCCGCGATAACCGGCCGTGAGCGGCCACCCGCTGAATGTTGATCTTCGAGCGCCGGGAGTCGCACCGCCGTGACCCTGCGTCAGGCGAGCTCCATACTGTGAGACATCTCACGCACCCCGGTCGCAACGCCGCGCCCCACCGGACACGTCAAGGCAAGGACCCACACCCACGCGGGGGTTGGGCGAAGTATGTCCCGATTGTAGGCAAACCACCCGGACCGGGACGGGAAACGCCCCGGATCCGCCCCGGCCCGCGCCGCGACCGCGCGGAACCCGATCGGCAGCCGACTGCAGGCCTGACGGGCCGATGTCCTACGATCTCCGGCATGAGCACCGCAGCCATCCCGGGCGCGCCACTGCCCGTCCGCACTCCAGGCTCCCGTGCGCGGGGGCGCCACCGTCGTCCCGAGCGCCCCGAGATCCCGGCCGGCGCCCCTGCCCTGGTGCTCGCCGTGCCCGCGGCCGCCGGGCCCGAGTCCCGGTCGGTCGTCGAGGAGCTGCTGTCGATCGTCCGCAGCGAGCAGAACGGCGTCCAGGCGGCGGTCGGCTACCTCCCCCGCGAGTTCCCCGAGGGCGGGGGCGGCGACGACCGCACCGTCACCGAGCTCCTGGCGGCCACCGCCGAGGCCGGGCTGCCGATGCCCGTCCTGGTGCCGCTGGTGCCCGGTCCGCACGACTTCCTGCCCGAACTCCACGCGCTCGCCGCCGAGTACGGCGCGCCCGTCACCGACGCCCTCGGCCCGCACCCGCTGCTCGCCGAGGCCGTGCACGTTCGGCTCTCCGAGGCCGGGCTGGCCCGCGCCGACCGCGCCCGGCTGTTCGCCATCGCGACCGCCGCGGACGGCGTGGTCCTGACCACCGTCGGCGGTGAGGACGCGGCCGCCGCGGCCGGCATCACCGGCGTGCTGCTGGCCGCCCGCCTGGCCGTCCCGGTCGTCGCCGCCGCCCTCGACGTACCCGGCTCGGTCGCCGCGGCCGTCAACCACCTCAAGGAGACCGGCTCGCAGCGCCCGGCGCTGGCCCCGCTGGTGATCGGTCCGGAGGCCGACTCCGAGCTGCTGGCCACGGCCGCGGAGGAGACCGGCTGCCCGTCGGCGGCGCCGCTGGGCGCCTACCCGACCGTCGGCCAGCTGATCGCCTCGACCTACCTGGCCGCGCTGCCGATGCCGTCCCCGGAGGACCTGGCGCGGGCCGAGGCGGAGGCCGCGGCCGCCGCCGAGGCCGAGGGGCTCGCCGAGGGCGCCCGCGGCGCCCACGCGGCCGCCCAGGGGCCCGTCGGACAGTGATTTGACCCGCGCGTCCGCCGACGCGCATGAAGGGCCCGGAACGGCTTCCTTGGGTTCTAGTGGTTGTTGCAACACCCCAGTTCAGGGGATGCGATGACCTTCGAGATCCGCGAGGACCGGAGCCCTCAGGGGCGGCGGAAGCTC
>NZ_JOHO01000148.1 GCF_000719705.1 Streptomyces sp. NRRL S-350 | reverse complement strand
ACCATCGTCAGGGTTCCGTCGCCACCCCGGCCGGTGATCACCTGTGGGTGGGGGGTGCCCTGGGCCAGTGCGGTGAGGGCTTGGCGTTGTTCGTGGGGGTCGCGGGCCAGGACGACGGCGCGGTGGTCGAAGGCCGTGCGGGTGGTGGCGAGGGTGTAGCCGGTGTCGAGTGGTGAGGTGTCGTCGGTGAGGGCGTCCGCGAGTCGGGCCGCGGTGTCCCGCAGGGCCTGCTCGTCCCGACCGGAGAGCAGCCACGGGACCACGGGCAGGGCGGTGCCGGCACGCTCCTCCGGCTTCTCGGCGGCGGGCGGCTGCTCGAGGATGACGTGCGCGTTCGTCCCGCTGAAGCCGAAGGACGACACCCCTGCCCGGCGGGTCCCGTCACGTTCGGGCCAGGCGACCGATTCGGTCAGCAGGGAAACGGCGCCGGCGGTCCAGTCGACCTGGGTGCTCGGCACCTCGACGTGCAGGGTGCGGGGCAGCACCCCGTGCCGCATCGCCATCACCATCTTGATCACGCCCGCGACGCCGGCGGCGGCCTGGGTGTGGCCGATGTTGGACTTCACCGAGCCCAGCCAGAGGGGCTGTTCACGGTCCTGGCCGTAGGCCGCCAGCAGCGCCTGCGCCTCGATCGGGTCGCCGAGGCGGGTGCCGGTGCCGTGCGCCTCCACCGCGTCGACCTGGTCGGGTCGGAGCCCCGCGTCGATGAGGGCGTCACGAACGACCCGCTGCTGCGACGGCCCGTTCGGAGCGGTGAGGCCGTTCGAGCGACCGTCCTGGTTCACTGCGGATCCGCGCACCACCGCCAGGACGGTGTGACCGTTGCGCTGGGCATCCGACAGCCGCTCCACGAGCAGGATGCCGGCGCCCTCGGCCCAGCCGGTGCCGTCGGCGGCGTCGGAGAAGGCCTTGCACCGGCCGTCCGACGAGAGGCCCTGCTGCTTGCTGAAGTCGATGAACGGCGCCGGACTGGCCATCACGGTCACACCACCGACCAGAGCCAGTGAGCACTCCCCGCGCCGCAGTGCCTGAGCGGCGAGGTGCAGCGCCACCAGCGACGAGGAGCACGCGGTGTCGATGGTGACCGCCGGCCCCTCCAGCCCGAGCGTGTAGGCGATCCGGCCCGAGAGGATGCTGCCGGAGTTGCCGGTGCCGAGGTATCCCTCCGCGACGTCCGGTATCCGCGCCAGCCGGGAGGCGTAGTCGTGGTACATGATGCCCGCGAACACGCCGGTGCGGCTGCCCCGCAGCGAGCCAGGATCGATCTGTGCGGCCTCGACCGCCTCCCACGCGGTCTCCAGCAGCAGTCGTTGCTGCGGGTCCATCGACACGGCCTCGCGTGGCGAGATGCCGAAGAACTCCGCGTCGAACTCCGCCGCGTCGTACAGGAACCCGCCCTGCAGGGTGTTGCTGCTTCCGGCGTCGCCGGGGCGCGCCGACCGCATCCCCTCGATGTCCCAGCCGCGGTCGCGGGGGAAGCCGCCGATGGCGTCCTGCTCGGCTTCGACGAGCTGCCACAGTTGTTCCGGTGTCGTCACGCCGCCCGGGTACCGGCAGGCCATGCCCACCACCGCCAGGGGCTCGTGACTGCTCTCCTCCACGGCACGCAGCCGCTGCCGGGTGTCCCGCAGCTCGGTGGTGAGCCGCTTGAGGTACTGGAGCGTCTTATCCTGGTCCACGTCACACCAATCCCATCAGGACAAGCCCAGCTCGTCGTCAATGATGTCGAACATGTCTTCCAAATCCGCCGCCGTCAGTTCGGCGGCGCCGTCGCCCCGGTCGTCCTCGCCGGTGTTCTTCTCCCAGGCGTTGAGCAGCGACCGGAGCCGACTGCGCACCTGCGCCGCGTGCCGCTGACCGACCTGCCCGAGGTTCACCTCCAGCCGGTCGATCTCGGCGAAGATCGACTCCGGTTCCGAGGACCGGCCCGGGCCGAGCAGGGACAGCAGGTAGTCGCACAGCTCCGCGGGTGTCGGATGGTCGAAGACCAGCGTCGCGGGCAGCCGCAGACCGGTGGCCGCGTCGAGCGCACCGCGCAGCTCCACCGCCATCAGCGAGTCGAATCCGTGCTCGGTGAACGGCCGGTCCATCGCGATGGCCCCGCCCGAGTCGTGCCCCGCGATGGCGGCGGTCCGACTGAGAACCAACTGGGCGATCCTGTCCCGTTGTTCGTCCGGCGACAGCTCGCGCAGGGTGTCCGCCAGGGCCCGCGTCGGGGCGCTCGCCGTCGTCGCCCGCGTCGGTGCCGGCACCAGATCGCGCAGCACGGGAGGCAGCGCGGCGTCGGCGGCGCGGCGTCGGAGCGCGGTCCGGTTCAGCGGCAACGGGAACAGGACCGGGCCGCCGGCCGTGGCGGCCGCGTCGAACAGGGACCGTCCCGTCGGCTCGTCGATCGGGGTGAGACCGGTCCCGCTCAGCCGCCTGCGGCCCGCCTCGCCGACGGTGGCCGCCATGCCGGTGGTCCACGGTCCCCAGGCGAGGCTGGTGGTGGGGTGCCCGGTGCTGGTGCGGTGGTGGGCGAGGGCGTCCAGGTAGGCGTTGGCGGCGGCGTAGTTGGCCTG
>NZ_JOHO01000147.1 GCF_000719705.1 Streptomyces sp. NRRL S-350 | reverse complement strand
ATTCGCCGTTGCGCAGGGCGTTGGCGGCGAGGTGGACGGCGACGAGGGAGGACGAGCAGGCGGTGTCGATGGTGACGGCGGGGCCTTCGAGACCGAAGGTGTAGGCGATCCGACCGGACGCCACGCTCGGCGTGTTGCCCGTGAGGAGATGCCCTTCGGTGCCCTGCGCGTCGTTGTAGAGCAACGTGGCGTAGTCCTGGCTGTTGCCGCCCACGAAGACGCCGGTCCGGCTGCCGCGCAGGGACCGCGGGTCGATGCCCGCGCGCTCGAACGCCTCCCACGCGGTCTCCAGCAGCAGCCGCTGCTGCGGATCCATCGCCCGTGCCTCGCGTGGCGAGATGCCGAAGAACTCCGCGTCGAACTCCGCCGCGTCGTACAGGAATCCACCCGAGTCCGGGGTGCTGCTGCCGTGCGTGCCGACGTCGGACAGCAACGACGCGAGATCCCAGCCGCGGTCGGTGGGGAAACCGGACACGGCGTCGCCGCCCGCCACCAGGAGCTGCCACAGGTCCTCGGGGGTGCGCACCCCGCCGGGAAAGCGGCAGCCGATGCCGACGACGGCCATCGGGTCGTCGGACAGGGGGACGAGGTCCGCCCCGTCGTCGTCAGCCTGGTCGTCGCCGAACAGCGTCAGCAGGTGGGAGACCAGGCTTTCCGGGTTCGGGTAGTCGAAGACCAGCGTGGTCGGCAGCGGGACGCCGAGGACGGCGCCAAGGCGGTTGCGCAGTTCCACCGCAGTGAGCGAATCGAAGCCGAGGTCGCGGAACGCCCGGTCCGGGGCGACGTCGTCGGCCGTGGCGTGCCCCAGCACCGCAGCAGCCTCGGACGTGACCGCTGCCAGCAGCCGGGCCCGGCGCTCGGCGGCACCGAGCCCCGAGAAGCGGTCCGGGTTCGTGGCTCGGGGCTCCTCCGGCGCGCTCAGCAGTGCGCGTGCCTCCGGCAGGCCGGAGAGCAGGGCACTGGGGCGGGCCGAGGTGAACAGGGGCAGGAAGCTTTCCCAGCGCACGTCCGCCACGGTGTGGCAGGGCTCGTTCTCACTGGTCGCCTGTTCGAGCGCCGCGATCGCGAGATCCGGCTGGATCGGGGGCAGTCCGCGGCGACGCATGTGCTCACCCGACTCGCCCTGGGCCGCCATGCCCTCTCCCGCCCAGGGGCCCCAGGCGACCGAGGTCGCGGCGAGACCGCGGTCCCGGCGGTTGCGGGCGAGGGCGTCGAGATGGGCGTTCGCCGCTCCGTAGGCCGCCTGCCCGCCAGTGCCCCAGACACCGGACACCGAGGAGAAGAGGACGAAGGCATCCAGTTCGCGTTCGCCCAGCAGCTGGTCGAGGTTGGTGGCACCGGCCGTCTTCGCCCGCACGATCTCGGCGAACTCGTCGATGCCGAGGTCCACGAGCGGTGTCAGCTGCCCGACGCCTGCGGCGTGGACGACGGCGGTCAACGGCAGCTCCTGGGGCACGGCCGCCAGGAGCTCCGCGACGGCTGCGCGGTCGGACACGTCACACGCTGCGATGGTGACCCGGGCCCCCGCGGCTGACAGTTCTGCTTCCAGGGCGGCTGCACCCGCCGCGGCCGGCCCGCTGCGGCCGACGAGCAGCAGGTGCTCGGCGCCACGGTGCGCGAGCCGGCGCGCGACGTGCCCACCCAGCGCACCCGTGCCGCCGGTGATGAGCACAGTGCCGCGAGGCTGCCAAGGAGTACGGTCCGGCGCGTCGCGCGAGGCGCGGACGAGACGCCGGCCGAAGACACCCGAAACGCGGAGGGCCAGCTGGTCCTCGCCACTCTCACCGGCCAACACCGAGGGCAGCCGGGACAGAGTCCGGTCGTCGAGAACGGCGGGCAGGTCGACGAGTCCGCCCCAGCCTTCCGGCCATTCGAGCGCGACGGCTCGTCCCATCCCCCAGAACTGCGCCTGGGACGGGGAACGCAGCAGCTCGGACCGGCCGATGGCGACGGCCCCGCGAGTCAGGCACCAAAGCCGCACGGTCGACCCGGCGCGCTGCAGCTCCTGAACCAGTGCGACGGTCGCGGCAAGCCCCCGCGACAACGTCGGGTGGGTGTCGTCGGGCTCGTCGTCCAGCGCCAGCAGGGAGACCACACCGGTGGCCTCCGACACGTCGGTCTCGGAGGGGGCCACGAGCCGGGGCTCGGCGCCGCCGGCGCTCAGCGCCGTGAGGACCGCCAGGACATCGGGATGGTCGTGCTGGGCTGGGGCCGCGACGACGATCCAGGTGCCGGAGAGCCGGCGGGCCTCGACGGTCAACGGAGCCCAGGTTGTGCGGTACCGCCAGGAGTCCACCGCGGACTGTTCCCGGTGGCGGCGTCGCCAGTCGGCCAACACCGGCAGCACGTCGGAGAGTTGGCCGTGATCCTCGCCCAGTTCACGGGACAGCGCCGGGAGGTCCTGACGTTCGACCGCGTTCCAGAAACGGGACTCGGCGGCATCGACGGTGCTGTCGGCACGCTGCGGTTTCCCGGACTGGTCGAGCCAGTAGCGGTGGTGTTGGAAGGGGTAGGTGGGGAGGGGGGTGGTGTGGGGGTTGGTGTGGGCGTAGTAGGCGTGCCAGTTGATGGG
>NZ_JOHO01000146.1 GCF_000719705.1 Streptomyces sp. NRRL S-350 | reverse complement strand
TCGGGGCGGCTCGGTGCGGGGAGGGGCGGTGCGGGGGTGGGGGGCTCGTCCCGTCGCGGGTGGCGCGGCCCGGGGGGAACTCGTGTGCGGGCGTGGGCGATCGCCGTGGACCCGGCGGAGGCGGCCGCCTGTGCGGGCGGTGCCGAAGGAGCGTTTCGCCGGTCCGCGTGGCCACACGGACCGGCCGTCGCGGCGGCAGGGACGGGGCGGGCCCAGAGGGGTGGGGGAGTGGTGCTGCGCGCCGGCCGCTCGGCGCCAGGGCGCGAGGCGGCCCCGCCGACGGGCCGCCCCGGGAGGCCTTCTTGTCGCCGCAGTCGCGGGCCGCGCGCCGGCGGGAGCGCCCGCCCGCCGCCCCTCCGCCGCCCTCGCCGCCCCTCCGGCGCCTCCGCCGCCCCTCCGCCGCCCCTCTGCCGCCTGCCCGCCGCCCCTCCGGCGCCTGCCCGCCGCCCCTCCGGCGCCCGTCCGCCGCCGGTCCGCCGCCGGTCCGGCGCCGGGATCGTCGTCGGGCGGCGGCCGGGTGGGGGCTGACTCGGCCCCGCCTGGGTCCGGCGGCCGGCCGGGGCCGCCCGGGGCCGCCCGGGCCGCGGTGAACGGTCACGGCCCCCCGGAAGGGGCCGCCGGGGCTGCCGGGGGAGGGCTGTCGGGGGCGGTCCGGAACCGCTCCGAACTGCCGTCCGCTGCCGGGGCTTTGACGAGCGGCCGGTGCGGGGCGCCTGCCGGTCGTGGTCGGCGCTCCTGTCGCAGGCCGGTGGCGGCCGGTGGCGGGCGGTGCCGGCAGCGGGGGCCTCCCGCACCCGGTGGGGGAAGCCCCCGCGGTGCGCACGCGCGGCTGCCGTCGCCCGCCCTCCACGTCCCCCACCGGCCGCCCGGATCCCGGCGTGGCGTCCGGACCCGTCGTTGCCGTACGGCGTCGGCGTGGCGTCCGGGGTCCGGCGTTGCCGTCCGGGTCCGGGTCCGGGTCCGGCGTGGCGTCTGGCGGCCTCGCCCGGACCGCCCGGACCGCCCGGACCGCCCGGACCGCCCGGACTGCCCGGACCGCCCGGACTGCCCGGACTGCCCGGTCCGGCCGGTCCGGCCGGTGTGGTGGGGGCCGGGCGGGCCGTGGGCCGTGGGGGTGTGTCGTGGAAAGCCCGTGCGGCGGGGGCCGGGCCGTAGTACCCCTGGGGAGGTCAGGACAGGTCCGTTCCCGTGGGGAGTCATCGATGGCCGTTCGCCGTGTCGTGCCCAACATCCGCTCGCAGGCCGTGCAGGAGAGCCGGGAGTTCTACGGCCTGCTGGGTTTCGAGGAGGTCATGGACCACGGCTGGATCGTGACGCTCGCCTCCCCGTCCAGTCCGGGGGCGCAGATCAGCGTGATGACCGGTGACAGGACCGCGCCGGTCGACCCCGACCTGAGCGTGGAGGTGGACGACGTGGACGCGGCCTACGCGCTGCTGCGCGACAGCGGGGCGCAGATCCTCCACCCCTTGCAGGACGAGGAGTGGGGCGTGCGGCGGTTCTTCGTCCGCGACCCCTCCGGACGGGTCGTCAACGTGCTGGGCCACCGCTGACCGTCCCCTGCCCCTGCCGCGCCGCCGGCCCCGGGGCCGGCCCCTCGGCGGTGCCGTCGCGGTCAGGCGTGGCGGTCGAGGAGGGCCTGCAGGTAGTCCTCCAGGCGGGCGGTCAGGACGGCGGGGGTCAGGTCGGTGCGGCCCAGGTCGCGCCAGGGCCCGGCGACCTTGTGCGCGTCGGGGGCGAAGGCCAGGGCGTCCAGCAGGCGCCAGTACAGGTGGTCGCGGTCGTCGGCGAGGTCGGCGCCCGCCGCCGCGCGGTAGCGGTCGGCGAAGGCCAGGCCGGCGTCGGGGCCGTGCAGCAGGGCCAGGGCGGTGGAGCAGTGGGCGACGTCGAGGTCGGCCGGGCCCCAGGAGGTCTCCACCCAGTCGACGACCCCGCTGACCGCCAGGGCGGTGCCCGTGCCGGTGAACAGCACGTTGCCGGGGTGGAAGTCGCGGTGCAGGAAGCACGGGCGGTGCGCGGGCGCCTCGCGGCGGATCTCCTCCACCGCCCGCGCCCACAGCCCGGGCCGTGCGGTGGCGGCCGGGACCCGGACGCGCTCGGGACCGGTCCACGCCTGCCAGGCGCGCGGGCGCTCGCCGTCGGCGACCTCCACGGCGTGGACGGCGGCCAGCTGGGCGGCCAGCAGGTCCGCGCGCCGCGCCACGTCCCCGTCCTCGGCCACCCGCACACGGCCCGGCAGACGGGTCATCACCAGCGACGGGTGGTCGCAGCGCTCGCCGTGCCCGTCCACCGCGCGCAGCCGCGCGGCCGGGACACCGCCGTCCTCCAGCAGGCGCAGCACACCGGCCTCCCGCGCCAGCAGCGCGGGGGCGTGGCGGCGGTAGAACGGCTTGACGAAGGAGCGCAGCACCAGCGCGTACGGGGCGCCGCCGGGGCGCTCCACGTCCAGGCGGCGCATCCGCGAGGTCCACCCGCCCTTGAGCGGTGTCACCGCCACGATCCGCTCGCCGGGCCCGAGCGCGTCCTGGACCCAGCGCACGGTGTCGCCCCAGCCCCGGCCCCGACCCTGTCTCTTATACACATCTCCGAGCCCACGAGACAGGCAGAAATCTCGTATGCCG
>NZ_JOHO01000145.1 GCF_000719705.1 Streptomyces sp. NRRL S-350 | reverse complement strand
TCTACACTATCCTCTTCGTCGGCAGCGTCAGATGTGTATAAGAGACAGGTTTCGACAAGGCACGCGGTCGTTGTGGCCGGGTGGTCTCCGTTGTTGTGGGGGCGTGCTTGTTCGGGTCTGTCTTCTCGGTGGTTTTCTGGTCGGGGGGGTGGGTTGCGGGCGGGTGGGTGTCCTGCTGGGGGCGGGGGCGGGGCTGGTCGCGCGGTGGTTGCGGGGCTGGTCGGTGTGTCTTGGTCGGTGTCCTGTTCGGTTTGTCTGGTGCTCATTGCCGCGTGGGCGGGGTGGGCTGGAGAGAGGAACGATCACTGATGTCGCAGATTCCCAGCATCGAGGACCTGGCGTTGCAGTTGCAGGCGGTGTCCGGTGCGCGTGAGATCGACGTGGATGCGGCGTTGCAGCATCTCGCGGATGTGGATTCGCTGGATTTGATGGAGTGGTTGTACGGGTTCCAGAACGAGTACCCGCACATTCCGGCGGATGAGTCGTTGTTCGCGGACATCGATGATTCGACGACGTTGCGGGTGGTGCACGGGCGGATTCTGGCGTTGGTGCCGGCTGAGGGCAACTGAGGGCCCGGGGCGGGGTGGAGAGGGGGCGGGTGGTGAGTGGTTTCGATGTCACCGGTTGGGGGCTGTCGGTGCCCGAGCGGGTGGTGACGAGTGCGGAGTTGGCGCGGCGTTTCGGTGTGGATGAGCACTGGATCGTGTCGCGGTGCGGGATCCGTGAGCGTCGGGCGGTGGGTCCGGGGCAGAGTACGGCGTCGATGGCCGTGGAGGCGGGGCGGCGGGCTCTGGAGCGGGCGGGGTTGTCGGGTGGGGATATCGCGCACCTGATCGTGGCGACGGCGACGCCGGAGCAGCCTTCGCCGGCGACGTCGGCGTTCGTGCACGAGGCGTTGGGGATCGCGGGTAGTGCGCATGATGTGAACTCGGAGTGTGCGGGGTTCGTGTATGCGTTGGTGACGGCGGCGGGTCTGATGCGGATGGATCCGCGGCCGGTGTTGGTGATCGGGTCGGACACGCACACGTTGACGGCGAATCCGGCGGACCGGGACCTGTCGATCCTGGTGGGTGACGGGGCGGGTGCGGTGGTGTTGCAGCCGGGCGGGGTGGATCGGATCCGGGCGTGGAACCTGGGTGCGGACGGCTCGTGCAAGGACAGTCTGAAGGTGTTGGCGGGTGGTTCGCGGATGCCCACGAGTGCGCGGACGGTGGCGCAGGGGCTGCATTACGCGCAGATCAACGGCAACGAGATCTACCTGAACGCGGTGCGGTACACGGTGCGTACGATCCGCGAGACGTTGGAGCAGGCGAAGGTGCGGGCGGTGGATGTGGACCATGTGGTGCCGCACCAGGCGAACATCCGGATCATCAACTCGGTGTTGTCGCATACGGGGATTCCCGCGGACCGGTTGGTGACGAATCTGGAGCGGTACGGGAACACGGCGTCGGGTTCGATTCCGATCGCGTTGTCGGAGGCGTTGGACGCGGGTCGGATCAGGGAGGGGGACACGGTGCTGCTGGCCGGGTTCGGTGCGGGGATGACGTGGGGTTCGGTGTTGATGGAGTGGGGAGGGGCGCGGTGAGCGGCAAGGAGGCGTTCGGTGTGCGTCCGTCTTCTCCGGTGGCGCTGGTGACCGGTGCTTCGGGGGGGTTGGGCAGTGAGCTGGCGGTGGCGCTGGACGCGGCGGGGTGCCGGGTGGCGGTGCACTACAACAGTTCCCTTGCCGGGGCGCAGGAGGTCGCGGCGCGGTTGTCCAACGAGCATGTGCTGGTCCGTGGGGACGTGGCGGACTGGGAGGCGGTGGGCGCGATGTACGAGCGGGTGCGTGAGGCGTTGGGGCCGGTGGACGTGCTGGTCAACAACGGGGCGGTCCGTAAGGACGCGTTGATGGCGATGCAGGATCCGGTGCAGTGGCGTCAGGTGGTGGACACGAACCTGGTGGGGTCGTTCCACACGGCGCGGGCGTGTGTGCCGGCGATGCTGCGGGCGCGGTGGGGGCGGGTGGTCAACATCGTGTCCCCGTCGGCGTTGATCGCCACGGCCGGGCAGACGGCCTATGCGGCGTCGAAGGCGGGGTTGATCGGGTTGACGCGTACGTTGGCGGCCGAGTGCGGCCGGCGGGGGGTGACCGTCAACGCGTTGTCGCCGGGTTTCATGATCACCGGGATGACGGAGACCCTGCCGGAGCATGTGGTGGCCGGGATGCGGGAGAAGGTCCCGGTGCCGCGGTTCGTCACGCCGCGCGAGGTCGCCCGCTCGATCACCCTGTTCCTCGACCAGGACTGCATGACCGGCCAGGTCATCAGCATCGACTCCGGCGCCTCCATCACCTGAGACCCCTACCCCCCGGCCGGCCGGTCCGCCGCTGGTCCCGGGCCTGTGCGGGGGTGTGGGGGTGCCGCTCACCCCCCCGGCCGGCCGGCCGGGTCGCCGTTGGTCCCGGGTCTTCCCCGGGGGCCTGGGCAGTCCGCTGTCCCCTTCACCTCAGGGTCGTCGCCCGGGGGTGGAGGGGGCGGCGTTGTTCCCGCCCGCACTCCCGGCCCGGGCAGGGGACGCTCCGAGGACGCCCCGAGGACGCTCTGGGGGCGTCCTCGGGGCGTCGTGGGTTCTGCCCGTGGCGCCTCCCTCGGGGGGCCTACCTCGGGGGGCCGGCCGGGTCGCCGTCCGCCCCGGGTCTTCCCCGGCGGTCTGGGCCGTCCACTGTCCCCTTCACTCCCGGGGTCGTCGCCCGGGGGTGGAGGGGACAGCGTTGTTCCCGGACCTGCCCGCCCCTACCGGGGCCTGCCGGGGCCTGCCGGGGCCTGCCGGGGCCGGCCGGGGCGGGGTGGGGAAGGGGTGGGG
>NZ_JOHO01000144.1 GCF_000719705.1 Streptomyces sp. NRRL S-350 | reverse complement strand
CCCCCGCTCCCCCACCCGGGGGCGTTTTGGGAGCCCAAGCCGATCTTTGCTACAGTTACATCTGTCAGCGCGACGGACGAGAGATCGGAAGTCGCGAGGACGACACCCCGTCCGGGTGGCGGAATGGCAGACGCGCTAGCTTGAGGTGCTAGTGCCCTTTATCGGGCGTGGGGGTTCAAGTCCCCCCTCGGACACCGGCTCAGACCCCAGTTGATCTGGGGTCTTTTGCTTTTCCCGGCGCTTTCCGGTGCTTCCCCGCGCTTTCCCGGCTCCCGCCGGGTGCTGTCAGCGGCCGGTGCGGCCGCCGGTTCAGGCCTGGCGGGTGTCCGCGCCGAGGGCGCTCTCGATGCCCTGGACCATCCGCCACAGCGGCGCCCGGCGGCTGGCGACCAGGACCACCACCTCGTCGGACTCGCCCTCGGCGGCGGTCTCGGCCGGGCGGTCGCTCCAGGTGCCGGTGACGAAGGCCATCGCCGCGTCCACCTCGGCCACCCAGTCGCTCTCGCCGCCCGAGCGCAGCCAGGTGCGCAGGGCGTGGTTGTGCGCGGCGACGACGGCCGCGGCGATCACGTCCGCCCGCAGCGGGCCGTCCGGGCGGTCGTCGAAGCGGCCGCGCAGGTAGGCGGCGAGGGTGTGCTCGTAGCGCCAGACCACCGACAGCTCGTACGCCCGCAGTCCCGGCACCTTGCGGGTCAGCCGGTAGCGCTGGACGGAGAAGGAGGGCTGCTCGGCGTACATCCGCAGGACCAGGCGGGCGGCGGCGCAGGCGTGCTTGACCGGGTCCTCGTCACCGGTGCCGGAGTCCAGGAACTCCGTCATCTCGGCGAGGCTGCGCTCGTGGTCGGGGAAGACCACGTCCTCCTTGGCGGGGAAGTAGCGGAAGAAGGAGCGTCGGCCGACGCCGGCCAGGGCGACGATGTCGTCGACGGTGGTCTGCTCGAAGCCGCGCTCCAGGAAGAGCTCGAAGGCCGCGGCCACCAGCGCCTCGCGCATGGCCGGCTTGGAGGGCCCGTCGTTCATGGGCAGGTCCTGCTCTTCCTTCTCGCTCATTCTCCGCAACCTAACACCGGCGCACCGCACGGGCACCGGGCGGCCGGACCGCAGAACGGTCCGGCCGCCGGCGCCCGCGGGTGGGGCGGGTCACGGCAGGTTGCGGGCCATGACGATGCGCTGGACCTGGTTGGTGCCCTCGTAGATCTGGGTGATCTTGGCGTCCCGCATCATCCGCTCCACCGGGTAGTCGCGGGTGTACCCGTAGCCGCCCAGGAGCTGGACGGCGTCCGTGGTGACCTCCATCGCCACGTCCGACGCGAAGCACTTCGCCGCCGCACCGAAGAACGTCAGGTCCGCGTCCCCGCGCTGCGACTTCGCCGCCGCCACGTACGTCATCTGCCGCGCCGCCTCCAGCTTCATCGCCATGTCCGCCAGCATGAACTGGACGCCCTGGAACTCGGCGATGGCCTTGCCGAACTGCTTGCGCTCCTGGACGTACCCCTTGGCGTAGTCCAGCGCTCCCTGCGCGATGCCCACCGCCTGCGCCGCGATCGTCACCCGGGTGTGGTCCAGCGTCTTCATCGCCGTCGCGAAACCGGTGCCCTCCGCGCCGATCATCCGGTCCGCCGGGATCCGCACGTTGTCGAAGTACACCTCACGCGTGGGCGAACCCTTGATCCCCAGCTTCTTCTCCGGCGCACCGAACGACACGCCCTCGTCGCCCTTCTCCACGACGAACGCCGAGATCCCCTTCGAGCGCAGCGACGGATCCGTCACCGCCATCACCGTGTAGAACTCGGACACGCCGGCGTTGGTGATCCACCGCTTCACGCCGTTCAGCACCCAGAAGTCCCCGTCGCGCACCGCCCGGGTCTTCATCCCCGCCGCGTCCGAACCCGCCTCCGGCTCCGACAGGCAGTACGAGAACATCCCCTCGCCCCGGGCCAGCGCCCCCAGGTACTTCGCCTTCAGCTCCTCCGAACCGGACAGCTGCACCGGCAGCGACCCCAGCTTGTTCACCGCCGGGATCAGCGACGACGAGCCGCAGACCCGCGCGACCTCCTCGATCACGATCACCGTCGCCAGGGCGTCCGCACCCGCACCGCCGTACTCCTCCGGGACGTGCACCGCGTGCAGGTCGTTGCCCCGCAGCGCGTCCAGCGCCTCCTGCGGGAACCGGCCCTGCTCGTCCACCTCCGCCGCGAACGGGGCGATCTTCGCCTCGGCCAGCGAACGCACCGCCTCACGGAGCATCTCGTGCTCCTCGGAGATACGGAAGAGATCGAAGTCCTGGCTCATGATCGCCACTCCTGTTTCACGACGGTACTCAGTACCCTTCATTATGCACGCGCGCGGCAAAAAGGGAACTCAGTGCCTTCCCTTGGCGGCACTGAGTTCCCTATCCTTTTCGTGCCGAACTTCTGCCGAACTTCTGCCGAACGAGCCGGTCCGAGCGCAGGGAGATGACACCGTGGTCCACTCAGCCATCGATGCCGACACCCGCAGCACGACGCTGTACTTCCAGCGCTGCATGTGGTGCAACAACCCGACCTTCCAGCGGTTGCTCTGCCCCACCTGCGGCTCCACCGACCTGAGGCTGGAGCCGAGCGAGGGCACCGGAGTGGTCCGGCGCTGTGCGGTGGAACAGGCCAGGACCCCGCTGGTCCGCCAGAAGTCCCTGATCCGGATGGCCGAGGGCTTCGACGTCTGGTGCATCGTGGACGGGCTGCGCAGCACCGTGCCGGTCGGCACCCGGGTGCGGCTGCTCTCCTCCCCCGACTCCGACCAGCCGGAGCTGCGACTGCTGCCGGTGGAGGAGCCGCAGCCGGTGCAGGAGGCCGAGCCGCGGCCGCTGCCGCCCTCCCAGGGCGGTTTCACCCAGCACCTCGCGGCTTTCGCGGAGTGATCCGACGGCGTGGACGAACGCCGGAGGGCGTGGCACCGAGTACCCGGTGCCACGCCACCAGCTCGAAGATCGGGGCCTCCGGGTCCTTGTTGACGGCCACGATGGTCTTCGACGTCTGCATGCCGGCCCGGTGCTGGATGGCACCGGAGATGCCGTTGGCCACGTACAGCTGGGGGGAGACCTGCTTGCCGGTCTGGCCGACCTGGCTGCTGTGCGGGTACCAGCCGGCGTCGACCGCCGCACGCGAGGCACCCACCGCCGCGCCCAGCGCGTCCGCGAGCTCCTCGACCACCCCGAAGCCCTCCGCCGCACCCACACCACGACCACCGGACACCACGATCGCAGCCTCCGTCAGCTCCGGACGCCCCGTCGACACCCGCGCCGTCCGCGACGTCACCCGGGCCGCGGCGCCGGTGAACTCCACCGACACCTCCTCCACCGCACCCGCCG
>NZ_JOHO01000143.1 GCF_000719705.1 Streptomyces sp. NRRL S-350 | reverse complement strand
CGGGTCGATGCCGGCGTGTTCGAGGGTTTCCCAGGTGGTTTCCAGGAGCAGGCGCTGCTGGGGGTCCATGGCCAGGGCCTCGCGTGGCGAGATGCCGAACAGGGCGGCGTCGAAGTCGGCGGCGTCGTGGAGGAATCCGCCCTCGCGGGTGACCGAGCCGCCGGGGCGTGCCGGATCGAGGATCCCCGCGAGGTCCCAGCCACGGTCCTGCGGGAACCCCGAAATCGCGTCACCACCGGAGGACAGCAGGTTCCAGAGCGATTCCGGGGAGTCCACCCCGCCGGGGAAGCGGCACGCCATCGCCACGATCGCGATCGGCTCGCGGGCGCGGCCCTCCACTTCCGACAGACGCTCCCGGGTCTGCTGTAGGTCAGCGGTGACCCGCTTCAGATAGCCGAAGAGCTTTTCCTCCTGCGCCATCGCGCACCACCCCTGCTTTTTTCGTACGAACGGTAGACAAGCCCTGCGTTAGAGGTTGCGGTCGATGAAGTCCATCAACTCCTCAGCCGTGGTGGCCTCGGCGAGACCGGGGGCGTGATTCCCGTTCTCGGTGCCGCGCTGCTTCCATTCGGAGAGCAGGCGTTCGAGACGCTCGGCGACGTGCGCGTGGTCGGTGTCCTCTCCCGCCACGGCGAGCAACGCCTCGAGGCGGTCCAACTCGGCCGGCAACGGGTCGGTCCCGCCGGGCAACTCGCCGTCCAGGAAGGCGGCCAGCGAATCCGGTGACGGATGGTCGAACGCGATGGTGGCGGGCAGCTCGATGCCCGTGAGCGCGGTGAGCCGGTTGCGCAACTCGACCGCGGTGAGCGAATCGAAGCCCAGATCGGTGAAGCTTCGACGGGCCCCGACCGATGCCGCCGAGGCATGGCCGAGCGTGGCCGCGACCTCGGAGCGCACCACATCGACCAACTGCCGCCGGCGTGCCTCACCGGTGAGCCCGGCCACCCGTTCCCGCAGCGACTCCACCGGACGCCGGCCCCGCTGCGGCTCCGGGATGCTGACGAAGCCGCGCAGCACGGCGGGCAGTTCCGTCGGAGCGGCCCGCAGCGCGCCGCGGTCGAGGAGCAGCGGGACGGCCAGAGCGTCCTTCGACGCCAGTGCCGCGTCGAACATCGCCAACCCTTGTTCCTCCTGGATCGCCACGAGGCCGGAACGAGCCAGTCGACTCAAGTCGCTCTCGCCGAGCTCGCCCGCCATGCCGTCCGTGACGTCCCACAGGCCCCATGCCAGGGACACCCCGGCCAGCCCCTGCGCCCGCCGGACCTCGGCCAGGGCATCCAGGAACCCGTTCGCCGCGGCGTAGTTCGCCTGACCTGCCGAACCCAGGACACCAGCGGCCGAGGAGAACAACACGAAGGCGGACAGGTCCATCTCGCGCGTCAGCTCGTGGAGGTGCCAGGCGCCGACGGCCTTCGGCCCGAAGACGGTCCGCAGTCGTTCTCCGGACTGCCGCGTGAGGGTCGCGTCGTCGACCGCACCCGCGCAGTGCACGACCGCGGACAGCGGCCACTGCGAGGGTACTGCCGCCAGCACGTCGGCCAGCGCACGGCGATCGGTCACGTCACAGGCGGCGAACTCCACCTCGGCGCCGAGGCCGCGCAATCGGGCGGCCAGCGCACCGGAGCCGGGCGTCGCTTCTCCGTGCCGGGTGACCAGCAGCAGCCGCTGGACACCATGGGTCTCGACCAGGTGCCGGGCAACCCTGCGACCGAGGGCACCACTCGCCCCGGTCAGCAGAACCGTGCCCGGACGCCAGGGCGAGTCCGCATCCCCGGGCACCGCGCGCACGAGGCGCGGCACGAACGCGCCCTCGGAACGCAGCAGGATCTGCGGCTCACCCGATGCCACCGCGGCGGCCAGCGGCGCGTCCCCGTCGACCAGGACCACCCGACCCGGGTACTCGACCTGAGCCGAGCGCACCAGTCCCCACACCGCGGCAGCGGACAAACGGCTGCCGGGATCCTCGCCGGTGAGGCCGTCGGTCGCCACAACCAGGCGAGAACGCGGGTCGGTCTGGCGGGCGAGCCACTCCTGGACGGAGGCGAGAGCGGCCTCGGCCGTCAGCCGGGCGGCCTCGGCTGCGTCCGCGGAGGGGGACTCCCTCACGACGATCCGCACCACGTCGGTGCCGGCGGGGATCTCGGCCACCACGGGCAGCACGACGGGCTGCCAGTCGACGCGCAGGAACGAAGCCCGTCCCGCTCGCCCCGCCCCCGTGGCGACCGGGCGCCCGACCAGCGAAGAGATCGAGGCGACGAGAGCGCCGGACGGATCGGCGAGATCCAGCGAGACCTCGTCCGGGCCCCGGCGGACCAGACGGGCGATCAGTCGGGCACCCGCGCGACCGTGCAGGGTGACTCCGGACCAGGAGAACGGCAGGTTCGCCTGCCCGGGGTCCGCATCGATCGCGGTGGCATGCAGGGCGGAGTCGAACAGCGCGGGGTGCACGGCGTAGTCGCCGGCGTCGCCTTCCATCCGGACCTCGGCGTACAGCTCGTCACCGCGCCGCCACACGGCCTGCATGCCGCGGAACGCGGGACCGTAGCCGATTCCGGCCTCTTCCATCCGGTCGTAGAAGCCGCTGATGTCCTCCGCGACGGCGTCGACGGGCGGCCAGTGCAGCGGATCCTCCGGGCGGGCACCGGACTCGGCCGCCAGCACACCCGCGCAGTGCCTCGTCCACGGCTCGTCGGGTTCGGCGTCCTCCGGACGTGCGTACACCGCGACCGCGCGGCGTCCGTCCACCGGCTCGTGGACCTCGACCCGTACCTGGACGCCGCCTGCCGCGGCGATCACCAACGGCACCTCCATGGTCAGTTCGACCAGCTGGGGATGGCCACTGCACCGACCCGCGTGCAGGACCAGATCCAGGAAGCCCGTCCCGGGGAACACCACCGTGCCGTGCACGGAGTGGTCGGCAAGCCACGGCAACGAGGCGAGGGACACCCGGCCCGTGAACAGCATCCGACCGGACGAGGGAAGGGTCACCGAGGCCCGGAGAATCGGGTGGTCCGCACTGTCCAGACCTGCCGCACCGAGATCGACCGCACCGGACGGCCGGTTGTCGAGCCAGTAGCGGTGGTGTTGGAAGGGGTAGGTGGGGAGGGGGGTGGTGTGGGGGTTGGTGTGGGCGTAGTAGGCGTGCCAGTTGACGGGGGTGCCGTGGGTGGTGAGGTGGGCGAGGGTGGTGGTGATGGTGTGGGTTTCGGGTTGGTTCTTGTGGAGGCTGGTGAGGGCGTGGGTGGGGA
>NZ_JOHO01000142.1 GCF_000719705.1 Streptomyces sp. NRRL S-350 | reverse complement strand
CACCGAGCCGAGCCAGAGGGGTTGTTCGCGGTCCTGTCCGTAGGTGGCGAGGAGTGCCTGGGCTTCGATGGGGTCGCCGAGGCGGGTGCCGGTGCCGTGTGCCTCCACGGCGTCGATGTCGGAGGGCTGGAGGCCGGCGTTGGCGAGGGCCTGGCGGATGACGCGTTGCTGGGAGGGGCCGTTGGGGGCGGTGAGCCCGTTGGAGGCGCCGTCCTGGTTGACGGCGGAGCCTCGGACGACGGCGAGGACGGGGTGGCCCAGGCGCCGGGCGTCGGAGAGCCGCTCCACCAGCATCAGCGCCACGCCCTCCGCGGAGCCGAACCCGTCGGCATCGCTGGAGAACGCCTTGCACGTGCCGTCCGTGGAGAGTCCCTGCTGTCGGCTGAACTCCGTGAACATGTGCGGCGTCGCCATCAGCGCGGCACCACCCGCCAGCGCCGCGGAGGACTCACCGCGGCGGACCGACTCCGCCGCGAGGTGCAGGGCGACCAGCGACGAGGAGCAGGCGGTGTCGATGGTGACGGCGGGGCCTTCGAGACCGAAGGTGTAGGAGATGCGGCCCGAGGCCACGCTGGCGGTCACGCCCGTCAGCAGGTAGCCCTCCAGCTCCTCCGGGGGCTCGGTGACACGGGACTGGTAGTCCTGGTAGGACAGGCCGACGAAGACGCCGGTCCGGCTGCCGCGCATCGACGTCGGGTCGATGCCCGCGCGTTCGAAGGCCTCCCACGCGGTCTCCAGCAGCAGCCGCTGCTGCGGGTCCATCGCCTGCGCCTCGCGCGGGGAGATCCCGAAGAACGCCGCGTCGAAGTCGGCGGCGTCGTGGAGGAATCCTCCTCGCCCGGTCGCCGAGCGGCCCGGCCCCCCCGGGTTCCCGGACAGCAACTGCTGCAGGTCCCACCCGCGGTCGGTGGGGAAGTCGCCGATGGCGTTGCCGCCGTCCGTGATCAGCCGCCACAGGTCCTCCGGTGAGCCGACGGCTCCCGGGTAGCGGCACGCCATCGCGACGACGACCACCGGATCGTCGTCGATCGCCTGAGTGGCCACGGCGGCCGGCCCGGTCTCCTCCGCTCCGACCAGCAGGGACTCGACGTGGCGCGCCACCGCGACGGCCGTCGGATAGTCGAAGACCAGGCTCGACGGCAGCCGGACCCCGGTCTCCGCGGCGAGCCGGTTGCGCAGTTCCACACCCGTGAGCGAGTCGAAACCGAGGTCGCGCAGGGGCCGTTCGACGTCGACGAGCAGGGGATCGGTGTGCCCCAGGACCGCGGCGACCTGGGCGCGCACCACGTCGAGCACCGCCGCCGACCGCGGCGGCCCGGACAGGGACCGTACGCGAGCGGCCAGTCCGGTCCCGGCGTCGTCCTCCCGGCTGTCGGACGTCGCCGCCACGAGGGCACGCACCTCGGGAAGGTCCTCGATCAGCGGCCGGGCCCGGGCCTCGGAGTAGGCGAGGTGGAACCGGTCCCAGCGGATGTCGGCCACCATGGTGGTCGCACGGTCCTCGTCGGCACCGTGCCCGAGGACCGCCAGCGCCTGCTCGGGATCGAGGGGCAGGGCTCCGTGGCGCCGGAGCCGGTCCTGCACCCCGTCGACCGCGGCCATGCCGTCGCCCGCCCACGGCCCCCATGCGTAGGAGGTCGCGGGCAGACCCAGGGAACGCCGGTGTTCGGCGAGCGCGTCCAGGTAGGCGTTGCCGGGCGCGTAGCCCCCCTGGCCCGGGATGCCGAGCACCCCGGCGATCGAGGAGAACAGCACGAACTCGTCGAGCTCCGCCGTGAGTTCGTGCAGGTGGCGGGCGCCCTCCGCCTTGACCCGCAGGACCCGGTCGAGTTGGTCCACCGTCAGCGAGTGCACCACCGCGTCGTCCAGCACGCCCGCCGTGTGGAACACGGAGGTCACCGCGAACCCGCCGAGCAGGCGGGCCACGTCGGACCGGTCGCCCACGTCGCAGGCCACGACGGCGACCTCGGCACCCAGGGCCCGGAGCTCCTCGGCGAGCGCGTCCGCGCCCGGAGCCTGCGGCCCGCGCCGGCTCGCCAGCACCAGCCGCCCGGCGCCCTCCTGCGCGAGCTGCCGCGCGACCCGCGCGCCGAGCGCGCCGGTACCGCCGGTGACGAGGACCGTGCCGCGCGTCCGGCGCTCCGTCGTGACCGGGGTCTTCGCCCCGGCGTGCACCAGCCGGCGGACGAAGGTGCCGGATCCGCGGACGGCGACCTGGTCCTCGCCGCGCTGCGCCAGTACGGCCAGCAGCCATTCGACCGCCCGCTCGCCGGGGAGGGCGGGGAGGTCCACGAGACCGCCCCAGCGTTCGGGCTGCTCCAGGGCGACCACCCGGCCGAGGCCCCACGTCTGGCTCTGCGCGGGGTTGCGCAGAACGTCTGCCCGGTCCACCGCGACCGCGCCCGACGTGAGGGTCCACAGCGGGACGTCCAGACCGGCGTCGGCGAGCGCATGGACCAGCGTCAGCGTGGTGGCGGTGCCCGTGGGGATGGCACCGCGGCTCGGGGCTACGGCGTCACCGGTGGGAAGGAGCGACAACACCGCGTCCAGGCCGCGGGGCAGCAGGTCGCCCAGCGCGGCGCGGTCCTCGTCGCCGAGCCGGAGCTCCACCACCTCGGCCCCGCCCGCGCGCAGCCCGTCCCGTGCCGCCTGCGCCCAGGCGGCATCGTGCTCGCCGTCCGGGGTGACGACCAGCCACGTGCCGGTCGGCGTGCCGCGGCCGATGCCGGTCGACGGCACCCACTCGACCGCATAGCGCAGGGTGTCGAGGCGGCCGCTCGCGCGGCGCAGCTCACGCCGGCGGCCCAGCGCGGGCATCGCCTGCCGTAGCCAGTCCGGCTGATCCTCGCTCAGACCGAGCAGTGAGGCGATCGCGTCGGCATCGGCGGCTTCCACCGCCTTCCAGAACTCCTCGTCGCCACCGTCTCCGGCCGTCGGCCCGTGCGTCGTCGGCACGTCGATCCAGTACCGGGTGCGTTGGAAGGGGTAGGTGGGCAGGACGATCCGCCGGCCGCCCGGGTACTGCGCGGTCCAGTCGACGGGCAGGCCGCGGGCCCACGCGTGCGCGGCGGAGGTGAGGAGGTCGGCCCGGCTGCCGTGGTTGCGCCGAAGGGCACCGACGGCGGTGAGGTCGGTCCCGGCGACGTCCGCCGTGTCCTGGAGTGATGCGACGAGTACTGGGTGGGGGCTGGGTTCGATGAAGGTGGTGTGGTGGGTGGTGATGAGGGTTTGGGTGGTGGGGTGGAAGAGGACGGGGTTGCGGAGG
>NZ_JOHO01000141.1 GCF_000719705.1 Streptomyces sp. NRRL S-350 | reverse complement strand
ATTCGCCGTTGCGCAGGGCGTTGGCGGCGAGGTGGACGGCGACGAGGGAGGACGAGCAGGCGGTGTCGATGGTGACGGCGGGGCCTTCGAGACCGAAGGAGTAGGCGACCCGCCCTGACGCCACGCTTCCCGCGCTGCCGTTGATCACGTACCCCTCGACCTCCGCGGGCACGTCGGTCAGGCGTGCCCCGTAGTCGTGGTACATCACACCGGCGAACACACCTGTCCGGCTGCCGCGCAACGACGTCGGGTCGATGCCCGCGCGCTCGAACGCCTCCCACGAGGCCTCCAGCAGCAGCCGCTGCTGCGGGTCCATGGCCAGGGCCTCGCGCGGGGAGATTCCGAAGAACGCCGCGTCGAAGTCGGCGGCGTCCGGCAGGAACGCGCCCTGGGTGGAGATCACCGAACCCTGCCTGCTGCCCGTCGGGTCGTACAGGGCCTCCGGGGACCAACCGCGGTCGGACGGCATGGCCGTCACGGCGTCGCCGGCGGTGGAGAGCAGGTCCCACAGGGCTTCCGGCGAACTGCTGCCGCCGGCGAAGCGGCAGCTCATCGAGACGATGACCACCGGGTCGTCGGTCGGCGTGGCGACCGGAACGATCTCGGCGGGCTCCGGCGCCCGGCGACCGTACAGCTCCGCCTCGAGGTGCTCGGCCAGTGCCGCCGGATTCGGGTGGTCGAACACGATCGTGGCGGGCAGTCGCAGACCGGTCGCGCGGTTGAGCTGGTTGCGCAGGTCGACGGCGGCGAGCGAGTCGAAGCCGAGGTCACGGAACGCTCGGTCGGACGGAACCCGGTCGGTCGGGCCCTGCCCGAGGACCGCGGCCGCCCTGGTGCGGACCAGCTCCAGCAGGACGCCGGCCCGACGATCGGCGGGAACGTCCGCCAACGGCCTCGTGTCGTCCCCGGGCAGGTGCGCCGCGCTACGGCGCACCGGCACGCGGATCAGGTCACGCAGCATCGGCGGAACAGGTCCGCCGGACGCCGCCAACGCCGCAGCGTCCACCCGGATCGGGACGACGGTCGCCGGGCAGCCGTCGCGCCAGGCGAGATCGAACGATGCGAGCGCGGACTCGGTCGCCATGGGAGCGATGCCCAGCGCCGACAACCTGCGCACGTCCGTGTCCGTCAGTGTGCCGGTCAGGGCGCTGCGTTCGGCCCACAGCCCCCAGGCCAGCGAGACCGCGGGCAGACCCTGGTCCCGCCGGTGGTCGGCGAGCGCGTCGAGGAAGGCGTTCGCAGCGGAGTAGGCCGCCTGGCCGGCCGAACCGAGCACCCCGGCAGCCGAGGAGAACAGGATGAGACGGCGCACGTCGTGCTGACGCGTCAGCTCGTGCAGGTGCATCGCCGCGTCGATCTTCGGACGCAGCACGTGGGAGACCTGGTCCTCGGTGAGCGACGTGAGCACACCGTCGGCGAGGACCCCGGCGGCGTGGATCACCGCCGTCACCGGGTGGCTCGCCCGCGCGTCGTCGAACAGCCGGGCCAACGCGTCGCGGTCGGTGGCGTCGCACGCGACGATCTCCGCGTGCGCGCCGGCGGACCGGAGCTCGTCCGTCAGGTCCGCCGCACCCTCCGCGTCCGGCCCGTTCCGGCTGAGCAGCAGCAGGCGCCGCACCCCGTGGGCGGCGACCAGGTGCCGGGCCACCCGGCGGCCGAGCGTTCCCGTACCGCCGGTGATCAGCACGGTGCCGTCGGTGCCGTCGGAGGTGTCGGAGGTGTCCGAGGTGTCGGTGCTGTCGGAGGTGTCGGGCGTCGGGGCGGGCTCGGGGGAGGCCGTACGGACCAACGCGGGGAGCAGCAGGGTTCCGCGGCGGATGGCGAGTTGCGGCTCCCCGCTCGCGACGGTGATCGGCAGGACGCGCCCGGAGGGTTCGGTGCCGTCGGTGTCGGCGAGCACGAACCTGCCCGGATGCTCGGTCTGCGCCGACCGCACCATGCCCCACACCGTGGCGAGCCGGGCATCGACGGGGTCTCCCGGCAGGGCCCGCACGGCCCGGTCGGTGACGAACACCAGCTGGGACTTCTCGAACGCGGGCTCGGCGAGCCACGTCTGGAGCAGCTGCAGCGTCCGCATCACCGCGGCGTGCGCGGTCTCCGCCGAGGGCTCGTCGTCGCCCGGGCGTTCCCGGTCCAGTCGTGCGAAGACCACCGAGGGGGCCCCGGTGTCGGTGGCGGCCAGCAGGGCGAGCTCGGCCGCGTCGGCCACGTCGACGGGCGGGACGACGTCCTCGGGCACTGCGGGGGCCGTGGTGAGCTCGCGCCACTCCACGCG
This sequence comes from Streptomyces sp. NRRL S-350, assembly GCF_000719705.1. Taxonomy (GTDB): domain Bacteria; phylum Actinomycetota; class Actinomycetes; order Streptomycetales; family Streptomycetaceae; genus Kitasatospora. The sequence continues at coordinate 1,210 of NZ_JOHO01000141.1, read as the reverse complement.
CAGCGGGCCGTCGTCACCGGCGCCGAGTCGGGCGATCTCGGCGAGATCCGCCTGCCGCAGCACGAGCGTCCCGGCTTCCGCGATCAGCACGCCGGCGGTGTCGAACAGCGACAGCCGGGCCTCGGTCGGGCTCACGGCGTGCAGGCGTACCCGTGCTGCGGCGGCACCGGAGGAGTACACGGTGAAGTCCCGCCACTCCCAGGGCAGTACGGGCGGCGCCTCCGTGCCGGAGGAACCGGCGAACAGCACGGTCTGTGCGGCCGCGTCGAGCAGACCCGGGTGCAGCGTGAACCGCCGTGCGGCCGCGCGCTGTTCCTCGGGTAGCGCGATCTCGGCGAACACGTCGTCGCCACGGCGCCACAGTGCGCGCAGCCCCTGGAAGGCCGGGCCGTAGGCGTATCCCCGTCCGGCCAGGTCCTGGTACCCGGACTCCACGGGCACGGGGGTGGCGTCCGCCGGCGGCCACGGTACGGAGGCCGGGCCGGCCGCGGCAGCCGATCGGGACAGGGTGCCGCTCGCGTGCAACGTCCACGCGTCGCCGTGGAGCGCGTCCTCCGGGCGTGCGTGCACGGCGAGGGAGTGACGCCCGTCCAGGGACGGGGCAACCTGCACCCGCACCTGGATGCCACCGTGCTCGGGCACCACCAGCGGCGTCGTGAGGGTCAGCTCCTCGACCAGGTCGCAGCCGACCTCGTCACCTGCCCGCACCGCCATCTCCAGCACCGCGGTTCCGGGCAGCAGCACCACCCCGGCGATGGAGTGGTCGGCCAGCCAGGGCTGCCGATCGAGCGCGATCCGCCCGGTGAACAGCGTCTCCCGGCCATCGGGGTGGTCGATCCGCGCCGACAGGATCGGATGGTCGAGCGCCGTCTGCCCGGCCGCCGCGAGGTCCGTGGCGCCGGTGTCCCGGTTCTCCATCCAGTAGCGGGTGCGCTGGAAGGGGTAGGTGGGCAGGGGAATCCGCCGTGCGCCGGGGTACTGCGCGGTCCAGTCGACGGGCAGGCCGCACACCCAGGCCTGCGCGGCGGACGTGAGCAGCCGGGCGGGCGTGCCGTCGTTGCGGCGCAGGGTTCCGATCACCGCGATGGCGTCGGAGGCCTCCGTCAGGGGGGCGACGAGTACTGGGTGGGGGCTGGGTTCGATGAAGGTGGTGTGGTGGGTGGTGATGAGGGTTTGGGTGGTGGGGTGGAAGAGGACGGGGTTGCGGAGG
>NZ_JOHO01000140.1 GCF_000719705.1 Streptomyces sp. NRRL S-350 | reverse complement strand
AGGTCGTGGCCCATGCCCAGGCGTTGGCTGCCCTGGCCGGAGAAGACCATCGTCAGGGTTCCGTCGCCACCCCGGCCGGTGACGAGACCCGGGTGACTGTCACCGCGAGCCAGCGCGGCAAGGGCCTCGATTCGATCAGTGCCGTCACCCGCCAGCACCACGGCCCGTTCGGTGAGCAGGGTCCGGCTCGTCGCGAGGGAGTAGCCGATGTCGAGTGGTGAGGCGTCTTCCGGCACCTGCTCGGCGAGCCGGCCCGCGTAGGACCGCAGCGCCTGCTGGTCATGCGCCGAGAGGATCCATGGGACCACGGGCAGGGCGGTGCCGGCACGCTCCTCCGGCTCCTCGACGGCGGGCGGCTGTTCGAGGATGACGTGGGCGTTGGTGCCGCTGACGCCGAAGGCGGAGACGGCGGCCCGGCGGGGGCGGTCGGCCGTCTCCGGCCATGGCTGTTCTTCGGTGAGCAGTGCGACGGCGCCCGCCGTCCAGTCGACGTGGGGGGTGGGTTCGTCGACGTGCAGGGTGCGGGGCAGCACCCCGTGCTGCATCGCCATCACCATCTTGATCACGCCCGCGGCGCCGGCGGCCGACTGGGTGTGGCCGATGTTGGACTTCACCGAGCCCAGCCAGAGGGGCTGTTCACGGTCCTGCCCGTAGGCCGCCAGCAGCGCCTGCGCCTCGATGGGGTCGCCGAGGCGGGTGCCGGTGCCGTGTGCCTCCACGGCGTCGACGTCGGAGGGCTGGAGGCCGGCGTTGGCGAGGGCCTGGCGGATGACGCGTTGCTGCGCGGGGCCGTTGGGGGCGGTGAGCCCGTTGGAGGCGCCGTCCTGGTTGACGGCGGAGCCGCGGACGACGGCGAGGACGGGGTGGCCGTTGCGCCGGGCGTCGGAGAGCCGCTCCAGGACGAGGACACCCACGCCCTCGCCCCAGCCGGTCCCGTCCGCAGCCGCCGCGAACGACTTGCACCGGCCGTCAACCGCGAGGCCCCGCTGCCGGCTGAACTCCACGAACGCGGCCGGCGTCGCCATCACCGTCGCACCCGCGGCGAGTGCGAGCGAGCACTCTCCGCTGCGCAGCGCCTGCGCTGCCAGGTGCATCGCGACCAGAGACGACGAACATGCGGTGTCCACGGTCACCGCGGGGCCTTCCAGCCCGAACGCGTAGGAGATGCGGCCCGAGAGCACAGCCGTTGCCGTACCGGTGAGCAGGTAGCCCTCCGAGCCCAGCCCGGCGTCGTCGGCCGCGTAGTGCGAGGTGGCCGAACCGATGAACACACCGGTTCGGCTCTCCCGCAAGGTGTCGATCGCGATACCCGCCCGTTCGAAGGCTTCCCACGACGTCTCCAGCAGCAAGCGCTGCTGCGGATCCATCGCCAGGGCCTCCCGCGGCGATATCCCGAACAGCCCGGCATCGAATCCCGCCGCGTCCGCGAGGAAGGTGCCGCTCCGGGCGTACGAGGTGCCAGGCTTGCTCGGGTCGGGGTCGTAGAGCCGGTCGAGGTCCCAGCCACGGTCCGCAGGGAACTCGGATACCGCGTCACCGCCGCTCGCCACCAGGTCCCACAGGGCTTCCGGCGACTCGGCCCGGCCGGGGAGGCGGCAGCTCATCGAGACGATCACCACCGGGTCGTCCTCGTTGCGCACGGTCTCGCCGGTCGATCCGTCGGAACCGTACTCGCCCAGCAGTTCCCGCTTCAGATAGGTGGCCAGGGCGATGGGTGACGGATAGTCGAACACCAACGTGGCCGGCAGGGGCAGGCCCAGCGCCGCCTGCAGCCGGTTGCGCAACTGCACCGCGGTCAACGAATCGACGCCGAGGCTGCGGAAGGCCGCCTGCGGGGATACCGCGTCGCGGGACGTGTGCCCGAGTGTCGCGGCAACCTCGCCGCGCACGAGCTCGAGCAGGATCTGGGTGCGGTCGGCCGCGGCGGCCGCGGAAAGGCGTGCCCGCCAGCCGTCCTCACCGTCGTCCGGGGCATCGGTGCCCGGTCCGTCCAGCGCTGCCCGCGCCTCGGCGAGGTCACTGATGAGGGGACGGCGACGGGCCGCGCTCAGGACCGGTGCGAAGGTGTCCCACGCGATGGGCGCCACCGTCACGGTGGTGTCGTCGCCACCGAGTGCCCGGGCCAGCGCCGAGACGGCGAGTTCGGGTTCCATGGGCAGCAGGCCGGTGCGGCGCAGTGCGTCCTCGGCTGATCCGGTGGCGGCCATGCCGCCGCCGCTCCAGGTGCCCCACGCGACGGCGAGGGCGTGCAGGCCGCGGTCACGACGAGCCTGGGCCAAGGCGTCCAGGTAGGCGTTGGCGGCGGCGTAGGCTCCCTGCCCGCGCCCGCCCCAGACCCCGGCACCCGACGAGAACAACACGAACGCGTCCAGCGCGACATCGGTGAACGCGTCGTCGAGGTTCCGTGCGCCTTCGGCCTTGCCCAGCCACGCCTGCGCGAGGACAGCAGCATCCGTGTCCTGCAGCGCCGCGTCGGTACCGACGCCGGCCGTGTGGAAGACCGCGGTGATCGGCGTGTCCACGGTGTCCAGCAGACGGTCCAGCGCGGACCGGTCGGCGACGTCGCAGGCCTCGATGTCCACGCGGGTGCCGGGCGCGAGCGCCTCCAGCTCCGTTCGCAGCTCCCGGGCGCCCGGGGCGTCGCTGCCACGGCGGCTGGTGAGCACGACATGGCGTACGCCGGAACCGATCAGCCAGCGCGCGACGTGCCCGCCGAGCGCACCGGTGCCACCGGTCACGAGCGCCGCACCGTCGGTGGACCACACCGGTTCGCCAGCGGGACCGGCGGCGCGGTTCAGTCGCCGCGCGAACACCCCCGAGGGGCGCACGGCCACCTGGTCCTCGTCCCACTGCCCTGCCAGTACCGCCGTGAGCCGGGTCGAGGTCCGGGCGTCCAGCCGCTCGGGGAGATCGACGAGACCGCCCCACCAGCGCGGGTACTCGAGCCCCGCGACCTGGCCCAGCCCCCAGACTGCCGCCTGGGCCGGGTTCCGGAGCCGGTCGGTGCGTCCGACGGAGACCGCGCCGGAGGTCAGGCACCAGAGCGAGCCGTCCAGGTCGACGTCCGAGCAGGCCTGAACGAGTGCCAGCGTCGCCTCAGTCGGATGTTCGCCCAGCGCCAGTAGCGACACGACGTGCCGAGGCTTGTGCCTGGCGAGCAGTTCGGCCATCGAGTCGCGCGTTTCGCTGCCGTCGCACGGCACCCGAACGGCCTCGGGCGGCAATGCCTCGACGAGGTCGGCGACCAGGGGGTCGGCGGACTCGCCGGCCGGGAAGAGCACCAGCCGGCGTGCGTCGATCGCCGAGGAACCGACGGACGGCGACAGCGGCCGCCATCCGATCTGGTAGCGCCACGCATCGACGGTCTCCCGCTCCGTCTGCTTGCGGCGCCAGTCCGAGATCAGCGACAGCGCCGGCGCCAGGACGTGCCGGGAATCCTGGTCACCGAGCGTCAGCATGGCGGCCAGTGCGTCGAGGTCCTCGTGCTCGATCGCGCGCCAGAAGTCGGAGTCGCCTCCACGCTCCGCCGGGACGTCCTGGGTGGGGCCGTCGAGCCAGTAGCGGTGGTGTTGGAAGGGGTAGGTGGGGAGGGGGGTGGTGTGGGGGTTGGTGTGGGCGTAGTAGGCG
>NZ_JOHO01000139.1 GCF_000719705.1 Streptomyces sp. NRRL S-350 | reverse complement strand
CTGTTCGGCGGTCAGCCGCTGCCGGGTGCGTTCGAGGGCCGCCGGGCGGCTCGCGACGGGGGTGTCGGTGGTGCCCCACGGGAAGTGCGAGTCGGCGCACAGGGCGGCGGAGTGCAGCCCCTGGCTGAGTTCCTCGGCCGAGGCGGTGTACTGCCGGACGGTGGCGGCGAGGTCGGCGGCCGGGTCGGTGGTGCAGCCGGTGGCCTGGCAGGCGGCGCGCAGGACGCGAGCCCATGTCCTCCTGGAGGCCCGGGCATTGGAGCGCGCCGCCGCCGGTGCCGCGCTGGTCGAACATGACCAGGCGGTAGTCCTTGAGGACGGGCTCCAGGCTGCCCGCGATCCGCTTCATCGCCGGGACGCCGGGCTGGCCGGGGCCGCCGGTGAGGAACAGCAGGTCGCCCTTCGGTGCCTTGGTGTTGCCGGTGACGGCCACCTGGAGGCGGAGGGTGCCGGGGGTGGCGCCGCTGTGGTCGAGCGGGACGGTGAGCGTCCCGCAGGTGAACTCCGGCGCGTCCGGGCAGGGTGCCCGCCCGGTGATGCCGCCGCCGGCGGGGGGTGGTCCTGCCGTGGCGGCGAGGCCGACGCCGGGGTTGGCCAGGGTGGTGCCGGCGACTACCGCGACGGCGCCCAGCAGGGCGGCGATGCGGCCGCGTGTGCTCGTCATGTTCGTCCTTCCGGTCGAGCCGCGTCCGTGCTGACGCGGTCACGGAAGTAGCCTGCGCCACGGGGCAGTTCGATGGCGAGCAGGCGGGCGTGTTTCGGCGGGAAACGGGCCGCCGGGACCCGGATGGCCCCGTCAGCGGGCCGGGGTGCGCCGCACGACGTTGCCCCGGACGTCCGCCTCCAGGGCGGCCGTGCCCTCGGGGCCGGTGACGCTGACCTTGATGGTGACGGGGCCGGCGATGCCGGCGACGGTGATCTGCCAGGCCTGCGGGGAGCGGACGCCGAGGGTGGTGCCGGCCTCCGCGACCAGGGCGGGGAAGCGTTCGTAGGGCAGGGAATCCACGTCGAACCGGAAGGACTCGGTGCCGGGCGGGGCGAACACGACCGACAGCATGCGGTCCTGGACGGCGAGGGTGATCGCCTGGTGCGTTTCCCGGTCCTTGGTGAGCGAGTCGACGGCCGGGCGCAGCGCCCCCTGGTCGAGGAGTGACTGGCCGGGGCCGACGGAGACCGTGCCGGACACCGACGTCAGCGTGGTCGACCGGGTCGAGGAGAGCGACGTGTTCGCGGGCGCCGGCCGATCGGCGGCGGGCTGCCGGTCGAACAGGTCCGCGCGGAACGGGAGGACGGCCGCCGCCGCGCCGACCAGGATGCCGAGGAGCACGACGACGCCGAAGCCGCAGCCTTCGGGGGGCTCGCTCACCACGGTCGACTCCGGTGCGGAATCCAGGCGGGCCGATGCCGCCCGGTCCTGCCACTCCGGGGTGGGGCGCTTCACGACACTTCCGTCCCAGGGCCGGTCCGGCGGGTACTGGACGACCAGGACGTCGCGCGGCCGGTAGGCGGGGAGGTCGACGAGGTTGACGGCCTGGTTGATCCCGACCCGGAACGCCGGCCCGTCGTCCGGTACGACGGTGAGGTCGAACCGGACGGGTATGTCGCCCGTCTCGCTCCCGCCGGCGCGCAGGCTCTCGATCATCGCGAGGGCCGTGCGCGGTTCGACGGCGGCCTCCCGGGCACGCCGGGGCGCACCGGCCAGGTAGAAGAGCAGCCCGTAGACCACGGGCAGGGCCACGCCCGCGACGACCAGGGGCGGGCGGTCGGTGACGATGCCGACGACGAACGCGGCCGGCGACGCTCCGATGACGGCGCCCGTCAGGAAGCCGCGTGCGAGGGCGACGGGCGTGTGGTGCGTCGGCGGCGGGCTCGCGCTGATCGGCATACGGGTGATTGTGCCGGGCCCGGGCGACCACCGGTAGGCCGTCGAACGACCTTGCGTGGAAGGGGTGTTCGCCCGGGCGCCCGCCCGGTTCGGCGGGTGCGGGGTGGCGGCCCTCAGCGCCGCCACCCCGTTGGCTTCTCGGCACGGATCCCGGGGTTCGTTGAGCCAAACCCCACCTTGGGGTGAAGTCGGGCGGGGATCCCGTGGGTCCGGGCGGTCAGTGCGGGGTGCTCAGTGAGGGGCGCTCAGTGCAGGGCGGTTTCGCGCAGGAGCTTCTTGTCGGGCTTGCCGACGGCGGTCAGCGGGATCTCGGAGACCAGGTGCAGGGCCTCCGGTGCGTACATCCGGCCCTTGTGGGAGGTGACGAACGCGCGGAGGTCGTCCAGTCCGGGCCGCTGCCCGGGGGCGGGGACGACGGCGACGTGGACGTGTTCGGCCTCCTCGGCGTCCCGCACCCCGTAGACGGCGCACTGGGCGACCGCCGGGTGGGTGAGGAGCAGTTCCTCCACCTCGGAGGGGTAGACGTGCCCGCCGACCACGATGATCTTGTCCTTGAGCCGGTCGGAGAGGTAGAGGTAGCCGTCGGCGTCGACGTAGCCGAGGTCGCCGGTGTTCAACCAGCCGTCCCGCAGCACCTCGGCGGTGAGGTCGGGGCGCTTCCAGTAGCCGGCCATGACCCCGGCCGAGCGGACGTGGATCTCGCCCTGTTCGCCGGCCGGCAGCGCGGTGCCGTCGTCGGCACGGATCACCACCTCGACGCCCGGGAGGGGGCGACCGACGGGGAGTTGGCCGCCGGGCCCGGTCCGGTCGTGTTCCTGCGGGCCGAGCATGGCGATGTTCTGCGCCTCCGACTGCCCGTAGCCGCTCACCAGGATCGGCCCGAACACCTTGATCGCCTCTCGGATGCGGGCCGGGGAGGCGGCACAGCCGCCGTAGGAGATCCGGCGCAGGCTGGACAGGTCGGTGCGGCCGATCGCCGGGTGGTCCAGCAGCTGGTAGAGCAGCGGCGGCAGCATCCACAGGTCGGTGATGCGCTCGCGCTCGACGGCGGCGAGGACTTCGCCGGCGTCGAAACGCCGTTGAAGCACCACGGAGCCGCCGCTCTGGAACGCCAGGTCGCAGAACAGGCCCGCGAGGTGGGCGAGGGAGGTGGCGGCGAGGAAGCGCGGCGGTGTGCGGTCGGCGCCGCCGCCGGGCGCCCCGCCGTTCGGGTTTTCGTCCGACCAGCCACTCGCCCCGCCGTACGGGACGTCGAAGATCCTCCGGTACGGGCCGTGCAGGCTGCGGATGCCCTTCGGGATGCCGGTGGTGCCGCCGGTGTGGCGGATGCCGAGGTCGTCGCCGGGCCCGACGCGGACGGCGGGCGGTTCGGCGGGGTGGCGCGCGGAGGCGGCGAGCGCGTCCTCGCCGATCGCGGGCACGCCGGCGGTCTCCGGGCCCGCGCCCAGGGTGAGGACGGTGGGCACGTCGACCAGGGGCAGCAACTCGGGCGCGTCGGCGTACCGTTCGGCGTCCACGAGGAGGATGGCGGTGTCGACGCTCGTGGTGATCCCGGCGAGGGTCGGAGCGCTCATGCCGTCGTACAGGTTCACCACCCGGGCGCCCGCCAGCCCGGCCGCGTACCGGGCGCTGAGCGCCTCGGCGGTGTTGCCCGTCAGCAGAGTCACGGTGGTGCCGCGCCCCGCGCCCCGGGCGACCAGCTCCTGGGCGAGGCGGTAGGTGGCGGCGGCGAAGTCGCCGGCGGTGATCACGGTGCCGTCTGCGGTGGTGATGGCCCGGCGGGTGGGGTCGGAGGCGAGGGACCGGAGGATCAGGGCCGGGGCGCTGATGAACTCCGGTTCGCTCATGGCCACTTCTTCGGTGTAGTTCGCAACCATACTCTTACCCTAGCCCGATTCTCCTTTTCCCATAGGCGAGTTCCGGCCTCTCCGGTCGGCCTGCGGCCGGTGGGTCATCTGTCGGCGGCCTTGCGGGCGTGGGTGCGGCAGGTGGTGAGGGCGTAGGTGATGCGGGTGTCGGGGTGGGGTGCGGTGGTGAGGAGTTCGCCGGCGGCGACGAGGGCGGTCCAGTAGCGGGTGGGGTTGCCGGTGCGGGGCATGGGGTGGGCGGCGGTGAGGGAGAGGTAGGCGGCGGTGAGGTTGCCG
>NZ_JOHO01000138.1 GCF_000719705.1 Streptomyces sp. NRRL S-350 | reverse complement strand
ACCCCGCCGACCTCCCCACCTACCCCTTCCAACGCGACAGTTACTGGCTCACGCCCGGCAGCCGATCCGCCGACGCCGGGGCACTCGGGTTGACGGCCATCGAGCACCCGATGCTCACCAGCCAGACCGAACTGCCCAACGGCCGGGGCCACCTGTTCACCGGACGGCTCTCCGCCGACAACCCGGCGTGGGCCGCCGAACACGAGATCTACGGCACGTACATCCTGCCCGGCGTCTCCTTCGTCGACCTGTTGCTGCACGTCGCCCGGATCGTCGGCTGCGACCAGATCGAGGAGCTGACCCACCGCACCTTCCTGGCGATCCCGGAGCAGGGGGCACTCCAGGTGCGGCTGGCGGTCGACGCCGCGGACGAGTCGGGTGCGCGCGGCTTCGCGCTGTACTCGCGTCCCGAGGAGGCCGAGCCCGGCACCGACTGGACCCTGCACGCCACCGGCTCCCTCGCGACCGGCGAACCGGCCGGCGCCTTCGAGCCGTTCGAGGACGGCGACTGGCCGCCCGCGGACGCCGAGCCGCTGGACATGGCGGAGTTCTACACCCGGATCATCGACGCCGGCTTCGGCTACGGCCCGCTGTTCCGCTCGCTACGGGCCGCCTGGCAGGACGGCGACACCACCTACGGCGAGGTCGCCTTCCCGGCCGACGTCGACGCCGGCGCGTACGGCGTCCACCCGGGCCTGCTGGACTCGGCGCTGCAACCCGCCGCCCTGGTGCTGGGCGCGACCCCGGCCGAGGACAGCATCCGGGTGCCGTTCTCGTGGAGCGGCGTAGCCATCCACTCAGTGGGCGCGACCCACCTGCGGGTCCGGCTCTCCCGGCCCACCCCGGACACCGTCTCGCTGGACATCGTCGACCACACCGGCGCCCCCGTGATCACCATCGGCTCCCTGGCGATGCGCGCCGTGGCGACCGACCAGATGGCCGCCGCCGCCCAGGCGACCACCGCGCTGGAGCTGTACCAGGTCGACTGGGCGGCACTGCCCGCCCCCGCCCCGGCGGCCGCCGCCGAGCGGCACTGGGCGGTGCTCGGCGACTCCGCACTGACCGAGGCCCTGCGCCGCGCCGACGCCACCGTCACCGGGCACCCCGACGTGCACTCGCTGCGCGCCGCCCTCGGTGCCGCCACACCCGCCGCACCCGCCGCAACCCCGCAGCTCGTGCTGGTCCCGGCCCTGGCCGACCCCGACGTCACGGCCAGGAGTGCCCACCGGATCACCGCCGACGTCCTCGCCGTCCTCCAACAGCTGCTCGTGGACGAGGAGTTCACCGCGAGGATCGCCGTCGTCACCCGGGGCGCGGTTCCGGTCGGCGACGAACAGCCGACCGATCTCGGCGGCGCCGCGGTCTGGGGCCTGGTGCGCACCGCACAGTCCGAGAACCCCGGCCGGATCGTCCTGGTGGACCTGGACGACACGCCCGCCTCGGTCGCCGCCCTGCCCGCCGCCCTCGAACTGGACGAACCACAACTCGCCCTGCGCGACGGCAGGATCACCGCGCCCCGACTCGCCCGGGCAGCCGTGACCGAACGGACCGCACCGGCCTTCGACGCCGACGGGACGGTCCTCGTCACCGGCGGCACCGGCGCCCTGGGCTCGATGCTGGCCCGGCACCTGGTGACCGAGCACGGCGTTCGGCACCTGCTGCTCACCAGCCGGCGCGGCCAGGACGCCCCCGGAGCCGACGAACTCGCCTCCGATCTGGCTGATTCGGGGGCAACCGTACGGATCGCCGGCTGCGACGCGGCCGACCCGCAGGCGCTCGCCGAACTGCTGGACGCCATCCCGGCCGCGCATCCGCTGCGCGCCGTCGTGCACTGCGCCGGCGTCCTGGACGACGGGACCATCCCGACGCTGACCGCCGAACGGATGGACACCGTCCTCACCCCCAAGGCCGACGCCGCGTGGAACCTCCACACCGCCACCGAGGGCCTGGACCTGACGGCCTTCGTCCTCTACTCCTCCGTCGTCGCCACGCTCGGCGCTCCCGGCCAGGGCAACTACGCGGCCGCCAACGCCTACCTGGACGGCCTGGCCGCGTACCGCCGGGCCCGGGGCCTGACCGCGACCTCGCTCGCCTGGGGCCTGTGGGCCGAATCCGGCGGCATGGGCGGCACGCTCGGCGAGCAGGAGCAGCAGCGCATGGCCCGGACCGGCGTCGTCCCGATGCCGGACGCCCAGGGCCTGGCCCTGTTCGACGCCGCGCTCGGCCACGAGCGGGCCCTACTGGTCCCCGCCCAGCTCAACGGTGCCGGACTGCGCGCCCAGGCGAGCGGCGGCACCGTCGCGCCGATCTTCACCGCGCTGTACAAGCCGCGTCCGCGCCGCGCCGCCGAGGCCGGCCCCGCCGTCGGCGAGCACGGGCTGGCGCAGGAGCTGGTGTCCCGCAGCAAGGCCGAGCAGGGCCCGTTCCTGCTCGACTTCCTCGGCCGGCACATCGCCACCGTGCTCGGTCACGACGCATCCGCCACGATCGACCCGGACAGCTCGTTCAAGGACCTCGGCTTCGACTCGCTGACCGCCGTCGAACTGCGCAACACCCTCAGCAAGGCGGTCGGCGTCCGGCTGCCCGCCACCCTGACCTTCGACCACCCGACGCCCGGCGCGATCGCCCGCCACCTGCGGGAGGAACTGCTCAGCTCGGCCGTCCCGCAGGCGAAGCCGGCCGGCGGCGCCTCCGGCCGCAGCCGGCGGGCGAAGGACGACGACCCGATCGTGATCGTCGGCATGGGCTGCCGCTTCCCCGGCGGCGCCGACTCCCCCGAGGCGCTCTGGCGGCTGGTCGCCGACGAGGTCGACGCGGTCGGCGACTTCCCCGACAACCGCGGCTGGGACCTCGACGCACTGTTCGACCCGGATCCCGAGGCGATCGGCAAGACCTACGCCCGTCAGGGCGGATTCCTCTACGACGCCGACGAGTTCGACGCCGACTTCTTCGGCATCAGCCCCCGCGAAGCGCTCGCCATGGACCCCCAGCAGCGCCTGCTGCTGGAGACCAGCTGGGAGGCGATGGAGCGGGCCGGCATCGTGCCGGGCACCCTGCGCGGCCGGCAGATCGGCGTCTTCGCGGGCGTCATCACCCAGGAGTACGGGCCGCTGGTGCGCACCGGCACCGAGGGCATCGAGGGGTACCTGCTCACCGGCTCCACCGCGAGTGTCGCCTCCGGCCGACTCTCCTACGCCTTCGGCTTCGAGGGCCCCGCCATCACCGTCGACACCGCCTGCTCCTCGTCCCTGGTCGCGCTCCACCTGGCCGTGCAGGCCCTGCGGGGCGGCGAGTGCACCCTGGCGCTGGCCGGCGGCGTCACCGTGATGGCCAACGCGGGCATGTTCCTGGAGTTCAGCCGGCAACGCGGGCTGGCGCCCGACAGCCGGGCCAAGTCCTTCTCCGGTGCGGCCGACGGCACCATCTGGGCCGAGGGCGCGGGCATGCTGCTGCTGGAGCGGCTCTCCGACGCGAAGGCCGCCGGGCACCAGGTGCTCGCGGTGGTCCGCGGCACCGCCGTCAACCAGGACGGCGCCAGCAACGGGAGGCGATGCGCCACGGCGTGCTGCCCCGCACCCTCCACGTGGACGAGCCCACCCCGCACGTCGACTGGGAGTCCGGGGCCGTCGAACTGCTCACCGAGGCCCGGCCCTGGCCCGAGACCGACCACCCGCGCCGGGCCGCCGTCTCCTCCTTCGGCATCAGCGGCACCAACACCCACGTGATCCTGGAGGCACCACCCGCCCCCGCCCCCGCTCCGGCGATGGCGGCCGAGCCCGGGGCAGCCGCCCCCGTCGTGCCACTGCTCCTGTCGGCGAAGAACCCGGCGGCGGTCGCCGCGCAGGCCGCCGGCCTGCGCCACTGGCTGAGCTCACACCCGGACGCCTCGACCGCCGAGGTCGCCCAGGCCCTCGCGGCCGGGCGGACGCTGTTCGCGCACCGGGCCGTGGTGTTCGGTGCCGACCGGGAGGAACTGCTGGCCGCACTGGCCGCCGTAGCGAACGGCACACCCAGCCCCCAAGCCGTCCAAGGATCGGTGCGCGGCGGCAAGATCGCCTTCCTCTTCACCGGCCAAGGCGCCCAACGACTCGGCATGGGCCAAGAGCTGTACCAGACCCAGCCGGTGTTCGCAGCCGCCTTCGACGACGCCTGCACC
>NZ_JOHO01000137.1 GCF_000719705.1 Streptomyces sp. NRRL S-350 | reverse complement strand
GTGTGGGACACCCCGGGGGTGTTGTCCACGAAATTGGTGATCAGCCAGTTCAGGTTCTGTGCGGCCTGGCTCATCTGAGTCAACTCAACGCTCCTGGTGGTTCGAGCCGCCGAAGAGATCGGTGCGGCGGTTCTGTCCGTTGCCGGACTGGTCTGCCTGATCGGGGTCGATCCGGAAGCTTCCGGTGTTACCGGCACTGCGGCCCTGCTCCACACCGCGGCGCAGGTTGGTGAGGCGGCCACGGACCTCCTCGGGGCTGCGGGAGACCTGCGGCCCCTCCTGCGTCGTGGGCTTGGCGTTGCCGGGCACCAGGTTCTGCTTGGGCACGCGCCGCGGCAGACCGGACTGGGTGGTCCCGGCGGAGGAGGGCTCGCGCAGCTGCTCGGCCCGCTGCCAGTCGCCGTCGTTCGGCGACTGCCAGGCGGTGCTGGCGGTCGGGCCGGTCGGGCCGTATCCGCCGAGCGAGGACACGTCGTGGCCGCGCTGTTCCTGGGACGCCGAGGTGTCCTTGGCGCCCGCGAACCAGTTCGGGCTCTCGCCGCTCGGCGCCGCGCCGGCGGGCGCGCTGCCGGGGCCGCCGCTCGCCAGCTGCTCGCCGGGGCGGCGCTGCGGCAGCCCGGACGGCAGGGTGGCGGGCTGCTCGCCGGCGGCGGGCAGCGCGGGCGGCTCGGGGGCGTACGGGTGACCGGCCGGGGCCTCCTCGGCCTGGCGGCCGTACTGGTCGGCGTAGTCGTCCTGCTGGTAGCCGCCCTGCTGGTAGCCGTACTGGTCGTCGGCGTAGCCCTGCTGGTCGTAGCCCTGCTGCTGCGGGTACTGCCCGTAGCCGCCGTCCTGGGCGTACCCGTCCTGCTGGTAGCCCTGCTGGTCGTAGCCGTACTGGTCGTCGGCGTAGCCCTGCTGGTCGTAGCCCTGCTGGTCGAAGCCCTGCGGGGCGTACTGGTCGTAGCCCTGCTGGTAGTCCTCCTCGACCTCGGCGTCCACCACCGGCGCCTGCGGGGCGCTCTCCAGGGCCGCGCGGCGGACCTGGTCGAGGCGCTGCGAGCGCTGGACCGCCTCCAGCGCCGGGCTGAAGCCGGAGGACCCGGCGTTGCCGATGCCGGTGAGGTGGTCGTCGAAGCCGAGCTCGGCGGCGCTGGGGGCGTGGCCCTCGGGGGCCCACGCGGCGGTCGGCTCCTGGTCGGCGAAGATCCGGGAGACGGTGAACTGCTCCTCCGGCTCCGGCGCGGCGCCGCCCTGGGTGACGAACGGCGGGAGCATGACCAGCGACGTGGTGCCGGCCGACTCGCCGGACGGGCGGAGCTGGACGCGGACGTCGTGCCGCTGGGAGAGCCGGCCGACCACGAACAGGCCCATGCGGCGGGAGATGGTGGCGTCGACCGTGGGCGGCTCGGCCAGCTTCTCGTTGATCTCGGCGAAGTCCTCGGCGGTGAGGCCGATGCCCTTGTCGTGGATCTCGACCAGCACCCGGCCGTCCGGCAGGCGGGTCGCGTTGACCAGCACCCGGGTCTGCGGGCTGGAGAACGAGGTGGCGTTCTCCAGCAGCTCGGCGAGCAGGTGGACGAGGTCGGTCACGGCGGCGCCGACGACCTCGACCTCCGGGATGCCGGACAGCTCGACGCGCTCGTACTGCTCCACCTCGGAGGCGGCGGCGCGGAGCACGTCGACCAGCGGGACGGGGGTGTTCCAGCGGCGGCCGGCCTCCTCGCCCGCGAGGACGAGGAGGTTCTCGCCGTTGCGGCGCATGCGGGTCGCGAGGTGGTCCAGCTTGAAGAGGTTCTCCAGCTGGTCCGGGTCGGCCTCGTTGTTCTCCAGGTCGGTGATCAGCGCCAGCTGGCGCTGGATCAGGCTCTGGCTGCGGCGCGACAGGTTGGTGAAGATCGCGTTGACGTTCCCTCGGAGCAGGGCCTGCTCGGCGGCGAGCGCCACCGCCTGCTGGTGGACCTGGTCGAACGCCCGGGCGACCTCGCCGATCTCGTCCTTGCCGTGCAGCGGGATCGGCGTCACCGAGGTGTCGACCCGGTCGGGGTCGGTCTTGGAGAGCTTCTCGACGAGGTCCGGCAGGCGGTGGTCGGCGATCTCCAGGGCGGCGCTGCGCAGGGTGCGCATGCCGAGGATCATCGAGCGGGCGACGTAGCCGGTGAGCAGGCCGGCCAGGATGAGCGCGGCGACGACGATGACCGTGTTGAGGATGGCGTCGTAGAGCGCGTTGTCCTTGAGGCTGCGGGAGTCGTTGAGGACGTCGTCCAGCAGCGCGACTTCGGTGTTCCGCAGGGCCTGGATGTGGGTGTTGGCGGCCTGGTTCCAGTTGTCCGGGGTCAGACCGGCGTTCTTCGCCTCGGCGTACGCGGCGTCGGCGGCGGCCTTGCCCTTGGTCTGCCCCTCGGCGGCGGCCTGGCTGTACGCGGCGCCGAGGGCGAGCAGGCCCTGCATGCTGGGCGCCATGCCGTTCGGCATCTTGTACGCCGAGTGCTCCTGGGCGGTGGCGAGGGCGACCTGCGCGTTCGCGTACTTCCGGGCGTCCTCGGGGGCGCTGCCGGTGTCGAACTCGGTGAGGGAGACCTGCTCCAGCTTCTCCGCGACGAGGATCTGCTGGATCATGTCGGCGTTCTCGTACCGGGTGGTGGCGTTCTGCGAGATGCCGACCAGCAGGTTCAGCATGAGGGCGCGCTGGGTCGAGGCGGAGGCCTTGGCCAGCGACATCGCGTAGATCGCGCGGCCCTTGCTGGTGGCGTTGCTGGAGCCCATGCCGACCGAGTTGTCGTAGGCCAGCAGCGGGGCGAACATCACCGAGTAGGCGCTCGCCGTCGCGCTGACGAACAGCTCGGGGCTGTACGCGTTGGCCCGCAGGTGCGGGAGGTCGACGATCAGCGCCTGGAGCGCGTCGTGACGGCGGGGCAGCTCACCGGACTTGTCGGAGGCCGCGTAGGCGGCGTTGTACGCCTTCAGCGCGGCGTCGGTGTCGGCGCGGCGCTTGGCGACCTCGTTGTTCGGGTCCTGCTTGGTGACCAGCGGTATGAGCGTCTTGTCGCGCTCGTTCTCCAGTGCCTCGGCGAGTTCGGTCGCGGCCTTGGCCAGTTCGGCGGTCTTCTCGGCGCGGGACGCCTTGATGTAGCCGTCGACCGAGGTGTTCACTCGCAGACCGCCGAAGACGAGACTGATGATCACGGGGATCAGCAGGATCGCGATCAGACGGGTCGGCACGCGCCAGTTGCGCGGTCGGAGGAAGTCGTACCGGCCGGAGCCGCCCTCACCGCCCGGTGCGGCGCCGTCGCGGGGCGCGGTGGCGCCGCTCGGGGGAGTCGGGGCCGACCCGGCCTGGGGGCGTTCCTCGGTGGGAGTGAACGCGGAGAACCCGGCCGGGCCCCCAGGGGTACTCTTCGGCTCGCTCTGGCGGGGCTCGGAGCGCCGCTGCGGGGCGGGTTGCTGCTTACGCCTCACTCGACAACTACCTCTCGGCCGACTGCCGGCCATGGATCAATCCAGCGCTACCCCCGGGCCCTGACCCGTCACCGGACGGCCGGCTGGGGAGATTCAGGGGTAGCTGGAATTTCAGCACGTGCAGGGATGGGGGACAAACAGCCGCCCGGTGGCAACCGTGCCGGAACAATCCGGACATCGGCGGACATGGCGGAGCAAAACCGTGGTCATCTGGCGCTGAGTGACGCTGATTCGCCACGCTGCGTCATTGTTGATCACGAAATGCCTACCGAACTGTTATCCGCTGCTTATACACGGGTCTTGCGCGGGGCCCCGGGAGGACACCGGCCGGTAAGCGTGACGGCCCCGGCGTCCCGTTGCAGTGACGGGCCGCCGGGGCCGACGGTTCCCGCCCGCTCAGCGGAGCCGGGCGAGCAGGGCGTGTTCGACGAGGGTGATGAGGGCGCTCTTGGCGCTGTCGCGGCGGCGGGCGTCGAGGGTGATGACGGGGGTGTCGGCGCCGAGTTGGAGG
>NZ_JOHO01000136.1 GCF_000719705.1 Streptomyces sp. NRRL S-350 | reverse complement strand
GCCCCGCCCCCGTACCAGCACCCGCACCCGCACCCGTCTCAGCCCCCGCCTCCACCACCGCCTCCACCACCGCGTTCCCCAGCCGCGGCCGCAGATACTCCCCGTCCCACTCGATCCCGAGCACCCCGCCCACGAAGGCCATCGGCACCTGCCGGCCGAGCACGTCCCACACGAACGGCACCCGCGACACGTGCGACGGGAAGTCGTTCACCTCGAACGCCTCCCGGTGGTACCCGTTGCTGGCCGCTTCCCGCCAGGCGAAGGACCGCCGCAGCCGGGGCCCGTCCGGGGTCTGGGTGTGGGCGAGGAAGGCCGTGAGCCAACCGGTCACCCGGGGCCCGCCGGACATCGAGTGCCATTTGAACAGCGAGCGCCAGAAGTCCTCGTCGACCGGCCCGCCGGCCGCCGTCGTCGCGATCTGCTCCACCACCGGGCGCAGCTCCGCGAACCACGGCGCCAGCCAGTCGAAGCGCGCGGCGAGCGCGCCGATCCCCGAGGCGAGCCGCGCCCAGTCCGCGGCCGTGCCCTCCAGCCGGACCCGCGGGATGCCGCAGCGGGTCTCCCAGCGGAAGTCGTAGTACGGGCTGACCGTCTCCATCAGCGCCACCAGCGCCGAGGACGCGTCGTCGGGCGTCGTGGTGGAGAAGGCAGGCCGGAACAGGTCCACCAGTTCCGGGCCGACCGCCTCCGCGAGCGGCTCCCGCGCCAGCCGGATCGAACGCGACCAGTCCGGATCGGGACCGGCCAGGCTGTCGTCGCGCACCACCATCGTTACCGGACGGCCCCGGGCCGGGCCGAACAGCGCCCGGTACCGCGGCGGGTACATCCGCACGTGAACCGCGACCTCGTGCACGACCGCGTACCAGAGCACGTCCGGGGACAGGCTCAGCGGCAGGTGCTCGGCGAAGGCGGCGTGGGCCGCCCGGAGCAGCAGGCTGACGGTCGGCTCGGGCGGCGCGAGCTCCTGGTCGGGGTACGTCGGCCGGGGGCGCCCGTACATCGCCTCGACGCTGCGGTGGTGGATCCTGAGGTCCCTGCCCGCCACTGCGCGCAGGAACCGCTCGTTCCCCAGGTCGACCGGCTCCCCGGCGAACCCGTGCCGGGTCTCCCCCAGCGGCAACTCGACGATCACGCGCCCGCTCCCTCCCCCGAACCGACCGACCCGCCCCCGGACCGCGATCCCGCGAATCCCCGATCCCGCGATCCTGCGAATCCCCGGTCCCCCGATCCCACGATCCCGCGATCCCGGTCCCCCGATCCCGCGATCCCCCGGTCCCGCGGTCCTCAGTCCCGCACGTTCCACCCGCTCGCGCGCAGCGCCTTCACCAGCCGCTTGACCGCCGTCGGCGCCACCGACAGCTGGACGAACCCGACCTGCTGCCCGGTCGAATGCTCGATGACGACGTCCTCGATGTTGACGCCGGCGTCACCGACCTCGCCGAACAGTCGGCCCAGCTCGCCCGGCTGGTCGCCGAGCACGACCGCGACCGTCTCGTACCGGGTGGGCGGCGCGCCGTGCTTGCCGGGGATCCGGGCCTGGCCGGTGTTGCCGCGCCGCATGACCGCCTCGATCCCGGCCGCGCCCGCCCGGCGCTCGCCCTCCTCGGCCGCCTGCAGGGCGCGCAGCGCGGTGACGGTCTCGCCGAGGTCGAAGGCCACGGCCTCCAGGATGTCGGCGACCGCGCCCGCGTTGGCGGAGAGGATGTCGACCCACATGCCGGGGTTGGAGGCGGCGATCCTGGTGACGTCGCGCACTCCCTGGCCGGAGAGCCTTATGGCGGTCTCGTCGGCGTCCTCCAGCCGGGCCGCGACCAGCGAGGACACCAGTTGCGGGGCGTGCGAGACCAGGGCGACGGCCCGGTCGTGCTCGGCGGCGTCCATCACGATCGGTACCGCGCCGCAGAGCGCGACCAGCTCCAGCGCGGCGTTGAGCGTCTCGTTGTCCGTGTCGGCGGTCGGGGTGAGCACCCAGGGGCGGCCCTCGAAGATGTCGGCCCGGGCGGCCAGCGGGCCGGAGCGCTCGCGGCCTGCCATCGGGTGGCTGCCGATGTAGTGGACGGTGTCGCAGCCGAGAGCGGCGATCTCGCTGCCGGGGCCGGCCTTCACGCTGGCGACGTCGGTGTACCAGTGCGCCAGGTTGCGGCGCTGGCAGTCCGCGAGGACCTTGCCGACCAGCGCGGGCGGGACGGCGATGATCGCCAGGTCCACGGGGCCGTCGGCCGGCTCGGTGGTGCCCGCGCCGAGCGACTCGGCGGTGCGGGCGGCGTCCGGGTCGGCGTCCTCCAGGTGGACGGTCAGCCCGCGAGCGGTCAGCGCGAGTGCGGCGGAGGTGCCGATCAGTCCGGTGCCGACGACGACGGCAGTGCGCATGGCGGGTCGCTCTCCTCATCACGATTCTCGACAGGTGCCGGAACCGTCCGGGAGCACCCGCGCCCCATCCTCCCTCATCCGCCGCGCCGAGGTCCCCACTGCCCACTCCCCACTCACCGCCGGGCAACCGCGGCGGCTTCCCCTCCGTCCCACACGGTGCACACGCCGCACCCGGGAAATCCGACGACGCCCGCACCGAAGCCGGGCAGACTGGCGCCCCGGGCAGGCGCGGGCGAGCGTCCGAGCACACCAGCGGGCAACCCGCGTGACACGCCGAGCGGCACGCGGCAGGCAACAGGCAACAGGCAACAGGCAACAGGCAACAGGCGGCACGCAACAGGCGAACGAAGGGGCTGCGCATGGACGACACGGACAACACTGACAACACGGACGATCAGCACACCAGCCGGACCGGACGGACTAACGCGCCGGCCGTGCCGGCCCACCCGTCGGTGCTGGACTCCGTCGTGGTGTACGCCGAGGGCGCGGTGTGCCGCCGCCGGGCGACCGTCCGGGTGCCGCCAGGCGGACGGCTGCGGCTGACCGGCCTGCCCGCAGCCCTGGACGGCCGCTCGCTGCGCGCCCGGGTGCTGGCCGGGCCAGTCGGCACCGTGGTCACCGAGGCTCGGCTGGAGCATCAGGCCGAGCTCCGCGAGCCGGGCGAAGTCCCCGAGCTGCAGAGGGCGTTGGACGAAGCGACCGAGCACCGCAGTGTGCTGACCGAGCGCCGCCGACTGCTCCTCACCGCGATCGCCGACACCGCCGCCCTGCGCGCCGTACCGCCGCAGCGCCGTCGCGACGAGCCGCTGCGCCGCACGCCCGCCGATGCCTGGCTGGAGCTCGCCGACTTCGTCGACGAGCGGCTGGCCGCTCTCCAGGAGCGGGTCGAGGAGGTCAACCGGCAGATCGAACTCGCCGACCACGAGCGCGACTTGGCCGCTGATCGCCTGGACCGGGCATCCACCGCCGACCGGTCCGAACCGGTCGCGACCACGGCCACCGTGCTGCTCACTCTCGCCACCGGGAGCACCATCCCCGACGACGCGCCCGGGCCCCCTGGCGACACTCACCCCGGCCCCGACCCCGCCCGAAAGCTCGACCTCGACCCCGACCCCGACCTCGACCTCGAGCTGGAGCTGGAGCTGGAATACGGCGTCCCCGCCGCCCGCTGGGTGCCCGCCTACCGCCTCTCCTACCGCAGCGGCTCCGACACCGGTCGGCTCGTCCTGCGCGCCAGTGTCGCCCAGCGGACCGGCGAGGACTGGACGGGCGTGCGCCTCGCCCTCTCCACCGCCGACCTCGACCGCCGCACCGACGTGCCCAGGCTCGCCTCGCTGCGGATCGGCCGCAGTCAGCCCGCCCCGCCGCCATCCGGCTGGCGCGAGCCCCCGGCGGGCCTGTCCGACCTGTTCACCGGCTACGAGGCGGCCGCCGCCGCCCGTCAAGCCGCCCTCGACCATGCCTCCCCGAGCCGTATGGCGCCGGTCCCGGTCGCCGCGCAGCCCGCAGCCCGGGCCTCGCGCCTCGGCGGTGCCCGCCCGACCGGCCCGGGCTCGACCGGCGCACGCCCCGCCGGGCCGCGCCCCGAGCTGTTCGCGGCAGCCGGTGACGCCCCGCCCGCCGCCTCCGCCCCGTACGGCGGAGGCGGCACCCTGAGCGTCGACGGCCCGACGGGCCCGGTGCCCGCGCCCCCGCCCGCCCCGGGCGGCTTCGCCGGCGCCGGCGGCCCACCCGGCGGGCA
>NZ_JOHO01000135.1 GCF_000719705.1 Streptomyces sp. NRRL S-350 | reverse complement strand
CACCGATCCTTGGACGGCTTGGGGGCTGGGTGTGCCGTTGGCTACGGCGGCCAGTGCGGCCAGCAGTTCCTCCCGGTCGGCACCGAACACCACCGCCCGATGACGTAGCTCGGCGCGTCCGGAAGCGAGTACGCGAGCGGCGCCTGCGAGCCGGTCGACATCCGTCACGGTGCCGAGGAACTCGCCCAGGCGCGAGGCCTGTTCGCGCAGCGCGGGCTCGCTCTTCGCCGAGAGCAGCAGCGGCGGCAGCGCCTCGACGGTGTCGTCTCCCAGTCGACGTGCGGGGTGGGCTCGTCCACGTGGAGGGTGCGGGGCAGCACGCCGTGGCGCATCGCCTCGACCATCTTGATGATCCCGCCGACGCCCGCCGCGGCCTGGGTGTGGCCGATGTTGGACTTCAACGAGCCCAGCCAGAGCGGCTGTTCGGCGGCATGGGACCGGCCGTAGGTGGCCAGCAGGGCCTGGGCCTCGATCGGGTCGCCGAGCCTGGTGCCGGTGCCGTGGGCCTCGACCGCGTCGACCTGGTCGGCCGACAGCCGGGCGTTGGCCAGCGCGGCGCGGATGACGCGCTGCTGTGCCGGCCCGTTGGGGGCGGTGAGCTGGCTGCTCTTGCCGTCCTGGTTGATCGCCGTGCCGCGGATCACCGCGAGCACCGGGTGCCCGGCGGCCTGGGCGTCGGAGAGCCGCTCCAGCAGCAGCATGCCGACGCCCTCGCCCCAGATCACCCCGTCGGCCGCGGCCGCGAAGGACTTGCACCGGCTGTCGGGGGAGAGCCCGCGTTGGCGGCTGAACTCCAGGAACATCCCGGGCGTCGACATGACCGCCGCGCCGCCGGCGAGCGCCATGCCGCACTCGCCGCCGCGCAGCGCCTGGACGGCCAGGTGGATCGCGACCAGCGAGGACGAGCACGCGGTGTCCACCGTCACCGCGGGGCCCTCGAAGCCGAGGGTGTAGGCGATGCGGCCGGAGGCGACGCTCAGCGTGTTTCCGGTCAGGACGTACCCCTCGACGTCCTCGGGGCCCTGGTGGGTGAGCGAGGCGTACTCGTGGTTGGAGACCCCCGTGAAGACGCCGGCCGCGGTGCCCCGCAGGGCGGTCGGGTTGATGCCGGCCCGCTCCATGGCCTCCCAGCTGGTCTCCAGCAGCAGCCGCTGCTGGGGGTCCAGGGCGAGCGCCTCGCGCGGGCTGATGCCGAAGAAGTCGGCGTCGAACTCGTCGGCGTCGTACAGGAATCCGCCCTGGCGCGCATAGCTGCGGCCGACGGCGTCCGGGTCCGGGTCGAAGAGGTCGGACAGCTCCCACTCGCGGTTGCCGGGGAAGTCGCCGATCGCGTCGACCCCGTCGGCGACCAGCCGCCACAGTGCCTCGGGGGTGTCGGCGCTGCCGGGGAACCGGCAGGCCATGGCCACGATGGCGATCGGCTCCCGGGCGGCGGACTCGGCCTGCCGCAACCGCTGCCGGGTCTGCTGGAGCTCCGTGGTGACCCGCTTCAGATAGTCGCGGAGCTTGTCCTCACTCACCGTCTGCCCCCAGTCCCAGCTCATTGTCGATGAAGTCGAAGATCTCGTCGTCGCTCGCGGAGTCCATCCGCGCGGCGGCGCCGTCCGCCGGCTCGGTGCCGGCTGTCCCGTCCAGCTCGGTGAGCCGGTCGAGGACGTCCTGCAGGCGCAGGATCAGGTCGTTCCTGGTGTCGGACCGCAGGGTGGCGGCGTCGGCCGTCAGCCGGTCCAGTTCGGCCGCCAGCAGCGGCGGGGTGCCGCCCGCCGGCCCCGCGCCCGTCGCGCCCGCCCCGGGGGCGAACCCGGGGGCGAGCTCGGTGCGCAGGAACGCGGCGAGCTCGGCCGGGGTCGGGTAGTCGAACAGCGTGGTGGCGGGCAGTCGCAGTCCGGTGTTCCGGTTCAGGGTGTTGCGGAACTCGACGGCGGTCAGGGAGTCGAGGCCGGTCTCCAGGAAGCCGGCCCGGCTGCTCAGCGCCGCCGCCGAACCGTGCCCGAGGACGGTGGCGAGCTGGCCCAGGATGTGCTCCTCCAGGATGCGGACCTGTTCCTCCTCGCCGCGGCCGGCCAGCCGCTGCCGGAAGGTGTCCGCGTCCACGGTGTCCTTGGCCCGGCGACGTGCGGTAGTGCCGACCAGGCCGCGCATCAGGGGCGGCACGGCGGGGTTGTCCCCGCCGAATCCGGTGAGGTCGAGCCGGGCGGGCACCAGCAGCGTCTGGTCGTGGCCGAGGGCGAGGTCGAACAGGTCGAGGGCCTGCGCGGTCGGGATCGGCGCGATGCCGCCCCGGGTCAGTCGGGCCCGCCCGGTCTCGTCCAGGGCGCCCGCCATGCCGCTCTCCAGCTCCCACAGGCCCCAGGCGAGTGAGAGGCCCGCCAGGCCGCGGGCGCGGCGGTGGGCGGCGAGGGCGTCCAGGAAGGTGTTGGCGGCCGCGTAGTTGGCCTGGCCTGCGTTGCCGATCAGACCGGCGACGGAGGAGAAGAGGACGAAGGCCCGCAGGTCGAGGTGCTCGGTGGCCTCGTGCAGGTGCCAGGCCGCGTCGACCTTCGGCCGCAGCACCGCGCTGAGCCGCTCGGCGGTCAGGGCCGGGAGGGTGCTGTCGTCCAGCACACCGGCGGCGTGCACCACCGCGGTCAGCGGGTGCTCGGCCGGGACCGCGCCGATCAGCGCGGCCACCGCGTCGCGGTCGGCGGTGTCGCAGGCCGTCACGGTGGCCTCGGCTCCCAGCTCCCGCAGTTCGGCGACCAGTTCGGCGGCTCCCGGGGTGTCCGGTCCGCGCCGGCCGGCCAGCAGGAGGTGTCGTGCACCGTGCCCGGTGACCAGCCGGCGGGCGATCAGCGCACCCAGGGTGCCGGTGCCACCGGTGACCAGCACGGTGCCCGTCGGGTCGAGCGGGACGGGCGACTCGGTGGTGACGGTGGTGCGGGCCAGCCTGGGCACCAGCAACTCGCCGGCGCGCAGCGCGAACTGCGGGGCGTCGCCGGCGAGGGCGGCGGGCAGGGCGCGCAGGGACGGGTCGGCGCCGTCGTGGTCCACCAGGACGATCCGGCCGGGGTTCTCGGACTGTGCGGTGCGCAGCAGGCCCCAGAGTGCGGCGGCCGTGAGGTCGGGCACGTCCTCGCCGTCCCGGGCGGAGATCGCGCCCTCGGTGAGGACGGTCAGCACGGTTGCGGCCAGGCGTCCGTCGGACAGGAACTCCTGGACGGCTGCCAGGACGGCGGCGGCGGTCTCGTGCGCCCCGGCGACGACGCCCTTCTCGGCGGCCGCGACGGGCAGCAGGAGACCGGCGATCCCGTCGGGCACGGTGGACCGGAGCACTCCCGGTCCGTCGTGCACCTCCGCGGCGATGCCCAGCCGGACCAGCCGGTCCGCCAGCTCCCGGTCGCCGAGGACGGCGTACGGCAGTGCGGCCGGCCGGGCTGATCCGGCGGCGACCCGGCTCCACTGCACCCGGTAGAGCGAGTCCGGCTGCTTGGTCCGGGCAGCGGCCAGCTGCTCGGCGCCGACCGGGCGCATGGCCAGAGCCTCGATGGTCATCACCGGGGCGCCGGAGCGGTCGGCGATCTCCAGGGCGACCAGGTCCGGCTCCGGGCGGGACAGGTGCACCCGCACGTGTCGGGCGCCGGTCGCGTGCAGGGTGACCCCGCTCCAGGAGAACGGCAGCCGGACACCGTCCTCGGCGCCGTACCAGAGCATCAGCGGGTGCAGCGCGGAGTCCAGCAGAGCCGGGTGGAGACCGTAGTGCTCCTCGTCGCCGTCGTCCGGCAGCGCGATCTCGGCGTACACGTCCTCGCCGAGCCGCCAGCCGGCCTTGAAGCCCTGGAACATCGGGCCGTACTCGTACCCGCGGTTGATGAAGGTCCGGTAGAACTCGTCGATGTCCACCGGGGTCGCCCCGGCCGGCGGCCAGACGGACAGGTCGAAGGACGGCTGCCCGACCTCCCGGGCGAGGTACCCGCTGGCGTGCCGGGTCCACTCCTCCTCGGGCGCGGCGTCGGACGGCCGGGAGTACATGGTGAACGGGCAGCGCTCGGTCTCGTCCGGGGTGCCGACCGTGATCTGCACGTCCCGCGCGCCCTGCGGGGGCACTGCCAGGAACGCGTGGTGGACCAGTTCGTCCAGTCGGCCGAACCCGGCCTGCCCGCCGGCGTACGAGAGCAGGTCGAGGAAGGCCACGCCCGGCAGCACGACCGTGCCGAACACCACGTGGTCGTACAGCCACGGCTGCTGCTTCAGCGAGACGCGGCCGGTGAACAGCCTGGTCCCGTCGGGGAGGACGACGGCCGCGCCGAGCAGGGGGTGGTGGGCTGTGGTGAGTCCGGCGGAGGCGAGTCCGGTGTCGGTGGATCGGGTGGCGGGCTTGAGCCAGTAGCGGTTGCGTTGGAAGGGG
>NZ_JOHO01000134.1 GCF_000719705.1 Streptomyces sp. NRRL S-350 | reverse complement strand
GATGGTACTGCAGGGGGGACCCTGTGGGAGAGTAGGACGCCGCCGAACAATCATTCCGAAAAGACCCCCTCCCGGCCGGGAGGGGGTCTTTTTGCGTTTTCTGGTCCGGTTTCCGGCCGGGGCCGCCGGGTCTGGTTCACTCGTCCTGGGGCTGCGGCTCCTCGGTGGACGGCTGGCCCTGGGCCTGGGCCGGCAGCTGGGCCTCGGGCTGGGGCGTCGGGGTGGGCGAGGTCTTGGGATCCGCTGTTCCCCAAGCGGGCCGGCCGAGCCAGGACGCCGCGCTGTTGGTGAGGCGGGCGACACCGGTGCCGTCCGCCTGCATGCTGTAGAGGTCGGTGCCGGCGCCGGCCTGAGCCTGCGAGAAGACGATGGATTTGCCGTCGGGAGCGTAGGCGGCGGTGCCGTAGAAGACGTCCGACGGTGCGGGGGTGAGGGCGCCGATGGCGGTGCCGTCGGGGTGGACGGTGTAGATGCCGCCGCCGGGGGCGTTGTCCGGGCCGGCCGGGTAGGTGGTGAAGAGGATCCGGCTGCCGTCGGGGGACCAGTCGGCGCGGTCGCCGGCGCGCAGTTCCCAGGGGGTGAGCTGGCGGAGCCCGGTGCCGTCCGCGCTGACGACGTAGATGGCGCGGCTGTCGGCGGGTTGCCCGGTGGCGCTGGTGCGGTACTCGAAGGTGAGCTGTTTGCCGTCGGGGGACCAGCTGGGGTTGCTGACGGAGCCGGAGTAGGGCTTGTCGTTGGTGAGGAAGGTGAGCCGCTGGACGTCGGTGCCGTCGGGGCTCATCAAGTAGAGGTCGGAGAACTGGGTCTGGTTCTTGCCGGCCGGATCCAGCTGGCCCCAGGACCGGCTGAAGGCGAGTTGCTTGCCGTCCGGGGAGAAGGCCGGGGCGCGTTCGTCCTCGTTGGCGCAGTCCGCGGTGCCGCTGTCGCAGAGCTGGCTGACCTGGTGGGCGCTCTCGCCGGAGGCGGTGACGGTCCAGAGCCGGGCGGTGCCGGTCTGCGGGTCGGTGCGGTCGAAGGCGATGGTGGCGCCGTCGGGGGACCAGTCGGGGCGGTCGTCCCGGGTGCGGTCCGACGGCTGGGTGACCTGGTGTTGGCCGCTCCCGTCGGGGGAGAGGACGACGATGGCGCTGGTGTTGCGGGAGGCGTCGGTGTAGGCCCGGCTGACGATCAGCCCGTTGCGCGTGGTTGCCGCCGCGGGAGTGCCGGCTGCCGCGCCGACCACGCCGGGGGTTGCGCCGCCCGTGGGCTCGGGGGTGGCGGAGGGGGACTCCGGCCGGATCTCGGAGAGCGGGATGTCCCCGGGTTCGGCCCCGCAGCCGGTGAGCAGGGTGCCCAGAAGCAGAAGGCCCGCACCGGCGCTTGCGCGGATGCGGGCCCTGCTCGTGGGTGACTGTCGTGTGCCGGTGATCCTTGCCATCGCCGTCTTCGACCTTTCCGACCGCTCGACGTGTTGCCCCCGTCGCGGACTCAGGACGAAGGCCCCTGAAAGAAGCTGTCACTGTGTCAGAAGGGAGCGTCGGAGGCCCGGCGACACGCGACGGATGGGCGATCGCTCGGTCGCACGGCGTAACGGTGGAGAAAGGGAAGGCAGCGGTGGGTGGGAGGAGTCAGCCGCGGGAGGCGCGGCGCTCGGCCTTGGCGGCGGCCTCCGCCTCGTCCTCGGCCTCGGCGACCTCCAGGGTCGGGGCGGTGCCGCCGAGCTGGGCGGGGAGCCACCAGGTGTCGTCCGGGCCGGAGGGCTTGCCGGGGTACTCGCGCTGGGCCTGGTCGAGCATTTCGCCCATCGCGGCGCGGAGCCGTCTGGTAACCATGACGGGCTTGTCGTTCGGCCCGATGTGGATCGGTTCGCCGATCATGATGGTCACCGGGACGTGGCGCTTGGTCAGGGTCTTCGGGCGGCCCTTGGTCCAGAGCTGCTGGGTGCCCCACAGAATGACGGGCAGCAGCGGGGTGCCGGAGTCGGCCGCCATCCGGGCGGCGCCGGTCTTGAACTTCTTCAGCATGAACGAGCGGCTGATCGTCGCCTCGGGGAACACCCCGACGACCTCGCCGGCCTTGAGGGCGCGGACGGCGGCCTCGTAGGCGGGCTGGCCGTCGGTGCGGTCGACCGGGATGTGCTTCATGCCGCGCATCAGCGGGCCGGAGATCCGGTGCCTGAAGACGTCGTCCTTGGCCATGAAACGGGTCTTGCGCTTGCCGCCGCGGTAGGCGCCGAGGCCGGCGAAGAGAAAGTCGAGGTAACTGATGTGATTGCTGACCAGTACCGCTCCCCCCCTGGCGGGGATGTGTTCGGCGCCCACGATCTTGATCCGCACGTCGAGCGCGCGGAAGACGGTGAGTGCGGCGCCGATCACCGGCGGGTACACGAACTCTGCCACGGTCAGTCCTGACTTCCACGGGCCGGAGCCCGGTTCGGCGGGTTCCCGAGCCGTCGCGCGGGCAGTGCCGACCGGAACACGGCACTCCGTGGCGGTCACGGGTGATACACGGAGATGATCCCCCGAACGAGTGCCTGCTGTCACCTGAGCCGTGCGGTGGAGCCGGTCTGCACGGTGTGATCTCCGTGATGAATTCCCACGGGAACCTTTCCGCTTCCCGCACCGGGGCCCACCGGGGAAGACGGATCGGGTGGCTGCCGGTGAGTTCAGGCGCCGGCGGTGAGGCGGCCCTGGGCGCGCCGGAAGGCCGGATACAGCTCGCAGCCCACGCAGTAGCCGAACGCGGCGTCGAGGAAGGCGGCGGCGAGGGCGACCGCGGTGGCCAGCAGGCCCAGCCAGGTCACCTCGGTGATGTGGCCGAGGGTGCCGACGGCGGCGAACGCCATGAGAATGCCCTGTTCGAAGCGCAGGGGCCGCTCGTCCTCGGTCTCGGACGGTGGCGTGAGTCGGGGAGCGACGACGATCCGGAAGAACCAGTCGTACGGGGAGAGCCGTAAGCCGCCGAACGCGCCGAGTGCGAAGACGAGCGTCTGGGCCGCCAGGAGGGCGCTGCTGCCGGTGAGGAGGATGACGACCAGGACGGCCGAGGTGAGGGCGGCGGCGAAACGGGCGCCGCGGGGGTCGATCTGCACGGGAGGGCTCCGGGAGGGTCGCGACGGGCGGCGGGAGCGTCAGCGACGACGGGAGGCGGTGGCCCGGCCCGGGTCGGTGACGCGGCGGCAGGTCGGCAAAGGTGGTGAGGCGCGCTCGGAGTCCACCGGCCGATCGTACGCGGCGCGCACTCGGGGGTCGACCGCCTTTGGGGGCCGGTGGGCGCCGGTGCAGACTGGCGGGATGAACGGGCTGGTGGTGCGCGTTGTCGCACTGGCGGCGGCGACCCTGTTCGCGCTGTTGCGGGCCGGACGGGACGGAAGGACGAGGGTGGGCACCAAGGACGGGACGGTACGGCTGTCGGAGACGGAGCTGGGTGGGCCGCTCGGCTCGCGGGCGACGTTGGTGCAGTTCTCGACGGTCTTCTGTCAGCCGTGTCGGGCGACGCGGAGGGTGCTCGCCGAGGTGGCCGGGATGGTCGACGGGGTCGAGCACGTCGAGGTGGACGCGGAGGCCCGGCTGGAGCTGGTCCGCCGGCTGGAGATCCGGCGGACGCCGACCGTCCTGGTGCTGGACGCGGAGGGCCGGGTGGTGCGCCGCGCGTCCGGGCAGCCGCGTACGGCGGACGTGATCGCGGCGCTCGGGCAGGCGTTCTGAGGGGCGCGTTTCGAGGGCGGGCATTTCTGAGGGCAGGCGTTCCTGAGGGCAGGCGTTCCGAGGGCGGGCGGTCAGAGGATTCCTGTTCAGTCGGATCCGCCCCGCCGGGTGGAGTCGGCCCCCGGCTGGGGCAGGATGGGCGCAGGCGGTGGACGCATCCGAACGGCATGAGCTACTGGCCAGTAGTGACCGCTGAGCTACCGGCGAGTATGCTGCCAGGAAGTTCCGGACCGGCACGGGAATTCGCTGCCCGGAGTGGGTACGCAGCCGTGTTCGTGCCCGCTTGCACCGCCGCAGCCGCCGGACGAGACCAGTACAGGAGACAAGGCCGTGAGCTTGAGGATCGTCGTCTGTGTGAAGTACGTGCCGGATGCGACGGGGGACCGTCGTTTCGAGGACGACCACACCACCGACCGGGAGGGCGTGGACGGCCTGCTGTCGGAGCTGGACGAGTACGGTGTGGAGCAGGCGCTGCGGATCGCGGAGGCGAACGAGGGCGCC
>NZ_JOHO01000133.1 GCF_000719705.1 Streptomyces sp. NRRL S-350 | reverse complement strand
TCCAGCTCTTCGGTCGTCACAACCCGAATGCTGGACACCCTCCCCGCATGTCCGGAGCAGAACCGGCAAACCCAGCTGACTTCGGAACTACTCGTCTAGTTGGAACTTGGTCACGCATGTTGGAACTGGTGGATGTCAGCTCCGGATTCGGATCATCTCCCGTTCCGCGAAAGCGCGGAAGCTGCGCGGCGGGCGGCCAGTGAGGCGCTGGACAGTGTCAGTGGTGCGGTCCTCGGCACCTTCGGCGATGGCGTGGTCCATGCCGGCGAGAAGCGCGGCGAACTCGGCGGGCATGTCGGCCGCCAGGCGGTCGCGCATCTGCTCGTAGGTCAGCCGACGGTGGGTGATGGTCCGGCCGGTGACCTGCGTGAGGACGGCGGCGATGTCGCCGTAGCTCAGGGCTTGGGGCCCGGTGATGATCAGGTCGGTGTTCGGGGCCTGCGCCTCGGTCAGCACATGCACGGCGACGGCAGCGATGTCGTCGGCGTCGACGAACCCGACGCGGCCCTCGCCGGTTGCCGTTCGGATGGTCCCGTCCGCTCGGATGGTCCGGGCGTGCGCATGGTCGGCGGTGAAGTTCTGCATGAACCATGAGGGCCGCAGGACCGCCCACTGGGAGAACAGGCCAGGCAGGGCCTGGTGAACCTGTCCCACGGCAGGTCCTCCGGCGGGGATCGCCGACGAGCTGAGCAGGACAGCGCGGTGGACTCCTGCGGTGCGGGCCTGCCGGAGAAAGGGCAGCATGACGGCTGCCGGATCCGGAGAGCCGATCGGCGGGATGAGATAGACCCGGTCCGCGCCTTCGAGTGCACCCTCGAAGGACCCGGGGTCGTCCCAGTCGAACCGCACGGGACTGGCCCCGTCGACGGGGGTGGCGCGTCGGCTGGCGGCCTTGACGCGCCGGCCCGTGGCGCCCAGTCGGGCGGCGACGCGGCTCCCGGTGGTGCCGGTGACCCCGATGACCAGGGTGAACTTCTGGGATTCGTTCATCAGTTGCTCTCGGCGAAGTGAGTGGCGGGGTTCTGGACGGCGAGCGGGTTCCAGTAGTCGCGGTAGTGGGCGATGAGGCCGTTCTTGACAGTGACCACGGCGATGTAGGACATGTCGAAGGGGCTGTCGGTGTCCACCAGACGGCCGACACCGCGCATCTCGACCACGATGGTCTCGGGGGCGGTGGTCTGATGGATCTCCACGTAGGGGAAGTCGTGAAGGTCTATGTGGTCGGGGTAGTCACGCATGTACTCGGCGAGGGCCGCCTTGCCCTCCAGCCGCTTCGGCCAGCCTTCCGGCGCGAAAGGAAACTCGAAGATCCCGTTCTCGTCCCACAGGTCGACCCAGGCGGGAATGTCCTTGTCCAGCAGCGCTTGCAGGCCGTGGCGGTACAGGTCCACCGGTGCGGTGTTCGTGCTCATGGGGGTGCTCCGTCCCGTACGATACGGACCCCGAGTCCGTTTCATGCGTTCGACGATACGGACCCAGGGTCCGTTTTGCAATTGGAGGAACCGCATGCCCGAACGCAAGCCACGCGCGGACGCCACTCGCAACCGGGAGGCCGTCCTTGCGGCTGCCGACACGCTCTTCGCCCGTTGCGGGAGCCCTGAGGCGGTCACCATGGCTGACATCGCGGCAGCGGCCGGCGTCGGCAAGGCAACGCTCTTCCGCGGCTTCGGCGACCGCACCGGCCTGATCCACGCGCTCTACGAGATGCGGCTCGCACCGATCAGGCTCGCCGTCGAAGAGGGGCCACCACCTCTGGGGCCCAACACCCCGCCACTGGAGCGCGTACCCGCCCTCCTCGACGCCGTGCTGTGCTTCAAGATCGACAACCGCCACCTCGCCCTGGCACTGGAGGGAACCGGCGGCGACAGCCCATACGCGGCAGAACACTACGAGCGGTGGCACAGCACGCTCCAGGCCGCACTGGAGCAGATTCCCGGGCTTGCCGACAGCGATTTCACTGCACACGCTCTGCTTGCTGCCACCCGCGCCGACCTCGTCGAACACCTCGTCGGCCAACAGCGGATGACTCGTGAGCAGATGCGGACTCAGCTGGCGGCCTTCACCGTCAGAGCCCTGGAAGCCCGTGTACCACTGGATCGAACAACCTGGACCGACGTCGAATGCCACCAGTGAAGGCGTTCATGCCATAGCGGGCTCCGGCTGATCGATGGAACTTGGTCACGATTGTTGGAACTACCGTTCCGGTCGTGAGGTGTCGATCTTGCGCGCCAGGTCGTCGCCGACCTCGATGAGGAGCGTCCGTAGTGCCGCGTAGTGCGAGGTGCTCGCGGCGCCGATGTGGAACCACATGTTGTTGCATTTCGTGGGCCACGGGTGACGATCGGACTTGCGGTGCGGTAGCGGCGCGACTACCGCACCGGCCTTTGGCGGAAGCCGACGCGGTGCGGGGCGAGGTACGCGCGGTGCGGTGCGCGCGGCCTGTCCATGGGCGCGCCGCGCGCTGCTGGAGCTGTCCATCGCGCGCGGGCTGGCGCGCGGCCGCGTCGGCCGGCCCGGCCTACCAGCGGGTGAGGTCCTCCCCCAGCGCCCGGCGCAGCAGGGCGAGGGCGCCTTCGGCGCCGGGGCAGCGCAGGGGTTCGCCGCTGGCGGCGTCGGCGACGAGGCTGCTGTCGATCAGGGCGGTCCAGGTTCCGCGCTGGACGTCGTACTCCTCGGTCCAGCCGACCGGCCGGCCGCCCTGCTGGAGTTCCTGGACGCCCGGGTGGTCGGGCCAGGTGAGCAGGGGCAGGCCGTCGCCGAGCGCCTCGCGGTCGGGGTCACCGAGGCCGCGGGCGGAGGGCGTGATCCAGCCGGTCGGGCGCTTGAGAGCCAGGCGCTGCACGCCGGGCATCGCCCGCTCGGGGCGCAGCAGCTCGATGTGCGTGCGGTGCAGGACGTCCAGGGCCTGGCCGACGGAGCGGTGGGTACTGGCCCCGCTGGCCGGGTCCGTCAGGACCACGGCGGCCTTGGAGCCCCGGTGCTTGGCGGCGATGTGCCCGGCCTTCCCCCACGGGCCGTCCGGCAGCGGCGCGGTCCAGCCGATCGGCCGGCGCCGGTAGAGGAGCTGGTGGACGTCCTCGGCCTGCGGGTCGTCCCAGGAGGCGAGGAGCCAGCCCTCACCGACCGTCAGGTCCAGGTCGTCGAGCCGGTCCGGCTCGCCGAACCGGAGCGTCGGGATGGTGCACGCCGCGCGGCGCAGCGCCTCGAAGGCCTCCGCCCGCTGCTCGGCCGTGTCTGTCCGGTCTCACTGATCATGGCGGACGCGACTATTCCGAGCTGCGGATTGCCAGGTTTGGTGAGACGGATCGGGGATGCCCAGCTCAGGGATCATGGCACTTCTTAGTTGGCGCCATCGGTGACGCCCTCGCGTCAGCCGGACCTGGTCGATGTGGTTCCAGATCGCATCCGCTGATGTGCGGGGGGCACTGCATGGCCACTGGCAAGCAGCGGCTGGGAGGGGTGCCAGCCCCAGTGCCGCTCTCGTCCGGTCGACCAGCGCGCGGATTTTGTCCTTGTTCTCTGCGTAGAAGAACTCGGCCGGGGCGACGGTCACTGGTGCCAAGAAGGCGGCCAGGGTCGCGATTTCAGGGTGCGAGACGATCGCGCCGAGCTCGCTGTTCTGCGTGTTCGTCTCCGCCGCAGCGGGCCAGCCCAGTTGGCGTGCGCGTGTCTGCCAGCGTTGCAGCATCGTCGGCTCGCCTCACCTGCCTGCGGCCCACTTCTCCGTGATCGAGCGGGCGTCACGGACGCTCATGACCAGGACCTTGGGGCCGTAGCGACGGAGGACCTGAGCCAGTCGCCTTTGAGCGGCGGTCATGCCGGCGAGCGGGGTCAGATCGACCGGTGGTGGGAACGGCGGCCGTTCTCTCACGGTGGTCCACGATCCGCTGAGGGTGACGCTCTGCCAGTGCTGGTGGCGGGTGCAGATGACCCGGGTGATGGGCAGATGGAGGCGGGGCGGCGCGGTGTTGCGCCGGCTCGCGCAGTGGGGGCAGGCTCGGCGGGTGTAGCCCATGGCGGCTTGGAACCGGACGGCCGGGGTCTTCTTCTCCAAGAGGTCCGGGGCGTGCTGGCGGGCCCAGCCCAGGGCCGGGAGTGCCGCTGACAGCCGCCCCAGGGGCAGGCCGCTGATCACTGCAAAGCGTTCCGCGGCCGGCGGGTTGAGCAGGGCTTCGAAGAACTCAAGGTGACTGCCCAGGGACGTGCCGGAGCGCTACGGCTCCTGGCAGACCCTCTACACCCGTTTCCGCCGGTGGGCGCTGGACGGCACGTTCTCCCGGATGCTCCACGCGATCCAGGCGGAGAAGGAC
>NZ_JOHO01000132.1 GCF_000719705.1 Streptomyces sp. NRRL S-350 | reverse complement strand
ACATCTACTCTCCAGCGAGCGTGGGACTGTGGATGCTGGCCATGCTCGTCGCGCCCATCGTGGTCTGTACCGTCAAATGGCCATGGATCAAGTCGGGCAGCAGGTGAGCCCCGACTTGCATACGAGCCCGCGGGCTACCCCGTAGCACCTGGTCATCAATTGCGGGACAACCCTTAGGCCCGCGGGTCTGTGCTGGACAGGGGTTTGACCTGCGATTTTTCGGCCGCGAACATGCCATCCAGCGGCGGCCTCGCTCCGCCCCTACAGGGTGAGGCGCATGCCGTCGGCCGACGCAGGCCGGCCCCTACAGCGCATCGCCCCCGAGCTGAGCGGCGATGTCCTCGGCCCAGGCGATGGCGCGCTGCTCCTCGACCCAGGGGGCGAGGTCGTCCAGGCGGTCGCGCAGCCGCACGACTTCCCGGCCCGACAGGTACTCGACCGGGGTCGAGGTCCCGGCGCTGCCCGGCGACCTGGTGGCCCACCACGATGGCGCGCGCGAGGCGCTGCACGCGGCGGCGCTGCAGGATCCCTTCGAGGCCGGCGTGCGGGCCCCACAGATTCCGCAGCTCGTCCAGCAGCGGGTCGGTGACGGCGAGACCGGGACGGGTCCGCTCCAGCACGCCTGCGATGGTCTCGTCGTAGTCGCCGGCGAGCAGGGTGGAGACGGCGGCCAGCGGGAGGTCCAGCAGCGCCGTCCCGTCGTCCGGCTCGTCCAGGCCGTGGGTGGTGGCGGCGTCCAGCAGCGCGGCGGACAGCAGCAGCGCGGCCCGGCTCACGGTGTCGGCGGGGTCGGGTCCGAAGTCGAGCGGCTCCCACTCGCTGCGGCGGCGCTCCGCGTGCCAGCGCACAAGCCGGTCGCCCCACACCACGCAGCCGACCCACACCGACGGGAACGCCACGTCCATGAACACCCCGGGGTCGGTAGTCGGGGTTGCCACCCGCAGATGCTCGGTCGGTACCGGCAGCGACCCGGTCCGGTCCAGGTCGATCTTGTAGGCGTGGGGCAGACCCGGCATCACGTCCCGGGCGGCGTCGTCCGGCTCCCACACCGGCACCTCCATCAACCCGGCCCGTCCCTGGTACTCGCCACCGGTCACCAGCAGGACGTCATCCTGCCCCCAGGCCCCGCGCTCCGCCCCCAGCGCGAGCGCGACCGCGTCGACCGCGTCGACCAGGACGTCCACCCCGTCCTCACCACGGTGCCGCCCACGCAGCCCGGCCGCCAGGTGCCACAGCAGCCGCCCCAACGGCACCTCGTCCGGGCTGGCCCCGCCGAGCACCTCCAGCGCGGTCGCCACCGTGTCGACCACCTCGGCCCGCGCGTCCACCGCCGCGATCTCCAGCGCCCGCTCGTACGCCCAACCCCGCTGCTCCACAGCCGTCCTCCAACCCGTCGGTTTGCGGATCGTCGCACACCAGGCGGCGGGCCCGGGAGCGGACCTGACGCCTCATGAGCACCGCACGGGTGCTGGTCGGCGTTGGCTACGCCAGGGTGGCCACCGCGGCCCCGGTTCACCACCGCCGCCGGCCACGACGCCCACTTCCACGTGCTGCCTGAGCGTCGTCCCCACCGCCGAGGAACTCGCGGCGGTCGCCCAGCTCACCGTGATGCGGCGCGACACCAGACGGCCGGGCTGTGTACGGGCCCGGCCACCCGGAGGCTTCACCGTGCGCGCCCGACCGTGGGGGTGTTCATGCCGGGGGTGTGGAGCAGGCGCAGCCGCGCGCGGCAGGGCAGGGCGCAGCCGCTCCACCAAGCAGCCCAAGAGGAGAACCAGCTCCTCGTAGGGGCGACGCCGGCGGTCAACCGAGCCGAAACGGGAGCGGGACGTTGCACCTCCCACTCTCGAAATTTTTGTTTTGTGGGGTTCCGCAAACTTCGCGAATACAAGTCCTCGACGATAAAACTGCTAGTGCGAGGATCTGTGTACTCAGATGACGATGACATACCCAGGTACGACACCCCAGGAGACCGGGCAGCACCCGGACGAGGAGCTCTTCCGGCTCCTCAAGGACGCCGACTTCTGCGGGCCTCGGTTCGAGCTCTTCCGCGAGGACACGTGGCTCTACGCGCACGACGTGCTGTGCGGCTGGATGTACACCGGCGAAGTCGGAGCCCAGTGCGGCGTTGAACTGTGGCCGATGGAGCTGCAGATGCTTAACCGCAGCCAGGAGCTGCGCGAGGAACTCGCGGTGCAGACCGTGATGTCCGTGGCCAGCTGGTGGTTCGAGGAGGAGGACACCGGCCTGCGGTCCTGGGAGCCGGAGCGCGGGGCCGGGTTGCGGACCTTCTTCATCAGGCCCTGCAAGCTGGCTTTCAAGAACGCGGCACGTGCTTGGCGACGCGACCGTGAACGTCAACTCGGCGGCGACCTGAACCGGCTCACAGACCTACGCGCCAACAGCGGGAGCGCCGAGGAGGCCGTGCTCCTGCGCGACGTTTTGCGGCAAGTGATGGAGATCGCGAACCCGGTCCAGCAGAGCATCTGCTGGCACATCTACTCATCGGACCTCACCTATCAGGACATCGGCAAAAAGCTCGGCGGGATGACGGCCCGAGCCGTCGAAGGACAGATGCGGCGGTTGCGCAAGGAGGTGGCAGCCAAGGTGGAGACGGGCACGTTGAACGTCCCAACCCGGTTCGCCGCCCGCCCCGGACGATCGGCCAAGGACTGCTGATGCGCGCAGGCACTGGAGTCGGGCTGGGCATGCTCGCCCCCATCACCACCACGCTCGCCGGCGCGCCGCCGTTGCTGACAGCGTTCGTCCTCGTCCTAGCCGTCGGCGTGCTGATCGTGAACGGGGTCTTCCCCCAAGAGTCACAGCACCGGCTGGAGTGGTGGC
The DNA here is from genome assembly GCF_000719705.1 of Streptomyces sp. NRRL S-350. Classification (GTDB taxonomy): domain Bacteria; phylum Actinomycetota; class Actinomycetes; order Streptomycetales; family Streptomycetaceae; genus Kitasatospora. The sequence continues at coordinate 1,680 of NZ_JOHO01000132.1, read as the reverse complement.
GAGATCGCCGTTCCCACCGTGAGCGGCGCTGGCGGCATCGACGCCAGCGACGGGCACACAGAGCGCAGGCCACACCGTTACCACCGCAGGTTCCCCGTGCCCCCGACCGGGCGCAGGCCGTCTCGTCACGTTCGGACGATCCGTACGTACCGCCCGGTCCAGACGGATGACCGGCGGCGCGGGATACCCAGCTCAACTGTGCCGAGTCGGCGGATCCAGACGAAGCCAAGCCTGCAAAACGGTTCGGCTGGCTCCGCCTCCGGGTCTTAGCGTTGTCTCATGTCTTCCGACCCATGGGGCGACCTCGCCAGCTCGATCGCGGGGCTGTGCAACGTGTACGCCCGGTCTCAGGAACAGCACCACGGATTCCTCCCGGCCTCGCCAGCCGCACACGAGTCCGCCTCTGAGCCCTTCGCAGGCGAGTGGGCTCAGCACCCGAGCCGGAACGCGAACATGGCCGGCCTGCACCTCGCGTACCTCGCGATGGACCAGCTCGCCGGACTCGCGACACTGCTGACAACCGCCTCCCCATCGGTGACCGCGCCGTCCGTGATGGCGCGCAGCGTGTTGGAGACGGCGTCACAGGCCTACTACCTCCTCGATCCGGCGGCCGACGCTCTCGAGCGGATCCGACGGCAGCAGAACTACCGCTTGGTCGCGTTATGGGAATCCAGGAGGCTGCTCGATCCGGGCCAGAGCCGTGACCCTGCGGCGTCGCCGACCGCTGTCCGCAAAGCCGACGAGAAGATCGAGGTCATCCTCCGGACCGCCCCGAAGTTTGGGCAGTCGCCTCGCCGCTCGAAGGGCAACAGGTCGGTGCCCTTCATCGCGAGCACCGAGCACACCAAGGCAGTGCGCGCGATGCCGCTGATCGAGGACGTGGTTGGCGGAAACGGCGGACTGGGGTCTCTCGTATATCGGCTCGGATCTGCAGTAACTCACGGGCAGCAACACCGCATCACGCAGTTCTTCGAGCACATGGGCTCCCTGCTGGACCATACGCACGGCGACGCCTTCGGCCGCCTGGAGGCCTCCGCCAAGAAGACCTCCCTCTACCTGGGCGCTGCACCGGTCGCCGTCATGCGCATGCTGAGCCGCCTGTATGAACGCTTCGGCTGGCCGACGCAAGAGCTCGTTGCAGCCAACCGGAATGTTGCCCAGGTTTGGGGTCGGATCGCCGAAGTCCCGCTGAACACCGGGCAGTCGGTGGGCGCAGCGTTCCAGCCCGAAACCCGTGCCGAAACTCAGTAGATGGCTCGCCAATGGCTCCGGACACCCCTCCCGACTGTGCCAGGGCCACGCGGCTCACCGACTTCCGCAAGTCCCGCGAGCAGTCAGGCGATCTTGCCGACTTCGGCCAGCTCGCCTTCGGCCAGAGCGGCGCGCTCGAGGATCTCGGAGTGCAGGGGGCCCTTGCTCAGCTCATCGAGCACGATCCGGGCTACCTCCGGCGCGGCGGTGTACGTGCGACGGCCCTCGTTGCGGGCGAACGGCATCCGATTCCTGCCGACCGAGCGAGCTGCGCGCAGGGCGTGGTTGATACAGGTCCGATGGCGCTTGTAGGAGTCCGGGCCGCGGTCGGTGCTAGGGCCCGTGTGATGTTGTGATCAGCTGGGCGGTCGCACAAGGTCGTCTATCCAGATCATCGAGGCGCGGAGGTGAAGGCCTGCGAGGTAGCTC
>NZ_JOHO01000131.1 GCF_000719705.1 Streptomyces sp. NRRL S-350 | reverse complement strand
GGTGTTAGGGGGTGTGGGTGGTGTGGGTGGTGGTGTGGTAGTTGGGGAGGTCGAGGTGGCGGGTTTGGTGTTGGTAGCGCCAGGTGTAGGTGGGCCAGATGGTGGGGTTGTTGTGGTGGTTGTCGGTGTACCAGCTGTGGCAGCCGCCGGTGTTCCAGACGGTGTTTTTGAGGTGGTGTTGGAGGGTTTTGTTGTAGGTGTTTTGGGCGTGTTGGCGGGGTTCGAGGGTGGTGAGGTGGTGGGTGTGGAGGGTTTTGAGGGCGTGGAGGATGTAGGTGATTTGGGCTTCGATCATGACGGTTTGGGAGGAGTGGCCGAGGGTGGTGTTGGGGCCGAGGATCATGAAGAGGTTGGGGAAGCCGTGGATGGTGGTGCCGCGGTGGGCGGTCATGCCGGTGGTGTTCCAGGTGGTGGCGAGGGTGTGGCCGTGGCGTCCGTGGATGCGGTGGGCGATGGGGCGGTCGGTGGCGGTGAAGCCGGTGGCGAGGATGATGGTGTCGGTGGGGTGGTGGGTGCCGTCGTTGGTGGTGATGTGGGTGGGGGTGATGGTGGTGATGGTGTTGGTGATGATGTTGACGTTGGGTTGTTGGATGGCGGGGTACCAGGTGTTGGAGAAGAGGAGGCGTTTGCAGCCGATGGTGTAGTCGGGGGTGAGGCGTTGGCGGAGGGCGGGGTCTTTGACGGATTGGGTGAGGTGGCGGGTGGCCATGTTTTTGATGCCGGTGGTGCGGGTGGGGCGGGAGAGGAAGAAGGCGATGATTTCGCGGCCGTTTTTGTTGAAGGTGCGGCGGAATTTCTGGTAGCCGGGGAGGTGGCGGAGCATCCAGGTGTGGCGGGGGGTGTTGGGTTTGTCGGGTTTGGGGGCGACCCAGGGGGGTGTGCGTTGGTAGAGGTCGAGGCGGTTGACGTGGGGTTGGATGTGGGGGACGAACTGGATGGCGGAGGCGCCGGTGCCGATGACGGCGACGTTGCGGCCGGTGAGGTCGTGGTCGTGGCGCCATTGGGAGGAGTGGAAGACGGTGCCGGTGAAGGTGTCGAGGCCGGGGATGTCGGGGATGGCGGGGTCGGAGAGGTAGCCGGTGCCGGTGATGAGGATCTGGGCGGTGTAGTGGCCGTGGGTGGTGTGGAGTTTCCAGTGGTGGTGGGTGTCGTCCCAGCGGGCTTCGAGGAGTTCGTGGTCGTAGCGTAGGTGGGGGTCGACGCCGTAGCGGGTGGCGCAGTTCTTGAGGTAGGTGTGGACTTCGGCTTGGGTGGCGAAGGTGGATTTCCAGTCGGGGTTGCGGGCGAAGGAGTAGGAGTAGAGGTGGGCTTGGACGTCGCAGGCGCAGCCGGGGTAGGTGTTGTCGCGCCAGGTGCCGCCGAGGTCGTGGGCGCGTTCGAAGACGAGGAAGTCGTTCTCGCCGGCGCGTAGGAGGGCGATGGCGGTGCCGAGGCCGGAGATGCCGGCGCCGATGACGGCGATTTTGAGGTGGCGTACGGCGAGGTCGCCGGCGCCGGCGGGGGTGGTGCCGGGGGCGGTGGTGGTGCCGGGGGTGGGGGCGTCGGGGGTGGTGCCGGTACCGGTGTCGGTGGTGGTGGTGCCGCCGGCTGTGCTGCTGGCGGGGGCGGTGGCGGTGCCGCTGGCTGTGTTGCTGGCGGGGGCTGTGCCGGTGCCGGTGCCGGTGCCGGTGCCGGTGCCGGTGGTGGTGTGGTGGGGGGTGGTGGTCATGGCGTCGGTGTCCTCGTGTGTGGTGTGGGAGGTGGCCTCTGTGGTGTGGGAGGTGTCCTCGTGCCGGGTGGTCAGGTGCGGCGGGTGAGGGTGACGCGGAAGTTGTTGAAGATGTGGTCTTCGAGGGTGTAGGCGAAGATGTCGAGGTAGCGTTCGAAGCGGGCGACGGTGGTTTCGTCGGTCATGGTGACGGCTTCGTCGCGGCGGGTGGCGAGGAGTTGGAGCCAGGCGCGGCAGGCGCGGGCGAAGGATTCGGGTTCGTTGCGGATTTCGGTGACTTCGAAGAGGCCGTCGAGGCCGGTGGCGAGTTCGGGGAGGCGGGGGATGTGGCAGCCTTCGAATTCTTCGCGCTGGAGGAATTTGAGGTCGTCGAGGAGTTGGCGGCGCAGTGGGGGGTTTTCGACGGTCATGGTGTGGAGGACGAAGCGGGCGCCGGGCTTGAGGAGGGAGTGGACCTGCTTGAAGAAGACGCGGTAGCGCTGGGTGCGTTCTTTGGGGGTGAGGGAGGACAGGACGAAGTGTTCGAGGGCGTTGATGCAGAACGCGGCGTCGTAGGGGTCCTGGCCTTCGGGTAGGCGGTGGTCTTCCCAGCTTTCGACGCGGGCTTCGATGTGGGGGTTGCCGAGGGCGTCGACGAAGTCGGCCTGGGTGCGGGAGAGGGTGACGCCGACGGCGTGGCGCACGCCGTGGACGGTGGTGAGGCGGTTGAGCATGGTGCCCCAGCCGCAGCCGATGTCCAGGACGTTGGCGGTGCCGGCGGCGTGGGCGAGGTCGGTGAAGGCGTCGAGTTTGCGTTCCTGGGCTTCGTCGAGGACGGCGACGAGGTCTTCGCCGTCTTCCCAGTAGCCGCCGGAGTACATCATGGTGGGGCCCAGGATGAGGCGGTAGAGCTCGTTGGGGACTTCGTAGTGGTGGCGGATGGCCTCGACGTCGGGGTTGATGGAGCGGGCTTCGACGGTGGTCATGGGGTGGGCTCCTTGGTGTGGTGGTGACGGGAGTGGGCCGGGGCCGGGGGGCCGGGGCCAGGGGCCGGGGCCGGGGGGGCCGGGTCGGGGTCCGGTGCCCCGCGTGGTGCGGCACTCCGGTACGGCGGCACGGCCCGCCCGGTGGCGTGCGTCCCTGGTGGGCCGGTGGGTGCGGTCCGGGTGGGGCGCGGTGGTGCGGTCGTGCGGCCGGCGTTTGCGGCCCGGTGGCCGGTTCGGTCCCGGGTCGTGCGGTCGGCGCTTGGTCTGCGTGAACTGCGCTGCTGTGTCGCCTGGTTGGTCCCGGTGGTCCGGTGGCCCGTTAAGCCGGTGGCCTGGTGGGCCTGGCGCTCCTGGTGGGCCGTTGGGTGCGGTCCGGGTGGTGCGCGGTGGTGCGGCCGGCGTTTGCGCCCGGTGGCCGGTTCGGCCTCGGGGCGTGCGGTCGGCGCTTGGTCTTCGTGAACTTCCCTGCCGTCGCCTGGTTGGTCCTGGCGGCCTGATGATCCGGTGGCCTGGCGTCCCTGGCGGGGCTGGCGTCTCGGGTGGGCCGGTGGGTGCGGTCCGGGTGGGGCGGTTTGTGTGGCCGGCGTTTGCGTCCGTGGCCGGTCTGACGCCGGGTGTGTGGTCGGTGCATTTTGTGGGGTGGACTTCGGTTCCGGGTCGGCGTTTTGTCGCCGAGTTCCAGTGCCGGTGGCCTGGTGGCCCGTTAAGCCGGTGGCCTGACGTCCTTGGCGGGGCTGGCGTCTCGGGTGGGCCGGTGGGTGCGGTCCGGGTGGGACGCGGTGGTGCGGCCGGCGTTTGCGCCCGGTGGCCGGTTCGGCCCCGGGGCGTGCGGTCGGCGCTTGGCTTTCGTGAACTGCGCTGCCATGTCGCCTGGTTGGTCCTGGCGTCCTGGCGCCCTGGCGGCCTGGCGGCCTGGCGGCCTGGCGGCCTGGCGGCCTGTTGGGCCGGTGGCCTGGCGTCCCTGGTGGGCCGGGCGTCTCGGGTGGGCCGGTGGGTGCGGTCCGGGTGGTGCGGTGGTGCGGCCGGCGTTTGCGGCCCGGTGGCCGGTTCGGCCTCGGGGCGTGCGGTCGGCGCTTGGGTTTCGTGAACTGCGCTGCCATGTCGCCTGGTTGGTCCTGGCGCCCTGGTGGCCTGTTGAGCCGGTGGCTTGGCGGGTCAGGCGTCCCTGGTGGGCCGGGCGCTCCTGGTGGGCCGTTGGGTGTGGTCCTGGTGGTGCGCGGTGGTGCGGTGGTGTGGCCGGTCCTTCCGCCGGGTGGCCGGTTCGGCCTCGGGGCGTGTGGGGCGGCGCGTGGTCTTCGTGGACTGCCGTGCCATGTCGCCACGGTGGCCCTGGTGGCCTGGTGGCCCGTTAAGCCGGTGGCCTGGCGTCTTTGGCGGGGCTGGCGTCTCGGGTGGGCCGTTGGGTGCGGTCCGGGTGGGGCGTTTGTGTGCCGGCGTTTGCGTCCGTGTCCGGTCTGGACCCGGGTGTGTGGTCGGCGCTTGGCTTTCGTGGACTGCCCTGCCGTGTCGCCACGTTGGTCCTGGTGGCCTGGTGGCCTGGTGGCCTGGTGGCCTGTTAAGCCGGTGGCTTGGCGGGGCCGGCGGGCCTGGTGGGTTTGGTGTGTTTGGTGTGTTTGGTGGGCCGGTGGGTGCGGTCCGGGTGGGGTTGGGGTGTGCCGGCTTGGGGTGGCCCCTTGTGGTGGTGCGGGTGGCTGGCGGGGCGTCTGCCGGGTGGCGGGTGGCGGGTGGCTGTCTGCCGTCTGCCGTCTGCCGTGTGGCGGGTGGCTGTCTGCCGTCTGCCGTCTGCCGTGTGGCCGTCTGCCGTCTGCCGCCGTGTGGCGGTTGGCCGGTTGGCCGGGCTGTCGGGCTGTCTGCCGGGTGGCGGGCTGTCGGGCGGGTGGGCGGTCGGGTGGGCGGTCGGG
>NZ_JOHO01000130.1 GCF_000719705.1 Streptomyces sp. NRRL S-350 | reverse complement strand
GGCGGAGGCTTGCCGGGGCTGCGGGGGCCGGGCGGAGGCTTGCCGGGGCTGCGGGGGCCGGGCGGGGGCTTGCCGGGGCTGCGGGGCTTGCAGGGGCCTGAGCTCAGATGCCGATCCGGAGCGGGGTGAGCCGGGTAGCGATCAGGTTGGTCGCTCCCCGGTCGCGCTCGATGTGGCCGTGGACCAGCAGTCCGGCCCGGTCCAGGGCGGTGCGGCGCTGGGACTCCCAGACCGGTCGGCTGCAGATCACGTTGATCAGGCCGGTCTCGTCCTCCAGGCTGAGGAAGAGCACCCCGCCGGCCGTCGGCGGCCGCTGCCGGTGGGTGACCAGGCCGCCGACCACCACCGCCGTCCCCTGCGGCACGTCCGGGAGTTGGGCGGCGGACAGGGCGCCACCGCGTTCCAGGTGGATGCGCAGGTGCTGGAGCGGGTGACCGGTGGCGGAGGTGCCGGTGGCCCACAGGTCGGCGATCGTCTCCTCGACCGGGCTCATGCCGGGCAGGTCCGGCGCCTCGGCACCGGGCGTGGTGCCGGGGAGCAGGTCGGCCGATGCACCGGCGAACGCCCCTGCCGTCCAGAGCGCCTGACGTCGCGTCAGCCCGAAGCAGTCGAAGGCGCCCGCGGTCGCCAGCGCCTCCAGGACGGGAGCGGGCAGGCCGGTGCGGCGGGCGAAGTCCTCCAGGTCGGTGTACGGCTGCCCGGCCACGATCGCCTCCGCCTGCGGGGTGCCGATGCCTCGGACGGTCTCCAGGCCGAGCCGGATCGCCGGCTGCGGCCGCCCGGCGGTCAGCGGCGGTGTCGGGGTCGGCCCCCGGTACGGCTCCAGGGTGGGGCGGGCACCGCTGGCATTGACGTCCACCCCGCGCACCCGCACGCCGTGCCGCCGGACGTCCGCCACCAGGCTGAGCGGCGAGTAGAAGCCCATCGGCTGGTTGGCCAGCAGGGCGCACGTGAAGGCCGCCGGGAAGTGGTGCTTCAGCCAGGCGCTGGCGTACACCAGGTAGGCGAAGCTGATCGCGTGCGACTCCGGGAAGCCGTAGTTGGAGAAGGCCTCGATCTTGCCGTAGACGTCCTCGGCGACCTCCGGCGGGATGCCGCGCTCGGCCATCCCGCCCAGCAGCCGGTCACGCAGCCCGGCGACCCGCTCGTGCGAGCGCTTGGCGCCCATCGCCTGCCGCAGCCGGTCCGCCTCGGCGGGGCTGAACCCGGCGCAGTCGATGGCGAGTTGCATCATCTGCTCCTGGAACAGCGGCACCCCGAGGGTCTTGCCGAGCGCGTTCTCCATCAGCGGGTGGGGGCAGCCGGCCGGTTCGACCCCGGCACGCCGGCGCAGGTACGGGTGGACGGAACCGCCCTGGATCGGGCCGGGGCGGATCAGCGCGACCTCGACCACCAGGTCGTAGAAGTGGTCCGGCTTGAGCCGGGGCAGGGTCGCCATCTGCGCCCGGGACTCGACCTGGAACACGCCGACGGTGTCGGCCCGGCGCAGCATCGCGTACACGCCCGGGTCGTCGCCCGGGATGGTGGCCAGGTCGTAGCGCAGGCCGTGGTGTTCGGCGACCAGGTCGCAGGCGTCGTGCAGCGCGGCGAGCATGCCGAGGCCGAGCAGGTCGATCTTCACCAGCCCGGCGGCGGCCGTGGACTCCTTGTCCCACTGCAGCACGGAACGCCCGGGCATCCGGGCCCACTCGGTCGGGCAGATCTCGCCGATCGGCTCCTTGGTGAGCACCATGCCGCCCGAGTGGATGCCCAGGTGGCGTGGCAGGCCGTGGAGTTGGCCGGCCAGCGAGAGCACGTCGGCGGGGATGACGGCGTCCGCGCCGGGGGCGGAGCGGAAGTCGGTCTGCCGGCTGAACGCGTCCACCTGCCCCTGCGGGTAGCCGAGCACCCGGGCGGCGTCGCGGATCGCCAGCCGGGGCCGGTAGGTGATCACATTGGCGACCTGGGCGGCGTGCTCGCGCCCGTAGCGGCCGTAGACGTACTGGATGACCTCCTCGCGGCGGCGGTTCTCGATGTCCAGGTCGATGTCGGGCGGCCCGTCGCGGGCGGTGGAGAGAAAGCGTTCGAACAGCAGCCTGTAGTGGATCGGGTCGACGGCGGTGATCCCGAGGGCGTAGCAGACCGCCGAGTTGGCGGCCGAACCACGGCCCTGGCACCAGATGTCCTGGCGCCGGCAGAAGTCCACGATGTCGTGCACGATCAGGAAGTAGCCGGCCAGGTCGAGGTCCTCGATCACGTCCAGCTCCTTGGCGAGCTGGCGGCGGGCGACGGCGTTGCCGGAGCCGAAGCGCACCGGGCCGCCGGCCGCGACCAGCGCGCGCAGGTGGCCGATCTCGGTCCCGCCCTCGGGGACGGGGAAGCCGGGCAGCTCCGGGTCCAGCCGGGCGAAGTCGAAGGCGCAGGCCCGGCCGAGCTCGACGGTGGCCCGCTGCACACCCGGGAAGCGGGCCAGCCGACCGGCCATCTCGCGGCCCGAGCGCAGGTGCGCGGTGCCGGCCGCCCTGGTCCAGCCGACCGCGTCCTGCAGGGTGCGGCGCTCGTGCAGCGCGGCGAGGCTCTGCGCGAGGCGGCCCTGGGCGGGGCCGGCGTGGTGGGCGTTGGTGGAGGCGACGGTGGTCAGCCCCTGCCCGGCGGCGAGCGCGGCAAGGGCATCGTTGCGCCGGTCGTCCCCCGGCAGCCACTGGTCGATCAGTTCGACGTACACGTTCTCCCGGCCGAACGCCTCGGTGAGGGTGCGCAGTCGGTGCTCGGGGTCGCCCTTCCCGGCGAGGGCAGCGGGGACGCGGCCGAGGCGACAGCCGGTGAGCACCGCCCAGTGGCCGTCATGCGCCCCGGCCAGCGCCGCGAGGTCGTACACCGGGCGGCCCTTCCCGCCGCCGGCCAGCTGGGCGGCGGCGATCGCGGCGGAGAGGCGGCGGTAGCCGGCCGGGTCGCGGGCGAGGACCAGCAGGTGCTCGGTGTCCTCCGGGGGGTGGCGGGGGGACCGGTGTCGGGGCGGCTGGTGGCGGGAGGGCTCACCGCGGGAGGGTTCACGGCGGGAGGGTTCACTGCGGATGGTCAGCTCGGCGCCGAAGACGGTGGCCACGCCGGTGCCCCGGGCCGCCTCGGCGAGCCGGACGGCTCCGTACAGGCCGTCGTGGTCGGTGATCGCGAGGGTCTCCACGCCCAGCCGGGCCGCCTCGGCGACCAGGTCCTCCGGGTCGCTGGCGCCGTCCAGGAAGCTGAAGGCCGAGTGGACGTGCAGTTCGGCCCATGGTTCGGCGGAGTCCTTCGAGGCCGCCGGGGGCTCCTCCGCAACGGGGCGGCGCAACGGGACGACCGTACGGTCCGGCGCCGCGCCGGTCAGCCGGCGGTGCAGTTCGCTCCAGGGGAGGGTGGGGTGGCTGGTGAAGCCCATCGGGGTTGCCTTCGTCGCTCTCGTGCTCGTCCTGCCCCCCTGGCCGGTCGCCGGTCAGTCGTAGCCGGCCTCCAGGTACCACGCACCCCCCTCCACGGTGAGCAGCAGCGCCCGGCCGCCGCCCACCACGACCTGGAACCGCGCCCGGCGACGGGCGAGCGACTGGTCCCACCAGTACTCGACCGCCGGCCAGGGCCCGGTCCAGCCGTCCACCGCTTCCTCCCGCCCCCGGACCACGACCAGGGCCGGCCGGGCCGACACCCCCGCCCGGCCGTCCACCGTGACCGGCTGCCCGGCCTCGTCCAGCACCCGCACCGGGGCGGGCTCCCGCAGCACCACCGTCGGCCACACCTCCGGCAGCCGACCCGGCCAAGGCGCGTCGGCCGGCACCGCCGCCTCGTACGGCTCGCCCCACGGCACCTTGACGGCCTGCTCGCCCGGGCCGCGCCCGCCGGCCGGCTCGATCCGGCGCAGCCCGGCGTGCCCGAGCACCGCCTGCACCCGGGCGACCGCCCGCTCCACCCGGTCGTCGGCGACCGCCTGGCCCCACAGCGCCAGCTGGCGGCCCTGGTCCGGGGAGAGGCCGTCGGGGGCCAGGCGGAGCACGGTGAAGCCCGCGTCGGGGCCCTCGCCGACCGCCCCGAAGGTGCCCGCGCCCTGCCAGGCCTGGAGCTGCCAGCGGACCCGCTCGGCCAGCGCCGCCGCCGACAGCCGACCCTCGTGCCGCCACAGCCGGGAGGCCGTCCGGCCGTCCGCGCAGGCCACCTCGACGGCCACCCGGCGGCAGGTCAGCCCCGCCCCGGCCAGCCGCCGGTGCAGCGCCTCGGCCAGTGTGCGGGCGACGAACACCAGCGGTTCGGCCAGCGGCTCCGGCGGGTCGAACCGCTGCTCGACGGCGAGGTCCGGCTCCTCGTCCCGCGGCACCAGCGGGCGCGGCTGCAGCCCGCGGGCCAGCCGGTGCGCGGCCGTCCCGGAGGGGCCGAAACGGTCCGCGACCGCCTCGGCCGGCAGCGCGGCGAAGGCCCCGACGGTGGGCAGGCCGAGCCGCCCGAGCAACTCGGCCGGCGCCTCGTCGCCCAGGGCGCTCACCGGGTACGGGGCGAGGAACTCCGCCGTCCGCCCGGCCGGGACCAGCACCCCGGCGCGGGCGGCCAGCACGGCGGCGAACAGGCCGTCGGCGACGCCGACCTGGGCGTGCGGGGTTGCCGTGCTCGGGGTGTCGGGGGTGTCGGGGGT
>NZ_JOHO01000129.1 GCF_000719705.1 Streptomyces sp. NRRL S-350 | reverse complement strand
GCCCGCCATGCCCGAGGATGCCGTCGGCCCGGCTGGTGATCGGCGCCGTACCGGTGCCGCATCTGACGGCTCGAAGATCATTTACGGGACAACCCTTAGGCGTGAAGGCGTGCCGATCGCTGCCACCTGGAGCCATATCCGGCCAACTGTGGGTGGCTGGAATGTTGGCGGGGCCGACGTCCGAGCCGGTGTTGATCTTCCTGGGTCTGCATGTAAAGGAACAACGATGCTGCACTTGAGCGCAGGAGTGCAGCTCAGTGTTACGTAGCTCATGCCTCAATTCCATCGGTGATCGAAGTGCAAGAGCTTCGACTAGTTTGTCCAGTTCAGAACATGCAGGTCCGCGACCTGAAGAAGTGCCCATTAGCTTCTTGTCCACCGGCCTTGCTGGCCGGAACAAGGCGCCCGCCTCGCTGCTCGGCTGGAGACCTCATGCAGCAGGACGGGCGCGGCGCACCCCATCTCCGGAGGTACACCGTGAGTCTTTCTCGTCCCCGACCCCCCGTGTCAACCGGGATCCCCCAGATCTGGCCAGTGACTGTGATCGTGATCGTGGTGGTCCTGCGGGCGCCGACCGACAGCCTTCCGGCCGCGTTGTCCGCAGCGGCGGGCATCATTGCGCTCCTTCTTGGAGAGCGCTGGCCTATCCGGTCAGCAGCAGTGACGTCGGCGCCCCCAAGGGCCAGGGGGCTATCGGTCTAATCGACAAGGCCTTCCGTGTCGTGCCACAGGCGTGCCAGAACGGGCAGTACGTGGCGGTGAATCCCGGGCGCCGGCAGCGGGGTGACCCGGGAATCAGCAGGATGGTAGAGCCCCAGGTCACGCAGGGAGTCGAATAACTGCCCTTGTGACATCAGTCGGTCCTGCGGCGGCGCCTCAGCAGGCGGTCCATGTGCCGCATGCCTACCGCTGGCTCTCTTGCACCACGCGCGTGTATATCTCCATCCGTGACGGCGATCTGGCTGTGGCCGAGGATCGCCATCAGGTCCCGGGGCGCCACGCCGGCGGCGGACCGGAGCCTCGTGCAGCCGGATCGGCGGCAGGGCCTCGGCCTTGGACGCTCGCGTGAACGAGCGGGTGAGGTTGCGCGGCTCGATCGGCTGGCTGGTCGCCGTGGTGAAGACGGAAACAGCCGCTGGAGAAGTTTTCGGCGCGCGGCAACCTTTGCGCGGTCCGTGACCACAAGGGGGTGGGTCCGGCCGGTTCCGGTGGGCGGATCCGCCCTTCTCTCGTGTCTCTCGTGACCGGTTCGCAAGGAGAACGTCTACCCATGAGCAACCCCACGAACGGCGGGCGCCGCGGGCGTCACCGCCGTCGCTGGAGCGCCACCGCCGTGCTGCTCGCGGTGCCCGTCGCCGCCGTCTCGTACCTGTTCGTGCACGAGGACTCGCAGGCCGCGACGGTCGACGACGGCGCCTACTACCGGCTGGTCTCCGTCCGCAGCGGCCAGGTGCTGGACGTCAACGCGTTCTCCACCGCCGACGGCACCCGCATCCAGCAGTGGACCGACCAGAACACCGCCAACCAGCAGTGGAGGCTGCGGTCGACCGGGGACGGCTACTACGAGCTGGTGAACCGCAACAGTGGCAAGGTGCTGGGCGTGGCGGGTGGTTCGACCGCGCAGGCGGCCGTCGCCGAGCAGCAGACGGACAGTTCCTCGGCCTCGCAGCAGTGGCGGATCACCGGGGTGAGCGGTTCCGACGCCGTCACCTTCACCTCCCGCAAGAGCGGTCAGGTTCTGGACGTCAGCGGGGGCTCCACGGCCCAGGGCACGCAGGTCATCCAGTGGCCGGGCCACGGCGGCGGCAACCAGCAGTGGAAGCTGGTGAAGGTGGGCGGGGCCCAGGCGCCCGGGAACGGGTCGTACGTGTGGCAGAACGCCCCGGTGGCGGGCGGGGGGTACGTCACCGGCCTGGTCTTCAACCAGAAGGAGAAGGGCCTGCTGTACGCGCGCACCGACATGGGCGGCGCCTACCGCTGGGACACGGGGGCGGAGCAGTGGATCCCGCTGACCGACTGGATCGGTGAGAAGGACTGGAACCTGCTGGGCATCGAATCGCTGGCCACCGACCCGGTCGCCCCCGACCGGCTCTACCTCGCGTCGGGCACCTACACCAACGACTGGGCCGGCAACGGCGCGATCCTGCGGTCCAGTGACCGCGGCCGCACCTTCCAGCGCACCGATCTGCCGTTCAAGCTGGGCGGTAACGAGGACGGCCGCGGGGCGGGCGAGCGTCTGGTGATCGACCCCGCGAACCACGACACCCTGCTGCTGGGCACCCGCAAGAACGGCCTGTGGCGCAGCACGGACGCCGGCGTGACGTGGAGCCAGGTCTCGTCGTTCCCCGTCAAGGACGGGGCGAGCTTCGGCACGGGCATCTCGTTCGTGACGTACGGCCCCGCGGGCAGCAACACGATCTACGTCGGGGTCGCCGACAAGTCGACCAACCTCTACCGCTCCACGGACGGCGGCAAGAGCTGGCAGGCCGTCGCCGGGCAGCCCACCGGCCAGATGCCGCAGCACGGCGTGCTCTCCGGTGACGGCTCGCTGTACCTGACGTACTCCAACGGGCCCGGCCCCAGCAACGTGACGGCGGGCTCGGTGTGGAAGTACGCGCCGTCCGGCGGGGCGTGGAGGAACATCTCGCCCTCCCAGGGCAACTACGGGTTCGCCGGTCTGGCCGTCGACCCGCAGAAGCCGTCCACGGTGATGGTCACCACCCTGGACCGCTGGTGGCCGCAGGACGAGCTCTACCGTTCCACCGACGGCGGTGCGACCTGGAAGACCCAGGCCGACAGGTCGGTGCGGGACGCCTCCGCCGCCCCGTACCAAGGGACCGGTATCGGGCACTGGATGACGGCCCTGAGCATCGACCCGTTCGACTCCGGGCACGTGATGTACGGCACCGGCAGCGGCATCTGGGCGAGCAAGGACGCCAACGCGACGGACAACGGCGGCACCAGTCACTGGTTCGTCGGCGCCCGCGGGCTGGAGGAGACGGCGCTGGCGGACGCGATCTCCCTGCCCGGCGGCGCCCCCCTCATCACCGCGATGGGCGACCAGGGCGGCTTCCTGTACGACGACCTGACCAAGGAGCCCGCCAACCGGCTGACCAACCCGACGATCTACCACGGCAGCTCCCTCGACTACGCCCAGTCCAACCCGTCGCTGGTGGTGCGGGCCGGCAGGGGCGGTGAGCAGGGTGGCGGCTACTCCACCGACGGCGGCCACAACTGGAACGGCTTCAAGACGGCGCCGGCGTCCGGCGCCCAGAGCGGCCACATCGCCATCGCGGCGGACGGCTCCAGCATCGTCTGGACCGCGGTCGGCCAGGCCCCGTACCGCTCGACCGACAAGGGCGCGAGCTGGTCGAGGGTCAACGGCCTGGGCAACGAGGCCGTGGTCGTCGCCGACCGGTCCTCGGCCGGCACCTTCTACTCGCTGGCCGGCGGCACGCTCTACGCCAGCACCGACGGCGGCGCCAGTTTCAGCGCCCGCGCCACCAACCTGCCCACCGGCAGGCTCGGCGCCGTCCCCGGCGTCGCGGGTGACCTGTGGATCTCCGGCGGCGACAAGGGGTTGCTGCACTCCACCGACGGCGGCCGCAGCTTCACCACGCTCTCCTCGGTGGAGTCCGCCGCCGGCCTCGGCTTCGGCAAGGCCGCGCCGGGCACGTCGTACCAGGCCCTCTACCTGATCGGCCACGTGAAGGGCGTCGCCGGCGTCTTCCGCTCCACCGACCGGGGCGCCAGCTGGGTCCGCGTCAACGACGACGCCCACCAGTGGGGCAACTTCACCGGCCTCCCCACCATCACCGGGGATCCCAACACCTACGGCCGCGTGTACGTCGGCACCAATGGGCGTGGTCTCCAGTACGGCACCCCTTCCTGACGCTGGTTCGCTGGTTCGCTGATCCGTCGATTCGCCGACTCGTTGACTCGTTGACTCGGTGCCTCGCGACTCGCCGGCCGGCGGATCGCAGACCCACCGAACTGGCAACTGACGGATCGTCGGCGGGGCCGTGGGCACACCTGCCCGCGGCCCCGCCGTGGGTTGACGGAACTCTCCGGTTTTCTTCGCCGGTTGCGGCAACCTTCCTGCGCGCGGCGGCAACTGGCAGGCAACCGGGGCCGACACCGAGGCCCGCCACCGGAGGGACGAACAGTTGCCAGACCAGATCCGTGCTCATCGCCGCCGTCGGCCGACCCGACGGGTGATCGCCGTCGCCGTGGCCCTCGCCGCCGTGGGTGCCGCAGTACCGCTGATCGCCCAGGCCGCGCTCACGTCGCAGCCCGGTGCGCCGACCGTGCTCGGCGACGCGGCGGCCGGCAGCGGCCGCTACTTCGGTACGGCCGTGGCCTCGGGCAGGCTGGGTGATCCGACGTACTCCGGGATCCTCGACCGGGAGTTCAAGATGGTCACCCCGGAGAACGAGATGAAGTGGGACACCATCGAGCGCTCCCGGGGGTCGTTCGACTTCGGTCCCGCCGACGCGATCGTCGGCCACGCCACCGCGCACGGCCAGCGGATGCCATCGAGGAGGCGTTCCGCACCGCCCGCAGCGCCGACCCGTCGGCCAAGCTCTGCTACAACGACTACAACATCGAGAACTGGTCCGACGCCAAGACCCAGGGCGTCTACTCCATGGTCAAGGACTTCAAGGCCCGGGGCGTGCCCATCGACTGCGTCGGCTTCCAGAGCCACTTCGGCGCGGGCGGCCCCCCGGCGAGCTTCCAGACCACCCTGTCCAGCTTCGCCGCGCTCGGCGTGGACGTCCAGATCACCGAGCTCGACAGCGCCCAGGCGTCCGCAGCCGCGTACACCAACGCCGTCCAGGACTGCCTCAACGTCCCGCGCTGCACCGGGATCACGGTGTGGGGCATCCGCGACAGCGACTCCTGGCGCACCGGCGAGGACCCGCTGCTGTTCGACGGCAACGGCAGGAAGACCGGACGCGTCCTCGACGAGCCCGCCGGGCAGAACGGCAACGGCACCCCGCTCCAGGTGTGGGACGCCAGCGGCGCCGCCAACCAGCAGTGGCGGGCCGCCAAGAACGGCGACGGCTCGTACACCTTCACCAACCTCGCCAGCGGCCGGGTCCTGGACGAGCCGAGCGGCCGGACGACCAACGGCACGAGGCCGCTGGTCTGGGACTCCAACGGCGGCGCCAACCAGCACTGGAAGGCCGCCCGGAACGGCGACGGCTCCTACACCCTCACCAACGTCGTCAGCGGCCGGGTGTTGGAGACCCCCGCCAACCAGACCGTCAACGGCACCGCCGTCCAGATCTGGGACTCCTGGGGCGCCGCCAACCAGCACTGGAACGTGAGGCCGACGGGGTCGTCCGCCCCGGCGCCCACCCCGGTGACGTCCGCACCGTCCGGAACCTGCGCACTTCCGTCCGACTACCACTGGTCCTCGACGGGCGCGCTGGCCCAGCCGGCGAACGGGTGGGGTGCCGTGAAGGACTTCACCGACGTCGTCTACAACGGCAAGCACCTGGTCTATGCGTCGAACGTGTCGGGTTCGTCGTACGGCTCGATGATGTTCAGCCCGTTCACGAACTGGTCGGACATGGCGTCCGCCGGGCAGACCGGCATGGGACAGGCCGCGACGGCGCCCACGCTGTTCTACTTCGCGCCCAAGAACATCTGGGTGCTGGCCTACCAGTGGGGCCAGTGGCCGTTCATCTACCGCACGTCGAGCGACCCGACCAACCCCAACGGCTGGTCCGCGCCG
>NZ_JOHO01000128.1 GCF_000719705.1 Streptomyces sp. NRRL S-350 | reverse complement strand
GAGGTGGCGGATGCCGTGGGTGGTGACGAGGTGTTGGGCGAGGAGGCTGCCGAGGGTGCCGGTGCCGCCGGTGATCAGGACGGTGCCGTTCGGGTCGAGTGTGAGGGCCGTCGGGGTGTCCGTCGTGGTGTCCGGGGTGACGACCCTGGCCAGCCGCGGCACGGTCAACTGACCGTCCAGCAGGGACAGTTCCGGTTCGTCGTCGGTCGCGCCGAGGGCGAGGGGCAGGAGCCGGAGGCCGGTGTCGTCGAGGTGGACGAGGACGATGCGGTCGGGGTTCTCGGCCTGGGCGGACCGGGTGAGCCCCTGGACGGCAGCGGCGGCCAGGCCGTCGGCGTCCCGGGTGGCGACCAGGACGCGGGTGTCGGCAAGGGCCTCGTCGGTGAGGGCCTCCCGGAGAGCGGTGAGGGCCTGTTCGCCGAGGTCGTGGGCGCGGTCGGGTTCGTCCGCCGCGGTGGTGGCGAGCGGGAGGTGGCGGAGGACGTCGACGCCCGCGGCGCGCAGCGCCTCGGCACAGGCGTCGTCGCCGATGACCGTCCAGGGCCCGGTGACGGGGGTGCGGCCGGTGAGCTCCCGGACTGTTCGCTCCACCCGGTACAGCGGTGGCCGGGCGACGGTACGGACCGCGGCGAGCTGCTCGGCCGTGATCGGGCGGCCGGCCAGTGAGTGCACCGTCAGGACCGGAAGTCCGTCGAAGTCGGACAGGTCCAGCCGGGCGCTCTCCGGACCGGTCGGCGTCAGCCGCACCCGGAGCGCACGGGCGCCGACGGCGTGCAGGTCGACGTCGGTCCAGGAGAACGGCAGCCGGATGCCCTCGGGCCCGAGGTCGAGCAGGGAGGCGTGCAGGGAGGCGTCCAGCAGGGCCGGGTGGATGCCGAACTCGCCGGCGCCGCCCTCGCCCTCGGGCAGCACGACCTCCGCGTACAGCTCCGGGCCGCGCCGCCAGGCGGACCGCAGGCCCTGGAACAGCGGGCCGTAGTGGTAGCCGCGGGCGGCGAGCCGGGGGTAGAAGTCGTCGACCGGGATCGGGGTGGCCCCGGCCGGGGGCCAGGCCTCCTCGACCGGGGGGCGGTCGGGCGCCTCGGCGGTGAGGGTGCCGACCGCGTGCGCCGTCCACGGCTGGTCGTCGCCGGTCGGGTCGGCCGGGCGGGAGTGGACGGTCACCGTGCGGTGGGCCCCGCTCTCCGCCGGGCCCACCGCGACCTGGACCTCCACGGGGGCGTCCCCGGGGACCACCAGCGGGTGCTGGAGCGTGAGTTCGGCCAGATGCGGGTGGCCGGTCCGCTGGGCGGCGTGCAGGGCGAGTTCGACGAAGGCGGCGCCGGGCAGCAGCACGGCGTCCAGGACGGCGTGGTCGATGAGCCAGGGATGTTGGCGCAGCGAGACCCGGCCGGTGAACAGGTGGGTGCCGTCGGGCAGCGTGGTGGCGGCGGCCAGTACCGGGTGGTGCAGCGGACGCAGGCCCGTGCTGCCGAGGTCGGTGGTGGTGACCGGCTTCAGCCAGTACGACCGGCGCTGGAAGGGGTAGGTGGGCAGCTCCACCGGGACCGCCGGGGTGCCCGGCAGGGCGGGCCAGGTGATGGGGGTGCCGGTGGTGTGGGCGTGGGCGGCGGAGGTGAGGAAGCGGGCGAGGTCGCCGTGGTCGCGGCGCAGGGTGCCGACGGCCTGGCCGGCGCCGTCGAGGATTTCTTCGACGGGATTGGTGAGGACGGGGTGGGGGCTGGCTTCGATGAAGGTGGTGTGGCCGGTTTCGGTGAGGGCGCGGACGGACTGTTCGAAGAGGACGGGGTTGCGGAGGTTGGTGTACCAGTAGTCGGCGTTCATGACGGTGGTGTCGATGAACGTGGCGGTGAGGGTGGAGTAGAGCGGGACGGTGGAGGGCCGGGGGGTGAGGTCGGCGAGGTCGGAGAGGACCCGGTCGCGGATGGCTTCGACCTGGGGGCTGTGGGAGGCGTAGTCGACGGGGATGGTGCGGGCGCGGATGCCGTCGGCCGTCGCCTGCTCGACGATGGCGGTCAGGGCTTCGACGGTGCCGGCGATGACGGTGTGGTTCGGGCCGTTGACGGCGGCGATGTGGGCGTGGCCGTCGTGGGCGGCGAGCAGGGGTTCGACCTGGTCGGCGGGCAGCGGGATGCTGGCCATGGTGCCGGTGCCGGCGAGGCTGGTGATGGCCTGGCTTCGGCGGACGACCACGCGGGCGGCGTCGTCGAGGGTGAGGGCGCCGGCGATGTGGGCGGCGGCGATCTCGCCTTGGGAGTGGCCGATGACGGCGTCGGGGTGGACCCCGAGGGATTCCCAGAGGCGGGCGAGGGAGACCATGACGGCGAACAGGGCGGGTTGGACGACGTCGACCCGTTCCAGGGAGGGCGCGTCCGGGGTCTGTTCGATGAGGTCGAGCAGGTTCCAGTCGGTGTAGCGGGCGAGGGCCTGCGCGCAGGCCTCGATGTGGCTGCGGAAGAGAGGGGATTCGGCCAGGAGGTCGCGGGCCATGCCGTCCCACTGGGAGCCCTGGCCGGGGAAGACGAACACGGTGCGGCCGGGGCGCTCGGCGCGGCCGGTCACGACGACCGGCGAGGGCTGGTCGTCGGCGAGTGCGGCGAGACCGCTCAGCAGTTCCTCGCGGTCCCGGCCGACGACGACCCCGCGGTGCTCGTACCGGCCCCGGGAGGTGGCCAGGGCGCCGGCGACGGCGGCCGGGTCGACGTCCGGGCGGTCCAGCAGGTGGGCGCGCAGCCGGTCCGCCTGGGCGCGCAGGGCGGCTTCGGTGCGGGCGGAGAGCACGAAGGGGACGGCCGCCGGGGCGTCCCCGTCCGGCTCGGTGCCGGCGGTCTCCGGCGCGACGGGTGCGAGGGGCGCGGCCGGTGCGGCCGGTGCGGCCTCCAGGATGATGTGGGCGTTGGTGCCGCTGATGCCGAAGGAGGAGACGGCCGAGCGCCGCGGGTGGTCGGTCTCGGGCCAGTCCCGGGTCTCGGTGAGCAGCGAGACCGCGCCCTCCGTCCAGTCGACGTGCGGGGTGGGCTCGTCCACGTGCAGGGTGCGGGGCAGCACGCCGTGGCGCATCGCCTCGACCATCTTGATCACACCGGCGACGCCGGCCGCGGCCTGGCTGTGGCCGATGTTGGACTTGAACGAACCCAGCCAGAGCGGCAGTTCGGGTTCGTGTGCCCGGCCGTAGGTGGCCAGCAGGGCCTGCGCCTCGATCGGGTCGCCGAGGGTGGTGCCGGTGCCGTGGGCCTCGACCGCGTCGACCTGGTCGGGAGTCAGCCGGGCGTCGGCCAGTGCGGCGCGGATGACCCGCTGCTGCGCCGGCCCGTTGGGGGCGGTGAGCCCGTTGCTGGCGCCGTCCTGGTTGACGGCGGTGCCGCGGACCACCGCGAGCACCCGGTGCCCGTTGGCCCGGGCGTCGGACAGCCGCTCCAGCAGCAGCATGCCCGCGCCCTCGCCCCAAGCGACGCCGTCGGCGGAGCCCGCGAAGGAGCGGCAGCGGCTGGCGGGCGACAGCCCGCGCTGCCGGCTGAACTCCTGGTACATCCCGGGTGTGGCCATCACGGTGACGCCGCCGGCCAGGGCCATGGTGCACTCGCCCTGCCGCAGCGCCTGGACGGCCAGGTGGAGTGCCACCAGTGAGGAGGAGCACGCGGTGTCGACGGTCAGCGCCGGGCCCTCCAGGCCGAGCACGTAGGACACCCGCCCGGAGGCCACGCTGGCGGCGAGACCGGTGACCAGGTAGCCCTCCGCGCCCTCGGCACCGAGGTAGGTCAGCGAGGCGTACTCCTGGGCGATCACCCCGGTGAACACGCCGGTACGGCTGCCGTGCAGCGACTTCGGGTCGATGCCGGCCCGCTCCACCGCCTCCCAGCTGGTCTCCAGCAGCAGGCGCTGCTGGGGGTCCAGGGCGAGCGCTTCGCGCGGGCTGATGCCGAAGAAGTCGGCGTCGAACTCGTCGGCGTCGTACAGGAATCCGCCCTGGCGGGCGTAGGTCTTGCCGATCGCCTCCGGGTCGGCGTCGAAGAGGTTGTCGACGTCCCAACCCCGGTTGTCCGGGAAGTCGCCGATCGCGTCGACGCCGTCGGCGACGAGCCGCCACAGTGCCTCGGGGGTGTCGGCGCCGCCGGGGAAGCGGCAGCCCATGCCGACGATCACGATCGGGTCGTCGTCCGCGGAGGCCGTCACGGCCGTCGGTGCGGCGGCGCCGGTGGCCGTTCCGCCGGCGCCGCCGAGCAGCCCGGCGAGCAGGAAACGGGCGACCGCGGTGGGGGTCGGGTGGTCGAAGGTCAGGGTGGCGGGCAGCCGCAGGCCGGTGCCGGCGGCCAGCGCGTTGCGCAGCTCGACGGCGGTCAGCGAGTCGAAGCCGAGTTCCTTGAACTGGCCGGCCGGGTCGACGGACGAGACCGCGCCGTGGCCGAGCGCGGTCGCGACCGCGCCGCGGACGAGGTCGAGCAGGACCTGCTCCTGCTCGGCCGGGCTCCGCCCGTGCAACTGCTCCAGGAGGGGCGACGCGCCGGCCGGGCCGCCCTGGGCCGCCCGCCGCGTGACACCGCGCACCAGGCCGCGGTAGAGCGGGGGCACCTCGCCGGAGGCCCGCAGCCGGCCGGTGTCGAAGAGCGCGGCGACGGTGGTCGCGCTCCCGCCGGCCAGCGCGGCGTCGAACATCGCCAGGGCGCGCTCGGCCGGGACCGGAAGCAGGCCGGTCCGGCGCATCCGGGCGTGGTCCTGCTCGGCCAGCGCCGCCGTCATGCCGCCCGCTTCCTGCTGCCAGGGGCCCCAGGCGAGGGAGTGGGCGGGGAGGCCGTGGGTGTGGCGGTGGGTGGCGAGGGCGTCGAGGTAGGCGTTGGCGGCGGCGTAGTTGGCTTGTCCGGGG
>NZ_JOHO01000127.1:2500-5063 GCF_000719705.1 Streptomyces sp. NRRL S-350 | reverse complement strand
GGGCTGGGGTCGTTGTTTCAGAACAACACAGTGGACGCGAGCAACTGAGGACAAGCCCTCGGCCTATTAGTACCGGTCAACTCCACCCCTCACAGGGCTTCCATATCCGGCCTATCAACCCAGTCGTCTACTGGGAGCCTTACCCTCTCAAGGAGGTGGGAGTGCTCATCTCGAAGCAGGCTTCCCGCTTAGATGCTTTCAGCGGTTATCCCTCCCGAACGTAGCCAACCAGCCATGCCCTTGGCAGGACAACTGGCACACCAGAGGTTCGTCCGTCCCGGTCCTCTCGTACTAGGGACAGCCCTTCTCAACACTCCTACGCGCACAGCGGATAGGGACCGAACTGTCTCACGACGTTCTAAACCCAGCTCGCGTACCGCTTTAATGGGCGAACAGCCCAACCCTTGGGACCTACTCCAGCCCCAGGATGCGACGAGCCGACATCGAGGTGCCAAACCATCCCGTCGATATGGACTCTTGGGGAAGATCAGCCTGTTATCCCCGGGGTACCTTTTATCCGTTGAGCGACGGCGCTTCCACAAGCCACCGCCGGATCACTAGTCCCTACTTTCGTACCTGCTCGACCCGTCAGTCTCACAGTCAAGCTCCCTTGTGCACTTACACTCAACACCTGATTGCCAACCAGGCTGAGGGAACCTTTGGGCGCCTCCGTTACTCTTTAGGAGGCAACCGCCCCAGTTAAACTACCCACCAGACACTGTCCCTGATCCGGATCACGGACCCAGGTTAGACATCCAGCACGACCAGAGTGGTATTTCAACGGCGACTCCACCATGACTGGCGTCACGGCTTCACAGTCTCCCACCTATCCTACACAAGCCGAACCGAACACCAATATCAAGCTATAGTAAAGGTCCCGGGGTCTTTCCGTCCTGCTGCGCGAAACGAGCATCTTTACTCGTAATGCAATTTCACCGGGCCTATGGTTGAGACAGTCGAGAAGTCGTTACGCCATTCGTGCAGGTCGGAACTTACCCGACAAGGAATTTCGCTACCTTAGGATGGTTATAGTTACCACCGCCGTTTACTGGCGCTTAAGTTCTCAGCTTCGCCTGGACGAATCCAAGCTAACCGGTCCCCTTAACGTTCCAGCACCGGGCAGGCGTCAGTCCGTATACATCGCCTTACGGCTTCGCACGGACCTGTGTTTTTAGTAAACAGTCGCTTCTCGCTGGTCTCTGCGGCCACCCCCAGCTCGGAGTGCAAGACTCGTCACCAGGAATGGCCCCCCTTCTCCCGAAGTTACGGGGGCATTTTGCCGAGTTCCTTAACCATAGTTCACCCGAACGCCTCGGTATTCTCTACCTGACCACCTGAGTCGGTTTGGGGTACGGGCCGCCATGAAACTCGCTAGAGGCTTTTCTCGACAGCATAGGATCATCCACTTCACCACAATCGGCTCGGCATCAGGTCTCAGACTACGTGAACGGCGGATTTGCCTACCGTTCGTCCTACACCCTTACCCCGGGACAACCACCGCCCGGGCTGGACTACCTTCCTGCGTCACCCCATCGCTCACCTACTACCCCATTGGGCCACCGGCTCCACCACGTCCCTTTGTCCGAAGACTCCGGGCCGGCTTCACGGGCTTAGCATCAAGAGGTTCAGCGTTGGCGCTTCAAAGCGGGTACGGGAATATCAACCCGTTGTCCATCGACTACGCCTGTCGGCCTCGCCTTAGGTCCCGACTTACCCTGGGCAGATCAGCTTGACCCAGGAACCCTTGGTCAATCGGCGCAAGAGTTTCCCACTCTTGTATCGCTACTCATGCCTGCATTCTCACTCGTATACCGTCCACGACTGGTTTCCACCGCCGCTTCACCCGGCACACGACGCTCCCCTACCCATCACAACAGGCGTTGGCCCTATAGTTGCAATGACACGACTTCGGTGATGTGCTTGAGCCCCGCTACATTGTCGGCGCGGAATCACTTGACCAGTGAGCTATTACGCACTCTTTCAAGGGTGGCTGCTTCTAAGCCAACCTCCTGGTTGTCTCTGCGACTCCACATCCTTTCCCACTTAGCACACGCTTAGGGACCTTAGTCGGTGTTCTGGGCTGTTTCCCTCTCGACCATGGAGCTTATCCCCCACAGTCTCACTGCCACGCTCTCACTTACCGGCATTCGGAGTTTGGCTAAGGTCAGTAACCCGGTAAGGCCCATCGCCTATCCAGTGCTCTACCTCCGGCAAGAAACACGTGACGCTGCACCTAAATGCATTTCGGGGAGAACCAGCTATCACGGAGTTTGATTGGCCTTTCACCCCTAACCACAGGTCATCCCCCAGGTTTTCAACCCTGGTGGGTTCGGTCCTCCACGAAGTCTTACCTCCGCTTCAACCTGCCCATGGCTAGATCACTCCGCTTCGGGTCTTGGGCATGCAACTCAGTCGCCCTATTCGGACTCGCTTTCGCTACGGCTACCCCACACGGGTTAACCTCGCTACACACCGCAAACTCGCAGGCTCATTCTTCAAAAGGCACGCAGTCACGGCCCACCAGCAAGCTGGCGAACGACGCTCCCACGGCTTGTAGGCACAC
>NZ_JOHO01000126.1 GCF_000719705.1 Streptomyces sp. NRRL S-350 | reverse complement strand
AGATGTGTATAAGAGACAGCCTACGACTTAGTCGTCGCCTGACGGCTCCTCAGGCGGTGCTGACGCACCGCCAGATGCGGGGGGGTGCCGGCTGCGCCGTCACCTTGCGTGGTGTGGCCCCGGCTGCGCCGGGGCGGGTAGTGGGTGGTTGGGGGAATTCGCCGGTGGCGAATTCGTGGGCGCGGCACGCGCCGTTGTGGTGGGTGTCGGGCATCGCTGAGCTCCGCCTTTCCGGTGGCATTGTCCCGGGCCTACGTCCCGTCAGTCGGTCGGCATTCCGGTCTTGTTGGGCTGGTGTTTTCACGGCCTTACGGGCCGGTTGGCTGGCAGGGGTTCCGGGGCTGCGCCCGGGAGTTGGCGTTGACGATGTGACTCGAAATTCGGGTAGTGGCCTATCCCCCCGATCGGGCGGGGGTGCCGGCCGGGGCCTGCGTTCCCCGGCGTTGACGATGTGTCGTGGACTTCCGGTAGTAACCACAACCTCACCCCCGGAGGCCTCCTCCGGGCCCGGCCGGTGGGGTACTCGGGGGCGTATTCGCCTTGCGGCTGCTGGGCTGGCGGCCCAGCCTTCGCCCCTGGAGCGGGGCCTGCGGCCCCCGGGAGACGTCCCCGGGCCACCGGTCCGGCTCGGGCCTCCCCGGTCCCTTTGGCGGGCCCTCACGAGCACCCCGCACGAACGGTCCCTGACGGGCCCTCAACCGCGATTCTGAACCGGGAATCCCGAGCGTATCCGGCGACGTTTCTACGGCTTCCGCGCAGCTCTATCCTACCGGGCCACGGGCGGGTGCGAGGCATGAACAGGAAGCCTCGCGGACGCTGTCCATCCTGGCTATACACGGACGCACTCACCGCGAGAATAAGAATCCCCTTCCGCTCCCTTTCAGGCGGAAATCAGAAAGCCTATCGGGGCGCAGCGGTCAGGAATCGAATTCAGGCACGCCAGAGAGGGGCCTACGGCCCTCGCATCCGACACGGCAACCGCCCTTCCACACCGCCCAGGAAAACCCGCCCAAAGCCAACCGATGAATTCCCGGAGCGACGACACCAAACCGAACACCGGGCCAGGGACGGCGGGCGGCCGTCGAGGCGGGGCGCAGCTGGGCGCGACACCGGGTGGGCACGGGCGGGGCGGTAGCGTGCCGTGGTGACCTCTCCCGCCATACCCGAGCCGATGCTGCCGACACGGCAGCAGCTGAGAGACCTGCACAACTTCATCGACGGCCAGGCCTACGCCGCCCTCGGCCCCATCATCCGTATCCCGGGCACACCGCACCCCCTTCGGGACGAGCAACGCGCCGTCGTCGGCCACGCCGTCCAGGCGGTCTTTGCAGCCTCCCAACACCTCTACCAAGCGCTGTGGCACCGCCTCGGCCACGACCAGCCAGACCCCACCGCCCACGCCACCTGGGCAGCCCTCCAAGCCCTCGCCACCCCCTGGCAAAACCACCCCAACCTCCCCGACCACCTCCGCCCCCTCCTCAACCCCACACCCCAACCCTGACCACCCAAGCCAGCACGCAGCACGACGGGCGGCTGGCGGAGGGCGGAGGAGCTGACCCGTGACAGCGAAGTCGGGACGGTTGTCAGCGAAGTTGGGACAACGCCATTTTGTGACATCGAAGTTGGGAAAGACCCCTGTCAACGGCCTCGTAGCGCTACAGCACGGCAACACATGAGGTCAGATCGGCGGCCAGGAAGACCAAGCGTGAGTCTCCGGCGATGCTCACTCGTCCCAAGGCGACCGGGCTGTCACCCGCACGCCGAAGGTCGGGCAATCCCTGCTCGAAGTCCTTGCAGGTGACGACGCCGTCCTCCGCCATGCATCGGGCCCGCCATGCCCAGATATCGAGAAGCTGGCTGGCCGGCACCGTCGATCCGGCCCACACCCGAAACGAAGCCCCAGCGCGCAGGGCCAGGGCAACATGGCCGGCGGCAGCAGTCCCATGCCGTTCGACGGCAGCAATCAGGTCTTCGCGATCCACGACGTGCAGTATGACGCCTTGCGGATGCCAGCAGCCCGCCAGTCCAGCGACCATGCACTGGTGCCTCGCCGAGACGGCGCCCACTTCCCAACTTCGCTGTCACAAACTGATCCGCTTCCCGGAATCGCTGTCACAAACAGCCGTTATCCCAACTTCGGTGACAACCGTCCCGACTTCGCTGTCACAGGTCAGGAGCCGCCGAGACCGGCCAACCGGCTCAGCCCGGTGCGACACGAGGTGCAACACGCCCAGCCGCCCCCACTCCAGGCCACATAACGCTTGGTCAGACCCGCACCACGGCCCCGTGTTGCACCCTGGCGCAACACCGCGTTGCACCCCCGCGTTGCACCCCCACCACCAGCCACCCGGCCGCCGAGCACCACCACCAGGACCAGACCGCCGGGAAATGCTCAGGATTGCCCAGCGTCCCTCCCCCGGAATGCGACACCGAACGGCGAAGCAAAGGAACGGTGCAGGAACTCCCGGAAAGGGACCTGGCTTTCGGCGGTGGTCGGGTCTTGGCGGCCCCTCGGAAATGGCTTCCTCCTGAGCGCGAGGCTCGCGGCGCGCTAGCGATCGTATTCAGTCCGCGGGCGTCAGTACTGACCGGTCTGCTTCCAGTCCACCTCGCCGTTGGCTCCGGTAGCCAGCAAGTAGACCGCCGCATGGTAGGCGAAGAGGGAGAAGGCCCGGGCCGTGAAGCCATTCGACTCCATGTCCCACCCGCCCTGCGAGCCGCCAGTGACGTCGACCCGGGTAATGGCGATCCGGTTGTCGCTTGCCCGGCGGACTGCCACCTGCCCCCGTCCATTGTCCGTGATCGCCACAGAGGGTGCGCCCGTGCCTTGGACGCCAGCAAGGATCTCGTGCCCCCACCAGTTGCCCTGGCCATAGGTCTGGCGGATGACGTTGACCTGTCCGTCGGTGCCGAGCCAGGTGCCCATGATGGTGCCCCGCCAGCTAGGATTCCACGAGCTGAGATCCGTTTCGACCATAAAGGTGGACTCACTCCTCGAACCGGGAATCGTGGTCGGGGCGTTCCAGGAGTTCGATGTCCCGTTGAAGTAGATGCTCCACTCCTCGTCGCTGTTGGACGAGTGGTAGGTCATGAAGGTGCTGCCGTTCGGGGCCGCGACCACGGACACGGCCAAGAAGTTGCGCGTTGACACGTTGTTGGGGACCTGGGTCCATCCGGGCCGTACCTGGGGCGTCTGACTGCCTGCGTTTACGGTCACCTCCGTGTAGAACACGAATCCGTTGGTCCCAGTGTGGAATACCCGGAAAGTCGACGACTGGCCGTTCGACGCCGTCAGGTGCATCGCCGGGTTCGTATACGTCGTGGCCCCGGCCAGCTCGATGTCCTGGCCGTGACCGACGGACAGCCGGAGAGCGTTGTTGCTCGCCCGCCACACCTGGAGGAGGTTGTCATTGTTCGGGTCGCGGGACTCCGCCATCACCCCGGGTGAGTTGACGCGGTGGCCCCCAACGATCTCGGGAGCCCAATTGGCCCCCTCCCCGGGCTGGGAGGCGTGGGCCGAGGAGACCCCGAGGAACGCAACCGAGGCCGCAGTGAGCAGGGCCACGGCCGACAGCCGCCGCCGCTTCGAGGAGTTGTGCATGTCCACTACTTTCCTTCAAGTGCCGGATGAGGCCTCGCCAGCGGGCCGGTCCGACAGTCGCACTTGGCGGCGCAGCGGCGCATCAGTCATCTGACTGACCTTGGCCGGTGCTTCAGGCCCTACGTCGGTGGGTTCGGGTGGGATGGGCTGAGGAAGTGGTTGTGTCTCACCGACCGGGGCCACGA
This sequence comes from Streptomyces sp. NRRL S-350, assembly GCF_000719705.1. GTDB lineage: Bacteria > Actinomycetota > Actinomycetes > Streptomycetales > Streptomycetaceae > Kitasatospora. Next base: position 1,360 of record NZ_JOHO01000126.1, on the reverse strand, counting down.
GAGGTGACCGGCGCGGACCAACCAGCCTTGACCGAAGGTGGGCGGCGCCCGGACGGCGGACAGGACGCCGGACGGGGCCGCCAGGACAGCGGCCTGGACGGCACCGCCCAGGCCGGCCTGACGGCCACCCAGCCGTCCGACGAAGGGCGCAGCGGCGGGCACGGCCCGCACGGCCGCGCAGCCAGGCCCGGACAGTGGCCCCAGGACGGCGGCAGCGGGGCCTGGACAGGGCACGCGGCCTGGACGACGGGACGGCGCAGCGAAGCGGCACGGCCACCAGGGACGACGGGCCCACCCCGGACGAAACCGAACACCACCCGCCACCACCCCCACCCAGCAATTGCCCGCCCGAAGTCAGGCTCTCATCGGCAACCACACCACCAAAACAACCCAACCGAATTACGACGGAATTCATCCCCGAAAACACGCCCGCAACACCCAGCCGCCCCCCAGCAGCCCGACCCGGCCCCCGACCCCCACCCACCACCACACACAGTCACCAAAACGGCCACCCCACACGACCACCCCACACCCCCGACAGGCACAACCAAAGGTCCAGACAACAACGCTGTGCGAGGCCATCCCACCCCCACACACCACAACAGGTCACACCCCACGGTCCTTCGCCGGGTAGAGCTTTGCGTGCAGCACGCGGTCCTCCCACCACGGATCGTCCGGAGTGGAGACCAGCGCGGCCACCAGCTCGAGCTTGGTCGGGACCGGCAGTATCAACGGCCCCAAGCCCTTCGCGGTGCGGGCCTGTACGCACTCAGGGCACTCCAACCGGTCCGGCCGGGCCTTCTCCCGCAGCTCCAGCTTCGAGCCCTCCTTCCCACCGATCGAGCCCCGGCGCGTCCAGCACGGGCGCAGCGCGGCGTTGGCTGTGCGGGCAGCCTCCAGCTGTTCTTCGGCCTCCCGTTCCAGGCGCTCCTCGCGGTCCTGGTGGCAGGGCCAGCAGCGGCCGCCGGGGCGGCGGGTCCACTCCCGGCTGCCGTACACCCAGGTGCTCTCCTCTTCGGGAACGTCACCGCAGTCGATGCAGACCAGGGAGTCCATCAGCTCCTGGTGGACCCGTTGCTGCTCGTCTTCGCGGGCGGCCTGGCGCTGGTCGTAGGCGGCCCGGTTGTTCGGGTTCTCCAGCGCCTCGATGAGGGAGTGCCGGCCCGAGCGGCCGAAGCGCCACCACACCGGCCCGAGCGGCCCGTGCCCGCGCCGGCAGCTGTGAGGGTGGTCGCGACGATGGGCACGGCGTCGTCGTACTCGCGCCACCCGTCGTCGTTGTCGTCGCGGACCTCCCGGCACCACCGGCCGCACCAGCAGTCGGCGGACAGCTCCGCGACGGCCTGCTGCCGGTTGGCCA
>NZ_JOHO01000125.1 GCF_000719705.1 Streptomyces sp. NRRL S-350 | reverse complement strand
CCCCCGCGCCCCCGCCCGCCGCCCCCCCGGCGCCCCCGCCACCGCCCGCGCCGCCGCCCCCCGCGCCACCGCCCGCGCCACCGCCCGCGCCGTCCGCGCCGTCACCGTCGTGCGGGCGGGCTCCGTCGTTGTCGATCACGGGCGGACAGCCTACGCCCGGCCCCCGCGCGTCCCCGGGGCCGGGCGGCGACCGCACCCCGGACCCCCCGGAGCCTTAACCCCGGACCCAGGACCCTGGAGCCGTGACCCCGGACTTCCGGACCCGACCCGACCCTTGACCCGGACCCGGACCCGGACCCGACCCTCGACCCCCGATCCGGGGTCACGGCCCGCCGGGGCGTCTGCCCGCGGGGGTGTCTGCCCGCGGGGGTGTCTGCCCGCGGGGCGGTGCCCCGCGGGGCGGTCACGTCGCCGGGCCGCCCTGTCGGCGGGCCTCGGCGTCCGCGGCGGCGACCACCGCCGCCAGCAGCCCCGGGAAGCGGCCCTCCAACTCCTCGCTGCGCAGCGCGTTCATCTTGGTGGTGCCCACGTAGTACTGGCGCAGCAGTCCCGCCTCACGCAGCACGCCGAAGTGGTGGCTGGAGGTCGAACGCCCCACCGGGAGTTCGAAGGAGCCGCAGCTGAGGTCGGTTCCCGAGTGCGCGAGTGTGCGGACCACCGACCGGCGGGCCGGGTCGGCGAGCGCCTCCAGCACCTGCTGGACGCTCACGTCCTCCACACCGGGGTGCACGATCACCCGCGCCGCCACGCGTGCCCGTCCCACACCCACCACCCCTCCCCCGTCCGTCCCGTGGCCAAGAACCGCGCCCTGCGCGCGACTTCACGCCCGACGCTACTACGCCCGGCCCGCCCGCCACGCCCACCGCAACGCAGGTGTTGCGGTGGGCGTGGCGGGCGGGCCGGGCGTAGTAGCGTCGGGCGTGAAGTCGCGCGCAGGGCGCGGTTCTTGGCCACGGGACGGACGGGGGGCGGCGGGGCGGTTCAGGCCGCGCGGGCGGCGGCGCGGGGGGCGGTTCAGGCCGCGCGGACCGGGGTGGGCGCCGGACGCGGCAGGCGGGTCAGGGCCAGCGGCTCGAAGATGCCCATCAGTACCGGGTCCACGGCCCGCACCGCCGCCGTCGGCGCGGGCGGCGCGGGCGTGGGGGTGCGCAGCAGTGCCAGGTAGAGCTCCTGGGTCTCGGCGGCCGGGTCGATGCCCAGCTCCTCGGCCAGTACCCGGCGCAGCTGCTGGTAGCAGCGCAGCGCCTCGGCCCGGTTGCCGGCGGCCGCCAGTGCCTCCATCCGGCACCGGTAGGCGCTCTCGCGGAACGGGGCGCGGCGCACCGCCTCGTCCGCCCAGCGCAGCGCGTGGTGCTCCTCGCCCAGCGCCGACGCCGCCAGGCTCGCGGTCTCCAGCGCGCTGATGCGCAGTTCGTCCACGTGCTCGCGCACCCCTTGCGCCCACTCGCCCTCGTGGTCGGGCAGGAACGAGCCGCGCAGGTTCGACAGCGCCCCCGCGGCCAGCTGCTGGGCCACCGCGTGGCTGCCCGCCGCCAGCGCCTCGCCGGCCTCGCCCACGGCCGAGGCCGCGGCCTCCAGGTCCACCGCCGCGTCCGCGGGCAGGCGCAGCACGTAGCGCCCGCCCTGGGCGATCAGCGGGGTGGCGCCGGGCCCCTGCCCCGGATCGGTGACGAACGCCCGCACCCGGCTCACCACGGAGCGCAGCGCCGAGGCCCAGGTGTCGGGCAGCCCGTCGGGCCAGATGGTGTCGGCCAGCTGGTCGCGGCTGGTGCCGGCGGAGCGCTCCAGCACCAGGCGGGCGAACGCCACCTGGGCCTGGGCGCTGGACAGGTGCTGCGGGGCACCGTCCTCGTGCTCGATCGCCACCAGGCCGGTGAGACGGATCAGCATCGCCGCGCCCCCGATCTGCCGGACGGACTGTCTTCCCTGAAGCCGTTCAACGTAGCTCCAACCCCCTTGAGCCAAAGCGGAAGCGACGGCCCGCGCCGGGCCGTCGGCATGGGAGAGCATGAAAAACCCGGGCCGCAACGGTTCACCGCCGACCAGCCGTTCGGTTTCAGCGGTTTTCGACCATACATTCGCCGCGATGCGCGGTGTCAACACCGGCCGGGAAAACATACCCGCCGTCCGGCCGATACGTCGTGGACGCAGTGTTTCCGCACGTCAGAGCGTCACCGCAGGCCGGGAAAGCGGCTATTGCGGACGCCTTGCGCATCCTGGCGTAGAAATGTAGCCATCCTTGAGCACCCCGCGTGAAGGCTTCGAGGAAACCCGCCCGCAGCCGCCCGCACCGCGCCCCGCCGAAACGGCGACCCCCGATCCGCCGACACCGAACCGGACCGAAACCGGACGGAAACCGGAAACGAACCCGGCCCGGAAAAGGGGCGGACCCGCAAACCCGCGAAACCGCGAAACCGGCGGCAACCGCGAAACCCGAGAAACCCGAGAAACCCCCGAAGCCGGCACCACCGTGAAACCCCGTGAACCCCGTGAAACCCCGTGAACCCCGTGAACCCCGTGAAGCCCCGTGAAGCCGTGAAGGAGAAACGCCCGTGAACGCCACCGGAGCATGGGACCGCCTGGAGCCGAAGCTCGCCGCAACGAATGCCCGGGTGGCCGCACTGGAGTCCGACCCCTCCCGCCGCAACAGCTTCGTCGCCTACACGATGGAACGCGACAGCGCCTACTGCGACCTCGACGGCGAGCGCCTGCTCATGATGTCCGGCTACAGCTACCTGGGCCTGGCCGGCGACGAGCGCGTGGTGGCCGCCGCCAAGGCCGCCGTCGACGTCTACGGCACCGGCAACCACGGCGTGCGCGCCCTGGCCGGCACCATCCCGCTGCACGAGGAACTGGAGGCCGAGGTCGCCCGCTTCGCCCACCGCGAGCGCGCCCTGGTCTTCGGATCCGGCTACGCCGCCAACGTCGGCACCGTCGGCGCCCTGGTCGGCCAGGGCGACACCGTCCTGATCGACAAGTACGACCACGCCTCCATCGTCGACGGCTGCCGCCTGTCGGGAGCCACCGTCACCCGCTTTCGCCACAACGACGTCGAGCACCTGGAACGCCGCCTCAAGGCCGCCTCCCCCACCGGGGTGCGCCTGGTCGTCGTCGACAGCGTCTACTCCATGGACGGCGACATCGCCCCGCTGCCCGAACTGCGCGAGGTCTGCGACCGCCACGACGCCCTGCTGATGGTCGACGAGGCCCACGCCCTGGGCGTCATCGGCCCGGGCGGCGGCGGCATCGAGGAGCACTTCGGCCACCGGGTGCGCGTCGACGTCAAACTCGGCACCCTGTCCAAGGCCATCCCCTCCATGGGCGGCTGGGTCGCCGGCAGCCACGACCTCATCGGCCACCTGCGCTACGCCGCCCGCCCGTTCCTGTTCTCCGCCGCCCTGGGCCCCGCCCAGACCGGCGCCGCCCTGGAGGCCCTGCGGATCCTGCGCCGCGAACCCGAACGCGTCACCCACATCCAGACCCAGGCCGCCCGCCTGCGCGCCCGCCTGAACGACGCCGGCATCTCCACCATGGACTCCGCCACCGCCGTGCTGCCCGTCATCGCCGGCAGCGACGACGCCGCCTACGACTACGCCACCGCCTGCCGCAAGGCCGGCGTCATCGGCCTGCCCGTCGTCACCCCCGCCGTGCCCAACGACCTCGCCCGCCTGCGCATCGCGGTCACCGCCCGCCACACCGCCGCCGACATCGACTTCGCGGCCGAGGCGTTCCTGACCGCCGCCGCCCAGACCGGCCTGATCTGACCCACCACCACCCCACCCCGCCCGTACGCAGCCGCCACCACCCGCACCGCCCGCAGCCCGCCACCGCCCGTACGCCCGCCTGCCCGCACCGCCCCGCCTGCCCGCACCGCCCCGCCTGCCCGTACGGCCCGCCCCGTGAGAGGAGAGGACGCCATGGCCCCCCCTGCCCGCCCGCCGATCGCCGTCACCGGCCTCGGCGTGGTCAGCCCCGCCGGCCACACCGTGGAGGAGTTCTGGCGCACCGTCGCCTCCGGGCACTCCACCGCCGCCGCCCTGGACGACCCGGCCCTGGCCCGCCACCGGGTACGCCTGGGCTGCCGGGTCGCCGCCCTGCCCCCGGACGGGCCCGTGCCCGCCAAGGACGCCCGCCGCCTGGACCCCTTCGCCCTCTACGGCACCCTGGCGGCACTGGCCGCCCACCGCGACGCCGGACACCCCGAACCGCCGCCCGGGCGCAGCGCGATCGTGGTCGGCACCGCGGTGGGCGGACGCACCACCAGCGACCGCGAGTCGGCCCTGTACACCGAGCACGGGCCGCTGCGCGTCTCCCCCCTGATGCCGCTGGTCACCATGCCCAACGCGGCCGCCGCGCAGATCGCCATGCGCCTGGGCTGGAGCGGCCCGGCACTGACCATCGCGACCACCTGCGCCTCCGGCGCGGACGCGATCGGCCACGGCGCGCTGCTGCTGGCAAGCGGGCGCGCCGACGTGGTCGTCGCCGGCGGCTGCGAGGCCACCTTGACCCCGGTCACCCTCGCCGCGTTCGGCAACCTCGGCGCCCACTCCCAGCGCAACGACGAACCCGCCCGCGCCTCACGGCCCTTCGACACCGAACGCGACGGCTTCGTGATGGGCGAAGGCGCCGGCTTCCTCGTCCTGGAACGCCTCCACGACGCCCGCGCCCGCGGCGCCCGCCCCTACGCCCTGCTCGCCGGGTACGGCTCCAGCTCGGACGCCTACCACCTGTCCAACCCCCGCCCCGACGGCGCCGGAGCGGTGGCCGCGATGCGCGCGGCCCTGGCGGACGCCGGCCTCACCGCCGCCGACATCGCCCACGTCAACGCCCACGGCACCTCCACCGTGCACAACGACCGCGCCGAAGCCGCCGCCCTGCGCACCGTCTTCGGCCCCCACGGCGTGCCGGTCACCTCCACCAAGGGCGCCGTGGGCCACCTGATCGGCGCGGCCGGCGCCGTCGAGCTGATCGCCGCCGTGCAGGCCATGAACACCCGCCGCGTACCCCCCACCGCCAACCACGAGAAGACCGAAGAGGGCCTGGACCTCGACGTCGTGCACACCGCCGCCCGCCCGATCCGCAGCGGCGCGGCCCTGTCCAACTCCTTCGGCTTCGGCGGCCACAACTCGACCCTGGTGGTGACCCCGCTATGACCGCACCCACGACCACGCCCGCCGCGACACCCGCGCCCGCGACGCCCACGACGCCCACGCCCACGGGCAGCGCGACGCCCGCGCCCGCGCCCGGGCCCGTCGCGACGCCGGCCGGGCCGGGGTACCGCGCCCGGCTGACCGTCACCGCCCAGGACCTGGCCGCCTACCGCGCCGCCGCCCGCACCCGCCTGGGGCCGCCCGCCCGCGACGGCGCCGCCCCCGCCCACCCCTTCGTCGCCGCCCACGCCCTCGCCCAGCACACCGTCACCGCGCTGACCGCCGGCGACCCGGGCTTCACCGGCGTGGTCCACCTCGCCCAGGAGATCCACACCCACACCCCGCTGACCGCCGGCGACATCGACGTCCACGTCCGGGTCACCGCCGCGCGCCGCGAGGCCCGGGGCACCCGCCTGGCCCTGGCCACCCGCCTCACCGACGCCGCCACCGGCACCCCCCTGGCCGACCTCGCCACCGCCGCCCTGCTCCTGGGCGCCACCGGCACCGACCCCCACGGCACCCTCCCGGCACCCGCCCACCCCGGCACCACCCCCGACGGCCCGCCCCTGACCCTCACCCGCACCCTCAGCGCCGCCGACACCGCCGCCTACGCCCACGCCTCCGGCGACCTCAACCCCCTGCACCTCGACGACACCGCCGCCCGGGCCGCCGGCTTCCCCGGCACCATCGCCCACGGCATGCACCTGGTCGCCCTGGCCGCCGAGGAGATCACCGACCGCCACGGCCACGGCGACCCCGCCCGCCTCACCGCCCTCGGCGCCCGCTTCGCCGCCCCCGCCCGCCCCGACACCGAACTGCGCCTGACCCTGCAGCCCTACGACCGGGGCACGGTGGTGCGCTTCACCATCGCCACCGACGCGGGCACCGCCGTCAAGGCCGGCTGGGCCCGCCTGGCCCCGGCGGGGGAGTGAACCCCATGACCTGTCTCTTATACACATCTCCGAGCCCACGAGACAGGCAGAAATCTCGTATGCCGTCTTCTGCTTG
>NZ_JOHO01000124.1 GCF_000719705.1 Streptomyces sp. NRRL S-350 | reverse complement strand
TGACCTGCGCGATCTGGCACAACCGGACCACCGGCCGACCCATCACCCGCTCGCTGATCGCCTACGACCACTGACCGACTTCGGAACTACTCGTCTAGCGCGTCCCGACACACCGGCTACGGGTACCTGGAGGCGTTCTCCACCGAGGTCGAGCACCCGATCCCGCACCGCCGCTCCCTGTTCACCGACCTCGTGCTGCGCGACCCCGGCGCGGACGTGCCGGTGCTCCTGGTCGAGGTCGACCGCGAGAACGAGGGCGTCGGCACGCTCGTGGAGAAGCTCACCTCCTACCGCACCTGGTGCTAGCTCCCGGCGAAGGGCACGACGAAGACGGCCTTCGAGGCCTCGCTGCGCCGCCGGGGCGCCCGTACGCACGGCCTGCGGCTGTGGCCCACCGTCTACCCGCCGACCGGCCGCGAGGGCCTGCCGCCGGTCGCCCTGGTCCTGGAGGCCGGCCGCAAGCGCGACCGCCCCGGCGCCAAGCGGCTCACCCCGCAGCAGAAGAAGGAGAAGGCCAAGCGGGACCACGAGCGCCTGCTCAACCGCATGGACGAGGTCGAGACCGCCTCCGAGGACATCTGGCACGCCCCCGCGTACGGCGGCGACGCCGTCCACGCCCGCGACCACCACCGCGCCCTGCCCATCGTTGCCACCACCCTGACGCTGCTGCGCCGCTTCGGCGCCGACGGCCCGGTCTGGCACCGGTTCGGCCGCCGCGGCTGGCACGCCCTCGACCAGGCGCTGGCCAACCCAGGCGGCGACGAGCTGCTGCGTACGGAGCAGGCCGCCGCCGACCAGGCCCGCGTGCTCCTCGGGCACCTGCCCTCCGAGCGGCGCCTGGTCCATGACGCGGATCGCTGGTGGATCGGGATCGACGCCTTCGCCGCGTACCTGCGTGTCCAGCTGTGCGCGGGCCGCGTCCTCGACGACGGCCCCTTCGGCGACGTCTCCGCCGTCCTGGACGGTCCGGTCAACGCCACCGACCGCGAAGAACTCGCCCAGGCCGTCCAGGAGCTGCGCAAGCGCCTGGACGCCTCGCAGCCGCCGAACCGCTGGGCGGCCGGCCGCTACGGCTTCCCCCGGCCCTGGCCCGCCGTCACACCATTGAGCGGACTTCCCGGCCCCGGGGCCGGGAACACTCTTGGCCGTGACTGACACCGACAGCAGCCTGTTCCAGCCCGGCACCACTGTGGTGCGCCGCGACGTCCACGCCGGCCGGGTGTGGACCGCGATGCCCCAGCGCGTGGTCGACGACACCGGCCACGTGCTGACGCTGGCCTACTGGCCGGGGATCGAGAGCCTGGCCCCGACGACCTGGATCGCCTCGACGCGCACCGGCGACGACACCACCCGCAAGCAGGGCCTGGCCGACCTGGCGGCCGGCACCTGGACGCTGGGCCGTTACCGCTGGTCGGGCACCGAGCTGCTGAGCCACTTCCTGGCCGGCGAGTGGTTCTCCGTGCACTGCTTCCAGGACGCCGCCACCCGCGAGCCGCTGCGCTGGTACGTGAACTTCGAGCACCCCTACCAGCGCCGCCCCCACCTCGGCATCGACACCGTGGACCTCGCCCTCGACCTGGTCATCACCCCCGACCTGACGGGCCACCACTGGAAAGACACAGAGGAGTACGCCCAGCTGCGACGCCTCGGCGTGGTCGACGACTACGCGGGCCGCCAGATCGAGCAGGCCCGCGGCCGGGCGATCGCCATGCTGGACGACCGCACCGGGCCGTTCGCCGCCGGCTGGCCGACCTGGGCACTGGACCCGTCCTGGCCGCTGCCGACGCTGCCGCCCGGCGCCGGCGAAACGGCCACGTCGGCGACCGCGTACCGGCTGTGACGGGCACCAGCGCGGGAACCGGCCCGGGCCGGGTGCGGGTGTGCGCGGTCCTGGTCCACGGCGGCCGCGTCTGCCTGATCCGCCGCCATCGGGAAGCCGGCTCCAGCACTCGCTGCCCGGCGGCCTGGTCGAGGACGAGGACGGCGAGGAGGCCGCCGACGCGCTGAGCCGAGAACTGCTCGAGGAACTCTGCCTCGACCTGGCCGCGCTGCCCGACCCGCCGGTGCTCCGCTTCGTCCAGGACCAGGAGACCGAGCGGCCCGGCGAGGCGGAGCCGTTCCGGCGTCGGCACCTGGTCTTCACCGCCCACCTTCCCGACGGCCTCCACCAGGCCGTCGCCACGACGGAGCAGGACGCCCCGGACCGCGCGCCGGTGGTGTGGCTGCCAGTGGCCGACGCGGCCGGTCTCCACCTCTACCCGGACGTCGGCGCCGTCCTCGGCCAGGCCGTCCGGCTCGGCGCGGCCGCAGGCGGCCCGGTGCTACTCCCGGCGATGACCGCCACGTCCTCCCGGTGGCGCTGACCTCCCGCGTGCACACCGTGTGACTGAGCAGCGTAGATGGCCGAAGTTTTCAGGCTACTTGGCCAAGATCGAATGCATCCGAGCTGCTCACGGCCGCGAGGTCTGGTGCCGGACGACAGCGAACTGTCAGTGGCTGGCTGTACCGCGCGCTCGGCTGCGGCACGGCCTGCGACTCAACCGCGATCGGCGGCACGCCTGGTGACGCACCGATGACCCGCGCCGCTGACACTTCATGTCGTTTCGCTGAACCGGATGTCGTCCGGCAAGGCGGACGCGAAGGGGAGGCCGAGCGCCGGCTCTCCACCTGACCGCCCCTTGACCGCACGCCCCCACAGCCCCTCTCATGGAAGGACGGCGGGGAGGTGGTCACGGTGGCCGACGGACCGAACGGCGGACGCGACGTATCGGGAACGGTGATGGCCGTGGTGCTGGCGGTGATCGTGCTTGGCCTGATGCTCTTGGGGGCGACCGCGAACGACCCGCCCGGCCAGTCCGGCTGCATGGCCTCCTGCGACTTGCACTGAGCCTGCGCATCTCGACCCTCGGCGATGGCCCTTCCTTTTGAGCGCCCCCTGGGGGGATGTCCCCGCATGGGCGAGCGCCAGGTAGACCTGAGGAGCGTGTTGCCGCACGGCTGGTCCTTGTGACCGTCACTTCTCGTGCCTCACGTCGCCGATCACTGACATCTCACGTCGCGGCCCACTGACGTTCTGACGTCGTCCGACATCTGGCCAACTACGGTGAAAACCGTGGCCATCTACGGTGCTCAGCCACACACCGCAGCCGGCCCGGTGCGGGTTGCCTGTGAGGTGGCCTCTGAGCTTGCTACTCGGGGCTGCTTCTCGGACTTGCGTCAGGCGGTGCCGCCGGAAGCGGGTTTGCGCAGCTCAGCGCCCGTTGTCCATAGGTTGCCTCGCGCCGACTACTTCTCCCTGGGCACCTTCGGCGGTGCCGGGTGAAGTCCAGGCATCGGAGCGCCGAAGGAGAACAGGAGTAGGAGAGCCGGCACGCAGAGCAGGAGCGGAGACAAGATCCCGGCCACCTGATGCTGCGCGCCGACGGCGTGACGGGGTGTCCGCTGCGCGGTGGCCCGGCGGCCCCGCTTCGCGGCGCCACCGGCCGGGAGGAGGGTGGGGGAGGAGGGCGGCCGGGACGGCCGACGGCAGGCCACCCAGCGGCTCCCGCTCGCCGCCTATAGCTGCGTCCATCCGCACGGCCGCCCGCTGCTGCTGAGTGGGTGCCAGATGGGTGTGGACGGGCCGCGCTGGATGAGGTCCTCGATGCGGGTGGCGCCGGCCGGGACGGCGGCGAGCATGTCGGTGACGGTCGGGTTCTCCTCGGCGGCGAGGCGCAGGTCCGCCACCGCCGAGCGGATCCCGGCGGCCGCCGTGCCGACCAGGACCACCAGCAGCCGCGGGAACGCTCGCCAGCGCCGCTCCCATGCCCGGGCCCCGGCCGCCCGGCCCGGCCTGCTCCCACAGGGTGGCGCAGGCCGCCAGCTGCGCCGCGGTCTCCTCGGCGCCGACCCCGGGGCGGTGGCGTTCGACGAACGCCCGCAGCCGGTGTCGCTCGTCGCCGGTGCCTGCGGTGTAGGCGAGCTCGGCGGCGGGCCGGTACACACCGCCCTCGTCGGCGGACAGCGCTGGAGCGGGCAGGAGGTCGAGTGGGCCGCAGTCCTCGCCGCGCTCCCGGGCGTCGGCCACGAAGGCGGCGTGGATCCGGCCGACGTCGAGCAGGTGCTCGCGACCGTGCCTCACGGCGAACTGCTCGCCGTCCAGCGTCTGGGCGTCCGTGCGGCGGGCCTCGGGGAAAGTGGCCGCCACCGCCGCGCCCTGGGCGGTGAGGTGCCAGGCCTTCGCCCGGCCGGCCTGCGGCAGGGTCACGAAGTCGGCCAGGCCGTCGGTGTGGAGGCGGGTCAGCCGCTTCTGGGTCTGCTTGATTCCGGCGGTGCCGCCGTGCAGCTGGTGGAGCTGCTCGGCGGTCGCGAGCGTGAAGCGGTGAAGCGTGACCATAACGTCGTGGTCGGTCTCCAGATCCCCGTGCACGAAGGTGCTCCCTCATTCCGAAGCGCGGGCTTATCCCGTGCTCGGAGAATGGAACCCCACGAAACTCACCGGATTTCTCACCGTAATCCCATCCGCCAACCGGTCCCGACCTCGGGGCCCTCGGCGGCCTGATCGGCACGCATCTGACCTGATGGGATGGCCATCAAGGTTGCCCGGTGAGTTTCCTTGATGGCCTATCGAGGAAACTCACCAATGCCTTGGTGACCCCGGTGAGTTTGCCGGACCGCTTCCGTTCCCCCTGCCGTTTCCCCCTCCGCTGCCCCTACCGGCCACCTCAGGCGCGGGAGGCGAATCCGCCCAGCTCGGCGCCCGAATCCGGGCCGCCACCGCATTCTGACAACCCTCTTCTCCCGTCTTTCTGCTTTTGGTTTTGGTTTGTGGTTGTGGCGTTGTCGGTTGTTCGGTTCGGGTTGTTGCACCTGCGGTGGGCCTTTCCTCTTTTTGCGTCCCGCTGGTGCCGGCCGCGCGCTGGTCGGGGGCGGCGGCGCCGCCTGGATCAGGGGCGGTGAGAGAGGACGCGGCGCGCGGGCCAGGAACCGGCTTGGCCGCTGTCAGGAGCGCCGGATATCCCGGAGAGGCAGCAGCCGACCACCAGCACCGGGAGAGGCCCGTGAGCACCCGGCAGTGCCCCGACCACGACCACCAGGACGACGACCACGACCAGGCCGACGCCGCCGAACCAACCCAGCCGTCCCCGCCGGGACGGACCGCGTACCGGCGCGGCGCCGCCAACCCGAACGGCTCGACCACCGCGCTGCGGGCCGACGTCCTCAGCGCGCTCGGCGTCCTCAAGGTCGCCACCGGCGACCAGCTCCAGCGCCTGCTGCGCCCCGGAGCGGCGTCGAAGAAGGCGCTCCGGCAGGCCCTCAACGACCTCGCCCGGCACGGCCTGGTCGCCTCGGACGGCAACACCCGGGACCGGCACAAGATCTGGCGGTTGGAAGGGGCCGCCGGGTTGGACGCGGCTGCCGCCGTGCTCGGGATGGTCCGCTCGGAGATGGGCGGCACCGCTCGGGGCGCCGGTCGATCCGGTGCCCAGCACGCGATGGCCGTCAACGAGACGATCGCCGCGTTCGTCCTCGGCGGCACCGCGCCCGGGGCCGCGGGCGGGGTCGGCACAGTGCGCTCCTGGTCGACCGAGACCGAGTTCCCGCTGCCCGGTGGCAAGCGCAAGGTGCGCCCCGATGCGGTGTGGCAGGCCCCGGAGATCGGGGTGCCGGTGCTCATGGTCGAGGTCGACCGCTCCACCATGGCCCCGGCCGACGTCGCCGCGAAGTTCCCCCGGTACCGCGAGCTGTTCCGCACCAAGCTCCGCGACAACGACCCGTCCCTCGCCGACCGCGAGCCGGCCGACCGCACGGTGCACTGGTGGCGCCGGGCCTACCCCGGTCACACCCGCGCCGGGTACCCGCCCGTCGCGCTGGTCGTCACCGGTGCCGGGCCGGTCGCGTTGGCCAACCGGCAGCAGGCCGTCGCGGAGCTGTCCGCCGACTGCTGGTGCGGCCGGTGGTGCCGGGAGGTCCGCGACGACAACGACGACGGGTGGCGCG
>NZ_JOHO01000123.1 GCF_000719705.1 Streptomyces sp. NRRL S-350 | reverse complement strand
CACAGGGAGACTCGTCACCAGCGGCCGTTCCTTCAGCTTCGTTACTCGACATCTCGAAGCGTGAGGGGCGGCCGCCTCTGCTGTCTCGCGAAGAACCGCGGATCAGCAGGTCGGGTGACCTCCGAGGTTAAACAACAAGCTGAGGCACGCGGTGCCGTCGACCTGGGCGTCGCCGGCAAGTACCTGCAACTGACCGCTGCCGACCGAGACGGTGACCCAACGGGAGCCGGCAGCACGCTTGAGGGCGGAGACGAGGAGTGCCGGATCGACGAGCCGATCCGGTTGGCCGGGGTCCGGAGGCACGAGCCAGTGGGGGCCCGGCGGCTCGATGACCAGGACGCCCGGGACGGCGACGTAGTCGCCGAAGCTGAGCAGCCGGCACGCGAGCGCTTCAGCGTCGATACCGCTGCTCGGGGGCACCAGGAAGTAGATCCGCGGCTCACGCCTGCTGTCCCAGATCACCGGGCCGGACTGGCGCGCGGTCTCGCCTTCGAGGATCGAGAGTGCTTCCAGGCCGAGCTTCTGGCCGACGGCCACCGCGTCCCAGAAGGTGCCGCCCTCCATGGCGACGACCGTGTCACCGGGCGGAGCCCATGTACTGGTCCTGAACGAGGGAGGCATGCCAAGGCTCCTGTCATGTCGGTGAATCCGTCATGAACAAGGTCGGGCCATCGCAAGTCCAGAACTAACACAACTCTGTGTTAGTCCGTCGTCACATCCCGATCCAGGAGGCGAAGTTCGACATCGACTCCGGGAGCCGCCGCTGGGCTCGCAGCAGGCCGGCCATCGTCTCGCGCACGGTGGGGCTGTGCCGGGACTGCTGCGGGGCAAGGCGGCGCGCGTCGAGGAGACGGCGGAAGGCGGCATCGCCCTTGCCGGTCCAGAGGAGGGCCCGGGCGATCTCGGCGTGGTGGTGCGCGGCACGGCTGGCCGGCCAGGACTCGGGGATCTCGATGCCCCGCGCGACCTGCAAGGCCTCGTGGTACAGCGCCTGGTCGATCAGGCAGCTCGCCCGGTGGGCCGCGACGTTGGTCGGACCGAACGACAACCAGAAGACCGCCGGTACTTCCCCGGTGCCCCCGGCGATCCTCTCGGCCGTGGCGAGATTCCCGTCGACCGCATCCGTGTCCCTGCTCCGAGCGGCGAGAACCGCGATCCCGAGGTGCACCTGCCCGGTCACGGTGTCCCGCTCGACACCCGGAGCGGCCTGCTCGGCCGTCTGCCTGGCAAGCTCCGCGATCCGGATGCCGGTGCGGTACTGGCCGGCCCGCAGGTAGGCCAGTGCCCGGTTGTACAGGCGGATCGCTCCGGTCACGGCGTCGGACGCCCGCTCCGCCGCCCAGCCCATGCGGTCGAGGGAGATCGACGCGAGGTCCTGAAACCCGAGCTTGCTCGCGAGGTCGTAGCCGGAGCGGTACTGCATGGCGAGGGCCTGCCAGGCACGTCGATCACCGCTGCTGTGCGCCGCGGTCGTGGTCTCGGTGATCAGGCCGGGCAGCTCGGCGGCCGCGCTCCGCAGATCGGACGCACGGATCAGGCGGCAGACCCGGGCGGTGTGCTCGACGAGTTCCTCGATCGGACGCGGGGCCACGTCCGGGTCGGCTCCCAGGTCGAAGATGTCCAGGGATTCCCGGATCGGCTGAATCAGCCCGTCCAGCTGGTCGCGTCGCAACTCCTCGAGGTACGGGCGCCCTTCGAGATCGGCCGTGGGCACAGACAAGGCCCTGGCGATGGAGGCGAGGACGGCCGGGCTGGCCTGCCGCTTGCCCTGCTCGATCTGAGCCATGTGGGAAGCCGAAATCCGAGCCTCGAGGGCGAGTTTGGTCTGGGTCATGTGTCGAAGCTTGCGGGTCTGCTTGATCCGCTTGCCCACGGTGTCAGGCATGAGGTCGGTCATGGTTCGTCCCTTTGGCGAGTCCGGGCCCGGTGATCCGACCGTAGCGCCAAGTAGTCGGCACATCACGAGAATCGGCTGGGTTGCCGGTGCCCCTTCCGACACGGTTCGATGGCCCTCATGTCCGTCACACGCCCGGTCCTGTACCTCTTCGGCTCCGCCGCCCCACCAGTCCTGAACCTCGCGAATGTAGTGCGCCAGGCGCAGGGCAGGGGGTGGGACGTGGCGCTCGGGCTCACTCCGACGGCGACGAGCTGGCTCCAGGCAGAACTTCCCGAGCTGGAACAGCTGACCGGTTATCCGGTGAAGTCCGCGTACCGCCGGCCGGGCGACCCGGACGTACTCCCGCCCGCCGATGCGGTCCTGTTCGCCCCCGCCACGATGAACAGCATCAACAGCCTGGCACTCGGGATCACGACCTCCTGGGTCATAGGATTCGCGGCTGAGGCCATCGGCAAGGGAATCCCGCTGACGGTGATGCCGTGCACGAACACGGCGCTCACCGGGCACCCTCAGTTTCCCCGCAGTGTCGCCACCCTTCGCGAAGCCGGCGTTCGGGTGCTGCTAGGCGAAGGAGGCTTCGTCCCGAATGCTCCCGGCCAGGGGCGACCGGAGGCGTATCCGTGGACCGCTGCACTCCAGGCTGTCGAAGAGTCCATTGGGCGGTGACCTGTGGCAACGCGGCGCCCGGCCGGGATCGCCGGAGGCGCCCCATGGGCGGGCCACCTCGTGACAGCCCTCCGGCGCCGGCGCCAAACGGATTTCACATGGCGGCTGCGAGCGGGCTCGTCGTCAGAGCGCTGATGGACTCGGCTGCCTTGCGCGTGTGGTAGATCAACGGTCGTAGGTCAGCGGGCATTTCGGCGGATCGTCGGAGCAGCAGGACTGCGCCCATGATGGAGTCGTGCCATAGGACCGGGGCAGCGACGGAGTCCCAGCTGGGCATGCACTCCTGGCGGCCGACTCCGAACCCGAGCCGTCGGATCTCGTCGAGGGTGGCGGCGAGTGCGTCGCTGTCGCGGATGACCCCGGGACCGGCCGTGGGCGGGACCTCTTCGGCGAGGACGAGGTCCTGGATGGGTTGGGGCAGGTAGGCGAGGATGACGCGCCCGGAGGCCCCGGTGTGCAAGGAGCGGGAGACGGAGACGACGTCGGCGGCGGACATGCCGACTTCTGCCGGGTCCAGGTCGCCGATGACGTAGTCGGTGCAGAGCCTCTTCGCGCCGCCGAAGGGCGAGAGGACGTAGAGCAGGGCCAGGCCGTCGGTGGCCTCGTGGAGGCGTTCGAGGATTCCGTGGGTGGAGACGGCGCTGGGCGAGTGGGCCATGGCCTGGACGCCGGCACGGGCGGTGCCGGTGCCGAGGCGGTAGCGGCCGCGGCCGATCTGCTCGAAGACTCCGTCGCCGACGCCGGTCTGCAGGATGCGGTGGGGTGGTGGCGTCGTCGAGGTCTGCGGCACCCGCTATGGCGCGGAGAGTGAGTGCACATCGCCGGGGAGGCGGGTGAAGGCCTGCTGGACGGCGAAGGCACGGGCCGCGAGGGAGGAGGGCGGCTTGCTCGGCGCGTCGCTCTGGCGCTGGCCGGGCACGGAGCCGGTCGAGGGCGCGGCGGTGATCTTCATTGGGGGTTCCGGTGAGTCGTCGCGCCGTCCGGCGGCGCGAGGGCGGCGGTCCGCAATAACCCGTCGGGTGCGGGCAAGCGCGAATCGGGGGTTAGTGCTCGATCAGCGGTCGACGTCAAGGACGACCTTGCCGGTGGTGAGACGGGCGGCAAGGTGGTGGTGGGCCTGACGGGCCTGGCCCAGCTTGTATACCGGCCGTTGAGCGGCTTGGGCCATCCGTCGGCGACGGCCGCGAACAGGGCGGACATCGAGTCCTTGAGGTGCGTGCGCGACGGGTAGAGGTTCGGGAGTCAGAAGCCGCTGACGGCCTTCGAGCCGGCCAGCAGGCTGGTGATGGGCACGAGGCCGTCGACCCCGGTGATGGCTCCGAAGACGGACATCCTGCCGCGGGGAGTGAGGGCGGCGAGGGTGGCGTGGAAGACGTCGCCGCCGGTCATTTCCAGGGCGGCGGAGACAGGGCCACCCGCCGCGTCGAGGATCCGTTCGGTGAGGCCCTCGGCGGTGGAGGAGTCGACGACGGCGTCCGCACCCAGTTCGAGGGCGGTGCGGCGCTTCTCCTCGCTGGAGGCCATGGCGATGACCTTTGCGCCCGCTCGCTTGGCGATCTGTACGGCGAGAGAGCCGACACCGCCGGCGGCGGCCGGGACCAGGAGGGTGTCCTCGGCGGTGACGCGCAGGTCGGTGAAGAGCAGGTGCCAGACGGTGTTGCCCTGCAGCGTGAGGGCGACGGCGTCGTGGTCGGCGACGCCGTCCGGGACCTCGAAGGCGAGCTTGCGGTGGACGACCGCGGTCTCGGCGTAGCCGCCGCCCCGGCTGAGCGCGACGTAGCGGCGCCCGTCCTCGGTGACGCCCAGGACTTCGTTCCCCGGGATGAACGGGGCGGGAATGGGCGCCGGGTAGGTGCCTTCACGCAGGTGGACGTCGGCGTAGTTGACGCCGGCCAGCCGGGTGCGGAGGCGAAGGTGGCCGGGAGCCAAGTACGTCACCAGCGGCTCCGCCCACGACCTCAAGACCTTCCCCGGCGAGAACCGCGACCAGCATTCCTACCGCTCCTGGCTCACCGAACTGCTCACCGAGGCCTACCGGGCGAGCACCGAGCACGCGGTCTCGATGGTCTTCTCCGACTGGCGGCAGGAACCCACCACCAGCGACGCGCTCCAGATGGCCGGCTGGACCCGGCAGGGCACGATTCCCTGGATCAAGCCCGCCAGCCGCCCGAGGAAGGGCGGCTTCAAACAGAGCGCGGAGTTCATCACCTGGGGCGTCAAGGGCACCCTCGACAACAACCGGGACATCTACCTGCCCGGCCACTTCACCGCCTCACAGCCCCGCAAGGACCGGGTGCACATCACCCAGAAGCCGCTGGAGATCATGCAGCAGCTCGTCCGGATCTGCCCTGAGGACGGCGTCGTCCTCGACCCCTTCACCGGCAGCGGCTCCACCGGCGTCGCAGCCCTGCTCGAAGGCCGGCGCTTCGTCGGCGTCGAACTCAGCCCGCACTACGCCGACATCGCCGAACAGCGGCTGCGCGCCGAGCTGACCCAGGACGACTTCGCCCTCGCCGGACCGGAGGCGTGAGCATGAGAACCGCCGCCGCGGTGAGCGGCCGAAGAAACGAAAAGGGCGGCCGGAGCACCCAGACTCCAGCCGCCCTTCCGGCGTCCCTCAGGACTCCTCGACCGCCCGCCGGATCAACGACACCGCCTTCTTCACGTCCGCGGACGAGGCGATCCGCACCTCCAGGTCACCCGTCCCCAGGTGCCCGATGCCCCGTACGTCACGGGTGAAGCCCTCCTCCAGCTCCACCGTGTCCGGGTCCAGCCGCAGATAGACCAGGATTGCCCGGTGCGAGACGGAGGGGCCGGAAGACCACCGAGGCCACGTTCAGCATCCGCCGGTAGGCGATGTAGCGCTTGAGCACCACCACCTCCAGCTCACCCGCCGAAGTCAGCACCTCGTCCAGCTCGCCGTACAGCTCCCGCAGGCACCCCGGCACCTCCACCTTCGAGGGTCCCGCCGGCACCGCGACCGTCTCCGGCTCCTCGCTCGCCTCGCCGACCGGAGCAGCCGGCACCGCCGCGGCACCGGAGGGGGAGTAGCCCGGAACGGTCTCGACCAACTGCAGCGTCAGCAGGTCCGGTCCGAAGACCCGGTAGCGCACCAGGTCCACACGGTAGTCCCGCTGGTAGAGCGAGGCCGCCGCCCGGTCATGGCGTGAGAACTCGCCCGCGACGCAGATCACCCGGGGCCGCCGCCAGTCAACCGCCTCCGCCGCACCGGCTCCCAGACGTCTGCGCACCAGCGCCTCGAACCCATGCCGGTGCGCCAGCAGCCAGACCAGGTGGGAGCCGGCCTGAGCAATCACCCCGGCATCGCGCCCCCGCTTGAACTCGATTTTACCGACCGCAGGAGCTCGGATATCGGCTCTGAACTGCGACGATTCATAGACTACATGTCCGTGACGGTGACTCACGCCTTCTGATGTGGCCCGACGGGGTGGAAGCCTCAACGCCGCCCGCCCCCTGGGCATCGGCGCACTGCGACTGACCGGCCGCAGCAACATCGCCGCCGGTCTACGCTGCCACGCGCGCGATGCCATCCGCCGGCTCATCACCTTGGGCAACATATGATCAAACCGGACACACCACGAGAACGACGCAGCCCTGCTATACCTGCCACCGCCAGCATCTGCCGCGGCTAGTAAAGGACGGATTTCAGCAAGTCCGACGCCAGTGTCCTGATCAAGGTCGCTGGCTTCAGCTAGGGCCCGTGTGATGTTGTGATCAGCTGGGCGGTCGCACAAGGTCGTCTATCCAGATCATCGAGGCGCGGAGGTGAAGGCCTGCGAGGTAGCTCTC
>NZ_JOHO01000122.1 GCF_000719705.1 Streptomyces sp. NRRL S-350 | reverse complement strand
CATCCGCCTCTCCCGCCGCACCCTCGCCACCATCAAGGGCAACCTCTTCTGGGCCTTCGGCTACAACGTCGCAGCCCTGCCACTGGCCGCCGCCGGACTGCTCAACCCCATGATCGCCGGAGCCGCCATGGCCTTCTCCTCGGTCTTCGTGGTCACCAACAGCCTCCGGCTGCGCCGCTTCCGACCGGCCTGACCGGACCGGGGCCCGCCCGGTGCCCGTCCGGTGCCCGTCCGGGCCCCGGTCCCTCGGGGCGTCGGTCAACGCCCCAGCAGCTCGCCGCCGTTGCAGTGCAGGATCTCGCCGGTGATGAACCCGGCCTCGGGCGAGGCCAGGAAGTGCACCGCCGCCGCGACCTCACCGGTCTCCCCGATCCGGCCGAGCAGGGTGCGGGCCGCCCGCCGCGAGACCTCGGCCTCGTCCAGCCGGGGCCCGAAGAACTCGGTGCCGGCCACCGTTCCCGGCGCGACGATGTTCGCGGTGATGCCCGAGGGGCCCAACTGGGCCGCCAGGAAGTGGTTCCAGGCGTGCAGCGAGGCTTTCGCCGCGCCGTACGAACCGGCCCCGCGCAGGGCGGCGATGGAGCTGATGGTGACCACCCGGCCTGCGCCCGGGGTGAGCCGGTCGCGGACCGACTCGGTGAGCAGCACCACGGTCATCACGTTGCGCTCGAAGTCGCCGCGCCAGCGGGCCAGCAGGGCGTGCGGGCCGCCGCCGGCCACGGTCTCCCGGCTGCCGGCGTTGTTGACCAGGACGTCGATCCGTTCGGGCAGTTCACGCAGCACGGCCTCGACGTCGTCCGGGTCGGCGAGGTCGCACACCAGCGGGGTGACGTTCGGCCCGAGGTCGGCCGCGGCCTTCTCCAGGACCGCGCGCCGTCGGCCCACGATCACCACGTGGTCGTCCGACTCGGCGAACCGCCGCGCGACTTCGTACCCGATTCCCGTGCCACCGCCGGTGACGACGACGTTCCTGGACATCTGCGCACTCCCTCCCCAGTTCCGCCGGCGCGCTGCGAGGGTGCGCGACGGTCCGTACCGGAATGCCACGATTCCTATCACGCTCGGTTGCCGTCACTGCGGGGAGGGTGACGTCCCGCGCGGGAGAAGGTGTGATAAGAGCGGGATACGAGGCGCACACGGAGCGTGGCGAGAGGCAGCTCACACCCCCCGGGCGTAACTTCTCGCAGCCTGATACGTCTTAGGTTGGTAGTGCGGCAGTTTCGGCGGGCGGGGACGCGATGAACGGCAACGCGTCTCCCGCGCTTCCACCGGCTGCCGCCGACGGGGCTCCGGCGGGCCCCGGGAACGGCCGTCTCCTTCGACGGCCTTCGCGCACGACGCCGGGGTTCCGGCGGGCCTGGGACGCTTTGAGCGGCCGTCCCCAGGCTGCGGCCGACCCCGGAGTCGTGCGTCGTGCGGTTCCGTCCGCCTACGGGCCCCTTCCGGGGACCGACCGGGGACGCGAAGGGGCCCGGCCGCTCGGCGGCCGGGCCCCTCTCGACTTCCGCTCGGTCAGCGCGCGTCGAGCGGCACGTAGTCGCGGATCGCGGTGCCCGTGTAGATCTGGCGCGGGCGGCCGATCCGGCTGGTCGGGTCGTTGATCATCTCGTGCCAGTGGGCGATCCAGCCCGGCAGCCGGCCGAGGGCGAACAGCACGGTGAACATGCTGGTCGGGAAGCCCATGGCGCGGTAGATCAGGCCGGTGTAGAAGTCCACGTTCGGGTACAGCTTGCGCGAGATGAAGAAGTCGTCCTTGAGGGCGTGCTCCTCCAGCTTGAGCGCGATCTCCAGCAGCTCGTCGCTCTTGCCGAGCTGGCTGAGCACCTCGTGCGCGAGCACCTTGACCTGGGCGGCGCGCGGGTCGAACGCCTTGTAGACCCGGTGGCCGAAGCCCATCAGCTTGACGCCGGCCTCCTTGTTCTTCACCTTCGTGATGAACGAGTCGACGTCACCGCCGTCCTTCTGGATGCCCTCCAGCATCTCCAGCACGGCCTGGTTGGCGCCGCCGTGCAGCGGGCCCCACAGGGCCGAGATGCCGGCCGAGATCGAGGCGAAGAGGTTGGCGTGACTGGAGCCGACCAGGCGCACGGTGGAGGTCGAGCAGTTCTGCTCGTGGTCCGCGTGCAGGATGAGCAGCTTGTCCAGGGCGTTGACGATGACCGGGTTGAGCTCGTAGTCCTCGGCGGGGACGGCGAAGGTCATCCGCAGGAGGTTCTCGACGTAGCTCAGGTCGTTGCGCGGGTAGACGAAGGGCTGGCCCATCGCCTTCTTGTACGCGTACGCGGCGATCGTCGGCAGCTTGGCGAGCAGGCGGACCGTCGACAGGTGGCGCTGGGCCGCGTCGAACGGGTTGTGGCTCTCCGGGTAGAAGGTGGACAGCGCGCCGACCACCGAGGACAGCATGGCCATCGGGTGGGCGTCCCGCGGGAAGCCCTGGAAGAAGCGCTTGACGTCCTCGTGCAGCAGGGTGTGCTGGGTGATCTCGCGGCTGAACTCGGCCAGCTGCTCCGCGTCGGGCAGCTCACCGTTGATCAGGAGGTACGCGGTCTCGATGAACCCGCCCTGGGAGGCGAGCTGCTCGATCGGGTAGCCGCGGTACCGCAGGATGCCGTTGTCGCCGTCCACGAAGGTGATCGCGGACTTGTACGCGGCGGTGTTACCGAAGCCGTTGTCCAGGGTGACCAGGCCGGTCTGCGGGAGCAGCTTCGAGATGTCGAAGCCGGCGTTGCCCGCAGTGCTCTCGACGACGGGGTACTCGTACTCGCCGTCCTGGTACCTCAGTACTACCGAGTTGTCGCTCACGTCTTCCTCACCGACGAAATGAATCCTCTTCCAAGGTGCCCTGACTGCCTCCACCATCCCCCATCCGGAGGACAGCCGCGCACCCGGGGTGGCCCGAAAGGGCCCGCCCCTACAAAACCTGCCGCCGCAGCCGGTACGAACCGGACAAGATCGGCACCACCCTAGGCTCTGCCGTAAATCTCTTCACGTCAAGAGAACATTAGAGGCAACCATCCTGTTGGATAATCATCCAGTAGTCAGCCGATGATCGAGCGCGGTATGCCTCCGACCAGCGCTGACGGCCCGTACGGCCTGGGCGATCGCCTTCCGTGACCCCACCAGCACGACGAGTTTCCGTGCCCTGGTCACAGCGGTGTAGAGCAGGTTCCGCTGGAGCATCGTCCAAGCGGACATGGTGACCGGAATCACCACCACCGGGTACTCACTTCCCTGCGAGCGGTGGATCGTCACCGCGTACGCGTGGGCCAGCTCGTCGAGTTCGTCGAAGTCGTACACCACCTCCTCGTCCTCGTCGGTGAGCACCGTCAACCGCTGGTCGTCCACGCTGAGGGCGGTCACCACTCCCACTGTGCCGTTGAAGACGCCGTTCCGCCCCTTGTCGTAGTTGTTGCGGATCTGGGTGACCTTGTCCCCGACCCTGAACGTACGGCCGCCGAACCGGCGTTCGGCCAGCCCCTCCCGGGCCGGCGTCACCGCCCCCTGCAACAGCGTGTTCAGGTTCCCCGCGCCCGCGGGACCGCGGTGCATCGGCGCCAGCACCTGGACGTCCCGGCGCGGATCGAAGCCGAACTTCTGCGGGATCCGGCGCGCCACCACGTCCACCGTCAACCCGGCCGCCCGCTCCGCGTCGTCCTCCGCGAACAGGAAGAAGTCCGCCAGACCGTCCGTCAGTGGCGGCCTGCCCTCGTTGATCCGGTGCGCGTTGGTCACCACGCCCGACTGCTGCGCCTGCCGGAAGATCCTGGTCAGCCGCACCGACGGGATCGGCCCGCCCTCCGCCAGCAGATCCCGCAGCACCTCCCCCGCACCCACCGAGGGCAGCTGGTCCACGTCCCCCACGAACAGCAGGTGCGCCCCCGGCGGCACCGCCTTGACCAGCTTGTTCGCCAGGATCAGGTCCAGCATCGAGGCCTCGTCGACCACCACCAGGTCCGCGTCCAACGGCCGGTCCCGGTCGTACGCGGCGTCCCCGCCCGGCTTCAGCTCCAGCAGCCGGTGCACCGTCGAGGCCTCCACCCCGGTCAGCTCCGCGAGCCGCTTCGCCGCCCGGCCGGTCGGCGCCGCCAGCACCACCTTGGCCCGCTTCGCCAGCGCCAGCGTCACGATCGACCGCACCGTGAACGACTTGCCGCAACCCGGACCACCCGTCAGCACCGCGACCTTCTCGGTCAACGCCAGCCGCACCGACTGCTGCTGCTCCGGGGCCAGTTCGGCCCCGGTCCGCTTCGCCAGCCAGTCCAGCGCCACCGGCCAGTCCACGGACCCGAACCACGGCATCCGGTCCGTCTCCGACCGCAGCAGCCGCAGCAACTGGTTGGCCAGCGAGATCTCCGCCCGGTGGAACGGCACCAGGTACACCGCGGTGACCGTCCCGCCGTCCTCCCCCGGCACCGCCTCGCGCACCACGCCCTCGGCCGCCACCAGCTCCGCCAGGCAGTCGATCACCAGCCCGACGTCGACCTGCAGCAGTTTCACGCCGTCCGCGATCAGCCGCTCCTCCGGCAGGAAGCAGTGCCCCTGGTCGCTGCTCTGCGACAGCGCGTACTGCAGCCCGGCCTTCACCCGCTCCGGACTGTCGTGCGGGATCCCCACCGCCTGCGCGATCCGGTCCGCCGTCAGGAAACCGATGCCCCAGACATCCGAGGCCAGCCGGTACGGCTCGTTCTTCACCACCCCGATCGAGCCGTCGCCGTACTGCTTGTAGATTCGCACAGCCAGCGAGGTGGACACCCCCACCCCCTGCAGGAAGACCATCACCTCCTTGATGGCCTTCTGCTCCTCCCAGGCCACAGCGATCTTCTTCGTCCGCTTCGGCCCCAGCCCCGGCACCTCGATCAGCCGAGCCGGCTCGTTCTCGATCACCTCCAGGGTGTCCACCCCGAAGCGCTCCACGATCCGCTCGGCGAACCGCGGCCCGATCCCCTTGATCAGCCCCGAACCCAGGTACCGCCGGATGCCCTGCACCGTGGCCGGCAGCACCGTCGTGTAGTTCTCCACCGTGAACTGCCGCCCGTACTGCGGGTGCGAACCCCACCGCCCGTGCAGCCGCAGCGACTCCCCCACCTGCGCGCCCAAGAGCGCACCCACCACGGTCAGCAGGTCGTTCGCGCCCCGGCCGGTGTCCACCCGGGCCACCGTGTAACCGGTCTCCTCGTTGGCGTAGGTGATCCGCTCCAGGACACCCTCGACCTGCGCGAGCTGGCGCGGCTGCTGCTGCCCCGACTGCGCCTGCATGCTCACCGGGCCCCCTTCGACCGGTACGGGTGGACCATTCCGCTACGCACCGTACCGCCCGGCCCCGACAAGTCCGGAACCCCGGGGTCGGCCCCCGGGCGCGGACGCCCGCCGGAACCCTGCCGTGCAGCGCCCACGCCGAGGTGCCAGGCTGGGAGAAGCGAGGGGGACCGCCGACCACGCCCGCCCGGGCCCCGTCCGAGGAGCAGTGCCGTCATGCTCAACACCGCGTTCCGCCCAGGCTCCCCGAACTGGCTCGACCTCAGCAGCCCCGACACCCGGGCCGCCGCGGACTTCTACACCACGCTGTTCGGCTGGACCTTCGACTCGGCCGGCCCCGAGGCCGGCGGCTACGGCTTCTTCCGGCTCGACGGCCGGACGGTCGCCGCCCTCGGCCCCCTCGCCGAGGACGGCGCCCGGCCCGGGTGGACGCTGTACTTCGCGACCCTCGACGCGGACCGCACCACCGAACTGGTCGAACAGGCAGGCGGCCAGGTCAGGTTCACCCCCTTCGACGTATTCACCTCGGGCCGGATGGCCGGGTACACCGACCCCACCGGCGCCCACTTCGCCGTCTGGCAGCCCCACGACACCCGCGGCCTGGACCTCGTCGACGAGCAGGGCAGCCTCTGCTGGGCCGAGTGCTACAGCGTCGACGCCGACCGCGCCAAGTCCTTCTACCGCACCGTCTTCGGCTGGCAGGAACAGGACGTCCCGCTGGAAGGCTCGACCTACACCGTCCTCACCCCGGCCGGCGGCGGCACCGACGACGCCCACGGCGGCATCATGCAACTCGGTCCCGAGCAGACCGCCGCCGGCACCACCTCGCACTGGCTCCCGTACTTCGAGGTCCCCAACGTGGACGCCGCCCTCGCCATCGCGGCCACGCTCGGCGCCACCGTGCGGATCTCGGCCATGGACGTGCACGGCGTCGGCCGCCTCGCCCAGCTGATCGACCCGCACGGCGCCGTCTTCGCCGTCATCACCAGCTCGAAACCCGGACAGTGACACCGGATCACCCGCGGGCTGCCCCCGGAACCACCCCAGAAGAGGCGTGAAGGGCGCTACGGGCGTAGACCAGCGCGGAGGCGGCCCCGAGCCCCCTCCCGTGCTCCGATCATGAGCGAGACGACCGGTCTGACGATCCGCCCGGCCACCGAGTCCGACCTGCCCGCGCTCGTGGCACTGCCAGCGGACTGCCCGCATCGGCTTCGAACATCGGCTTCGAATTCGCCGTCAAAAGCCGAGGCCGGAAGACTCCGGAAATGCGAAGAACCCCCATCCGGATCCCGGATGGGGGTTCTTCTGAAGAATTGTTCGGCGGCGTCCTACTCTCCCACAGGGTCCCCCCTGCAGT
>NZ_JOHO01000121.1 GCF_000719705.1 Streptomyces sp. NRRL S-350 | reverse complement strand
GACCGTGACGACCGCGGCGGCCGCTCCTTCGGCGACCGTGACAACCGCGGTGGTGGCTTCAACCGTGACCGTGACGACCGTGGTGCCCGTTCCGGTGGCTTCAACCGTGACCGTGACGACCGCGGCGGCCGCTCCTTCGGTGACCGTCCGGCCCGTTCCTTCGGTGACCGCCCCGCCTTCGGCCGGGACCGCGACGAGCGCGGCAGCAGCAACAACCGTCCGTTCGCCCGCCGCGACGACCACCGCGCCGGTGGCCGTCCGCAGGCCGACCGCGGTGGCTTCAACCGTGACCGCGACGACCGTGGCGCCCGCTCGGGCGGTTTCGACCGTGACCGTGGCGGCTTCAACCGCGACGACCGCAAGCCGCGCTGGAAGAACTGACCTGCCGTCCGGCCGGCCGGTGATCGACCGCCGGCCGAACTGAATGCGTGAAGGGCCCGCTCCGTCCCCCGGAGCGGGCCCTTCGCGTTCCCCCGTCACCCCCCTGGCATCCCCCGGTGCCTCCGGTATCCCCCGATACCGCCAACACCTCGCCAAGCCCCCGAGGCGTTGTTCTGGAAGTGAGAATAACCTGTGGCGCGCGAGCGCGGTAGTCCCGTAGCGTCCGGGACATGAGCAGCAGACTGCATGACGTGGCACGGGTGAACGAGGAGATCGCCGAGCGGGGGAGCTACCGGGCGGCCGGGGGCGGACTCGTGCAGGTGGGGGAGCAGTTGACGGCCGCGCGGGCCGGGACGGTGTCGTACGCGCCCCCGGCCCTGGACGCGCTGGTGGCGGCGGGAGGCCCGGGGCCCGGGCCGCGCGGGAGCGTCGAGGTGACCGCCGAGGGGAGCATCGAGGCCGCCCGGCGGCTGGTCACGGCCGGGGCCGGCCCGGTCGGGGTGCTGAACTTCGCCTCCGCCCGCAACCCCGGCGGCGGCTACCTGCGCGGTGCCCGCGCCCAGGAGGAGGACCTGTGCCGCAGCGCGCTGCTGTACAGCTGCCTGCTGGAGGCGCCGGACTACTACGAGGCGCACCGGGCCTCCAGCGACCTCCGGTACAGCCACCGGGTGATCGTCTCGCCGGACGTGCCGGTGATCCGGGACAGGCGCGGCGACCTGCTGGCGCAGCCGTACCCCGTCACCTTCCTGACCTCGCCGGCGCCCAACGCCGGTCAGCTGGAACGGCGTTCGGCCGGAGTTGACGTCCGGGCCGTGCTCGCCGAGCGGGCCGAACGGGTGCTCGCGGCGGCCGCCCGGCACGACGTGCGCACGCTGGTGCTCGGCGCCTGGGGCTGCGGGGTGTTCCGCAACGACCCGGCGCAGGTCGCCGAGGCCTTCGAGGGCGCGCTGGCGCGCCGGGGCGCGGCCTTCGAACGGGTGGTGTTCGCGGTCTGGGACCGCTCGCCGGTCTCGGTGAACCGGGCCGCCTTCGAGGCCCGGTTCGGTACGGCGGCCCGGTAGCCGGCTACCTCCCGCGGGTGGAGAGCGCCGTCGCGGCCGTGGAGGCCGCCGCGACCACGCCGGTGACGGCGAAGACAGCCGGCCAGGCGCCGATCCTCTTCGCCAGCGGGTGCGAACCGCCGAAGGCCGCCACGTACAGGCCGGTCAACGCGGCGGCGGTGGCCGTCCCCGAACTCCGCCGCCACTGCGCCGCCGCCCCGGCACCGGCCGCCGCCAGCACCGCACCGCCCACCTCGCGCCGGCCGGTCCAGCGGGCGACGCCGTAGCCGCCGACCAGGCCGGCCGCCGCGGTCAGCGCGGCGGGCGCGGCGGTCGTGAGCACGTTCGGGACCTTCGCCATCGTCGACTCCACTCCTCGGGGCTGCGTCGACCTCCGACCCTAACCCGACCTCGTCGGCGGCCCCCCGGGGCCCACCGGCTCACTCGGGTCCGGCAGCGGCCGGGTCCTGGCGGAAGGCCCGGTCGACGGCGTGCCCCGGGACGGTGCGGGCGAGCCGCTCGGCCGCCTCCGCCGGGTCGAGCACCCGCTCCAGCCGCAGATCGCCCGGCACCTCCTGGATGAACCGCCCGGCCGCCCAACTGCGCCCGTACGGCAGCGGCTCCAGCACCAGGGTGCGCACGCCGTCCAGCAGCGGGACGTCGCTGGGGGTGCCCTCGTTCCAGATCCAGGAGCCGTCCGGCGCGACCAGGTTGAAGGCACCCGTCGCGATCACCCGCCGACCGTCCAGGAAGGCCGTCCGGGCCAGTGCCACCACCTCCGGGTCCTGTGGGACGCCGGGCAGGTGGCCGCCGCCGATCAGCACGTCGGCGAGCAGGGTGTGCAGCTGGAAGGTGTCGCTCAGGCCGCTCATCCGCAGCAGGTAGCCGGTGCCGGTCGGGCGGTCGAGCACCAGCAGCGGCTCGTCGTCCAGCACCAGCGCCAGGTGGACGAGGCCCTTCACGTCGTGCTGCTCGCCCGCGTACCGGCCGAGCAGCTCCACCAGCACCTCGGTGACGCCCGAGGCGCGGGCCCCGGCCCGCACCTCCGGGTGCGAGTACACCGCCCAGGAGGCCTGCTGCCACAGGTGCAGCGTCCACCAGCCGACCACGGCCAGGTGCGCGTGCCACTCGTCCAGCCGGGCCGGGTCGGCGATCCGCTCGTGCGCCGCGGCCGGGTCGCCCTCCTCCCGGTCGGGCAGCGGGCCGCCGCCCGTCTCGGCCCAGCGCCGCAGCAGCAGCTCCACCCCGGTCAGCGCGCCGCGCAGGCCGGCCAGCACCGGGCCCGCACAGGCGACCGGGTCGGCGCCGTGCTCCACGCAGGCGCCCACCATCATCGCCAGGTGCGAGCGGGGGAACGGCGGGGCGTCCGGCAGCAGCGCGGCCAGCCGGGGGCCGGCCGCCACCCGCTCGGCCGGGGAGGCCGGGCCGAACAGGGCGCCGACCAGGCCGAGGACGGGGCCGAAGCGTTCGTCGTCCCCGGCGGCGACCACCGCCTCCAGTTCGGCCACGGCGTCGAGGAGGCCCGGCTGCTGACGGTGGGACGGTATCTGCTCGGTGGACATTCGCCGCAGCATAGGCGGCGTGGCCGGTCCGGTCGAAACGGCCTCGGCCAGGAGGCCTGTCGGTGGCCGGTGACACACTTCGACCGTGACTGACAGCGTGCCGGGCGGCGTGAACCATGACGTGGACGACGACGTGAGCGACGACGTGGCGGGCGACGGGACGGCCGGCGGGCAGGACCCGGCGGTCACCGACGGCAGCTACCTCGTCCGCAACGTGGGCAGCGGCCTGCTGCTGCAGGTCGCCGGCGCCTCCCGGCGCAGCGGCGCCCGGATCGTGCTCGGCGCCGACGACGGCACCGACAACCAGCTCTGGCACCTCACCGCCGTCCACCCCGGCGGCGCGCTCTTCCACGTCGAGAACGCCGCCAGCGGCAAGCGCCTCGACGTCACCGGCGCCTCCCCGGACGACGGCGTACCCGTCCAGCAGTGGGGTGCCAACGCGTTCGGCGCCCAGGAGTGGCTGCTGGAGGCCCACGTGGACGCCCCGGGGACGTACACCGTGACCAGTTTCATCAGCGGCAAGCCCCTGACGGCACCGGAGCCGCCCGAGGAGGGCGTCCGGCAGTGGGAGGACACCGACTCCCCGAGCCAGTGGTGGCGCTTCGAGCGGCGGGCGTAGCCGCCCCGCGCGGGTCGTCGGCCTCGGGTCGTCGGCCTCGGGTTTCCGTGCTCGGGCCCCGGGCCTCGGGCTCCCGGGCTCCCGGGCCCCCAGGCCGCTCCCAGGCGCTCAGGCCGAGAGGTTGGCGCGGACGGCGTCGAGTTCGGCGTCGGTGGCGCCGTGGTGGCGGAGGTAGGCGTGGATCGAGCCGTGGCGGGTGTGGATCCAGGCGAGGGAGGAGGCGAGGAGTTCGGCGCTGATCGGGCGGGAGACGCGCTCGGTGCCGGTCTCGTCGATGTACGGGGTGGGGCCCTTGTCCAGGCCGAGGCCGAGGTTGGAGCGCAGGAAGTCGGCGGTGATGTCGGCGTCGGAGGCGCCCAGCAGCGACTGCAGGACGGCGATGGTGAGGCCGGTCCGGTCCTTGCCGACGGCGCAGTGGACGACGACGGCCAGCGACTCCGGTGCGGCGAGGCGGCGGACGACGGCGGCGAGCGAGGTGCCGGCCGTCTCGGCCATGAAGGGGTAGAGGGCGGCCTGGTCCTCCGGCCAGGGCCGGCCGAGGTCCCCGCGGTCGGCCGGCAGGGTCGGCACGTGGAGGGTCTCGTGGTCGAGGTCGTGCCGCTGGTCCGGCCAGACCTCCAGCTCGACCGTGCTGCGCAGGTCGATCACCGTGCGCAGGCCGAGGTCCTTGAGCCGCCGGGCGCCCTCCTCGGTGAGCGCGTGGAAGGACCCGGAGCGGTAGAGCACACCCCTGCGGAGGGCGCCGATCCCGCCCGCGTCACGGAAGTTGCGCACCCCGGGGATGTCGATGAAGGCGTCGGTCATGGCCCCACGGTACGGGCGGGGGGCGGGCGCGCGGAAGGAAACCGGAGGGGGCCGTCCGGTGGCGGGCCGACGCTGTCCGGAACCGGCCCCCGGGCCGCCCGGAGGTCCGCCCACGCGCGGCCCGGGGCCGGGCCCTCAGCGCCCGCCGGAGACCTCCAGGAACGCGCCCGTCGTGTACGAGGCGGCCGGGGAGAGCAGGAAGAGGATCGCCTCGGCGACCTCCTCCGGCTGCCCGCCGCGTCGCATCGGCAGGCCGGGGGCGACCCGGTCGACCCGCCCGGGCTCGCCGCCGAGCGCGTGGATGCCGGTGTGGATCAGGCCCGGCCGCACCGCGTTGACCCGGATCCCCTCGGCCGCGACCTCCAGGGCGAGGCCCCGGGTCATCGAGTCGACCGCGCCCTTGGCGGCCGCGTAGTCGACGTACTCGTTCGGCGAGCCGATCCGGGAGGCGGCCGAGGAGACGTTGACGATGGCGCCGCCGCGGCCGCCGTACCGGGTGGACATCCGGCGGACGGCCTGCGCCGCGCACAGGAACGGGCCGGTGATGTTGGCGGCCCAGATCCGGTTCAGCCGGTCCTCGTCGATCTCCTCCAGCCGGCACTGCTCCTCCAGCGTGCCGGCGTTGTTCACCAGGGCGGTGAGCGGGCCGAGTTCGGTGTCCACGGTGGCGAACAGCCGCTCCACGCCGTCCGTCCGGCTGACGTCGGCGCGCACGGCGAGTGCGGTGCCGCCCGCGGTCCGGATGGCGTCCACGACGGCGGCCGCCGAGGCCTCGTCCGTGCGGTAGTTGACGCAGACCCGGTAGCCGCGGCGGGCTGCCAGCAGGGCGGTGGCGGCGCCGATGCCGCGGCCGGCGCCGGTGACGAGCAGGACCCCGTCGGTGCCGCCGGCCGAATCGGCGGCGCGGGCGGCGCCGGGTGCGCCGGCGGGGTCGGGCGTGGTGGTCGACATGAGCCGTACGCTACCCGGCCGTTCGGCCGATCACCCGCGCTCCGGCCGCCCGCAGTGCAGCGATCCTCGGCGCGCGGCTGCGCGGGGAGTCGAGGCTGAAGCCGCGGGCGTCGCCGAGCTCCTCGCGGACGAAGTCCTCGGTGCGGGCCACCGCCTCCCGCAGGGCGTCGTCGAGGGGGACGAAGGGCAGCAGGACGATCCCGGCCCGTTCGGTGTCGTACTCCCAGAGGCCGACGATCCGGCCGCGGTCGAGCACGACGTGGGTCTGCGGGTCGGCCTCGCCGCCGAAGGTGCGGCCGGCGCGGCCGGTGGGCAGCGGGCGGGCGGCGTCGGCCGGGTCGAGCAGCCGGGGCAGCTCGCGGTGCAGCAGGTGGATGCCGTCGATGCCGGCCAGCAGCGTCGGCCGCGACTCCCGGGGCGGCGTGAACCGGGCGAACTCGTCGGCCAGTTCGGGCGGGAGCAGCAGTTCGGAGCCAGGCGTGAGCGGGACCAGGTTCGCCTCGGCGACGGCCCGGCGGGCGGTGGCGGCGGTGAAGCCGGAGAACCAGCGGAAGTGCCGGAGGGTGGCCGGGCCCGCCCAGGAGAAGTAGCGGCGGGCGAGGTCGACGGCGTCCCCCGCGACTGGCTGGTCCCAGCCGACGTAACCGTAACGCTGCTGGTCCAGGCGGCCGTTGACGGGCACCCGGCGGATCCGGCCGCGCGACTGCATCAGACCGAGGGCGAGCGGCAGGGTGGTGGCCACACCCCGCTTCTTCCCGGGCTCGCCGAGCGACCGGACGGCGTCGCCGACGGCCTCCCGGATCGTCGTCGGATCCAGCGGCTCGTCCTCGGACAGTACGCGCTCGACGGCCAGGCAGAGCTTCTCCACCTCGTCCCGGCCGACCCCCAGGTGCTTCTCCGCCGAGGCCAGTTCACCCACCGGGGCGGCGGCGCCGACGGCCAGGCCGAGTGCGAAGTCGGCAGCCGGCAGCACGTACGTGCACCCCCGCGCGGACGGCAGCTCGTGCACCTCCAGCCGGGCCACCTCGGCGTCCACCGCCGCCCGCCCGAGCCCGGCCCGGGCGAACAGGCCCAGGTACGGTGCCGCGCCGCCCACCGAGCGGGCCCAGCCGGTGGCGGCCAGCACCTCGGCGGCGGACGCGCCGGTGCGCGGACGGTCCAGCCACTGCCGGTGCGACCACCAGGCCCGCAGCTTCTCGACGCCGACCGCTGTCACCGCTTCCCCGTGGGGATCGTGCTCCATGGGGCCAGTATCGGCGGCCGGGCGGGCCCCGGACCGGAATTCGCTCGCCCGGCGCGGCCCGTTCCGGAGAGGATGCCCGGACCCGTTCCGCAGCCCGCCCGCACGCACGCCCCCGGGAGGAGACCGCCCGTGCCCGCCCCCGCCCTGTCCTCCGCCCC
>NZ_JOHO01000120.1 GCF_000719705.1 Streptomyces sp. NRRL S-350 | reverse complement strand
CCACCCGCCCCCGCCCGGCCGTCCCCGACCACCGGCCGCCCCGTTCGGCCGTAACCCGAGGGCAGAACTGCCGAGGGCCGGTCCAGGAGGCTTACCTCCTGGACCGGCCCTCGGGCGCTGGTGGGCGCGGACGGTTTCGAACCGCCGACATCTGCTTTGTAAGGCTTGGCGTGGGCCCCCGCCCTGACCTGCACCGCGCCCGGCCTGCCAGTTCCCCGCTCGTCACACCGCCGGCGCCCGCAACTGACCGCCACGTACCGCCTGATCTGGCACGGCTATGGCACAGCCAGATCAGTATCGCTGCCCCTCAGCCAGTGCGCTCCCCACTAAGCTTCTAGAACATCGCCGAGGATTCCGAGAACCAGGTGCTTCGTAAAAGGCTGCCGCTTAGTAGCATCGGACATGGAGATATTAGAGCTCGCCGTAAATGAGTCAAGCTCCACCTTTACCTTAGTCACGGCAGACTCCAGCTCCACTTCAGAGAATTGATGATTCTCTTCAGCCAATGCTTCGACATCTCGCCAATGTGAAGGGCTCCTTCCCAGGATTTCGACCGCAAGAGCAAAAGCTACGAACGGCGCAAGATGACGCCGGTCGGCGTAACGAGTCTGCGAGCGTGATGACTGAAGATACTCATCTACCCGGCGAAGCACGCTGGCAGACCAGTAGAAGAGCTGTGGACTCGCCGTCGGATCGAAGGCCTGTCGATAGCGAGCATCTTCAGCCAGCAGTGAGTTCGGCTTACCTCGGGCAACCTCAGGCCGGCCGTAGGCAATGGCGTACATAGCCTGACCGAGGTAAGGAATGCTAATGATCCTCGCCGGATCCTTTCCGAGGTTCCTGTAGTAACCCTTCCTTCGATCATAGAAAAGCCCCTTTGCGCCGAAGTACGCCTCGATCCTCCGTTGAATTTCATCTGTTGCGCGCAAGGAGGCGTCAGGAACCGGGGTCTGGCGGTTTGTCGCACGAATGATCTTATCCCGGACTGCATCGTCGCTGGCCTTGATGACGCGAACCAGGATCTTGCGATCACCGCCCGCCGGAGCAAATTCTCCGGCTTCGGCGGACTCCTTGAACCAATTATGGATGGTATGCGATGTTTGCAGCCCGTTGACGATCTGAATATTCTTCAGGGCGAACGTTTTTCCCACACTATGCGCCTCGTCACAGACAATCGTCACACCATTGTTGAGCCACCAGAATTCCGGCCCGTCGGCCTCGCGCAGCGACCCCAAGATCTCCTTATTGACGGCCACCTGGCCTTGATAATCCCGGACGTTGGCCTCAAATAGGTGGCGCCTCAGGGTAAACGACTCATCGGAGATCAGCTTGACGAAGCTAGAAAGCTTTGCAAGCGCAACATAAGACTCACCACTGGTAAGCACCTCGTCACACTCAAGCGTAATCGTCTCCGCCTGACGCGTGTCGTACATGCGCCAAAGCTCTTCCGCGCCAAGCATCTCGACTACAACACTGGCCGAAGGAAGCTTCTGGAGAATGTCTTCTCGGAGCCTTTCGGCCCGGTCGCTCACATTAACGTTAATCTCGCTAGCCAGGCCACGGCAACCGACAATCACTCGCACATTCACCTTTGGGCGCCTGACAAGGAGATTCCGATAGGCCTTTCGGAAAACGTGAAACTTCTCGCGCACCTGGTCATTGAGCTCACTAGCCAGCGAGTCAAGGTCGCACGCAAGGTCCAGAACAGACGGAAGAACGGACTGAAGCGCCGAGATTGTCGCCTGGGTAAAGCTTTTTGAGAACTTCGACTGCACAACATAGAGCGTCAGCTCCAGGCCTTCGGGGAGTTCCTTTGCAGCCTGAGGGTCTTCAACAACCTGATGGTCAAGCGGAAGAATGCTCCCCTCAAGGAGGGAGTAAATGGCGTCCACGCCGCCATCGTTAGAGCCATCAACAATTCCGTCACTAATGGCGTCAAGCGTAACCTCCTTCTCTCGTAGAAGAAGCCACGCAAGAAACACTTCCCACGCATCGCTGTCCCTCATGTGAGCAGCGTTCTGCTCCTTCCACTGCTCGTACACGGTGGTGATGAGTGTCTGTGCACCTGACAAAACTGTCCTCCGGTGGGGATCCACAGCGTGGGGCGAGCCTCAGATTTTGGCACGATGCCTACTGCCCTGTCGCCCACTTTGCGCATATTGCAGAAATCATCTCAGCTTGGCACCGTCAAGCGGCTAGACTGGGCGGTTTGTGTACCGGCGCGGGCGGGGGAGCGGTTTTGGCCGGTGTCCTGCCTGGTTTGGGGTCGAGCATGATCGGGGGGCCGTAAGCTGTTGCGACTCGGTCAGGGCTTTTGGGCCTGACCGCAATTTGGCCGAGTGGCCCCCCGTTCTTGCTCGACTCGGGTCCCAAGCCTGGGAGGTGGGTAAAACCGTGGAGCCGCCCGACCCCAGCCACGACGGGCTCTAACCTCGGCACCCTCCCGGCCGCACGCTCGACGTGCGCGGCCCGCCGCCGCCGAAGCGGGGCGGAGACAGGAGCGACGGCGAGCGGCCTGGGCCGCGCGCTGGCGCGCTGTGCGCGCCCTTAAACCCGTGGAGAAGATTTTTACGCACTCCCCTCCCCTCACCCCCGCCACCTGGCCCTCCGACCGAGCCGGTCTGGCTGGCTGGTCCTCCGAGTTCCTGCTGATCGGTACGTGGGCATGCTGATCCCGTGTCAGGGAGGACCGGCAAGGGGGATGCATGACGGACCTGGTAATCAAGCCGTGGCGGGTGCCTGGCAAGGAGCGTCTCTACGTCAATAAGGCGGGCGCCCGCGGCGATTCGGTGGCCTGGCTGGACTGCAAGACCGGGGTGGTTACGGTCGAGGTTTCGGAGTTCGAAGCCTCTGCGCTGGCCAAGGTTGCAGAGTGGTGTGGGTCCTCAGGCAGCCACGTGCCACCGCGCACCGTCAAGCACCGAGGAGAGAAGAGCCAGCCGACCAAGGCAGCTCCGGCCAAGGCAACCCCAGCTCGTGTGCCGCAACCGCGGGCGGAGGTCCCGTTCCTGCCCCCGATGCGGGAGGAGGACGACCTCGCGCAGAACCTCCCCGGCGCTGGGTTGAAGAGCCTGGTGCGCGCGGGCGAGGAGAAGTACAAGCTGCTCGTCCGGCTGGCGGCCAAGCTCTCCCGTCAACGCCTCGGTGATTCGAGCACGGTCCGGGGACTGGAGGGCGAACAGATCGTAGGCTCCCGGCTGGGGGCGCTGAAGACCGCCGGCCGGAAGGTTCTGCACGGGGTGCCGCTGCCGTCCGGGTCCGATATCGACCACGTGGTGATCGGGCCGCCGGGTGTCTTCACGGTCAACTCAAAGCACCACCCGGGCGCCACTGTGTGGGTCGGCGACAAGGTCGTGAAGGTCAACCGCAACGGCTTCCCGTACCTGGAGAACTCCGAGTTCGAGGCGAACCGAACCGCCAGGCTACTGACCGAATGGTGCGGCTTCGACGTCCCCGTTCATCCTGTCATCGCCATCGTCGGCGCCCAGAAGATCACGCTCGGCGCGGAGCCCGGAGTGACGGTCGTCGACGGCGAGCAGATCGCCTCCGTCCTGCCCTCCCGGCCGGCCGTGCTGTCGCCGAACCGAGTGGACCGGGTCTTCACCATCGCCCGCCACCGCTACGTCTGGAGTCAGATAGGCAAGCGCGGCAGGAAGCCCCGCTGACTCAGCTGGCCTGCGGCATGTCGAGGAGCGTCCGCCCGTCGTGTGTCCGGACGTGCGGCGCCCGCCGTGACCCGCTCACCGGGCTCCGCGCGCGCGACGGCTTCACCGCCCGCGCCCACCGGCTGACCCACCGCCACCCGGACGGCGCCGCGGTGCTGCTGATCGACCTGGACGACTTCAAGGCCACCAACGACACCTACGGCCACGTCGCCGGCGATGCGGTGATCACCGCCACGGCCGCCCGCCTGTCCGCTTGGTGCGGCCGTCCCGGCATCGCCGCCCGCCTCGGTGGGGACGAGTTCGCCGCCGCCGTCCTGGACGCCCCCGCGCGCCTTCCCGAACTCCGCACGGCCCTCAACCAGTCGGTTCCGTACGCCGGTTGCATGCTCCCGGCCTCCGCCTCGGTGGGCATCTGCCCCGTCACCGAGCTGCCGGTCGTCTCGCTCACGGACGCGCTCGCCTCCGCCGACCGGGACATGTACGCGCACAAGCGCGACGGCCGTACCTCCCGCCGTCGCTGACATCGAGTTGTGTGCGGCTGGCTCTGGCGGGCCTTCCGAAGACTCTCAACTGAGCCCAGTCGTCGGTTAGGTCCCGGGCGCTACCCGGGCCACCCCCAGACAGACCAGGGAGACGCCTGTTTCTACAGAGCTGGATTCCCCTGCAGCCGGCCGCACGGCAGGACCGTAACGCGCACCACCGACAAGCAAGACCGGCCTCGGGGCGGCAACATGCCGCCAAGCATCCCGCCGCCCCGAGGTCGCAACCCCTTCCCGAACCGAAGCCCACGAAAGAGAGCACCATCATGCCGCAGCACAGCCACGCCCCGACCCGTATCTGCCCGAACTGCTCGGGTCACGCCACCGCGCACATCGCCACCGGTGTGCGCCTGCGCGACGGATCCCGCGCCACCGTCCCGGTCACCTGCCCGACCTGCCACGGCACCGGCAGCGTCACCCGCCCGCTGGCCACCGCCGCCAAGGCGGCCTGACCAATGGCTCTCCTCGACTGGCGCGACTCCAAGCACTGGGCCGCCAAGCCCGCCCCCTGCGGCGTCTGCGACACCCTCGGAGCCCTCCGCGACGCCCGCACTGCTGGCGCCGCGCGCAGACCCTCGAACGCCTCCACGGCCCCGACACCCCGGCCACCGACGA
Organism: Streptomyces sp. NRRL S-350; assembly: GCF_000719705.1. GTDB lineage: Bacteria > Actinomycetota > Actinomycetes > Streptomycetales > Streptomycetaceae > Kitasatospora. The sequence goes on along the minus strand of NZ_JOHO01000120.1, from coordinate 2,539 downwards.
CACCACGCTCGTCCTCGCCCACTGGGTCTTCGCCGGCCTCGGCCTCACCCGCGGTGAAGCCTGGCTCACCCAAGCGCTGCAACCCGCACCCGGCACGGAAGGAGAACCGACCCATGACTGACCGCCTGCTGACCGCCGCGCAGGCCGCCGAACTGCTCGGCACCTGGGAGACCAGCGGGGAACGGTTCCCCCGCCGGTTGATCGCCGAACGACGCATCGCCTACGTCAAGGTCGGCCACCACGTGCGCATCCCCGCCTCGGCCATCGACGCGTTCATCGCCGAACGGACCGTGCAGCCCGTGGCTTCCCGCCGTCGTCCGGCCCGGAAGGTGGCGTGATGGCCAACTCCAGGGGCAACCGTCGACGCTTCGGCTCGGTCCGCCAACTCGCCTCCGGCCGGTGGCAGATCCGCTATCCCGACCCGGTCACCGGCCTGATGCGGCCCGTTGAGCAGACCTACCCCACCAGGACGGACGCCGATGTCGCGCTCACGCTCATCAAAGCCGACATCAAGCGCGACCGGTGGAGCGACCCGGACGCCGGGAAGGTCAAGCTCGGCGACTTTGCCGCGGCCTGGCTGCGGGACCGTAAGTTGGAGGAGAGCACGCGCGAGCTGTACGCCGTCACCCTCCGCCAGTACATCCAACCCGGCCTGGGGCACCGTATGCTCTCCGAGATCACTCCGGCACGGGTGCGCTCCTGGCGGTCCGCGCTCCTGGAGGACGGGGCCGGCGAGCCCTCGGTGGTCAAGGCGTACCAACTGCTGCGGGCCATCATGAACACCGCCCTCGATGACGAGTCGATCCAGCGCAACCCGTGCCGGATCAAGGGCGCCGACACCTACGATGTCCCGGAGCGGCCGGTCCTGTCCGTCGCCGAGGTGTTCGCCGTAGCCGACGCGATCGGGCCGCGCTGGCGGGCCCTGATGCTGCTGACCGCGTTCACCACGCTCCGCTTCGGCGAGTTGGCGGCTCTTCGACGGCGGGACGTCGACCTGGCGAACCGGCTCGTCCGAGTGCAACGCAATCAGGCAGAGCTGAACTCCGGGCGCCTCTACGACAAGGCGCCCAAGAGCCGCGCCGGCTTCCGGCCGGTGGCCTTCCCCGTCGAGATCGTGGACGACCTGGCACACCACCTCGACCGGTACGCTGGCCCCGGCTCGGACGGGCACCTTTTCATCGGGCCCCGCGGCGGCAAGCTCCGCCGGAGCAACTTCCGGGACGACTGGATCCGGGCCCGCACGGCCGCCGGGGTGAGTAAGGATGCCCACTTCCACGACCTCCGCCACACCGGGAACACCCTCGCCTCACAGAACGGGGCCAGCACTCGCGAGCTCATGACCCGGATGGGCCACAGCAGCGCCCGGGCCGCGCTGATCTATCAGCACATGACCAGCGACCGGGACCGGGCCATCGCCGACCGCATGGGCGAAGCCGTCCGCCAAGCACTTGGTGGCCAAGAAACAACGGCGTAGGAACCTGCCGGGCAGAGGACATTGGAGCAAGTAGCGCTAGGGAATCGGCCGAGGGCCAGTTCATGAGGATCATGCCTCTGAGCTGGTCCTTTGCAGTGCTGCATGCTCCGCGAGTCATCCGTTCGGCCGTCTGAACTCGGCCTGCTTATACACCACGCAAACCGCTCGTGGACTGCCATCGCCCATTCTCAGTCGGGGCCCTATAGAGAGGCACGATCCTGGCGCCACCTATCTGGCCTAAGGCGGTACTGATGTCAGTGCATGTGTGCCACAGCACAGTGGAAGCGATCGAAGCACGTGTCGACCATCACGGGGGTGCGGTCATCATCCGCAACTCGCTTGTTCGGTCCCTAGAGGGCAAGGAACGTCTGAAGATGGTCCGTCTAAAGCAGGTCTTCACCATGCTGTCCGCCCGCGGGCTGGACTGCTATCCCCGCATTCCTACGTTCTCCAACGAATGGTCGAGCTTCTTGGTCTATCGCCGTGATCTGCTCACGGTCGACCTTGTGGCTGCGGCGAGTGAGGAAACCACCAGGACGGCCGTCGAATGCGTACTCAAGGCCCGAAGCAGCTCCCCCTGGAACTCCACCACGCCTAGCACAGAGGCGCTGCGCTCTGCGGTCAGGACTCTTGGCGAGAAGAAGCTGTCCCGAACCACATAGGTGGTCGTGACGGGTTGGATCTGGCACGGGGGTGGCACGGCTGGCCCTTCTCTGCTGTGGGCGCGGACGGTTTCGAACCGCCGACATCTGCTTTGTAAGAGCAGCGCTCTACCACTGAGCTACGCGCCCCCGGTCGTGGCCCCGCGGGCGCACGACGAGTGCCTAGGGTACCTGGTCCCGCGGGTGGTGTGGGCCAGGTGCGGGGACGGGACAGGGACGGGACGGGGCGGGTGGGGGGTGAGCAGGGCGAGACGGAGGGGGGAGAACGGCCGGGGGCCCTTTTGGGCGCTTTTCCCCCCCCAAGCTGGCCCTTCTCTGCTGTGGGCGCGGACGGTTTCGAACCGCCGACATCTGCTTTGTAAGAGCAGCGCTCTACCACTGAGCTACGCGCCCCCGGTCGTGG
>NZ_JOHO01000119.1 GCF_000719705.1 Streptomyces sp. NRRL S-350 | reverse complement strand
TTCTGCATGGGCCTGGCACTGTCCCAGTACGAACGCCAGGACAACCCCGTCTACGCGAACGACCCCAGACTGACCACGACCGCCCCCTGACCGCGCCGGAGGCTCCGACGTCCACTGGCTCGTGACGCCGTCTCCCTGACCCAATCTTTCGCAGAATTGCGAAAGATTGGGTCAGGGAGACGGCGTCCAGTGACCTTCCAGCGCCGCTAATGTCGGCCCAGCACGACCTTTGCAGGCCAGTGGCATGAGGTCTCCCAGAACCCGTTGTCCGCGAGAGCGGTCTCGTCGATGCCGGAGATGAGATCGCGAAGCTCTTCCGCCACCTCCTCGTACCTGTCCTCGTCGCCGTCCGCATAGAACGGGAAGCGTTCGATCACCGCGGCCACACACTGGTTGAAGGAGCCGAGATCGCTGTTGACGTGCCGGGCCCTCGCGGAATCGATCGTGGGAATCTGCACCATGTGACCAGTGGCGACGGCGACGGCGATGCGTCCGAACAGGCCACTCGTAGCGATGGCGACCAGCCCCCGCTCACCGATCTCCCCGAGGAACACCGGCTCATCCAGCGGCCGGTACTCGTAGCCGATCAACCCGGCGGGGATGCCGGTCTCACCGAGAACGACAGCGACCTGAGCGGGCGCCTCGGGCGGGGCCTCGACGCGGATCAAGACGAACTCGGGCTTCGGCAACTTCGGCAGGGGCTGACTCGCGGGGAGATCTTCTCCCGAAGGACTGCCCCGGCGATACCCGCGGGCCTGCGAGACAAGGGACGGACTGGTCGCGCTCGGCGCGCTCCAGGCCGTCCTCGATCTGCCCGCGCTCGCGCCGCTCTTCACCTGATATGCCGTGAATGCCTGTGATGTCGCTATCGCTTGCCATGCGACGACAATGTCGCCTCTGGCCTGTGGGCAACTTTTCGAAATGCTGAGCGCAAAACGTGACACTCAGGCATGAAAGCGTCGGTCGGGCGCCTGGTCTCTGGCCGCAGCGCCTGACCGTCTGGTCCGGTCAGGCCGGCGGGACGTTGAGCACCTGGCGCAGGCGCGCGGCGATCTCCCGGTGCGGCCGGACGCGTCACCGCAGCTGCCCTCGTCATCTGGCTCCGCACATGATCGACCGGACGGAACCTAGCTGGATCGACGTACGGCCGGGGTTGGTGGCGTCGCGGGCTTCACGAGGCGGCGAGCGTGGCCACGACATCCTGGGCGCAGGCGGTGGCGGCGGCTTCGGCCTCGGTGGGCGGGATGTCCTTCAGGGTGGCCCCGGAAAAGGTGCCCTTTTCATAGCTGATGGTGATGAGCGCGTTGCGCTGGAGCACCACGAGGTCGGCGTGGCCGTGCCCATTCATGGTGGTGTAGAACAGGTTTGCCTTCTCCCCTATGCCGGGCACGGCCCGGTCGTCAGTGACCTTCATTCCGATGGTGGCCCGGTGCCCGGCCACGGTGGTCTCGTAGAGACTCTCGGCGATCGGGGACAGCAAGACCATGACCTGCATCATGGTCCAGCCTCCGTCATTGCTGTGCCAGCCCGCGCTCGCATTGGTCATGCCCCCGACGTCCTTTTGCTCGCTGCAGGAGGTTCCCTTCGCATAGCGGTCGACCGTCTCGGGGCGAACCAGGGCGCAGCCCGCGGCCAAGGTGGTGTAGGGCGCCGTCGTAGGGCTCGCCGGTCCGGGCGTGACCGGGAGGGTCGGCGCGGGCGAGACGGCCGTCGTGGCCGAGACCGTCGTCGCTGCGGAGACCGTCGTAGCGGCGGAGACGGTCGTCGCGGCCGTCGTCCCCGCGGTCGCCGCCGGGGTGACGAGGTTGGCCACCAGGCCCAGGACGAGCGCTGCGGTGCCCGCCCCGGCCGTGACGCCTCCGAGCAGCCAGGTCCACCGCCGGGTGGGTCCGGCCGGGCGCAGGTCCGCGGGGTCGGGGAGGGTGGCGGGAGTGGGCTGTGGCGGCAGGGAGCGGGTGCCCGGGAGGGTCGGCAGCGGTTGGGTGGCGGGCGGGGTGTCCTCGATCTCGGCCATCTCGTGATGAACCCTTCGGAGGCTGTCAGCCGGCTGACAGGTGATAGGCGGTCAGGGTGGTCCCGTAGCCGACCAGCAGGGCCGAGTCCTGGGCGAGGACTTGCGGGGCCCCTGGCTGCCGGGCGAACGTCTGGTGCCATTGCGGTTTGCCGGCGGCGCTGGTGAGCGACTGCACGGTGATCCCGTCGGCGGCGGTGGGCGCAGTGATCAGGAACGACCCTCCGACGGCGCCCCACACGGTGGCGGCACCGTGTGGCGACGGCCAGGTCCACGCGGTGTGCCCGGTGCGCAGGTCGAGGGCGGACGCGTCCTGCGGGCCGCCGGTCACGACGACGGTTCCGGCGTCCGCGCACCCGGTGATGACGCCGGTGCGCGAGCCGGTCCAGAGCCGGGCGCCCTCGGTGTCGAAGGCTGCCGTCACGACCTTCCCGTCCGTGGCAGTCGGCGCGGTGAGGGGCAGGCAGGTGACCACTCCTCGGCGGAGTGAGAGCGAACCCTGGTAGAAACCGGTGTACGTGGTCCCGGACGGAAGACCGGTGGGCCGGCTCCAGAGCGCGGTTGCGTTCTGGCCGTCCACGGCGGTGAGGGCGAGATCCGCGCCCAGGGCGTACAGCTGGCTCCCGTCCGGCGGCGCGTACAGGTCCTGGGCGTCGAGCGACCAGCGTTGGCGTCCGGTGGCGCTGTCGAGTGCCACGAACCGGAAGGCGCCCTTGGCGAGCCGGGCCGGGTCCCCGAGGAGCGTGACGATCAGTAGCCCCGCCGACGGCATGCCCTGGATGCGGAACGAAGTGCCCAGCGCCGTACTGCTCCACAGTCGGCTCCCTCCGGCCGCGTCGTAGCCGTGCAGCGTTCCGTCCGCTCCGGTGACCAGCAGCAGGACCGGCAGCGGCAGGGCGACGGACTGCGCACCGGGAACCGGGTCGGACGAACGCCAGACCGTGTCGCCGCTGCGCGCGTCGCGTGCCCGCACCGAGCCGTCGGAGTCCACGGACCAGAGCCGCCCGCCGTCGCCGACCGGGACCATCCCCGCCTCCACGGTGCTGCTCCACAGCACCCGTCCATCGGAACGGTCGTAGCCGACGGCCCCCGTGCGGTCCGCGCACACCACCGCCGCCGGTCCGCAGCCGACCGGTGTCATCCCGGCCCGCGGAAGGGTCACCGACCAGGCCGTCGGGGGCGCCCCCGACGTGCCCGGCCACAGCGCCCGGGTGGCACCGCCCGCGGCGGCCGTGGCGAGCAGCGCTCCGCCGAGGACGAGAAGCCGGCGCCGGGTGCCGTTCGGATCGCTCAGCACCCGGGCCAGTTCGCGCTCACGTCGGCGTACGGTCCGCTCCGCGCCTCCCAGCCAGTCGGTGCCGACCGCCGGGCCGTACCGGAAGGCCTCGGCAAGCTCAGCCGGTGCGGGCCGCCGGGCCGGATCCCGGTCCAGACAGCGCACCAGCAGTCCCGTCAGCTCCGGTGGCACTCCGTCGAGGTCCGGAGGCTCCTCGGAGGCCCGGTAGATCAGCACCGCCGGTGGCCCCTCGCCGAAGGGCGTGCGGCCGGTCCCGGCGAAGGCCAGCACGGCGCCCAGCGAGAACAGGTCGCTGGCGGGGGTGAGATCCAGCCCTGCCGCGTGTTCGGGAGACATGAACCCGGGGGTGCCGATGATCTGGCCGCTCGCAGTGGGCAGCGCGTCGGCCGTCGGCTTGCTGATCCCGAAGTCGATGACCCTCGGGCCGTCCCGGGCGACCAGGATGTTCGAGGGCTTCAGGTCCCGGTGGATGATCCGGGCGCGATGGATCGCGGCGAGCGCCTCCACCAGGCCCGCTCCCAGTACCTGCAGCGCGGGCCCGGCGAGTGCGCCGTGCCGTACCACGGCCTCGTACAGCGACGGCCCGGCGACGAACTCGGTGGCCAGCCAAGGGACTTCAGCCTCGGTGTCGGCGTCCACCACCGCCACGGTGTAGGCCCCGTTGACCGACCTGGCCGCCGCCACCTCCTGGGTGAACCTGCGCCGGAACTCGGCGTCGGCCGCGTACTCCGGCTGCACGGTCTTCACCGCGACGGGGCGCCCGCTGCCGGTGGCGGCCAGGTAGACGGCGCCCATGCCCCCCGCGCCGAGCTTTCGCAGGATGCGATAGGGACCGATGCTCTGCGCGCTCATGCGGCGCCGGCCCGGAAGGCGCGCAGCGTTGTGGAGGAGGCGCAGTAGAGCGTTCCGCCGACGGCCGCGGTGGTCCACTGGCCCTCGTCGGAGGCCGGGCGTGACACCCAGCGGACCGCGCCACTGGTGGCGTCCAGGACGGCGGCCCCGGACGACCCGCCCAGCAGGGGGACGCCGAAGAAGCCGTCGCCTGCCGACGGCACCCGGAAGTCCATCCCCGTGCCCGCCGAGGTCGCCGTCGCCACGGTGGAGTGCCACAGCCCTTTGCCGGTCGTGACGTCCAGGCAGTAGGCGGTGCCCAGGTTCCCGGACAGCAGCAGCCTGCCGGCACCCAGTGCACAGCCGAAGACCGCCTGCGGGACGGGGGGAGCCAGCCAGCGCTGCCGCCCGGTGGCCGTTTCCAGGGCCACCACCGTCTGGCCGTTGACGACCAGCAGCAGTTCGCCGGTGCGGATCAGCCGTGAGGGCAGCCCGGCGCCGCCGCCCGCGAGGCCGGCGGCCTGCCACTGGGACGCGCCGGTCCGCAGGTCCACCGCGTGCAGGACGTCACCGTCGCGGTAGTAGCACCTGCCGTCGGCGACCAGGCCCATCGAGCTGCCGGAACCGCTGTACAAGGGCTCATAGTCGCGGGCCATGGGCACCGCCATGTTCTGGGCGACGTCGTGCTGCCACAGCACCTCCCCAGTGCCCGGATCGGCCCCGACGACGACTCCGCCGCCGGCGAAGGCCGTCGGCCGGGCTATCACCACGGTCCGGTCATCCGCGCCGAAGACCCGGATGCTCATCTCGGCGTCCATCCGTTGCTCGGCGGGCACGGTGAGCGGGATCCGGTGGTCCTCGGCCGTGGCGTTCAGCCACACCAGGCTCTTGAAGTCCATGGACGTCCCGTAGAGCAGCCCGTTCTGCGCCTGGAAGAACTGGACGTCCTGGCGGGACCACGCCTGGCGCCCCGTCGAGCCGTCGAGGCCGGTCGCGCCCAGCCCCTGGGACCACCACACTGGGGTGGGCCCGAGGACGGACAGCTGATGGCCGACCGCCACACCGCTGAACGGCCGGCTCCACAGCGGGGCCGGGGCTTCGGGCGAGGGGCTCGCGCCTCCCGTGTCGGCTCCCCATGCGTCCACGGGATTGCCGACCGTGGCCGTCCCGGCGGCCACCCGTGCCCGACGGGTGAGCAGCAGCGGGACGCCGACGGCGGCGGCCGCACCCGCGCCGAGCCCGGCACCGAGGCCGAACAGGCCGCGGCGGCTGAGCGACTGCCACGTCCGCACCGGCAGCAGGGGCGGATCGGCGGGCGGCGCGGCCAGGTCGATCGCGGCCTGCCGCTCCCGGGCGTCGAGGTCGGCCAGCAGGCCTGGACTCAGCAGTGCCGCCGGATCGACCGGAGCCAGTGCGGCCAGCACGGCCGCCGCCGCGGGCCGCCGGGCAGGCTCCTTGTCCAGGCACGCAGCCACCAGCGGGCGCAATACGGCCGGCACACCGGCGAGTTCGGGCTCCTCGTAGACCGCCCGCCGGTTGATCTGCGCGGGCTCACCAGTGCCGAACGGGGCACGGCCGGTGAGCGCGTACACCAGCAGGCAGCCGAGCGAGAACACGTCCGACGAGGCTAAGGTGACGGATGCGGAGACGATGCGCTCGGGAGCGATGTATCCGGGCGTGCCGCACACCATGCCGGTCCGGGTCAGGTGAACGGCGTCAAAGGCACGGCTGATCCCGAAGTCGATGACACGCGGACCGTCCCGCGCGATGAGCACATTGCCCGGCTTGAGGTCACGGTGCACCACTCCCACCGCGTGGATCGCGGCCAGCGCCTCCGCCAGCGCCGCCCCCAAGGCCCGCGCACCCGCCTCGCTGAGCGGGCCGAACCGCCTGACTACCTCGCCGAGCGACGGCGCCGGCAGGTACGACGTGGCCATCCACGGCCGGGGACCACGCGGCTGCGCGTCCACCACGGGCGGCGTGTGGAACCCCGTCACCCGCCTGGCGGCCTCCACCTCCTGCTGGAACCGGCGCTGGAACTGCGGGTCCTCCGCGTACTCGGCCCGGATGACCTTCACCGCGAGCAGCCTCAGTCCGGGCGAGCGGGCCAGGTACACCACCCCCATCCCGCCCTCGCCCAACGGCCGCAGCAACTGATGGGGGCCCACGAACACGGCCGGCTGCGCCGCTATTCCTTCGGTGTCACCATTGGCAGCCACCAAGCCTCCCCAGTATGTCGCCGCCGTCACGGACAGAGTGACACGTACAACTCATCAAGCGGTCTCCCACGGCCCGAACCGCTCGGGCACCGGCCCGGCCGGGCTGTCCCGGACCGTGATGGCGAAAGTACCCGTGTCGTCGATCGCACCGCTCCCGTCCCGTGACGCCGCCCCCATGGCACAGACCACTGTAGGTCGCGGTCGGGCGGGTCCGCACCGGTGCGTTTTCGGCTCAGCACCGGGGCTGCCGGGGATATCGTCTCTGTTCAGCACCATCGCGGCCGGGTGGTGAGCAGTTCCGCCCACACCGTCTTGCCGCCGGCGTCCGCCGAGACGGTGAGGCGTTCCACGACCAAGAGGCCGTAGCCGCCCGGCTGCCCCGGGGCGTCGGGGCGCAGGGGTGGTGGGGTGGTGGGGCCGGGGTGTAGTCGCTGACTGCGACCCGCACCACCCCGGGGCGGTAGTCGAGGACCAGTTCCCGCGGTCCATGGCCGTGGACGAGGGCGTTGGCCAGGAGTTCGGCGGTCACCATCAGGACGTCCTCGCACACCTCCGGCGCCATCCACTGGCCAGGTCCCGCCGGTCCCCACCGGCCCAGGGCCCGGGAGGCGAAATCACGGCCCCGGGTGACGGGCAGGTCCGGGTACCGGCGAAGGACAGCCGCACACGGCGGCGGCGGGTATCGAAGACAGCTCCCATGGCGTGATCCACGAACGGCCGGACCTCTCTCCACCCCGGCGGTTACCCACCGCGACCAACACGACACCCGCACCACCCCGCGCCGCCACCAGCGACTCCGGTGGGCGGCGATGAACCTGGTGTGGGTCGCGGGAGGTTGGGCAGCCGCCGTGGCCGGAGTACCGCAACAGCTGGAGGTTTGTCGTGATCATCAAGAAGCTGCATGACGCGGGTGTGAAGTCCGAGCACGCCTACCTGGCAGGCATGGCGTCGATCGGGTTGTCGTTCGCCTCGTGGATGGTGTCCGTGAAGGCCGA
>NZ_JOHO01000118.1 GCF_000719705.1 Streptomyces sp. NRRL S-350 | reverse complement strand
GCGGGGCGGCGGGGCGGCGGGGCGGCGGGGCGGCGGGGCGGCGCAAATCTAGGGCTGATTTCTTACCGCCGTCAACAAGGTGCACAATATGAGCCGGTCGGACGGCCGCACCCGGCTGGACAGTTGACGCCCCGTCGACGATCGGCGCCCGGGCGGGGAACGGCAGCCGGGCGGGAGCCAGCGGCCGCGTTCGTGTTCGCGTTCGCAACGGCGCGAGCGGCCACCCCCACCGGGGAGGCCGCTCGCGCCGTTCGGGCGGCGGTCAGGCGTAGAAGCGGTAGACGGCCTGGGCCACGACCGCGGGCTTGGTCTCGCCGTCGATTTCGACCGTCAGGTCGACGGTCACCTCGGCCCCTCCCTTCACCTCGGCGACCGAGGCGATCGCGCCATGGGCGCGGATCTTGGCACCCACCCGGACCGGGGAGGGGAAACGCACCTTGTTGAGACCGTAGTTGACGGCCATCCCGACGTCTTCGACCTGCAGCAGTTCGGTCCACAGCGGAATGAGCAGCGAGAGGGTCAGGTAGCCGTGGGCGATCGGGGCGCCGAACGGGCCTCGGGCGGCGCGTTCGGGGTCGACGTGGATCCACTGGTGGTCGTCGGTGGCGTCCGCGAAGGTGTTCACCCGGTCCTGCGTGATCTCCAGCCACCGACTGTGGCCGAGGTCGGCACCACCGAGGGTGAGCAGGTCGGCGAGGCCGTGGACGGTGCGGGGCACGTGGGGTCCTTCCTGGTGGGGGCGCTCCGGGGCGGCGCGCGAGGAGCGGGTCAGCCCTGCCCGTGGGCGGTGCGGATCGGCCCCTTGAGGAGCTTGCCCGCGCCGCCGCGGGGCAGCGCGTCGGTGAAGCGCACGGTTCTGGGGATCTTGTAGCGGGCCAGTCGGCCGTCGAGGTGGGCGAGCAGGTCCTCGGCGCTCGCGGTGGCGCCGGGGTGCAGGACCACGACGGCGCGGCCGACCTCGCCCCACTTATCGTCGGGCACGCCGAACACGGCGCACTCGGCGATCGCCGGGTGTTCCAGCAGGGCGTCCTCCACCTCGGCGGGGTAGATGTTCTCCCCTCCGGAGATGATCACGTCCTTGAGCCGGTCCACCAGCCGGATGTAGCCGTCCTCGTCCTGGACGGCGATGTCGCCGGAGCGGAACCACCGGCCGTCGTGGTAGGCGTCGGCGGTCTCTCGCGGCAGCTGCCAGTAGCCGGGGGTGACGTTGGGGCCGCTGACCACCACCTCCCCGGGCTCGCCCACGCCGACCTGCTCGCCGGCCGGGGCGAGCAGGCGGACATCGGTGAAGAAGTGGGGTGTGCCGGCGGTGCCGGCGCGTTCCAGGGCGTCCGCGCGGTCGAGCAGCAGCACGCCGGGCGCGGCCTCGGTCATGCCGTAGCCCTGGACGAACGCCAGGCCGAGGTCGAGGTACATACGGATGGTGCGGGCCGGTACGGGTGCGCCGCCGCAGAGCAGGTTGCGCAGGCTGCTCAGGTCGGCCCCGGCCCAGCCGTGCGCCTGGGCCATCGCGTCGTACATCGCCGGGACGCCGAACAGGCAGGTGATCCGGTGCTGTTCGATCAGTGCGAGGGTGCGTTCGGCGTCGAACCCCGGTTCGAGGACGACGGTGCCGCCCTTGAGCAGGGTCGGCAGGCAGGTCATGTTGAGCGCGGCGGCGTGGAACAGGGGTGCGCTGACCAGGGTGACCTCGTCGCCGGACAGGTCGACGTCGACCACGACGTTGAGGCTGTTCCAGACGAGGTTGCCGTGCGTCAGCAGGGTGCCCTTGGGACGGCCCGTGGTCCCCGAGGTGTACATGATCATGCACAGGTCGTCGTGGGTCACCGGTAGGTCCAGCAACCCGTCGGGGGCGTCCGCGAGCAGAGTCTCGAACTCCTCCCCCTCGACCTCCCACACCTCGCAATCCTGCGCCAACTCATCGAGTAACTCGGTTTTCTGACGCACCGCCAGCAGGATGGTGCTACCGCAGTCGCGGAGCTGGTAGCGCAGTTCCGGTGGGGCCAGGCGGGTGTTGAGCGGGACGAAGACGGCGCCCAACTGCCCTGCGGCGAAGAGGCCTTCCAGGAAGGCCGGGTGGTTGGGGCCGAGGAACGCCACGCGGTCGCCGCGGCGCACTCCGCGCAGGTGCAGCAGGTGGGCGAGGCGGCTGGACCTGCGGTGCAGCTCGGCGTAGCTGGTGGACCGGCCCTCGTGGAGCAGGGCGGTGCGGCGCGGTGTCTTACGGGCCCGGCGCGCGGGCCAGGAACCGATGCCTTCGTTGTGCAACGCGGGACTCCTCCGTCTGCGCCACTGCCGCCGTCTGCGTCACTGCCGCTTGTCGAGGCCGAGCAGCCGGGCGGCGTTGTCCTTGAGGATCTTGGGCCGCACCTCGTCCTTGATCGGCAGCTGCGCGAAGTCGGCCAGCCAGCGGTCCGGGCTGATGAGCGGGTAGTCCGAGCCGAACAGAACCTTGTCCTGGAGCAGGCTGTTGGCGTACTTGACCAGTTGCGGCGGGAAGTACTTCGGCGACCACCCGGACAGGTCGATGTGGACCTGCGGCTTGTGGGTCGCCACTGCCAGCGCCTCGTCCTGCCAGGGGAAGGAGGGGTGGGCGAGGATGATCGGCATGCCGGGGAAGTCCGCCGCGACGTCGTCCACCAGCATCGGGTTCGAGTACTTCAGGCGGATCCCGCCACCGCCCGGCGCGCCGGCGCCGATGCCGGTCTGCCCCGTGTGGAAGACGGCGATGGCACCGGCCTCCTCGATCGCCTCGTACAGGGGGTAGGCGAACCGGTCGTTGGGGTGGAACGCCTGCACGTTCGGGTGGAACTTGAAACCGCGGACCCCGAACTCGTCGACCAGTCTGCGGACTTGGCGTACTCCGGCCCGGCCCTTGTGCGGGTCGATGCTGGCGAAGGGGATGAGCACGTCGGGGTGGAGGCGCGCCGCCTCGGCGACCTCCTCGTTGGGGACGGCCGGGGTGCCGGTGGCGGCCTCCGCGTCCACGGTGAAGACCACGCAGGCCATCCTGCGCTCGCGGTAGTGCGCGGCGATCTCCGGCAGGGTCGGCCGGCGGTGGTCCGCGTGGAAGTAGGCGCCGGCCGCGGCGTCGAGCTCCTCGGAGAGCGAGCCCTGGCCGTTCGCCGAGACCTCGGCGTGGGTGTGGACGTCGATGGCGACGAGTTCGTCGAGCAGCAGGCGCGGTTCCTGAGGGGTCATCGGGCGGCCGCCGCTCAGATCCGCGGGGCCGGGATGCCGAAGGTCTCGGGCACCCGTCCGATCGAGGCCGGCCAGGCCGCGGCGATCGCGTCGGCGCTCCACCCGCCGTCCGCGTAGGCGACCGAGACCTCCTGCGGGTGCGACCACAGTGCCAGCTTGTCGCCACCGATGCCGATGCACTGGCCGGTGACGGCCGCGGCCGCGTCGGAGGCGAGGTAGACGACCAGGGGGGCGACGTCCTCGGGGGTGCCGAAGCCCTCCCCCTTGCGCAGGCCGTCCGGCAGCGGAGTGCCGTGCTGTTCCAGCGCTTCGACGTGCGGGGCGAAGGCAGGGATGGTCCTGGTCATCGCGGTGGCGGCGACGGGGATCACCGCGTTGGCGGTGATCCCGGCCTTCGCGAGTTCCATCGCCCAGGTGCGCACCATGGCCGCGATCCCGGCCTTCGCGGCGGCGTAGTTGGTCTGGCCGAAGTTGCCGCGCTGGCCCGCCGGGGAGCCGGCGACGATGACGCGTCCGCCCTCGCCCTGCTCGCGCATCCGGGCCACGGCGGCCCGGACGCAGGTGAAGGTCCCGCGCAGGTGGACCTGGACGACCGTGTCGAAGTCCTCGTCGCTCATCTTCCACAGCACCCGGTCGCGCAGGACGCCGGCGTTGGTCACCATCACGTCCAGCCGGCCGAACGCGTCCACGGCGCGCGCCGTCAGCGCCTCGGCGGTCTCCGTGGTCCCCACCGCGCCGACCTCGGCGACCGCGCGGCCGCCGGCGGCCTCGATCTCCTTGACGGCGCCCGCGGCGGCCTCCGGGTCCACGTCGTTGACCACGACCGCCGCTCCGGAGGCGGCGAGCGCCTTGGCATAGGCGAGCCCGAGGCCGCGACCGCTGCCGGTGACCACGGCGACCTTGCCGTTCAGATCCATGGGGACTCTCCTTCGTGGGGTGGAACTGCGCTCAACTTAGGCATCTAAGTGTTGGCCGTCAATATATTGCCGAGCATTGGGGCCGTCCGCGCAGCTCCGGCGCTGGTCCTAGGCTGGGCCCGTGATCGATCTCGACCCCGCTCCGCGCCCCCAGTCACTGATGCTCACCTTCTTCGGCATCCACGTCCTGGGGCGGGACGTCGCCCTGTCGTCGGGCTGCGTCATCGAGATCTTCGAACGGGTCGGCGTCACCGAGGAGGCCGTCCGCTCCACGCTGACGCGAATGGTCAACCGCGGCCTGCTCGCCCGGCACCGGCAGGGGCGGAAGATGTACTTCGGGCTCACTCCGCGCGCCGTGGCCGTCCTGAAGGACGGGCACGACCGGGTCTGGAGCACGGGCGCGGTCAACCGGGACTGGCACGGGCAGTGGACCCTGGTCGGTTTCTCCCTGCCGGAGGCCTGGCGCCGCCAGCGCCACGACCTCCGCTCCCGGCTGACCTGGGGCGGATTCGGGCCGCTCCAGAACGGGCTGTGGGTGGCACCGGGCGTGGTGGACGTCGCCGCACTGCTCGGCGACCTCGCCCTCGACGCGCACCTGCGGGTCTTCCGGGGCACGGTGCTGGCACCGACCGAGGTCTCGCAGGTGGTGGAGTCCGCCTTCGACACCGAGGCCATCGCCGACGGCTACCGCGCGTTCCTGCGCCGCTGGAGCGGGCCCACGACGGACTCCGACGACCCCTTGCGGCGGCAGCTGCTCGTCCACACCGACTGGCTCGAACTCGTACGCCGGGACCCGCACCTGCCGGCCGAGCACCTCCCGGCCGACTGGCCGGCGATCCGGGCGGAGGAACTGTTCCACACCATCGCCCGGGACGTCGCCGACGCGGCGGGCCGCGAGGCCGAACGGCGGGTGGACGCGATCGCGACGGCATGACCGGGCCCCGGCCGCCCGCTCATCGACGGCCCGCTCACCGGCCGCCCGCTCACCGGCCGCCACCGAAGGCCGCCGCCCCCCTTGCGGGGGCCTCCGTTTCGCCGGTTCTGCGGACGGATCAAGGGCGAGGCGATTTCCGCCTGACCCTACGAGCCCGGCCACCGCGTACCCGCAGCCGTGATTTCCGAAAGTTTCGAGCATTCGGCCGGATAAGCCGTCCGGCGGGCCGAGGCCCGCAACGCAAGATGACCATGGGGAAATCGGCCACGCGCCGGTCGAGTTCTCCGCCGGATCGGGTCCATCGAGTAACGCAGCGAGTGACGATGCGGCGATTGTTTCGAGGATTCAGTCGAAACTGTTGACACCTTGTCGGGCTCAGGCCAACACTGTCGCCGTCGACAAGTCCGAACGGCCCTGGATCCGGGCCGCATTCGCCAACCGGTGTCGGTAGTAGGGATGTTGATGCCACGGCGGTTCCGCGCGCCGCTGCGCGGTGCCGTCCGACCGTCCCGCCCCTCCGCGGTCATCGGTGGCGCATGGCCGCCCCCACCCCCACCCATCGGCAGGACGGATCACCCTCGTGAACTTCCCCCACCCCAAACGCCGTACCACCGGCCGGCTCCGGCGGATCGCCAGGAGCACGCGCGTCCTCGCACCGGCTCTCGTCGCCGTCCTGGTCTTGCCGGGCACCGCCGAGGCCGCGACCATCACCACCAACCAGACCGGCAGCGACGGCGGGTACTTCTACACGTTCTGGACCGAGGGCACCGGTGCGGCCTCGATGTCCCTGAACGGCGGCGGCAACTACAGCACCTCCTGGAACAACGCCGGCAACTTCGTCGCCGGCAAGGGCTGGAGCACCGGTTCGCGCAACCCGGTCACCTACTCGGGCACCTGGAGCACCAGCGGCAACGCCTACCTGTCGCTCTACGGCTGGAGCACCAACCCGCTCGTCGAGTACTACGTCGTCGAGAACTACGGCTCGTACAAGCCCACCGGCGCCTACAAGGGCACGGTCACCAGTGACGGCGGCACGTACGACATCTACGAGACGACGCGCGTCAACGCCCCCTCCATCGAGGGCATCAAGACGTTCAACCAGTACTGGAGCGTCCGCCAGGCCAAGCGGACCGGCGGAACCATCACCGTCGGGAACCACTTCGACGCGTGGGCCAGGAACGGCATGCCCCTCGGCACCATGAACTACGAGGTCATGGCCACCGAGGGCTACCACAGCAGCGGCAGCTCCAACATCACGCTGGGCACCTCCACCGGCGGCGGCCCCGGGGGCGGCACCGGCGGCGGCACCTGCAGCGCGACGCTCTCCGCCGGCGACTCGTGGAGCGACCGCTACAACCTGAACGTCGCGGTCACCGGCTCCGCCAACTGGAAAGTGACCGTGAAGGTCCCCTCCCCGGAGCGGATCGGCTCGACCTGGAACGTCAACACGTCCTACCCCGACGCCCAGACGCTCGTCGCCACCCCCAACGGCGCGGGCGACAACTGGGGCATGACCGTCATGAAGAACGGCAGCACCACCTGGCCGACGGTCTCCTGCAGCACCAGCTGACGGTCCGCCGCCCGCCGCACGGTATGCACAACGCTGCACCGCCTGTCGCAGACCTCACCCCGCACATGCCGGGCAAGGCGGTGTTCGTTGCGAATTGTTAGCGCTAACCGACGGGGCCCCGGAGCCGGGCCGACACCCCCCGGTCGGCCGGGCCCCGCCGGTGCGCACCCCCCCCCACCCAAGGAGAACGATTCGTCATGCCAGAGCTCAACGAGAAACCCCGCCTCCGCAAGATCCTGGCGGCGGCCGCCTGCCTGGTCGTCAGCTCGGCCGCGGCCCTCACCGCCGACCCCGCCGCCCACGCCGCCGGAGCGACCACTCTGGGTGCGGCGGCGGCCGGCAGCGGGCGCTACTTCGGTACGGCCGTGGCCTCGGGCAGGCTGGGTGATCCGACGTACTCCGGGATCCTCGACCGGGAGTTCAACATGGTCACCCCGGAGAACGAGATGAAGTGGGACACCATCGAGCGCTCCCGGGGGTCGTTCGACTTCGGCCCCGCCGACGCGATCGTCGGCCACGCCACCGCGCACCATCGAGGAGGCGTTCCGCACCGCCCGCAGCGCCGACCCGTCGGCCAAGCTCTGCTACAACGACTACAACATCGAGAACTGGTCCGACGCCAAGACCCAAGGCGTCTACTCCATGGTCAAGGACTTCAAGGCCCGGGGCGTGCCCATCGACTGCGTCGGCCTCCAGAGCCACTTCGGCGCGGGCGGCCCCCCGGCGAGCTACCGGACGACCCTGGCCAACTTCGCCGCGCTCGGCGTGGACGTCCAGATCACCGAGCTCGACATCGCCCAGGCGTCGGGCAGCGCGTACGCCAACACCGTCCAGGCGTGCCTCGACGTCCCCCGCTGCACGGGTCTGACGGTGTGGGGCATCCGCGACAGCGACTCCTGGCGCACCGGCGAGAACCCGCTGCTGTTCGACCCGGACGCGTCCTCGACGAGCCCGCCGGGCAGAACGGCAACGGCACCCCGCTCCAGGTGTGGGACGCCAGCGGCGCCGCCAACCAGCAGTGGCGGGCCGACCGCAACAGCGACGGCTCGTACACGCTGACCAACGTCGCCAGCGGCCGCGTCCTCGACGAGCCCGGCAACCAGACGGCCAACGGGACGCGGATGGAGGTCTGGGACTCCAACGGCGGCGCCAACCAGCACTGGCGGGCCGGCCAGAACAGCGACGGCTCCTACACGCTGACCAACGTCGCCAGCGGCCGAGCCCTGGAGACCCCCGGCGGCCAGACCGCCAACGGCACTCCCGTCCAGATCTGGGACTCCGCGGGCGGCGCCAACCAGCACTGGAACTTCAAGTGAGCTGAGCCGCGAGGGGGGCACGCCGCCACCGGCGGTGTGCCGCCGGCGGCCGACACCGCAGCACCCCGTACCACCGCGGCCCGAGAAGCCGGCGCCTACCCGACTTCCCGTCAGGTCGACACCGTCGCGGCACCTTTGCACCCCTACCGGCAATGGCGTGGATTCCTGCGCCCGGCCGATCGACAACCCTCGGCGCGCGCCGTCACCACGGCAGTCGGACGTCAGCGACAACGAACCGGCTGACGGCGCCGCCCCGTTCACGAAGGAGGTCCACATGCGCGGACGAAGTTCCGGCCGCAGGCACCTGTCCGTGGTGCTCACCGCCGTGCTCGCGACCGTGGCAGCGCTGGCGGCGCTGCTCGTCGCCAACCCGGCGCAGGCCGCCACCAGCGGCGCCCTGCGCGGCACCGGTTCCGGCCGGTGTCTCGACGTGCCGAACGCCGGCCAGAGCGACGGCACCCACCTGCAGATCTGGGACTGCTCGGGCGGCAGCAACCAGCAGTGGACGTCGACGGACGGCAACCAGCTGACCGTGTACGGCAACAAGTGCCTGGACGTTCCGGGCCACGCCACCACGGCGGGCACCCCGGTGCAGATCTGGACCTGTAGCGGCGGTGCGAACCAGCAGTGGCGGGTGAACTCCGACGGCACGGTCGTCGGCGTGGAGTCCGGGCTGTGCCTGGACGTCACGGGCGCCGGCACGGCCAACGGCACCGCGGTGGAGCTCTGGACGTGCACCGGCGGCAGCAACCAGAAGTGGACCGGCCTGTCCGGCTCGACCCCGCCGGGCGGCACGTGCGCCCTCCCGTCGACGTACCACTGGTCGTCCACCGGAACATCTGGGTGCTGGCCTACCAGTGGGGCCAGTGGCCGTTCATCTACCGCACGTCGAGCGACCCGACCAACCCCAACGGCTGGTCCGCGCCGCAGCCCCTGTTCACCGGCAGCCTCCCCGGCGCCGCCCCGATCGACCAGACGCTGATCGCCGACGGCCAGAACATGTACCTGTTCTTCGCCGGTGACAACGGCAGCATCTACCGGGCGAGCATGCCGATCGGGAACTTCCCGGGCAACTTC
>NZ_JOHO01000117.1 GCF_000719705.1 Streptomyces sp. NRRL S-350 | reverse complement strand
GTGCACCGAACCATCAGGATTGACGATCCAGTAGTCCGCCTTGCCGTCCCCGTCGAAATCCGCCCACCGGACACGGCCCGTCCCCGCCTCCGTACCCGCCTGGGAGTTGTGCACGCCACCGATGAGCTGGGCGTGCGCGATGGCGTTCTCGGGCGGGAAGAGGCCGCTGCCGTCTATCGTGCCGGCGCTGTCGGCCCGGTATGTGACACCGGGGATCTCCGGCAGGTAGACCTTCGGCGATTCGCAGTAGGAGACCATCCAGCCGCAGGATCCGAGCTTCCCGACGATGCCGTTGTTCCCGTTGTCGCCGGAAAGACCGACGTCCGGGGTCAGAATTCCCTTGCCCGCGTCGCACTTCATGATGGCGTAGGCGTAGATCTGCCCGCTATCACGACCCATGACCACGCTGTTGACACAGTTCGGGCCCAACCTCGTGAACGGCGCACCGTAGGCGGTGGTGGTCTCGGCAGCCGCCATCGCAGTGGAGGTGAACGCCGCGGTTACCGCGCCGACCGCCACCAAGATAGCCCGCAAACTCTTTCGCATCGTACATTTCCCCGTTTCAAGACTCGTACAACCCGGAGCAGGAATGCAAATTGCATATTTCCCCCTGCCCTGGGAGTGCCGTATTGCGATAGCAGAATTGACGCCGAATCCCGGGTCGGCTGGGTGTCGACGGCCGGGTAAAGGTGGGACATTGCGGTGAAGGCGGTCGCCCAGGCGAACGTCGCCATTCCCAAGGTTCGTTCATGGTCCCCAGAGGGAGAAGCTAGCACCGCATGATCAACCGATCCACACAATTGAGGTAGATCAGAGCCAGGCCATGAACTCCAAGGGACAAAGATCGCCTAAACGGACTACGACCGACATGGCCGTACATGGTCGATTTTTAAAGGGCTGGACCAGCCTCGGCATGCGTGTGGTTCGGGGCAGGGCTCGACTGCGCGGGTGTGGGCGATACGGCACGTCGGACCAGTGGCGGGCTAGGATCTTCGAGGCGGCCCGGGTCGACTTCGGCGCGCCAGGCTGTCCGCCGAGCGCGGCCCACTGGGGTACTTGCCCCGGGAACACCCCCTGCTTCCACGGGACCCGGCCGCCTGCGCGCCGTGCCGACAGGCTCGCCGGTACTCGGTCCCACAGGGTGGTGCGCTTGCGCCGACGGGCACGCGCGGCCCGCTGCAACTCGGCCTCGGCCAGGTGCCGGCGGCCGGCGGCAAGGTCGTGGCGGACATGTTCCTCGACGGCGGTGAACACACGGCAGTAGGCGCAGTCGTACGCCTCGACCAGCTGGTCGGTCCACAAGCCCGGGATGACGCGCCGGCCCAGGATTTCCCACTCGACCAGTCCGGCCCGCCCCTCGTGCCCGGCCCGGCGCAGCATCCGCACCGCCCCGGCGAGCATTTGGTCGGCGCCGCCGGCCATCTGGTGCACCGCACACAGGTGGCCGCGGGCCCGCTCGGTGTATTCCAGCGCCTTCGTCAGCATCCCCAGTACCCGACCGCCCTCGAACTCATCGAGGCCAACGGCTCGGTAAGCGCATCCGAGATCGTCGAGGCGCTTGGGAGGAAAGTGCCCATCAAGGCCGTTCAGGCGGAGCTGACCGCCCTGCTCGACCAGGAGCTGCTGTGCCCGGTGCCGAACTCGCCCCGGTAGCACACGACGCCGTTGGCCCGAGCTCCGCGCGGCCATGGCCGCCTCCCGCCCCACCGGCTCCAGCCGCGAGGACGTCCTCGGATCCGACCTGTAGACCGCCCGGGACGCCGTCGACACCCACCGGACCAACGCCCTCGTTCGGCTGGCCCGTACTCCGCTGGCCGACTCACCGCGCGGCGCGCCGCCCGTCGGCAGACCTCCCGCACCGCTGCGCTGGCAGCTGCCGGCCAGGCCGCCGAACAAGCTTCACACCGCCACCGCCCGCTACCTGCTCCTCGAGCGCCTGGAGACCGTACGGGCACATGTTCCTCGCCCTGGTCGCCGCCCACGGCTGAACCCTCGGCACCGCCGGCGGAGGCCTGCGCGACCGCTGGCCCACGGTCGTCGGCGCCGAGGCCGCCGCCCACTGGCACCTCGCCGGCTACGACTCGACCACCCGCCGCCTTCGCGCGGTCGCCGACTCCCCGGCCTGGGCCGCCCAGCTCCGCCTCCACCACCGCCGTATCCTCACCGACCTCGAGCAACTGCGGCCCGGCACCGTCCCGGGCCATCGACGTCCGCGTCGGCCCAGCCGCCGTGGTGCAGCACGACGAGGACCCAGACGACCGGCCCGCCCACCGCGATGAACCGCCCACCGCGCAGTCGGGCCGGCCCCCGCTCGCCGACCACATCGCCTACCAGGGCCTGCGCCGTCGGATGCGCGAGGACGCCGCCGCCCGCCAAGCCGCACTCGACGAGGCCGCCGCCGAACGGGAGGCGATCCTGCGCCGGCACTACAACTGGCTGCGCGAGCACGAGGGCGCCCACCGGCCCGCGATCGAAGACGCCCCAGCCACTGACATCGACGAGCACGCCCGTCAGCAGCGCGAACGCCACCGCGCTGCTCTCGCCGTCGCGCGCGCCACCCGGGCCGGGGCGATCCCGCTGCGCATCCCCCGCCCGGCCACCCGTACCGGGATCGCCAAGTCGGCCTGAGTCACCTGATCGAGCGATACCAAACAGCCCCGCCGGCCGCCGCTAGCTTGGTCTGCCGACCCGACTGCAGCGAAGGAAGCCTCCGTGGGCAAGGAACGCAGCACGACGAACTGCCCCGACGCCGACAACGACGGGCACTGGGACGACGTCTACGCCGTCACAGTGCATGGACCCCACCGCGTCGCCCTGCTCGCGCTCCACGGCGGCGCCGCATGAGCAACACCACCAAGACCTCCTGGCAGAAGTTGCTGGAGGACGTGGGCGAGACCTTCAACGGCTGCGGGATCGACGACGTCACCGACTTCGAGGGCCGCCCGGAAGCCGCCGCCTGGCTCGCAGACACCGCCATGGCCAGCATCGATGGGCTGGCGACGCTGCTGTCCTCCCCCTGGGCTCTCCACACTCCCGAGCAGGCCGGCGCCATCGCCGCAGCCCTGACCTGTTCAAGCTCCAACCGTCCCCGCGCACCGCAAAGCACCTCTTCACCCAGTTCTCCTCCGTCCCCCTGCTACGCCCCATGCCCGGCTCATACGCCGAAGCGCTGCACCAGACAGCAGAACTTCTCGCGGACCTGGTCGTCCCCGGCACTACGGCTGAAATCTTCGAAGATCCTGACGACTCCCAGCACCAGGGGTTCGTTCAGCTCCAGTACAACGGCAAGCGCTGGCGCCTCTTCTTCTACGCGGGAGAGGAGGAGTGGTCCCTCGACGACTATCCGCAGGAACCCCCCTCCATGGTGGTGCTGGGACGGTTCCCCCTCCTGGCCTCCCACCCGGCGAAGCTGGCCGGAGCAACCCGCGCCGCCCTCGCCGAAGCGGCCACGAGGCCTGACTAGGGATCCTTGGCCGGCGCCGTCAGGACCGGCGCCGACCTACAAGGACGGTCAGGCGCACTTCGACGCCCCGTACTCCCCTAATACCCGGCACCACGCGGCGTGGGGTAGGAGCCGTCCACGACGCTGAGCACCGACATTGTGGGGGTGTATACCGTCTGCTATGCCTCATTTCTCCAAGGGCTGCCTACCCGGTTCCGGGCATGCAGCGGCGTCTTCAAGCCAAAAGTCTCCATTGCATTCGCTGATCAACGACTCGCGCTCATCCTGGATTCATCGTCAGAGAAGTCGCCACCTGAGAGGAAAAACTGGCAATGAAGCGTGCAATGGAGCGGCTGGCGGGAGCTGTTGCGCTCACCTTTGCCTCGGCTCTCACCATGACTGCTACTGCTCTTCCGGCCCACGCCGTCGACACCTATAGCTGCGGCGCTTCCGTGCCACTAACCACTGGGGCGAGGGTAGCGGTGTGTCTTCACTTTGGTGGCAGTCCGGGATGGTCACAGCCCCTCATTCAGATCACTGGCGGGGGAACCATCCTCAACGATTCAACTCAGATGTGGCTTAACAGCGGGGACGGCCACTACAACGACTACTCGTATCCGACGCCCGGATATTACGGCGAAGGCAAAATCTGGGGGAAGTCTACCGACTGGCGGATCGGCTGCTACGTCCAGGCTCAGGCGTATATCGGCGTCCCGGGTGCTGTGTACGGAGTGTATTCACCGACGATGAACGTTTGCTGACCCACAGGCTTCGTGCTTGACGGGGCTGCGGGCACAGGGCAGGCCGTCTCCTACGGGAGTCGGCCTGCTTCACGTACGCGTGAGGTGGCCCTGCGATCACGTCACGCGTACGTGGAGACGGGTTGCACCACCCAGTGGGGATGGGACTCCGAGGGGTGCTGGCTGGCCGTCTGATGCGCCCTGGATCGTCAGAGCCTGGTCGTCGTGCGCACGCCCTGCCGCTCGGCGGCCTGGCGGTCGCCGAGCGGGTCGCGGAGCTCCAGGACCACGATCTCGAACGGGGCGAGCAGCTTGCGGTCGATGGCCTCCGCAAGCCCCAGAGAGTAGACGTGCGGGCCGTAGATCAGCTGGTCGTCCATCGACACCGCTGCGCGGAGACTGCCCGCGATGCGGACGGCCCCACCCCGGTGCAGCCGACGGTCCGCGTCACCAACGTCGTGGCCTCGTACAGCTAGAAGTCGTCGAACGCGGACTCCGCTCCGAAGTCCACAGACACTGCGTGATGCGTGTCCGCACCGGGTTCGGGGCAGACGCCCTGGTCGCTGGGATCCCCGTGAAAGAACATCAGGCCGCAATGCCCGCACAGCGCCCACCCCGATGCGAAAGCGTCGCGGACGCTCCAGGATGTGGCAAAGAAGTAGCCTGTGTCTCCGGTTTCGTGATGGCCCAGAACGAGCAAGGAGCCCACCGCGGTCTGCTCCCGATGAGGCAGGCGTCCAGGGCAGACGCCATTCACCGCACCGGCGCCGATACTGAACATCCCATCGCATGTGGTGCACCGGAAGAAGTCGCCCGTCCAGCCGGTGACCGTGAAATCACCCCGGTGTGTGGGATTCATCTCGGCCTGGAACTGCCATTCCGGCACCGCCACATGGGGGCCTGGGAGGATCCCCCCAGGGGTAGCCGGGGTCGCGGCGGCACAAGCACCGTTGCTGCCCGGGCCATGGTCGGGCGACACTTCAGTGCTGCCGCTGAAGTACATCGCGCGACAGTTCTGGCATCCGGTCCAGCCGGTCTGACCTGGCATCCGACTAATCCCCTCAATTTTCTCGTCTCCCGCCCGGAACTGCCATCGTGTTGGCAGTGAAAGCCCGCCCGCCGGCTGGGAAACCGTGGCCGTCCATGTGCCGGAAATGGGAAACGGGACAGCGGGTAGAAGCTGGGCTCGGCGTCCGGACGGGCGCTGCCGCGTGCGGGGATACTGCCGTACCCCTCACCAGCATTACATGTCGACCATGAGCGGACCACCCACAGGCCGGGCGGGATCGGAGATCGGCTCGTCGTTGCGCGGCACACCCGCAGGGACGACCGGCCCGCCGCGCAGCCGGCCCAGCGCTGGCTTGCCCACCACGCCGCCTACCAGGATCTGCGGCGCTGGATGCGCGAAGGCGCCGCAGGTCCTGGTAGGCCGCGCTCGACAAAGCCGCCGCCGAACGGGAGGTCAGCCCGCGCCGGCACTACAACCGGTTTCGCGAGCCGAGGACGCCCACCACCTCGCGACGACGTACCGGCCGGCAGCGGGGCCGGGGGCGGGCAGGCGACGGCTCGGTAAAATCGGGGAGCCCGATAACCAGCTTTCACGTCAAGCCGGCGGCGGTGTCCCAGCTGTCGGTAGTCGCCATCGAGGGCTGTGACCCGCCGTGGACCGCTCTGCTCACGGGCGTACTCGCCCTTGCAGGCCACGCACCCTACGAGATCGCCTTCGCCACCCGCGGCTGAGAACACCCGGCCGGAACCCACCTGGACCGACAGGCCCCCTGAGCTGCGCGGACGTTCTAAGCCGAGGACTGCTCCGCCGACATCCGGGAAGGCCGGCTGGGCTGATACCAGTGGCCGGGCCCGTCGATAGAGGTCCCGGCCACCGGGGGTCAGACCGAGGACGGCTGCGGCTCCTCCTCCAGGGCCCGGGCGATCCTTCGGGCCCGGTCCGCGACCGCTGGCGGGAGGTGGCCGAACAGCGCCTCGTCGTCCTCCTCCGAGCCCGCCGCCCGCCACCCGGCCAGCAATGCCTCCAGTTGGTCGCAGTACTCCGGGGCATCACCACGGCAGGCGGATGAGCCGATCCCGAGGCTCGCGCCCGACTGGTTGAACATGCGAGCCAAGGTCTGATCGGCCTCCTGGGAATCCAGGCACCTCTCGTACTTGCGCCCCTGTTCAAGCTGGACGTAGGTACGCACCGCATCCTCAGAGAGACCGCTCTTCAGCAGGTACGCCGCATGAATGTTCGCCATCAGGTTCAGGGTGTCGGCGGCATCTGTGAGGCGGTAGCCCGGCATCCTCCGCCAGTCATGGGAATCGGCCTGGGAATGCCACAGCACCTCCGCCAGGTTCCCCAGCACGTCTCTGAACATCTCGCGGACCATCCGGCGCAGCGGCTCGGGCATCGTCGACTGTTCGTTCATGCACAGACCATCCCGTATTCGCGATCTGCCGCAGTCCGGGACCGCGCTGTTCGAGTGGCGAAGTCACACGGACAGATGACCGGCCGGCCCGGGCGCAACGCGCGCCGGACCCGCCGAGCGGCGGCTGACCGCGGTCGCGGGATCCCCGGTCCGCCGGCTACGGGATCGACCGGGCGAGGACTCTCGGCCGCCACTCGGCGATGCACTCTAGTGCCGCATCAGGCAACGTTTGCCCTGTTGACGGCTACGCGTAGGCGTTCGTCGGCGGCATGCTTGTTCCGCCAGATGATGTAGCGGCGGATCATGCTGCCCTGGCCTTGTGGCTGGGATGGTCGGTGCCGTCGAGGGCGAAGTAGCGCAGGGCGGTGAACTGGGCCTCGATGCGGTTGAGCCAGGAGCTGTTGGTCGGGGTGTAGGCGATCTCGACGTGGTTCGCCGCCGCCCAGGTTCCGACCCGCTGGCACCGCTTGGTCGTCAGGTGCGGGGAGTAGTTGTCGCAGATGATCGCGATGCGCACGTCGGCTGGGTGCAGCGAGCGTGGGTAGCGGCAGAACTCCAGGAACTTGGAGCGGTTCTTGGTCTTCTTGATATGGCCATAGAGCTGGTCCTTGGCGAGGTCGTAGGCGGCGAACAGGTGCCGGACGCCGTGCGGGCGGGCGTAGGTCGCCCGCCGGCGGGGTCTTGGCTCACGGTCGGGCTTCTTGCCCTTGCCACCGCGTTCGGCCCACTGCCGGCCGGGGTGTGGTTGAAGGTTGAGTGGCCCGAACTCGTCCATGCAGAACACGACTTCGGGCTCGCCTTCCTCGGGTATGACCTCGCCGTCGGCAATCGCGTAGAGGTGCTCGACGCGGGCCTTCTTGGCCGCGTAGTCGGGGTCGCGGGAGGCCTTCCAGGTCTTCACGCGTTGAAACGAGACGCCTTCCTCGTGGAGCAGGACCCGAAGGCCCTCGTGGCTGATGTCGTCGACCACCCCCTCGGCGACCAGGAAGTCGGCCAGCTTGGCCAGGCTCCAGGTCGAGAACGGCAGGCCGTGCTCGGCCGGCTTGGACTTGGCGATCTTCTTGATCTCGCGTCGCTCGGGCAGGGTGAACGTCTTCGGCCGGCCGCCCCTGTACTTCGGATAGAGCGAGTCGAAGCCGTCCGCGTTGAAATTGTGGATCACGTCGCGGACCCGGTCCGCGCTGGTGAACGTCACCGCAGCGATCTTGTCCACCGTCATGCC
>NZ_JOHO01000116.1 GCF_000719705.1 Streptomyces sp. NRRL S-350 | reverse complement strand
CCGTCCCAGATCCACGACTTCGCCGCGGTGCGCGCGCAGTTCGCCGACAGCTGGGTCTCGTCCAACATGCTCCGCACCGCGCTGTGCACGGGCGGCCTGCTCGCCCTGACCCGTGCCCTGGTGCTGCACGGCCGCTCCGGTCGCTGAACCCGGCCGCGCCGTAACGCGGTCGGCGCTCCCGGCGGATCCCGTCGGGAGAGCTTCGGCGTGCCCGGTCCGCAGGGGGCGCGAGCCGTCGTGCCGTCCGCAGGGCGCGCGAGCCGTCGTGCGGCTGGCCGATTCCGTCCGCCTCCGCCGTCCGGCGGGTCGCGGCTGCCGGGGGATCGGAGCAGACTGGCCGGTGCACCGCAGTTCCGACCCGTCAGGGGGCAGGCATGTCCGTACGAACCGTCAGGCGCAGGGCAGTTGGACGACTCCGGATCGCGACCGGCGCGCTCGCCGTCGCCCTGGCGGCGGGAGCGGCGGTCACGCTCCCGGCCTCGTCGGCGGAGGCGGCCAGCAGCGGGGGCGGCGGGGGCAGCGGCGGGGGCGGCAAGGTCGTCTACCTCACCTTCGACGACGGCCCCAGCCCGGCCTACACGCCCGGTGTCCTCGCGACGCTGGCCCGCTACGGGGTGCGCGCGACGTTCTTCGAGATCGGGCAGAACGTCAACGCCCATCCGTCGCTCACCGCACAGGTCGCCAAACAGGGCCACAGCGTGCAGAACCACTCCTGGTCGCACCCGGATCTGCGCAAGCTCTCCGGCTCCGCCCTCGACGCCCAGCTCGTCAACACGGACAAGGCGATCCGCGCCGGCACCGGCCGCACTCCGAACTGCCTGCGGCCGCCGTACGGCGCGGTCAACGGCGCGGTGCGCGCGCGTGCGGCGGCGCTCGGCAAGCAGGTCGTGCTCTGGTCGGTGGACCCGGTGGACTGGTCCCGGCCGGGAACGGCGGCGATCCGGTCGCGGGTGCTGGACAACGTCCGCCCGGGGTCGGTGATCCTGCTGCACGACGGCGGTGGCGACCGCAGTCAGACGGTGGCCGCGCTGCCGGCGATCATCTCCACGCTCAAGGCACGCGGGTACGGCTTCGCCACCCTGTGCGGCTGAGGCCGTACGGCCGCACGGGGTGGCGGGGCGCCGCGGGGACTTCCGCGTCAGCTCTGGCCATTGAGCACCAGCGCCCAGGCGAGGCAGCCGAGGGCGGCCGTGGAGAGCAGCGCGCGCAGCACGTTGAAACGCACCCAGCGCGCCTCGAAGCGGCCGCGCACGGCGGCCGGGTCGGTGATCTGCTGCGGCGTTCCGGCCGCGGCCAGTTCGTCGTTCAGCGGGATGTTGATCGAACGGGTGACGCCGATCATGGCGACGTACAGCACGAGCGCGGCGACGGTGGCAGGCAGCGCGTGGTGGCCGTCCGAGGGCAGGTGCAGGGCGACCGCGGCCGCCGTGGCCAGCAGGGCGCCGACGAAGCCGAGGACGAACCAGCCGTTCAGGATCGCCACGTTGACGCGTTGCATGACCTCGATGAAGGTCCGGTCCCCGACCCGCGCGAGCGCGGGCATGACCGAGCACGCGAAGGCGTAGAACAGTCCGGCGGTCAGTCCGCACGTGACGGTGGCCGCCACCAGGACGAGTGTGCGTGCCGTTTCCATCGTCGTGAGCCCTCACTTCTCGCTGTCGCTGTCGCCGCAGCGCTGTGGCCGCGTGCCGGTCCTACCCCGTGCGCAGATCATCCGGCATCCGGGCCTCACCGGCCACCTCGATCGCTCAAGAGTCCCTCAAATGACGCGACGTCAAATAATATCCTGGCGTCTAGACTTGGCGGCATGGACACTCTGACGGGACTCCTCGACGGCCCCAAGGCCCGCGGCGCGTTCCTGCTGCGGTCGATCCTCACCCCGCCGTGGTCGCTTCGGATCGAGGACCGGGCCCCGCTCTCCGTGGTGACGATGGTCCGCGGCGATGCCTGGATCCTGCCCGAGCGCGGCACCCCGCTGCTGTTGCACCCGGGGGACGTGGCGATCGTGCGCGGCCCGGAGCCGTACACCGTCGCCGACGACCCGGACACCCCGGTGGACGTGATCGTCGGCCCCGGCCAGGTCTGCACCCGCGGCGGGGTGGACGTCTCCGAGGTCATGTCGCTGGGCGTGCGCACCTGGGGTCAGGGACGCGAGGGCGACCAGGCCTCCTCGGTGGTCCTCTCCGGCACCTACCAGGCCGAACACGAGATCGGCCAGCGTCTGCTCGGGTGCCTGCCCGCCCTGCTCGTTCGCCCGGCCGGCACCGGCGCCGACGACACCCTGGTGCACCTGCTGGCCGCCGAGATAAGCCGCAACGAGCCCGGCCAGGAGCTCGTCCTGGACCGGATCCTGGACCTGCTGGTGGTCTCGGTCCTGCGGTCCTGGCTGGCCGCCCCCGACTCCGGCGCCCCCGCCTGGTACCGCGCCCAGCACGACCCGGTGGTCGGCCCGGTCCTGCGGCTGATGCACGACGACCCGGCCACCGCCTGGACGGTCGCCGAGCTCGCCCAGCGGGTCGGAGTCTCCCGGGCCGGCCTGGCCCGACGCTTCACCGCCCTGGTCGGCGAGCCCCCGATGGCGTACCTCGCGGGCTGGCGCCTGGCCGTCGCGGCCGACCTGCTGCGCGAGCCCGAGTGCACCGTCGCGTTCGCCGCCCGCAAGGTCGGCTACAGCAATGCCTTCGCCCTCTCGGCGGCCTTCAAGCGGGTGCGCGGCGTCAGCCCGCAGGAGCACCGTCGGCTCGCCGCCACCGGCACCCCCGCGCAGTCGGTGGGGTTCTCCGGTCCGGCGGAGACGGTGATCCTGGCCGGCTGAGTCGACTCGCGGGCTGAGGAAAACGGTGGACTCGGTCGAATATCGGTCCGGGCTGATGGTTGGTCCGGGTCGATGGTTGGACCGGGTCGACCGAAGGGTGGGGCGGACTCCCGGCGCAACCATGAGTACATAAGCGTTTGCCTAAATGGATTAGGTAATCCCATACTGTCCATAGGCCGGTCACTGGCGGGACAGCACGGGAGGAAGCACATGGCACGGGCAGGACTCACCGTCGAACGCCTGGTCGTCGCGGGCGCCGAACTCGCGGACGAGGTCGGCTTCGAGCAGGTGACCGTCGCCGCGGTGGCCCGACGCTTCGGCGTGCAGACCGCCAGCCTCTACTCCCACGTCAAGAGCTCGCAGGACCTCAAGACCCGCATCGCCCTGCACGCCCTGGAAGAACTCGCCGACCTCGTCGCCGACGCCCTCGCCGGACGCGCGGGCCGCGACGCCCTCGGCGCCTTCGCCGACGCCTACCGCGACTACGCGGCCCGCCACCCCGGCCGCTACGACGCCACCCGCCTGCGCCTCGATGCCGAGACCGCCGCCGCCAGCGCGGGCGTCCGGCACGCCCAGATGACCCGGGCGATCCTGCGCGGCTACGACCTCACCGAACCCGAACAGACCCACGCCGTGCGGATGCTCGGCAGCGTCTTCCACGGCTACATCAGCCTGGAGGCGGCCGGCGGATTCAGCCACACCGCCGTCGATGCGCGGCAGTCCTGGGACTGGATCATCGACTCCCTCGACGCCCTCCTCCGCCGGACCGGCGCCGCCCGCACCGCCACCTGAACGGCGTACGGGCCGTCCACCGGGCCCGGCGCTGCCTAGCGCTGCCTGGCTGCCTGGCGCAAGCCAAGGACCCCGGCCCGACGCCCGTACTCGAACGGAGAACCCCCACCATGACCCCGATCACCACCCCCGTCACCGAGGACCTGATCCACGGCCACCTCGACGTCGAGCACACCGGCCGGGGCCTGCTGCCGCACCGCCTGCCCGCCCGCGCCCGCCGCCAGGTGCCCGACGATCAGCTCGCGATGGCCGAATCCCAGCCGTCCGGCGTCCGCCTGGCCTTCCGGACCCGCGCCACCACGATCACCCTGCACACCGTCCCCACCAAACGCGCCTACCCCGGCGTCCCGAACGTGCCCGACGGGGTCTACGACCTCCTCGTCGACGGCCGGCTCACCGCGCAGACCGCCGTCCCCGGCGGCAACCTGCGCACCGTCGACCTGACCACCGGCCGTTTCGAACTGACCGAAGGGCCGCCCGGCAGCGCCCGGTTCACCGGCCTGCCCGACCGCGACAAGACCGTCGAGATCTGGCTCCCGCACACCGAGACGACCGAACTGATCGCCCTCGACACGGACGCCCCGGTGCAGGCCGTACCCGCCGGTGCCCGCAAGCGGTGGGTGCACCACGGCAGTTCGATCAGCCACGGCTCCAACGCCGCCCACCCGACCGGCACCTGGCCCGCGCTGGTGGCCGTCGACGCGGGACTCGACCTCGTCAACCTCGGCTTCGGCGGCGGCGCCCTGCTCGACCCCTTCACCGCGCGCACGATCCGCGACACCCCCGCGGACCTGATCAGCCTGAAGCTCGGCATCAACGTCGTCAACGCCGACGCGATGCGGCTGCGGGCCTTCACCCCGGCCGTCCACGGCTTCCTCGACACCGTCCGCGAAGGCCACCCGACCACCCCGCTGCTGGTGGTGTCCCCCGTGCTCTGCCCCATCCACGAGGACACCCCCGGCCCGCTCGCCCCCGACTTCAGCACCGGCACCCTCCGCTTCCGGGCCACCGGCGACCCGGCCGAACGCGCCGCCGGCCGCCTCACCCTCACCGCCGTCCGCGAGGAACTGGCCCGCATCGTCGCCGAACGCCGGGCCGACGGCGACCTCGACCTGCACCACCTGGACGGCCTCGCCCTCTACGGTGAGCCCGAACACGAGGCCCACCCCCTGCCCGACGGCCTCCACCCCTCCCCGCAGGCCCACCGCGTCATCGCCGAGAACTTCGCCCGGCTGGCTCTCACCCCGGGCGGCCCGCTGGCACCGTGAGGCGCCGGCCGACGCCGAACCTCCGGGTGCCGCGGGCGGCTTCGACTGGCCCCTCAGCCGCACCGGTGCCGGGTGCCGGGGCCCACGTCGGGCACGGGCGTGGTCGTCCCACGGCTGCCCGTACCCGACCCGTCGGGAGGCAAGAGGCTCGGCGGCGGACCCGCCGGGCGGCTCAAGCGGCGAGCGCCGTCCTCGACGGGAGGGCGACGGCGGTGACGACCACACCCCGGTGTACGACCCACCGGCCGGAGCAGCCCTCGGGGTGATGGGGGTGCCGGGCGGTGAAGGAGCCGTCGGTGTGGAGGGTGACGGTGATCGAGGCGAGCGGTGTCCACGTGCGGGTGAGGGGGTGGACGGCCTTGTAGACCGCCTCCTTGGCGCTGAAGAGGAGCGTGTCCCACGGGGTGGAGTCCCGGGGGAGTGCGGCGAGCCGGAGCCGCTCGTCCTCGCTGCCGACCAGGTCCAGGACACCGGGCGGCAGCGGCCGGACCGGCTCCGCGTCGATCCCGATCGAGGCGCTGTGCCCGGTACGGGCGACCGCGCAGGCGGTGTAGCCGTGCGTGTGGGTGATGCTGCCGGCCGCGCCGGCCGGCCACTGCGGCGCACCTCCGGGCCCGGGAAGCAGCGGCACCGGGGGGTGGCCGAGCTCGGCGAGGGCCCGGCGGGCCAGCGTCCGGGCGGTGGTGAACTGCTGGCGGCGGCGAGGGGACCGGCCCCGGATGTAGGCCGCCTCCGCAGGAAGGAGGCGGCCCGCGCCCAGGGCGCCGAACGCCTCGGCGCAACGGACGTGCGGCGGCAGGAGGGAGGCCAGCGCGCCGGCATGAGCGGTGGTGGTCGGCACGGCTAGCGGCCGGCCAGGACCAGCTGGTGGACGCGATGGGCGATCTGCCCGGGGCTCTCCAGCGGCACCATGTGCCCGACACCCGGCAGCTCGTACAGCGTGGCCTGCGGGAGCGCCGAGGCGAGTTCCTGACTGAACGCCGGCTTGACGACCTTGTCCTCCGTGCCGGTGATGACGACAGCCGGAGTGGAGATCCGGGCGAGCCCAGCACGGTGGTCCATCTCCCCGGTCGACGCGAAACACGCCGCCCGGGTCTGCGGTCGGGTGCGGGCGAAGAGCCGCCGGTTCGCCTCCCGCGCCTCCGGGCCGGCCAGCGGCCCGTGCGTCTGACCGAGCAACTTGCGCCCCAGCCACGGCGTGCGCAGGGCACGGCTGAACAACCGGGAGCCCATCATCTTCACCTCGTTCGCCGGGGTGCGCTGACCGTGCGCAGCAGTGGAGACCAGCACCAGACCGGCCAGCCGCCCGCGCCCGCCGGCCGGACGCGAAGCGGCGAGTTCCGTCGCCCAGGCAAGCGCCGCATAGCCACCGCCCGAATGCCCGACCACCACCACCGGCCGCTCCGGCGTCGTCAACGTCCCCACGACCGCGTCCAAGTCCCGGGCGAGCCGCCCGATGCTGATCGGCTCCCGCCCGGCCGTGGAAGAAGCATGCCCGCGCTGGTCGTAGGAGGCGACGGTGTGTCCGGCGGCTGCCAGGCAGCGGGCGGTGTCGTGCCAGACGGTGCGGGAGGCCGCCCACCCGTGGACCAGGACGACGAGCGGCCGGCCCGGGTCGGGAGTCCCGGGTCGGTGCACGGTGAGGGCCAGCCGCGCGTTGTCGTCGGTGGTGGCGGTGTGGTCGGTGGTGATGACGGCGTGATCCGTCGGCAGGGTGGGGATTTCGACGGCGGTCTGCATGACGGTGTCCTTGTTCTATTTGGCGGTGCCGAGGTGGTGGTGGAGGTTGGCGAGGGCGTTCTGGGTGGCGGCGGTGTGCTTGGAGGTGAGGTTCGTCAGTTTGTGGAGGAGCTTCGGCCAGTGACGGGGCGTGCTGGCGAACGTGATGGAGAGGAGGGTGTGGGAGCCGTCGTGGTGGGGGGTGAGCGTGTAGGTGGTGGTGCCCTGGAAGTGGCCGGTGTGGGTCTGGGTGAGGGTGCGGTGGGGGGTGATGTCGGTGGTGGTGGAGGTGAAGCGGAGCTTGGGACCGGGCTTTCCGATGCCGTTGGGGTGGACGGTGGTGAGGGTGGTGCCGTTGGGCTGGTCAGGGGGTGTGGGGCCGGGCTGGTGGGTGTTGTGGGGGTGCCACCAGGTGGTCTTGCCGTTGAGTTCGTCGATGATGGCGTCCCAGACGGCGGCAGGGGGGTGGGGGAGCAGGGTCTGGTCGGTGTGATGGATGGCGTGCACGGGATTTCCTTTCACCACGTTGGGGGGGGGCTCTTCGCGATTTCGGGGATGTGGGATCAGGGGAAGATGTTCTGGCCGGGTGTGAGGGTGTGGGTGGGGTCGTAGCGGTTCTTGGTGGTGGTGAGGGTGGCCCATTGAGGGCCGTAGTGGGTTTGCCAGTCGGCGGGCGTCATGCGGGGAATGGCGCCGACGGGGTAGCGCTTCGCGCCGAGTTGGACGGCGCGGTCGTAAATGCGGCGGTTGCGGGTGAGGGCGGGCTGGGGGTCCGTGCCGGGGTGGGGGAACGCGAGGAGGTCGAAAAGGTAGGCAACGGGTTCGGCGGGGGTGACGGCGAGCGGGTGGGTCAGCTTGCCGGTGTGGAAGGGGTAGCAGAGGAGCAGGCCCTGGCCGATGTCGTCAGGAGTGAGCTGGGGGAGCGTTTCGGTGAGGAAGGCGCGGGTCCGGGTGGCGGGGAGGAACAGGGAGAGCCAGGGCTTGGGGGCGTCCCAGTAGCCGAGCTGCTTGATGGAGTCGGCGAAGGCGTCGACCCGGTACGTGTAATCGCGGTAGGTGGTGTCGGTGATGGTGGTCTGGGCGGAGACGGGGGTGAGGCCGGCGAGGAGAGGAGCGGGATCGGGGGGTGTGGTGCCGTTGTAGTGGGCGACGGCTTCGATCTTGTAGCGCGGGGGTTGGCCGTTGGGCTGGACGAGGACTTCGCCGACCTGGGAGGGGAAGCGGCCGTCGTTGAGGAGGGTTTGCTGGTCGGTGAGGTAGGTGGTGAGGTCGTCGTAGAAGAGGGTGAAGACGCGGGCGTTCTCGGGGGCGGGGACGAGCTTCAGGGTGGCGCGGGTGATGATGCCGATCTGGCCGGCGCCGGCGAGGGCGCCGTGGAAGAGGTCGGCGTTGCAGGTGGGCGTGGCGGTGAGGACGCGGCCGGTGCCGGTGACGATCTCGATGGCTTCGACGGTGTCGGCCTGAAGGCCGTATTTGTGAACGGTGGAGCCGATGCCGCCGACGCTGATGGTGCCTCCGACGGACAGATGGAGGTAGTCGGTGAGGCACGGGGGCGTGAGGCCGTGAGCGAGGGCGGCCTCGGTGAGTTGGGCCCAGGTGACGCCGGCGTCGACGGTGGCGTTGGTGGGGGTGATGGCGTGAATGCGGTTGAGGGCGCGGGCGTTGACGCTGATGCCCCCGGCGACGCCGGCCTGACCGTAATTGGAGTGTGATTCGAGGTCGGTGCCGGTGCCGCTCTGGCCGTTCATGGCGACTTTGAGGTTGTTGCGGCGGGCGAAGTTGATGATCGTGGCGATGTCCTGCGCGCCGGCGGGGGTGAGGACGGCATACGGGGTGGTGGTGGTGAGGCGGCCGAAGTCCTGGGCGAACGCCGCGCGGGTGGCGGGGTTGGTGGTGAGGGTGCCCTGGAGTGGGGGGACCGGGACCAGGCGTCCGCTGGCGGGGGATTCGGCGGTGGCCCAGGAGCGGGTGGTGGTGTTGTAGCCGATGACGGTGGCGGCCGCGCCGGTGAGGACGGCCCGCCGGGACAGGTGTGGTCGGTTCATCGTGGGTGGCTCTCCTGGTCGTTGGCGCGGACGTCGGGGCCCGGTGCTGGTGGTGGTGGTGTTAGGGGGTGTGGGTGGTGTGGGTGGTGGTGTGGTAGTTGGGGAGGTCGAGGTGGCGGGTTTGGTGTTGGTAGCGCCAGGTGTAGGTGGGCCAGA
>NZ_JOHO01000115.1 GCF_000719705.1 Streptomyces sp. NRRL S-350 | reverse complement strand
CCCCGACGCCCACCCCCACTCCCACTCCGACGCCCACGCCGCCGGTGACGACGCCGCCCGTGACGCCGAGCAAGCCCCCGACGGTCCCGCCGTCGGCCAGCCCGAGCCCGTCGGTCCCGCCGACCCCGAGCAAGCCCCAGACCCCGGCGCCCGCCACCAGCGCGCCGGCGCTCGCCCAGACCGGTAGCAACGACGCGACCCCGGTGATCGCGGCGGCCGGCGGCGGCGTGCTGCTGGTCGGCGGCGCGCTCGTCCTGCTGGCCCGCAAGCGTCGCGGCGGCACCGAGAGCTGACACGCCGGCGCCGCGGACCGGCGCCGAGTACGGCGACGCCCCCCGACCCTGACGGGCCGGGGGGCGTCGTTCTTCACCCGTTCGGGTCACTACCCCTGGGGCTACTCCCAGCGGAAGAACCGGGCGGCCGCGGCCAGGCCGAGCACGGACCAGCCGGCCAGGATCCCGAGGTCCGCCCAGGGCACCCCGGCGCCGGTCTGCAGCACGGAGCGCAGGCCGTCCGAGAGCGCCGAGACCGGCAGCAGCTCCAGCACCGGCCGTACGGCCTCGGGGAACCTGCCCAGCGGCACGATCACCCCGCCCGCGAGCAGCAGCAGGATGAACACCAGGTTGGCGGCGGCCAGCGTGGCTTCGGCCTTGAGGGTGCCGGCCATCAGCAGGCCGAGCCCCGAGAACGCGGCGGTGCCGAGGATCAGCAGCGCGACGACGCCGAGTGCCCCCTGCGGTGTCGCGAGCCCCTGCGGGGACCAGCCGAGCGCCAGCGCGATCACCGACAGCAGCGCGACCTGCAGTGCCTCCGTCACCAGGACGCAGCCGGTCTTGGCGGTCAGCAGGGCCCAGCGCGGCAGCGGGCTGGCGCCGAGCCGCTTCAGCACGCCGTAGCGGCGCTCGAAGCCGGTGGCGATGGCCTGCCCGGTGAAGGCGGTGGACATCACGGCCAGGGCGAGCAGGCCGGGGGCCAGGAAGTCGACCCGCTTGCCGGGGCCCTCGACGGCGACGATGTCCACGGCGGAGAACAGCACCAGCAGCACGGTCGGGATGACCACGGTCAGCAGCAGCTGCTCGCCGTTGCGCAGCAGCATCCGGGTCTCGAACGCGGTCTGCGAGAGCAGCATCCGGCCGATCGGGGCCGGGCCGGGCCTGGGGGAGTAGTCGGGCCGGGGGGTGTGGTCGGTCTCGGGGGAGCGGCCGGCCCCGGGGGTGTGGTCCACGGAGGTCACGAGCGGAGCTCCCGTCCGGTGAGGTCGAGGAAGACGTCTTCGAGGCTGCGGCGCTGCACGGCCAGCCGTTCGGGCAGGACGCCGGCTGCCGCGCACCAGCCGGTGACGGTGGCCAGCAGCTTCGGGTCCACCGGTGCCTCGATCCGGTAGCTGCCGGGGGCGGTCTCGACGGCGGTGGCGCCCTCGGGCAGCTCCTTGACCAGTGGGTCGAGGTCCAGTCCGGGCGGGCCGTCGAAGCGGAGGGAGCCCTCGGCGCCGCCGCGGCACAGCTCCTCGGGGGTGCCGTCGGCGATCACCGTGCCGCGGTCCACGATGGCGACGTGGTCGGCGAGCTGTTCGGCTTCGTCCATGTGGTGGGTGGTGACGACCACGGTGACGCCGTCCCGGCGCAGGTCGCGGACCAGGTCCCAGGTGGCGCGGCGGGCCTGCGGGTCGAGGCCGGCGGTGGGCTCGTCCAGGAAGACCAGCTCGGGTCGGCCGACGACGGCCATGGCCAGGGCGAGCCGCTGCTGCTGGCCGCCGGACAGCCGCCGGTAGGTGGTCCGGCCGCAGGAGCCGAGGCCCAGGCGTTCGACCAGGGCGTCCACGTCCAGCGGGTGGGCGTGCAGTTTGGCGGTGTGCCGCAGCATCTCGACCGCGCGGGCGCCCGCGTAGACGCCGCCGGACTGCAGCATGACGCCGATCCGGGGGCGCAGGGCGGCGCTCTGGGTGACCGGGTCGAGGCCGAGGACGCGGACGGTGCCGGCGTCGGGGCGGCGGTAGCCCTCGCAGGTCTCGATGGTGGTGGTCTTGCCGGCGCCGTTGGGGCCGAGGACGGCGGTGATCGCGCCGGTCGCGATGGTGAGGTCGAGGCCGTCCACCGCGAGCTTGTCACCGTAGCGTTTGACCAGCCCGGCGATCTGGACCGCGGGTTCGGAGTGCATACCGGCGAGTGTAAGAGGGGCTCACGCCCGGGCCGGACGGCGGCCTCGGCGGTCAGGGCGCGGCTCCGGTGATCGTTTTCCCAGGTCAGGTAAGCCTTGCCTGCGTGATCGATGCCACCGATGAGGCCTGGATCACGGCTTGTCTCCTCGGAAGCAATTACGCAACACTGGTGTTGTGAAAAACATGCGCGAGCACGCCCAGCAGCAGGAGGCCGATCCGGCCTCCCACTGCGACGTGCCCGTGACGGCGGCCGAGGTGCTGCTGGACGGCCACCGCGCCACCCGGGACCGGGTCGCCCGCTCGATCCTGGACCACGGCCCCTCCTCCGCCGCGGACCTGGCGAACCGGCTGGGCCTCACCGCCGCCGCCGTCCGCCGCCACCTCGACGGGCTGGCCGCCGCCGGCCTGGTCGAGTCCCGCGAGCAGCGGGTCTACGGCAGCCGCGGCCGCGGCCGCCCGGCCAAGGTCTTCGCCCTCACCGACGCCGGCCGGGACGCCTTCTACCAGGCGTACGACCAGCTCGCGGCCGACGCGCTGCGCTGGATCTCGGACGCGGTCGGCGGCGGCAAGGCGGGCGAGGAGGCGGTCGCCGCCTTCGCCCGGGCCCGGTTCGGCAAGCAGGGCGAGAAGTACCTGGAGGTCCTGCGCCCGGTCGACGCGGCCGATCGCACCGAGGCACTCGCCCAGGCGCTGAGCGCGGACGGGTACGCTGCCACGGTGCGGAGGGTCCCGGCGGCCGCGGCCAAGGCCCCGGCGGGCGCCCAGCTCTGCCAGCACCACTGCCCGGTCGCGCACATCGCCGAGCAGTTCCCGCAGCTGTGCGAGGCGGAGACCGAGGTCTTCTCCCAGCTGCTGGGCACCCACGTGCAACGGCTGGCCACCATCGCCCACGGCGACGGGGTCTGCACCACCTATGTGCCGGCACCCGGTGCCGCATCGTCGTCCGCCCGGCGTTCTGCGGGCAGCGACTCCGATGCGGTGCCGACTGCCGGTAAGTCCACCGAAGATTTCGCGTCCGAAGATTCTGCGTCCGCGCGTTAGGAAGCTCGCATGACTGACACCGTTTCGCACCCTGAGCTCGACGGCCTGGGCAACTACGAGTACGGCTGGGCCGACCCGGACGCCGCCGGTGCCGTGGCCAAGCGCGGGCTCAGCGAGGAGGTCGTGCGCGACATCTCCGCGAAGAAGAACGAGTCCGAGTGGATGCTGAACCTGCGGCTCAAGGGCCTGAAGCTGTTCGGCAAGAAGCCCATGCCGACCTGGGGCTCGGACCTCACCGGCATCGACTTCGACAACATCAAGTACTTCGTCCGCTCCACCGAGAAGCAGGCCGAGTCCTGGGAGGACCTGCCGGCGGACATCAAGGCCACCTACGACAAGCTGGGCATCCCGGAGGCGGAGAAGCAGCGCCTGGTCGCCGGCGTCGCCGCCCAGTACGAGTCGGAGGTCGTCTACCACCAGATCCGCGAGGACCTGGAGGAGCAGGGCGTCATCTTCCTGGACACCGACACCGCGCTGCGCGAGCACCCGGAGATCTTCAAGGAGTACTTCGGCACCGTCATCCCGGCCGGTGACAACAAGTTCGCCGCGCTGAACACCGCGGTGTGGTCCGGCGGCTCGTTCATCTACGTGCCGAAGGGCGTGCACGTCGACATCCCGCTGCAGGCCTACTTCCGGATCAACACCGAGAACATGGGCCAGTTCGAGCGGACGCTGATCATCGTCGACGAGGACGCCTACGTCCACTACGTCGAGGGCTGCACCGCGCCGATCTACTCCTCCGACTCGCTGCACTCGGCGGTCGTGGAGATCATCGTCAAGAAGGGCGGCCGCTGCCGCTACACGACCATCCAGAACTGGTCGAACAACGTCTACAACCTGGTCACCAAGCGCGCCGTGGCGTACGAGGGCGCGACCATGGAGTGGGTCGACGGCAACATCGGCTCCAAGGTCACCATGAAGTACCCGGCCGTCTACCTGATGGGCGAGCACGCCAAGGGCGAGACCCTGTCGATCGCCTTCGCGGGCGAGGGCCAGCACCAGGACGCCGGCGCCAAGATGGTGCACATGGCGCCGAACACCTCGTCCAACATCGTCTCCAAGTCGGTGGCGCGCGGCGGCGGCCGGACCTCCTACCGCGGCCTGATCGAGATCGGCGAGGGCTCGCACGGCGCCAAGTCCAACGTGCTGTGCGACGCGCTGCTGGTCGACACGATCTCCCGCTCGGACACCTACCCGTACGTGGACGTCCGCGAGGACGACGTGTCCATGGGCCACGAGGCGACCGTCTCCAAGGTCAGCGAGGACCAGCTGTTCTACCTGATGAGCCGCGGCATGACCGAGTTCGAGGCCATGGCGATGATCGTGCGCGGCTTCGTCGAGCCGATCGCGCGCGAGCTGCCGATGGAGTACGCGCTGGAGCTCAACCGGCTGATCGAGCTGCAGATGGAGGGGTCGGTCGGCTGACGCCCAGCCGTACGCGATCCCGCCCGACTTTCGAGGAAGAGAGCACAACGAACAGCCATGGCTGACGTCAACACCCCCACCGGCTCCACCACCGCCGGGTCGATCGAGGTCGGCACCGCCGGCGCGGGCGCGCAGCTCGCCGGCCCCGGCACCGGTCGGACCGCGGTCCAGCAGCCGATCGACGCGCGCGTCGCGGTCAAGCCGTCCTTCGACGTGAACGACTTCCCGGTGCCGACCGGCCGCGAGGAGGACTGGCGGTTCACCCCGCTGCACCGCCTCGGCGGGCTGCACGACGGCACCGCCGCCGCCGGCGAGCGCGGCGCGGACAAGGTCGAGTTCACGCTGCCGGAAGGCGTCACCGCCGAGACCGTCGGCCGTGACGACGCCCGCCTGGGCAAGGCCGGCACGCCGGTCGACCGGGTCGCCGCGCAGGCGTTCAGCGCCTTCGAGCAGGCCCTGGTGGTCACCGTCCCCAAG
Source organism: Streptomyces sp. NRRL S-350 (assembly GCF_000719705.1). GTDB lineage: Bacteria > Actinomycetota > Actinomycetes > Streptomycetales > Streptomycetaceae > Kitasatospora. Next base: position 4,200 of record NZ_JOHO01000115.1, on the reverse strand, counting down.
GAGACGGTGCTGACCGAGCCGGTCAGGATCGACGTGCGGGGCGAGGGCGGCGTCCGCTTCGCCCACGTGGTGATCGACGTCAAGCCGTTCGCCGAGGCCGTCGTGGTGCTCAACCACGCGGGCACCGGCACCCGGGCCGCCAACGTCGAGCTGCTGGTCGGCGACGGCGCCAAGCTCACCTTCGTCTCCGTCCAGGACTGGGAACGCGACGCCGTCCACGTCGCCCAGCACAACGCGCTGGTCGGCCGCGACGCCTCGTACAAGTCCGTGGTCGTGACCTTCGGCGGCGACCTGGTCCGCCTGCACCCGCGGGTCAACTACGCGGGCCCCGGCGGCGAGGCCGAGCTGTTCGGCCTCTACTTCGCCGACGCCGGCCAGCACCTGGAGCACCGCCTGGTGATCGACCACGACACGCCGCACTGCCGGTCGAACGTGGCGTACAAGGGCGCGCTGCAGGGCCAGGACGCGCACGCCGTCTGGGTCGGCGACGTGCTGATCCGCGCCGCCGCGCTCGGCACCGACACCTACGAGCTCAACCGGAACCTGGTGCTCACCGACGGCGCCCGGGTCGACTCGATCCCGAACCTGGAGATCGAGACCGGCGAGATCGTCGGCGCCGGCCACGCCTCCGCGACCGGCCGCTTCGACGACGAGCAGCTGTTCTACCTGCAGGCCCGCGGCATCCCCGCGGACGAGGCCCGCCGCCTGGTGGTGCGCGGCTTCTTCGCCGAGCTGCTGCAGCAGATCGGCGTCGCCGAGGTCCAGGAGCAGCTCATGGAGAAGATCGACGCCGAGCTGGAAGCGGCGGTCTGAGCGACATGACCTTCCTCCGTGCCTGCGCGCTGGCCGACCTCCAGGAGGACGTCCCCAAGCGCGTGGACCTCAACGGTGTGCCGGTCTCCGTCGTCCGCACCGACGAGGGGGTGTTCGCGATCAACGACACCTGCTCGCACGCGAACGTCTCCCTCTCCGAGGGCGAGGTCGAGGACTGCATGATCGAGTGCTGGCTGCACGGCTCCAGCTTCGACCTGCGCACCGGCAAGCCCTCCGGCCTGCCCGCCACCAAGCCGGTCGCTGTCTACCCCGTAAAGATCGAAGGGGACGATGTGCTCGTCTCCGTCAACCAGGAGTCCTGAGTACACATGGCAACCCTTGAAATCCGCGACCTGCACGTCTCCGTCGAGGCCGAGAACGGCCCGCGCGAGATCCTGAAGGGCGTCGACCTGACCGTGAAGCAGGGCGAGACCCACGCCATCATGGGCCCCAACGGCTCCGGCAAGTCCACCCTGGCGTACTCGCTGGCCGGTCACCCCAAGTACACCGTCACCGGCGGCTCGGTGCTGCTGGACGGCGAGGACGTCCTGGAGATGTCCGTCGACGAGCGCGCCAAGGCCGGCGTCTTCCTGGCCATGCAGTACCCGGTCGAGGTGCCCGGCGTCTCGGTCAGCAACTTCCTGCGCACCGCCGCCACCGCCGTCCGCGGCGAGGCCCCGAAGCTGCGGCTGTGGGTGAAGGAGGTCAAGGAGGCGATGGCCGCCCTCCAGATGGACCCGGCCTTCGCCGAGCGCAACGTCAACGAGGGCTTCTCCGGCGGTGAGAAGAAGCGCCACGAGATCCTCCAGCTCGAACTGCTCAAGCCGAAGATCGCGATCCTCGACGAGACCGACTCCGGCCTGGACGTCGACGCGCTGCGCATCGTCTCCGAGGGCATCAACCGGGTCCGCTCCACCGGCGAGGTCGGCACCCTGCTGGTGACGCACTACACCCGCATCCTGCGGTACATCAAGCCCGACTACGTCCACGTCTTCGCGGGCGGCCGCATCGTCGAGTCCGGCGGCGCCGAGCTGGCCGACAAGCTGGAGAACGAGGGCTACGAGACGTACGTGAAGGGGGGCGCGTCCGAGTGACCCATCCGTTCACGGGACTGCTCGACACCGATGCGATCCGCAAGGACTTCCCGGTCCTGCAGCGTCAGCTGCACGACGGGAAGCCGCTGGTCTACCTGGACAACGCGGCCACCTCGCAGAAGCCGCGCCAGGTCCTCGAAGCCCTGAACGCCTACTACGAGCGGCACAACGCCAACGTCCACCGCGGCGTGCACGTGCTCGCCGAGGAGGCCACGGCGCTGTACGAGGGCGCCCGGGACAAGGTCGCCGAATTCGTCAACGCGCCGAGCCGCAACGAGGTCGTCTTCACCAAGAACGCCTCGGAGTCGCTCAACCTGGTCGCCAACATGCTGACCTGGGCGGACGAGCCGTACCGGGTGGACGCCGACTCCGAGATCGTCATCACGGAGATGGAGCACCACTCCAACATCGTCCCGTGGCAGCTGCTCTCGCAGCGCACCGGCGCCAAGCTCAAGTGGTTCGGGCTGACCGACGAGGGCCGGCTCGACCTGTCGAACATCGACGAGCTGATCACCGAGAAGACCAAGGTCGTCTCCTTCACCCTGGTCTCCAACCTGCTCGGCACGGTCAACCCGGTCGAGACGATCGTCCGCAAGGCCCAGTCGGTCGGCGCACTCGTCGTCATCGACGCCTCGCAGGCCGCGCCGCACATGGTGCTGGACGTGCAGGCGCTGGAAGCCGACTTCGTCGCCTTCACCGGCCACAAGATGCTGGCCCCGACCGGCATCGGCGTGCTCTGGGGCCGCCAGGAGCTGCTGGAGGACCTCCCGCCGTTCCTCGGCGGCGGCGAGATGATCGAGACCGTCACCATGGGCTCGTCCACCTACGCCCCGGCGCCGCACAAGTTCGAGGCCGGCACCCCGCCGATCGCCCAGGCGGTCGGGCTCGGCGCGGCCATCGACTACCTGCAGGGCGTCGGCATGGACAAGATCGCCGCGCACGAGCACGCGATCACCGAGTACGCCGTCGAGCGGCTGCTGGAGGTCCCGGACCTGCGGATCATCGGCCCCCGCACGGCCGTGGACCGCGGCGCCGCGATCTCCTTCACCCTCGGCGACATCCACCCGCACGACGTGGGCCAGGTGCTGGACGAACAGGGCATCGCCGTGCGCGTCGGCCACCACTGCGCGCGGCCCGTCTGCCTGCGGTACGGAATTCCGGCGACCACGCGGGCGTCGTTCTACCTGTACTCGACTCCGGGCGAGGTCGACGCGCTGATCGACGGCCTGCACCACGTCCGGAACTTCTTCGGCTGACGGGACGGGGCAGGACGACCATGAAGCTCGACTCGATGTACCAGGACATCATCCTGGACCACTACCGCAACCCCCACGGCAAGGGACTGCGGGACGGCGACGCCGAAGTGCACCACGTCAACCCGACGTGCGGCGACGAGATCACCCTGCGGGTGAAACTCGACGGCTCGACGGTCACCGACGTCTCGTACGAGTCCCAGGGCTGCTCGATCAGCCAGGCGAGCGCCTCCGTGCTCAACGACCTGGTGGTCGGCAAGTCCGTCGGCGAGGCACAGGCAGTCCAGGAGGCCTTCCTGGAGCTGATGCAGAGCAAGGGCCAGGGCGAGGGCGACGAAGAGGTGCTGGAGGACGCGATCGCGTTCGCCGGCGTCTCCAAGTACCCGGCCCGGGTCAAGTGCGCCCTGCTCAGCTGGATGGCCTGGAAGGACGCCACCGCCCAGGCGCTCGCCCAGCACCCCGCCGTGAACGACTGATCCTGCAGAGGAGGAATGGCCATGACTGACGAAACCCCCTCCGCTGCGGAGGAGCAGCCGACCGGCCTCATCGTCGGCACCACCGCCGGCACCGTCTCCGTCGAAGACCTGACCGAGGCCCTGATGGACGTCGTCGACCCCGAACTGGGCATCGACGTCGTCAACCTGGGCCTGATCTACGGCATCCACATCGACGAGTCCGACGTGGCCACCATCGACATGACGCTCACCTCGGCGGCCTGCCCGCTGACCGACGTCATCGAGGACCAGGCCAAGACCGCCACCGACGGCCTGGTGAAGGACCTGCGCATCAACTGGGTCTGGATGCCGCCGTGGGGCCCTGACAAGATCACCGACGACGGCCGCGAGCAGCTGCGAGCGCTCGGCTTCAACGTCTGAGGTCTTCGCCGTACCGAACGCCGCTGCCCGGGATTCCGGGCAGCGGCGTTTCTGCGTCTCGGCTTTGGCCGCCGCGGGTGAACACCCGCGCGCCATCCCCTTTGCTGCGTGGGTTCACCGCCGCTCCCCACCATCCACCCCCCCACCCGCCTGTCGGCTGGTGCC
>NZ_JOHO01000114.1 GCF_000719705.1 Streptomyces sp. NRRL S-350 | reverse complement strand
GGAGAATGGGGGCCGGATCAGCGGGTCGGAGCAGGGAGCGCGCAGTGACGGTGGCCGGCGGGAGCGGGCGGGGGCGGCGTCGGGCGGGGAGTGCGCTGGCGGACGCGCTGGTGTTGCCGGTGGTGCTGGCGGGTGCGCTGGGGGCGGTCGGTCTGGCGTCGGCCGGGAGCAGTGGCTGGTGGGGGCGGCGGGTCGGCGGCGAGGGCGTGCGGGCGGAGGCCAGGGAGGCCCGGGCCGCGGCGCAGGAGGCGTTCTTCGAGCTGGAGGAGACGCAGCGCGAGGTGCAGCTCGCGGTGGAGACCGTCCGCGCGGCCGAGGACGGGGCGACGGCGCAGCGTTCGCTGGCGGAGCTGGCGGCGATCTCCGGCCGGGTCGACCAGGTCACCGTGAACTACCTGGGCGCCCTCGACGCCCACAACCTGGACAGTGAGGCCCTGGACGCGGGGGCGGCCGCGCAGGCCAGGCGCCAGTTGGAGGACGTGAAGGGGCAGCTCGGCTCGGCGCGGGCGGAGTTGAACGACTTCCTGCGCCGCCTGCAGCCGACCCTCCAGCACGCCGAGCAGCAGTTGATGCGGGTCACGCCTGCGGTCGAGCAGGCCAAGCGGGCGCTGCTCACGGCCTCCAACGCGCTGGACGAGGCGCGCGGCGCGGGCTTGCGGGCGGACGATCTGGCGGCCCGGCTGGCCGAGCTGGCGCCGGAGCTGGGGCGGCTGAACGAGGGGCCGGCCCGGCACGGGGTGGCGGGCACCCTGCAGCGCGCGGACGACGTGAAGCAGCGCGCCGAGGCGATCGCCGCGGATGCCGCGCAGCTGCCGGAGCGGGCGCGGGAGATCGACCGGCGGGTGGCGAGCCTGCGGACCCGGATCCAGGCGCTGGAGACCAAGGCCGCGACGGTCGAGCCCGCGCTGAGCGAGCTGCGCCGCCGGTTCAGCACCGCGTGCTGGCAGGACCTGCAGCGGGTGCCGGACCAGGTCGCCGAGAGCGGGCGTGCCGCCGATCGCAAGCTCGCCGAGGCCGCCCGGGCCCGGGACGAGCAGCGCTGGGCGGACGCCACCGCCGCGATCGCGACCGTCCGGGCGCTGCTGGACACCGCGGACGGCTCGGTCGCGGCGGTGAACGACCGGCTGCGCCGGCTGAACGAGGTGCAGCACGACCCCCACCGGGAGGTCGAGCGCGCCCGCTTCGCCATCCGGGACGCGCAGCGGCTGGCGATGGCGGGGCGCAGCGCCCCGGACCCGCGGCACGCCGCACCGCTGGACGAGGCGGTGGCCCGGCTGGACCGTGCGGTGGCCACGCTGGAGGCGGCGGGCCGCCACCCCGACTACTGGCACTTCCTCACCGAGCTGGCGGCGGTGCGGGAGTCGGCGACGCAGGTGATCGGGCTGATCCGCGGAGACCTGGGCGGGCACCGGTAGCTCCGGCTCAAGCTCAAGCTCAAGCTCCGGCTCCGGCTCCGGAAGCGAGAGCCGGCGCCGGCTCTTGGCTCCGGCGACCAGCCGCACGGCGGCGGGACGCCCTCGGTACCCTGCCGGTATGCCACGCTACGACTTTCGCTGCCGCTCCTGCGGAGCCACCTTCGAGCTCCGCCGTCCGATGGCGCAGGCCAACGATCCCGCCGTCTGCCCGCAGGGCCACGAGGACACCGTGAAGCTGCTGTCCACCGTCGCCGTCACCGGCGGGGCCGCCACCCAGCAGGCCCCCGCCGGCGGGGGTGGGGGCGGCTGCTGCGGTGGCGGCTGCTGCGGCTGACGGACGGACCATGGCGTGCCGGCCGCTACCCGGCGGCCGGCACGACCGTCCCGCCCGCCTCCGTAGCGGCCACCTCGGCCGTATCCGCCACCACCGAGACGCCCCCTACCGAGTCACCCACCGGCGCACCCACGCCCGCACCCACGCCCGCACCCACGCCCGCACCCGCACCCGCACCCGCACCCGCACCCGCCAGGAAGCGCCGGACGATCTCCTCCCCCGCCGCCACCCCCACCTCGTCGAGGGCGGTGACGCCGGGGGCCGTCCAACCGCAGTCCGCGAGTTCGCCGTGCCCCGGCCGCCAGCCCGCGTCAGCCGCGAGCAGCAGGTCCGCGTCGAGCAGCGAGTCCCCGGCCGCGAGCACGGTGGTGGGGCCGGTCCGCCGGACGACTTCGGCGAGTGCGGCGCTCTTGGTGAGCGGCGCCGGGACGGCGTACACCTTGCGGCCCTGCAGCGAGACCGTCCAGCCGTGCTCGGCGCACCAGCCGGTCAGTTCCTCCAGCCAGCCGGCCGGCAGTGCGGCGCGCTCGACGACGAGGTAGGCGAACAGGTCGTCGGCGACGCGCCGCTTGTGCGTCCACTCCGGGTCGGCGCAGAGGGCGAGCCGCCGGACCACCTCCTCCAGCGGAGCCGCTCCGGCGGCGATCCGCGCGGTCATCTCGGCGCGCCAGTCCCGGTCCGGTACGCCGTTCACCAGCAGTTGGCCGCCGTTGGCGCAGATCGCGTACGCGGGGATCCAGTCGGGTGTGGGGCCGGGCAGTCGGACCCTCCTGTACTGCTCCGGCGTGCGGGTGGTGGCGGGGACGAAGCAGGCCTCGCGGGCGAGGTCGGCGAGCAGCCCGGCGGCCCGTTCCGTCATGAAGGACAGCGGCCGCCCCTGGTACACCTCGACGCAGAGCAGGCGCGGCGCGAGCGGGTCGGGGACGTCCAGGGCGAGGGCCCGGTCGGAGTAGATCAGCGTCCGGTCGAGGTCGCTGGCCACCAGTGTGCCGAGGCCCATCAGGATTCCCCTCCCGGGACTTCCGGTGTCCCTGTCACGGACCGCCCGTCGGTCCCGGTCGCTCCACGGCTGTAGCGGGGGTGGATCAGGCCGACGCAGGTGTACGGCAGGCCGTCCACGTCCTCGACCTCGACTCCGCGCTGGGCGGCGAGCAGTCGGACGTGGTCCAGGTCGGCGCCGGCGCCGCGTCGGGCGAGGATCCGCCAGGGGACGCGGCGCAGCAGCACCCGGGTGGTCTCGCCGACGCCGGGCTTGACGAGGTTGACGTTGTCGATGCCGTACTCGGCGCTGATCCGCTCGACGGCGGCCCAGCCGGCCCAGTCGGGCGCCCGGTCCCGGTCGGCGGCCAGCCGGTCGGCGCCGTCGACGGCGAGGTCGCGCACCGCGTCGAAGTGTGCGGCCACGGTGTCCAGGAAGGCCGCCGAGACGTCGCCGCCGGCCAGCTCGGTGTAGTGCTTGGCGCCGTGGAAGTCGTCCGGCCCGATCAGCCCGGCTCGTAGCACGGTGCGCGAAACGAGCCCGGACACCGTGGAGTTGAGGCAGGCGGACGGGATCAGGAAGTCGTCCCGGGTGCCGTACGTGCGCACGCAGCGGCCCGGGTCGGCGAGCACCGCGAGGTCGGGGTCGAAGTTGGTGCCGGCCAGGGCGTCGACGAGTTCGCGGGTGATGGCGCCCTTGCCGGTCCAGCCGTCCACGAACACGACGTCCTGCGCGCGGTGGTGGGCGGCCAGGTAGCGCAGCGCGACGGTGTCGATGCCGCGGCCCCGCACGATCGAGACGGCGTAGTGCGGCACGGCCAGGCCGTGGGCGAAGGCCAGCCAGCGGCGGATCAGGATGCCGACGGGTGTGCCGGCCCGTGCCAGCGAGGCGAGCACCAGCCCCGGGCCGCGCTCGCGCAGCAGCGTCTCGGCGACGGTGCCGACGGCGAGGGCGATCCGGCGGGCCGAGCCGCGCAGCGCCTGGTGGAACAGCTCCTGGTACTGCGGGCTGGGCTGGTACTCGACCGGCAGCGACTCCGCATAGTGCGCGCCACCGCTCTGGACGGCCTCCTCGCGTTCCTCGGCGGGCGCTTCGAGCGCCACCCCGGAGAGGTCCTTGAGCAGCCAGGCCACTTCGTCGGCCCGGTACGAGGAGAACGCCGGGCCGTACAGCGGCATCGGCAGCGTCGCGGCGGGCAGCACCGCCCGGCTGGCCCATCCCGCCGGCTCTGCGACCGCCGGTTCAGCCGCCACCGGCTCGGCGACTGCCGACGCCGCCACCACCGGCCGGTGCGAGGGCACCACCGCCAGCACCACCCGGTCCGTGACCTGCCGCAACTGCCCGAGCAGCGCCCGCTCGCCCCGGTGCAGCGCCGGGGTGTCGGCGAGGTCGTCCACCACCAGCACTATGGCGTCGAAGCGCCGTTCGGGGTCGCTGCCGGGGGCGACGTTGTACGCGTAGCGCTCGCGCGAGGCGTCGTCCTGTGGGTCGTCGTGGGCGGGGAAGGCCAGCCGGGTGCGGATGGCGTAGCCGGGGTCGTCCACGGCCAGGACGGGTGAGCGGGTGGTGGTGGAGTACCGGACGCGGTCGCCGCCGAGCCGTTCGGCGAGGGCGCCGGCCAGGCGCAGCGGGGTGTACATCAGCTCTTCGAAGCCGAGCACCAGCACCCGCCGCGCCTCACCGGGCACGGGCTCACCGGGCACGGGTTCACCGGGAAGGGCTTCAGCGTGCGGGGCTTCAGCGTGCGGGGCTTCGACGGAGAGGGCCTCGGCGATCTGCCCGGCGAGCCGGGGCAGGGCCGCGTCGAGCCGGGCGCGGTCGTGGGCGGTGAAGCCGTGCCGGCCGCCGTCCGGGAGTCCGGCGGGCCAGTCCAGGCCGACCCGGACCAGCGGCGCGGGCGCGGCCGCCGGGGGTAGCGGGGCGGGCGCCGCCTCGGCGATCAGCCGCTCGGCCCGCGCCAGGACGTCCTCGGGCAGCGAGACGGCGCCGCTGGCGGTGGCCACCAGGTCGAGCCGGGCGCCGAGTTCGGCGGCGGTGTCGGCGAGCCGGGTCCGGTCGGCGGCGGAGCGCAGGTCGACGAGGGCGACCACGACGTAGTGGTCGCGGGGGTGGCGGGCGTGCAGGTCGCGGATGGTGTTGAGGACGGTACGGCCGGTCGAGAACTCGTCGTCCACCAGCACCAGCGGCCCGCCTCCGGCGAGGAGCCCGGGGTCGGCCGGGAGCAGCAGGTGCGAGGTGGCGTGCGAGTGTTCTTCCTCGAAGCCGCCGAACGAGCGCATCCCGGGCACCGGGCGGCGGGTGGAGTGCAGGTAGGGGGCGTCGAGGCTGTCGGCGACGCTGTGGCCGAGGCCGGTGGCGGTCTCCGCGTAGCCGAGCACGACGGCCCGCCCGGCTGCGGGCTCGCCGAGAAGTTCGCGGACCCTGCGGCCGAGTTCGAGTCCGGCGCCGTGGACCACCGAGGGGCGCTGCGGCACGTGCTTGCCGAGCACGTTGGAGACGAGCAGGTGGGCGCGTTTGCGGTTCTCCCTGAGGGCCAGGCCGACGAGTTCGGGGAGGCGCTCGGAGCCGCTCAGCGCGATGCCCGCCCGGTCGGCGACCCAACGGCCGGTCCATGTCTGCGGCGCGTGGGGTGTCTGCAGTGTCCGGGCGGTCTGCGGCGTCTGCGGCGTTTGCGGCCTCTGCGGTGTCCGGGGTGTTGCTGTCACTGCTGGTCCTGCCTTCGATGGTGCCGGTGCGAGCATTCAAGCGTTCGTACGTTCGTCATTTCCGTCCGGACGTCCCGACCTCCCGACCTTCCCGTCCTCCCGAGCTCCCGACCCCCCGAGCTCCCGACCCCCCGACGTCCGTCCGGGGAGCCGTCACAGCGGTCCCGGTGCGTCCCGGCTTCAGCCGCACAGGCACGCCGACAGCAGTTCGGCGAAGCTCACGTCCTCGCGGGCCACCCCGAACACGTCCGCCCGCAGCAGTACGCGTTCCGCCCAGGCCCGGTGCGGCCGGACCTCGTTCATCTTGTTGGTGTACGCCGAGCGCAGCACCCCGCCGCCGTCCTGCTCCTGCCGGAGGATGTCGCGAGCGTCGCAGTACTCCTCGTGGGTGACCACGGAGAGCGCGTGCACGGCGGGCACGTGGCTGGGGTGGATGCACGTCTTGCCGAGCAGGCCGTTGGCCCGGTCGAGTTCGACCTCCCGGATCAGCCCGTCCAGGTCGTGCTCGATGATCCGCCGGCGGATCTCCTCGCCGGAGGCCGGGGGCGTTCCCGGGGCGGTGAACGAGCCCTCGGTGAACGGGGTGCGGCGCAGCTGCGGCTTGAACATCCGTTCCTGTACGGGGAAGTACTCCCAGACCGGCCCGGTGACGGTGTACCCGGTGCCGTCCGCGCGGCCGAGCACGTTGACCACGTCCCCGATCACCGCCGCGACCAGCGCGACGTCGTACGCGGTGAGGTCGGGCGAGCGCCGCAGGCCGTACGCGGAGCAGAGGTCGGTGACGCCGAGCCGGACGGCCAGCACCCGGTCCCGGTGCCCGGCGAGGAGGTCGGCGATGCCGAAGAGCCGGCTTTGCCGGGTCTCCAGGTGGGCGAGTTCGGGCGACTCCAGGACGGGCATGGCGAACAGCCGCCGTCCGGTCGCGGCCTCGGCGGCGGTGAGCGCGGCCAGGTACTCGCCTCCGTTGCCGGGGGTGAACTTGGGCAGCACGAAGCCGCTGAGCAGCTCGACGGCCGGGCCGAGCCGCTCGGCCAGGTCGGGGATCTGGGTGGCGGATCGGACTCTGATGAAGAGCAGTGGATGACCCTGTGTGCAGTCGGTGAAATCCTTGGCCAGGTCATTCAACTGCTCGACCAGGTTGCGCTCCCCGGCGTCCACCTCGTGGTCGGCGATCGCGTCCTCCAGGCAGAGCACCATCGACACCACGCCCCGAGCAGCCTGTTTGCGGATGTCGGCGGCCAGTGCGGGCCTGGTGGCGGGGCTGTAGAGGGTGCCGCCGAGCGCGGTGGCGAGCACGCGGGGCTCGCTCGCCGCACTGAACGCCTGCGGCTGCTCCAGGAAGAGCCGGCCGCGTACGTCCTCGGCGAGGTGGCCGAAATGGCGCAAGGTGGTCTCCTCCAGGAAGTGGGCCGGCCCCCGGCCCATTGCCGACGACACCCTGGTCAACCGGCCGACCGGGCGCCACGGTTCCCCGGACGCGCCACCGGTGGACGTTCCTCCATCGAACCCCGGGGGCCGTTCGACCGCCCATCGTACGGACTGGATCCGGCCGCTCCCGGTCCCCCTCCACTGAACTCCCGGAACATCCCGGTCCGCTTGGATGATCATGGGACGGAGGACCGCAAACCCCGGAAAGCGCAAGTCTTGGCAAAGTCCGACCCGGTGCGGGCCGCTCCGGTCACGTTGTCCGAAGGGGTGGCGAACAGGCAGGATGGTCGGCTATGACGCACGTGATGGCCAAGGGCGCCAACATCGCACTGCCGGCGGCGGCGGTCCGCGCCGTGCTGCGCTGGAGCGCCACGCCCGGTGCGCCGGACGTGGACGCGTCCGCGCTGCTGCTCGGCGCCAACGGCAGGGTCCGTTCGGACGCCGACTTCGTCTTCTACAACCAGCCGCGCCACCCCTCCGGCACCGTCCGCCACCTGCCCAAGCAGCAGACCTCCGGCGGCGCCGAGATCATCGACACGGTCGAGGTCGAGCTCGGCAAGCTGCCCGCCGACGTGGACCGCGTGGTGCTGGCCGGCTCCTCCGAGGGCGGGTCGTTCCGGGCGGTACCGGGCCTGCGGCTGCTGCTGTTCGACGCCGCGGCCGGTGAGGCCGCGCCGGCGATCGCCGAGTTCGAGATCAGTGACGCCGAGAACGTCACCGCCATGGTCGCGGGCGAGCTGTACCGCCGGGCCGGGTCCTGGAAGTTCCGGGCGGTCGGCCAGGGCTACACCTCCGGGCTGATCGGACTGGCCACCGACTTCGGCATCACCGTCGAGGACGAGGCGGCGGGCGCCGTGCCCGACCCGGTACCGGTACCGACCCCGGCTCCCGTCTCCACCGCCACGCCGACCGGCGCGGCCGACCCGCGCAGCACTCCGCTGCCGGACCCGCGCTCGCCCGCCCCCGAGCCCGGCACCTTCACCCTGGCCCCGGCCGTCCCCCAGCAGCAGGCCCCGGCGACCCCGGCCCCGGCAGCCGTCCCGGCCGTCGCCGCAGGCGCGCCTACGAGCACTCCGCCCGCCGCGCCGGGAACCCCCCCGCCGCCCGCGGCGCCGCCCACCATGCCCCCGGCCATCCCGCCGGCCCCGCCCACCCCGCCGCCGGGCCACCCGCAGGGCACGGGCTACGGCTACCCGCAGCAGCAGCCCGGTACGGGGTACGGCTACCCGCAGCCCGGCACCGGCTACGGCTACCCGCCGCCCGCCCAGCCGTACCAGCAGCCCGGCACGGGTTACGGCTACCCCCAGCCCCACCAGCCGTACCAGCAGCCCGGCACCGGTTACGGCTACCCGCAGCCCGGCACCGGCCAGCAGCAGCCCGTCCCGCCGCAGCCGCCGACGGTCCAGCCTCCGGCGCCCACCGGCGAGGAGTTCGCACTGCCGCCGCAGGGCCCGCAGTTCCAGCCCCGCTGAGGCGCCGCCGAGCCGAGCCACCGAGCCGAGCCGAGCCGCCGGGATCGGCACCCGGGGCGGGCACGCCCGAACCGGCCCGCCCGCCCCGAACCGACAGAACCGCCCGACCCGCCCGAACCGGCCGAAATCCGCCCTCAGCGGCCCTCAGCCGCCCGGCTGGCCCTTGTACCCCCGCTGCCACTGCATCCCGAACCCGTACAGCCGGTCGATGTCCGACTGGAACCCGTTGACGTACCGCACCTCCCGGCGCACCGTCAGCTGGTTGTCCCCGGAGTTCTCGATCAGCACCACGGCGCAGGAGCGTGCGGCCCGCGCCCGCTCCTCCAGCTTGATCTCGATCCGGGGCCCGGTCTGCGGCACGATCGTCACCACCGCCTGCGACTGCTCGAAGGCCGGCGTGCCGTCGTAGATGTAGACGAAGATCAGCAGCCGTTTGAACCTGTCCTTCTTCTCCAGGTTGACGTACATCGTCTCGCCGGAGGGCGCGCCGTACTGGTCGTCGCCGCTGAGCTTGACGTACGGCGGGTTCTGGAGGTCGCCGAACAGGCCGCCGAGCGGCTGCACCACGCCCGTTGTCCCGTCGGAGAGTTCGTACATGCAGGCCAGGTCGAGGTCGACGTTCAGCGGCTCGTTGCCCTGCGGCGAGTCGGGCTCCTGCGGGCTGAGGATCCGCGGGCTGAAGATCCGCCGGACCGTGTCCCTGGTGCTCGGCCGGTCGGCGCCGGCCCGCATCGACCAGTGCAGGTTGACGTAGAGGTAGCCGGTGGTGGCGGCCGACCCGGTGATCGCGTGCTGCGGGGTCGACTTGGTGAGTGTGACCTTGTGCTGAGCGCCCGGGTCGTCGAAGTTGTGGCTCTTCTCCCCGCGCAGGTACTCCCAGATCGAGACCATCCCGTCCTCTCCCCCTGCTTCCGCCAGGCGATCTGACGTTCCGCCGACCAATGATCGGGCATCGGCCCGGCCGCCGGATACCCCGTCCCACGCCGACCCCGTCCTCAGCCCTGTCCCCAGACCTGTCTCTTATACACATCTGACGCTGCCGACGAAGAGGATAGTGTAGATCTCGG
>NZ_JOHO01000113.1 GCF_000719705.1 Streptomyces sp. NRRL S-350 | reverse complement strand
CGCCCGCCCCGGCAACGACCGCCGCCCCCGCCCCCGCCACGGCGGCACCCCCGGCGCCGACCCAGGCCGTCCCGCGCAACCAGCCGGCGGCACTGCAGCTGCAGTCCTTCCGGCAGGCGGTGGCGCAGGCCCAGGTCGGCAAGGAACGGGACAAGCAGGCGGAGCTGCTGAAGATCCTCGACGCCACCTCCGCCCGCCTCAACGAGGGCGATCCGGACGGCGCCGCGCAGGAGCTCAGGAACGCCCAGAAGGTGATCCGGGACATGGGCAAGAAGCACGCCATCGACGCCCCCACCTTCACCAACTGGAACGCCCGCCTCTCGGCCCTGTTCGCCACCCTGCACACGGCCGCGGACCTCCAGGACGACTGACGCGCCGCCAGGCCGACGGCCCGGCCCGGCGGATCCTTCGGAACCGGCGGCTCCGCCGGGACCGAGGTCCTTCGGATCCGTCAGAATGGCGCCATGCTGACGATCGGATCCCTCGTCCTCGGAGTCTCCGACATGTCCCGCGCGGTCGCCTTCTGGACGGCGGCCCTCGGCTACGTCCCGCGCGGCGGCCTGGTCGAGGAGGACTGGACGGTCCTCGTACCCGCCGCGGGCGCGAGCGGCGTGCAACTCGCCCTCGGTGTCAGCGAGTCGCCCGTCCAGGAGCACCCGCGTGTCCACCTCGACCTCTACGCCGGGGACGCCGCCGACCAGGCCGCGGAGGTCGAGCGCCTGGTCGCCCTCGGCGCGGCGCGGGTGGAGTGGGATCTGTACCCGGAGGATCCGGACTTCGTGGTCCTCGCCGACACCGAGGGCAATCGGTTCTGCGTGATCGACACCAGCCGCTCCTGAATCCACGGGTTTGTCCACAGCCTGTGGACAGTTCTGTGGGGCATCCCGGCTCTGGAGGATCCTTGCTCTGGGGCCTCGGCGCGTCTGCCCAGCCCCGCCGCGCCGGGGGCGGGGATCAGGGGCGGGGATCCGGGCCGGTGATCCGGGCCGGTGATCCGGGGCCGGACATCACGGACCGCAGGTGCCCGGTTCAGCCCTTCCTTCGGATCCGCTGTTCGACGTTCCCCCGGATCGTCCGGGACGCCGTCCCGGCCGCCGCCGCGAGGAACACGAAGTTGTACCCGATCTGCAGCACCACCACGAGCCGCGCCGCCTGCCCCGAGGGCGTGATGTCGCCGTACCCCACCGTCGCCAGCGTCACGACGGTGAAGTACAGCGCGTCCAGCCGGGTCTCCAGCCCGGTGAACTCCGGCTTGTGCGCGCCCAGCACGTAGTACGTGGCCGAGAAGATGGTCACCGCCAGGCAGATCAGGAAGAGCAGCCAGGCCACCGGCCGCTTGGCCGTTCCCTGGAGCACACCGGCGATCTTGGCCAGCATCAGCCAGGTCAGCCCGACCAGCGCACCCGCGAACACCAGCCAGCTCAGCAGCGGTCGATCGTCGCCCAGCCAGTCGAACGGCAGCGTGAAGTACCCGGCCATCAGCAGGGCGAACGCGCCCAGCAGCCACCGCCAGGCCCGCAGGTCGGCCGGAGGCGGCGGCGGATTCTCGGACATCCCGCCCAGACTGCCCCGCTCCCGGCCCGGAGGCCCGTTCGCGTGCTCCGTTCAGGCGAGCCCGCCGCATCCTCGCCAGCGCCGACAGCGCCGGCCCACCGGCATCGGCACCGGCCCCGGAGCAGCAGAAAGCCCCTGGTGGTTCACCAGGGGCTTTCCGGAGGGACGAGGAGACTCAGGCGGTCGACTCGGGCCGCTTCGTCTCGGTGGCCTTGGTCACGTTGGTCGGCGTGACGGCCGGGCGATCGGCGCCCTGCTGGGGGGCGGCGGTGCTCTGCGCGGTGCCGGCGTCCGCCGGGGTGTCGTCCTCGCGCATGGCCTTCGTCTCGGCCTTCAGGATGCGCATGGACTTGCCCAGGCCGCGCGCCATCTCCGGCAGCTTCTTCGATCCGAACAGCAGGACTACGACCGCCAGCACCACGAGAATGTGCCAGGGCTCAAGACCGTTCCGCAGCATCCCTGGCCACCGGTCCCTTCTTGTCTAGTGTCATGGCGGGCCTGACGCCCGTGTTGGCCAGTATGCCTGGCCCTCACCTCGAACGGATACACCAGCCGGGAAACGCTGGCCAAAAACCGGGTGCCGTTCGAGCGGATCGCGAGCAAGGAGCCGGTCGGCGGGCCGGGTCCGCGGTGCCGAAGTTCACACCCCGCCCCTCGGGCCGTCAGCACCCCGGCCGTCAGTCCCCAAGCCGTCAGTAGATGAACGGCACCAGCCGCTTCGACGCCCGGCGGTAGTCCGCGTAGGCGCTCCCGAAGGAGTCCAGCAGCAGCCGTTCCTCGGCGGCGATCCGTCGGCCGTACGCGGCCAGCAGCAGCGCCGCGACCGCCAGGGCGGCCGCCCAGCTGCCGGTGCCGACCGCGTAGCCGATCCACACCAGCAGGCTGCTGGCGTACCCGGGGTGGCGGATCAGCCGGTACGGGCCGCTGCGGACGACGGATTGGGCGTCCACGGTGCGCAGGGTCCGGGTGTAGTACGCGCCCAGGGTGCGCATGCCCCAGGCCCGCAGGGCCAGCCCGGCGGCCACCAGTGCGACGCCGAACCAGCTTGCCGGGACGGGAAGTCGGCCGATCGACCCGCGGTCGGACAGTGCCACGACCAATGCCGACGCCGGATAGCAGACGAGCAGCAGCCGGGTCGAGCCCCGGTCCCGGCGGTCCGCGTGCCAGGTGCGGGCGGAGGCGTCCTCACGCCGACGCAGCAGCAGCTCGTACGCGACCCAGCACAGGACGCCGAGGAGGGAGAGGAGGGCGGGAAGGGACATGCGGCGGCTCCCTGCGGTCGGAGGGACACCTCCACGGTCCTCCCGGCAGGTCGCCCGCACCTGGGCCCGGGGGTGGAAGAGCCACCCTCCACCCCCGGGTGGAAGGTCACCCCCGGTGGAAGGTAACCCCCCGGTGGAAGGTCACTCCGTGCGCCGCGCCAGCAGGTAGCCGCGCCGGGTGGGGGCCTCCTCGGGCAGGCCCTCGCGCTCCAGCCGCGCCTCGACGGTGAAGCCGGCCCCGGCGAGGCGGTCGGCGACGGTGTCGGTCTCCAGGAAGTGGAAGTCCACGTCCACCGGGTGGCCCCACCACTCCTCCATCCGCCGCACCCCGGCACCGAGGTGGAAGGAGACCAGCAGCACCCCGCCGGGGCGCAGCACCCGCCGCATCTCGGCGAACGCGGGCGCCAGCTCGTCCGGCTCCAGGTGGATCACCGAGTACAGCGCCACGGCGGCGGCGAACTCGCCGTCGGCGGCGGGCAGCGACAGCAGGTCGCCGGTGCGGAACGTGGCCTTCGGCTGCTCGCGCTCGGCCAGTTCGACCATCCGCGGCGAGAGGTCGACCCCGACCGCCTCGGCGCCGCGCCCGGCCAGCCACCCCGCCACGTGCCCGGGCCCGCACCCCAGGTCCGCCACCACCCCGCCGGCTGCCTCCTCCAGGACCACCCCCAGCAGTGCCCGGTCCACAGCCTTGTGGGCCAGCTCACCCCCGATCCGCCCCAGGTACTCGTCCGCCACCGTGTCGTAAGTCCCGCGTACGCGTGTCCGATCAGCTCCCATGCCGCCACCCTGGCACGCCGGTCCGTCCGGGTGCTCCGCTTTCCCGGGCCCGCTCTTCCGCCTTTCCCGCCTTTCCCGGCCGCTTTCCCCGTCTCTCCGGTTGCTCCGTCTGGTCCCGCCCACGGCGGAGAGCCCCTGCCCTGGGGTGGGCGGGGGCTCTCGATGACTCGCGTGGATCGGGCCGGGGACGGATCGGGCCGGGATGGATCGGGCCGGTCAGGCGGTGACGGCCTCGGCCTCGGCTTCGGCCGCGGACTCGGCCTCGGCGGCGGGGGTCGGGGCCGGGGTGGCGGCCGGAAGGTGGCGCATCAGGCGGTAGGCCAGGAGTGCGGCGCCGAGGGCGAAGGCGACGCCGACTCCGGCGGCGACGTGCAGGCCGTCGGTGAAGGCGGTGCGGGCGGTCTCCAGCAGGTCGGCGCCGAGCCGGCCCGGGAGGTGGGCGGCGACGGAGACGGCACCGCCGAGGGTGTCCTGGGCGGTCCGGGCGGCCTCGCCCTGGACACCCGCCGGGAGGGCGCCGTCCAGCCGGTGCCGGTAGACCGCGGCACCGGCCGCGCCGAGCAGGGCGATGCCCAGGGAGCTGCCGAGCTCGACCGCGGTCTCGGAGGTGGCGGCAGCGGCGCCGGCCTGCTCGACCGGGGCGGCGGAGACGACCATCTCGGCGGTCATCGTCATGGTGCCGACCGTCCCCGCCGCCAGCACGCCCGCCGCAGTGAGGACGAGTGCCAGCGGGGAATGCGCGCCGACCTGCGTCATCATCGCGAAGCCCGCCGCGCCGACCAGGAACCCGCCGCCCATCAGCGCCGCCGGGCGGACCTTGCCGGCCAGGGCCGAGCTGATCCCGACCGCCGAGCCGACGCCCACGCTCGGCACCAGCGACCAGAGCGAGGCGGTCAGCGGGCTCATCCCCTTGACCAGCTGCAGGTACTGGGAGGTGAAGAGGGAGAAGCCCATCATCGCGAACATCGCGATCGTGTTGACGCTGATCGCGCCGCTGAAGGTGCGGATCCGGAACAGGCTCAGGTCGAGCAACGGGGTGGCGGCCGTGCGCTGGCGGTGGACGAAGGCGGCGGCGAGCAGCAGCCCGGCGGGCAGGGCGAGCGCGGGCAGCGGGCTCCAGCCCTCCACGGCGAGGGTCTTGACGCCGTAGACGAGCGGCAGGATCGCGCCCAGCGAGAGCACGGCGCCGAGCAGGTCGAACCGGCCGGTGCGGGCGGCGGAGCGGTACTCGGGGAGCAGGACGGGCGCGGTCAGCAGCACCAGGGCCATCACCGGGACGGCGATGAGGAAGGCGGAACCCCACCAGAAGTGGTCCAGCAGCAGGCCGCCGGCGACCGGGCCGAGGGTGGCCCCGGCGGTGAGGACGCCGCCCCAGGCGCCGAGGGCGATCTGCCGCTGCTTGGGGTCGTGGAACATGTTGCGGATCAGCGCGAGGGTCGAGGGCATCACGGTGGCCCCGGCGATGCCGAGCAGGGCCCGGGCCGCGATCAGCTGGTTCGCGTCGTGCGACCAGGCAGCCAGCAGCGAGGCACCGATGAAGCCCGTGGCGCCGATCATCAGCAGCCGACGGCGGCCGATCCGATCGCCCAGGGAGCCCATCGTGATGAGCAGTCCCGCCAGCAGGAACGAGTACATGTCCATGATCCAGAGCTGCTGGGTGCCGCTGGGCGCCAGCGTGGTGGAGATGTACGGGACGGCGAAGAACAGCACGCCCATGTCCATGGTGAGGACGAGGGTCGGGAGCAGGAGAACGGCCAGGCCGATCCATTCGCGACGGCCTGCGCGGCCGGTGGTTGCGGTCATGAGGAAGACGGTACGGGCGTGTCAGACGCCTGTCTAGTACGTATGTGTAAATCGACCGTGCGAGACGATCGTGTCACACGAACGTGCAAGACATCTGTGCAGTCCTTCCGTAGGATCGGAGGCATGGGAAACCGCGAAGACCTGATGGCGGGCGCCAAGCGCTGCCTGTACGAGAAGGGCTACGGGCGCACCACCGCCCGCGACATCGCCACCGCCTCCGGTGTCAGCCTGGCCGCGATCGGCTACCACTTCGGCTCGAAGGACGCGCTGCTCAACGCGGCGATGATCGAGGCGATCGGCGAGATGGGGGAGGCGCTGGGCGCGGTGGTGCTCGCCGCCGGCCAGGAGTCGGACGATCCGGAGGTGCGCTTCGCGGCCGTCTGGAACGGCCTGCGGGACGTCTTCGTCGAGCACCGCGGCCTCTGGGCGGCCCAGTTCGAGGCGCTCGCCCAGGCCGCGCACGCCCCCGAGCTGGCGCAGGCCTTCGCGGAGGCGCAGCGGGAAGGGCGGCTCGGCCTCGCCGCGGTGTTCCAAGGGGTGCCCGAGGTGCCGGACACCGAGGAGGAGGCCGCCCGCGGCGCCTTCTACCAGACCCTGCTGGCCGGCTACTGCGCCCAGTGGCTGGCCGCGCCCGACCTCGCGCCCAGCGGGCAGGACTTCCTGCGCGGGCTGCGGCTGGTCAGCGACAGCGTGCTCAACCCCGGCTGAGCCGCCGTCCCGGTCGATCGGTCGGCCCGGTGGGGTGGACAGGTCGGTCGGCCCGATCGGGTGGCCCGGTCGGGTGGTCAGGTCGGGTGGTCAGGCCGTGACGGCGGTCAGCAGCACCACGGAGTCGACGTGCGCCAGCAGCCCGTGCCGCTCCTGCGGGACGGGCTCCAGCCGTCCGGCCGACAGCTCCAGCCGCCGTCCGGCGATGGTCAGCGACACCCGGCCGCGCAGCACCTGGACGCTCCCGGCCGTGGGCGGGTTGTGCTCGTCCAGCGCTGTTCCGGCGGTCAGCGCGATCACGGTCTGCCGCAGGGCGCCGTCGTGCAGCACCAGGTGGGCGCTGCGCCCGTGCGGGCTCTCGGCCGCCAGGGCGGCGTGCTCCACCGCGAGCTGTTCGAGATCGGGCATCGCGCCGCCTCCTCGGTCCGTGTGCCCAGGGTCGCGGACGTCCGGGCGTCCCGCACCCGGAGCCGGTCGGCCCCGGCCGGCCCGAGGTGCAGGCTCCGTCGACTGCCCGCATCGTGGAGGCATGGCGACCAACCAGATCTTCAACGGATTCCGGGTCAACCGCTCGCTGCTGACCGGGGGCGCGGTGCTGACCGCGATCGGCACCGCGCTCAGCGCGGCCGGGGCGACGATGGTGTGCGCGGCACTGATCACGGCCGGCCGCGGCTGGCTGCGCAGCCTGGAGGCCACGCCGACCGCGCTCGCCCAGCGGGCACTGCGCGAGGCGCGGGTGGCGTCCACCGCCGGCTGGGAGGCCTGGCGCGCCGAGCACGGCTCGCCCAACTGATCGGCTCGCCCGGCTGAGCGGCCCCGTTCGGCCGGGCGGCCCCGTTCGGCCGGGCGTCCCCGCCCGCTTGAGCGGCGCGTCGGCAGGTGGACGGCGCGGCGGGCCGCCATGGGGGTGCGGCCCGTCGCGCCGTCGGACTCGAACGGGCCTACAGCCCGAGGGACTTGGCGATGATGCTGCGCATGACCTCGCTGGTGCCGCCGTAGATCCGGAACACCCGGTTGTCGGTGTAGAGCCGGGCGATCGGGTACTCCAGGATGTAGCCGTAACCGCCGTGCAGCTGGAGGCACTTGTCGATCACGGTGGAGGCCGACTCGGTGCAGAACAGCTTCGCCGCGGCCGCGTCCGCGACGGTCAGTTCGCCGTTCTGGTACAGCTCCAGCGCGCGGTCCACCATCGACTGCTGCGCCACCACCTGGGCCTCGCAGTCGGCCAGGGTGAACTTGGTGTTCTGGAACTCGGCGACCGCCTTGCCGAACACCTTGCGGTCCTTGACGTACTGCACCGCGAACCGCACCGCCGCCGCGGCCGACGCATACGCGCCGACGGCGATCGCCAGGCGCTCCTGCACCAGGTTGTGGGTCAGGTAGGAGAAGGCCCGGCCCTCCTCGCCGAGCAGGTTCTCCACCGGTACCCGGACGTCGTTGAACGCCAGTTCGGCGGTGTCCGAGGTGCGAAGCCCGATCTTCTGCAGCTTGCGGCCGACGGTGTAGCCCTCGGAGGTGGTGTCCACGCAGAGGATGGACAGGCCGGCCCGGCGGTTCTCCGCGTCGTACGGGGCGGTGCGGCAGACCACCAGGACGAGGTCGGCCAGGACGCCGCCGGTGATGAAGGTCTTCGCGCCGTTCAGGACGTAGTGGGTGCCGTCCTCGGAGAGCCGCGCCGTGGTGGTGATGCCCGCCAGGTCGGAGCCGGCGCCCGGCTCGGTCATCGCGATCGCGGTCATGATGTCGCCGGAGACGAAGCCGGGCAGCCAGCGCCGCTTCTGCTCCTCGTTCGCGTACTCCAGCAGGTACGGCAGCACCAGTCCGGTGTGCACGCCGGAGGAGCCGAAGCTGACACCCGCCCGGGCGGTCTCCTCGGCGATCACCGCCTGGTACTTGAAGCCGCTCTCACCCGCGCCGCCGTACTCCTCCGGCACCTCGATGCCGTAGACGCCGAGGGCGCCGAGCTGCCGGTAGAAGTCGCGCGGCGGGTGGCCGTCGGCCTCCCAGCTCTCGTAGACCGGGACGACCTCGTTGGCGATGAAGTCCCGGATGGTCTCCCGGAAGGCCTCGTGGTCCTCGTTGAACACGGTGCGGCGCACTACGGCGCTCCCTTCGACGGTGCCGGCCGGAGCTGCCGGCGGGGCGGAACGGGCCAGGTGGTGGCTCCACAAGTTAATCCCCGGTAGCTTCGGCTGTCCAGAGTCGGTGGAGCCGGTGGAGCAGGTCGGCGGGGGTGCCAAGTGAATCCTTGCTAGCCTTCGGTCGACATTCCTTCGGTCGACGCTCGGGAAGGCCGCGGGGTGGAAAGTCCGCGGGTCGTGAAGTCCGGGAGGGAGGCGCGCCATGGTGGTCCGACGGCCGCCCGGACGGCGTGCCCAGATCCTCGCGGTGGCGGCCGACCGCTTCCACCGCAGCGGTTACCACCAGGTCTCCATGACCGAGGTCGCCGCCGGGGTCGGCATCACCGCGCCCGCGCTCTACCGGCACTTCCGCGGCAAGCCCGAACTGCTCGACCGCACACTCCGGTTGGGCCTGGACGCGCTTGCCGACGGCCTGCGCGCGGCCCGCACCGTCGAGGAGGTCGGCGCCGCGTTGGCCGCCGTCGCGGTCGGCCACCGTCCGCTCGGCACCCTTGTGCAGCGGGATGCCCGGCTGCTGCCGCCGGACCGGCGGGCCGCGTTGCGCCGCGAACTGCGCGGGGACGTCGCCCTGATGGTCGCCCTGCTGGCTGCCGAGCGTCCGGAACTGTCCTCCGGGGACGCCGAGTTGCTCTGCTGGTCGGCGCTCTCGGCCTGCACCGGGCTGTCCTACCAGTCGGCCGCGCCGCAGCCCCGCCGGGCCGAGGCGCTGCTGCGGGAGTTGGTCGCCGCCGTCCTCGCCGTCCGGTTGGACGGTCAGGGCGCCGGTCCCACGGCCGTGCCCGTGCCCATGCCCGTGGCGGTATCCGACCCCGCGGCCGTACCCGGACGGGCGCCGGAGCCGAGGCCTCAGGTGCGCCGGGAGGAACTGCTCGCGGCGGCCGTCCGGTTGTTCCACCAGCGCGGTTTCGACAACGTCAGCACCGACCAACTCGGCGCCGCCGTGGGGATATCCGGGCCGAGCGTGTACCGGCACTTCGACAGCAAGGCCCAGTTGCTCGCCGCCTCGCTGGTGCGCAGCCGGGAGCGCCTCTGGCACGAGGTGGACGGCGCGATCGCGGCCGCGGACGGCCCGGGGGCCGCGCTGGAGGCCGGGCTGGGCGCCTACGTCGGCTTCGCCCTGCGGAACGGCGACTACCTCGGCGCGATGCTCAGCGAGACGGAGCGGCTGGCCCCGCCCGACCGCCGGGCCGCGGTGGACTTCCGCCGGGACTTCCTGCGCACCTGGGTCGGCCTGCTGCGGCAGGTGCGTCCGGAGTGCGACGCGGCTGCCGCCCGGATCCGGGTGCACGCGATGTTCGCCCTGGTCAACGACGGGGTGCGGAACCGTCCGCACAACGCCCGGCCGGACCTGGGAGCCTGCCTGCTGCAGCTAGGCGGGGCCGTTCTGGGGCTGCGGTGGGGCTGTCCTGGTGGGGGGCCCGAGGCGTGACGGTCTGAGGTGTTCCGCCCCGGGGTTCTGCCCTGACGCGCGGTGCCTTGAGGCGTGCACTCCCGCGCACGGGGCGGGCCGGGTGCCCGCTCCGTGCGCACGGAGCGGGCACGGAGCGGGCACCCGGCCCGGTCGAGGCCTGGTGGGCGGAGGCCTAGTAGTACTTCGTTAGGTTGGTTTGATCTTGGTGGCTGTGGCGGTGCATGCTGCGGTTTGTGGATCTTGGTGAGGTGGAGAAGCTTCGCGGTGACC
>NZ_JOHO01000112.1 GCF_000719705.1 Streptomyces sp. NRRL S-350 | reverse complement strand
AGCGCCCCCTCCCCCGCTGCGGACACCCCCGCCACCTCTCCTACGGGCGCCGTTCGACCCACCTCCGACGCCGAACGCCCCGACGCCTGGGATTCCGTCCGCCGCACCCGCCGCCCCGACCGGCCGGGCACCCGCGAGCTGCTGCGGCACACCGCCGAAGAGCTGGTGCTGCTGGACGCCCCCGGCGGCCGGGGCGGCGCGCTGGTCCGCGCGCTCGCCGTCCTCGGCGGCCGGCCCGTCGTGGTCGTCGGGCAGCAGCGGCAGACTCCGGACCACGAGCGCCCCTTCACCGCCGCCGACCTCCGGGCCGTCCGGCGCACCGCGCGCCTCGCCGAACAGCTCGGACTGCCCCTGGTCACGGTGGTGGACACCGCCGGGGCCGAGTTGTCCGCGCGGGCAGAGCGGGAGGGCATCGCGGTGGAAATCGCGCACTGCCTGACCACTCTGCTCGCCCTGCGCACCCCCGTCCTCGCCGTCCTGCTCGGCCAGGGGTCGGGCGGCGGCGCGCTCGCGCTGCTCCCGGCCGACCGGGTGATCGCCGCCGGCCACGCCTGGCTGGCGCCGCTACCGCCGGAGGGCGCCTCGGCGATCGTCCACCGGGACGGCGCACACGCCGCCGAACTGGCCCGGTCCCAGGGCATCGGCGCGCATCACCTGGCAGAGGTGGGGCTGGTCGACGAGGTGGTCCCGGAACTGCCGGACGCCGCCGACGAGCCGGAGGCCTTCTGCGCCCGGCTCGGCCAGGCGGTCGGCGCGGCACTCGGAGCCTTGGCGGCGGCCCCCGCAGCGGACCGGCACGCGACCCGGGCCGTGCGGCACCGGCGCCTGGGCGACCCGCGCTGACCGTCGGCCTCCGGTCCCCGATCCGCGGGCCGGTCGGCTGGGTCTGGACCCGAGCCGGAGGCTGGACCTGGACCTGGACCTGGACCTGGGGGCTGGGACTGGGGCTGGGCGGCCGGGCCGGGGCCTGGGCTTCGACCTGGATCCCGGACGCGAACCGCACCCGGACGACCCTGTCGGCTACGGAGCGCTGCCCCTCGGCCGGTGCCGCAACGGTGTGGCGCCGGTCTCAGCAGACACCTGATCGTCTGTACTCAAAGTGCTTCCCCCGGACCCGCGCGTGACGGCCGCAGTGGCCCGAACGGTGAGTGCGCTCACACGGAATCAGCGCCCACGACGGACCGTAGTAGACGGGGCCGGCCCCCTGCCCACGCCCTTCCGCCACCGCATCCGCGCAGGCCGGAACGGCCGCGCGCGGTCCGCCGAGACTGCACCTTCGAATCCACGGCGACAGCTCCGGGTACGACCGCCAGTCGTACCGAAGGGCTCTTGGCGGCGACCGATCCGGTCTGGCAACAATTGCTCTCGTCGCCAGCCACACCGGCTCCTGTCCCGCCGGTGAACGGCTTACTGCCGAGTCACGCCCCGCGACCGTTTCGGCCCCTGTCCGGCCACGGTCTCGGGCGGGGAGTGACCCGGCCCAACCTGATTGAGGTCTTGTTCTTCATGCCCGCTTTCAAGCTCCGTATGCGTACCTCGGCCGCGATTCTTGCCGGCGCCGCCGGTCTGACCGCCCTGGGTGCGGGCGTCCTTCCCGCCACCGCGAACGCCGCCACCGCCTCCCCGCAGACGATCGCCGCCCAGATCGTCCCGGCCAACCAGCTGGCCTCGTTCAAGCAGATCATCTCCCACGAGTCCGGCTGGAACGTGACCGCGACCAACCCCAGCTCGGGCGCGTACGGCCTGGGCCAGGCGCTGCCGGGCTCCAAGATGGCCTCGGCCGGTGCCGACTGGAGGACCAACCCCACCACCCAGATCAAGTGGGCGCTGGACTACATGAACTCGCGCTACGGCAGCCCGAACGCCGCGTGGAACTTCTGGCAGACCCACCACTGGTACTAAGCCGACCTCCTCGGCCCACCGACTTCCGCCGGCCCCCTGACCACTCCCCCTCACCCCGGGGTCGGACAGGGACCACCGGGGTGCCCGAGAGGGCCCGGACGCGCGCGATCCGCGTGGTCCGGGCCCTCTCCTGGTCTCCGCCGAGTGCCGCCACCTGCCGCTACGGCCCGGCCGCGTGCCGCCACCTGCCGCTACGGCCCGGCCGCGTGCCCCCACCTGCCGCTACAGCTCGCCCGTCAGCCCCAGCAGCTCGCGCATCCGCGCGTACTTGGCGGCCAACCGCTCGGCGGTCGCCGTGTCCAGCGTGGCCAGCCGGTCCGGGTCCGAGTTGTGCGCCAGGTCGGCCCGCTTGACCAGCAGCGCACCGGGCGTCGCCAGGATGCGCGCGGCGTACGCCTCGGTCGGCTCGTCCGGACGCCGGGTGAGCGCGTCCACGATCGCCTTGGTCTCCGCCGGCAGCGCTGCCGCCGCCAGCCATTCCCGGCTCAGCCGGTCGTCCTCGACGGTGTCGTGCAGCCAGCCCGCCGCGATCTGCGCCGCGTTACCGCCGCGTGCGGCAGCCCCGCGCGCGACCGCCGCGATGTGCTCGGCGTACGGGTGGCCGTTCTTGTCGACCTGCCCCTCGTGGGCGCGGCGCGCGAGCGCCTCCACCTCGGTCAGGCTCAGGTACTCGTCCTCCATCGACTCCTCCATCGGCTCATCGTAGGCCCGTGATCGACACGATGACGGCCACTGGTTTACTGCCCCGGGGGTTCAAGGCTCGGGGGGTCCACCGGCCCACGCGTCGACGCCTCCGGCGGGCGACCCCCGCCGCTTCCGGCAGGCACGTCCGAGCGATCCGAGGAACCATGCCATCGCTGCACCCGCTCCTGTCCGGCTTCGCCCCGATCTGGGCGCTGACCGGAGTCGGTTACGTCGTCGGCCGCACCGGGCTGCTCGGCCCGCACGCCGAGGTGGTGCTCAACCGGTTCGTCTTCCACGTGGCGATGCCGGCGGCGCTCTTCCTGATGATCGCCCGAACCCCGCTGGACCGCTTCGCCAACCCCTCCATGCTCGCCTTCGCCGCCGGCACCGCCGTCGCGACCGGCCTGGGGCTGTTCGTCGGCCGCCGGCTCTTCCGGCGGAAGCCCGGGGAGTCGGCGATCGGCGCGATGGCCTCGGGCTACGTCAACTCGGCGAACCTCGGCATCCCGGTCACCATGCAGGTCATCGGCGACGCCTCCTTCGTGGCCCCCGTGGTGCTGTTCCAGATCCTGCTGGTCACCCCCGTCGTCCTCGCCGTCCTCGACGGCGGCGCGGCCGGCCGCCGGGCCCTGCTCACCCTGCCCGCTCGCAACCCGATCCTGCTCGCCACCGCCCTCGGCGCCGTCTTCTCCGCAACGGGGATGCACCTGCCCGCCGAGCTGAACCGTTCCTGCGAACTGCTCGGCGGCGCCGGCGTCCCGACCGCGCTGATCACCCTCGGCATATCCCTGCACAACCGGCCGCCGGCGGAAGGCCGTTCGCGCCGCGCCGAAGTCGGACTGACGGTGGCGATCAAGACCCTGGTCCAGCCGCTCGCCGCCCTCGCCGTGGCCGGCCCGCTGCTCCACCTGCCCGCACACCAACTGCTCACCGTGGTGCTGTTCTCCGCACTGCCCACCGCGCAGAACGTGTACACCTACGCCCGCGAGTACGGGCAGGGCGCGGTCCTCGCCCGGGACGCGGTGCTCTGGTCGACGCTGGCGTCGATGGCGACGCTGTCGGTGATCAGCTGGGCCCTCGGGCCGAAGTAGGCCCGGCTTCACCACCCTGCCCGTCCTGCCCGTCCTGCCCGTCCTGCCCGTCCTGCCTGGCCGTGGCCACCACCTCGGCCATGGCCTCCAGGAAGCGCCGGGCCGTGTCCAACTCCCCCGGCTCGAACCGCCGCATCGCGTCGAGCAGGTCGCCGATCAGCCCACCGAAGAAGCCCTGCCCCAGCTCCATCGCCCGGTCCTCCACCAGCAGCCGCACCCGGCGCCGGTCCTGCGGGTCGCGCTCGCGACGGATCAGCCCGAGCCGTTCCAGCCGGTCCACCAGACCGGTGGTCCCGGCCGAATTCAGCCGCAGCGCCTCGCCGAGCCGCCCCGGAGTGACCACCTCCCCGGCCCGAGCGGCGTCCAGCAGGTGGATCAGCGCCCGCAGGTCGGTCGGGTGCAGACCGTGACGGGCCGCGAACTCGGCCCCGAACAAGTCGAGTTCGACTGTCAGGCCGCGCAGTAGATGGACCAGCCGCATCGGGTCCTCAGCCTTGGGCACCCTGTCGTCCTTCCTCCAGCACATGCATGCCATTATTCTTTCGCTGAGCGAGATACTTGTCGAGCGAGATACTTGCCCAGCGAGTACTTTCTCACCCGAACGGTTTCGACACGCCATCACACCACACCTGCGAGGCCCGCCATGTCCGCCCGCACCGCCGCCCCCTTCCTCGACGCCTACGACGCCCTGCTTGCCCGCTGGCCCGTCCCGGTCGAGGCCCTCACCGTCCACACCCCCCACGGCACCACCCGCATCAACGCCTGCGGTCCCCGCGACGGTCGCCCCCTCGTCCTCCTCCACGGCGGCGGCGCCACCTCCACCCTCTGGTTCGCCAACGCCGCCGCCTGGGCCGATGCCGGGCACCGTGTCCTCGCCATCGACCTCATCGGCGACCCCGGGCGCAGCGTCCACGACGGCACCCCGCTCGACGGCGTCCCCGGCCTGATCGGCTGGCTCGACGCCGTCCTCGACCAACTCGGCGTCACCGAAGCCGACTTCTGCGGCCACTCGTACGGCGGCTGGATCGCCCTGGAGTACGCCCTGCGCTCCCCCGCCCGGGTCGGCCGCCTCGCCCTGCTGGACCCCACCCAGTGCTTCGCCGGCTTCCGCCCCGGCTACCTGCTGCGCGTCCTGCCGCTCTTCCTCCCCCGCCGCAGCCCGGCCCGCGCCCGCTCCTACCTCGACTGGGAGACTGCCGCCACCCCCGGCACCCCCGGCACCCCAGACGCGTCAGGCACAGAAGGCACGCCCTGCGCGTCCGGCACACCCGGCATCGACCCCGACTGGCGTGAGCTCTATGCCCTCGGCTACGCCGAATTCCCCGCCTCGCGCGTCGTCACCGGCCCTCGCCCCACACCCGACCGCCTCCGCACCCTGGCCATGCCCGTCCTCGCCCTGTTCGCCGCCCGCAGCCGCGTCCACGACGCCCACCACGTCGCCGAAGCGGCCCACCGACTCCTCCCGGCGGCCGAGGTGACCGTCCTTCCGGACGTGTCCCACCACAACCTGCCGATGGCGGGCGCAGCGGAGGTCAACCAGCGCCTGATCGACTTCCTGGCAGCGACCCGGGCCTGACCGAGGCCCGTCCCCGCCGTTGTCCCCGTGACCCCGTCCCCGTCCCCGTCCTCGTCCCCGGAACGCGCCGCAGGCGCCGAACGCACCGATCGCGCCCGTCGAACGGACACGGGCGCGACGCGGTCACGCCAGGCCACCCCACCCCGGCCGTGCGAGGGGTCAGCCGACGGCACCGAGGATCGGAGCCCAGGTGGAGCCGGTGAGTGCGGCCACCACCTGCTGCTCGGAGAGCGGAGGAGCGGTGCGGGTCGGCTTCGGCGTGTCCGGGCCACTGCCGACGGCGGTGTTCCACTGCACCATCTGAAGCTGCGCGCCCGTCGACTTGACGGTCACCGTCACCGTCCAGCGGCGGGCGGTGTCGGCATGTGCCGGTTGCTTGGCAGCCGTCTGCTCCGACATCACCAGGGCCCCGCCGGGAATGGTGGCGCTGCTCGGCAGTTCGCTCATCTTGCAGGTGTCGCCTGCGGCACGCGCGGGCGTCCGGTCGCAGCTCAGCCCGTCGCCGTCCCTGAGCGGCAGCTTGAGCCGCACGGCCGAGACACCGACTGAAGCGGCACCCTGACCGTCGTCGAGGACCAGTCCGGCATTGGCGACGTTCCCGCTGGACGGATCCGAGGGGTTGCTGCTCTGCCCGGTCACCTGGCTGAACCGGGCCCCGGGGAACGTTGCCTCCAGGGTCTGGATCATCTGGGTGTCGGCGATCGCGGAACGCGGCGCCGACATCGGCGACACGCCCTCCGAGCCCGTGGAGCGGAGCCCGGCGAGCATCTGGGGGGCCATCACACCGGCGGCCGCGATCGCGACGCAGGCCCCTACCCCGGCGGCGACGGCGGCGCTGCGCCGACGCCGACGGCCCCGCCCCCGCTCGACGGCGCCGCCCACGATCGCGGTGAGATCGGGTTCGAGGGAATCGGTCGTGCGGTCCAGGGCATGTGCGAGGTCTGCTTCGAACGGCATGCTGGTGTCACCTTGTCTGTCGTCGATGGGGTGGGTCGCGGCGGTGCCGGCGGTTCTGGCAGTGCCGGCGGTGCTGGCAGTGCTGAGCTGCACTGATCTGCTCTGATCTACTCGGAGCCGGGCGCCGGTGCTCAGTGCGGGACCAGGTCCGACAGGCTGTCGCCGAGGAGCGCCCGCACCCTCCCGAGCGCACGGGTGCCCTGGGAGCGGACCGCGCTGCTGCTCAGCCTGAGCATCCGGGCGGTCTCCTCGATGCTGCGGTCCTCCCAGTAGCGCAGCAGCAGCACGGCCCGGTCGCGCGGCGGCAGTTGGGCGAGCGCATCGAGCAGGGTGAGCCGCAGCGCGGTGTCCGGACCGGCCGCCGCACTGTCGGGCATGCTCCCGACGGGGCGCTCACCGGTGCTGCGCCGACGCCGCAGGCTGAGGAAGCTGCGGACCAGAACCGTCTGGGCGTACGCCTCCGGACTGTCCGCTCGGGCCACCCTGTTCCAGTGCACGTAAACCCGGCTCAGAGCCTCCTGGACCAGGTCCTCGGCAAGATGCGCGTCACCGGCCGCGAGGACGTACGCCGAGCGGTACAGCGCCTTCGCCCTAGCGGCCACGAACTCCAGGTACTCGGCCTCCTGTGCTGACTTCACTCGGTCCCCGCCCGTTCTGTTGTCCTGTGATCCCCGTGCATATCCCTCATGACTACGTGGGGCGTCAGGATGTCGCGCAGGCGAGGCACTTTTCTTCGCGGCCGTGGTTCTTCGCGGCCACGGTTCCTCATGGCCCCAGTTCCTCACGGCCACTGCCGCCGTCCCTCCGGCCCGCGCTCACGTAACGGGCAGGTCCGGGCCGGGCGTTGCCGCCGGTTCGAAGCCGGCCAGCATCTGGGCCAGCGCCTCCTGGTCGGGGCCCACGAAGGGCGAGATCCCTGCTGCGGACCCAAGGGTGCCGATCATCCGCTCGGTCATTCCGGCCGCAGCCGGCAGGTGGGTCGACAGGACGAGTTCCGGCTCGCGGTCCCGCAGCAGGCGGAAGGTGTCGAGGAATCTCTTCGGGTCGACGTTCTCCACCCACGGGCTGTCCACACTGGCCCACAGCAGCTGCGCCGTCCGAAGGTCCTCGGCCGGGACGGCGCCGGCGTCCTCTCCCTCGGCCGTGTCCGCGCTGGGCATCGGGGCGCCGAAGCAGTCCGAGCTGAAGCAGACTCCGGTGAGGTCGTCGAAGAAGCCGACGGTGGTGGGATTGTCGAACAGTGGCGGGCGGAACGCGGTGAGCGTGCGGTCGCCGACGTCGAGTGACTGGCCGGGATTCAGAAGGTGGACCCGGTCCAGCGGGAGCGGTCGCTCGCAGGACATGATTCCGACCGCGATGAAGGTGGTCACCACTTTCGCGTTCGGTGCCGCTTCGAGGAGCGCGTGGATTCCGCCGGTGTGGTCGCGGTCGGGGTGGGTGAGCCAGATCCAGCGCACGTCTGCCGGGTCGAGGACTGTGGCGAGCGTGTCCAGGAAGCTGCGGTCCGGCAGCCCGAGGCCGGTGTCGACGACGACGGGTTGCTGCGCTTGGAGCACGAAGGAATTGACGGGAATGTGGCCGATCCCCGGCACCTCAAGACTGTCGCTGAGGACGCTGACGTCGGGTCGGACCCGGTGAACGGACATGGACGAACTCCCTCCAGGGTGGAATCGTCCGCTTCCGTCCAAACCACTGTAAGGCGCACTGCTGTGACCGGCCCAGAGTCCTGGAACTTCCAGTTTCCGCTCGTTGCCGGACCGAAGGAGGCCGGGGCGGCGCGCGTGCGACCGCGCCGCCCCCTCGGTTCTCGGCGCTCGGCTGTCGGCCGCCCGCCGGCGGCCGTGACGACGCGGTCAGTAGATCAGGTAACCCGGGCGGTGCCCTTCGTCGTCGATCTCCCCGGTCGCCTGGGCCCGCAGTTTGCGGGACAGCTCCTCCAGGGCGCGGGAGGCCGCGACCTCCTCGCCGATCCTGGCGAGCGGGCGGTCGTCGGCGCTCTTCACGGACTCGCCGCGCGCGCTCAGGCCCGGCGCCCGCGCGCCCGTCAACCTGGCGTCGCACGCCGTGTGCACGCCGTCCTCCTCGAAGCTCAGCTCCACGTCCCACTGGTTGTGCATGCCACACCTCCTGGCGGCGGCCCCCTTCGCGCCTCTCCGGACCGGCACGGACGGTGACCCGTGGCGGCCGCTCACACCAGCGTGCGCCTGCCCCGCCGGTGGCGGCAAGCGCGGCCGAGGAGCGACCGTCGCAGCGCGCCGAACGCCGCTTCCGACCGGCCCGGCCGCCGCCCCGGCGGTACGCTGGCGGAAGCGGCCGCGACCGCCGACCCACCCCGGCCCGTCGGCGCGGCGCAGGCAGCGACAACCGGGTGGTCCCTCCGTGGCGGTCTTCCTTCTCGCCCTCAGCGCGGCTTGCTGTCTGGGTCTCGGCTTCGTCCTCCAACAGCACGCGGCGCAGCGGGCCCCGCGCGCCGACCTCCTGCGCTGGCGGCTTCTGCTGGACCTGATCCGGATGCCGCAGTGGCTGCTCGGCACCGGCTTCATGGTCAGCGGTCTGATCCTCTCGGCGCTCGCGCTCAACAAGGGCGAGGTGTCCCTGGTCGAGCCCCTGCTGGCCACCAACCTGCTGTTCGCCATGGCCCTTGCCCGGGTGCTGACCCGTCAGACCCTCGGCCGCTCCGGCTGGGCCGGAGTCCTACTCCTCGGCCTCGGGGTCACGGCCTTCATCGTGGCCGGGAAACCGACGGGCGGCGGGGCGCCCGCCGGGGAACTGCGGCACTGGCTGGTGGTCGGCATCGTGGTCGGCCTGGTCCTGCTGCTGGTCTCGATGGCCCGACGACTGCCGCTGCTGGAGGAGGCGACGCTGCTGGCACTCGCCGCCGGACTGCTCTACGGCCTGCAGGACGCACTCACCCGGACCACCACCCAGCGCCTCGACCACGAGGGACTGTCGGCCGTACTGCGCAGTTGGCAGCCGTACGCGGTGATCGTGGCGGGCGTGGTCGGACTGCTGCTCGTGCAGAGCGCCTTCGAGGCGGCGCCGCTGCGGATGTCCCTCCCCGCGCTGACCGCCGCCCAGCCACTGGCCGGTATCGCCTGCGCGGTCGGCTTCCTCGGCGACCGGCTGCGGGTGACGCCGGGGGCGCTGGCCTGGCAGACCGCCGGGCTGCTGGCCATCGTGACGGGCGTGATCGTGATCGGCCGCCACCCGGCGCTGCCCGGAACCGTCCGCGACACCCTGGAGGAGATCGGGGCCTCCCCGGAGGAGAAGTCCGGGAACGACGGCGAGGACGACCGCGTACCCGGGGAGGACGACCGCGTATCCGGGGACGGTGGCGAGGGCGAAGGCGAGGGCGAAGGCGAGGGCGAGGGCGAGGGCGAGGGCGGGGACGGATCCCGGGGCGGTGGCGCGGGCGACGGCCGAGGCGGGGCCGGGCCGGCGCCGTCGCCCGGCGGACGCCCCGATGATCCGGGCGATGACGGCACCGGCCCTGGGAACGCCGGTTAGGGGGCCCGATGTGCTGGAGCGCGCAGGCGGACGCCGTGGCGGGCGGGGTGGTCGCATGCGTCGGCGTGGGGTGCCTGGTCCGCGCCCACCGGGCCGGGCGGCCAGAGCGGTTACCGCTCGCGGCGCTCCCCGTGGTGCTGGGCGTGCACCAGCTGACCGAGGCGCTGGTCTGGCTCGGTGCGGACGGCGCGCTGCCTGCCGCCCTGGCCGGGGCGGCCCGTACTGCCTGGGCAGCGGTCGCGCTCCCGCTGCTGCCCGTCCTGGTCCCGACTGCGGTGTGGTCCGCCGCCACCGGGCGCCGCCGACGTCTGCTCGCGGGCCTCAGCCTGGTCGGTGCGGCCGTCGCCGTGCCGCTCGCCGCAGCCGTGGCCTCCCACCCGGTGACGGCCACCGTGCACGGCCACACCCTGGGCTACGCCGTCGGCATCCCCCACCCGGCCGTTCTGCTCACCGGGTACCTCCTCGTCACCGTGGGATCCCTTCTGGCGAGCGGCGATCGTCTGCTCCGCCGGCTCGGCCTCGTCATCGGTACGGGCGCCATCGTCTGTGCGCTGCTCTGGCGCCTCGCCTTCGTCTCCACCTGGTGCGCGCTGGCGGCCGTCGCCAGCCTTCTGCTCCTCCAATGGGCGGGCCACTCCTCCGACGCCGACGCCGACGCCGACCCCACCGCCGCCGAACGGCTTGGCCGCCCGGCCCCATGAGCGGAGCTCATGGGCAGTTCCTCATGAGCGAGACTCATGAGCGTCGCCGATGAGCAAGGCTCATGGGGTTGCCGATGAGCAAGGCTCATGAGTGTCCCCATAGGTGGATCTCATGAGCGGAACTCATGGGCACCCCCGATGAGGCGGGCTCATGGGGGAGGTGGTCTCTTGCCTGTGTGCCGCTCATGACGTTCCCATGAGCGGAGCTCATGGCCTCAGCGCCCCGCCCCCTGCCCCTGCC
>NZ_JOHO01000111.1 GCF_000719705.1 Streptomyces sp. NRRL S-350 | reverse complement strand
GCAGAAGACGGCATACGAGATTTCTGCCTGTCTCGTGGGCTCGGAGATGTGTATAAGAGACAGATGTAACGCCACTCCGTGGCTCTTGGCTGGCTAGGAGGAGGGGCCCGGTACAACTCTCGTCCATCGGTGGAGGTGCTTTCGAGGCCGGCCCTTGGCCCTTGTACCGCATCCGAGCCTCCGGGCGGTCTCTCCCTCGTGAGATTCAGCCCTTGGGCGCTCTGACCTGGGCTTTTACCCTCGTGGTCTCTGCCCTGTCTGGCCCGGTCTGGGTCCGACCGACTTCTTCGCTGGACGCCCTCCGGGCGCCTGCCCTGTTGTGTACCGGGCTTCAGTATGTCACGGTCCCCGCCGCGTTACAAGTCGCTGGCCGGGGAATCTGTGACTCTGAGTCAGCTAGGGGGCTCGCCAACTGGTCTGAACCACTCAGGCAATTCTAACGACCAAATCGGCGCTTGTACAGGCGGGGACGGCATTTTCTGTAACGCGCCTGATTCGCGGTCAGCGCATCGGGCTGACCGCCCTTCATATCTTACGGGGCTTCTCGCTCCGAATGGGGAAGTTGTACCGGACTCTATCGGCCTGAGCCTGTATCAGAATTGCACGGTCAGAGAATCCCGTCTGATGCCCCGTCTCCCCTACGTATTGTACCGGGGATTCATGCTGCGGCGCTTCGAGAATTGTACCGGGAATTCTTCCGGCAGACCGGGCCTTCGGAGGTGTGGCCGCTGTGCCGCCGGGCGGCCGGCTTGCTCGGCCAGGTGGTCGAGCTCCAGCCGGGGCCCGGCGGTGCGCAGCGGGGCGCGGGCGGGTTACCTCCGGGGGTCCGGCTCGTTGGCCTGGTGTGAGCGATGAGGCGGCCTCGTTGGACGGCGGCGCGATGTACGCCGTCGACGTCGGCGGCGGGCCGTTGCGGCCGTTGGGCATGCAGGCGTGGGCCGTCGAGGCGCAGCGGGCGCAGGTGGTCTTCGCGGCCTCGCACCGGGTCGAGACGTTCGCGTCGGCCGGCGGCCGCGGGCCGGATCCGCACCTGGCCGGGTTGGCGTCCGGCGGGTGGGCGCGGTTCGACGACTTCGAGGGCTGGGCGGAGCCAGCGGCCGGCTGGTCGGCCGTCCTGGACGTGGGCGGCGACGTCCTCACGGTGACCGGCCGGGCCGGCGTCTGCTTCTACGAGGGCGGCCTGAACAGCTCGCGCGCCTGGCGCCGCACCGCGCGCCGCCACGGTGTCTTCGTCGCCTTGGCCGGCAGCATCGCCGGCCCCTGGGACGTCAGGGAGGCGCAGCTGCGGGGGGAGATGTACGCGTTGCTGTGCCCGGTGGTGCTGGTCTGAGTTGGGGTGGGGCGCAGCTGCGGCCCGGTGGGGCGGGCGCGCGGCTGGTGGGGGTGGTCAGGCGCCGAGGCCGATGTGGCGGACGTAGGTGTAGGCGCCGTAGTCGGAGTCGAGGTCGGCGATGATGTCGTCCCAGATTTCGTCGAGCTTGCCGATGTCGCCGGCGATCATCGCGTCGACGGCGTCGTCCCAGACGTAGCGGACCTGCAGGGTGCGGATGCGCAGGTTGTCGCGGCGGCGGGGTTCGTCGACGACGTCCTGGTTGATGGGGTGGATCTCGACCTTGGTGCCCTTGCCGTTGTTGTTGAGGTGCTGCTTGAACGCGCCGGGGTTGTTGAGGATGTTGGCGGCCCGGAGGTTCCAGTAGGCGGTGTCGATGGCGTCGAGGTTGGCGGGGAGGGGGTTCTGAGTGCCCTTGGTCCAGGCGTTGATGGTCTTGGGGACGGCGGTGATGCCGGCGTCGGCCATGGCCTGGGCGCCGCCTTGGGTGTTGGTGAGGTAGTTCATCCGGGCCTTCAGGCCGCGGCGGGTGGTGACGGGGGACTTGATGCCGCCGTCGATGATCATCCGTTCCAGGGCGTCTTCGAGGGCGCGGGCGAGGACGATTTTCCCGTGGCGGTTTTCGGGATCGAGGTCGGCGCCGTATTTGCCGAAGTTCTTCCAGCCGTCGGTCGACATTAGGCGGCCTTCGCGTAAAGGGTGTACTGGGTCTTGAGCTTGAGTTGGGTGGTGAGGCGGCCTTCGGTGAATACCGTGCGCCATGCGGTGTCGCCGGTGATGTGGAGTTCGTCGGTGCCGCGCAGTCGGACGATGGTGAGGCCGTGTTCGTGGGCGCGGTGTGCCTTGTACCAGAGGTTGGCGAATGCCTGGCTGCGGATGATGTGCATCCAGTCGGGTCGGCGGAGGTCGCGGTTGAATGATGATTCGCCGATGGTGGAGACGAACTTGGAGTAGATCGCCTTCACGTATTTCTCGGTGACGTCGTCGCCGTCGAGGATGGCCTTTTCGCGGGCGATGGTGAGGACGCGGCGGAACTTCTCCGCGATGTTCTCGGAGGCGCCGGAGGTCCACGCCTGGGTGATGTGCGGGGCCTCGGCGAGGCCGAGCTTGTGGCAGCGGATCAGGAGGCGGATGGTGGCGTCGTCCAGGAGGACCGGGCCCGGCTCGCGGCGGTTGCCGATCGGGTCGGGCAGGTGCGGGTGTTCCCAGGTGGGGCGCTGGGGCAGGAGGTAGATGCCGGAGCGCTTGGGGTGGAAGCCGCCGTCGGGGTCGTGCTGCAGGGCGCCGATGGGCAGCCAGGTCTTGAGGGCGCTGCAGAAGGCGGCGTTGGTGTCCAGGACGTCGACGTCGATGTCCGGGTGGGTGCCGGCCTTGAGCTGTTCCATGAGCGGGCCGTTCTCCCACTTGTGGCGGCCTTCCCAGATGTCGTCGGCTCCGTCACGGGATTTCTTGCTGAGGAATTCGAGGCGTTCCGGGTAGACGGTGTGCTCGTAATTTCCGCCGACTCGGGTGGCCTCGAAGAGGGCCATTCCGTTCGGAATTGCTTTCAGCTCGAGCGCGGTGATCGCGGCCTCGGTGTCGCCGCCGTGCTCCTGGAGGGTCTGGTCGACGACCGAGCTGATCATGTCGAGGAAGTGGCCGTAGTCCCGGCCCGCGTAGTCCCCGCCGCCGGTGCGGGCGGGCTTGGAGGCGGTCGTACGCGCCGCGCGTTCCTGGGTCGGGCGCAGCGGGTGGGCGGGGGGCTGGTCGGGTGTCAGGTTGGCCAGGGCGTCCAGGGCGGCCGCGGTGGCTGGGGTGACCTCGGAGTCGGGCGCAGCGGCGGTGTCCTGGGCGGGGTGGCCGGGGACGGCGGTGGTGGGCCAGTCGGAGGCCTGGGTGGGCGCCTCCGGCGCTGTGGTGGGTGGGTTGGTGGGCGCCTCCGGCGCTGGGGCGGTGGGGGCGGGGGTGGGTGCCTCCGGCACCGGGGTGGTGTGGGGCGCCTCCGGCGCCGGGCGGTGGGCGTAGGGGTTGAAGGGGGTGGGGTCGGTGAGGCGGGCGTGGGTGCGGTCGGCGGTGAGGGTGAGGGTGGCTTGGGTGCCGAGGTCGCGTTCGGCGATGGTGACGAGGAGTTGGGTGGTGGGGGCGTCGGGGTGGGGGTGGAGGGTGAGGGTGGTGTCGAGGCCGAGGGTGGTGATCAGGTCGGGCTGGTCGGTGTCGAGGATGGCCAGGACCGGGACGTGGTGGGTGCGGGCGAGGTGGGCCAGGGCCTGGGCGGCGTCGGTGAGGCGGGGGCCGGAGAGCGGGAGGCGGGGGTCGTCGGCGGCCTGGAGGCGGTCGACGACGACCAGGGCCAGGCCGGGCTGGTCGGGCTGGTCGGTGGTGGTGTGGGCGAGGTCGGCGGCGGTCTCGGCGATGGCGTCGGGGGTGAGGTCGGTGCCGTCGTCGATGTAGAGGTGGGCGGCGGCGAGTTCGGTGTGGAGGGTGGCGGCGTCGGCCTGTTCGGCGGGGGTGAGGCGGCCGGTGCGCAGGCGGCGGTAGTCGACGGGGAGGTGGGCGGCGACGATGCGGGCGGCGACGTCGGCGCGGGTGAGGCCGGAGGCGGCGTAGAGGACGGGGAGGTGGTGGTCGAGGGCGGTGGTGCGGGCGGTGGTGGTGGCGAGGAGGCTGCCACCGGCGCCGGGGGCGGCGGCGGCGAGGTAGAAGCGGCCGGGCTGGAGGCCGCCGAGGGCGTCGTCGAGGCCGGGGATGCCGGTGGACAGGGCGCGCGGGCCGGTGGGGGTGAGGTCGGTGTCCGGGGCTGCGGGGGTGAGGACGGTGGTGAGGGCGTCGGCGAGGGGGGCGAGGCGGCGCGGGGCCCGTGGAGCGGCCGGCGCCGCGGTGGCCGGCTGGTCGGCGGGCGGGGTGGTGGCCGCGGGGTCCTGCAGGGCGGGCTCGCTGGCGGCCGCCGCGGGGGCGGGCGCGGGCGAGCTCGAGGTGGCCGGGTTGGTCTCGGCGGCCGGGTTGGGCTCGACCGGGGCGGGGGCCGGCTGGCCGCTGGGAGCGGTCAAGGTGGGGAACAGGGTGTCGTCCGGCTCGACTCCGGTGCTGGGGTGGGTTGTTGATGCCGTGGGGGTGGTGCGGTCCGGAGCGGGCCGGGTCTCCGGGGCCGGGGCAGGCGGCGGTACGGCCGCGGCCGTGCTCGGGGTGGCGGCCGGGGTGGCGGCCGGGTGCGGCGTTACAACTCCGGTGCTGGGTGGGTTCGTTGCTGCCGCGTCGGGTGTACCGGCGGGCGGGATCGGGGTGCCGTCGGGGGCGGCGGGGAGCAGCACGGCGAGGGGGGTGACGTGGCGGCGCAGGACCTGGGGCTGGCCGGTGGCGGCGTGCTGGATGAGGTCGCCGAGCTTCTTGCGGGCGTCGGCGGTGCCGTGCGCGGTGGCGGTGGTCAGGTCCCAGCCCAGGGCGGTGGCGGTGGCGGGGGCGGTGAGCAGGGCGTGGTGGGTGCCGCGGGTCAGCGGGGTGGAGGTGCCCTGGCCGGCGGCGCTGATCATCTGGGGGAGGGTGCTGCGGGCCTGGTGGAGCGTGGTCGGGCTCGGGGCCAGGACGAGGGCCGGGGTCGGCGGTAGCGGGCCGGACGCCGGGCCGGGGGCGGGGGTCTGGGGGGCGGTGGGGGTTTCGTCGGCCGGGCTGGTGGCCGGCTGCAGGGTGGCGGGCACGGCGTCGCCGGCCGGAGCAGCCGGGCCGGCGGCCGGGGCCGGGCCGGCGGCGGACTCTCCGGTCGGGCTGGCGGTGGGGGCCGGCTCGGCCGGGTCGGCGGCCTGTACCGGGGTGGCCGGGGCCGGGCGGGGAGCAGCGAGGTCTTCACCGGGAGTTCGGACGTCGGCCGGGGTGGCGGGGGTGCTGTCGCGCGCCTCCGGCGCGGGGTCGGCGGCCGGGCCGGCGGGGTCCAGGCGGTGGCGGATGAACACGCAGGACTTGAGGCTCGCCAGCTTGGGGCGGCCCAGCACGGCGTCGAGACCGGGCTCGCCCGCCAGGACCAGGGGGAAGCGCTCCGGGCCGCCGGGTGCCCAGAGCCCGTAGAGCAGTTCCAGCGCGGCGGTGGACAGGCGGTGGGCGTCGGGCACGACCAGAAGGCGGGTGGCGCGGTCGAGTTCGGCGGCGATCAGCTCCAGCGCGGTGTTTCGCGCGCGGGGCTGGGGGTGGCGGTGGTCCAGGCCCAGCTCGGTGTACAGGGTGTGGACCAGGGCGGCTTCGTCGGTGCCGGGGTGGGGGCGGACCCAGACGGTGGGCAGGGGCTGTTGCTGGGCGGCCGTGGCGGTGGCCGCGGTCGCGGTGGTGGCCTCCGGGGCGGTGACGCACAGGATTGCCCGGTGTTCGACGGTCGTGAGCAGGTCCTGGAGCAGGCTGTCCGTCGCGGTGGTGGCCTCCGGGGCGGCGGCCGGGGTGACCGGGGGCTCGGCGGGGGTGGCCGGGCCGGGGCGGCCGGTGGTGTCGGCGGCGGCCGTGCTCGGCGCAACGGCCGGGGCCGGGGCGGGGGCGGCGGGGGGTGTCGCGCCGGGAGTGGTGTCGGTGGCCGGGCCCGGGTCCGGCGCGGCGGCAGCCATGGGGTGCGGCCTGGCGGCGGAAGCCGGGGCCGGGACGTCGGCGGCCTCCGGCGCGGTGGTGGGCGCGGTCAGGTGACGGCGGGTCGCGCTGGTGTAGAGGCCGGTGAGTTCGGGCCGGGCGAGGACGTCGTCGAGGCGGAGGTCGCCGCCCAGGACGAGGGGGAAGGCCGAGTTGGTCCAGAGCAGGCCGAGCCAGCGCAGCGCGTCCTCGGGCAGCTCGTGCGCGGCGGGCACGACGACCAGGCGGGGTGAGCGGCGCAGCTCGGCGGTGACCTTGACGACGGCGGTGTCCAGGGTGCGGGGGCGACGGTGGCCGAGGCCGAGGCCCTTGAACAGGGCGGGGACTACCTGGTCCAGGGCGGTGCCGTGGACGTAGAGGGGCCGGAGCGCGCCGGTGTCGAGGGCGTGTGTGAGGGCTGCGCTGGCGGTGGCGGCGGCCGGGGTGGTGACGACCAGTACCGAGCGGTGTTCGGTGGCCTCGCGCAGGTCCGCGGCCAGGTCGCCGTCGGGCGCCGCGGTGCCGGGCGGCGGGGCCGGCGCAGCCGGGCCGGCGGCCTCCGGCGCGGCTGCCGGGCCGGGGGTGGCGGCCTGCTCCCGGGCCGGGTCGGCGGCGGACGCGGGCGCGGGCGCGGGCGCGGGGGTGGGCTCCTGGACGCGGTGGAGGGTGACGTGGGGGTGGAGCTCCGCCAGGTCGTGGCGTTTCAGGAGGCCGTCGAGGGTGGTGTCGCCGACCAGCACCAGCGGGAACGGCTTCGGCTCCCACAGGCGGTGCAGCAGCTGGAGCGCGGAGGGGCGCAGCCCGAGGGTGGTGGTGGCGATGACCAGGCGGGAGGCGCGGCGCAGCTCGGCGGTGATCAGGTCTTCGGCTTCGTCCAGGCCGGGGAGCGGGCGGTGCCGGCCGAGGCCGAGCCGGGTGTACAGGGCGCGGGCCAGGGACGAGCGGTCGTGGCCGCTCACCTGCACGATCGGCAGGTCCACGGGGGCGAGGTCCTGGGCCTGGGCGAGAGCGGTCTGCGCGGTGGTCGTGCGCGCGCTGGTGACCGCCAGGATCTCCCGGGGGTCCTCGGCGGTGACGTGCAGGAGTTCGGCCAGGTCGCCGACTGACGCCGACGCCGGGGTCGGGACCGGAGTTTCGGCCGCCGGGCCGGGGCGGGCCGGGGCGGCGCTGTCCGGGTCCGGGACGGCGGGGGTGGGGAGCGTGACAGCAGCCGGGGCCGGGCCGTGCACGGCGGCGGCC
The DNA here is from genome assembly GCF_000719705.1 of Streptomyces sp. NRRL S-350. Lineage (GTDB taxonomy): Bacteria > Actinomycetota > Actinomycetes > Streptomycetales > Streptomycetaceae > Kitasatospora. Next base: position 3,927 of record NZ_JOHO01000111.1, on the reverse strand, counting down.
GGGTCGGTGGCGGTCGGCGCGGCCAGGGTGGCCGGGGAGGCGTTAACTGCGTTGGGGAGAAGGGGAGTTACGGCGGCCGGTGTGGCCGGGTGGGGGACGTCGCCGCTCGGGGCCGGGGCGGGGCGCAGCGTGGCCGGGAGAACGTCGGCGTCGGGCTCCGGGACGGCGGTCGTGGTCCCGGCGGTGGCGGACGGGGTGTCCGGCACCGGCGCGGCGGCGGTACCGGTCTCCGCAGCGGCGGGTACGACGGCGGCCGATGGCGGCCCGGCCGGTGCGGCCTGGGCCAGTTCCACCCCGGCGGTGAACTCGGCCGAGGCGACCGTGCCCAGCGCGGGCCGCAGGTGGTCGGCCACCAGCTGCTCCAGGGCCTTGTACACCTGGCCGGCCCGCTGGCTGGTCGGGCCGCCGAACGCGGCACGGGGAGCGGTGAGCAGCGCGAGCCAGTGCGTGCCGGTGAGCTTGCCCCGGGCGGCGGCTCCGAGCGCGGACTTCAGCTTGCGGCCCGCCGGGGTGGTCAGGTGACCGCGCGCCGGGTTCACCAGCTGGTAGGCGGGCATGGCCAGGTTCTGGCGCAGCCCCAGCGGGACCGACGCCCACAGCGGGTCGTCCGGGCCGGGAAGGACGAGGTACCCGGCCGCTCCCGGCTCCGGGACGGGTGCGGGTGCGGCGGGGGTGGCGGGGGCCGCGCCAGCAGCACCGCGACGGCCACCGGCAGCGGCGCGGGAGGAACCCGAACGAGAAGAGGACACCAGGCACTCCAGACACAGAAGAGACGCACAGCAGACAACGAGCCGGGCGACGATCGGCGGACAACCGGGCCCCGGGGCGGCGGCGCACCGGCCCGAAGCGGCCGGGCGCCACCACGGACCGGGGCGGCGGAGCCGACCGGGCGGACGACGGTACAGACCGGCAGACCGGACGGCGGTGCTGACCGGCGGACCGGCGGACGGCAGGAGGCCGCCCCGGTCCCGGGCAGGGGTACAGCACAGCCCGGGACCGCAGGCCATCCACACCCACACGCAAGGTGTAACGCTGGCCGTCAGTCTAGCCACACGGGTACACACCCGGCACCGAATGTTGTAACGAGAACGAGTGAAGATGGGACAGGCTCCAGCGACCCGACCACACAGGCGCGCAGCAGCGGCAGACGGCGGGGCGGGGCCGGAGGCGGGGCGGCGGCCCGGCGGGCGGCGGGCGGCGCGGGAGCGGCGGGGCCGGGCGACGGGGCGGCCCCCTGCGGGACGGCGGGGCCGGGCGGCCGGGACGGACGGGCGGCCGGGACGGGCGGAGGCGGGCGGAGGCGGGCGGAGGCGGGCGGAGGCGGGCGGCGACAGCGGGGCGGCCAGAGGGGACGGCGGCAGGCCGGGACGGCGGCAGGCCGGGACGGCGGCGGAGGCGGACAGCGGGCCGGGGCGGAGAGATCACTCCCCCACCCAGCTGGAACCCGCCCCAGCGGCGGGCGGGAGAGATCACTCCCCCACCACCCCGGCGGCGGCGCCCCGACACGGGGCGGAGGCGGAGGAGAGGTCAACTCCCCCGCACACCCGGCGGAGACGGCCCGGGACCCGACGGGCGGCCGGAGGGACTGCGCGGGCACGGCCGGGAGAGATCACTCCCCCACCACCCGGCGGAGACCGGCCCGACGCGGCCGAGGCCGGGGCAGCGCGCGGCGGACAGCCGACGGAGGCGGGCGGCAGCGGCGCGGCCGGAGAGAGATCACCGGGCCTGGAGGCCCGGCGGGCCGAGGCCGGAGCCGGACGGCGGGGCGGCCCCAGCGATAGGACAGACCCGGTGACGGAGACCCAGCGGAGACGGGACGCCGCATCGGTGCGGCGGGGGTGGTCGGGTGCGGCGCGCAGCGGTGGGGCGGCGTCACGGAGCTAATGACCCCGAGCGAGTTGCTTAAGTCTGTGAGTCTGTGTACTGTAGTGATCACGAGGTCGGCAAAAGCCACCGACAGTGCGTCCGCGAGGCCGGCGCGCGCCCCGAAAGGACTGAAATGGACTCCTACAACGCCAAGCGGCGCTCCTTCTTCACCTGGTATGTCACTCACAACGGAGTCTCGCTGGACCTCAGGGGCTACCTCGGGACGCCCTTCGCCAGCAGCCGACGCATGGCCCAGTACTACGCCGGATTCTTCACCAGGGCGGACAACTACCAGGCGGAGTACGGGCTTCTGCTGATCCAGCGCCCCCCGTACTGCGAACTTCCCGAAATCACCGCCACCCGCGAAGCGCTGAACCTCTTGAAGGTGACCTTCAAGGCGGCCTCTCGCGACACGGTAGGGCTCTTGATCCTGGCCGCCTGCATAGCGCCGGTCTGCTTTCTCACGGTCTGCGCAGTCGCAGCCCTGTAGGGCGGCTGCACTCGGCACCCCGCACTGAACCATTGCCACCAATCACAAAGGCGCGATCATGGAACACACCACCAGGCAGTACCGCATAGCCCGAACCTCTGTGGAGGCGTTCCGGAGGCTGTTCGCCGAGCTCCAACAGTGGGAGGGGCAGGCCGTGTGCACAGAGGTCCGGGCCTTCTCGCGGAGCGTCTTCGTAGTCAAGGCCACGGCCATCGGGCATGGAGCACTGCACGAAGCTATGGGCCGCACGATGACCGCCGCACACTGACAATCAATCACGGAATCAGAGTTGCTTAACTCTATGAGTCTGTGTAGAGTAGTTCTCACAAGGGGCCGGGAACGGCATCCCGGCCCCATCCAACCCACGTCCAGGAGGACGACATGACCGCTCAGACCACCTTCACCACCGTGACCGGCGCCACCTACTCGGCCGAGAGCAGCATCGGCGAGAACGGTGAGGTGACCTACGCGGTCAAGCGGATCGTGCAGGAGGGAGTCATCCCGGTTGGGTCCTTTGTGATCCACCCCGACTACAACGCTGAGCCCGCGCTGCCGGGTCTGGTGAACGTCCAGTTCGGCGCGGGGTCGGCCGAGGACCGGCACCAGCGCACCGACGTCCCGGCCCTGGGAAGTGCCAGCGCCCCGTTCGTGGTCGGACACAAGAAGGTGAACCCCCTGGACATCACGGCCACCTCGCCGGTCATCTGGCTCCACAACCTGGCCGGTGCCCAGTGCGCCACCGGCGTCGGCGCGGTGGAGGTCTCCGGTCGGACCGCGATGCGCACCGCTGACCTGGTGACCGCCCTGGTGGTCGAGTGGATGAAGCGCGATGATCTCACCGAGCTGACCGCGAAGTACGCGGAGTTCATCAAGTCGGAGACCCCCTGGACCGAGCAGCACTCCAAGGCGAAGGCCGACAAGATCGACAAGCTCAAGCTGGACATCATGTCGATCGGTGAGCGGATCGCGGACCTGACCAAGGAGCGCGACGAGCTTCCGGAGAACGGGATGACCAGCCCGGACGTCACCCCGGACATGGCTCCCGCCGCACAGCTCACCGGCGCGATCACCGTGCTGAATCTCAAGCGCGCGGACCTGTCCACCGAGCTGGCCACGCTGATCAAGGCGTGACGCACCCCGGGGTGCGCCCGCCGGGCGCACCCCGGGCCCCCTGGCCCGGCCCCAACCCCACGCCACACCTTGAAAGGAGTAGGACCATGAGCGACTCTCTCTCCCCGGATGCACCCAACGGCGTGGCCGACGCCGTAGCGTTCATCACCGCCGCCGCAAGCACGCTGATCGCCCAGAAGTGGGGCGTACGGCCGCCCATGGTCCACAAGGCGCTCAGCACCCCCGAAGCAGTCGCCGTAACCACCACGCGCTACCTCTTGGCCCTCGGGGCCGGGAAGTCCCCCGCAGAAGCCGCAGGGCACGTCGGCCGTTCTCTGCTGGCCGACGCCAACCACCGCGCCGCGTAGCGCCCGCCCGCGCCGCGCCGCGCCCCGCCCCGCCCCGCCCCGCCCCGCTCACAACGTGAGCGGGGCATCCTGCGTTCTGCCCCCGCCCGCCGC
>NZ_JOHO01000110.1 GCF_000719705.1 Streptomyces sp. NRRL S-350 | reverse complement strand
GGGGCTTGGAGTACGTCACTGCTTGTCTCCCTTGTCGGTGGGCTGCTCTTGTGCGGCCCGACATGGACAAAGTTAGTGCCTAGGCACTAACGTGTCAAGGAAGAAACTTGCCGAAGTTGGGGCGCAGCGCCGGGGGGCCCGGTCCGCGCTGCGGATCCGGACTCCCGTCGAAGGCTGCTAGATGACCTCGACCCGGTCGCCAGCGTCCGGGAGGACGGACAGCTTCGATCCGCTGTCCCAGTCGACGGCGAGCCCGCTGACGTCGTGCCAGCCGGTCACACTGCCCTCGGCGCCCGGCCGTAGGTCGGTGTGGAGGTCGGTCATGCGGATGAGTCGGACGCGGGTGCCGGGATGAAGGTGGGCGTACATCGTGCCTCCTGGGCGGTGTGCTGCTCTTGTGCGGCCCGATGGGTGCCCCCGGCCGGCGGGCCCGGGGGCGGTTGGGTTAGCGCCCGCCGCATCCGGCGTGGCCACAGCCTCCGCAGAAGCCGCCCCGGTTGCATGCGCAGGGGCACGAGTTGGTCGGGCGGTAGGGGGTGCTGGCGTTGGCGTTCGTCATGTCTCGGCTCCTTCGGGGCCTTCGGTGGGCTGCTCTTGCGCGGCCCGACATGGACAAAGTTAGTGCCTAGGTACTAAAACGTCAAGCCAGATTCTGGCTGACAGCGGCGACGGGCTGTGTCCGTCAGCGGTCCGCCGATCGCTCGGCTTCCGCGCGGGCGTCCTCGGCGGTGTAGCCAGAGGGGCAGTCCGGGAAGTCGTAGGCGCCAGCAGGGGCGCCGCAGTCCTCGCACGGCTCATCGAAGTCCCGGGCGGGGACGAAGGGCTGGCGGGCTTGCCGGGGCTGGCGCGCGTCGGTGCCGCGCGCAGAGGATCCGGACACGGTGCTCCCTTGGTTCGTCGGGTGTCTGCTGGGCGGTCAGTTCGGCCGGGCGGGCCGGGATGCGCGTCGGAGGTGAGTGACGAACGCGGCCGGCTTCTCGTGGCGGGGTGTTTCCCGGGGAAACGGCGGGGGTGCCGCCCCCGGAGAGGGGTGCCGGGGGCGGCGGCTTGTGTTGCTGCGCGCTGCTCCGTGTTCTGCCCGGCCTGACGGTTCGGGCAGAACACGGAGCGGCCGTCAGTTCCAGTCGGCGCAGCGCTGGATCTCCTCGGCTACGCCTCGCAGCCAGCCGGTGATCTGGGAAGCGGTGTACGTGTTGACAGGCTGCCCGGCGGCGAGCGACGACCGGTAGACCTTGTACAGGAACCGCTCTGCGTGGCCCAGGTAGATCATGGCCGTGTTGACGAAGATTTCCCGGTCGCGCCCCCAGTCGGGCAGGGTCGCGCCGACCTCGACGGCGCGGTCCCAGGCGATGAGGGAGGTGACCCGCAGGGAGCCGTCGGTGTCCAGCGGGCGGCCGGGGCGGCCGAGGTAGTACGCGATGCGGTCGAGCAGGTCGAGCAGGTCGGCGCAGACCTGGAGGGCCTGGTCGTCGCTGGCGGAGGTGATCGTCACGTGTGCTCCCTTGCGGGTTCGGGGGCTGCTCTGGTGCGGCCCGACACGATGGAAGCTAGCTCCTAGGCACTAAAGCGTCAAGGAATAAACTTGCCGAGATTGGCCGCCCGTCTGCGCCCCGCCCAGGGCCGTGACGGGCCCGGAGCCCGAAAGCCGAATGCCGGGCCCGCCAGGGGGCTGCCTAAGACGCTTCCGGGCCGTCCCCGCCGAACAGCCGACCCAGCGCGTCCAAGAACGGCGCCGCCTCCACCTCCTGGGTGGAGCGGCGCAGTAGACGCACCTTCAGCGGCTGCACGTCCTTCAACGCCAGGCCGAGGATCTCGCCAGGGCGGTCCTTGTCGTCAGCCACCGCGTACTGGCTCATGTCGACCAGCCAGGTGTTGTACTCATGGACCGGCGCCCCGTCGTGCTGGCTCTCCTTCGGGCCGTGAGTCTGCGACCAGTCATCCACAAGCCGGTCCATGACCAGCGGACTGGCCCGGTAGTGCGACTTCTCGCCGGACAGGATCGGGCAGGCCTTCGCCGCATAGCCCGCGCACTCCGGGTGGAGCGCGGGTTCGGCGGTCCACCCTTCGGCCACATCGACGGGCCGGACGATGTACACCGCGCGGCGCTCCAGGCCGCGGCCGCAGACCTGGCACAGGCGGTGGAGCACCACATGGTCACGCCGCTCTCGACTGACGCCTCCGAAGACGGCCCGGCGCGCGGGCATGAGCGCGCCGGCGAACATGGGCTCGTCCTGAGTCGTGATCCACGGGACGGCAAGCCCGGCGACGCGGCCCAGGTGCAGGCAGCGGAGAGGTATCGGGGGCCGGTTGGACATGGCTGTGCTCCAGTTCGTTGGGTTGGGAGCGGCGGTCCGGCGGGTTCGGGTCGCCGGGTCGCCGCGGGGGTCATTGGGCGCTGGTCGCGCCGGACCGGTCGGCGGCGAGCTTGGCGGCCATCGCGGCGGCGCTCATCCGGCCGGACAGGTCGTCGTACGGCAGGCGCCCCTTGCCGCTGGTCTCGGTGGGCTCGACCACCTCGTCCTCGGGGCGCAGGTCGTAGCGCCTGGGCACGGTGATGGTCTTCGCGTTGGCGTGCAGCACCTTGAACCAGCGCTTGCCGTGGAGGGCGTAGTCGCCGGAGGTGAAGTCGGCGGCGGACCAGACCTTGGTGCCGCCGGCCTCGGCTCGTGCGATCACGTCGCGCCAGAACGTGAGCTCTTCCACGGTGTCCGCGATGAGGCGCGCGGTCTTCTCGCGGCCCTCGGCGGCCTGGGCCGCCAGCTCGGCGTCGTCCGGCGTGGGCTGCTGCGCCTGCACGGCCTGGCGGCGCTCGTACAGGCGCAGCAGAGCCTCCAGGCGCGCGATACGGCGCAGCGTCCGTCCGGGGTTGCGGCGGTGCTGCTCGTAGTGCGCGGCGGCGTCTGCACGCCGGTCCCAGTGAGCCTCCTTGGCGTCCTCCTGGATGGACTTGCCGTGCAGCTGGTGGGCGCGGTCGATGTCCTTGAGGTGCTTGGTCGCGCTGCGGTGCCAGAGCTTGACCGGCTCGTCTCCCAGCGACCGGCGCAACGCGACGGACCGCTGCCAGGCGTCCTCCGCGCGGACGGCGGCGCCCTCGGCGTAGCGGGTGAACCGTTCGGCGCGGCCTTGTGCCGCCTCAACCCGGGCGGCCTCGGCCTCGGCGAACGTGGGCCGCTCGTTGCTCACCTCGACGGTGACCTCGTGGCCGGCCTCGATGAGGGCGGCGGCGACGTGGTCGATGAGTTCCTGGTTCGCCGGTCCGCTGCGGGACCTGGGCAGGTACCAGAGCGTCTGGTCGCGGGTGAGACGGAACCTCGGCTTGCTGGTGCCGCTCCTGGTGATCAGGTCGGCGGTGCCGTCGCCTCTGGTGGTGCCTTTGATGGTCGTCCCCTCGGCGGGGGTGTGGCGGATGGTGATCACGGCTTGTCCTCGAACGGGTGGGCGGGAGGGCTGGGTGTTTCCCGGGGAAACACCCAGCGGGTCGGCCGGGCTGACCGGGGGTGGGCAGGGCTGCGCCCCGCCGCGCGGTCGCGGCGGGGCGCAGATGCTCAGGGGGTTAGCGCAGGTGCGCGGTCTGGGCCAGGGCGTCCTGGCAGTACCGAAGGTTGGTCGGGTTGGCCGCGTAGTTGCCGAGCACGGTGGCGGCCCGACGGCCCTGCGCTGCCTGGCGCCGTGCGTCCTCCAGCCACCAGGTGTGGCGCGAGATGACATCCGGGTCCGTCTCGCCCTCGAGGAGCCCGGCCAGCTTGGCGGCGTGCGCCTCGTACTTGGCGGCGTCCTCGGCGCACTCGGCGGCCAGCTGCGCGGCCAGCTTCGGGGTGAGGCGGAACTTGGGCTTGGACATCGGTGGGGCTCCTTCGTGTTCGGTGGGCTGCTCTTGTGCGACCCGACATGGACAAAGTTAGCGTCTAGGCACTAATTCGTCAAGCAAAAAAATTGCCGCCACATGAGGTGTGCGGCAGTCGCTACGCGTTCCCCCGGCCGGGGAACAGCTTCGCGTGGATGTCCGGGTCGACGGCCGCGCAGCCCAGCAGCGGGCTCCTGACGGCGGCCAGCGCCAGGTCCAGCTCCTTGGCCGCGGCAGCCCGGTTCGCCGCCGGGGCGGTGTGCAGGGTGGCGACGGCGCGGGCCAGGCGCAGCGCCGCGCCCGGCTCCATCAGGCCGTCCGTGTTGTCGCTCACCCGGGCACCCAGCACGACCTGGCCCGACAGCCGCACCACGACAAGGCCCCATCGGAACCGCAAGTCGACCGGGCAGCCGTCGGCGGCCTTCCCTTGAACCTCGGTCGGGCACATGGTGTTGGTGATCTTGAAGTCGTCGGACATGACGGGGTGTCTCCTTGGTTGGGTGAGAGGTGGGTGGGTGGCCCCGCCCCGGTGCGGGGCGGGGAAGCGTCAGGACGTGCCGCCGCGCAGCCAGGCGTCCATGTCCTGGGCCATGCGCTGGTCGGTCTCCGCGTCGCGTTCCAGCGGGCGGCGGACGGTGGCCAGCGCGTTCGCCAGCTCCTCCCGTGCGGCCGGGCGGTCCTCGGGCGTCGCGGCCTGGAAGCCGGCGGCGGCGCGGGCCAGGCGCAGGGCGGCATGCGGGTCCATCGCGCCGTCCAGGTCGTCGCTGATCTGCTCACTTACGACGACCGCGTCATCCACGTCGACGGTGACGCGGCCCCAGCGGAAGCGGAGGTAGACGGCCTGGCCGTCCGCGGTGGTGCCCGTGACCTGGGTCGGGGCGAGGAACGTCGTAACGCGGAGGCTGTCGGGCATGGCGGGCTCTCCTTCGAAGGATCGGGGTGCGGGCGGGGCGGGCTGCCCGGCTGCGGTCGGCCATCGGCCTCGGGTCAGCAGGGCGCGTGGTTGGGGCGCAGCCACGACGGGGTCCAGGTGTCGGCCTCCCAGCGGTCGCGGAGGTCCGCTTCGTGGTCGGCCACGTCGTGGGCGAGGGCGATGCGCATGGCCAGTGCCTCGGCGGCCTGGGCCGGGGTGTGCTGGCCGCAGTCGGTCAGGACCCGGCTGTTGGTCGCCGGGAGCCACCACAGCCGCCACGCGCGCTGGCGGCAGGTGGAGATGGTGCAGTACAGGTAGCCGGTGCCGTTGGTCGCGGCGACCGCCGGATCCCAGCGGCTGGGGCTCACGGCCAGGTGGTCGGGGCCGGGGAGCAGCGCGGCCGTCGCGCGGACGGCCTCTTGCTGCTCCCAGTCGAGGGTGTCAGTGCCGGTGATCACGGGCGCGTCCTCGTCTCAGGGTGGGCACTGCCCCGGCCCGTTCGGGCCGGGGCAGTGCAGTGGCGGTGGGTGGCCCCCGGCGGGTTCGGGTCGCCGGGGGCCGGTTCTCACTTGGCGGTGGTCAGCAGCTCCCACGCCTTGTTCTTGCGGCGGATCGTCCCGGCGTTGGTCAGGGTCCGCTTGGCGCGGGCGATCGCGGCGTCCTCGTCGGCCGCGTTGACCGTCCGGATGTGGTCGAAGTACTCCGTAAACGCGTTGTACGCGCCCCACCGGGTGCCGTGGATGCCCTCGTTGGTCTCGGCCTCCAGGAACAGGCCCCGGAGGGTGTCGATGGTCGCGGCCCGGTGCTCGGCGGCCTTCTGGCCGTCGCTCTTCTGCTCGCGGAGGACCTTCTCGGCCATGTTCTCGAACCGCTTGACCGTCAGCTCCTGCTCGTACAGCCGCTGGGCCTCCTTCTCGAATGCCTCGCAGTACTCGAAGGCCAGGTCCAGCTTCTGTCGGGCGTCTGCCATCGCGTCCTTCATGTTCGTGGTGTGGCGGATCGTCAGCTTGCTCTCGAAGTCGCCCATCGCCGCGTTCAGCGTGTTCTGGCACACGACGCGAACCGGGGTGGTGAGGACGTGCAGGCCGCCCGTCCCGGCGTGGTTGTTGACCCCGACCAGGTAGAGGTCGACCGGGTCCTTGCCGCCGATCCGCATGGTGTTGGGCAGCTTTACCGAGATGAACACGTCCCGGCCGTCGTTGATGGACCCTGCGGTCTCCACGATGCCCTTCGTCTCGTCCACGATGTAGCCGAGCAGCGCGGCGACCTCCTCGTTCTGGGCGGGGGTCCAGGTGTTGCCGACGATCCCGAGGTGTTCGATCTCCCCGGTCTTGGGGTGGGTCCGGACGGCGGAGAACTTGCCGGGCACCGGGATCTCCTCGTGGACGGTGGTCTCACCGTCCTTGGTGACGATCTGGACGGGGACACGGGCGAACAGCGGCGCCTTGCGGACGTCCCACTGGTCGAGGGAGGCGAGCTCCAGCGCGGCGGTGAGGTCCATCGCCTCGGGGACGACCGTTCCGAGCTTGTGCCAGGCGTGCTCGCGGGCGGAGACGAAGGCGGCGGTACCGTCGGCGAACTGCTCGATGTTGTGCGACATGATGTCTTGCCTTTCGTTAACGTTGTCTCGCTGACATGGACAACGTTAGTGGATGTGACTCTCCGTGGTCAACCCTGGACCGAGCGACTTTTCCGGGCCACGGCGCCACGGGTCCTGGGCTGCGCCTGCCACTTCGCCAGGGCGCCGGGGCCGCGCTGGCACGACAGCGCCCCGCCGCCGGCCGGTGGTACGGGCCGACGGCGGGGCGCAGCGGGGAAGGAGGGAAAGGGGGGAGGGGTCAGGGGGCGGCCGACTCGCTGGCGATCGCCTGGAGGCGTGCCGTGCCGTCCTGGGTGTTGGCGGCCAGCCACATGGCGGCGGCCTGCTCCGGGCAGTCGAGCGCCCGCCGGGCGTAGTCGCCGGGGTAGCACCTCGCCAGCGACAGGAGCAGGTCACGGGTTCGGTCGTCCGGTTCGGTCCCGCCTGGCTGGTCGTAGTGCCAGAGCACGTGGCGGGCCGTCTCCGGGGAGATGGTGACGGCGGGGTCCGGTTCGTACATGGGTGCCTCTTCCTCGGGTGGTGACGGAGCCTCAGCCCGTGGCGGCGGGTGCCCCGGCGGCCAGGTGGGCGCGGCCGCGAACGGTCGGGGCGACGCTGCCGTTCACCGCCTTGGCGAGTTGCTCCCACCGGCGGGGCACGCCCGGCGCGGCGGGCCGGATGACCCACAGCTCCCAGATGCCCGCAGGCTCCCGCGCGGCGAGCACCGTGATCGCCAGCAGCGCGGCCGCGATGGAGCCGGGTGCCTCGCGCGGCACGGGGCTGTCGTGCGCGGTGATCCAGTACGGCCGCCCGTAGGCCGGCCGCTCGTCGACCGTGGCCTCGGTGTCACAGGCCTCGCACAGAACGCCCAGGGGGCCCGGCTGCGCCGTGTCCCACTCGATCCGCTGGCCGACCTGGCACTCCAGGCACGGCACGGACAGCAGCCGCTTACGGCGTACCGCCAGGACGTGGGTCGCGGCCGGAAGGAACAGCTGCCGCTGGATGGAGTCCTCGGTGCCGTCCGGGTAGAGGACGGTGGCGCGAAGGTTCACCATGCCGCCTTCGGCGGGCAGGCTCCTGATGGTCTCGTAGGTGATCGCGGGCGCGCCGACCAGGTGGAAGCGGTCGCCCTCCACGGTCATGTCGGACAGGAGACGCGGGTACATGGTGGCCCTCTCGGTGGTTGGGCCGCGCGGCGTCGCGCGGCAGGGTGTTTCCCGGGGAAACAGGGGCCGGGCGGGTTCGGGTCGCCCGGCCCCCTGTACGGCCTGTCAGCTGTAGTGGGACAGGTATGAGTCGGCGGCCTCCAGGTGCCAGCGGGCCCACTCGGCGTAGGTCGCGCCCTGCTCCGGCGCGTGGTCGATGCGACCGGCCAGCGCGGCAAGCTGGTCGACGGCCAGGTCCAGCGGCCCGTCGGCGAACAGCAGCGCGGCGCATTCCGTGATGGCGCCACCGGAGCGGTAGTCCAGCGCGGCCTTGGCAGCCGTCGCCGCTTCCCACAGGGCCGTGGCGTAGGCGTGGGTGTCGCGGTAGGTCACGCGGGCCCGGATGTGGCGCTCCGCTTCGATGTTGAAGCGGCGCAGCACGCGCTCCAGGGGGAGCGCCGCGTTGGCCAGCAAGGTGTCGAGGGTGGGGCGGGCGGGTGTGTCGTCGGTCATCAGGGACCTTCCGTCGGGTGGGGGCTGGGCCCCGGCGGGTTCGGGTCGCCGGGGCCCAGCGCAGGCGGTCAGCTCATGTACAGGTGGCCGATCACGTCGGCCAGGTGGTCCAGCACCCCCTGGATGACGGCCAGCGCGCCGGGGCGAGCGGCGCCCTCGATCGCGTAGTGGTGGACGAGGGCGAGCCTGGTGGCAGCGGCCTGGAGCGGCTCGTGGGCCTTGGCGATCCGGACGTAGTCCTCGCCGTCCAGCTGCCGCTCCAGCGCCATGAAGGCGTGCTGGGTCGTGTTCCACAGGTCGAGGCTGATGGCCTCCATCGGGTAGTCGGGCGACGCGGCGTAGGCGACTCCGACCCACATGTTCACGCCGAGGCCGGCGAGGATCTTGTTGGTGAGGTACTGCGCGGTGCCGAGGGCCTGGACGAAGGCGGCGGTGTCGGTCGTGGTCTGAGGCATTGGATCCTCCGTGGATCGGTGGGCTGCTCTTGTGCGGCCCGACATGGACAAAGTTAGCGCCTAGGCACTAATGTGTCAAGAAACTTTTTTGCCACGAGGTACCGTGTAGACCCGCCGGAGCGTGACGCTCCCGGTCGACGTCGGCCCGTCGCTCACCAGTCGGCGGAACGTCAGCCCCGGGGCGAAGTGCACCTGGCGGCGGGCGGGGACAGCCACGCGCTCCCCGGTCTGCGGGTTGCGGGCCGACCGGGCCGCGTGCTCGCGCCGCGTGAAGGTGCCCAGTCCGTACAGGGTCACGGTGTCGCCCGTGACGACCGCACGGACGATCGCGTCCAGTACGGCCGTGACTGCCTCGTTCCCGACGGCCAGGGGCACTCCCATCCGCCTGGCGACCTCTTCACTCAGCTGCCGCTTGTTCACAGCGGGTTCCTCTCTCGTGGGGTGTTTCTCGGGGAAACGGCCCCGGCTGCGCCCAGCGTCAGGCAGGGGCGCAGCCGGGGCCGGGGGACTACGGCTGGGCGCCGTCGCTGATGAGCCGCAGGACGATCTCCTCCGTCTCCTCGACCGTCAGCTGGCGCCGCCCATGCAGAGTGAGCATTACGGCCACGCCGGCCATCAGTTCGGAGACGGTGGCCACGCGCTCGTGGGAGCCCAGGGAATCGACCACTCCGCACTCTCCACAGTGCGGGTCGCCGCCATGGTCGTCCTGGCCGTCATGGTCGTCCTGGCCGTCGGGGGTGTCCTTCATGAGGTGGACGAACACCGATCGCAGCGGCCGGTCATACCCCATGACGAGCGTGTAGCCGTCGTCCAGAGGGCGGGTGTAGCGGGACATGGGGCCCTTTCGGGTCGGCGCCACGTACGGGGCGCAGCGCGGGGAAGGACGCTGCCCGGGCCGGTTCGGGTGGCCCGGGCAGCACGGCGGGGGCTTACGTGTACAGGCCCTCGGCCTGAGCGTGGACGCGGTGTCGTTCCGCGGTGGTGGTACGCGCGCCCCAGCGGCTCGCGCAGCCGTCACAGACCGGCTTCTTGACGGACCGGGCCTGCTCCTCCGGGGTGGGGGTGACCGGCGTACACCAGCCGTCCTCGTGCACGTGTCCGACCAGCCGGTTGGTCTGCGGGTCGACCCGCACGGCCAGCACGCAGTCCGGGCACGGCGTGATGATCGTGGCCGCGCAGTGCCAGCAGCGGGCGTGCATCTGGATTTCCATCAGGTCCTCCTGTCGGCTGGGGAGCGCCCCCGCCCGACCGGGCGGGGGCGCGGTCGCGCTACAGGAGGCCGAGGGTCAGCAGGACGGTGGCGAACATCGCCTCGGGGAAGGCGGCCTCCCCGGCCAGCTCGCTGGTCAGGGTCCGCAGGGCGGCGGAGAAGGCCTCCATCGCCTGGGCATTGCCGATGACGATCGGGCCAAGGTCGATGGTCTCCTCGATGAGGTTGGCGAAGTCGCGCAGGAAGACCGCGCCGTTGCGCAGCGCCAGCCGCTCGGAGGGAGAAGCCTTGCCGGTGCGGCGATCATCGGCGACCCGGGCCATGAAGCGGGCGGTCTCGGCGGCGAGGTTGATGTTCATCAGGTTCTCCCTGTTCGGTGGGCCGCTCTTGTGCGGCCCGACATGGACAAAGTTAGCGCCTAGGCACTAAGTCGTCAAGGAAGAAACTTGCCGAACGAGGGTGGGCCACAACGCGTAGAGGCCGCCGACCCGTTGGGGTCGGCGGCCTCTACGGCGCGGGAATCAGGCGGCGGACAGCCCGAGGGCGGCGAGCAGCACGGAGGGCTCCACGGCACGGCCCTCACGAGCGGCCTCACGCGCGACCCGTTCGACGGCGGCCAGCGGGCCGCCGTCGTCGGCCAGTGCGAGGAGCACCCGCTGCGCCTGGGTGCCCGTCAGGCGGTGCGCGGCGACGTCGACCAGCTCACTGCCACGCGACGCCGTCACGCCCACCTGGACGTCGGCGGCGTTGCCCCCGCCGCCCCGTGCGGCGGTCATGCGCAGCCGTGCGCTGCCCCGGACGGCGGGGTTGCCCATGCGCACCGCGCCGGGCACCGACGCGAGCGCGGCGGCGGTGCGATCCACGGCAGCCACACCGGAGCGCCACTCGCGCACCGCGCGGTCCAGCGTGTTGAGCGTGGTCCGGTACACGGGCAGCAGCCGCCCCTCCACGTCGGCGGCGATGCTCTGCGGTCGGTCCCCCAGGCTCGCGCGCGCCTCTCCCCAGCTGCGCCCGGCCAGCGCTTCGCCCACGGGGAAGCCCTCCGGCACAGAGGCCGGCGGCACCCCTGTGATCTCGACATGGTCGGCGACGGGGTTGGCCAGGCGCAGCACGCGCCCGTCCGCGTTCGTGAGGAGGACCGTGCCGCGGTCCGGGGATGCGGCCCAGTCCCCGGTCAGGTGGGTCGCGAGGGCGGCGGCGAGGTCGGGCAGAGTGCGGGGCATGGCAGGGGTCTCCTTCGGGGTCCGGGCGGGTGCGGGGTGCGCCCGACGGGGGTCTGTTGCTGAGCGTCAGGGTAGCGCCGAGCGCAGTGTGTGCCCACCCCCGCCCGTATGTCTAACTTTTTTCTTGACACGTTAGTGCCTAGGCACTAACTTTGTCCATGTCGGGCCGCACAAGAGCAGCCCACCGACAAGGGAGACAAGCAGTGACGTACTCCAAGCCCC
>NZ_JOHO01000109.1 GCF_000719705.1 Streptomyces sp. NRRL S-350 | reverse complement strand
CCGAGATCTACACTATCCTCTTCGTCGGCAGCGTCAGATGTGTATAAGAGACAGGGGGTAGAGGGGGCGGGTGAGGATCGGGGGACCGGTCGGGTGTCTGGGAGTGGTGGACGATGGCTGAGCAGGTCGGGGAGTCGCGGGCGGAGCTGTCGTCGCGCCTGAACTGGCTGCGGGCGGCGGTGCTGGGCGCGAACGACGGTGTGGTGTCGACGGCGGGCATCGTGACCGGCGTGGCGGGGGCGACGGGTTCGCGGTCGGCGCTGCTCGCGGCGGGGGTGGCGGGGCTGTTGGCGGGTGCGATGTCGATGGCGGCCGGCGAGTACGTGTCGGTCAGTACCCAACGGGACACCGAGCGGGCGGCGTTGGCGAAGGAGCGGCGGGAGCTGGCGGAGGATCCGCAGGGGGAGCTCGACGAGTTGACCGACTACTACCGGGGCAGTGGGCTGGCGGACGACCTGGCCCGGGACGTGGCGGTGGCGTTGACCGAACGGGATGCGCTCGCGGCGCACGCGCAGACCGAACTCGGCATCGATCCTGCGGCGTTGACCAATCCGTGGGAGGCGGCGCTGGCCAGTGCGGCCGCGTTCACGCTGGGTGCGCTGGTGCCGCTGTTGGCGGTGCTGCTGCCGCCGGAGTCGTGGCGGCTGGCGGTGACGGTGGTGGCGGTGGTGACCGCGCTCACGCTGTCGGGTTGGGCGAGTGCCCGGCTGGGTGGGGCCGGCCCGGCGCGGGCGGTGGGGCGCAACGTCATGGGCGGGCTGCTGGCGATGGCGGTCACGTACTGCGGCGGCGTGCTGTTGGACCGCTTCACCGGTTGACGGCGAGCGTGCGGCGGGCAGGCGGCGGTGCCGTCCGGCTCGACAGGCGGGGCGGTGCGGCCTGTGTTTGTGTGGCTGCAAACCGTTCCGGAGAGGTGAAGCGCCGTGACCATGCCCCCGTTCGGATCGAACGACCCGTTCTCCGACCTGCTCAGCCGGTTCTTCGGGATGAGTCCGCTGGCCTCCCCACCCGCCGTGCAGCGGGTGCCGATCGGGCGGCTGCTCAGTGAGTCCTCGCAGGAGCTGCTGGCGCTGGCCGCGCGCCGGGCGGCGGAGGACGGCTCCAGCGACCTCGACACCGCGCACCTGGCCTGGGCGGCCACCCGGGTGGAGCCCTCCCGCCGGATGCTGGAACGGGCGGGCGTCGACCCGGACCGGCTGTCCGGCGACCTGGAGCACGCGCTGCCGTCGGGCACCTCCGACACGGCGGACGGCCGGCCGGCGCTCACCCCGTCCGCCAAGCGCGCGCTGCTGGCCGCGCACACCCGTTCGCAGGCGGCCGGGGCCTCGTACATCGGGCCGGAGCACATCCTCGGCGCCCTGCTGGACCAGGAGCGTTCGGGTGCGGGCGTGGCGCTGCGCAATGCGGCGCCCTCGCAGGAGGCGCTGAAGTCGGCGCTGGAGGGGCGCGGCAGCGGGGGTGAGCGCGGTGGTACGGGCGCGCAGCCGAGTGAGACGCCGACGTTGGACGAGTACGGGCGCGACCTCACCGAGGAGGCGCGGTCGGGGCGGCTGGACCCGGTGGTCGGGCGGGCCGAGGAGATCGAGCAGACCGTCGAGATCCTCTCCCGGCGCACCAAGAACAATCCGGTGCTGATCGGCGAGCCGGGCGTCGGCAAGACCGCGATCGTCGAGGGCCTGGCACAGCGGATCGTCTCGGGGGACGTGCCGCAGAGCCTCGGGGGGAAGCGGGTGGTCACCCTCGACCTGACCGCGCTGGTGGCCGGCTCCAAGTACCGGGGTGAGTTCGAGGAGCGGCTGAAGAGTGTGATCGACGAGGTCACGGCGGCCGAGAAGAGCGTGATCCTCTTCCTGGACGAACTCCACACCGTGGTCGGTGCGGGCGGTGGCGGCGAAGGTTCGATGGATGCCGGCAACATCCTCAAACCTGCCCTGGCGCGCGGCGAGTTGAGCGTCGTGGGCGCGACCACGCTGGACGAGTACCGCAAGCACGTGGAGAAGGACGCCGCGCTGGAGCGCCGCTTCCAGCCGGTGCTGGTGCCCGAGCCGACCGTCGAGGAGACCGTCGAGATCCTGCACGGGCTGCGCGACGCCTACGAGGCGCACCACCAGGTGCGGTTCACCGACGAGGCGCTGGACGCGGCGGCGGCGCTGTCCGACCGGTACGTCAGCGACCGCTTCCTGCCCGACAAGGCCATCGACCTGCTGGACCAGGCCGGTGCGCGGGTGCGGCTGCGCAGCCTGAGCGGCTCCACGGAGGCGACGGGCGTGCAGGACCGGATCACGAAGCTGAAGCGGGAGTTGGAGGAGGCCGTCGCGGACGAGGAGTTCGTCCGGGCGGCCAACCTGAAGACTGAGCTGCGGCAGACCGAGGACGAACTGGCGGCGATCACCGAGTCCCGCGAGGAGGTCGTCGACGTGACGGCCGACGACATCGCGCAGGTGCTGTCCTCCCGGACCGGCATCCCGGTCGCGGAGTTGAACGCGACCGAGAAGGAGCGGCTGCTCAAGCTGGAGCACCACCTGCACGAGAAGGTGATCGGCCAGGACGAGGCGGTCACCGCCGTCTCCCAGGCGGTGCGCCGCAGCCGCGCCGGGATGGGCGACCCGGACCGGCCGACCGGCTCCTTCCTCTTCCTCGGGCCGACCGGCGTCGGCAAGACCGAACTGGCGAAGGCGCTGGCGGCACTGCTGTTCGGCGACCCGGACCGGATGATCCGCTTCGACATGAGCGAGTTCCAGGAGAAGCACACCGTCTCCCGGCTGGTCGGCTCCCCGCCCGGCTACGTCGGCTACGACGAGGCCGGGCAGCTGACCGAGGCGGTGCGCCGCAAGCCGTACAGCGTGCTGCTCTTCGACGAGGTGGAGAAGGCGCACCCGGACGTCTTCAACCTGCTGCTCCAGGTGTTGGACGACGGGCGGCTGACCGACGCCCAGGGGCGTACGGTCGACTTCCGCAACACCGTGGTGATCATGACCAGCAACATCGGCTCGCAGCGGATCCTCGACCGCTCGGGGAACGTCGACGCCCGGAGCGGGGCTCCTGACGCGGCACTGCGGGACGACCTGATGGGCGACCTGCGCCGGCACTTCCGGCCGGAGTTCCTCAACCGGATCGACGAGGTGATCGTCTTCCACGCGCTCACCCGGAAGGACCTGCTGTCGGTGGTGGACCTGCTGCTGGAGCGCAGCCGACGCCGGCTGCGGGCGCAGGACGTCCAGCTGGAAGTGACCGACGCGGCCAAGGAATTCCTGGTCAACCGGGGGTACCAGCCGGAGTTCGGGGCCCGGCCGCTGCGTCGCACGATCCAGTCGGAGTTGGACAACCGGATCTCCAACCTGCTGCTGGACGGGTCGGTCCGGGAGGGGGACACGCTGATCGCGGACGTGAGTGACGGCGAGTTGGTGGTGACGTTGGCGCGACCGGAGGCCTCGGCGACCTTCGGGGCGGCGGAGGTGCCGGAGGCGTCGGATGGGTCGCAGGGCGCAGAGGGGACGGCGGGGGCAGGGGGGTAGGCGGGGCAGAGGAGTAGGCGGGGTAGGGGACAGGCGGGGGCGGCTTCGGGCGTACTCCAGCGGGAGTACGCCCGAACGCCACTGGTGGAGGACGCGGGGGGCCGGGGCGCGGGTCTAGCTTGTGGGCATGATGCCGCCCATGTCGCAGCCGCCGGAGCCGCCCGCGCCCGCGGAGGAGTCGTCCGCGTCCGCGGGGGAGCCGCCCGAGCCGTGGCGCCCGCCGTGGGTGCGGGCGGCCAAGGCGGGGCTGCCGCTGGGGCTGGCGGTGGTGGTCGCGGTGGTCCAGGTGGTCGGCTCGACCTTCGCCGCGCACAACCAGCACGGGCGGGCCCCGCTGGACGCGTTCGGCTACCTCCTGCTGGTGGTCGGGCCGGCCCTGCTGGTGCTGCGCTTCCGCCGCCCGGTCGCCGCGGCGGCCGGCACCTCGCTGGTCACCGCCGGGTACCTGGCCGCGGGGTACCCGTACGGGCCGGTCTTCGTGAGCTGGCTGATCGCCTGCTGCGCCGCGGTCGGCGCCGGGCACCGCCGGGCGGCCTGGGCCGGTCTGGGCGGGGTCTACCTGGTGCACGTGCTGGTCACCTTCGCGCTGCCCGCCGGGTGGCAGCGCGCCGCCCCGCCCGCCGGCTCCCCGTGGCTGCCGGAACTCGGCCTGCTGGCCTGGCTGTTGCTGGTGATGGCGGGGGCCGAGCTGGTGCGGTTCCGGCGCGAGCGGACGGCTGCCCACCGGGCCTACCGGCAGCAGCTGGAGGAACGCCGGGCCAACGAGGAACGCCTCAAGATGGCCCGGGAGTTGCATGACATCCTGGCGCACAGTCTGTCGCTGATCAACATCCAGGCGGGGGTGGCACTCGCCCTGCTCGACCGGCGGCCGGAGGAGGCCCGCACCGCGCTGGTCACCATCAAGTCGACCAGCAAGGAGGCGCTCGGCGAGGTCCGTCAGGTGCTCGCGACGCTGCGCGGGCCCGGGGCGGCGCCGCGCGGGCCGGCCCCCGGCCTGGACCGGCTGGACGAACTCACCGAGCAGGCCGACCGGGTGGGCCTGGAGGCCGAGGTCCACGAGCACGGCGAGCGGCGCCCGCTGTCCGCAGCCGTCGACCTCACCGCCTTCCGGATCGTCCAGGAGGCGCTCACCAACGTCGTCCGGCACTCGGCGGCCCGGCAGGCCGCCGTGGTGCTCGACTGGAGGGATCCCGCCGTACTGGTCGTCCGGGTCGAGGACCCGGGGCCGGCCGTGCTCGGCGACGCCGGCGGATCGGGCAGCGGGCTGGTCGGGATGCGTGAACGCGCGGCCGCGTTCGGTGGCACCATCACGGCGGGGCCGCTGCCCGACGGCGGCTTCCGGGTCCGGGCGGAGCTGCCGACACCGAAGGCGGGGAGCGAGTGATTCGGGTACTGCTGGCGGATGACCAACTGCTGGTCCGGGCGGGTTTCCGGGCCCTGCTGGACCTCCAGGACGACCTCACGGTGGTCGGCGAGGCGGACGACGGCGAGGCCGCGCTGCGGCTCGCCCGCGACCTCCTGCCGGACGTCGTGCTGATGGACATCCGGATGCCCAGGATGGACGGCCTGGAGGCGACCAGAAGGATCGCCGAGGACTCGGCGCTGTCCTCCGTACGGGTGGTCGTGCTGACCACCTTCGAACTGGACGAGTACGTCTTCGAGGCGCTGCGCTCCGGGGCGGCGGGCTTCCTCGTCAAGGACACCGAACCGGCCGACCTGCTGCGGGCGATCCGGGTCGCGGTGGCGGGGGACGCGCTGCTCTCGCCGGGGGTGACCAGACGGCTGATCGGCGAGTTCGCGGCCCGGTCGAAGGCGCCCGAGGCGGCGCCGCAGGGGCTCTCGGACGTCTCGATGCTGACCGAGCGGGAGCGCGAGGTGCTGGCCCTGGTCGGGATGGGGCTGTCCAACGAGGAGATCGCCCGGCGGTTGGTGGTCAGCCCGCTGACGGCGAAGACGCACGTCAGCCGGGCCATGGTGAAGCTCGGCGCGCGGGACCGGGCGCAGTTGGTCGTGCTGGCGTACGAGTCAGGGCTGGTGCGGCCGGGCTGGTTGGGCTGAGGGGCCGGCTGACTGGGCGGTGCGGCCGGGCCGGCCGGGCCGAGGGGCCGGCTGGCCGGGCGGTGTGGCCGGGCCGGCCGGGCCGAGGGACGGGGACTGCTTCCGGCCCGGCGTGTCGCGGGGGATCCGTACTCTCCCGGGAGTAGCCCAACTGCCGCTGCTGGTAGGACGCGTGATGAGGCCCCTCGGCGGGACGCTCGGGACACCTCGGGAACCACCCGAGGTCCTGGAGGCCCACCACCGAGGAGTTGGACGACCATGTACACGCAGCTGGCCGATTGGCACGGGCACGGGCCCGGCCCCTGGATCCTGCTGGTCCCCCTGCTCTGGATCGCCGTCGTGTTCCTGGTGGTCCTGCTGCTGCGCCGGACGGTCTGGCGGCGTCGCGGCTGCGGCTTCGGGCACGCGTACGGGGCCGGCTTCGGGACCGGTGCCGGGGCCGGATCCGCCGCCGAGCACCCGCTGGCCGTCCTGGGCCGCCGCTTCGCCGAGGGCGACATCGACGCCGAGGAGTACCGCGCCAAGCGGGCCGTCCTCACCGAGCCCCAGCGGGACGACGCCCCGGAAGGAGGCGCCAGGTGACCACCCTCGATGTCGTACGCGGCACCGCAGCCCGGGTCGCCGATGCCGTGAAGATCCACGGTGTCGGCGGCACGGAGGTCCGGGCGCTGGACCACGTCACGGTGGAGTTCCCGGCCGAGCGGTTCACCGCGATCATGGGGCCCTCCGGCTCGGGCAAGTCCACTCTGATGCACTGTGCGGCCGGTCTGGACACGCTCACCGCCGGCACCGCCTGGATCGGCGACACCGAACTCGGCTCGCTCAACGACCGACGGCTCACGCTGCTGCGCCGGGAGCGGATCGGCTTCGTGTTCCAGGCCTTCAACCTGGTGCCCGCGCTCACCGTCCGGGAGAACATCACCCTGCCGCTCGACCTGGCCGGGGCCGCCCCCGACCAGGCCTGGCTGACGGCGCTGATCGACATCGTCGGCCTCGGCGACCGGCTGCAGCACCGCCCGAGCGAGCTCTCCGGCGGCCAGCAGCAGCGGGTCGCGGTGGCCCGCGCCCTGGCCGGGCGGCCGCAGGTGGTCTTCGCCGACGAGCCGACCGGCAACCTCGACTCCCGCACCGGCGGCGAGGTGCTCGGCCTGCTGCGCCGGGCGGTGGACGACATGGGGCAGGCCGTGGTCATGGTCACCCACGACCCGACGGCCGCCGGCTGGGCCGACGAGGCACTGTTCCTCGCCGACGGCCGGCTGGTGGACCGGATGGAACGGCCGACCGCCGGGCTGGTGCTGGACCGGATGAAGGCCTTCGAGCGGGGGCGGTCATGAACGCCGCGCCCTTCCGGCTCAGCCTCCGCTCGCTGCGCGCCCACAAGCGCCGGCTGGCCGGCACCCTGCTGTCCATCCTGCTCGGAGTGAGCTTCCTGACCGGCACGATGGTGCTGGGCGACACCCTGCGGGCCAACTTCGACACCCTCTTCGCCGACGCCAACGCGGGCACCGACGTCGTGGTCCGCAGCGCCGACGTCCTGGACTCCCCGGGCACGGCCGGCGGAGTACGGGCGCCGGTGGAGGCGGCGCTCGCCGACCGACTGCGCACCGTCCCCGGTGTGGCGGCCGCCGAGCCGTCCGTCCAGGGCGCGGGCCAGCTCATCGGAAGCGACGGCAAGCCGATCGGCGGCCAGGGCCCGCCCACCCTGGCGGGCAACTGGCTCACCGACAGCCGGCTCAACCCGTACCGGCTGGCCGAGGGCCGGGCACCGGCTGCCCCGGGCGAGGTCGTGGTGAACCGGGGCGCGGCGAAGGCGGGCGGTCTGCACCTCGGCTCCACCACCGTGCTGCGCACCCCCGATCCGCTGCCGGTCACCGTCGTCGGCATCGCCACCTTCGGGGCGAGCGCGGACGGCATGGGGCCGAGCACCTTCACCGCGATGACCTTCGCGGACGCCGAACGCCACCTCACGCCCAAGGGCGCGGGGCAGGCCGGCTCGATCCAGGTCCGTGCGGCGGGCGGGGTCTCCCAGCAGGAGCTGGTCGACCGGATCACCCCGCAGCTGCCCTCCGGCGTCCAGGCGATCACCGGCACGGCCGCCACCCAGGAGTCCACCCAGCTGCTGTCCGGGCGGTTCCTGACCACGTTCACCACGCTGCTGCTGGTCTTCGCCGGGATCGCGCTGCTGGTGGCCACGTTCACCATCCACAACACCTTCGCCATCGTGGTCGCCCAGCGGACCAGGGAGAACGCACTGCTGCGGGCGCTCGGCGCGGCCCGCGCCCAGGTGCTCGGGGCGACGCTGGCGGAGGCACTGACGGTGGGCCTGCTGGCCTCGCTCGGCGGACTGCTGGGCGGGATCGGAGTGGCCGCCGGGCTCAAGGCGCTGTTCTCGGCGTTCGGCTTCGCCCTGCCGACCGGCGGCATGGTGATCAGCGCGGCCGCCGTCCTCCTGCCGCTGCTGGTCGGGACGTCGGTCGCGGTGGGCTCGGCGTTGCTGCCGGCCGTCCGGGCCGGGCGGACGGCTCCGCTGGCGGCCCTGAGGGAGACCGGCGTCGACCGGGCCGCGCAGGGGCGCGCGGGCACCGCCCGGCTGGTGGTCGGCGGGCTGCTCGCGGCCGGAGGAGTGCCGGTGGCCGCCCTCGGCGCGACCGACGGCCCGTCCGTCGTGCTGACGGCGGTCGGGGCGCTGGCGGTGCTGGCGGGCACGGTGGTGCTCGGGCCGGTCGCCGCCGCCTTCGCGGTCCGGACGCTGGGTGCGCCGCTGCCCAGGCTGCGCGGGGTCTCCGGGGTGCTGGCCCGGCGCAATGCGGCCCGCAACCCGCGGCGCACGGCAGCCACCGCGAGCGCGCTGATGATCGGGGTCGCGGTGGTCACGCTGTTCACCGTCTTCGGCGCGTCGATCAAGGCCACCCTGGACTCCACGGTGAGCAAGTCCTTCGCGGGCGACCTCGCCATCACCACCGCCTCGTTCGGGGCCGGCGGCAGCGGGATCAGCCCCAAGGTGGCGGACGCCCTGGCCGGCCTGCCCGAGGTCCGGCAGGCGGTCGGGCTCGGCCGGGGCGTCGCCCGGATCGACGGGCACGGCCGGACACTGGACGTCACCGACCCCGCCCGGCTGCCCGGGATCGTCGACCTCGGCCGGGTCGACGGTTCGATGGACGCGCTCGGCACGGACGGCCTGGCGGTCTCCCGCAGTGAGGCGCAGCAGCACGGATGGCGGCTCGGACAGACCGTCACCGTCGGCTTCGCCGACGGCACCGGCGGCCCGTTCACCATCCGGGCGCTGTACGAGGGCGGCGGGCTGGCCGGGGACTACCTGATGACCCGGCAGGCCTGGGCCCCGCACCGGGGACAGGACGCCGACACCATGGTGGCGATCGGACTGCGCGACGGCGTCTCGCCCGCCGCCGGCAAGGCGGCCGTGACGCGGGCGCTGGTCCCCTTCGGCAGTCCGCAGGTGCAGGACCGGGCCGAGTACGCGAAGAGCGCGGCCTCCGGGGTCGACACCATGCTCTCGGTGATCTACGCGCTGCTGGCACTGGCGGTGCTGATCGCGTTGCTGGGCATCGCCAACACACTGACCCTGGCGGTGCACGAGCGGACCAGGGAGCTGGGGCTGTTGCGGGCCGTCGGCCAGACCAGGGCTCAACTGCGCGGCATGGTGCGCTGGGAGTCGGTCCTGGTCGCGGCTTTCGGCACGGTGGGCGGCCTGGGGCTCGGGGCCTTCCTCGGCTGGGCCCTGGTGCGGGCCTCGGACAGCGCCGGGACCGGCTCGTTCGCGATACCGCCCGAGCAGCTGGCCCTCGTCCTGGCGGCCGGACTGCTGGCGGGTGCGGTGGCGGGCCTCCGGCCGGCGGGGCGGGCGGCGCGGCTGGACGTCCTGCGGGCGATCGCGGCGGAGTAGGACGGAGGACAAGACCACGCAGACCGAGCAGATGGCCCGGACCGGGCCGACGGGCCGGGTTGAGCAGACCGTCCGGGCTGAGAAGGACCGGACAGCCCGGACCGAGCAAGCCCGGACCGAGCAAGCCCGGACCGGCCAGGCCCGGGTGGAACAGGAGGTGACGGGAGGGGAGAAGCGAGCAGACGGGCAGTCGGCTGCGCCCGGGGGTCAGTCCGTGGCCCGCAGGAACACCTCGCGCAGCAACGGGTCCGGTAGGCCGCGCTTACGCCACTCGCGCGGGTAGCCCAGCGAGACCTCCTCGAAGGGAACACCGTCGTAGCTGGTCTTGCGGGGGATGTGCAGATGGCCGTAGATCATCGCGGCGGTGTTGAAGCGGCGGTGCCAGTCGGCGGTCAGCTCGGTGCCGCACCACTGGGCGAACTCGGGGTACCAGAGGATCTCGGTGGGTTGGCGGACCAGCGGATAGTGGTTGACCAGGACGAGCGGGACGTCCGGGTCACAGGCCGCCAGCCGCTGCTCGGTCAGCCGGACGCGTTCGCGGCACCAGGAGTCGCGGTCCGGGAACGGATCCGGGTGGAGCATCCGTTCGTCCGCGCAGACGATGCCGCTCTCGTAGGCGGCCGCCAGGGACTCCTCCTTGGTGGTCGTGCCCGGTGCACGGAAGGAGTAGTCGTAGAGGAGGAAGAGCGGGGCGATCCGGACCGGTCCGTCGGCGCCCTCCCAGACCGGGTACGGGTCCTCCGGAGTCACCACGCCCAGACCGCGGCAGAGCTCCACCAGGTGCTCGTACCGGGCCACGCCGCGTAGTTGGACCGGGTCCTCGGGGTGGGTCCACAGCTCGTGGTTGCCGGGCGCCCACACCACGCGGGCGAAGCGCTCGGCGAGCGTGCCGAGGGCCCACTCGATGCTGGTGGTGAGCTCGGCGACGTCACCGGCGACGAGCAGCCAGTCGTCGGGGTGGGTGGGCTGCAGCTTCTCCACCAGGTCGCGGTTCTCCTGGTACGAGATGTGCAGGTCGCTCACAGCGAGCAGGCGTCCGCCGGTCGGGCCGGGCCCTGCCGGCTCTGCGTCGCTGCGGTTCTCCGTAGTCACTCCTGCCCCCTGAGGTAGCCCGGCCGATGCGGCCACCCTACGTGGCGGGCCCGGGGAACGGGGCGGGTTGACGGGATCAGCTGTTCGACGGCCGCAGCTGGTCCGGAAGTGAGTTGAGGACGGATCAGGAGCTGAAGTCGATGAGCACACCGTGGGAGGTGACGGTGGTGATGGCGAGGATCGCCAGAGAGGCGACGCCGAGCACCAGGCCGAGGACGGCGCGGCCGCGCCGGCGGGTGCCGCGCACCAGGGCCAGGGTGGCGAGGGTGATGGCGAGCGGGCCCAGGACGATGTTGAAGAGCAGCAGGCCCGGGAGGCCGAGGAGGAAGGAGGCGATGGCCATGCCGTCGGCGTCGGCGGTGCCCTGACGGTTGACGTGCCGGTCGTTGGTGACGGTGCTCATGGCGGTGCGGGTCCTCTCTGAGGAGTGGACGGGGGTTCGGTCCGGGGTGTGTCGGGTCAGCGCCGGCGCAGGCGGGAGATGCCCTCGCGGGCGCCGAAGGCGAGCAGCCACGCGGTGATGGCGGCGGAGGCGGCGAGGAAGACCGGGAGCGACGTGTGGGCGGCGGCGCCGATCAGGACGCCCATGGCGACGAGGGCGGAGAACAGGATCACGGCTGACTCCTTCGGTTGTGGCTCGTGCTTCGGCTCACGGTGCGGTTGTCACTCGGCTCGCGCTTGGCTTGGGCTTTGACTGCGGGTCGGATCAGGTCGGCTCGGCTCGGCTCGGCTCGGGTCTGGTCTGGTCGACGCGGGTCGGGGCCCGGCCTTTGAACGAGCCTCGAGCCCCCGCCCCCGGGCGCTCGGGGGCCGAGGCCGCACCGGTTTCGGTTGACAAGTGTTCGCTGACTTCGGTCCCACTGTACGCCGACTGGCCAAGTTCGGCAAACGACTGTTTACTGAATGGCGTGAGTCACACCGTTGGGGCCAGACAGGCCCAGAAGCAGCAGAGCCGACGGGCCCTGCTGGACGCAGGATTGCACCTGCTGGCCGAGCAGAACCTGGCGAGCCTGGGCGTCCGCGAGGTCACCCGGGAGGCCGGGCTCTCCCCGGCCGCGTTCTACCGGCACTTCCCGGACCTCGCCGCCCTCGGCGTCGCACTGGTCGAGGAGTCGCTGGCGAGCCTGCACGTCATGATCCGTTCGGTGCTCGCCGAAGCCGGCGGTGCCGAGGAGCTGATCGACCGCGCAGTGGACGTGATCGAACGGCACGTCCGTGAGCACCGCTCGCACGTCCGTTTCCTGTCGCGTGAGCGGCACGGCGGGGTGAGGCAGGTGCGCGAGGCGATCGACGCCGAACTGGGCCGTTTCGCCGCCGAGGTGGTGGCCGCGTTGGCGCTGCAGCCGGTGTCGCGGGGGTGGAGTGAGCAGGACCTGCGGATGCTCGCCGAGTTGTACGTGGACCACATGGTGTCCACGGCTTCCGCCTTCCTGGAGGCGCAGGAGGCCGACCCGGCCCGGGAGCAGCGGATCGCCGCCACCGCACGCCTGCAACTGCGTCTGATCAGCCTTGGGCGGCGCCACTGGCACGGAAGTTGACCAGCTCGCGGCCGGGTAGCCGGGGAGCCGGGGGGCCGGGGGCCGGGGG
>NZ_JOHO01000108.1 GCF_000719705.1 Streptomyces sp. NRRL S-350 | reverse complement strand
GAGACAGGGGTAGGAGTCGGTGGACGGGCCGGGTACAGGCTGGGGCGGGCGCCGGGTAGGGCCCCGACGGACGGCGGAGCGGGCGACCTCGGCGGTCCATTAACCTTGAGGGAGACAATCCCCGGCCGTCCGCCTGCGCAGGCTTCGGCTCCATGCGTCAGAGAGAGGTTCGCCCCGTGGACACTGCCGACCGAGCGCACGCCCCGGTCGTCGTCGCCATCGACGGACCCTCCGGCTCCGGAAAGTCGACCGTCTCGCGGGCCGTCGCCGCCCGGCTGGGTCTGAGCTTCCTGGACACCGGCGCCATGTATCGGGCGATGACCTGGTGGATGCTGGCCAACGACGTCGACGTGAACGACCCGGACGCGGTGGCCGTCGCCTGCGGCAAGCCGGTGATCGTGTCGGGCACGGACGCCGACGGCCCCACCATCACGGTGGACGGCCAGGACGTCTCCGGCCCGATCCGCGGCCCCGAGGTGACCGCGCAGGTCAGCGCCGTGTCCGCGGTGCCGGCCGTACGGGCCCGGCTGGTGGAGCTGCAGCGGGGCTGCGCCGAGGTCGCCGAGCGTGGCATCGTTGCAGAGGGCCGGGACATGGGGACGGTGGTCTTCCCGAACGCCACCGTCAAGGTCTTCCTGACCGCATCCGAGGCGGCCCGCGCCATGCGCCGGGCGGCCGAGCTGCGGGCCAAGGGCGTCGACGAGGCGACCATCACCGCGATGGCCGCCGATCTCGCCCGCCGCGACGCCGCCGACTCCTCCCGGAAGACGGCGCCGCTGACCCAGGCCGCGGACGCGGTCCGGGTGGACACCAGCGAGCTCACCCTCGAGCAGGTGATCGACCGGATCGCCGCGCTGGTGGAGGAGCGGGCCGGTTTGTCGTCGGTCTGACCCCTGCCGGCTCCGACCGCCGGCTCCGACTGCTGTCGCGAACTGCGGTCGGGGGTTGTGGTGGGGGGTTGTGGTCGGGGGCTGTGGTGAGGGGCTGCGATCGGGGATCGCCGTCGGTTGACCCTTGCCGGTCCCGACTGCTGTCGGTCGGGTCCTTGCCCGTCCCGGCTGCTGTCGGGTTGAACGACTGCTGGTCCGGCTCCCGCCGGTCCGGCCACTGAGTGAACCGCGGGCCGCCGAGGCGCCGCGGAGACAACCATCGCGCTGCCCCAGACGGGGCAGGTACGCACGGGCCGCCCCTGGGAAGGGCCGGGCCGGGAAACGGAACAGACGAACATGACCGCAGAGCACGCAGCCACCGGCCCCGGTGAGCTGGACGCCTCCGACTACGCCGAGTTCATGGCCCTCGCCGCCGAAGAGGGCTTCGACCTGGACGGTGTCGACGGCTTCGACGGCACCGAGCACGTCCCCCTGCCGGTACTGGCCGTGGTCGGCCGCCCGAACGTCGGCAAGTCGACCCTGGTGAACCGCATCATCGGCCGCCGTGAGGCCGTCGTCGAGGACAAGCCGGGCGTCACCCGCGACCGGGTCACCTACGAAGCCAGCTGGAACGGCCGCCGCTTCAAGGTGGTCGACACCGGCGGCTGGGAGATCGACGTCCTCGGCATCGACGCCATGGTGGCCGCCCAGGCCGAGCTGGGCATCGAGCAGGCCGACGCGGTGCTGTTCGTCGTGGACGCCAAGGTCGGCGCCACCGACACCGACGAGGCCCTGATCAAGATCATCCGCCGGGCGGGCAAGCCGACCGTCCTGTGCGCCAACAAGGTCGACGGCCCGTCCACCGAGGCCGAGGCCGCCTACCTGTGGTCGCTCGGCCTGGGCGAGCCGTACCCCGTCTCCGCTCTGCACGGCCGTGGCTCCGGCGACCTGCTCGACGCCGTCATGGACGCGCTGCCCGAGGCCCCGCCGCAGACCTTCGGCGACGCGGCCCCCGGCGGCCCCCGCCGCATCGCGCTGATCGGCCGGCCGAACGTCGGCAAGTCCAGCCTGCTGAACAAGGTCGCCGGCGAGGAACGCGTCGTCGTCAACGAGCTGGCCGGCACCACCCGTGACCCGGTCGACGAGCTGATCGAACTCGGCGGCAAGACCTGGAAGTTCGTCGACACCGCCGGCATCCGCCGCCGGGTCCACCTGACCGCCGGCGCCGACTTCTACGCCTCGCTGCGCACCTCCTCCGCGCTGGAGAAGGCCGAGGTTGCGGTCGTCCTGATCGACGCCAGCGAGACCCTCGCCGAGCAGGACACCCGGATCATCTCGATGGCCGTCGAGGCCGGGCGCGCCGTCGTCATCGCCTACAACAAGTGGGACCAGCTGGACGAGGAGCGCCGCTACTACCTGGAGCGCGAGATCGAGCGCGACCTCGTCCAGGTGCAGTGGGCCCCGCGCGTCAACGTCTCGGCCAAGACCGGCCGGCACATGGAGAAGCTCGTCCCGGCGGTCGAGACCGCGCTGGAGGGCTGGGAGACCCGCATCCCGACCGCGCGCCTGAACGCCTTCCTCGGTGAGCTGGTGGCCGCCCACCCGCACCCGATCCGGGGCGGCAAGCAGCCGCGCATCCTGTTCGGTACCCAGGCGGGCATCCGGCCGCCCCGCTTCGTGCTGTTCGCCTCGGGCTTCCTGGAGGCCGGCTACCGGCGCTTCATCGAGCGTCGGCTGCGCGAGGAGTTCGGGTTCGTCGGGACGCCGATCTCGATCTCGGTGCGGGTCCGCGAGAAGCGGAAGAAGAAGTAGCAGCAGGTAGCAGGTAGCAGGTAGGGGACAGTAGGTAGCAGGGAAGTAGTGGTAGGCGTACAAGAGTAGAGGACGCAGCAGGGGCGCGGCAGTGGCGCGTTCTTCTGCGGACGGCCGGAGGGCCCCGTCACGGTGGTGGCGGGGCCCTCCGGTGTTTCTCGGCGTGGGCGGGGCGGGGCGGTGGGGCGGTGGGGCAGGCAGGCAGGCGGCGCTGGCCGGTGGGGTGCCGGTGGTCGGCCGTGGTCAGTGGTGATCGCCGTTGCGGCCCGGGGGGAGGGAGAGCATCTGGCGGTGACGGCCCCCGGCGGACGGGGCGGTGGCGAGACCGGTGGCCGTGCCCATCACCGGGGACGGGGCGGGCGGCGCGGGCGGTACGGGTGCGGGCACGGCCATGGGATGCGGGACCTGCCCGAGGTAGCCGGCGGCGACCCACCCCTGGCCGTTGGTGAACTGGGCCGGGGCGCTCGCGTGTTGGGAGTGGGCTTGGTGCGGGACGGGGGCCGGGGCGTAGCCCGAACCGTCGCTGGTGGGGGCGGTGGGCTGGGGGTGGGTGCCGGGGTTGTTGTTGCCGGGCTGGAAGGCGTTTGGTCCGTGGGGACGGTTGCCGGTGTGGCCAGCCTGGCTCATGTTGCTGGTGTGGCTGCTGTTGCCCGTGTGGTGCATGTGCCCGGTGTGACCCCCGTGATGGCTGGGGGACGAGCCCGCGCTGTGGGGCTGGGGCGCCAGGAACTGGGGGAGGCCCGGCGCTTGGCCCGCGAGGGTGTGGAAGGCCTGGTGCTGGGGCAAGTACGGGCGCTGCTCGCCGAGCCGCGGGTATCCGTCGCGGACTGCGAATCCGGTGAAGGCCAGGTCCTCCTCGCCCGAGCGGTCGCCGGGCAGGGCACGGAAGAGCCGCCGGTACTCGGAGTACAGCTCGTCATAGATCGGCGTGGTGGAGTGCGGGTGTTCGGCGTCGTACGACGGCCGCATGCCCGGGATCGAGCGGGGGGCGGTGGCGGACCGGCCGGGGGACGCGGAGACGTCGTAGCTGTACACGTAGGGGCCAACGAGCGAGAGGGGCGGGGGATGCGGGGCGGGGGGCCAGTGTGGGGCGTTCAGGCGGGTGCACATGAGCGCTGCTCATGTGGGTGTTCATGCGTGGCGGGGCGCTCATGTGTTGGTCATGCGGGTGGCTCATGAGTGCTCATGCGTGGGGCTCATGGGAAGTGCCCATGAGCGTTGCTCATGTGTGCCGCTCATGAGGTCTGCTCATGGGAGGTGCTCATGAGACCTGCCCATGAGGTCCGCTCATGAGCGGTGCTCATGGGGCAAGCGCGGGAAGGAACCGTGAGACCTGCACGTGTGCTGGTGTCGACGACAGCTGGGCGCGCCCGCGCCGGAGGGCGGCCCGATGAAGGGGCGGCCGCCGTCCGGCGCGTCGGGATGGGAGGGGCGGAAGGGATGGGGCGGGGCGGGACCGTCAGGTGCCGGCGAGCGGGAGGGAGGCGGCGACGACCTGGCCCAGTGCCACCGCCCGCTCCAGCGCTTGGCGCAGCAGGTCTTCCCGGGGCTGGCGGCCCACCATGCCGGCCGGAACGGCGTACATGGTCACCTCGGACAGCTGGCTCGCCGCCATCCGCCAGGCGTCGGTGACCTGCAGCGGCTGATGTGCCTGCCACCAGCCGGTGCTGCCACCCGCGGCTGCGGGCTGCAGGATCGCGTGCAGCTTGCCCATCGCGACCAGGACCGACCAGCCGGGCAGCTGCTCCGGGGTCTCGTCGAGGTCGGCGACGGGTTGGAAGCCGGCGTCCTGGAGGAGGTCGAGGAACTCGTCCTCGCCCGAGGTGCTGCCCGGGCGGCCGACCGGGCCGGTGGGCTCGACCACGAGTGAGGCGTGCCCGACCTTTCCGTGCAGGACGAGACCGCAGGTGATGCCGAGGATGGCGGCCTGGCCGGGGGCGGTCGGCTGGGTTCCGGCGGAGATTCCCGGGGTCGGCGCCGGGGCGCCGGGGGCGGGGGCGGCCCCGGCCGGTGCGGGGATGGCGAGGTCCGGGGCGCCCGTCTGGGACTGGCTGATGCTGCGCACGGCGCCGACCAGCTGCTCCTCGGAGACCGCCACCACCTGGGAGGGGATGCAGCGGGCGTGGGCGAAGGCGAGCACGGCGGTCTCGTCGCCGACGAAGAGCACGGTGCTGGTGGGCTCCACGTGCGTGTCGCCGGCGGTCCGGCAGGACGTGCACTCGTAGCTGTCGGGGGCGCGGTCACCGCCCAGGAGGCGGTCGGCCTCGTCGTCGCCGATCTCGGACCGGACCTCGTCGCTGACGTCGAGCATGCGCGGCACAGGGTCTCCTCGGATGGGTGTGGATGGGGCTTCGGGGGCGGACAGGGGGAGGTCGCCATGACCAACGGGCCCTTGTGTCAGGCGTCACGGGTGCCCGTCGAGGCTGACGGGAATTGCCCTGGATCCGACCGCGCGGCGTGTTCTCGTGGTCGCAATCTGTCGATGTCGGTGACGGGACTGCCGGATTGAACTCGTGAGGTGGCTCACGTGGCCGTGGTGTTTGATCTAGGAATCAACGACTAAAACCGACATTTCGGGCAAGATTGTGCCGGTGTTACCGCTGGTAACCCTTGGCTGAGCTGGGCAGACCGTCCGAGTTTTGGATTCCCCGCCGCCCGACTCGTAGCTTCTTGGTCGGCGCAACGAGCGCCACCCGGGTTCACCCCCGACGCACAGCCCCCCGGCCCGCCGGGAGTGGCAGGTGCCCGCCGACGCGATCGCTCGAAACAGATCGCCGGTGAGTGGCTGGGTGGCCGGGGCGGCAGCGGCACGTCCGACACGTGCACGGCCGCCCGACGGACGCGGCAAGCGAAACGCGGCCCTTTTCAGGGCCTGGTTCCGCATGTCCGCCCGGGGCTGTCGAGAGGAACCTCATGACTTTCCGTAACGAGACCGCCGCTGCCACCACCTCCACCGCCACCAAGCGCAACCGCGTTCGGATGGCTGTCGTGGCGGGAGCCGCTGTCGCGGCCCTGCCGGTGGCCGGCCTCGTCACGGCCACCTCGGCCTCCGCCGCCTCCGTCTCCACCTGGGACGCCGTCGCCCAGTGCGAGAGCGGTGGCAACTGGGCCATCAGCACCGGTAACGGCTTCTACGGCGGCCTGCAGTTCACCTCCAGCACCTGGGCTGCTTACGGTGGCACCGCCTACGCCGCGCAGGCCAACCAGGCGACCAAGGCGCAGCAGATCGCCGTCGCCGAGAAGGTCCTCGCCTCCCAGGGCCCGGGTGCCTGGCCGGTGTGCTCCGTCAAGGCCGGTCTGACCAAGGGTGGTGCCCCGGCCGCCGTCGACACCTCGGCTGCCGCTCCGGCCGCCAAGCCCGCTGCCCCGGTTGTCAAGCCCGCCGCTCCGGTTGCCAAGCCGGCCGCTCCGGCCGTGAAGCCCGCCGCTCCGGCCGCCAAGCCGGCCCAGAACCCGAAGGCCGCCGCTCCGAAGGCCGACAACGCTGCCAAGTCCTGGACCGGCTCCAACGACGCCAAGCCGGCCAAGGGCGGCAGCTACACCGTCAAGTCCGGTGACACCCTGAGCTCCATCGCCGCTGCGCAGGGCCTGGACTGGCACGACCTGTACACGAACAACGCCAAGGTCATCGGTGGCAACCCGAACCTGATCTTCCCGGGTCAGGCCCTGAGCATCTGAAACGCATCTGAAGCCCCGGGGCTGCGAGGCCCTGAGGTTTCGGGCTCCGTGGCGTCATGATCCACTGACGCCGGTTGCTCCAGCTTCGACGGCCGCTTCTCCCCCGCGCGGGTTCTCCGCCGGGTGGAGGGGCGGCCGTTGGCGTTTCCCGGTGTCGTGGTGTCGTGGTGTTGCGGTGTCCCCGGTGTCGCAGCACCACCGCCGGTGCCGCGCTCGCCCTCTCTCTGATCCAGGCCACCCGGCCCGTCCGCCGCCCCGTCCGCCTCGGCCCGTCCGCCGGACCTGGTCAAACGGCGAGATCACCGCCACCTGCGAGTGGCACGCCAACTCCGAGGCCGGCGGACCCTGCTCCTGATCACCGGCCCTTCACCAGCGTCTTCGACCTCCAGCCCGCCGCCGTGGTCGGCCGGCTCTTCCTCCTCGCCACCCCGGTCCGGTCGCCGAGCACCCCTGGGAACCGCCATGCTCGTCCGCCGACCGCGGCAGACCGGGCCGGCTCACCGGAGCAGACCGCGTCGCCGCCTGCGGCCCGCTTCGCCGCGCCGGACTGGAGGCTTCGGCCGAAGCGCGCCGAGGCGGCCTGGCGCTGATGCCTCAGCCGGGGGTCGGCCGCTGCCCGCTCGGGGTGGATCACGCCGTTCGGTCGGTCACGTCGAACCGCAACTGGAAGTTGCCCTGCACCCGTGTGATGGCGCCGCCCGAGATACGGAACTTCCGGTTGTCGGGCAGTCCCTTGATCTCGTTGAAAGTGCTGACCATGTTCCTGGTGGACTTGCCGTTGACAGTGGCGAGGACCTTCTCGTAGGTGGGGTCGTTCTCCTGGAAGGTCACGGTGTCGGCCCCTTCGGGGAACAGGCCGCCGAGGGTTTCCTTGGCGGCGGGGCCCGAGACGTTCTGTCGGAAGATGCTGTCCGGCAGACGGTCCGGCACGTCCTCGGGTTTCGTCGGGACCTTGAGCATCGCCTTGCTGAAGGCGTTGGCGTTGAACATCGCCACGGCTCGGGACCACTGGTGGATGAAGGCCTCGCTCGCCGTGTACTCCTCCGGGGGGTAGCGGTAGTTCTCCATCATGACGGCCACGGTGCCCGTAGAGGTTCTCGAAGCGCCCGCCCGCCTTCGGGGCATTGCCCTGCGGGTCCTTGGGATCCGGCTCGTAGTCGGCGCTCTCCTCCTCCAGGTCGACCAGGTTGGCGGGAATCGCCCGCCCGAACGCGCTGAGTGCCGGTGACTGCCTCGCCTTGCCCACCGAGCGCGTGCTGTCGGCCATGGCTCCGACGTACGTCTCCAGGCGTTCGCCCGCGGGGCGTAGAGCCCGCTGGACGGTCACGCCCCGGGCGGACTGTTCGCGCCCCAGAGCGGCGCCGAGGGCGGCGTTGCCGATGCTGTGTTGCAGGGCCAGCAGACCGGTCCGGGCGGCTGAGGTGGCCGATGCGGAGCGTGGGGTGCCGGTCCGGTGACCGGGTCGGGTGTGGTCCGAGTGTTCGTCGTGGGCGCGCATGACTGGGCGGTCTCCCTCGAGGTGGCTGGACGTCAGTCCAAGGGTCGGTGCGCGAAACGATGTCGGGAAGGGGCGAGCGGACAGTGAGTGGGGCAGGGTGAGTGTCTGCTTCGGCAGTCCGTCTTGCCCCGGCGCCGGGCCTGCCCCCAAGCCGGTTTTTGTCGGTTACTCGCTTGGCCTCATCGCAACGCTGACCCTGCCTCCTCCCGGTTCCTCCGCCCAGTCCCCCGCCCTGGCAGCACCTCATCGGCGTTCCGGAATACCGCACCGTTCGACTGACGCCCGCCTGCCAGGCGTGGTGTCGGCGGTGCCGGGGGTGCCGGGGGTGCCGGGGCCGCCAGGGGCCCGGGCCGGGTTTCGGTGGGCTTCGGCCGGGCTATGGCCGGGCTTCGGCCTGGCTGGTGGGGGAGGATGGTGGGGTGATCCAGGGCGAGTTGTTCGGTGATCCGACCGGGGCGGCCGGGGGCGAGGAGGCCTCCGACTCCTCCGCTTCCTCCGGGCCCTCCGGCTCCTCCGGGGTGCTCGGGCGATCGGAGCCCGCACCCGGTGCCGTCCTGCTGCCCGGCTGGCTCGACCTCGACGCGCAGCTGCGCCTGGTCGCCGCCTGCCGGGAGTGGGCCCGTCCGCCGGCCGGGCTGCACTCGGTGCGGATGCCCACCGGCGGGATGATGTCCGTACGAATGGTGAGCCTGGGCTGGCACTGGTACCCGTACGGGTACCGGCGGGTCGCCGAGGACGGCGCCCCCGTCAAGCCGTTCCCGCCCGAGCTGGGCCGCCTTGCCCGGCAGGCCGTCGCCGAGGCGTACGGGGCCGCACTGCCCCAGGTCGCCGGCGCCGCGTCGTACGAGCCGGACGTCGCGATCGTCAACCACTACCCGCACGGCGCGAAGATGGGCCTCCACCAGGACCGCGACGAGCGGGCGGACGCGCCGGTGGTGTCGGTCTCGCTCGGCGACCGCTGTGTCTTCCGACTCGGGAACACCGAGACCAGGACCCGGCCGTGGACCGATCTGGAGCTGTCCAGCGGGGACCTGCTGGTGTTCGGCGGCCCGGCCCGGTTCGCCTACCACGGGGTGGTCCGCACGTTGCAGGGGACGGCGGATCCGGAGCTGGGGCTGGTCGGGCGGCTCAACATCACGGTGCGGCAGTCGGGGATGGGGGCGTAGCACTCGGGGTCGAGGCGTAGGTGCGTCCGGCCGTCTCCGTCGTCCGGCCGTCTCCGTCGTCCGGCCGTCTCCGTCGTCCGTTCGTTGACTCGTCTGCTCGTTGACTCGTCTACTCGTTCGAGTGAACTGGAGGCTCAGGGCCGGTGAGCGGGAATGACCCGGGTCGCCAGAGAATTCGAGTGAGCTGGAGAATTCGATCGGAGTCCGTGCCGCAGGGCCGGGGTCCGGAGAGGAAGCGTTCATGGGTACCCCCGTCGACGATCTTGTCGATCTGCTGGACCTCGAGCAGATCGAGCTGAACATCTTCCGCGGGCGTAGCCCTGAGGAGGCCCTGCAGCGAACGTTCGGCGGCCAGGTCGCCGGGCAGGCGCTGGTCGCGGCGGGGCGCACGGTGGACGACGGGCGCCCCGTCCACTCGCTGCACGCCTACTTCCTGCGGCCGGGAGTGCCTGGCGTGCCGATCGTCTACCAGGTCGACCGGATCCGCGACGGCCGCTCGTTCACCACCCGCCGGGTGCTCGGCATCCAGGGCGGCCGGTCGATCTTCGCGCTCACCGCCGACTTCCACAGACCCGAGGAGGGCGGCATCGAGCACCAGTACCCGATGCCGGCCGTCGCCGCCCCCGAAGACCTGCCCAGCGCGCTGGAGGAGGTCGGCTCCCGGCTCGGCGAACTGCCGCCGTTCATCAGCCGCCGTCAGCCCTTCGACGTCCGCTACGTCGACCGGCTCCGCTGGACCAAGGAGGAACTGACCGACGTCGAAGCACGCAGCGGCGTCTGGCTGCGCACCGACGGCCCGCTGCCGGACGACCCGCTGATCCACGTCTGCGCCCTCACCTACGCCAGCGACATGACGCTGCTCGACGCGGTCCGCGCCCCCGTCGAGCCGCTGTGGGGCGAGCGGCACTTCGACATGGCCTCGCTCGACCACGCGATGTGGTTCCACCAGCCGTTCCGGACGGACGACTGGCTGCTGTACCAGCAGGAGTCCCCCATCGCGCACGGCGCGCGCGGCCTGGCCCGCGGGCAGATCTTCAACCGGAGCGGGCAGCTCGTCGTGTCCGTGGTGCAGGAAGGGCTGTTCCGGCCGCTGAAGCGCCGAGACGGGTAGACGACGGGGAGGTGACGCGTGCGGCCGGTGGCGTGCGCCGTGTCGGTGCGTTGCCGCCGTGTTGCGGGTCCGGCGACTTCGGGCCGACGGGAATGATCCGTCCGCGTGGGCGGTGTTGTGGTGGATGACCGAGACGGGCGCCCGAACGGCGGGCCGCCCGCGGACCGACCGGGATGGTGGACCGATGACGGCGACGGCCGCGGAGGACTGGAAGCACTGGAGCGACGGGCGGGCGGCGTCCGTGAGCGCACGGCACGGCCAGCTCGCGCTCACCGGCACGCACTGGCTGGAGCCCGAGCCCGCCGAGATCCCCGGCCTGCCCGGGCACTGGTGGGCCGACGCGGAGGGCGTACGGGTACGGGCGGCGGCGGGTGACGGCATCACCGCCACCGGCGCCGACACCCCGGTGGACGGCGAGGTGCTGCTCCGTCCGGAAAGCGACCCGGCCGCCGACACCGCCACCCTGGGAGACCTGCTGCTCGTCCCCATCGAGCGCGAAGGCGAACTGGCCCTGAGAGTCTTCGACCCGGCGTCGCCCCGGCGCGCCGCCTTCGCCGGCATCTCCGCCCACCCGTACGCGCCGGAATGGGCTGTACCCGCGATCTTCACCCCGTTCGAGGATGGGACGCAGTCGGTCGTCGTCCCCAACGCCGACGGCAGGGAACGCCCGCTCGCAGTCACCGGGCAGATCGCCTTCACCGTGGCGGGCGAGCACCGGACGCTGACCGTCAGCCGGTCGGGCAACCGCCTCAGCGGCGTGATCGCGGACGCCGGCAGCGGCATCGACACCTACCGCTTCCGCTTCATCACCCTGCCGGCCCCGGACGCCGACGGCCGCACTGTCCTCGACTTCAACCGGGCCTACCTGCCGCCGTGCGCCTTCTCGGACCACTTCATCTGCCCGTTCCCGCCGCCGGGCAACCGGCTCGACTTCGCGGTGGAGGCGGGGGAGAAGCAGGTACTGAACCGGTAGCGGCCGGCCCCGCACGCGGGGCCGCGGGCGGGCCCCGGTGAGAGCAACGGGCGGGCCCCGGTGCGGGTCACAGGCGGGCCCCGGTGCGGGGCCGCCGGGGGGCGGGGCGGAGCATGGGGGACTATGTCGAACCATCAACAGCCCGCCTCCGCTGCGTCCGCCGCCTCCGTCGCTTCCTCCACCTCCGCGTCCGCTGCGTCCGCTGCCTCACTCGGCCCCGACCCGGATCCTGTCTCAGGGACCTCCGCGGGGCCTGGCCCAAAGCCAGGCACCAGCCCCGAATCCGGGGCTGCACCCGACGCAGTGGCCGCCGTTGCCCCCGTTGACGCCGTGCCCCTGCCGCCGGACCCGGTAGCCGCCCCCGGTCCGTGGTACCGACGGGCCTTCGCCGACCTCAGCCCGCTGCGCGACCACGTCGACTACCGCCGCGTCTGGATCGGCCAGGCCGTCTCCTCCATAGGCCAGCAGATGACGGCCGTCGCCGTCTCCGTCCAGGTCTACGACCTGACCGGCTCCGCCTTCGCGACCGGCCTGGTCGGCATCTTCTCCCTCGTCCCACTGGTCGCCTTCGGCCTCTACGGCGGCGCCATCGCCGACACCGTCGACCGGCGAAGGCTGGGCCTGATCGGCTCGGGCGGCCTGGCAGCCGTCTCCGCCGTCCTTGCCGCGCAGGCGCTGGCCGGCCTCGGCATGGTC
This sequence comes from Streptomyces sp. NRRL S-350, assembly GCF_000719705.1. GTDB lineage: Bacteria > Actinomycetota > Actinomycetes > Streptomycetales > Streptomycetaceae > Kitasatospora. The sequence goes on along the minus strand of NZ_JOHO01000108.1, from coordinate 904 downwards.
GCCATCCTCTACGCCGCCGTCGCCGTCCAAGCCGGATTCTTCGCCCTCAGCTCACCCGCCCGGTCCGCGATGATCCCCCGGCTGGTCCCCGCCCATCAGCTCCCGGCCGCCAACGCCCTGAACACCGTCAGCATGAACCTCGGCCTCACCGTCGGCCCCATGCTCGGCGGCGTCCTCATCGGCGCGTACGGAGCCCAAGCCGCCTACCTGCTCGACACCGTCGCCTTCACCGCCACCCTCTACGCGATGTGGCGCCTGCCCGCCATGCGACCGCTCGGCGAGCGCAAGGGCCGCGCCTCCGTCCTCGACGGCCTCCGCTTCCTGCGCGAGCAGCCCAACCTGCGCACCAGCTTCCTCGCCGACCTGGCCGCCATGGTCTTCGGCATGCCCCGCGCCCTCTTCCCCGCCATCGCGGTCACCTTCTACGGCGGCGACGCCGGCACCGTCGGCCTGCTGGTCTCCGCCCCCGCCGTCGGTGCCCTGATCGGCGCGCTCTTCTCGGGCTGGGTCAGCCGCGTACACCGCCAAGGCGTAGCCGTCCTCGCCGCCGTCGTGGCCTGGGGCCTGGCCATCGCCGCCTTCGGCGCCCTCCACAACCTCTGGCTCGGCCTCCTCCTACTCGCGGTCGCGGGCTGCGCCGACACCATCAGCATGATCTTCCGCAACACGATGATGCAGGTCGCAGCCCCGGACGAGATGCGCGGCCGACTCCAGGGCATCTTCATCGTCGTCGTCGCCGGCGGACCCCGACTCGGCGACTTCGAATCCGGCACCGTCGCCGCCCTCACCAACCCCGCCACCTCCGTGATCACCGGCGGCCTCGCTTGCGTCGCCGCCGTACTCCTCCTCGCCGCCCGCCGCCCCGCCTTCCTCACCTACGACGCCCGCCACCCCACCCCCTGAC
>NZ_JOHO01000107.1 GCF_000719705.1 Streptomyces sp. NRRL S-350 | reverse complement strand
ACCGCAAGCCGGCGCCCCGCCACGACGTGGGCAAGACCGTCAAACGCGAACCCACGCTCCAGGCCCACCTCGCCGCGCGAGGTTAAAGATCAAGCTCAGATGCGACACCACCGAGCCGCCCCTGCACCCGGCGGGCAAGGGCACCGTACGGGGCAGCGACGGATCCGAGCACAGCTTCGATCCGGTGTTCTGCACGGCCCACCTGGGAACCGAATTGGCGCCGAGGGAGGCAGCCGAGTGATCGCGCACATCGTCACCGCGGCCGAGCGGCAGCGCGCCGCCGGGCAGTGGCTCGCCTGCGCGGCCCCGGTGCCCGCCCTGGCCTTCGACGGCTGGAGGAACGAGGGCCTCGCCCTGCTGCCCTCCGGTGTCCTGTTCGCCGTCGTACCGGTCCCGGCCGCCGAGGTACACGCGGCGGCGCGGACCGACCAGCCCCGGCAGGTGGACCGCTACCTCAGCCGCGTCCTCGGCGGCCCGGTGTTCTGCTACGACTCGCACGACGCCTACTACGCGATGGTGCCGGCCACCACCGCGCGGGGCTGGAACCTCTCGGACGTGCCCTGCCTCGGCCCGGGCCGGACCGTTGCGGTACCGCGGCCGGGCCTGACCCGTGACGACGGAGCGCGCGCCTTCTGGTCCGTACAAATGGACTCGCCCGCGCTGCTGTGCGAGCCCGCCCTCGTTGCCCACCTCATTCTGGCCGGCCGGCGCCGCGGAGCGACCTGTGGCTAGGCCGCCGATCGACATCGACGTGGCCGCCGTCCTGCGCACGGTCGATCAGGCGGACGCCCTGGCCGCCCGGGCCCTCGCCGGAGGGGAACTCGCGGGCCTCGAGCTGGACGCCCTGTACGCGCTGTACGAGGAACTGACCGGTCACCTCCTGCTGTTGCTCGCCGGAACCGAGGAGCGGTACCGGCACCTGGTGCCCCGAACCCGCATGCGAGTCGTGGTGAGTGATGCGCTGCGGCTCGGCGGCGGCCTGGTTGCCGCACCGCTGCGGCTCGGCGTGCTCGACATCGTCGCAATGGCACCGATCTGCCGCCTGCTCCTCGTACTGCACCAAGGCAAGGACGCCTTCGCCCGGTATGCGGGAGCTCACCCGTTGGTCTGGGCGACGCAGGAGGCGGAGGACGGCCAGGACGAGGTCCCCGCCCCGGCAAGTGAGCGGTGATCGAGCCCCGGGACCAGCACGCCGCGGCGGCTGAACACGCGCCTCGACGAGAGCAGGCTCGCGGCGCGTGACCGCACGACGGACGACGTGCACTTCACGCGGATGACCGACGGCCTCGGTTGGCCTGTCGGCGGGCACGCGTCCTGAGGCCTGGCTGCCCGGGGCGACGCAGTGCCCACGGGTGTTCTGGTCCCGGGGCCCGGCGTTCCGGCGGGACTCCCCTACCGGCCTGCCGCTACCTACGAGCCCGGGAGGGAACGGTGACTGACGGCAACATCACGTTCGGCAGGTTCGTATCGCTGCGCCGCTCGGAGTTGGGCTGGACGCAGTTGCGCCTGGCAACCGAGCTCGACCGCAGCGAGGACTGGATGTCTCAGGTCGAGCGGGATGTCCAGCAGGTCCACGACGTGCAGCTCTTACGGCGTCTGGCCTCGGCCCTGGGCGTCGAGATCGAGAAGTTGATGGCCTTGCCGCAACCGGCCGCGAAGAGGCCGAGATCACCGCGACGTCGTGTCAGCTCAGCTACGCTGGCGACGACTTCCGGTCCCGAGGAGGACGATGTGCGTCGCCGCCCGTTCCTGACCCTGGCGGTGGCCGCCCTCGTCTCGGCGCCCGCCGGTCAGCAGGTCGCGCACGCCGAGGCGGCGTCGCCGCTATCCGGTCTGGAGGACCTGCTGTTGTATGGGCCAGCGCGGATCCCGACTCCCCGCCACGAGCCGGCCCTGGAGTCCGTCACCGCTTCACTGGTCTCCTCGCGTCAGGAGTTCAAGGCGGCCAGGTACGACGTCCTTGCCGAGGCCCTGCCCGGACGACTCGTGGCTGCAGACCTGGTCGGCACGGCGGAGCAGAGGGCCTGCCATGTCGCCCAGCTCTACAACATCGCCGTCAGGTTGAGCATCAAGATCGGTGACAACAACCTGGTTGCCGTGACCTCGGACCGCGCGCTGACCGCCGCCCGCATGGGCGGCGACCCGCTGATCACCGCCGAGGCCGAGCGGATGGTCTCCAGTTCATGGCGCCGCCAGGGCAGTCTGGCTCGGGCGACCGACATCGTGGTGGTCGCTGCCGAGAATCTGCTCGCAGAGACCTCGGTGCCCGAGGCCGCCCGCCTGGCCACCCGCGGCGACCTCTATGCCACCGCCGCGTACACCGCGGCGAAGTCCGGCGATCGGTCCTTCGCGCACGCCCTCATCAAGGAGGCCGCCGACAGCGCTGCTGCAGCAAGTCGGGCCTCCGGCCGGGCGGACGGCGTCCAGGGAGTCGCCCTGCACGAGTTGTCGGTGCACCACGAACTCGGCGACGCCGGCCGGGCGATCGAGCTGGCCAGGACGGTCGATCCGTCGGCGCTTCCGACTGCCGAGCGGCAGGCCAGGTTCTTCACGGACGTAGCCCGTGCGTTCGACCAGTGGGGCAAGCATGAGCACTGTTACCGGGCCCTGCTCGCCGCCGAGGAAGCGGCTCCGCAGGAGGTCCGTCGGGGCTCTGTCCGTGACCTCGCCGTCGGCCTACTGAGGTACGACCGCAAACTTCCGGGCGTGCGGGACTTCGCCGCCCGCGCTGGCGTACAGGTCATCTGACCCGTAGTCGGGCTACGGCCCGTAGTCCGACTACGGATCACGGCATCGAGCCGGCAGTTCACTGGGACAGCCAACCCGTCCCACGCTGCGGAGGATCCGGCCATGCCGACGTCCAGCACCTCCCCGTTCCCGGCCGCCCCCCGGCACGCCGCACCACCGGACCGTGACCGGCTCGGCACCCTTCTGACCGCGTCCTGGGCCGCCCTGCACGTGCCCGTGCTCGTCCTGCTGGGCCTCGCTGTCCAGCACCAGCACGACGCCCGGCCCGAGGTCGCGGCGGCTGCCGCCCCGGACCTGCCCACCCCGTAAGCACCCGGGCCTCACCAGCCGCCCTCTTCCACTCGCTCGCCGCCGAGAGGAGACCCAGCCATGCACCGGCTGCCCGAAACTCCCACGATGAGCGCCGAGTTGGCGCGCATCGACTACCGCACCACGCCCGAGTACTACATCGACACCGAGCAGGTCACCGACCCCGTCGTCACGTGCCTGCTGAGCAGCTGCCCGACCGTCTTCGGGGTCAAGAAGGCCATCGCCGACCTGCTGACCGGACGGTCGGGCATCAAGCTGCCGGAAGCGGCCGGGGTCATCGAGCCCGGCGCCGTCGTCCGCGGCGAGGTGACCGTGGCAGCCGGCGCCGTCATCGCGGAGGGCGCGGTCGTCACGGGCCCGGTGCTGGTGTGCTCCGGCGCGGTGATCGACGCCGGGGCCCGCGTCCGGGACCACTCCGTCATCGGTCCCGACTGCCGGATCGGGTGGGGCGCCGAGGTCACCCGCTCGCTGCTGACCGGCGGCGTCTTCATGAAGCACACCAGCTTCGTCGGCGACTCCGTCCTCGGCCTGGGCGTCAACATCGGCGCGTTCGTGTCCACCACCGGCCTGCGCGTCACCAGCGGGCCGGTCGTCGAGCCGGCCACCGAGGAGATCTGCGCTCACCTCGACGGCTGTCGCATCGCCACCGGCCAGACCAAGTTCGGCGCGGTGATCGGCGACGGAGTGATCGTCCCCGCCGGCACTGTCCTCCAGCCCGCGACCCTCATCGGCGCACACACCACCCTCTACCCCCGAACCCAGATCGGCGGGTTCTTCCCCGCCGGAAGCCAGGGAAGGTGACAATGACCGCCACCACGACCACCGACCGGCTCGCCCTGCGGATCACCGGCGGCCACCCGCTGCACGGCACGGCTACGGTCCAGGGCAGCAAGAACATCGCCCTGCACCTGTATGCCGCTGCGATCCTCGCCGACCAGCCGCTCACGCTCACCGGCGCCCCGGCAATCCTCGACATCGGCGTGTGCGCGGAGATCCTCCACCGCACCGGCACCCGCGCAACCATCACCGACGGTGAGTTCGAGACCCGGCCGGCGGACTCCTACTTCCCGGTCATCCCGGACGACCTCGGACGGCGCATCCGCACCACCGCGGTGATGGCCGCGGCCCTGCTCACGCGCACCGGCAAGGTCACCTTCCCCCTGCCAGGCGGCGACGCCTTCTGTGCCCGCTACATCGATCTGCACCTGGCTGCCATGGAAGCCGCCGGCGCCGAGGTCGAGGTCGGCCGGGGCCGGGTGCGCGCCCGCTTCACGGGAACGAAGCGGCTGCCGTTCATCACCAATGTCAGCACCAGGAAGTGGGGCCCGAGCCTGGGAGCGACGGTCACCGCGATGCTGCTGGCCGCCCGCGTCTCCGGCACCTCGTCGGTCCTCGGACCGAGCATCGAGCCCGAGGTCACCGTCACTGCCGGCCTGCTCGCCCGCTCCGGCGTCGGCATCACCTGGCAGGGCGCGGAGGCCCTGCACGTCACCGGCACCGACCGCATCGCCGGCGGCGTCTTCCCCGTGCCGCCCGACCGGCTGGAGGCCGCCACGCTGGCGCTCGCCGGCGCGATCACCCGAGGGACCGTCCACCTCGACGCCTTCCCGCTCGGCGACTTCCCGACAGGCCTGGTGTCGGTCTTCGCCGACGCCGGGATCCTCCTCACCGCCGAACGCGGCGGAACGACGGTCACCGTACCAGCCGGGCTGCGCGCGGTGGAGATGGAGACCGGCCCGCACCCGGGCTACCCGACCGACGTCCAACCCCAGCTGACCGCCGTCCTCACCCAGGCCTCCGGGACGTCCCGGATCGACGAGCGGATCTATATCCGCCGCGACAGCCACCTCGCCGCTCTACGGAAGTTCGGCGCGGACGTCAACGCGCAGGACCAGGTGATCACCGTCGAGGGACCGTCCCGGCTGGCTGCCGCTGACGTGGAGGGCGAGGACATCCGCGCCGTGACCGCGCTCGTGCTCGCCGCCCTGGCGGCCGAGGGCACCTCTACGATCCGGGGCATGTACCACCTCCGGCGCGGCTACGGTGACCTGCTGCCCAAACTCGCTGCACTCGGAGCTCCTCTGACAATCGACCAGGAGACGCCATGACCAGCACCCGACCGTGGAACGCGGACACCATTGCCGAACTGCGCCAGTGCCTCGATCTGCTGGCCGACGACGGCGCCCTGCCCGGCGGCGTCATCGCCTACGGCACCCGGGACAGCCGGCCCGGGTTCGCCGCCTCCGGCATCGTCGCACCCGAGTGCGGGGACGCCCGGCCCGGCCCGGACACGGTCTACGACGCCGCGTCGCTGACCAAGGTGCTGGCCACCTGGCCGCTGGTCGGCCTCGCCGACGGCATCACCGTGGACACGCCGGTGCGCAATCTGCTGCCCGGTGTGCAGGACCAAGCACCCGGCGGAAAGGTGACGGTCGAACAGATCCTCGCGCACACCTCCGGTCTGCGGGCCGAGACCCGCCTCGACCAGTACCGGGGGCGCACCGAGCCCCTGGCCGAGCTGATCTGCGGCGAACCGCTCATCGCCGAACCCGGCGCCGGCCACCGGTACATCAACCGCGGATTCATCCTTCTCGGCCTCGCGCTAGCCCACCTCCACGGCCGCCGCCTGGACCAGCTCGCCGCCGACCTCTGGCAGTCCCTCGGCATGACGCACACCACCTACGGCCCCGTCGGCCGGTCCGCCGATGTCGCCCCGACCGAGCAGCGTCTCCCCGGCGGCCCGCGCCTGTGGGGCACTCCGCACGACGACAACGCCACCCTGCTCGGCGGCGTCGCCGGCCACGCCGGGGTGTTCACCACCCCGGCCGACCTGGCCACCTTCGCCAGCGGGCTTCTCGCTGCGTACGCCGACGGGAGCAGCGGGCTGGGCGCCTGGCTCCGAACCAGCATGGAGCCGAAGGCCGAGATCGAACCCGGCCTCCACCGAGGCCTGGCGTGGATCCTCACCGACGGCGGCCGGATCGCCTACCACCACGGTTTCACCGGCACCAGCCTCTACCTCGCCCCCGCCACCGGCCGCTACCTGGCCATTTGCACCAACGCCGTCTACCACCACCAGGACAACCGCACCCGCCTCGCCCCGCTGCGCAACCTCGCCCTCAAGGCCGTCACCGCCGATTGAGAGGACCCTTGCTGTGCCCCAGGCAACGCTCGCATCGCTGACCACCCTCCGGCTCGGCGGGCCCGCCGGGACCGTCCTTCACCTCTCAGACCCGGCTGACTGGCACGACGCCGCCCGCGCGATCGGCGCGAGGGAGCAGGACGGCCCCGTCGTCCTGGGGCACGGCAGCAACGTGATCGCCGCAGACGCCGGGCATCCCGGCACCGTCGTCGTCATGAACACCCATGGGATCACCGTGGAGAAGCTCGACGACACCAGGGTGGCCGTCACCGTCCAGGCCGGCCACCCGCTCGCCGATCTCGTCCAGTGGGCCGCCGCTGAGCGGCTCGCCGGCATCGAGTGTCTGGCCGGGATACCCGGCACCGTCGGCGCAGCCCCGGTCCAGAACGCCGGCGCGTACGGCCGGCAGATCGCCGACGCGCTACACGGAGTCACGGTCTGGGACTGGGGCATGGGCTGCGTGAGGACCTTCCCGGCCCAGGCCTGCCGCCTGCGCTACCGCAACAGCCGCTTCAAGCAGACCCCCGGCCGCTGGACCATCCTCACGACCACGCTCCACCTCACCCGCGCCCCGGCGGCCGGGATCACCTACCGCCCGCTCGCCGACGAACTCGGCGTCCCCATCGGCGCGCGCCCAACCGTCCCGGAGGTCACCGCGGCCGTCCTCGCCAACCGGCGCCACCGCGGTCTCCTCCTCGACCCGAGCGGCCCGGACGCCCGGCAAGCCGGATCGGTCTTCCTCAACCCTCGCATCACCACGACCCAGGCCACGCTCTGGTCCGACCTCGGCTGTCCCGTCCACCGCGACAGCAACGGCGAACTCCGTGCCGGCGCCAGCTGGCTCCTGGAACACGTCGGCTGCCGGCCCGGCCAGGTAGTCGCCGAAGGCGTGCGCTGCTCGCAACGCCGGACCCTCACGGTCACTGCTCACGGGGACGCCACTGCTGCCGGGTTCCACCAGGCGCTCACCCACCTCGCCGCCCAGGTAGCGACCACGACCGGCATCACGCTCCAGCCCGAACCGACACGCATAGGCCTGTGGACTGCCAAATCATGAGGCCCGGCGCATTCGGCCGTTCCCGACCACCTCCGCGCTGCTACTAGGCGGAAGCCGTCGGCTCCGCCCAGGGCAGCTTCGTCAGCTGCGGCCACTCCGCCATCCACCGCTCCGCCTTGGCGTCGTACACCGCCTGCGGCGCCACGGTCAGCGGGTTCGGCCGCAGCACCAGCCGGAACAGGTCCGCGAAGCCGTGCGTCGAGTGCACGTCCAACTTGCTTGCGGAGTCGAGGCTCAGCCCGACGCAGCAGCTGGTCGCGGCGAACGAGCTGATCGCGTGCGGCAGATCCCGGTACGGAGCGATCTCCTTGCCCCACTTCTCCGGGTACCACAGGTGCACGCGGGCCTGGTTCCTCGGCTCCAGCTCGACGCCCAGGTCCTCGACGGCCGCCAAGCAGCGCTTGATCACCAGGTCCTCAGCCTCCCACGAGGTGTCCTCGTCGAAGAAGAACAGGTCGTGGTCACGAATCCCGGCCTGCAGGTCCTCCCGGCCGGCCACCGCGTTCCACACCGTCTGGAACAGCGAGCCCGCCGTCAGGTACCACGGCGGCAGGCCGTCCAACGCGGCCAATCGCTCCAGCACCGTCCGAACCGACTCGTTCCGCAGCACGATCGACGCGAACACCGCCGCCTGCTCCTCGTACGGAGCATGCTCTGCCAGTCGCTGCAGGCTCTCCGGGGTCACACACGCAGAGGGGTTGTCACGGACAACCGCGTAGTCCAAGAACACCCGTCAGCCCCTGCCACATAAGGCTCGTTGATCGCATTACGAACCGCCGCTCCCGCCAACCGGGTTGGTCCTCACTCGCACTATCGACTCTCGCTCCGAACGACGACCGGCGACACCATCTCACCTTGGCCTTCGGGACAGTCCGCATCGGCGAGCGGATCTTCAGCCAGCGCGACATCGCGCTGCCGACGCACCGGGGCGCTCAATCGTCTTCGAGCAATGTTGCGGTATGCGCACCACGAGGCCGGCGGTGTTACCCCCGGCCAGCAGAACGTGCGTTGCCCGGTTGGGTCGAGTTGTATTACGACCCGTCAGCTCCGGGCACGAGTTGGCCTGCGATTCCCTCGATTATGGCGCAACTGCTGCACCAGTGTTGCATGCTACGCATCACCACGTGGAAGGTGAGGCCCCTGCATCGGATACGGAGGGTGACGGATGGGCCGAAGTTCCGCAGGGGGATCGGTAGCTGTTCCGGGCGTCGCGACGCTGCACGTGCTGCCGGGCGTGGCGATGCTCCGCCCGAAGGCGGCCGTCTTCGAGAAGACGCTGCTGGGCTTCGCGGACCATCAGCGGGCCCGCAGGCTGTCCTGGGACACGGTCAACACCAGGGCTCGTATCGCGCGCCAGGTCCAGGCGATGTCCGACGGGTACCCGTGGGAATCGGCCTGGGACAGGCGGCTGTTCGACCGGTGGTCGGCGATGCTCGCGGACACCGTCGCGACGTCGACGATGCGAAAGTATCAGAACGACCTTGCGCTCTATCTGAGTTACCTGAGCGATCCGGCCTACGAGTGGCCGCAGATGCGCCTGAGCACCTTCGGGATGTTCACCGGCTTCGCGCTGAGGGATCTGAACGCGGCCCGGCACGCGCAGGAGTACATCGGCCAGCTCAGTGGCAACCGGCCGTTGACGAGAGCAGAGGTGAAGTCCTTCTTCGGACAGATGAACCCGGAGATCAAGCGTCTGCGCGAACAGGGCCACAAGGGAGCACTCGCCGCGACCGGGGACCTGGCGATGTTCACGACGATGTACGGCTGGGGTCTGCGACGCAGGGAGACGGCCCGACTGGAGACCCACGACTGGCGGCGTCAGGCGAAGCTGCCCGAGTTCGGGGACTACGCGGGCCTGGCGGTCCGCTGGGGGAAGGCCGGCGCCGGACAGCCTCCAAGCGCTGGATGGTGATCTCGGTATGGCCATGGGCGGTCCGAACGTCCGGCCAAGGTTCGGCTGCGAGGACCACCCCGCGCTGTGGGTGACCGAGCGGGGCGGCCGGATCAAGCCGGCGGAGATCAACGCCCGGTTCGTTGCCTACCGCGACGCCCTGAAGCTGCCGAAGGAGTTCGTCGTCCATTCCGTCCGCCACAGCTACGTCACGCATCTGACCGAGGATGGGGTCGACCGGCGCTTTATCCAATCCCAAGTCGGACACGAATGTGACAGCTCCACGGCCGTATACACCCACGTCAGCAGCGACTTCATGAACACGGCCTTGCTCAAGGCCCTCACCCCCGCGCTGGCCGGGGAGCACACGACAACGGGGAAGGACCGTCGATGACGGGCAAGCTCGACTACCAGTGGCACCTGCGGCAGGTCATGGCGACGCGCGGTATGTTCTCCACCACCGACATCACCCCGCTGCTGGCTGAGCGCGGCATCGAACTGTCCTCCAGTCAGGTCTACCGGCTCGTCGTCGAACGCCCTGAACGTCTGAGCCTGAAAATCCTGACGGCCCTGCTGGACATCCTGGACTGCACGATGGACGACCTCATCGAGCCGGTGGCCGTGGCCGGAACCACCTTGAAGCGGAGCGCGGTTGGTTCCGACGCGGGTGTCGGATCATTGCGTCCGAAGCGGGCCCGCATCGCCCCGGTGAACGAGTGATGTCCCCGCCGGACCCGGTCCGTGATCCGGCGGGAACCGTCGTGGGCCTGATCACGACGGCCGATGCCGGTCTCGACCGGGACACCGTCCTGCGGATCGTCGAGCAGACCGGCGGCGGACGCGCCAAGCGCCGCAGACTCGCGGCGGCCCTGGTCGAGAACCCCTCGGTTCTCACGTCCGGCCGGTCACCCGCTCCGAAGAGTATCGGTGACCTCCTTCTCGCGTTGCGGGCGGCCGGGGCTGCCGGGATCGCGCTGCCACGGTGCGCGGAGTGCGACCGCGAGGTCACCTCGATGCAGCGACGCGCGGAACACTGGTACTGCCCACCGTGCTTCGTCCGTCCTCAGCAGTGCTCTGCCTGCAGCCACGAACGGCAAGTCGCCTTCCGCGATCGCCTCGGCCGGCCGCGCTGCGGCCAGTGCCCGGACCAGGACGACCCCGACCCGGCATCCACGCTGGTCGACCTGATCACCGGGATCGCCCCGGGCCTGTCGGTCCAAACGGTCTCGCTGGCGCTGGGGACGGTCGTTACCAAGCCCGCCCACCTGCACAAACTCGCCTGGATTCTGCGCGATGCCCCGGAATTGCTCACTGGGGACGGTGCGAAGGCCCCCGTCCCGATGCTGCTGAGGCTCGTCGACACCCTGGTCGACGCGGGCGCCACCACGATCCGGCGGCCGCCGTGCCCCAGCTGCTGCCGCGTCGTGCCGCTCACGAAACAGCGCGACGGGATGAGGATCTGCCGCACCTGTTACGCGCGCGCCCGCACTGTCGCCTGCTTCCGGTGCGGGGCACTCCGCGAGCCGGCAGCCTGTGACGCGCAGGGCCGGCCCCTATGTCCGTACTGCCTGATTAGCGACCCGGACAACCTCGAAGAGTGTCTCCAGTGCGGGCGTCGCCAACGCGTCAGCACACGCACGGCCGACGGCCCGCTGTGTCCGAACTGCCGACCACAGCGCATCCTGACCTGCACCATCTGCGCGAGAACCGTCCCCTGCCTCATCGCCAAGGCAACCGGTCAGCCGTGGTGCCCGGCCTGCGCTCGGCTTCACGCGACGTGCTCAGCCTGCGGCCGCATGGACATCGTCCCCGGCGGCACGCGTCAAGCGCCGCTCTGCGGCACGAGCGGACGGCTCACCTCTGGCGCCTGCGCCCGCTGCCACCTCCACGAAAGGCTCCGCAGCATGCTGCACGACAGCACTGGCTGCCCGCGCCCCGAACTGGAGTCACTGCACCGGGCTCTGGCCGGCACCGACCGGCCCGCAATCGCGCTCGGTTGGCTGTCCCGCCCAGCCGTCGGGACCCTCTTGACCCGCCTCGCCACGGGCGACAGCTCCCTGACGCACTCTGCGCTCGACGACCTTCCACCGAGCAAGACCCTGACCCATCTACGAAGCGTCCTGGTCGCCACCGGCGGCCTGCCCCGACAGGACGAGCACCTCGCCCAGCTCGAACGATGGACGACTCTGAAGATCGCCGCACGTCCTGACCCGGAGGAACGGAAGATCCTTCACCAGTACGGCACATGGCATGTGGTGCGTCGCATTCGCCAACGGTCTTGCGAGGCGACGACCGCAAACCAGCCAGCTGTCGCCAGGCACCGCCTGAGTGCGGCGACGAGCTTCCTGGACTGGCTTGCCGAGCACGACCTCACCCTCGTGACAGCCGGGCAAGGCGACCTGGATCAGTTGGCCGCCGCGACAACCACCAACGGCTCCGCCAACACTGGGCACTTCATCCGCTGGGCCAAAGGCCGAAAGCTGACCCGGCTCGACCTGCCCGCACTGCGTTGGACCGGCCCAATGAGCGCGATCGACACCGAGGCCCGGTGGGAACAGGCACGCTGGCTACTGGGCGACAGTGCCCTCAAACCCGAGGACCGAGTCGCCGGGCTCCTGGTCCCCCTCTACGCCCAGCGCCCCGCGGCGATCAGTCGCCTCACTCTCGACCACGTGCACCGCGAAGACCAGCATGTTCGGCTCCAGCTCGGGAGCGCGCCGGGGGTACTGCCCGACCCCCTCGCCAACCTCGTCCTCCACGTGGTCGCAGACCGCCGGGGGCACGCGTCACTCGGCGCCCCCGACACGTCACCGTGGCTCTTCCCCGGCGGACGGCCAGGACACCCGATCAGTTCGTTCCGGCTTGCCGAACGACTCCGCGCGCCATCGGCGTGTTCCCCGGCCAGTCGCTCTCTGCGGCCCTGTTCCAACTCGCCGGGGAACTCCCGGCCGCACTGCTCGCACGGATGCTCGGAATCCACATCAGTGTCGCCGTCAGGTGGCAGCGAGCCGCCGCCGGCGACTGGGCCGCCGACGTCAGCCGACGGGCAGCAGTACGGACCGCAAAGTACATTTCTGACGCCATGCTCGACCTGCACCGGCGTGGCCGCGCGACCGTCCGCGCCCCATGGTCGTGCTTCCGGTTCAACGTGGTGCGGCACTGGGCTCGGGGGCGTTCGCCGCAGCGGCGGTGGTCAGGTTGTCAGGCGGGTCAGGAGCGCGGGATGGTCTACCAGGGCCGATTCCAGCATGGCCCGGGCATGGGGCTTGAAGAAGTCGAGGTCGACGGACCGCCAGTCGATGCCGCCCAGGGGTGGCTGGGGGTCGTACTCGATGAAGAGCTGGACGGTGCGGGCGGTCTGCTCGCCCGCGAGGCGTTCGACCAGGTGGAGGGCCATGTCGATACCGGCCGACACTCCGGCGGCGGTGAGGACGGGGCCGTCCTGGACCCAGCGTTCGGCGACGGGCGTCGCGCCGAACTTGGCCAGCAGGTCGCGGAATTCCCAGTGGGTGGTGGCCTGACGGCCGTCGAGCAGGCCGGCGGCCCCCAGGATCAGGGAGCCAGTGCACACCGAGCCGACGACCTCAGCCGTCCGCGCGGCCTGGCGGATCCAGCTCAGCAGGGGCTCGTTGGCCAGGGCGGCGAGGGTCGGCTCGGTCCCGCCGGGCACGATCAGCGCGAA
>NZ_JOHO01000106.1 GCF_000719705.1 Streptomyces sp. NRRL S-350 | reverse complement strand
GACTGGCTCCACACCTACAATCACCACCGCGGACACACCGCACTCGCAGGCAAACCACCCGCCAGCCGCGTTCCCAACCTCATGGGCCAGAACAGCTAGCCGGACCCCCGAAGGGGCCCCGCACGAGACCACTCGTGCGGGGCCCCGCTCACTCAGGAGTTCTTTTCCGTTGCCGCTTCGCCAGGGCGAAGCCGCAACGGACTCGAGCGACGAGGCGATGCCGATCGTCAGGGCGTGGGGGGCGCCGGGGCGAAGTAGTCGCGCAGCATCTCGGTGGTCCATTCAGGCTGACGCACTTCTCCGCGCGGGCCGAACTCCTCGAACCAGGGTTTCACTTCGAGGACAGGGGTGCCATCGATGGCATCCAGGTCCTCGACGTGCAGGTCCAGTCCGTCGACCTTGAGGAGCCGGCAACGGGAGGACCCGAGCCAGTTGATGCGCCGCATGTTCCGGTGGCCGAACACACCGACCTCGGGCCAGTCCGGGTTGTCCCGGGGACGGCGCGCGCCGAAGTTGAGGTCGGCCGGGTCGGTCTTGTGGAACCGGAAGATCACGTCGAGGTGGGAGAACTCCTCCAGCCCCTTCGTCGCCTCGAGCGGAAACCTGTCGCCGTCGAGCCGGATGATGGAGCGGGTCCCACCCCAGTAGTCGTCTGTCGGTTCCGTACGGCCTCCCACAACGTGTCCGAGCGCTTCGACGCTGAAGACCTCACCCATGTGCTTCCCCTCCTGTGAACGAATCCGCGCCAGGACGGCGGGTCAGATGGTTGCCGCCAGATAGTCGGCGGCGAGACCGTCGACGGCGTCGACGGTCGGCACCTTCCGTCCACGGTAGGGGGACAGCGCACTGCGGATCCCCAGTGCGACGTCGCGGGTACGGGCGGAGCGGACGGTCTGCATGGCGTCGAGCGACCGCGACCAGATCGCGCAGGCCTCCTCGATGGAGTGCTGCCTGGCCTTCACAAGGCCCAGGTGGCCGAGCGTGACCGCGTGGGTCCTGGTGAAGGTGGAAGCCTTGCGAGTTGCGACGCTGCGCTCGAACTCCCTTGCTGCACCTTCGAGATCGCCGAGATCGCGCAACGCCGACGCCGTCTCGTGCGCCAAGGACGCCTCGCCGAAGAAGAACACCCGGCCTGGTTCGTCGTCACCGGGCGAGGCTACGGAGAGATCACGCTCGGCCTGGAGAAGTGCGGCGTTGGCCTCCGCGGTGCGTCCCGCAGCGGCGAGAGCGCGCGCGTGGACGACACCGAGCAGCGAGCGCTCCCGTGGACTGGCGAGCGCGTACCGGTCGCCGGCGATGGACGCCTCGGCGACCCTGACGGCGTGATGCGGCTTCCGGAGGTCGACCGCCTGGTGGGCCATGGCGCGCAGGACGTGCCCGGCCATCGCCGGGTCGTCGGCTTCGGCCGCCAGCTTCACGGCCACGGTGTAGTAGTGCTGGGCGGTGGGGTGCTCACCGTTGTCGAACGCTGTCCACCCTGCCAGGTAGGCGAGTTCGGATGCTGCGGAGAACATGTCCCGCCGAACTCGGTCGGAGGCGAAGGTGCCTTGAAGGAACTCTCCGACATCAGTGACGAGGTACTGCGCGACCGCTGTGCGCCCGTGGCCGCCACCACGACGCTGGTCGAGCTGGGAGAACAGCGCTGTCATCTCCCGGACGGCATCCACATCGGCTTGAACGGCGCGGCGCTGTGTGATGCCGCGACTGCCGGTGCGGGCCATGTGCTCCCACCAACTGGCAGGCGGAATGCTCAGTGCTCCGAGCGAGTACGCGAGCGTGCTGAGGAGCTGTCTGCGTTCCACGTCAACGTCTATCCGTCCGAGAGCCGCCAGGGTCTTCAGGGTATCCAAACCCCAGTCGCGTAGATCCGGTTGCTCGTCGCCGAACCCCATGTCCGCGAGTGTGACGTCTCGGTTCAGCCAGCTGGTGAGCACCTCCGCGAGGTACTGCGGGATGTTCCCGGAGGGCATCACGCCCTGACGGACCCACTGAGTGACGGACACCCGGCTCGGTCGCGCCGGATCGTTGTGGCGGGCCGCAACGGCACACAGGGCCCGCGCGAGGGATTCGTTCGGTCGGCCTGCTTCCCGGATGAGCCGGCCCAGGCGCTCATTGGGTTGGCGGGTACGCCCCATAGGGGTCTCCATGCGGTGCCGTTTAACCGGTTTAACAACGGACGGTGCTCAACACCTTACTCCGAGCCAACTTGGACGGTTTGCTGTTCGTGCAAGGCCGTTGCAGACCGCACCGCGAATGCTCCGTCATGTTCGGTCATTCGTGCGGACTGTCTCCCGAGGCCTCCCAACCCCGAGTGAGTGAGGCGCCCTCATGAAGCCTGAATCGCGCAGCATCACGACGTGGTTCCCCGTCGAACGGAAACGGATCGGGGAGCTGCGCCGCTGGGCCAGGAAGGCCGTGCCGTTGCTCGGTCTCGGTCCGGAGGACCGGCAGCGCGGAGACGTGCTGGACGACGTGGAGCTTGTCCTGTCCGAACTCGGCACCAACGCCGTCCTGTACGGCTGTGGTGGCGATCGGTCGGACGTGAAGCTGACCGCTTGTCTGGCGTACGCCCCGGGCGTGCTGCGCGTGTCCGTGACCGATCCAGGTGACGGCAGACCTGAGTACCGGGCGGCGAGCGACGAGGCGACCGGTGGCCGTGGCCTGAGGCTGGTTATGGGGGTCGTGTCCCGGTTCGGTGTCGAGCGGCTCCCTGAGGGCGGACAGGAGATCTGGTCCGAGATCGAACTGCCTGATCCGGCGTGGCCGGCGACCGTCATGGTCGAGCAGAGCGGTCAGCGGATCGGGATGCTGCCCTCGGACTCCACGGCACGGGAGTTCAGGCACCGGCCGCCCAGAGCGGGGCGAAGCGCTTCGGCTGTCCCGGCACGGACTCGGCTGACCTCCCGTCCGGTCCATCCACCCACGCCGCATCCGAGGGCCGAACCGTGAATGTCGGACCGCGCACCAGGACGTTGCTCAAGACCACCACCCTGGCCCGCAGGCTGGACGTCGCAGCATCCTTCGAAACCCTGACACGGGCCTGCGCTGCCATCGCCGCCGACTTCCGGCGGGCCGAACTGGTCAGCGACAGCCCGAACCACCTCTGGTCGCTGCCGGCTTCGCACTCACTCGCCCTTGTGCATCCCGACGTCGACGAGGCCCGGGCGCTCATCAAGGGCGCGCAGTTCCTTCGGCAGCACCAGGTCGCCGTCGCCTCCCCCTGGAGCACTGATGTCCACATGTCGACAGACGGCCGGGCCGTGACCCTCTGGCAGGACCCCGGCAAGCCGAGCACCGACACGTCCCTGTCCGCGTGGGTGACAGCCCTCACGCACCGAATCGACCCCGGGGCTGCCCCGTGGCTCAGGGATCACGACCCGTTCGCCGGGCTGCTCGACGGCCTGGACGAGGCTCCGCTGAACGACGCCGCCCGCTGCTTCCTCCGCGAGCGCGCGGCTCAGTTGCACGAGGAATGGGACCACCCCGACTGGCCGACCCCGGATGCCGTCATCCTTGGTGCGCTCGGCATGGTCCCCTGCCACGACGACGGAGTCCGCGTCGGGTTCCTGCTGCGCCGTCCCCTCCATCGCGGCCACCGGGAGTGGGACCGGGTCGCAGCCCGCTGGCGCTCCGAACTGCTCATCGGCCCGCGCGAGGACCACGGATCCTATGCCGACGTCTACCTCTCGTACGAGCGCGAAGACCAGTCCCTGAACCACCCCTACATCGGTGCCTGGTCGGGTTACCAGGTCGTGCGTGACCTTGTCGTACTCACTGCGGTGATGGAGACGGTGCGCCGCGCCCACCTCGATGCCAACGTCCGTCAGGCGGCAGTCCACCGAGTCGGATGCCTGCGCGGTGCCAACCCGGTCCCGTGGCGCTGGGTGGGGCGATGAATCGAACGACGAAAAGGAGTTCACGTGGACGTGACCCGAGGATCCTTCATCACCCTCGACGGTCTCAGCGGGAGCGGGAAGACCACCGTCGCGCCGTTGGCCGCAGCCCTTCTCGGCGGTGTTCACCTTACGGATGGCGCCTTGCCGACGTTCTCTCGCATGCGCGCGGAGGTGGACGCCACCGGCATCCTGCCGGCCCGGCTCCACTGGTGGATGATGGCGAATCACATCAAGTCGGAGACGGCCCGGGCGCTCGTCGGGACCGGCCGGACGGTGGTGGTCGAGTCGTACTTCCCGCGCACCGTTGCCACGCACCGCGCCATGGGGCACGACTGCGCCCCCGAGTACCCGAGCGGGGCTCTGGTCCCGGACCTGGCGATCCTGCTGGACGTGGACGAGGAGGTTCGCCAGGACCGGCTTCGGCGGCGGGCCGAGAGCGGGACGCTGAGCTACTGGCACCAGCGGGAAGAGCCGAACGTCGCCGAGAGCACTCGCGTGTACCGGGCGCTCGGCCTCGTCCGCGTGGACGGCACCGACCGTACGCCGGAACAGGTGGCCGCCCTGATCGCCGATATCGTCCGCTCGCGTATCCCGAAACCCCGACTGGAGAGGAAGAAATCCCATGACCGCAACTGAGTTCGAAGCGAAGATCCTCAACGTCGAGCCGGAGAAGATCCGTGCGCTGCTGGTGGAGGCCGGGGCCGAGCACGTGGTCGACCGCTTCCAGCGCCGCTACGTGTACGACATCCCGGGCCGGCCCGGAGCGTGGGTCCGGCTGCGTGACACCGGCACCGGCGTCACGCTGTGCGTCAAGGAAATCCTCTCCGACGCGATCGACGGCGTGACCGAGACGGAGACGACGGTCGGTGACTTCGACGCGACGAACACCCTCCTCGGCAAGCTCGGTTACCAGTCCAAGGCATACCAGGAGAACCGCCGGTCATCCTGGGCGCTGGGCGGTGCGGCCATCGAGATCGATGAGTGGCCGCTGATCCCCCCGTACCTGGAGATCGAGGGGGACAGTGCCGAGCACGTCCACGCGACGGCGCTCGTGCTTGGGCTTCCCGTCGGCGAGCTGACGAGTGAGAACACGACCAAGGTCTACCGCCGGTACGGGATCGACATCGAGGCGGTCCCTCGACTCACCTTCGAATGACAGGAGACATGCCTTGTCAGTGACCCAACACCCGGCGATCCGGGTCGTCCGGGACCGGACCATCCGCATCAAGGTGATCGACGACTGCGGATTGGCCTGCACGTTCTGCCACAACGAAGGAACGCCCGTCACCGCCGACAACCGGGGTCGAACGCAGCTGCCCTTCGTCGCGGGGCCGGGCGGGACCGGGCGTGTGTCGATCTACAGCGAGTCGAACGGTGTCGAGTTCCTCGCCGCGAGGATGGTTCCGGACACGCACTTCCGGCGTGCGGTGCGGACCGTGGCGAGGGCGTTCGGCGCCAATGAGGTTCACCTCACCGGAGGGGAGCCCACCCTCCATGCGGAGGTCTCCACGCTGGTTTCGGCGCTCACCGGAATGGGCCTGAGCGTCGGAATGACCAGCAACGGCGAGCGCGGCCGGCAGGTGATGCCGGACTGCTCGGCGGCTGGCCTCAACCGCATCAACGTCTCTGTCTTCGGCACCACCGCCGAAGAACTCCGGGCCGTTCAGTCCGAGCGTTTCAGGTCGGCGGGTCTGGCCGAGAAGAAGATCCGGGCTGCGGAACAGACGGTTCGGGCCGCTGTCTCCAACGGGGTGAAGGTCTCGGTGAACATCGTCGTTCCCGGTATGGCCCACGTCGACCGGGTCGTCAACCTGGTCGAGTCGTACGGCCAGTTCGCGGACGTGCGGATGCTCACCAGCATCCAGGATGGAGCGGAGTCGATCGCGGCGATCTCCGAGGTGCTGGCCCGCGTCGGTGCGGAACCGGTGCTCCGGACGTTCACGGCCGGCACCTCCGACGAGCGCACCCTCTACCGGGCGCTCGGCAGCCGAGCGGTCTATGTCAAGCGATTGCTGCCGGTGCGGCTCCCCGACACCTGCGCGTCGTGCCGGTTCAACAACGACACGGACTGTGAGGAGGGCTACTACGGCATCCGGCTGTACCTCACGGATCAGGGGGAGTACATGGTGGGAGTCTGCATCCAGCGGATGGACCTCTGCGTGCCGGTGGCAGAGCTGCCGCGGAGCGGGATCGTGGAAGAGGTGCAGGCCTTCAAGGACGCCGAGGTCCGGAGGCTGACGAGCGAGTACGGTGCCGCCGCCTGAGCGTCGGCTTCCGGTCGGGCATTCAGGGGCCCGCACGTTCGTGACGAACGTGCGGGCCCTTCGCGCGTGCGGGCCCCTTTTGATCACCGCGTGGCGAGGGCCTCCAGGACGCGTTCCAGGGAGGTGCCGAGACCCCAGCGGGCGGAGAGGTGTTCCAGGGTCATCGGGTCCAGCGGCTCGCGGGGGAGGGCCGGGTCGAAGTCGGGCAGCGGGGCGTCGTCGGCGACCCGGACGACCTTGGGGGCGACGTCGAGGTAGGCGGCGCCCTCGACGATGTTGCGGCGGCGGGCCGGGGTGAGCCTGGAGCCGATGTCGAGGGCGGCGGCGCGGATGCCGGCGAGGTCGCCGTACTCGTTCATCAGCTGGGCGGCGGTCTTCTCGCCGATGCCCTTGACGCCGGGCAGGCCGTCCGACGGGTCGCCGCGGAGGGCGGCCATGTCGGCGTACTGGGCGCCGCGCACGCCGTACTTCTCCAGCAGGAGCGCGTCGTCGGTGACCTGCAGGTTGCCCATGCCCTTGACCGGGTAGAGCACGGTGATGCCGCGGGCGTCGTCGACCAGTTGGAAGAGGTCGCGGTCACCGGTGACGATCTGCACCGCGCCCTTGGCGCGGGCGGTGAGGGTGCCGATGACGTCGTCCGCCTCGTAGCCGGGGGAGCCGACGCGGGCGATACCGAGCGCGTCCAGCACCTGTTCGATCACCGGGACCTGCGGGGCCAGCGTGTCGGGCACCTCCTCCTCGCCGTTCTCGGCGGCTTCCGCGACCCGGTGGGTCTTGTAGGAGGGCACGAGGTCGACCCGCCACTGCGGGCGCCAGGCGGCGTCCATGCAGGCGACCAACTGGTCGGGCCGGTGGTCGTGGACCAGCCGGGCGATGAAGTCCAGCAGGCCGCGGACGGCGTTGACGGGCTCACCCTGCGGCGAGCGCAGGGTGTCCGGTACGCCGAAGTAGGCCCGGAAGTACAGGCTGGCGGAGTCGAGCAGCATCAGTCGCGGTGCGGTCACGTGTCAGATCATGCCGTACGGCGGTGACGGACGGCCGGTTCCTCAGTGCTCGTGCGGGCCCGCGCGGTGGACGGGGCCGTGGGCGTCGGCGCAGTGTTCGGCGGCCGTGTCGACCGGGGCGGCGATCTGCAGCAGTGCGCCCGCCTCGTCCTCCCCGACGTGGTCGACCTGGAGCGTGCTGTGGGTGATGCCGTACTCGCCGGCGAGTCGGCGCTGCAGTTCGCGCCGGACGGCGTGGCAGTCGCCGCCGGGGGTGACCAGGACGTGGGCGGACAGCGCGGGCTGTCCGGAGGTGATCTCCCAGATGTGGAGGTCGTGGATCTCCTCGACGAGCGGCTGGGCGACCATCCGGTCGGCCACCGCGTCGGGGTCGATCCCGGCCGGGGCGGCCTCCAGGAAGATCCGCCCGGAGTCACGGACCAGGGCGATGCCCGCCTTGAGCATGAGGGCGACGACGATCAGCGAGGCGATGGCGTCGGCCCGGACGAAGCCGGTGGTCACCACGACCAGGCCGGCGACGGCGGTGGCGATGAACGCGTACAGGTCGGTGAGCACGTGCTGGAAGGCGCCCTCGACGTTCAGCGAGCTGCGGTTGGCCTTGGACATGCACCAGGTGGCGGCGAGGTTGACCACGATCCCGACCAGTGCGGTGACCAGCACCAGCGAGCCGGTGACCGCCGGCGGCTCGAACAGCCGGGTGATCGCCTCGTAGCCCAGCCAGGCCGAGAGCACGAGCAGGGTGACCCCGTTGGCCTGCGCGGAGAGGATCTCGGCCCGCTTGAGCCCGTACGTGTAGCCGCCGCGGGCCGGGCGGGCGGCGAGCCGCATGGCGACCAGTGCCAGGGCGATCGAGGCGGCGTCGGTGAGCATGTGCGCCGCGTCGGAGATCAGCGCCAGGGACTTCGCGGCGAAGCCGACGACGACCTCGCCGGCCATGAAGACGACGATGAGGGCGAGGGCGCTGAGCAGCCAGCGGCGGTCCGCGTCGGCGGCTACGCCGTGCGAGTGCCCGCCGTGCCCGTGGCCCCCGTGCGAGTGCCCGCCGTGCCCGTGACTCCCGGGTGCGTGTCCGCCTTGCCCGCCGGCGTGCTCGTGATCATGCGCATGATCATCATGCGAATGCTCGTGCCTGGCCATGGAGGTCCTCTCTGGGCGCACGGGTGGGGACGGGGGCGCGGCGCGACCGCCCTGCCACCGAAGTGAACCGCAGAATCGACAAAGATCCAAAGGTTGTACTGGTGACCGTTGTCGTTGCCGTCCGGGTGGCCGTACCCGGCGCCCGCCGCAGACCTTCGACCAGCCCAAATCCCTTGCGCCCACGACCAGTTGCGCTAACCCGGCACCATCGCGTCCAACGCGGGGTCCAGGGCCGGCACGTCCGGCGCCGTCGCGTCCAGGGTCGCGGCGGTCGCCGCCCGGACGAGGGCCCGCATCAGCCGCAGGTCGTCGCCCTGCTCCGGGTGCCACTGCACCCCGAGCGTGAAACCCGGGCCCTCCACCGCCTCCACCGTCCCGTCCGGCGCGTGGGCGCTCACCCGCAGGCCCTGCCCGACCCGGTCGACGGCCTGGTGGTGGAAGGTCGGCACCTCCAGCTCGCTCTCCGGCAGCAGCCCGCCCAGCAGCGTCCCCGGCACCGGACGCACCGGGTGCGATCCGTAGCGCCCCGCCGAGCCGCCGTGCACGTCCACCGCCACCACGTCCGGCAGGTGCTGCACCAGCGTGCCCCCGCAGACCACGTTGAGGACCTGCATGCCCCGGCAGACGCCCAGCAGCGGCATCCCCGCCGCCAGCGCCGCCCGCAGCAGCGCGACCTCCCAGGCGTCCCGCTCCGGCGAGTCCACCTCGGTCGCCGGATGGGCCGGCTGCCCGTAGTACGCCGGATCGATGTCCGGGCCGCCCGCGATGACCAGGGCGTCCAGTCGGGCCAGCACCTCCGGCGCGCGCTCGGGCGCGTCCGGCGGCAGCAGGAGGGCGATCCCGCCCGACTCCTGGACGTACGCGGTGTACCGCTCGGGCACGAGGGCCGCCCGGCGGCCCCGCCAGTTGCTCCAACTCGCGTCGACCAGGTAGGTGCTGACGCCGATCAAAGGCCTGCGATCCATGGCGCGCATTCTCCCCCCGGACCGTCTGATCCCCCGTCAACTCAGCCGGTCGGCGCGCCACGCCCGTCCGCCCTCTTCCGCCCCGTGAGCACCAGGCCGTACGGTTCGCTGTGACCGCTTGATCTCGAAGAGTGATCGAGGACGGAGGGTTCAGCCATGTCCGAGCACACCGCCGCGGGCTCGCCGCCCCGGCCGCCGCTGGCCCTGGACGAACTGCGCGCGCTGGTGGACGCCGGTGAGGTGCACACCGTCGCGCTCGCCTTCACCGACATGCAGGGGCGCCTGCAGGGCAAGCGCTTCGCCGCCCGGTTCTTCCTCGACGAAGTCGCCGAGCACGGCGCCGAGGCCTGCGACTACCTGCTGGCCGTCGACGTCGACCTCAACACCGTGGACGGTTACGCCTTCTCCTCCTGGGCCACCGGCTACGGCGACTTCGCGATGCGCCCCGACCTCGGCACCCTGCGGCTGACCCCGTGGCAGCCCGGCACCGCCCAGGTCACCGCCGACCTCGCCGGGCACGGCGGCCACCCGGTGGACGCCGCCCCGCGCCAGGTGCTGCGCCGCCAGATCGCCCGGCTCGCCGAATACGGACTGGCCGCCGACATCGGCACCGAACTGGAGTTCCTGGTCTTCCGGGACACCTACGAGCAGGCCTGGCTCGGCGGCTACCGCGGCCTCACCCCGGCGAACCTCTACAACGTGGACTACTCGATGCTGGGCACCGCCCGCGTCGAGCCGCTGCTCTCCCGGATCCGCACCGAGATGGCCGGCGCCGGCCTGGTCGTGGAGTCGGCCAAGGGCGAGTGCAACCTCGGCCAGCACGAGATCGCCTTCCGCTACGCCGACGCCCTCACCACCTGCGACCAGCACAGTGTCTACAAGACCGGCGCGAAGGAGATCGCCGCCCAACTCGGCTGCGCACTCACCTTCATGGCCAAGTACGACGAGCGCGAGGGCAACAGCTGCCACATCCACCTCTCGCTGCGCGACGCCGTCGGTGCCCCGGCCTTCGCCGACCGCGACGGCCGGATGACCGACACCATGCGGCACTTCCTGGCCGGCCAGCTCACCGTGCTGCGCGAGTTCAGCGTGCTCTACGCCCCGAACATCAACTCCTACAAGCGCTACCGCCCGGGCTCCTTCGCCCCGACCGCCGTCGCCTGGGGCCGGGACAACCGCACCTGCGCCTACCGGGTGGTCGGCCACGGCACCGGCCTGCGGATGGAGAACCGGGCGCCGGGCGGTGACGTCAACCCGTACCTCGCCGTCGCCGGGATGATCGCGGCCGGCCTGCACGGGCTGCGGCACAAGCTGGAACTGCCCGCGCCCTGCCTCGGCAACGCCTACGCGGTGGAGGAGTACGCCCGGGTGCCCGGATCGCTGCGCGAGGCGGCCGGGCTGTGGGCCCGGAGCGAACCGGCCCGGGAGGCCTTCGGGGACGACGTGGTCGAGCACTACCTGAACATGGCCCGGGTCGAACAGGCCGCCTACGACGGCGCCGTCACCGACTGGGAACGCTACCGATCCTTCGAACGGATGTGACGCATGAGCGACGGACGTGGGGCATGACCGGGCCGACCGCGGGCGCCGTCCGCAGCGCCGCCGCGGGCAGGGCCCGATGAGCGATAAGCGCGCCGCGCGGGACGAGGCGGTCTGCCGGCGTCTGGTCGGCCGCACCGCCGTGGTCACCGGCGCGGGCAGCGGCATCGGCCTGGCCGCCGCCCGTCGACTCGCCTCGGAGGGTGCGAAGGTGGTCTGCGCGGACCTCGACGAGGAGACCGGCCGGGCCGCCGCCAAGGAGGTCGGCGGGCTGTTCGTGCACACCGACGTCACCGACCCGGACATGGTCGAGGCGCTGTTCGACGAGGCGTACGAGACCTGCGGAAGCGTGGACGTGGCGTTCAACAACGCGGGCGTCTCGCCGCCGGACGACGGCTCGATCCTCACCACCGGCCCGGACGCGTGGCACAGGGTGCAGGAGGCCAACCTGACCTCGGTCTACCTGTGCTGCAGGGCCGCGTTGCCCTACATGCGGCGGCACGGGCGGGGTTCGATCATCAACACCGCCGGTTTCGTGGCCCTGGTGGGCGCGGCCACCTCGCAGATCTCCCACACCGCCTCCAAGGGCGGGGTGCTCGCGATGTCCCGCGAACTGGGCGTGCAGTTCGCCCGGGAAGGGATCCGGGTCAACGCGCTCTCGCCCGGGCCGGTGGACACCCCGCTGCTGCGCGAGCGGTTCGCCGAGGATCCGGAGCGGGCCGAGCGCCGACTGGTGCACATCCCGCTCGGCCGGTTCGCCCGGGCCGAGGAGATCGCCGCCGCGGTCGCCTTCCTCGCGAGCGACGACTCCTCGTTCATCACGGCGAGCGAGTTCCTGGTGGACGGCGGCATCTCCGGGGCGTACGTCACCCCGCTCTGAGCGCCGCCCGGACGGGGCGCCGGACCGGCCCGGGGCCGGGCGCCGTGACCTTCTCACGGTAATCTCATCGAAAACGGCGGGAATTACCGGTTGCGCTGATTTCGCGTTTATCCGGCTGCCTTTAGATTCTCTGCTGTGAGCGAGCAGATTCCCGCCGGGTGGTACCCGGACCCGAAGGACACCACCGGCGAGCCGAGGGGGCAGCGGTGGTGGGACGGCAACGGCTGGACGGCCGACACCCGGCCCGCGCCCGCGGACGCCCCGGCCCGGGCGCCGCAGGCGCCGGCGGCCGGTGAGCCGGGGCCCGGTACGGCCGAGCAGCCCACGGTGCTGGAAGGCGAGGTCCTGGAGAGCGGCCCGACCGTCCGCTACCCGGAGCCCCCGCCCTTCGGCGCCGCCTACGGCGCACCCGCCGGGCCGCCGCGCAAGGCCTGGCGCAAGCCCTCCAAGCTGGTCGTGGTGGCCGCCGTCGCCGCGCTGCTCGGCCTGGGCGCCGGCTCGGGGATCACGTACGTCGCGATGGACGGCCACGGCGACCACGGGAAGGCCGCCGCCCGGCAGGCCCCGCAGGGCGGGTCGGGGCCCTGGGACGGCTACCCCGGCTTCGGCGGCAACGGCGGCAACGGCAACGGTGGGAACGGCAACGGCGGGAAGGGCGGCAAGGGCGGGGGCGGCAACGGCGGCAGCGGGGACGGCAAGGGCAGCGGCAAGGTCCGGCCCGGGGCCGACACCGCGATCGACGTGGTCAACCGGCTCACCCTGCCGGTCCCGTCCGGTTGGCAGGCCACCACGTCCGGTGACGGCTACGCCATGATCACCGTCGGCTCGTACACCTGCCCCGACGGCACCGACAACTGCACCCTCGGCGGCGTGACCACCGGCCGGATCGACGGCGGCGGCACCGACGTGCAGGCGGCGGCCAAGGCCGACATCGCGAAGGCCGCCAAGGAGTCCTACGGCGACATCACCGGGCACCAGGAGCTCAAGTCCGAGGCGGTCAAGGTCAAGGGCCAGGACGGCTACCTGGTCCGCTGGAAGGTGGACGCGCCCAAGGGCAACAACGGGTACGTGCAGACCGTCGTCTTTCCCTCCGCCGACGGCAAGGCCCTGGTCTCGGTGCACTTCGGCTTCGACATCGCCGACAAGGCGCCGGACGTCGCCGTGATGGACACCGTCGTCCAGGGCATCGCCGACTACAAGGGCAAGCTGCCCGGCATTCCCGGAATCCCCGGCATCCCGGGGCTCCCCGGTAGCGGCTCGGGCTCCGGCGCGGGCTCCGGCGCTGATGCGGGCTCCGGACCGGGCACCACCACCTGAGCCCCGCGCTCCTCACACGGCGGCGGGCCCGCCCGGCCGGGGCCCCCCCGGCGCGCGGGGGCGGGCGGGGGCCGCTCCCCCCCCCTCCCGCCCGGGTCCCGGTACCCGGGGCGGCCCCTGCCGACGAGGACGCCGACGGCGGCGGCCCACCCGGAGGATCCCCTCCGGGTGGGCCGCCGCCGTGTGAGGAGCGCGGGGCTCAGGTGGTGGTGCCCGGTCCGGAGCCCGCATCAGCGCCGGAGCCCGCGCCGGAG
>NZ_JOHO01000105.1 GCF_000719705.1 Streptomyces sp. NRRL S-350 | reverse complement strand
CATGGTCACCGGCGCCGGCCTCGCCTACGGCTACGACGCCGCCTTCCAGACCGGCCCCGTCATGCCGCTGGACCTCGTCCTCGGCGCCGTCGGCGGCGCAGCCGCACCAGGGAGCAGCACCCCGAAGCGCCGCCCCGGCTTCTCCGGGGCCGAGGCGAACGGCTTCTCGGGCAAGGACGGGGCAGCTCCCGAACCGTGGATCTCAGAATCCGGATCGCCGTATGTGGTCGACCGAGGAGGTTCGGGCATCGACCTCCGCGCCGTGAAACTCTATGAGGAATACCGCGGCAGAAGCGACGATGTCATCGAGGTGGCAAAGGAAACGGGTGTCGACCCCCGAATCGTCGACATCGCGAAGGACAATCTCATGGTGAAACGCCACGACGTCCCCGTCGGCCCCGGCGAAGAAAACACCATGAAAGACGTCCATTTCGAACCCGACTGGGAGATCGCGCGACGCTGGAACGCTGCGGTGAAGGGCTTCCACAAACCTGCGGACGTCGATATCCTCCGCGCTGTCATCGCTCACGAGTACGTGGAGGCCAAGCTCTTCGAGGCCGGCCTCCCGTACTTGCCCAGCCATCCGGACTGCTGGGACGGCGCGAGACCGAACGTCCTGCCCGATCATTTCAGCGCCCACCAGCTGGCACCGCGGAGCTTTGATACGCTCGACTTCACGACCGACGGCATGCTCAGTTCGCTCAAGGTCTGGAAGACGTACGGGATCGAGGTTCCGCCCATTCCGATCGCCGACGACCTCTCGAATCTCGATGTCCTGGTCGACGCGATCAAATCCCATCTTCGCGCGAAAGGTCACGACATCAAGTGAGTTCCGACGCTGTGCAGTCGATGGTTGATCGCCTCAAGGCCGTCAACTGGAAGTCGCCCGGCGAGGCCTTTGAGAAGGGCTACTCGCGCGCCGCGCTGATGCAGGAGTATTTCCGGCGAGCCGCACTCTGGATCAACGCCTACGGGGAACCTCGACGGTGGCCCTTCGTCGACCTCGCGGAAATCGTGAACCCCGACATCCGCGCCGACCCCGCGGTGATCGCGGACATCGAGGACTTCATTGACGACGCCTGCGGCTCGTCGTACGCCATGGACGGCGGCTCGGCGGCCGTCCAGTGGGCCGCCCTGACCAGCACGCCAGGGGTGCAATTGCCGCCGCTGCCGGACCCTTACGAGCCCCTGCTGCGTCTCTACGAACGCGGTGGCGTCGGGTTCTCCTTCGCCAACGGCTTCATCGACTTCGGCATGATCATGGTGCCGCGCGGCAACTGGCGCATGCACCTTTCCCCGACCCCTGCCGTCGAGCTGTCCGACGAAGCCCTCGACTCGCTGGACGCGCGCAAGTGGGCCGAAATCAACGCACTGGCAGAACGCAGCAACCAGTCGACCAACCACGGCTGACCCCGCCGGAGAAAGAGCCGCCACGGCATGAGCACGGCGATGACGGACCGCCTGGCCGCCATCAAGTGGACCAAGCCGGCAGAACGCAACGCGCACGCGGCCTCCAGGTCCCGACTGATGGTCGAATACCTCCGCCGGGCCTCGCTCTGGGCCGACCTGCTGGGTGGTCCGCCGGGGTGGCCGTTCTTCGACCTCGCCGGGGCCCTCGCCCCGGAGGTCCGGGTGGATCCTGCGGTCGCCGAGCGACTTGAGGACTGCATCGAGGAGCACATCGGCGGCATCTCGACCGAGAACGGCTGCCGCGCGGCTGTACGTTGGGCAACGCTGGGGGACGCCCCGGGTGTACGACTACCGGACCTGCCGGATCCGTTCGAGCCGCTCATCCTCATGTACGAACGGGGCGGAGAGGTCATCGCCGACGAGAGCCGGGCCTTCGACTTCGCCGGCCGACGAGTACCGATCAGGCCCTGGCGTGGGCACATCTCCGCGGAACCCGCCGTCGCCCTCGACCCCGAGACTCTGGATGCTCTGGATGCTCTGGATGCTCTGGATGTTCTGGATGCTCTGGAACGGACAGAAGGCCACTGAGGCACGGCCCCCGGCCCTTCTGGCGAAGGTTTACGCCTTTCTCCTCCTCGGGTCCGACGAAGTCCCCGTCCCACCCGATTGAGGCTCCCCGGTCAGGGGGTGCTCGCGGCACGGCGTAGCGTTCCCCTTCGATCGGATGTACGACGGGGGTGCCATGGGCTGGCTGAGGAGGTACCGGCAGACGGTGGGGCTGGTGCTCGCCGTGCCGGGCGGGACGGTGGGGCTGGTGCTGGCGGGCACCTATCTGGGGGCGTTCGCCACGTTCGTGTTCGGTGCGGTGTTGGTGGTCGGCTGGACGGTGGCTCTGGTCAGGCTGGCCGGCCGGATGCTCGGGTGCTTCGTGGCGGTGTTCTGTCTGGCCCTGGGTGGGGCGACCACCGCGGCGGTTTCGCTCGCCCGGGACGACGTGATCCTGGGGCTGTCCGGCGTGGACGCCACTGCGCTGGTCACGTCGGCGCGTGACCAGCCGGCGGGCAAGCATCCGAGTTCGACGTACGAGGTGGCCGGCGAGGGGGGCGTGCGGCTCGGTTGGCTGACGCTGGGCCTGCATGCGCTCGCCGTCGGCGACCGGGTGACCGTCCGGTACGACCCGGGGGGCCGGGCGGCCGTGCACCGCCCGGAGGATCTCGCCCTGGCGCGGGACCTGGCGATCGCCGCCGGTCTGAACGCGGTGCTGATGGCCGGGGTCGGCTATCTCGGTGTCCAGGCCACCCGGTTGCGGAGCCGCACGGCTGTCGGGTCGCCACGCCCGGCGTAGGAGCAGGAAGTCGGCCCGGCCGACTTCCTGCCCACTCACGGGCCGTCAGCGTCCCAGCGCCTCGGCCCGGCAGCCCCTCAGCCCAGCAGCGCCGGCAGTTCCGCGACGGATCCGAGCACGTGGGTCGCGCCGTCGGCGCGCAGCCGGGCCTCGTCGTGGGCGCCGGTGAGGACGCCCGCGACCACCGATGCGCCCGCCCGGGTGCCGGTCAGCATGTCGTAGCCGGTGTCCCCGGCGACGGCGATCTGCCGCACCGAGTCGGTGCCCGTGCGGAGGAGGGCGGTGAGCGCGAGGTCCGGGTAGGGGCGGCCGCGGCCGGCTTCGGCGGGGCAGAGGGTGAGGTCGGCGATGGTCTGCCAGCCGAGGGCGTCGAGGATGCGGTCCTGGGTGGCACGGGAGAAGCCGGTGGTGAGGACCACCTTCCGGCCTTGGTCGCGGAGTTCGGCGATGGCCTCGGCGGCGCCGGGCAGGGCGGCGCAGTGGCCGGCGTCGACCAGGTCGTGGTAGGCGGCTTCGAAGGCGGTGTTGGCCCGTTGGGCCTTCTCCTCCTCGCCGAACAGGTGCCGGAAGACGGAGATCTTGGACTCGCCCATGGTGGCGCGGACGTGGGCCAGCATCGGTGCGAAGTCCGGGCCGGCGGCGTCGACGCCGAGTGCGGCAGCGGCGGCGGTGAAGGCCTGCTCGACCAGGCCGTCGTCGGCGACGGTGGTGCCGGCCATGTCGAGTACGACCAGTCGGATGTCGGGTGTCACGGCAACTTTCCTTACAGGTTGGCGAGTTCGGCGGTGGTCTCGGCGATGGCCGGTGAGCAGGTCATGCCGCGGCCGCCTGGTCCGGTGACCAGCCAGACGCCGTCGCGCACGCGCTCGCGGTGGACGACCCGGGTGGTGTCGACGCACTGGGCGTAGACCCCGGCCCAGCGGCGGCGGATCCGCGGCAGCGGGCGGCCGAGGAGTTCCTCGGCGACGCCGACGAGGTGGTCGTACGGGTCCTCGACCACGTCGAAGCCGAAGGGCTGGTCGTATTCGTGGGTGTCGCCGATGGTGAGGCCGCCGTCGCGCCGCTGGACCATCAGCAGCTGCATCTTGTGCTCGGCCGCGATGGCGGGCTGCGGCTGGGTCTCGCGCAGCCGGTCGAGGGCGGTGCCGGCGAAGGCGGGGTAGTAGCGGAAGCTGTCGCCGTCGGCGACGGAGCTGGTGAGGGTTTCGCCGAGCGGGTCGGTCTGCATCATCTGCAGGCGTACGCGGCGGACGGGCAGGTCGGGGGCGAGTTCGCGGACGAGGCCGCCGAGCCAGGCGCCGGTGCAGAGGATGACGAGGTCGCCGGTGTGGGTGTCACCGTGGTCGTCGCGGACGGCGTTCTCGCCGATCACGTCGCGGACTTCGCGGCCGGGCAGGTAGGTGTAGCGGCCGCCGGCTTCGAGGGCAGCGCGCAGCGCGGGCTGGGCGGTGCGGGGTTCGACGGCAGCGTCGCGGTCGCACCGCAGGGCGCCGAGGAGTCTGCCGCGCAGGGCGGGGGCGGCGGCCCGGGTCTGGGCGGCGTCGAGCAGCCGGTAGCCGCGGGCGGCGGCGTCGGGCAGGGTGAGGGCCTGTTCGGCGACGGCGAGTTCGGCTTCGGTGCGGATCGCGGTGAGCGAGCCGTTGGCGCGGAAGCCGAGGTCCGGGACGCGGGCGCCGATGCCTTCCCACAGTTCGCGGGCGCGCAGCGCGGTGTCCAGTTCCTCGCCCTGGGCGCGGCCGCTGACCCAGACCAGGCCGAAGTTGCGCACCGAGGCGCCGCGCGCCTCGGCTTCGCGCTCCAGGTGGACGACCTCGTGGCCGCGCTCGACGGCCTGCCAGGCGTGCATGGTGCCCAGCACGCCTGCTCCTACGACGATGACTCTCATGCGGCCACGCTCGTGCTCCCAGGTGTCCGGGGGGCGTCGGATCGCCGTCCCGTGAATGAACCACCCGAAAAGTTGTATAGCCAACATGCCGACCCTGTCCAGGGCGGCCGGGCCGGCCGGAGCGTCGGCCAGGGCGCCGACCAGGGCGGCTAGGCCCGCGTCACGCGCGCCCGCAGGTAGTTGCGCCGCCCGAAGTTGGGCTCGTCCACCGCCGTCAGCTCCTCCACCTGGAACCGGTACAGCGCCGCCGCCCCGCCTCCGGTGAGGAACTGGCGCCGGACGTCCTCGTCCTGCGCGAAACCGGGGTAGCGCCCCTGGTACGCGGCCAGCGCCGCCTCCGCCTGCAGCCCCCAGGCCTCGCTCGCGCTGCCGGTCAGCTGCAGCCCGCGCAGCTGTTCGCCGAAGACGGGCGGCGGCAGGAAGACGGTGGCCGCGGCCCGGGCCTCCTCGGCCAGGTGGTGACTGTGCCGGGTGGAGCGCTCGCTGACGAAGTAGAGGACGAGGTCGTCGTCGTAGGCGAAGAAGGCCAGGTTGGCGTGCGGCCCGTGTTCGGGGCCGGCCGTGGCGAGGGTGAGCACCATGGCCTCCGCGAGCAGGCCCTCGACGCCCTTGTGCAGCAGGTCGCCGGGCCAGTCCCCCTGCGTGATGTCGAGTCTGTACGGCATTCGGCACTCCCTCCGCCGGTACGTCCCGCGGCGCCCCTCGCGCCCCGAGCACGACTGAGCCGGGCGGGCGCCTCCGGAGGAGGCCCCACACCCGGCTCACATGCTCTACCCGCCACCCCGGCCCGACAAGGGCCGCGGAATCGGCGGGATCCGCTGGATCGGAAGGATCGGCGGGATCGGCGGGATCAGTGCCGCTGCGCCCCGTACGGCGACGAGTAGGCGGGCGCCACCACCGGCAGCTCTCCCGGCCCGAGCAGCGGCCGCAGCGCGCCGGAGCGCATCCGGTCGACCAGCGGTCCGCAGCGTCCGGCGAGCGGCGCGAGCACCACCGCGACGAGCAGGCCGACCAGGGCGCCCACGGCCACGTCGTGCGGGTAGTGCACGCCGACCCAGACCCGGGAGGCGGCCATCAGCACCGCGAACAGTCCGGCGATCCAGCCGAGCCGCCGGTTGACGAACCAGAGCGAGGCCGCGGCGGCGAGGGCGATCACCGAGTGGTTGCTCGGGAAGGACCAGTCGCCGGTGCCCGGGCAGGTCTCCAGCGAGACGCTGCCGGGGATCTGCGCGCAGGGCCGGATCTCCTCGACGAGGCCCTTGAGCACCGAGTTGACGCCGTACGCGATGACCACGATCACCGGCGAGGCCAGTACCTTGGCCATGACCGCCGGGTCGGCGCCGCGCGCCCGCCACCACGCCCAGAGCATGAAGAGCGCGAACAGTCCGAGGCCGAACGCGGACCAGACCTTGATCAGGTCGTCCAGCCAGTGCGGGGCCGACTGCGCCCACCCGTTGACGCGGGTGTAGAGGCTGCCGTCGATACCGCTGCCGTCGTAGACGGCCAGGGCTCGGGAGGGCGTCACATGTCACCTCCGTGACGGGGCGCCTTACGGGCGCGGAACAGTTCGAGAACAATGGGGAGCACGGAGACAACTACTACCAGACCGATGATCGGCAGCAGATACCGGTCGATGCCGGGTACCGACGCGCCGAGGCCGTACCCGGCGAGTACGACGCCGACCGTCCAGACGGCGCCGCCGGCGACCTGCCAGCCGGTGAACGAGCGGACCGGCACGTCGAGCACGCCGCAGAGCGGATTGAGCACCGTTCGGACCACCGGGATGAAGCGGGCGAGCACGATCGCCTTGCCGTGCCCGTACTTGGCCAGCAGTTCCTCGGCCCGTTCGACGCCCTCCAGCAGGCTTCGCCGTTGCGTGCGGCGCAGCAGTGCCCGCCCGCCGCGCCGGCCGATCAGGTAGCCGACCTGGGCCCCGCCCAGCGCCCCGACCAGGGCGGCGGGCAGCACCTGCCACAGTTCCAGCTGCGGCCCCTGGGTGACGCCGGGCACGCACAGCAGCCCGGCGGTGAACAGCAGCGAGTCGCCGGGCAGGAAGAAGCCGACCAGCAGGCCGGTCTCGGCGAACAGCACCACGGCGATGCCGAGCGCGCCGAACGCGGCGAGCAGTGAGGACGCGTCCAGCGGGTTCACCGCGAGGTGAACGGCCGGATCGACGGGGAACTGGAGCAATGCCGGCGGACCTCCCGTACGTTGGGGGGCGGTTCTGCGCGGAACCGGCCCGGGCCGGTGGTGCGCGGCGGAACACACCCCGACCGTCTACAGTCGCGTAGACGGTCTACGTGACTGTAGACGAAACTTGGAGGAAACGCCGCCATGCCCGACGTACCGTCCGCCCGCCGGCCCGCCGGGGAGCTGGAGGCCGAGGTGCTGGCCGCCCTCTGGTCGGCCCGGCAGCCGATGACGCCGCAGGACGTCCAGGCGGCGCTCGGCGGAGACCTCGCACGCACCACGATCGCGACGATCCTGGCCCGGCTGCACGACAAGGGGACGGTCGAACGCACCCGGGCCGGCCGCGCCTACGCCTACACCCCGACCGTCCAGGACACCGCCGGGCTGGCCGCCCGCCGGATGCACACCGAACTGGGCCGCGAGGCCGACCGGTCCACCGTGCTGGCCCGCTTCGTCTCCGACCTCTCCGCCGAGGACGAGCAGTTGCTGCGCGACCTGCTCGGCGACGGCACGGCCGGACTCGGTACCGCGGCGTTCGGCACCGACCCCCTCGACACCGACCCCCTCGGCACCGACCCCCTCGGCACCGACCCCCTCGGCACCGACTCCCTCGACGCCGGGACGCCAGGCACCGGGACGCCGGCCGCCGGGGCACCCGCCCGCCCGGGCCCGGTCGCCCCGGAGCCGGGTGCGCCGGAGCCCGGTGTGCCGCAGCCGGGCACGCCCGGAGCGGCCGACCGATGCTGATCGCCGTCTGGGCCCCGCTGCTGCTGCCGTTCCTGGCCGCCCCGCTGGCCCGCCGCCTCGCCGAGGCGCTGTCGCCCCGGACCGCCGCCTGGACGCTGGCCGGCAGCGCCGCCGTCCTGGCCTGCGGCACGCTCTGCTCGCTGGGCCTGCTCGCCGCCGCCGGGCTGCTCCAGTTGCCGCCGGTCGCCGCCCTCGGCCACCTCTCGCTGCCGTGGCTCACCGCGGCCGCGCCGGACGCCCCGTTCGCCGCCGCCGCGGCCGCCCTGACGCTCGCCGTCGTGACCGTGCTGGCGGCGCGCACCGCCCGGCGTCGGCGGCTGGAACTGCGCACCGCCCGGGCCGCCCTCCCGCCCGGCGACCAGCATCCGGACATGCGCCCCCCGCGCGCCTCCGTGCGCCGTTCGCGCCTCCCGGAGCGGTGGACCGGCCGACTGCGGTCCGCTCTGGCCCCGCTCCGGCTCCCGCTCCGCCTCCCCGAACCCCCGCTCACCGTCCTGGACGACGAGCGCGCCGATGCCTTCGCCCTGCCCGGCCGCCTGCGCCGCCCCGGCCGACCGGCCGAGCCCGGCCGGATCGTGGTCACCGCCGGCATGCTGCGCGCCCTCAGCGGGTCCGAGCGCTCCGCCCTGCTCGCCCACGAGCGGGCCCACCTGGCCGCCCGCCACCACGTCTTCCTCGCCCTCGCCGAGCACGCCGCCGGGGTCCACCCGGCGCTCCGCGCGCTGCGAACGCCCCTCGGGTACCACCTGGAGCGCTGGGCCGACGAGGTGGCGGCGGCCCGGGTCGGCGACCGCGCCGTGACCGCCCGGGCGGTCGGCCGGGCCGCGCTCGCCGCGAGCCGCTCCCCCCGGCCGGACCGGCCGCGGCTGGCCCCGGCGGCCCACTCCGGCCCGGTGCCGCGCCGGGTCGCCGCGCTGCTCCAGCCCCGCCCGGCCGTCACCCCCGGCACCCGGCTGCGGGCCGTCGCGCTGGCGCTGGCCGTCTGCCTGGCCCTGAGCACCGCCGCCACCCTGGAGGCCACCGCCGACCTGCACCGCACCGTCGAGGCGGCACAGCAGGGCGACGCCGCGCAGCACTGAGCCGCACCGCGCCCGCCCCCGCGTCGACGCCCCCGCCCGCGCCTGCGTACCGGCCGGTATTCCGACTTGGCAGACCCCGTCCCCACGGGCCCACCGCACCCGTACGCTTTCGTCAGCGCGTCGGCCCCGACGCGACCTCGAACGGCGGCGAGGAGCGGAACGAGTGCGGCAGACCGGACGGCAGTCCCGACGACCAGAGCGCCGCAACCCGCCGACCGCTGCGGAGCTGACGAGGGTCCACGAGCGCACCCTCACCGACGCCGCCGCCCGGGGGCCGGCCGAACCCGCCTCCTCCGAGGAGGCCGGCGCGCCGGGCCTGCTCGAACCCCGCCCCGAGATCGGCGACTCCTGGGCCCGGCTGCGCCGCCTGGGCCTGGACCCCGACACCGGCGCCGCGACCGCCCTGCTCGGCCCGGCCGAGGTGGAGCGGCGTCGCCGCGCCAGTGGGCTTGACGCAGTCATGCCAGTCCTGCGCCAGACCCTGCTCGAACCGACCGGCGCGGCCCCGCTGATCCTCGCCGTCGCCGACGCCGAGGGCCACGTGCTCTGGCAGGACGGCGAGCGCGGCCTGCGCCGCAGCGCCGACCGGATCGGCTTCATCACCGGCGCCCGCTGGACCGAGGAGAGCGTCGGCACCAACGGCATAGCCGTCGCCCTGCGCACCCAGCGCCCGATGCACGTCCACTCCGCCGAGCACTACCTGCGCAGCCACCACTCCTGGACCTGCGTGGCCGCCCCCGTGCACGACCCCGGCACCGGACAGCTGGTCGGCGCCGTCAACCTGAGCGGCCCGGCGCACAGCATCCGCCCGTACCTGCTCCAGCTCACCGCCACCGCCGCCCGGCTCGCCGAGACCGAACTGCGCGCCCGCCGGCTGGAGGCGCTGCACGAGCTGCGCACCCTGGCCGCCCCGCTGCTCGCCCGGGTCGGCGGCCCGGCCCTGGTCGTGGACGCGGCCGGCTGGACCGCCGCCGCGGCCGGACTGCCGCCGCCCAACCGGCTGCGGGTGCCCAGCGAGGGCTGGGCCCCGGCCGCCGTGCACTGGGTGCCCGGCCTCGGCGAGTGCGTGCTGGAACCGCTCGCCGACGGCTGGCTGGTGCGCCCGGTCCGCTCGCCCGAGCAGGACGGCGCCGGCACCGTGAGCGCCGAACAGGCCGAGGGCGCCCGGCTCCGGCTCGACCTGCGCCGCCCGGACCGCCCCGAGCTGTCCGTCCGCGGCGCGGCCGGGGCCTGGTCCCACCCACTCAGCCCGCGCCACGCCGAACTGCTGCTCCTGCTCGCCACCGGCCGCGAGGGCAGCACCGCCGCCCAGCTCGCCGAGGCGCTGTTCGGCGACGCGGGCCGGACCGTGACGGTCCGCGCCGAGCTGTCCCGGCTGCGCCGCTACCTGGGCGGTCTGCTGGCCCACCGGCCGTACCGGATAGCCGAGTCGGTGCTGGTCACCGTGGACGGGCCGGAGGACCCGTACGACCTGCTGCCCGCCTCGTCGGCCCCGGCCGTCCGGCGACTGCGGGCCGCGCTGGCCACGGGGGCGGCGCGGCTGCCCGGCACCGCGCCCGCCCCGCCGCCGCACGCACCCGGGGGCACCGCGCCCGGCCGCTGACCGCCGTTCCACCGAACCGCCCCACCGACCTGCACCGGCCGCTCCGCCGACGCCCGCCCTCAGCCGCTCGCGAGCAGGGCGGCCAACTGGGCGTCAGTGGGGCCGCAGTCACGCTCCCGCTCCTCGGAGACCAGCGCGTAGGTGCGGTCCAACCAGGACTGCACCCGCGGCTTGGAAACCTCCAGCAGGGCGCTGCCGTGCGGGGATTCGAACGCCAGGTGCAGCGTGGAGCCGTGGCACGGGCAGTACGCCGGCCACAGTTTGACGTCGCCCTGGCCGCTCAACCCGCACAGGCCGTCGCGGAGCAGCTCGCGCGAGAACACCCAGTCGGCTTCGTCCGGGCGCCCCAGGTGGAACGTCAGCAGGACCTCGTACGGGCGGGCCGCGTCGAACCGGAACCGGGTGCGCACCTCGCCGACCACCTCCTCGCCCAGCGAGATCCGCAGCGTCAGCACCTCCTCCACCGCCGCCGGAGCGGCGGTGGAGCCCTCCCCATCGCCGCCCGTGGGGGTGGCGGCGATGGGTGCACTGGAGGCTGCGGACAGCGGGTCGGGCGACATGACGGTCTCTCCGGGAGGGCGCGGGATGTCCTCAGCCTGAGCCACCCGCGCCGGGCGGGCAAGAGTTGCAAGGGGGTTGCAACAACCCCGGTCCGGCGGCCACCGGGCCCCAGCCGCTCGCGCCGGACGGTACGTCAATTCCGCTGCGTCGAACGGATGTCCGGGAAACGGCCGGGAACCGTCCACGGTTCGACCGCTCGCTGGTACGCTCTCCCCCTCCCGGGCGCGGGCCCGCGGCGGACCGGCCCCCGGCGGCCGGAGCCGGGCCCGCCGGCAGTGCGTGGGAGAATACGGCGACGCGACGGCGGCTTCGGGGAGGGAGGGTTCCGGTGGCTGTGCGCGAGGACACCGGGCGGGACGTGCGGCACGAGCCCGAACGGCACGGTCGGCACGGTCGGCCGCGCCCGTTCGGCGGCCGCTTCCGACTGCCCACCCTGCGTTTCTCCGGCGCCGCGATGGCGATGTCCACCGTCGTCGGCATCAGCATCGCCACCACCCTCCTGCTCAACGAGCAGCAGGGGATCGGCCGTCGGGCCGGCGTGGCCCGGGTCGGCACCACCCCGCCGCCCACCCCCGGCGCCACCGACCAGGCCGAGGCGGTCTCCGACCAGCCCTCGACCGCCACCTCCGGCGCCACCGGCCCGTCCGCCGCCCGGCCCCCGGCGCGCCGCCCGTCCGCCCTCCCGTCGGCCCGCCCCTCGGGGGCGGCACCGGTCGCGGCCACCCCGCCCGGCACCCGGCCGACCGTCCCGACGGGCCCGGTCGGCGGCCAGGCCGCGGCCGAACCGGTCACCCCGTCCTCCGGGGCGCACCCCGCCGGCACCGAGGCCGGCGCACCGGCGCCGGCCGGGCCCTCCCCCGCCGCCCAGCCGCAGACCCCGGCCGCCGACCAGCCCGTGCCCGGCGAGTCGCCGAACGCGCCCGGCCTGAAGCCGCCCGTGTCCACCCGCCCCGGACCGCCGCCGGCCGCGACCGTCCCGGGCGCCGGTCCGGCTCCGACCGTCCCGGGCGGCGACCCGGCCGCCCCCGGCACGGCGGACCCCGGCCCGGCGGACCCCGGGGCCGACCAAGCCCTGTCCGGCGTCCCCCTGGTCGCCGCGCTCGGCCGCGACGGCCTGCGGCACGAACTCGGCCTCACCGTGACCGAGCCGGTCACCGCACTGCAGGCGGAATTCCGGCTCGCCCCGGGCGAGTCGGCCCCCGGCACCGGCGCCGCCTGGACCGACCTGCCGGGCGCCGCGGTCACGGCCCAGCAGGAGCGCGGCATCCTGGTCTACCGCTTCACCACCCCGCCCGGCACCGACGTCCGGCCCGGCCACTACACCTTCGGCGTGCGCGGCACCCGCCCGACCGACGCCCCGGCCGTCGACCCGGCCGCGCCCCGCAAGGCGGCCCCGGCGGAGAGTTGGAGCGCCTCCGCCTTCGCCATCCAGCACCCGCGCGCCGTCGCCGCGCTCGGCGCCTTCGGCCCCGTCCCGCCACTGACCGCCACGCCCCGGCCCACCCCGTCGCAGCCAGTCCCGTCGCAGCCTGCCTCGCCGCTGCCCACCCCGTCGCAGCCAGTCCCGTGGCAGCCAGTCCCGGGGGCCCCGGACGTGGTCCCGGCGCCCGGCCTGCCGGCCGCCCCGGCGGCCCCCGCGCCCCGCTGACGGCCGGGCCGCCCGGCGGCCCGCTGTGACAAGGTCTCAACTGTCCGACGATCCGACAGCTGACCTGCCCCGACGGGCGCATCTGCGCACCCTCGTTCGTTACTGTGGGCAGCACCCGGCCGGGCCGCCAACGGCCCCCGCCCGGGGCCGCCGTTCCGCACCCGAGGAGGAGTCCGTGCCCACCGTCCTGACCCAAGGCGGCAACGCACCGCTGACCGCCGCGCGAGTGACCGTCGAGGTCAGCGCGCCCAAGGCGCTGGACGTCTCCGGTCTGCTGCTGACCGACGCCGGGAAGGTCCGCTCGGACGACGACTTCGTCTTCTTCAACGCCCCGAACGGCCCCGGCGTGAGCCACCGCCCGGCCACCCCCGGCGCCGCCGGCGCTCCCGACGCGATCACCGTGGACACCCGGGCCGTCCCGGCGGAGATCACCAAGATCGTGGTCACCGCCAGCCCGGCCGACCAGGCCTCCACCTTCGCCGGGATGGAGCCCACCGCCACCGTCCGCGACGCCGACAGCGGCGAGGTCCTGGTCACCTTCACCCCGCCCCGGCTCGGCCTGGAGACCGCGCTGATCGTGGTCGAGGTCTACCTGCGCAACGGCGCCTGGAAGGTGCGGGCGGTCGGCCAGGGCTACGCCGACGGCCTCGCGGGCATCGCCACCGACTTCGGCGTCAGCGTCGACGACTCCCCGGCCGCCCCGCCCCAGGCGCCGGCCACCCCGAGCGCACCCCCGGTGCCCGCCCCGGCCGGCACCCCTGCCGACCCCACCCTCCAGCTCCCCTCCCC
>NZ_JOHO01000104.1 GCF_000719705.1 Streptomyces sp. NRRL S-350 | reverse complement strand
CGTGAGTTGTCTGCGCGTCACACTCAACAGTCCTACCGGGTTCTGCCCCAGCGCGGGACAGAAACCCGAAGATTGATCACAACCTCATACAGGCCCTAGCCGCTGGGCGTGGGCGGCTCAGTGGACCTGGTGGCCGTTGGGCCGCCGTCCGCTGTGCGGCTACTCGCGCGGTTGCGGCTGCCGGTCCTGCCACCATCATTCTCTTCCTCCTGTTCGCCATGGTGGACGCGGACTTGGGCGCGGCGTTCCCGCCCCGTGTCAGGGGGAGGGGACGCCGTAGGGGTTCACGGAGCGGCACGACAGGGGTCTCGGAGGCCCGGTAAATGGGGTGCCGGAGCGTGATTCCGGGTCGGCCCGGTCGATCGCCCCGTGCTGTCGGTTCGTCGAACCGTGTCAATGGACACGCTGCGATGGCCCACTGACAAGCCGCACTGCTGACACCCGGGCCGCGCGAAGTTCGTGGCTGGCCGTCAGAGCCGGAGCGTGTTCGGGGCCATGGGTTCACAGGTGGTCGCGCGTCCAGGTGGCGAGCCA
Source organism: Streptomyces sp. NRRL S-350 (assembly GCF_000719705.1). Taxonomy (GTDB): domain Bacteria; phylum Actinomycetota; class Actinomycetes; order Streptomycetales; family Streptomycetaceae; genus Kitasatospora. The sequence continues at coordinate 12,795 of NZ_JOHO01000104.1, read as the reverse complement.
CCCGACGAGGACGGTGCCGATGGCGGTGGAGGCTCCGCGCACCAGACCCGTGAGGGCGGTGCGGGTCAGCCGGTTGGAGTGCCCGCCGTGCGGGCGCGGCGCGCGGCGGTGGGCGTGCTTCTTCGAGGAAGTACTCACGGTCGGTCTCTCTGGTCGGACTTGACGGTGTGTGGGAGACGTCTCAGTGCCGGCGGTCGTGGGCTTGGTCGTTTGTCGTACCCGCGCCGTCGAACTGTGCAAGCATGCGCACACCCCGAGTTGGTGCGGAAACCGCACCAAAGGGCTGACCGGCTCTTTTTAGGAAATCTTCGGTGCCGTTACCGAACGAGGAACAGGGCAAAGGCGGGCCCGGGAGGCCCCGCAAGAAGCCCAGCGAAGCAGCCGTCGGCAAGGCCATGACCGACTGGGCGAGCTACGCCGGCAAGGTTGTGGACGCCACCTGGACGCTGCGCAGGGACGCCGAGCGGGCCCTGGGAACCAAGCACGCCGACCTCTCCCTGATCCTGTCGGGCAAGGGCCTGCCCGACATGGAGTGGCTGCGCATCCTTCACAGCGCCCTTGAAGCCGCGGGTTACTTCGTGGAGGCGGAAGAACGTGAAACCTCCTACACCCTCTACATGGCCGCGCTGCGGGAGATCGCGGAGGCCGAGCAGCGTGGCGAGCCGAGACGGGTCAGGGCCATCGGCTGGAAACACAAGCGGGCCTCTGCCCAGTACGAGCTGGAGCAGACACTGGAGCGTGCCCGTCGGGAGCGGGACGAGGCCGAGCAGCTGAGGTCCGCCACCGAACAAGCGGCTGAGCGACAGCGCGAGGAGCCAAAGCCGGAGAACAACCTTGACGACGGCCGGGCACAGGAATCAGTGCGGTGGGCCAGGCCCCGTCCATTGGCCGTGATCGCCGACTTCACAGGCGTGGTGGTCGGGCTCACGGGTGAACTGGTCAGGTTGCTCATGACTCTCCCGTTCGCGTTCCGACGACAGGTCGTCTTCACACAAGTGTTGAAGGGAATCGACACCGAGTACAGGTTCACGACCTATCCTGTTGCCCAATGGATGGACCTGGTTGATCTGGCCTTCCTTCTGCTGGGCAACGTCGCCATCGCTCTGGCGGTCTCCAGCATCGTCCACTCATTTCAGCTCCACCCCGTCCCTGCCTGGTGGCAGACCGGGTTGTTCGGCATATGCGTCGTGATCCTTCATGCCGTCACCGCGTGGGTCCTCAGGCGTATCCACGCCGCTGTGCTGCCCGTACATACAGGGTCCGGTGGGATCACCGCCTCCATAGGCACCCTGCTTTCCATCGGCCCCTACGCGGTGCTCGCGATCGGCACCTATCGCCCCCAGTGGCTTGGCCCCATCAGCACATGGGGCCAAGCAATCGCACAGATCACCCTCCAATGACGGCGGGCCAGGACGGTGCTGCTGGTGCAGTCCTCGGGCTGGACGTAGATCGCGCGGTGCCACTCACGGATGGCGGCTGCCTGGCCGTCGAACCAGGCCGGGCCGCCGGGGCGCAGCCCGGGAACGGCCCGTCCCGGTCTCCCGGTGCAACTCCTGATGTAGCTCCCGATGTGACTCCTGATGCCAGCACCCCCGCTCGGAGGGCGAGGGGGCATCTGTGCAGCTCAGCGGGCCAACCAAGGTGGCCGGAGATTCTGACAACCCTTCCTGCGCGCCCTGTTCTCCTGGTGGTGGGGTGGTGTGCTGTCGGGTCGGGTGGCCTGCGGCGCCTGCGGCGCCTGCGGGCGGGCCCTGCGGGCGGCCTGGTCTGACCGGCAGCCGATGGTTGCCGCCCTTCCGGGCTTCGGCGTGGTCGTCTCCCTGGATCGCCGCCGAGGGTCCACAGGGAAGTTGTCGGTGCTGCCCGGCAACGGTGGGCACCCCTTGACCACGCAGGTCAGCCCATTGCCCGAAGCCTCGGCGGGCGCTGTCCGAGGCAACTCGTAGGGCCACTTGTAGGGCAAGTTGTACGGCTACTCGTAGGGCCACTTGTACGGCAACTCGTAGGGCAACCCCGGCCCGCCCGGCCCGCCCGGGCGGGTTGTTCGCGGGGTGGTCGGGGGGTGGGGCTGGGGGTGTCTGGGGCGGCCTCACCCGTGGGCCGGACGGTGGGACCGGCAGGCGCCCCGGCGCCGTACGGCTGCGCGCCTGGCTGCTCCTCGGGCTGCTCGTACGGGTGCGCGTTCGGCGTTCGTCCCTGGTCCCGCCGTTTCGGTGGTTCGCCCTGGTCAGCGGCCTGGCTCTGTTCGCGAGTTGCGGCAGCACTTGTTGACGAGTTTGGGAGGCACTTGAGCCGCGACGGCCGTCGAACGGTTCGCGGGATTCGACAGCACCCTGCCGTCCTCGACTGTCCCGGATGGTTCAGTGCGGCAGGCCGATGGCGCGGGAGATGACGGTGTCGAAGGTGCGGTCGGGCAGGAGGCGGCGCAGGGCGATGAGGGGGCGGGCGCCGAAGCCGCTGGCGTAGCGGGTCTTGGGGCGGCGGGCGGTGACGGCCTTGGCGATGGCGTCGGCGATGACGGACGGCGGGGAGTTGCGGTTGGCGTTGGCCTCGGAGCGCAGGGAGGAGGCGACGGCGGCGGCTTGGGTGGCGTAGGCGCCGCTGGTGGAGGACTTCTCCAGCTTGTCGGCGGCGATGGCGCCCCATTCGGTGGCGATGCCGCCGGGTTCGATGACGACGACGTCGATGCCGAAGGGCTTGGCCTCCAGGCGCAGACAGTCGCTGAGGGCTTCGAGGGCGAACTTGGTGCCGTGGTACCAGCCGCCGAGCGGGGTGTGGATCTTGCCGCCGATGGAGGTGACGTTGACGACGGTGCCGGAGCGCTGGGTGCGCATGTGGGGCAGGACGAGCTGGGTCAGGCGGATCGCACCGAAGACGTTGACCTCGAACTGGTAGCGGCCCTCGTCCAGGGGGACGTCTTCGAGGGCACCGTAGGAGCCGTAGCCGGCGTTGTTGACGAGCACGTCGATCCGGCCGGTCTCCGCGATGATCTTGTCGATGCCGGTCTGCACGGAGTCCTCGTCGGTGACGTCCATGGCCAGCGGGCGGATGCCGCGGTCGGCGAGCGTGGCCAGGCGGTCGGTGCGGCGGGCGGCCCCGTAGACGGTGTAGCCGAGCTCGTTGAGCTTGAGGGCGGTGGCCTCGCCGATGCCTGAAGAGGCACCGGTGACGAGGGCGGTCTTGGCGGGCATGGCGGGGTCCTCACGGTTAAAATGAACTATGGTTCATCATCTATCCTGAACCTTGGTTCATCTTGATGCAAGTGAAAGGGCAGGCGAGTTCCGTGACCCAGGCCAGGGCGCCGCGCGCCGACGCGGTCCGCAACCGACGGAAGATCCTCACCGCCGCCGGCGAGCAGATCACCCAGCACGGCCCCGAGGTCGGCATGGACGGGATAGCAGCCGCTGCGGGCGTGGCCGTCGGCACCCTGTACCGGCACTTCCCCACCAAGACGGACCTGGTCGCCGCCGTCGTTGCCGAGTGCGTCGCCCGCGTCGCCGACGACGCCGAAGCCGTGCTCGCCCGCGTCGCCGCCGGAGCCCGGGCCGCGGACGAGCTGACCGCTTTCCTCGGCCGCGTCATTGAGCAGTCCGTCACCGACCGCGCCGTGAAGGCGGCCGCCCGGACGCTGGGCGCGGAGCCGGGCGACCGCGCCGACGAGGACCGCGGCAGCAACGCCGTCGCCGCACTCATCCGGGCAGGCCAGTCCGACGGCGACATCCATCCCGACGTCACCGTCAGTGACATCTACCTGCTGTTCTCCACCGCACCCACCGACCACCCGCCCGCGGCCCGGGCCCGTTGGCTCGCCCTGGTCATCCCGGGGCTGACCACCGGAGCCCGGCCGGTGGGCAACCGACACTGAGCAGACCCCGGTGCCGCATCAGGCCGTGCTGTCGCTTCTCGTGAACATCGAACACGACCGGTTCATGGCGCTGTTCAAAGTCGCGTACATCCGCTGTCGCAACTCATGAACAAAGCCACCGCCGCCACCCGGACGGCGTACCGCAGTCCGTTCTCACCAGCCGCTGACCTGCGATGACGAAACTAAACAGGGCCGCGGCGAAACTCACCGGTGGGGTCGGGCAGGGCGGTCCGGGGCGTGCCGGGGGCGGCCTGGAGGGCGGCCGCGAGGTTGCGCAGCCCGGACTGTTTGCCGGGGGCGTCTTCGTCGTCGGGCAGCGGGCCGGTGGGGAGGTTGGACAGGAGCATCCATCCCAGGAGCGCTTCGGAGGTGTGGAGGTGCCCGCGGACGGTGGCCGGGTAGAGGTTCAGGCGTTGGGCGGTGGTGTCGACGCGGAAGTCCTGGTGGGTCCAGGTGCGCAGGGTCCGAGCCAGGGTGTCGCCTCTGGTGGTGCGCTGGTCGGTGCATTCCTGGTTGAGGGGGGCGAGCGCGGCGGTGGCCCAGTGGGTGACCGGTGGCTGCGCCAGGAGGTGGGCGAGGGTGGGCGCGGGGTGGGGGAAGGGGTCGGTGGCGGGGCCGTGCAGGGCATGGATCTGCAGGGCGAGGGAGAGGGTGATGCGATCGGCGGTGCGGTCGGTGGCCAGGCCGGTGGCCCGGAGTGTGGTGTGGATGCGGCGGCTGAGGGTGTTGCGGTGGATGCCGAGTATTCGGGAGGCGGCCGAGACGTCGAATTCGAGTCCGAGGGTGACGGTGGACAGTTGCTGCTTGGCGCTGCGTTGGTTGAGGACCGGTTGGAGCAGGGTGGTGGCCCACTGTTGTGCGGTGGGTGGGTCGAGGGCGTCCAGCAGGCCGGGGGTACGGGGGGCGACTGCGGCGCGGGTGGGGCTGATCCGGGCGGTGGCGATGGCGTCGTGGGCCAGGGCGTAACCGGTGGCGGTGTCTTCGAGGGGCAGGGTGGGGCTGATGCCCAGGCTCAGTCGGTGGCTGCGGTCGGCGGCCAGGGGGCGCAGGGCGGTGACGGCTGGTGCTTCCGGGAGGTTGGGGTCGTGGTGGGGGACGACGATGATGATGTGCCCGTCGAAGGCGGGGCACCGTACGGCGAAGCCGGTGTCGCAGAGCAGGGTCTCGGCTCGGGCGAATGTCTCGTCGCGGGAGGTGCCGGCGCAGTCGATGATGGCGATCTGGACGTCGTCCGTGTCGAGCAGGTAGGGCGAGAGGGGCCCCAGGATGCGTTGGGCGGGCTCGATGTGGCCGGTCATCAGGGCCTGGAACGCGGCCAGGCGCACGGCGTGCAGCGTCTCGGCGAGCACGGTGTCACCTGCGGGTACGGACGTGCGCCGGCGGATCGTGAGGACCGTGGCGGATCGGGCCAGCAGGTCCCGGTCAGACGCGCTGAAGGGGTGGTGGCGGCGCGCGGTGAGGAGACGGTCGTTGTCCCGGAGGGGGTGGGTGGAGGTGAAGGTGCCGCCCGCCGCGGGGAGCACGGCGGTGGGGAGCTGAAGGCTCACTTCCGCGTCCAGCTCGCGGGCCAGCCAGTCCAGGAGATCGCCGGCTGGGGCGCTGTCGTTGCCGAGGTGGTCCAGGAGATGGGCGAGGCGGACGGCGTGCCGGTCGGTCGCCTGCCGGCGGAGTTCGGTGATCCGAGAGATCAAGGTGTGGCGCCAGGTTGCCACGGGGGCGCCGGAGGCGAACAGCGGGAGCGCCGCGTGACGAGCGGCCTCCAGCAGCGGGCCTTGCGCAGGGGCCGGCGCGTCTGACGCGAGGACCAGGCCGGCGGCGCCCTGCTCGGCCAGGTGCCGCAGCCAGGCGCGTGCCTGCCCGATGTCGATCGTGTCGGATGAACAGACGAGGAGCGTGCCGGAGGGCCGGGCGGGGCGGTCGCAGGGCGTGAGCAGTTCGGCACGGTCCACGACCCGGTCGCCGGAGACGGCGGTGTCCAGGGGGTGCAGGAAGTACTCGGGCTGGCGGGCGAGGGCCGCGAGTGTGAGCATCACGTCTCCTCCGAAGGGGCAGGGGCGGCAAGGCTATCCGGGCCTGGGCAGTGGGCAGTGCACGGGTGCTGTGCATCCTGCGGAAAGTGGTGCATGGGTGGCGTAGTAAGCGCCGTCGAAGATCCTTACGCTGATCGACATCCGGCGGACGGCAACAGGCCGCCGCCACACAGCAATTGAAGTGGGGACACCCATGCTTCCGGGTTTCGTGAGCGCTCACCTGGACCGGGCCCCGGTGTCGGACACTCGGGTCGACGAGCACATCACCATGCGCCGGCTGAAGGAAGGCACGGCGACCGACCCCAGCGTGATCATGCTGCTGGAGTTCGCGCCAGGCACACAGTTCGGCGAAGACCGGCACACGGTCCGCGAAATCGTCCACGTGCTCAAGGGCGAGTTCAGCGACGGCACGAACGTCTGGCCGGCCGGCACACTGCTCTGCGCCGAGCCCGGATCCGTGCACTACCCGCAGTCGGCGGCCGGCTGCACGATCCTGGTCGTCTACCCCGACGGCGAGGACGCCTGACCGCTCCTCACATCGTCGGCCCGTTTCCCAACATGGACGGACTGTACGTCACCGTGAGAGTCGATTCTTGACGAGGAAACTTCGCGCTACCGGCCGAACCGACAACTCCTCGCCGCCTCAGGGGCCCTGGGCCCCGGGCTCTCACCGCGCCGCGCGCTGGGAAGCCGCCCAAACCGCCGGCGCAACACCGCAACACGCTATGTCATGCACACCCGGAAAGGGCCCCTGGTTCATGCTCGCAGCAAACCGCTCCGGCGGCTCGAAGCGCCTGATGGCGCTTCTACTCTCGGTCATCGCCCTGTTCTCCGTGGCCCAAATTGAGGCCGCGCCGCCCGCCAAAGCCGCCACCAGCAACTATTGGTCGACAATCACATGGGACATCACCGGACTGGCCAGTGGGGGCACTCGTCCTGCATCAAACTACCGGAGCATGATCAGGCAGATCAGGGAACTCTCCGGAACCAGCATCGCCACAAACATGGCGCGGACCACCTCGGCAACCGAGCGGTACATCGAGATCATGGTGACCGACTTCAATGAACCCCCGGCAACCCAACACCGGCTCTCGCTCTACCTGCGCCTCGACAACCTGTACCTCGATGGCTTCACCGTCTCGGGGCAGAACTACGCGTTCAGCGACGCTCCGAACTACCTCAACACCCGGTTCCATAACCAATACCCGAGGAACAACCCCCTCTTCAATGTCCTCCGGTATTCTTCTCACTACTCGGATCTCGCCAGCGCTGAAACCCGCGCCGCCCAGCATTTCAGCGGACCGTCCTTCTACTACTACGTCAGCACGCTCTTCGGGGTCAGCGGCGGTTCCGTGAACCAAGTCCGCCCCCACCTCGCCGCCATGATCGGAGCAACCTCCGAGGCTTCTCGTTTCGGCTGGATCGAGAACCGCATCGCCAACTCGGTCGCCTACGGCCAGGACTCTGACGGCGGCCGCTCCTACGACTACCTCGGTAACTTCGGAGCCGAGCTTGAGAACAGCTGGGACGAGCTGTCGAGGCTCGTCTACCGCGAGCAACAGGGGAACTTGCCCGTCCCTTCCGTCACCATCGACAGCCGGGTCTACCACCACATCAGCGATATCGTCAACGGGCGCGCCGATACGCCGAAGCTTATTCCCTTCCTCACCCACGGAAGCGCCCGATAGCACCAACCCCACCCACCCGCAGAACGACCCCCGCAAGGGGCCCACACGATGTGGGCCCCCGCCGAGCCAGACGCCTCGTCCAGACACCCGGGAACCCAGTCATGCGCTACGCGCTCCATGAAGCGCGTAGCGCATGACAAGCCGTCAATTCAGTGCACTGGCCCGGCACAGCAGCCACCTCGGACACCGACGGGCGGCAGGCAACCGCGGGATCGCGCGGCTGCGGGCGTTCGTCGAGGTCGACCGCGGCACCATGAGCGCCGAACGGCTGGCGTCGAAGCTAAACGCCTACGCCCGTTACTGGGCCACCGCGCCGCTGCCTGCCGGGGTGCGGCCCGGCGGGCAGCGGCGCGGTGGCCCTGCTCGCGGAGCAGGCGCGCCCCTACACCGACCAGGAGGCGGCTTGCGTTCTGGGCCGTCCAGCGGGCCCTGCACGCCGCGATGCCGCAGTACCGCGACGACCTCAACGCCATCGGCGCCCAGGCCGTCCCGCTCATGCCCGCCGCCCTGCAGCCCCGCCGGCTGGAGGTGCCGTCGGCTGGAGGTGCCGTCGGCGGCGCCCGCTCTGCCCGTCCCCGCTTCGCCAGGGCCCTCGTACGGCCCGGCCCGCGGCCGTTGACCGGGAACCGGGCCGAGCCAGGCCCGGTTCCTCGCTCATCGGGTCGCCGGTCTGACGGGGGCGTGGCTCGCTCCGTCGTGCCCACGCGGTGGCGCGACGGCGAGAACCCCGAGTGCACTCGATCCTCGCCGGTCCCGGATGAACAGAACATCTCGCGGAACTCTCCCTCCAGCAAAGGGACTTATGCGAGACTCTCCACATGAATTTGACGTCTCATCAGGCAGATGTGACAGGGCACGGCCTTCGGAGGGGCAGGTCCGGATGTCCGCAGTAGCGGCTGACTGACGCTGAGTTCTCCCGGGAGGCTGTGATGGATTCGGCTGGACACCCCACGGTGGCTCAGATGGTCCGCGACGTGGTCGCTGTCCACGCACCGGAGGAGCTGGCAGTGGCGGAGGGCCTGGCGAGGCTCGACAGCAGGGCAGCCGCACGCCGGCTGCGGGGCTCCGGCATGCGGCACGAGACTCTGGGCTTCGGCCTGGCGGACGTTGCCGCGCTGGTGACACCGGTGATCTGGCTGGTGCTGAACGAGGTTTCGCAGCGGGCCGCCGCTGCGACCGTCGACCGGGCGGGCCGGGGATTAGGTGCGCTCTGGCGCCGGGTATTCCGGCGTGGCGGCCAGACCGTGGTGCCCCCACTGTCCCGCGAGCAACTGGGTGAGGTCCGACGGCGGCTGCTGGAGGTCGCCGCCGAGCGTGGCCTGCCCCAAGCGAAGGCGATTGCCGTGGCCGACGCCCTGATGACCACACTGGCTCTCGAACAGGGCGAAGCCGAGGAGTAGGCGGTGCCTGCCCTGGGACGGCAGCTCGCCGCCACAACGTTGCGTTTCGTGCTCTTACTGACATTGCTGCTGACCGCCAGCGTGTCGATGACTAAGCTCACGTTGGCGGAATTCGGGCTGGTCAGACCGTATGCCGTGATCTGTACCGGTGTGGCCGAGACCGACGGGTTCACACTGGTCAAAGACATCGGGAACGGTCCGGAGCAGGCCGTCTTCGACTCCGCGAAGAACTGCGTCGAACAGCAGGCCATCGCGCTGCCGTGGTGGGTGATCCCGGCGGCCGTTCTTCTGGTGCTCGGCACGACTGCAGCACTGTTCGCAATTCTTCCCCGTTGGAAGGCCCGCCGTGGTCGGGTGCTCCCGCTGGCCGCCATCGATCGCGACGGACAGGTCGCCGGCATGATCGCGGAACTGGTGGCGCAGACCGGGCTACGAAGCCCGCCGACGGTGCTGGTCGACGTGACCGCGTTGTCGGCCAGCGCGGTCGTGTTCGGCCGGACCGGGCGGCCCAGGCTCTGCCTGAACGGCGGGCTGCTGGCCAGGCAGCGCACCGACCCGCAAGGCGTCCGCGCGGTGCTGCTACACGAACTGGGGCACATCGACAACCGGGACGTCACACTGACATACGCGACGGTCGCGCTGTGGCGGTCCTTCGTCTTGGTGGTGCTCGCACCGGCGGTGGTAGGGCTCCTGTACACGTCCTTCAGGTGGCCCCACGCGATTGCCCCACAGCGCACCATGCTGGCGGCGGCTCTGATGGTCTTGCTGATCTACCTGTCGCGTTCGGACCTGCTCCGGACCCGGGAGTTCCACGCTGATCTGGCGGCGTTGCGATGGGGCGCGGACCCCCGCGGTTGGTCGGCCGAATCGGCGGTGCGGGCCGGTCGGGGCCGGAGGGTGCTGGTCCGGTTCGGTCGACTGTGGCGAAACCATCCCGACTGGGAGTCCCGGCGGCAGGTGCTGGCCGACCCCGACCTATTGTCCCGGATTCCACCGCTGGCGATGTTCCTCACTGGTGCCGTACTGGTGCTGGTCGACGCACAGGTGTGGGTGTCCACCTCTCTCGCGATCCCGGTGGTGCTGGTGGCGCCGCTGGCCACCGGCGTGATGACCAGCCTGGTCTGGCCGGCGGTGGAATCGGCCTTGCGAACCGGCTCGGGCCGCCCCCAGGGACTGCGAGCCGGGTTGTGGCTGGGGCTGGGCATGTCGGTGGCCGAGTTCGTGTCCAACCGGGTGGCACTCTCCAGTTGGCTGCCCCAGCAGCCCCTGTTGCTCCTCCTCCTGTTCCTCGCTGGCATCGCGCTGACCTGGTGGATCACACAGTGCTGCTATCTGTGGGCAGCGGCTTGGCCGGGCCGGTCTCTCCGCCCGGCGAAGTGGATCGCATTCATTGGGGGCCTGGTCGCGGTCACGAGCTGGCTGCTGTGGTGGCGGAGCGCGGGCATCATACTGGCGCACAGCTTGCCTTTGACACTGAGCCAGGTGATGGAGCAGGCGGCCCCGGGCGGCGTCGGCCCCGAGCGGTTGCTGCCTTACGAGTCGGTGCTGCCGGCCTATGCCGTGTACATCTGGTTGGTCACCTCGATGAGCATCGAGGTCGTTCCGCTCAGCCAGGTTGCGATCGCGGCTTCGTGGGGTATCGCGTTCGTCGCTTGGCTGGTCCGGCCCCGCCCGGTGCCGGTCACCGATGCTCCGCCCAATCCGGGGCCAGCTCTCGTATCGGGGCCGACCCCGGAGGAAGGTGTCGTTGCTCTGGCTCCGGTCACGCCATCGCGGCCGACCTCGTTGTTCCGCCTCCGGCGGCTTCTGCTGCCCGCAGGCGCCGGGAGCCTCGTGTGCTGGGCTGCAGTCGCAGCGACGATGGGGGCCATGCACGGCGCCCTGCAGAGCGGTCGGATGGACGGCCTCCGGGCGACGAGGTTCTCCATGGCCTACCAGGGGTGGGCCGCGTTCGCCCTACTCGGCGCGGCCGTACTGAGCGCTGTCGTCGCGAGCATGCTCGCGGGCCGCTCTCAACTCGTCGCAGCGGTCATTGCCGGCCAGCTGACTGTGCTCGGCGGTTCAGTAGGCGTACTCGCACTCGTCGCCGTCGACGGCTGCGTGGGGCCGTTGACACTGTTCCACGCCTCCTGCGGCTGGCACCCACGACAGGCGTGGGCCGCGTGGGGTTGGCTGCTCGGCTGGATCCAAGTGTCGGCGCTGATCGCAGCTGTCCCCACTGCCGGACTCGTCGCCGGCGCACGGGCCGTCATCGCCCGGTGGCGACCGGACCGCCCGGCGGTGCTCGATGAGCCAGGACGGGCACGCATGGTGGCCCGGCGTGCGGTCGTCGCGGTCGTCGTCCTGGTGACGTTGGTGCTCGCGGGCGCGCGCGAGGCCGCATTCAGCACGGGCAGCAGCACAGCTCAGCCGGGACCGAGCGCCAGTTCCGCGCCGTCCGGCTCCCCGGGCTCGCCGCGACTGACCTCGGTCGAGGTGGAGGTCTGGCACAGCAGTGGCGGCGACAGCCTGGCAACCCGATTCAACAGCGCGTACGGCCAGCTGGCCCTCGCGACCGCCGACATGAGTGCGCGCAAGCCGGGCGCGGACGGCGGAGTCGAGATCGACGAAGCCCGCTTCCGGCCAGTATGCGAGAGCATCGGGACGATCGCCGCGGATGCCGGCCGCTACGATGCCATCCCCGACCCGCAGGCAGAGGCGAACTGGCAGTCCTTCATCGAACACGCCACGCGGGTGGGCCGCAACTGCCCGCACTCGTTCGACACCGACGACAGCCAACTCTTCCTCGCCTCCCTCCACGACGCCGACCTCGCGGCCGCCGACCTGACCGCCGCCCTCCAACGGGTCAGAGACATCAAGCGGGCCAGCGCAGGCTGACGGTACGGACGTGTAAGTGGGACCGGGCTGCCCCCTGCCGAGGCCGAGAGCATCATCGGCTGCCACGTCGGTCCTACCCCGCCGCACGATCCGCCACAACTACCGACCCTCCCGGCCCGCCGGCCTCAGGAATCCGACCGGCTCCGCCACTCGCCTCGCCCCTCCACATGGAAACGTCTCGCCGACTGCCAACCAGCAGAGGGGCCAGGAGCGCCGAACCCGGTGGACCTTTTCGGTCGCAGCACTAGCCAGCGGCTTCCAGGGACTTCAGGCGTTCGGTGTACAGCTCGACGACGCGCTCGATCTCCGCGGGTGCGGCGTCGATGAGCCCGCGCCGGTCCTCGGCACAGGCCTGCATCTGCTCGGTCAGCTCTGCCAGGCGCTGCTGGTCGCCGGCGCGCCGCGCGTCCAGGAGCTGGCGGCTGTACCAGGCGATGACCGCGTCCACCGCCTCCTTTGCATCCTCGTAGGAGGCGCCCCCGCCTTCCGGGGACGGGGACGATGCGGACGGGGGAGTGTGCACAGCGAACCACCTCACGGCTTCGAACGGTCTCGGCCAGGCTGCGCCGCCAGCCGCCCGGACAGGTCGGCCGGTGGCCCGTTCCCGGCCCCGTTTCCGACCGATCCTGTCCCCTGACCTGGCCGATCATCTAAATCGGCCTCAGATGACATGTCCTGGGGGGAATCTCGTGGCCGACCTTCGCGCGCTGTTCAGCTCCAACGACCCGGTCGACAGCGCCGAGGCGTTCACCAACCGGGAGCACCAGTGGTCGCTGGTGGCGGCTGCCGTCGAGGAGCACCTGCGGACCGTCGCAGCCCCCGGCTTCGACGTCGAGGCTGCATGACGCGGGTGTGAAGTCCGAGCACGCCTACCTGGCAGGCATGGCGTCGATCGGGTTGTCGTTCGCCTCGTGGATGGTGTCCGTGAAGGCCGA
>NZ_JOHO01000103.1 GCF_000719705.1 Streptomyces sp. NRRL S-350 | reverse complement strand
CACCCCCTCGAACTGATCACGAAGTCGTTCGGGGTACGGCCCAAACCTGCCGATCGGCAGATAGGGCTCAATCAAACTCCACTGCTCGTCCGTGAGTTGCCTGCGCGTCACACTCAACAGTCCTACCGGGTTCTGCCCCAGCGCGGGACAGAAACCCGAAGATTGATCACAACCTCATACAGGCCCTAGGCCGAGCGCCGGTGCCGTCCGCCGAGCTCAAGCGGTCCGCCGAGCGCGTCGAGCGCCGCCCGCCCGCCGATCTCGGGGTGTCCGTCGAGCGGGGAGCCGCCGAGCTGATCCGCCTCGAACATCGCCCACACGACCTTGCCGCTGCCCAGCGGGTGCCAGCCCCAGGAGCGGCTGAAGGACTCCACCAGGTGCAGCCCACGGCCGGATTCGGCGACGAAGTCCGCCTCCCGTGCCACCGGCCCGACACTGCTCGGGTCGCTCACCGCGCAGACCACCTGGGGTGCGCGGTGCACCAGGCTTATTCGGATCGGCAGTCGGCCCTCATGGGTCGGCTGGGTGGGAAAGTCGTACTCGCTTCGGGCACCGACCGCCGGGTCGGGCCGCGCGCCGATCGCGTGCCGGAGCGCGTTGGTCACGAGTTCGGAGGCCACCAGCGCGACGTCGTCGAACAGCTCCGTCAGTCCCCAGCGTTGGAGCGTGGTCCGGGCGAAGTCGCGCGCGGTTCTGACAGCTTCGAAGCGAGGCGCGAGCGTACAGGTGACCACATGGGGGTCAACCGCCAAAGCCGTACCGGTGCTCATGAAGAGCTCCTCCCATAAGGGGGCGGACACGGCTGGACCCGCCGGGGTCATGCCGGTCACCTCCGACTCGCTCGGCCGCTCGGCCGCCCCCTCGACCAGGCGCGCGCGCACTCGAGCGCCCGGTGGCGCGGGGGACGCCGTCGAGCCGGTGCACGGAGTCGCGCGTGGGGTCGACGCGGAGCCCGCGGGATTGCCAGGGATGTGCAGGTGCACGTGCACCATGGTGGTGTGCGCTCACTGCAGATGCAAGAGTCGATTCACGTGCAGTCGCACTATTGGCATATGCAAGCGCCGGATGCACGTGCATCCTGGTGCGCGGGGTGTGGAACTGATAGGAACATCCGTCAGTATCGGCACCGTGAGCGCTCAACTGATGGCAGACTGTGCGCTGTTTGCCCTAGGTGGAGGTTTCGACCGCATGACCACAGTTCAGCCGGGCGGCGGCTCGATGGTCCGCCGGATCCTCCTCGGCTCCCAGCTGCGTCGCCTACGTGAGACGCGCGGCATCACCCGTGAGGACGCGGGCTACGCGATCCGCGCCTCCGAGTCCAAGATCAGCCGCATGGAACTCGGCCGCGTCAGCTTCAAGGAGCGCGACGTCGCCGACCTCCTCAGTCTGTACGGCGTCGACGACGGCGTCGAGCGGGAAGCCCTGCTCGGTCTGGTCCGCGAGGCCAACAAGTCGGGTTGGTGGCACAGCTTCAACGACGTGCTGCCGGGCTGGTTCCAGACCTACGTCGGCCTGGAGGAGGCCGCCCAGCTGATCCGCACGTACGAGGTGCAGTTCATCCCCGGGCTGCTGCAGTCCGAGGAGTACGCACGGGCGGTCTTCGGTCAGAGCCGGCCGGTCATCAGCGAGGACGAGGTCGAACGGCGGGTCAGCCTCCGGCTGCGCCGCCAGAAGCTGCTGGCCGAGGGCGGCAGCCCGCGCCTTTGGGCGGTCATCGACGAGGCGGCCCTGCGCCGGCCGGTCGGCGGCCCCAAGGTGATGCGCGGTCAGGTGCAGTACCTGATCGATGTCGCGGAGCAGGCCAATGTGGTGCTCCAGGTCATGCCGTTCCGGTTCGGGGCGCACGCGGGCGAGTCCGGGGCGTTCACGATCCTGCGCTTCCCGGAGCAGGACCTCGCGGACGTCGTCTACCTCGAGCAGCTCACCAGTGCGCTCTACCTCGACAAGCGGGACGACGTCGACGCCTACATCCAGGTCATGGAGCGGCTCTGCGTGGACAGCCTCACTCCGGAGCGCACGGTGGACCTGCTGGCCTCGATCCTGAAGGAGCGCTGAGCCACCTGCCGTCCGGGGGCCCGGGCGGAGTCTCGCCCGCGTGGTCCTCGGTGGGCAGGACGCCACCCGCCGGGCCGCCACCCGCCACCGCGCACGGGCAGGCTGTCGGTCACTGGCAGGTCGCCACCGGTGGGCCGCGCTGTCGCCGTCGAAGGGGCCCCACGGGCAAGCCGCCCACCCGCCGTCAGGCGCGGGCCGGCGGCCTTTCGCGTTCCGGCGGGCTCGGCTGCGGCGGCCTGCCGAGGTGCCAGGCCAGCTCGTAGCGGCGGAAGAGGTCGGCGCGGATCGGCGCCAGCGGGACCTCGGCGCCCGGCAGCAGTACTCCGATGCAGCCGCCCATCAGCGCGCTGCGCAGCACCGCGTGCTCGGCGACCGGGTCGGGGGCGCCCCAGTCGCGCAGCAGGCCCTGGAGGATGGCGCCGAGCTGTTGCTGCTCCGGGTCCTGGACGAAGGCGCCGGCGTCCGGGTCGAGGATCAGTGCCAGGTGTGAGCGCATGACCCTGGGGTGGTCCAGCGCCAGTCCGAGGACGGCGTCGATGGCGCGGGCCAGCCGGGCCTCGGGGGTGGTGCCGGGGGCCAGTTCCGCCAGTGCACCGGCCAGTGCCTGGTGCATCAGCCGGTGCGTCGCGGACTGCATCAGCAGTCGTTTGCCTTCGAAGTAGTACGACAGCAGGCCACGGGCGAGACCGGCCCGCTCGGCGATGTCGGTCAGTGTGGTGCCCGCATAACCGCGCTGGTCAACCAGTTCGACGGTGGCCCGCATGATGCGTCGGCGGGAGCGTTGCCGCATCTCCTCATTGACCGAATCCCCCCGAGGTGCCATCGTGTCTGCTCCGAACGTTCGTTGACTCCGAGCCAATATACTTGCGGAGCCGACAGCCGCACCGTGGAACCGCGCCCCCGCCGGGCGCCGTCCGGTCGGCCCGGTACGAAGACGGCCGGCTCCACCAACACGGGGGTTTGGTGGAGCCGGTGCCATGGCCTGGCGGCCGGAGTCGGCCCCGGACGGGGCCCGAGGATCAGCGCCTGGTGAGGACTTCGGTGCGAGTCGTCATCGCCCCGGCTGACTGGTAATCATAATCCGGCACGGACACGGGGATCGCCTTGCGCCGCCGGTCGACCACGGCTCCCACCGCCGCGACCGCCAGGCCGACCAGCGCGACCGCCGTGACGAACACCAGCGCGGGCCGGTAGCCGTCCAGTTGAGCCTGCGGGCTGTCGCCGCCCGCACTGCCGGCCGTGATCATCGCGGTCGCCCCGGCCAGCACCACCGCGGTGCCGACCTGAATCGCGGTGTTCACCAGACCCGAGGCCAGGCCCTGTTCCTCGTCGGCCACGCCGTCCGTCGCGGCGATGTTCACCGACGGGAAGGCGAGGGCGAAGCCCACGCCGAGCAGCAGCATCGAGGGCAGGACCAAGGCCACGTAGGAGCTGTGCTCGTCCAGCCGCAGGAAGAGGGCGAAGGCGCCGACCAGGGCGGCGAGGCCGAGCGGGAGCAGCCGCCCGGTGCCGAAGCGGTCCACGATCGGGCCCATGAACGGCGCGGAGAGGGCGATGAACGCACCGGCCGGCAGCAGCCCCAGTGCCATCTGCAGGGCCGACCAGCCGAGCAGGTGCTGCAGGTAGAGCGTGACCACGAACTGGAAGCCGCCGTACGCGCCGGTCATCGTGAAGGCGACGAGGTTGGCCCGGGCGACCGAGCCGTTGCGGAAGATGCCGAGCCGGACCAGCGGGTGGGCGGTGCGGCTCTCGACCCGCAGGAAGGCGGCGGCCAGCGCGGCGACCACGGCCAGCGAGCCGAGGGTGCGCAGGCTCAGCCAGCCGGCGCCCTGCGCCTCGGTGACGGTGAACACCAGCAGCAGCACGGTCGCGGTGCCGGTGATCGCGCCCAGGATGTCGTAGCCGCCCTTGGCGGGCTCCTCGGCCCGGCGGGGGAGCAGGCGGATCGCGAGGCCCAGGGCGAGCAGCGCGACCGGGACGGGCATCAGGAAGGTCCAGCGCCAGCCGACCGAGGTGAGCAGGCCGCTCAGCACCAGGCCGAGTGAGAAGCCGCTGGCGCCGCAGGTGGTGTAGATGGACAGCGCCCGGTTGCGGGCCGGGCCCTCGGCGAAGGTCGTGGTGATGATGGACAGGCCGGCCGGGGCGGTGAAGGCGGCGCTGACGCCCTTGAGGAAGCGGGCCGCGATCAGGAGCCCGCCGTCGTCGACGAGGCCGCCGACCAGTGAGGCGGCGGCGAAGACGGCCAGGGCGACGAGGAAGACCCGGCGCCGGCCGAGCAGGTCGGCGGCGCGGCCGCCGAGCAGCAGCAGGCCGCCGTAGCCGAGCACGTAGCCGGAGACCACCCACTGCAGGGTGGAGGTGGACAGGTGCAGCTCGGAGCCGATGGAGGGGAGGGCGACGCCCACCATGGAGACGTCCAGGGCGTCCAGGAACATGGCGGCGCAGAGCACGATCAGGGTGCCCCAGAGGCGGGGTGTCCAGTGCAGCCCGCTGGTTGACGGGGCGTCGGGTGACGTGACGGTCGCGGTGGTCATGAGAGGACAGTACATGCACATGCATTCAATGCAAGTGAATTAGATGTGAACGCATTAATTTACGATGCATGTGGTATCGTGGTCGCGTGGCTGAACTCGAACCCTCGGTGGAGGCCGGTCTCGTCGCGCAGTGGCGCGAGCTGCTGGCCCGGCACGCTGCGGCTGCCTGCCTGCTCGACCGCGAGCTGGGCGACAAGTTCGGGCTGGGGATGAGCGAGTTCGAGGTGCTGGAGCGCCTCGTCGAGGGATGCGCGGCCGTCGGAGAACACGCGGTGCGGGTGAGCGATCTGGCCCCCACCGTCCACCTCAGTCAGAGCGCGCTCTCCCGGCTGATCGCCCGCCTGGAGAAGGCCGGGCTGGTCACCCGGGCGATGTGCAAGGAGGACCGGCGGGGCATCGTGCTCACCCTGACCGAGGCCGGCCTCGAGCGCTACCACCAGGCCCGGCCACTCCACCGCGAAGTGCTGGAGCTGACCCTCGGTGGCGAGCTCGGCCCGGCCTGCTGAGCGCCCGCCGCCGTCGGACGGGGTCGAGCTGAGTCGAGCCGGTTCGAGCTGAGTCGAGCTGATCGGGCAGGACCGGCAAGGCGCCAGTCTCCCCTTCTCCCGCTTCTCCCGCGCCCGTTCGGCTCAGAGGAGCGAGCGCAGCCCCGGAGCGACGGCAAGCAGGACGACGGCCGTGGGAGCGGCGAGGGCCGCGACGGTGAGCCGCAGCCGGTGCGGGACGGTGAGCCGCGGACGGCCCGCGAGCAGCCGGTCCACCCGCTTCGGGGACTGCGCCAGACCGGGCGGGCAGGAGCCGAACACCCCCCGGCCCAGGTTGAGTTCGGCCAGGGCGAGGGCAGTGGTGTGCCGACCGTGGCGGCGGGCGGCCCGGTCGTCGGCCGCCAGCTCGACCAGTTCGGCCACCTGGTCCCGGAAGGCGCTGAACACGCCCACCCCGGGGAAGCCCGAGGCGAGCGCCTGCGCGAACTGCTGCAACCAGTGGTGCCGGGCCCGGACGTGACCGCGCTCATGACTCAGCACGGCCGCCAGTTCCCGGGCGGTCAGCTGTTGGAGGGCGCCGGTGGTGACCACCAGGCGGGAGTCGGGGCCGGGCAGCGACCACGCCTCGGGGCGGACGTTCTCCAGCACCACCAGCCGCTCCCGGCGGCTCCGGGCGGTCTCGATGGACTCCGGCAACTCCGGCGCACGACTCGCCAGTTGGGCGTGCCGTCGATCGCGCAGCGCCTTCGCCGTCCGGACCTCGCGGGTGAGCGCCAACACCGTCTGCACCCCGCCCGCCGCCAGCACCGCGGCGCACAGCCGACCCCAGCCCTCGGCATCCTGCAGCTCGTACGCGGCCTCCACCCCGTGCGGCGCGCCCGAGAAGACCAGCGCGCGCAGTTCCGGCAGGGCGGCGGAGCCGGCCAGCACCAGCCCCAGCGCGCAGCACAGCAGCACCGCGACCACGAGGCACTGCCACACCAGCAGCGCCAGCACCGGTTCGCGCTCCACCCAGCGGGCCCGGGCCAGCAGCCGGGGCGCGACGGTCGAGAGCAGCAGTCCGAGCAGCAGCAGGCCGATCAGGGCAGGCATCGCATGGGCTCCCCGAGTACGCACGGAACGCGACAACGCGCTCCCCGCCAACCTATGCGCTGGCGACGCCCGGTGGAACGGCTTTCCGGCGGCCAGTGACCAACGCCACCCGGCCGGCGAGGCGTTGCGGGGTGTGGCGGAGCGTCGCGGGTCTTGTCGCGCGGCCGAGCGGATCACATGGTCAGGAGCATGGCGAACATGCCGATGCCCATGGTGAGTCGGCAGGCCTGCGGCAGCCCGGCGGTGCCGACCGCGAGGTTGCCGGCCGGAGTGTGCAACAGGCGACTGCCGGCCCGGACGGTGTACGCGCCGAAGTAGAGGAGGAGGGCGCCGGTCAGCAGCGGCAGGCCCTGACCGGTGGCGTGGTGGTGCTGGTGGCCGGGGGCCGCCCCCATCGCGAGGGCCATGTAGGTCATGGCGAGGGCACCGACCGCGTGGTGCAGCCGATGAGCCCGGCCGGCCGGGGCGTGGGCGGCGGCGAGTAGGAAGGCGGCGGCGGGAACGCCGAACAGCGCGGCCCAGACGGCGGCGGGGACGGTTGCGCCGGTGACGGCCATCGCCGCCATGCCGAGCCCCATCAGGGCTTCGGCGGCGTCGGACTCCCGGGCGAGCGGACGGTGGGTACCGGCCGGGGTGCAGGAGGAGCGGCGCAGTCTGACCAGACAGGCGGCACCGACGGCGGCGGTGAGGAGGGCGAGGAGCCAGTTGACCAGGGCGGGTCCGTGCAACGGCGGCCTCCCGGGGCGGTGGGCGGCGGCGGGCGGCGAACAACGGGCGGAAGCGACGGACAGGTGGCAACAGGTAGCGGACGACGGAATCCGTCAGCTGTCTTCTGTTGCTGTTTCCTGTCGTCTGTCTTCTGTCGTCTGTTCGCCGACCCGCACGCGGCGACAGTCGTCCGGTCCACGATCACCGCAGTCACCCGGCAGGGCCAGGCGCGTAAGGGGGCGCACAGTGGTGCCCGGCGTGGTGAAACCCCGGCCGCACACCGGCAGGCCGTCGCCGCAGGCTCAGCCCTGAAGGCGCCCCGAGGCGACCACCCGGCTGAGGAACCGCCGGGTGCGCTCCTCCCGCGGATCCCCGAACACCTGCTCCGGCGGCCCCTGCTCGAGCACCACCCCGTCGTCCAGGAAGCAGACCTGGTCGGCGACCTCGCGGGCGAAGCCCATCTCGTGGGTGGAGAGGACCATCGTCATTCCCTGCTCCTTGAGGTCCCGCACCACCGAGAGCACCTCCCCGACGAGCACCGGGTCGAGCGCCGCGGTGATCTCGTCCAGGAGCAGCAGCCGCGGCCCGGTGGCCAGCGCCCGCACGATCGCGACGCGCTGCTGCTGGCCGCCGGAGAGCCGGTCCGGGTACTCCGTCGCCTTGGCCGCCAGTCCGAGCCGGTCGAGCAGTTCCAGCGCCCGCCCCTCCGCCTCGGCCCGCGCGACCCCGTGCACCCGGCGCGGCGCGAGGGTGATGTTCTCCAGCACCGTCAGGTGCGGGAACAGGTTGTAGGACTGGAACACCACCCCGATCCGCCGCCGCACGGCGTCCTCGTCCGCGCGGGGATCGGTGATCTCCTCGCCGTCCAGGAAGACCGCGCCGTCGTCGATGCCCTCCAGCAGGTTGACGCACCGCATCAGCGTGGACTTCCCGGAGCCGGACGCCCCGATCAGCGCCGTCACGGAGTGCTCGGGCACGGCGAGGTCCACGTCTCGCAGCACCACGTGAGAGCCGAACGTCTTGCGCACCGCCTCCAGCCGGAGCACCTCCGCCGTCACACCGCACCTCCCTGGAACTGCCGCCGGTTCATCCGCGTGGTCAGCCAGTCGGCGAACCGGGTCAGCGGGATGGTCAGCACGATGAACACCAGACCTGCCAACAGGTACGGCGTGAAGTTGAAGGAACGGGCGGCGATGATCTTCGCCGCGTACACCGCGTCGATCGCGCCGCCGATCGAGACCAGGCCGGTGTCCTTCTGCAGGCTCACCAGGTTGTTCAGCAGCGGTGGCACCACCCGCCGGACGGCCTGAGGCAGTACGACGTACCGCATCGTCTGCGCATTGGTCAGCCCCAGCGAGCGTGCCGCGGCCCGCTGGCTCGGGTGCACCGACTCGATGCCGGAACGGAACACCTCCGACACGTACGCCGAGTACGTCAGCACCAGGGCGGCCCCGCCGAGCAGCAGCGGATCGGTGGTCACCCCGGTCAGCCGCAGCGCCGGCACGCCGGTGATCATCACCAGCAGGCAGATGATCATCGGGAGCCCGAGGAAGAAGTCCACGTACGCGGTGGCCAGCAGCCGCACCGGCAGGAACACCGGCCCGCGCAGTGTCCGCAGCACCGCGAGCAGCAGTCCGAACGCCATGATCAGCACACCGCAGCCGAGCATCAGCTCCAGGTTGAGCCGAAGTCCCTTCAGCACCTCGGGGAGCGCCTGCCGGGCGTAGCCCAGGTTGAAGAAGGTGCGCCGAGTCACCTCCCAGCCGGGGGAGTTGACGATCAGCAGGTAGAGCGCGGCGGCCGTCGCCAGGGTCGACGCGGCCGCGATCAGCGCCGAGCGGCGGGCCCGGGCCCGCCGGTACGCCTCGTGCGCGAGCCGCCGCTCGGAGGGGCGGTAGCCGTCTTCCTCGGGGCCCGTCCCGGCGAACCGCGCCGTCCCGGCCGTCGTCGCGTCGTCGGCCGCGTTCCCGCTGGCCTCCCCGCCGGCCTCCCCGCTCATGCCGGGGCCCGGTTCGGCACTCAGTTCAGCGCTCACTTCAGCACCGGTGCCGAGACGGCGTCGGAGAGCCACTGCTTCTCCAGCTTCGCCAGCGTGCCGTCCGCCCGGAGCGCGTCCACGGCCTGCGTCACGCAGCCGGTCAGCTTGGAGCCCTTGTCCAGCACCAGGCCGAACTGCTCGCCCTGCCCGGCGGCCTCGAACTGGCCGACGACCTGGGCTTCGGGCACTTCGGCGCCGGTGATGTAGAAGGCGGTCGGCAGGTCCACCACCAGGGCCTCGATCTGGCCGTTCTTCAGCGCGGCCTTGGCGAGGTCGTTGGAGTCGAAGACGGCGGGCCCGCTGCTCGGCCTGATGGTGTTGGTGATGGTGTCCAGGCTGGTGGTGCCGACCTGCGCGCCGAGCTTGGCGCCCTTGAGGTCGGCGATGCTCTTGGCGGTCGCGGCCTTGGAGTTCTTCAGCGCGATGACGGCCTGCCGCACGTCGTAGTAGCCGGAGGAGAAGTCCACCGCCTGCTTGCGCTCGTCGCTGATCGACACCTGGTTGAGGTCGAAGTCGAAGTCCTTTGCGCCCGGTGCGGTCGCCTTGCCGAACGGCGCGACCACCCAGTTGACCTTGTCCTTCGGGTAGCCCAGCCGCTCCGCCACCGCGAAGGCCACGGCGGATTCGAAGCCCTTGCCGTTCTCGGGCTTGTCCTCGGAGAACCACGGGTCGTACGCCGGCTTGTCGGTGCCGATGGTCAGCGTCCCCGCCGTGCGCGTGGCCAGCGCGCCCGGCGCGCAGCCCGCCGCCGTACCGGCCGCTCCCGGGGCGCCGGAGGCGGCGTCGGACGTGGTGCTCTGCGGCGCGCACGCGCCGAGCGCGGCCGCGGTGGCGACCAGCGCGGCGAGGGAGAGTACGGCGGACGGCTTGCGGCGGGTCATGTGGGCTCCAGGGGAGGAAGGACCGGGGCGGGGCGGAGAGTGCGGGAGGGCGCGGGGGCCGGGTGCCGAGCGGACGGGCCGGCTCCCGGCGGGTCACTTCCCCCCGGTGGCGGCGCCGGAACACACACGGCATGGTCGGCGTACGGGCCTGGATCAGCAGCAGCGACAGCGACAGCGACAACAGCGACAGGACAGCCCGCGCGCGCGACAGCGGGGGTCGGCATGCCGACGGGAGGGCGCCCGGAACGGGCTGTCGTGGCGTACGGCCACCGTGATCACCGCCGGGAGCATGCGGGGAGGTTCGCATCACCACAGCGCATCTGTCCAGAACATCCAGATCACCGTCCACATGCCGGACAACCGGTCTCCGGCGCAGGTTTTCAGGCCGGAGCGGCGGCTCGCCGCAGCTTTGTCGGTCTGGACCCCCTTGAACGGGAGAACCTTTCGTACTTATGGTGTCCCCGTTGAAATAACTCCTGTCGAAGTGAGTCCACGATGCAGAATCTTTCGCCAAGGCTCGCAGCGGCGGCCGACGCCCCGGTCTCGCCCCTCGCCGGCCACCCGGCCTGGCTGCGGTTGAAGGAGGCCGTCGAGGCCCTGCGCCCGCTGCAGTCCAAGGACGGCTCGATCGACCTGGCCGCCGTCCAGCGGCACACGGTCGACCCGATCGTCGCCACCGTGCGCGCCGCCGTGAAGGAGCTCGCCCCGCACTTCCCGCACGACGCCGCCTACCTGGCCGCCGTCGACACCGACCTCGCCAAGTGGGCCGACACCGGTTACCGCGAGCCCGACTTCCTGGACTCGCTGCTCGCCTTCCAGCCCGCCGAGCAGCGCGAGGACGGCCTGGAGCACCTGGTCGTCTTCCCGATGTACACCCAGAACGGCAACCCGGACCGCAACCTGGAAGCCGTCCTGCTGAGCGTCGTGTGGCCCGACTGGCTGGCCGAGCTGGAGCGCACCCGCTTCGACAACCCGATGTTCGTGCCGATCACCTTCACGGACTTCACCGCCGGCTACGACACCAACTCCGCGGTCCTCTTCCCCGAGACGGTCTCCGTGCGCAAGGCGCCGGAACGTTTCACCTGGGGCGGCATCTTCTGCGACCGCGAGGCCGCCCGCTTCCGCGCCGTCTCCACGAGCGCCGTCCAGCAGCTCGGTCTGGAGATCCCCGCCGACGCCGAGGGCCTCCTGCAGGACCAGCAGCGCGCGCAGGAGACCTTCGTCCTGTGGGACCTGGTCCACGACCGCACGCACAGCCACGGCGACCTGCCGTTCGACCCCTTCATGATCAAGCAGCGCAGCCCGTTCTGGATGTACGGCCTGGAGGAGCTGCGCTGCGACCTCACCACCTTCAAGGAGGCGGTGAAGCTGGAGACCGAGGGCAACCCGCACGCCCGCGACGTCCAGTACGCGATCCTCTTCGACCGCCTGTTCCGCTTCCCGGTCACCGGTGACCGCGTGCGCAACTACGACGGTCTCGGCGGCCAGCTGCTCTTCGCCTACCTGCACAAGCACGACGCGCTGCGCTGGCGCGACAACCGCCTCAGCATCGACTGGGAGCGCGCCCCGCAGGTCACCAACGCACTCTGCGGCGAGATCGAGACCCTGTACCGCGACGGCATCGACCGGCCCAAGCCGGCTCACTGGATCGCCGCCTACCAGCTGGTCTCCCGCTACCTCACCCCGCACCCGGCCTCCACGTGGGCCAAGGGCCCCGAGGCCCTGCCGCTCGACATCACCGAGGGCAAGGCCCTCAACAAGGCCCTGTGCGACGCCGTGCTCCCGGACGAGTTCCCGCTGAGCATGTTCTACGAGGCCCTGTCCAAGAAGCTCGGCGGCGTCATCGCCGCCACCGCCGGCATCACCGGCGCCGGTAACCAGGGAGCCGCCGCATGACCACCCCCACCAACGCCCCGCTCGCCGGCAAGGTCGTCGCCGTCGCCGGAGCCAGCGGCCCGGCCGGCCGCGCGGTGCTGCGCCGCCTCGCCGCCGACGGCGCCACCGTGATCGGCGCCGACATCGACCCCCAGCGCCTGGAGTCCGCGCTGGACGCCACCCGGGTGGCGGTACGCGGAGCCAAGGTCAGCGGCCAGGTCATCGACCTGCTCGACCCGCAGGAGGTCCACGACTGGGCCGACCACCTGGAGTCCGAGCACGGCCACGTCGACGGCCTGTTCCACCTGGTCGGCGGCTGGCGAGGCAGCAAGACCTTCTTCGACAGCCGACTGGACGACTGGGACTTCCTGCACGACACCGTCGTGCGCACCCTGCAGCACACCTCGCTGGCCTTCCAGCCCGCGCTGGTCCGCAGCGCCGCGGGCCGCTACGCGATGATCTCCGCCGCCGCCGCGCACAAGCCGACCGCCGGCGGCGCCGCCTACGCAGCCGCCAAGGCCGCCACCGAGGCCTGGACCCTCGCGATGGCCGACTCCTTCAAGAAGGAGACCACCGCCCCGGACGGCGAGCCCACCGCGGCGGCTGCGATCCTGGTGATCAAGGCGCTGGTCAGCCCCGAAATGCGGGCCGAGAAGCCGGAGGCGAAGTTCGCCGGCTTCACCGACACCGCGGACCTCGCCGACCACCTGGCGGGCCTCTGGGACCGCCCCGCAGCAGAACTGAACGGACAGCACCTGTGGCTGACAGCCCGATGACCGACCTCACCCGTACCGACGCGGTACGGCGGCACGACCCCGCCGTCCGCGGCTTCGCGAGCGACAACTACGCCGGCGTGCACCCGGAGGTCCTCGCCGCGATCGCCCTCGCCAACGGCGGCCACCAGGTCGCCTACGGCGAGGACGACTACACGGCCCACCTCCAGGACGTCTTCCGCCGTCTCTTCGGCGAGAAGGCGGAGGCCTACCCCGTCTTCAACGGCACCGGCGCCAACGTGGTCGCCCTCCAGTCGCTGCTCCCGCGCTGGGGCGCCGTGGTCTGCGCCGAAACCGCCCACATCCACGTGGACGAGGGCGGTGCCCCGGAGAAGATGGGCGGCATCAAGCTGCTCACCGTCCCCACCCCGGACGGCAAGCTCACCCCGGAACTGCTCGACCAGCAGGCCTGGGGCTACGGCGACGAGCACCGCGCGCAGCCGCTCGCGGTCTCCATCACCCAGAGCACCGAGCTCGGCACCCTCTACACCGTCGAGGAGATCCGCGCGATCACCGAGCACGCCCACCAGCTGGGCATGCTCGTCCACGTGGACGGCTCCCGTCTGGCCAACGCCGCCGCCTCGCTCGGCCAGCCGGTGCGCGCCTTC
The DNA here is from genome assembly GCF_000719705.1 of Streptomyces sp. NRRL S-350. GTDB lineage: Bacteria > Actinomycetota > Actinomycetes > Streptomycetales > Streptomycetaceae > Kitasatospora. Next base: position 584 of record NZ_JOHO01000103.1, on the reverse strand, counting down.
ACCACGGACGTGGGCGTCGACGTCCTGTCCTTCGGCGGGACGAAGAACGGCCTGCTGTTCGGCGAGGCCGTGGTGGTGCTCAACCCCGAGCGGGTGCGCAACATCAAGTACCTGCGCAAGACCTCGATGCAGTTGGCGTCGAAGATGCGGTTCCTGTCGGTCCAGTTCGAGGCGCTGCTCTCCGGCGACCTCTATCTGCGCAACGCCGGCCACGCCAACGCCATGGCCAGCCGCCTGGAGGCGGCGGTCCGGAAGATCGACGGCGTCGAGGTGGTCCGCCCCGCGCAGGCGAACGCCGTCTTCGCGATCCTGCCTCGCGAGGTGAGCGAGCGACTCCAGAAGCGCTACCGCTTCTACTTCTGGAACGAGCACACCGGAGAGGTGCGCTGGATGTGTTCCTTCGACACCACGGAGGCCGACATCGACGCCTTCGCGGCGGCCATCGCCGAGGAGATGGGCCGCGCCTGACGGTGCTCGAACAACGAATCGCCCCTGCCCGGAAGCCCGGGCGGGGGCGATTTGCATGTGGCGGGCCCGTCCCCGTACAGTTCCGGAGTCGCCGCGGGAGACCGGGGCGGCAAAGC
>NZ_JOHO01000102.1 GCF_000719705.1 Streptomyces sp. NRRL S-350 | reverse complement strand
GACGGCTCGTGTCGAAGCAGGGCGTCAAGCCGGTGATCGCCCGCCGCGGTGTTCCCCACGGATCAGGCCTCGGCGTCCACCGCTGGGTCGTCGAGCGCATGATCGCCTGGCTCCACGGCTTCCGCCGCCTTCGCATCCGCTGGGAACGACGCGACGACATTCACGAAGCCTTCCTCGGCCTCGCCACCTGCTTGATCACTCACCGCCACGTCCAACGTCTCTGTTAGGACCTTTTAGCCCACCATGACCAATCTCGGCGGCACTTCCTCTGCCACAACTACACACCCGCTCTTCCTGCCGACGCCCCGGCCACGCAGACGTCCACCATGGCGGCTTACCTTCCTGGGCCCCGGCTGCTGGTTGTGGTGGGTGAATTGGGCTGGGGCATCGGGTCGGTGGTCGGGCGCTGCGCTGGGCTGTTGTTCTTCGCGTCCGGCTGGTGCCGGCCGATCGATGGTGGGTGGATTGGCGGACGAGGGATGGCGTGTGCTTCGCCCTTCGCTTTGGGGAGGTTTAGAGCCAGCCGCGGTGGGCGGCCTTGATTCCGGCCTCGAAGCGGCTGCTTGCGCCCAGGCGTTCCATGATGGAGGACATGTGGCGCCCGACGGTGCGGGAGGAGATGCCGAGGCGCTGGCCGGCGGCGTCGTCGGTCAGTCCTGAGCCCAGAAGGCGTAGTAGTTCGCGTTCGGTGGCGCTGAGGCCGGTGCGTGGGTCCTCGGGGCGGGTGGCGCCGAGTGGGACGGCGGTGTTCCAGGACTGTTCGAAGAGGTCGAGCAGGGCTGCCAGGATGCCTGGCTCGGTCACGTGGAGGGCGCCCTTGCGGTTGTCCGCAGGATCGATCGGGACGAGTGCCTGGGTGCGGTCGACCACCACCATGCGGGGCGGGATCGAGGGGGCGGTGCGGACCTCGCCGCCGTGGCTGAGCAGCCAGTGGGCGTACGTTTCCACGTGGGGCTGGTTGCGGGTGGAGTCCTGGTAGAGCGTGCGCATCGTGATGCCGCGGGCGAACACCTCGGCGTCGGCGGGCCGGCTGGCGGCGAGGTCCTCGGGCCGCTGGTCGCCGGGCTGGCTGGCGAGGACCTCGGCGGTGGCGCTGCGGCCCATCCGCTCCAGGCGGGCGTGGATGGCGTCCAGGCCGAGCAGGCGCTCGCCGTGGGCCGTGCGGTGCTCGGCCCGGTCGGCGACCATGCGGGTGACGGCGGCCCGTGATGCGGCCAGGGCCGCTTGGCGGGCGGCGAGTTCCGCCTCCTGGGCGGCGAGCATGTCGGCCAGGCCGATGTCGGGGCTGACCGCGCGCATCTCGCCGGGGCGCTCGGCCGAGGCCCGGACGAGGGTGAGGCGGCTCAGCTCGTCGAGGTGTTCGTGCACCTCGCCGGGGCTCATGCCGCAGTCGGCGGCGATCTCGCCTACGCCGTACGCGGGGTGGTCGAGCATCACCTGGTACACGGCGGTGGCCCCGGCAGTCAGGCCCAGTACGTCCAACACTTCTCATTCCCCCCGGAAACGTCGGCCATCGTCCGGTCGAACGGCCGATCGCATCCAAACAGGCACGTGACGTCTTGTTCAAGATCATAATTGGGGCTCTCGTGCCGGTATGGGGGGTTTGAGCCGGGAGATGGTTGTGTATCTCGCGCCACATGAGGCGCGCCCATACGCCATGCAAGACGCGCACGATTGTCATGCACTCGACATTACGTCCGGATCCCGTCAGGCCGATTGGCGACAGCGGGAAGGCCTTCCGGCGGTGTCGGCGAGCGGCGAAAGTAGTGATCGCCGCCAGGGAGGCCCAACAGGGACCGGCCCGGACGGCAGCCGATCGGAGCGTCAACCGCGGGACGCCCAACGGATCGGCACACCTCTCCCGTCAACGTCAGAAGGGCTCCGTCATGATCCGCACTCGTCTCGCCCAGGCCGCCGCGGTCGCCGCCGTCTCGCTCACCGCCCTCTTGATCGCCCCGGCCGTCTCGGCGGCCGCCGGCGCCGAAGCCGCTCCCGCCACGCCCGTCACCACTACCTCCGCCGGCTCCGACAGCCTCGGCTGGGGAAGCGCCCCCACCACCTCCACCACCGCCGCGCTCGCGTCCACCGACAGCCTCGGCTGGGGCGGGGTCACCCAGGCCAGCCTGGGTTGGGGCGGCTGAGCACGGGATGGACATCGTCTACGCCAGCCTGAAACGCCGGCGGCCCGGTTCGGCGGCCGAGGCGATCGGAGCGGCCGAGGCGGCCGAGGCCGTGGATGCCCTCTGGGCGCACGCCGAGCCCGCGGACGGACTCCAGCATGCCAGCGCACAGCCCGCCGACGACCGGATCGACTTCCTGCTCTACCTGCTCAGCCGCGACTCGTCCGACGCTTCGGGGCGGCCTGACCCGGTCGATGCCGTCTGCCGCGCGCACGGCCTGATCGCCCGCAGCCACCGCACCTCGCCGATGCTGATGCGGTGCTACCTGCCCCCGGAACCACCCGAGGCCACGGACTGCACCGCCCGGTGACCGCCGCGCCGGCCGTACCCGCCGGGTGAGGCTTCCGCCCTCGCGCCGCCGTGCTGCAGGGTCCGCGACGGCGTCCGCCGAATCGAACACTTTCCATCCGGCCGGGGCGATCACTGCCCGCCGGATGACGACCGACCAGTCCGCAGGACCGTCGGTGCCTGAACTTCCCGCTGCCCGCCGCCGCCCCGACCGCATGTCGGTCAGGTGCGCCCTCAGCGGTCCGACTTGCTTACGTCCTTACCGATTTGGAGATTCCATGTCCCTCGTCCGCACCCGTCTTGCCTCGTCCGCCGCCGCCCTCACCTTGGCCGCCTCAGGCCTGAGCATCCTGGCCGTTCCCGGTGCCCACGCTGCCTCGCTCGGCGACTCGATCGCCGCGACGGCCCTGGGCCAGGTCGGCAGCAGCGCCTGCGGCAACGGCGGAGCCGGCTACTACGCCCCCGGCACGGACCAGAGCTCAAGCTGCTCCGGCGGCTCCAGGACGCACGCCTGGTGCGCGGACTTCGCCGGCTGGGTCTGGGCGCAGAACGGCGTCAAGAACATGGGCATCCTGAACGACCTCGCCAACAGCTTCCAGACCTACGCGGAGAAGTACGACGGCGGGCTGTCCGGCACCCCGCACGTGGGCGACGCCGTCTTCTTCCACCCGGGCTCCTTCAGCGGCACGGACTACGACCACGTGGCGATCGTCACCGCCGTCAACTCCAACGGCACCATCAGCTGGACCGGGGGTAACCAGGGCGGCTACCCGGGCAAGGTCAGCACCAACACCGCGTCGGGCGGGGTCGGAACGGTCGTCTGGCAGAGCGGGGGCTACAACGTCAGTATCCGCGGCTACGCCAGCCCCGTCGGCGGGAGCACCACGCCGCCGCCCGTGACCGACCCGGTCGGCCCGCAGGTGACGGGCGTCGCGCCGGGCGCTGTCTACAACCCGGACAACGGCACCGCCGAGATCTTCGCCATCGGCACCGACGGCGTGCTCTCGCACGCGTACAGCACCAACGGCGGCCAGTGGAGTGACTGGTACACGATCGACCCGTCGTTCCACTTCACCGGTAAGCCCACCGCGGTCTACAACCCGGCCACCAAGACCACCGAGGTCTTCGCCATCGGCACCGACGGTGTGCTGTCCCACGCCTACAGCACCAACAGCGGCCAGTGGAGCTCGTGGAGCACCATGGACCCGGGCTACCACTTCACCGGCTCGCCGTCCGCCGTCTACAACCCGTCGGTCAACGCGGTGGAGCTGTTCGCGATCGGCACCGACGGCAAGCTCAACCACAAGTACTACGCGGGCGGTGCCTGGTCGGCCTGGAACACCATGGGCAACTGGACCTTCATCGGCTCCCCGACCGCCGTCTACGAGCCCGACCTGAACACCGCCGAGGTGTTCGCGATCGGCACCGACGGCGTGCTGTCCCACAGCTACAGCACCAACGGCGCCCAGTGGAGCGACTTCTTCACGCTGGACACCAGCTACCGCTTCACCGGCGCTCCGGCCGTCGTTTACAACCCGAGCAACAAGACGGCCGAGGTGTTCGCGATCGGCGCCGCCGACGGCGTCATGTCCCACGCGTACAGCACCAGCGGCGGCCAGTGGAGCGGCTGGAGCACCCTCGACTCCGGCTACAAGTTCGCAGGGGTCCCGACGGCGGTCTACAACTCCACCACCAAGGCCGTCGAGCTGTTCGGTACCGGCACTGATGGCGTCGTCAACCACAAGTACTTCCTGGGCAACTCCTGGTCGGGCTGGGAGGCGGTCGGCAACTGGAAGTTCGCCGGTGCGCCGGTGGCCCTGAACGAGCCGAACAGCAACGCCGCCGAGGTCTTCGCCATCGGCCAGGACGGCACGATCGGCCACTCCTACACCAGCAACGGCAGCCCCTTCAGCAGCTGGTACGCCGTGGGCACCTGGAAGTTCAACACCCACTGATCCCGGATCACCACCGTGGCGGCCCCGGCCCCCCCGCCCCGCCCCCCCGGCGGGGGTGCTGGTCCAGGGGTGGTGGGGTCTTCTGGGCGCCCCGCCCCCCGGGCCCCGCCCGCCACGGCTGTCCATCCGACCTCCCCGACTTCTCCAAGGACCCGCAGATGACCCGCGCTTCATCCCGCACCACCGGAATCCGCCGGATGGGTGCCGCCACCACCGGCGTACTCGGCCTGACCATGGCCGCCGCCTCCCTGGGCACCGGGCAGGCGAACGCCGCCTCGGTCACGACCTGGGACAAGGTGGCCCAGTGCGAGAGCACCGGCAACTGGTCGATCAACACGGGCAACACCTACTACGGCGGCCTGCAGATCAAGCTCTCCACCTGGCAGGCGAACGGCGGCACCGCCTACGCGGCCTACCCGCACCAGGCCACCAAGCAGCAGCAGATCCTGGTCGCCGAGAACATCCTGGCCTCGCAGGGCGCGGGCGCCTGGGGAAGCTGCGGCGCAGGCGCCGGCCTGGCCTACGACCACGCCAGCCCCTACCCGGACCCGGCTCCGACCCCCGCCCCCGCCCCGGCCCCCGCGCCCTCCTCGGTGGCGGCCTCCGTGCTCTACAACCAGGACACCGGCACCGCCGAGGTGTTCGCCATCGGGACGGACGGCGTCCTCTCGCACGCCTACAGCACCAACGGCGGCGCCTGGACCGGCTGGTCCGCGCTGGACGCCTCCTTCCACTTCACCGGGAAGCCGGCCGTCGTCTACAACCCGACCAACAAGGTGACCGAGGTCTTCGCCACCGGCCAGGACGGTGTCATCTCGCACAACTACCTGTTCAACAGCGGCCAGTGGAGCGGCTGGAGCACCCTCGACACCAGCTACAAGTTCGCCGGCAGCCCGGCGGCCGTGTACAACGCCTCGACGAACGCGATCGAACTGTTCGGCATCGGCACCGACGGCGTGCTGAACCACACCTACAACCTCAACGCCGGCACCTGGCAGAGCTGGACCTCGATGGGCACCTGGAAGTACGCCGGCACCCCCACCGCCGTCTACAACCCGGACACCAGGACCGCCGAGGTCTTCGGCATCGGCACGGACGGGACGCTGTCCCACAGCTACAGCACCAACGGCGGCGCCTGGACGCCCTGGTCCGCGCTGGACGCCTCCTTCAAGTTCGCCGGCACCCCGGCCGTCGTCTACAACCCGACCAACAAGGTGACCGAGGTCTTCGCCACCGGCCAGGACGGTGTCATCTCCCACGACTACCTGTTCAACGGCGGCCAGTGGAGCGGCTGGAGCACCCTCGACACCTGGAAGTTCGCCAGCAGCCCGGCGGCCGTGTACAACGCCTCGACGAACGCGATCGAACTCTTCGGCATCGGCACCGACGGCGTGCTGAACCACACCTACAACCTCAACGCCGGCACCTGGCAGAGCTGGAGCACCATGGGCACGTACAAGTTCGCCGGCGCCCCCGCCGCGGTCTACGAGTCCGGCTCGAATGCCGCCGACGTCTTCGCCATCGGCACCGACGGCCTGATCTCCCACAGCTACAACGCCAACGGCAGCACCTGGAGCAACTGGGCCACCCTCGGCACCTGGAAGTTCCAGACCAGCTGACCACGAGCGGGAACAAGCCCGCCGCTGCCTTGGGGCCCGACCGGCCCCGGGGCAGCGGCGGGCATGTAAGCGTTCTGACTCTCAGACCTTGTCCTACGTGGTCAGTTTCGTCAGTCGTTTGTGGCATGTGATGACGGCGACGAGGTCGCAGAAGACCAGGTAGAGCAGGTGGTTGCGTTCGTAGCAGCGGGCGATCCGGCGGTAGCCGGTGAGCCAGGCCATGGTGAGCCCGATGACCCATCGGTGACGGCCGAGGGTCTGGCTGGACTCAATGCCCTTGCGGGCGATCCGAGGCAGAATGCGCTCTCGGCGGAGCCATTTGCGCAGGCCAGGGCTGTCGTAGACTTTGTCCGCGTGGACCTTGCGGGGCCGGTAGTGCAGGCCCCCAGTCTCTCTGACGCCGCAGGAAAGACGTTCCGGCAATCGGCTCGGGAGCTCTAAGGGTGTCCCAATCCGTCATGTCCGAGGGGTGCCTCGGGCGCCTGTACGGCCGACCCAGGAAGTGGGTGGTCCAGCGCAGCTTCGGCTGGATCATGATGCACCGGCGACTCGCTCGCGACTACGAGACCAACCCCGAGCACTCCGAGAGCATGATCCGCCTCGCGATGATCTCCAGCGTCGCCAGGCGAGCAACCGACGAAACCACCACAACCTTGCACAAACCATGAACTATTCCGCAAACGAGCAGGACGTCCTCTGACCGCTCTTGCCCGGCGCCAGGCGGGCGTCCTCAGCGGTGCAGGACGGTCCCGCCGTCTACGACCCAGAGACTGGCCGGAAGCGCGCCGCACCTGAAAACCTCGGAGTGCCTCTGTGGGTCGGTCCTGTCCCAGCCGACCCGGCGCTGGTGCTGCTCGTCGGTCGCGTAGAACGTGAGGCCGGCCTCCGGGTGCTCGCCCGGGCCGAGGACGTACGGCTCGCCGCCGACTGGAGTGGCCACGATTTGTGAGATGGGGCCGGTCACGGTGATGGCGCCCGTCTTGTCCACGGTCAGGCAGTCGACGTCGAACTCGGCCCGGACTGTGCCGCTCTGCTCGAACACGTGCTGCACCACCGCGTGCCCGCGGGCATGGCCTGCAACGGTCCAGGCGTCGACCCTTGCGGTGAGCCGTTCTCCCGGCGTGGGGCCAGGGCCGTGGTCGCTGAGCAGGGTCCAACTGCGCAGGGCGACGTGGTCGGCCGGTCCGGGGGCGGCCGAGGCGGGGCCGGCCGCCAACGCCACGGCCGCGATGGCGGCGGTGAGCTTCCGCATGGTCAGTCCTTGCTGTCGGGTGAGGAGTCGGGCTGTCCCTGATCCCTTCAACCTCTCAGCCGACCCTTCGCCCTGGCCTCCGCCGCAGGGACGAACCGCCTCCCCCTGGCAGGGGAAGCCCGGTACTCGCGAAGGGCTTTAATGGCGCCCTTCGGATCAATTCGGCCTCCCCCGCGCGGGGGACGCCGGTTGATCCGAAGGGCGGATGTGATCAGCGGGCGTGACGCGGAACCCTGAGCGTCAGAATCCGAACATACGGGGGTCACGGTGGTTGTTCCTGCGAATTCGGCGATAGGCGGCGTCTCTAAGCCTCCGACCGCGAGCCCGGGGCGGACATGGTGGCGGTGGCCCGTGTGGGCACCCATGGTCGCCGCAGCGTGGGCTGTGTTCTATGCGGCTGTCGAGGTCACCTGGGCGGCGACAGGCTCCACCGTGCAATGGAAGGAAAACTCCTCGTACGCCCCCGGGAGTCAACTCTTCCTGGCGGCCCTCGCGCTCCTGGCCGGCGGCGCCTGCCTGGCCAGCACCCGAACTCTCGCCAAGCCCGGCCGGGTCGCTGTGTCGACGGCGCTGATCGTGGCGCTCCCGGTGTTCGTCGTGGGAATGAACGGGCTGCCGATCTATTTCGTGACCATTGCGACCCTCTCGGGGATCGAGAGCACTACCGGGTTGGCCCAGGTGCTGCTCAACACGGTCGGCACGGCCTTCCTGTTCCTCGTCGGCCTGTCGTACCGTCGACGGCTGCGCGGAGACTGCCCGCGATGCGGACGGCCCCACCCCGGTGCAGCCGACGGCCCGCTCGTCCACCCGGCCGCCTCCCGGGCCCCGAGGCGGACCCGCGTCGCGGTGTACGTTCTCATGGGCGGACTCCTGCCGTGGGCGGGAGCCAAGACCATCTGGACGCTGGGCGGCAACGCGCTCGGCGTCGCGGGCGATGACTGGCAGAGGACGTCGGCCGTCGGCGCATCGGAGCCGGCGAAGGCAACCGCGTCGGCGGGGATCGATGTGACCGTGCTGGCCGCGATGGTCGGGATCTTCCTGCTGCTGGGGCTGCTGTACGTGTGGGGGCAGGTGTTCCCTCGCTGGACGCTGTTCCTGTCCGGACGACGGGTTCCGCGCCTGCTGCCGCTGATCCCGGCCTGGCTGACCGGGATCCCCCTGGCGATGTACGGAGCCGCCCTCATCATCATGGCCCCGTTCATGGCTGCCGGTGTGCTGCCCAAGATCAAGCCGTCCGAGCCGTTCACCACCAGCTCGGGGATCACCTGGTTTGTCGAGTTCGGCGGCCTGGCATTCGGCGGTCTGGGTATCGGTCTCATCGTGGCCGCCCGCTCCTACGCCGCCCGCACCCGCCCCGTCTGTGCCAGCGCCACGGCAACGGACACGCCCAAGTAGCCGGGTACCGGAATGTCCGCTTCCCACTGGCGATCCATGAGCAGTCGCGGCGGTTCTCTCGGAGGGCGAGGGGGTACCTGTGCAGCTCAGCGGGCCAGCCAAGGTGGCCGGAAATTCTGACAACCCTTCCTGCGCGCCCCTGTTCTTCTGGTGGTGGGGTGGTGTGCTGTCGGGTCGGGTGGCCTGCGGCGCCTGCGGGCGGGCCCTGCGGGCGGCCTGGTCTGACCGGCAGCCGATGGTTGCCGCCCTTCCGGGCTTCGGCGTGGTCGTCTCCCTGGAATCGCCGCCGAGGGTCCACAGGGAAGTTGTCGGTGCTGCCCGGCGACGGTGGGCACCCCTTGACCACGCAGGTCAGCCCCCTTGCCCGAGGCCTCGGCCGGGCGCTGTCCGAGGCAACTCGTAGGGCCACTTGTAGAGCAACTTGTACGGCTACTCGTAGGGCCACTTGTACGGCAACTCGTAGGGCAACCCAGGGGGGTACTTGCGTCCGGGGGCTGTCGGCCGCGCAGGGAGCGTGTCCGACGTGCGGAACGCTCACGGGCGATGTCGCCGCCCTGGTGGACGTCCCAAGCCCTGGGACCTGCCCCCGCCGGGCGGCCCCGCTCTGTCGGCCGGGGCCGAGGCACCGCCGTGCCGACGACGCGCCGGCTGTTCGGCCGGGGGTGCGGCTCGTCGGCCGGTAGGGCGTGCGGTTGACGGTTCGGTTCATGGTTCGGTTCGGTGTTCGGCCCCGGTCCTGCTGCTAGGTGTGTTCGCCCTGGTCAGGGGGCGGATGGCGGGGTTCTCACCATGCCGACTTACCTTCCTGGGCCCCTGCTGGTGGCTGTGGTGGGTGGGTTGGGCTGGGGGCTGGGTCGGTGTGGTCGGGCGCTGCGCTGGGCTGTTCTTCTTCGCGTCCGGCTGGTGCCGGCCGCTCGTGGGTTCGGGGTGGGGCGGGCGGGTTGTGCGGGTTGTTCAGGTGGGTTGTGGGGGTGGTGGCCACAGGAGGCGAACCTTGCCGTAGCGGGCGCGCGCGGCGTCGGCGCTGAGCCCGAGTGCCTCGCCGATCACGGCCCAGGTGGTGCCCGCCTCGCGGTCGGCGACCACCGCGCACCGCACAAGCTCGCCCACGAGGTGCTGGAAGTCGGCCGCCGCTGTGCAGTGGATGCCCGGCACCACCCGCCGCGCACCCGTCCCGGCGGCGATCAACTCGTCCAGGGCGTAGGCATGGGCCTGGAGTTCCTGGTTGATCTGAGACAAGGCGACCCGGGCGGGAACCGCGGCCTCGACGCGTCGACGGGCCCGGTAGGCGGCCTGTCGGCAGGTTCGGGGCCGCGGGCAGTAGCGGCGGCCCCGCCCGCCCGGCAGGGCCCGACCGCACCAATCGCACATGTCACCCTACGAAGAATACGGGCCGATAAGCCGTGACACTGCGGCCTGAGTCCCGCCGTCCCGGTCAACGTCCTGCTCCCGCCTCGGGGCCGAGGCCGGTCGGTCCGCGTAGGTGCGACCTGTTGGTGTTGGTGGTGGCCTTTCGGGCTCTCATGGCGGGTTGTCTGGACCTTTGGTTGGACCTGTTGGAGGCTCCGGCGGGGTTGGTGCTGTCCGGGGTTTGGTGACTGTGCGTGCTGGAGGGCTGGGGTCGGGGGTCGGGTCGGCCCGCTCGAAGGTGGGCTCGGTGTTGTGGGCTGGTTTCAGGTGTGAATTCCGCCGATAATTCCGCTGGATTGTTTTGGCGGATTGGCCCCCGGGTGGTGGACAGAATTCGGTTCGGATTTGTGGGGTGGGGGTGGTGACGGCGGTTGGCGTTCGGTTTCGTCCAGGCCGGGCCCGCCGTCCCCACCGGTGCCCGTGCCCGCCTCGCTGCGCCGTTGTACCGGGCCGGCTGTGCCTGGCCGATGCTGCGCCGCCGTGCGGCGTGCGGGCCGGGGCGGCCGTCCGGGCGTCTTTGCGCTGCTGCCCCCGTCCCCGCCTCGCTGCGCCGTTGTCCTGACTGCCGTTCGTCGTCCCGCTTACGCTACGGGTGGTGCGGGGGTCAGTGGCTGTGCCATTCCTGGTCGGGAAGCGGGCCTTCCGAGGTATCACCCAGGCGTTCGACCCAGGCCGGGGCGGCGAAGACCGGCCGGGTGAGCAGGATGTCGCCGGCGCGCTGGACGCGCAGCAGGAGACCGATTTCCCCGTAGCTGTAGGTGCCTTCCTGGGAGAAGCGGATCTGCTCGCCCATGCCGCGGTCTCGGAGCTTGGCGTACACCGCGTCGTCGGTCGCCGACGGCACGCGTCCGGTCAGGGCCAGGCCCTCCCAGCGGACCTGTGGGCCGAACCGGGCGTCGACGGCTACCGCGGCGAGCACGCCACCAAGCCTGTGCCCCGGCTGGTACTCGTAGCCGTCGTCGATTCCCCCCGTGAGCGAGCGTCCCGGCAGGTCCGGCGGAACGTCATCCGCCGTGGCGGCGCGGAAGTAGGCCACGAGCATGTTGCCCCACGCCCGTGGGTCGGACGGGGGGTAGGCCGCGCTGTCACCACTGCTCATCGCGGGCCCGCGTCCCAACGCGGCGGTGACCTGCCCACGCGTCATACCGAACTGCAGCGGACCCACCCCGACCAGCGGCGTGGCCTCCCACTGATCCCGCGCGCTCTCCGCCAGCACCGACCACATCGAATCCGACACCCGACTTCTCCCGCTGTCCGCCCCTGGAACGGCCACACGGCCGAGGACGGCCGGATGCTACTAGGCAACAACGAGACCCCTCTTGCAGCCCTATGCCTTATCAGGTGGCCCGCACCCGACCCTCCCCGCGCGCCAGCCCACGCCCGGCCCTGCCAGCTGCGCGCGACGCCCCCGCCCCGCGCCCGCCGGTCTGCTTGCCGTACCTGCCGTTCGGAGTGGCCACCCGCTGCGCCCCGCCGTTGTTTGGTCGGGTCCGTTCGCCTGTTGGTTTCGGTTGGGGTGGGGGGCCTGGCGGGGGAGGTAAGTCAGCGGCCGGCGAGGTGGCGGGAGGTGAGTTCGATCTCCTGGAGCTGGGTGGTGGTCAGGCGCCGGGCTTCCCAGACGATGGCAGCCACGTCCGCTGCCCGGGAGTGGAGGGGTGGCAGGTCGTCGGGCATGTGGATGCCGCCGAGCGCTGCGAGGTCGGGGGCGGGGATGCCGAGCACGCCGGCGAAGCCGGCGACCAGCTCGGGGGTTGCTTCGACGGTGCTGCGGCCGATCCCGCCGATGGTCGACGCAGACAGGTAGATCCGTCCGTCGGTGACCGCGTACAGGGCCTTGGCCGTGCCCGTCCAGGTGAGGTTCCGGCTGTGGGCGAGTTCCAGGAGCACCGCGCCGAAGCCCGGCTCGTACCGGTGGTACGGCCGGTCGACCCCGCCCCGCCCCTCGCGCCGCACCAGGGGCTGCGCCCGGATCGCGGCCAGCAGCGGTCGCCGGTTCTCGGCGGGCATGACCATCGTGTTGTAGACGACGGTGTCGATCGACCAGTTCGGGTTGCGGGTGATCGGTGTCAGGTCGTCGGGCACCGACTGTCCGGCGAGAACGAACAGGTCGGCGGCGTGCAGGCCGAGTACCGGTCCCAGGCCTCTGAGAAGCCGTTCGGTTGGCGCCTGCCCGTCGAGTACGGCCTGCACCTGTGCCGGGGCGATGCCCGCCGATGCCGCGAGCGAAGCGCAGTCGAGCGCCCGATGGCTCATCAGCTGCGCCAGCAGCGCGCCGAACTGCAGTACTCCTGTCATGCCGGCAGCCTATCGACGGCTGCCCAGGGCGGAGCTGGCGCCAGCGCTCAACGGGAAGTGCACACCGAACCTGGCAGCCGGGAGTGTGCCCTGCGGCAGGACCGGGTGTCGTGTCGGTGGGGGCTTTTAGGGTGGGTGTGTGGGTGGGGCGGGTACCGGAGTGTCCTGCACTGGAGACGGAACGGCAGACCTCCCGGTCTGCGCGGGGGCGGCTACGGCCTAACCGGCGTCCGGGGAACAAGGGCCTGGAGGACGACTCGTCAGCCCCTGCCCCACCCACCATCCCAGCCCTACCCACCCCGCCGCGCCCTGGTCGACGTCCTGTCGACGTCCTGGTCGGCCGCCAGGCCGTCCCGCTGCGCCCGGCTTGGCCGCCGTCCAGGCCCGAGGCCTTGGAGGCCCTGGTGGCCGAATTCTGGCTCCCCGTCCCTGGGCTGCCCGGCCCTCTCCGGGCCCCGTCCTGCCCGCCGCCCGCCGCTGCTGCGCCCTGGCCGCGGTCCAGGCCGTCGTCCTGGCTCGGTGTTCGGTTTGGTGGTGCTGCTGCGGGAATTGCGTCCGTGGCGCCGTGCGGGATTTCCTGGGGGGCTTGGAATGTCGGCCGTGGTGTCGGTGGCGAGGGCCGTAGGCCCCTTTCCGGCCTGCCTGAATTGGCTTCCTTCCCGCTTGCTCCTCGCGGGACTTTAGGATTGCGGCCTGAAAGGCAGCGGAAGGGAATTCGTATTCTCGCCGTGAGTGTCGTCGGACAGAGCCGTGACGGGCGGGTGCCGCGAGGTTTTTGTGTTCGCGGCCGGCGCTCGTTCGCGGACCGGTAGGATAGATCTTTACGGCACCCCTTAAGCACCACTGGAAACGCTTCGGATGCCCGGTCGGGTTCCCCTGTCGAGGGCCCGTCAGGGGCCGACGTCCGGGGCGGTCGTGAGGGCCCGCCACAGGGGCCGGGGAGGCCCGAGCCCGGACCGGCGGCCCCGAGGTGCCTGCCGAGGGCCGCAGGCCCCGCTCCGAGGGCAGCGGATGGGCGGACAGGCCAGCAACCGCAAGGCGGGACCGGCCGTCGGTCGGGACCGGGGGAGGGCCCCTGGGGGTGGGGTTGTGACTGATACCGGAAGTCCGCGACACATCGTCAACGCCGGGGCGGCAGGCCCGGGGCCGCCCCCCGCCCGAACGGGGCAAGGGGGCCACTACCCGAATTTCGCGTCACATCGTCAACGCGAACCCCCGGACGCAGCCCGGGAAAGATTTCCGAAATACGGCCCGTAGGGCCGTGAAAAAAGCCAGCCAAACTAAGCGGAAATGCCGATCGGTTGACGGGCCGTAGGCCCGGGACAATACCCAGAGATCGGCGGAGCGCAGCGACGCCCAAGCCCCGCCCCCAACCACCCGCGCAATCCCGCGAATTCGCCACCGGCGAATTCCCCCAACCACCCACCCA
>NZ_JOHO01000101.1 GCF_000719705.1 Streptomyces sp. NRRL S-350 | reverse complement strand
CAAGGCCAACAGCGGCGCCACCTGGACCAACGACATCAGCCACGGCGACCTCGTCCGCAACAACCCCGACCAGACCATGACCATCGACCCCTGCAACCTCCAGCTCCTCTACCAGGGCAAGTCCCCGACCGCGAGCGGCCCCTACGACCAACTGCCCTGGCGCCCGGGCCTCCTCACCCTGCAGCGCTGACCCGCCCGGCAGCGCTGACCCACCCGACCGACTGCCACCCACGGATCCGAGAGACCAGGGAACCAGGGAACCAAGGAACCCCAGCCGTGCACCGGCTGGGGTTCCTTCCCGTGGGGCCCGCAGTCAGGAGCCCTTGGCCTCCCGGGCCAGGCCGCGCTCGTCCCAGTCGGCGGTGATGTGGTCGAACGCCTCTCTGGGCAACCCGCCCCGCACCCGGCCGACTGGCGCTCACCACGGACGGCCGCCGCCGCCTCGCCACCGTGGACCGACCGGATCGGCGCCTTCCGCGAACTGTCCATGACCGGCATCACCATCGAGGAGTGCCGCACCGCCGTCAGCGTCCTCGAACGCATGACCCACAACCTCGAACCGCGCTGATCACAGCCGTCGGGCCCGGCGGCGTCCGCGAGGCGCCGGAGGGACGGAACAGGGCCCGGCGCCGTGGGGCGCCGGGCCCTGTCGGGTGGCGGAGCGAGCGGGTCAGAACGGGCTGGGCTCGTGCGGTGCGCGGGTGTCGTCCGCGGGCGGCGCCGGGACCCAGGAGGGAACCCCGGCCTGCAGCACCGGTGCGGGTTCCGGGGCCGGGGGCGGGGTGGCCTTCGGCAGCAACGGTTCGGCGGCCCGCAGTTGGGCGATGCTCGTGGTCATGCCCCGCTTGAGGCGTGGAGTGAGCGGCTTCTCGATGAACCGGTGGACCAGCCAGGAGGCGACCAGCATGCCGCCGGTGACGACGCCCACCGCGACCCAGGGCTTGGTGCCGCGGTCGTAGAGGGCGCGCAGGGCCGTCCAGCCCATGGTCTCGTGCAGGAGGTAGAGGGGGTAGGTGAGAGCTCCGGCGAAGGTGAGCCAGCGCCACTGGATCCGGGAGGCCCAGCCCAGCGCCACCGCGATGATCACCAGGTAGGAGAGGGTGGTCAGCAGCACGGCCGGCCAGATCGGCAGCCCGGGGCGGTCGAGGTAGGGATTGAGCTCGCGCTGGTGCTGGATCGTGTAGAGGACCGAGAGGATCCAGCTGATCCCGACGATGCCGAAGAGCATCAGGTTCGGTCCGTACCGGTGGACCAGGTACAGCGCGAGACCGGCGATGAAGAACGAGGAGACCTCCGACATCGCGAAGAACTCCAGCACCGGCCACTTGGTGCTCGCCGAGACCAGCCCCGCCACCGTCCAGATCGAGCAGAAGGCGACGATCCGCCGGTAGGTCACGCCCTGCCACACCACGATCGCGAAGAGCAGGTAGAAGCGCAGCTCGACCCAGAGCGTCCAGTAGACGGCATCGACGTCCTTGATGCCCAGCCCCTCGTGGAACATCGTGAGGTTGGCGAGGACCTGCTCCGCGGGGAGCGTGTGGCGCACGAGCGGCCAGACCGTCACGACCGCGCTGCAGGCCAGGACGGCGAACCAGTACGCCGGATAGAGCCGGATGACGCGGGAGCGGACGAAGTCGCCCACCGGGCGGCCCCAACTGCTCATGCAGATCACGAACCCGCTGATCACGAAGAACAGGCAGATACCGGTCCACAGGTAGGCCCCGAGCCAGGAAGCCCGGTGGAAAACGTCCTGGACCGGCCTGCCCCAGGCGCTGTCCTCGGGCTTGCTGCCGCCGCCGTATCCGACGTAGTGGTGGAAGACCACCATCAGCGCAGCCAGGATGCGAAGGCCGTCCAGGGCGGCGAGACGGCCGGTGTTACCGGCCTTGCGGAGGCCCGAGGAACCTGATCGTTGCCGGGGGAAAATGCTCACGGCAGAAGATAGCGCACACACGGTCAGGCGAGCGTGACGGCCCGGCCGCTACCGCCCCCGCGTATCCGGCGCGTCCGGGGCGTCCGGCGCGTCCGGCGTGAGGGCGAGGACGGCGAGGTCGTCGGCGAGCAGTCCGGCGTAGCGGCGGACGTCCTGGGCCAGGAAGGAGACCAGGCGCTCGGGCTCGGTGGTGCCGAGAGCGGCGAGGCGCGGGGCCAGGGGATAGAAGGCGCCGGCCGCGTCGCGGGCTTCGCTGACGCCGTCGGTGTAGAGCAGCACGGTGTGGCCGGGGGGAAGGGCGACGGCGGTCGGTTTGCCGCGTTCCTCGGCGGGCCCGAGGTGGCCGAGGCCCAGCGGCAGCTCGTCGCCGCAGGCCACCGGTGAGATCCCGGTGTCGGACAGCAGCAGTGGGGTGGTGTGGCCGCGGTTGACGATCTCCACGCAGTCCGAGCCGGGCCGGTACTGCAGCAGGACGGCGGTGGCGAACAGTTCGTCGTCGCCGCGGTCGGCGGCGTCGCGCAGCACCGCGCGGTCCAGCTGGTCGGCGAGGTCGACCAGCCCCGGGGTGTCGTGCGCGGCCGCCCGGAAGGCGCCGAGGACGTCGGCGACCGTGCGGATCGCGCCGAGCCCCTTGCCGCGGACGTCCCCGAGCAGCAGCCGTACGCCGAAACGGGTGTCGCACACCTCGTACAGGTCGCCGCCGACCAGCACCTCGGCCTGCGCCGAGCGGTAGAGGCCGGCCACCCGCAGTCCCCCGGCCCGCTCGGGCACCGGCCGGAGCACGGTGCGCTGCAGGGTCTCGGCGACCGTACGGGCCTGCAGCAGGTTGCGGTTCTGCCGGGTGCGCTGCCAGGACAGGGCGGTGCCCATCACGCCGGAGAGCAGGGTGGCGATGTAGACCCAGACGTGGTGCTGCTCGTTGATGTGGCCCGCGCGCAGGGCCAGGACGAGTTGGAGTGCGAGGGAGCCGCCCGTGGCGGTGGCGGTCAGCACCGGGCCGTAGCTGAACGCGGCCACCACGGGCAGTGCGGTCAGCAGGAAGCCGGCGGCGACGGCGTCCGGGACGACGGCCTCGGCCGTCAGGTCCAGGAGCAGCAGGACCACCGGGAGCCACGGGACCCAGCGAGGCACCCGGGGCTCCAGCGCGGCCGGGCGCGGCGGGCGGGGCGCTGTGGGCACGGCGGGACCTCCTGCCTGGCGGCCACTCCGGGCGATCGGTCCGAAATGGTCGGTTTCGTCCCTCCATGCTCTCCCACGAACGGCCCAACGACGAACGGCCGAACGTCCCGTCCTCCCGAAACCGGCCGGCGCCGGACGGCCACCGGCGGACAGACCGCCACCGGACGGACAGCCACCGGACGGACGGCCACCGGACAGGGCTGGAGGACCGCCACCGCACGGACGGCCACCGAGCGGCCACCGAGCCGTACGGCGGACGGCCGGCTCAGCGCACCGTCACCGGCAGCGTCTCGAAGCCGCGCAGGATCAGGCGGTCCCGCCGGGTGGGGACGCCGCCGGGGGCGAGGCGGGGGAAGCGGTCCAGCAGGGCCGGTACCGCGACCTCGGCCTCCAGCCGCGCCAGCTGGGAACCCAGGCAGAAGTGCGGACCGCCGCCGAAGCTGAGCGGCTGGCTGTCCGTGCGGGTCGGGTCGAACACCCCGGGCCGCTCGTACCGGGCCGGGTCGTGGTTCGCCGCGCCGATCAGCAGGGTCACCCCGCTGCCGGCCGGGACGGGCAGCCCGTCGATCTCCAGGCCGTCCTCCAGCGCGACCCGGCCGGTGGCCTGCACCGGGGAGTCGAAGCGCAGCACCTCGTCCGTGAACCCGGCCGGGGTGACCGCGCCGCTGCGCAGCCCCGCGGCCGCCTCGGGGTGGCGGAACAGCAGGGCGAGGCCGTTGCCGAGCAGGTTGGTGGTCGTCTCGAAGCCGGCCACCAGCAGCAGCACCAGGTTGGCCAGCAGTTCCTCGGCGGAGAGCCGACCGCCGTCCTCGGCGGCGATCCGGGCCAGATCGCTGACCAGGTCGTCCTGCGGGCGGGCCAGCCGCTCGGCGGCCAGCTCGGTGAAGTAGCGGCACAGCTCGTCCGCGGCCCGGTCGGCCTCGGTCAGTTCGCCGGGGTCCGCGCTGATCTCCAGGACGACGGTCAGGTCGGAGGCGAGGCCCCGGAAGCGGTAGCGGTCCTGCTCGGGCACGCCCAGCAGCTCGCAGATCACCCCGACCGGGAGGCGGAAGGCGAAGGCGTCCATGAAGTCCACCGGTGAACCGTCCGCGCCCTGCCCGGCCATCCCGTCCAGCAGGGCGGCCACCGCCTTCTCCACGGCCGGGCGTAGCGCGGCGACCCGGCGCGGGGTGAACACCGAGGCGATCAGCGAGCGCACCCGGGGCTGGTCGGGGGCGTTGCGCTGGAGGATCGACCGGCCGAAGAGCGCCATCGAGGAGTGCGCGAGGTAGGCCGGCTCCAAGCCCGCCATCATGTCGGCGGTCGCGACGCCGAAGGCGGGCGTCCGCAGCACCCTGTTCACCGCCGCGTAGCCGCTCACCACGAACATCCCGTCCCCGGCCGGGACCACCGGGCCCAGCTCCAGCGCCTTCGCGTAGAGCGGGTACGGATCGGCCCTGACCTCAGTGGTCATCAGCCGCTCGATGATCTCCGCGCCGTCCATGCGGTTCTCCCCTCCGAGACCACGGATCGCACTCCCGCGCTCGCTCGCGCTTCCCCGTCCGTGAACCGCCGGGGGCACACCGGAGTTCCCGTCCGCGGACGGGTCCGAAGGGACGGGTCCGAAGGCGCGGTCCCTGCGGCGCAGGACCGAAGGCGCGAGACCGAAGGCGCAGAACCGAACGCACGGTCGCCACGGCGCGGGACCGAAGGAGCGGCTCCCGGGGCCGGGTTCCCGAGACAGCCGGGAGCCGCTCGATAGGCTGGCCGGCATGGAGATCTGGATCAACCCGCGCTGCAGCAAGTGCCGGACGGCCCTCGGCGAGCTGGACGACGCCGGGGTCGAGTACACCGTGCGGCGCTACCTGGACGAACCGCCGACCGCGGCCGAGCTGGAGCAGGTGCTGGAGCGCCTCGGCCTGGAACCCTGGGACATCACCCGCACCGACGAGCAGGCCGCGAAGGACCTGGAGATGAAGGACTGGCCCCGGGAGGCGGGCGAGCGGGCCCGCTGGATCGCGGCGATGGTCGAGCATCCCATCCTGATCCAGCGCCCGATCATCACCGCGGACGACGGCCACGCCGTCGTGGCCCGCACGCCCGAGGCCCTCAGGTCCGTTCTGCCGTAGCACCCGGGCCCCGGACCCCGGCCGCAGGGCCTTCCGCCGTGGGCACATCCGTCGTCGGGCCCTCGGAGCCGGCCGGTCAGTGGAGCTGGATCCGCTCCACCGGCCGGCCCGGGTGCCAGTTGTGGACCAGCAGGTGGTCGCCCTCCACCGTGGTGTGCACGACCTGGTCGAGCTCCAGCCGGAAGGCGTGGAACGGGGTGGGCGGCGGCTCGGGCAGATCGGCGGCGAACGCGGCGAGTTCGGTCTCGTCGGTGACCTCGACCGCGCGGCCGGCGACCTTGGAGTCCCCGCCGGCCATGGTCTCGTCCCCCGGGTGCGCGTGCAGGGCGAAGCGGGCGTCGCGCCGGAGGTCGCGCGCCTTGACCGCGCCGTACATCGACCCGAGCCACAGGTCGGCGCCGACGAAGTTGACCTCCGTCCCGCTCACGCGCGGCGAACCGTCCTTGCGCAGCGTCGCCAGGACATGGTGCTTGGCCGCCTCGAACCGGGCCCGTACCAGGGGCGCCAGATCGGGGGCCTGCTCTTCGAAATCCTGCCAGGTGGCCATGGCGCAAGTCTGGCACCCGGTACCGACAACCGCCGTGCGCGAACGGCCTTCGGGGGCGCCGGACGGCCGGTCGCCGTCGTACGGCGGTGCCACACTGGCGGGGTGACCACCACGACCACTTACATCGCGTTCCTGCGGGCGATCAACGTCGGCGGCCGCACTGTGAGGATGGAGCGGCTGCGGGCGCTCTTCGCCGAGCTGGGGCTGGCGAACGTCCGCTCCTACATCCAGAGCGGCAACGTCTTCTTCACCACCGACGAGCCCACCGACGAGCCAGCCGCCGGGCCCGCCGCAGCGCCCACCGCCGGGCCCGCCCGCGCCGCGCTGACCCGCCGGATCGAGGAGCACCTGGAGCAGGCGCTCGGCTACCCGGTGCCGGTGATGCTGCGGACGGTGGACGAGGTGGCGGCCATGCTCGCCGCCGAACCGTTCCGGGGCGTCGAGGTGACGCCGGACGTCCGGCTGGTCGTCGCCCTCCTCTCCGAGCCGCTGCCGGCCGGCTTCCCCCTCCCGCGACGCTCGCCGAAGGGCGACGTCGAGGTGGTCGGCGCCGACCCGGGCGCCGCGTACGTCGTGGTCCACCTCCAGAACGGCAAGTGGGTCACGAAGGACATGTTCGGCAAGGCCTACCAGGGGTCGGCCACCTCCCGGTTCTGGCACACCATGGAGAAGATCCTGGCCGCCGCCCGCAAGGCCTGACACCCCGACGACCTGCGGGAACAGTCGGCGGGGACGGCCCCGGGAAACCGGCGGAACCGCCCCTCGGCCGGGCGGAACCGCGGGCCCGGACGGGGCGTCTGGACTGCCGTGACGTACGAACCATGCGCCCGCGCACGGCGTGATCTGGACAGCCCGAGCCGGTCGAGCCGACAATCTGGCCATGACGCCTCCTGAGCTCCCCACCGGCCGGGTCCGGCCCTCCGACGCCGAACGGGACCAGGCGCTCGGGGTGTTGAAGGACGGCGCGGGCAGCGGGCGGCTCTCGCACGAGACCTTCCTCGGCCGGATGGACATCGTCCTGCAGGCCACCAGCCGCGACGAGTTGGACGCGGCGGTGGCCGGGCTGCCGACCGGCGGCCCGGTCGAGCGCTTCGTGCTGCGCACGGTCGGCCGGATCTCCGGCTTCGGCGACCGGCTGAACCGGGCCTGGCGCGCCGAGCGGCTGCCCGGGCTGAGCCTGCCGCAGGCCGGGGCCGTGATGCTGACCATCGGTCGGCTCCCCGGCTCGGGGCTGCGGCTGCACCACGCCTCGGTCTCCCGGCACCACGCCGAACTGCGGCACGAGGGCGGCGGCTGGGTGCTGTACGACCTCGGCTCGACCAACGGCACGCACGTCAACGGGCGCCGGATCGCGGGCGGGGTCCTGGTCCGGCCGGGCGACCAGGTCCGGTTCGGCGACCTGGAGTTCCGGCTCGCCACTTCCTGAGGCTCACCCCGGCACCGACCCGAGCGGCCAGTCCCACCGGCCCGGCCGGCCCAACCAGCCCGGCCAGCCCGACCAGCCCGACCAGCCCGACCAGCCCGACCAGCCCGACCCGAGCGGCCGGTCCCCCCGGCCCGGTCAGCCCAACCCGCCCGGTCAGTGCGGGAACTGGCGGGGCGGCCGCTGCCGGGGCAGCTCGTCCTGGAACCGCGCGATGGCGGTGGCGATCTGGCGGATCAGCACGGTGTGCTCCAGCCGGTCCAGGTAGCGGTTCTCGGCGGCCAGCGCCTCGACCGTGACGCCGAAGTACACCGCCATCAGCGGATTGACGAACAGGTCGCTGCCGTTGGTCCGCTCGGTGAACCGGACGTTGCCGAACTCGCCGCGCAGTGCCGCCGCCACCGAGCCGTTGACGATGCTGGGGTGTTCGGGGAAGGCGGCCCTGGCGTGCTCGACGGCGTCCAGGTAGAGCACCGCCTCCCGGCTGTCGCGCGGGATGGAGAAGGCCCCGAGGTAGCCGCCGGCCCGGTCCAGCGCGGCGAGGTTCTCCAGGACCAGGGTGTGGTTGACGCCGTGGTAGGCGTCGATGCCGAAGCCCAGGCAGGCGACCAGCCGTTCGGGCACCTCGGTGAGGCCGGCCACCGCGGCGAGGCTGGCCATGTCCTCCTCGGGGGTGCCGAGTCCGGCCTCGTCGCCGCGCATCAGGATGTCGGTGCCGCCGTCCACCAGCAGGACGGCGTCGACGCCCAGTCGGCCGACGAGCGCGCGGTAGGCCTCGCGCAGCGGCTGGACGCCCACCTTCGGGAAGGCCCACACGGTGTCGGGCATCCCGTGCCGGTTCAGCCAGCGGGCCAGGGTACGCTCCGGGAAGTAGCCCCCGGGGGCAGGGGTGTCGGGCCCGATCATGGCCAGGTCGGGCTCCGTCCAGACCTCTTGTGGAAGGCCGTAGAGGTCGCTGAAGGAGAGGTTGGCCAGGTGCACCTCCTTGTCCGCGGCCCGCAGGGCTAGGGCCAGCGGCAGCCCGGCGTACACGTCGAACCCGCCGCCCGCGCCGGCGATCAGGATGCGGTCGGAGGCCAGGAGCCGGGTGATCAGCGGGGGTTGCAGCAGGGAGGTCACCGGCGGACGATAGCACCGAGGGTTCGCGGGCTCCCGCTGTGTCGTGGCGGGGTACGCACCGGCAAAACGCGACGGGCCGCATTCCCGGCAGGGCGCCGGGAGTTGCCGGTCGAGGGTCGTCTGACGTGCGGTCAGCTGTGGCCATGAGCGATGCTGCCACGCGCGTAGATCGCCGGCCCGCGAAAACCCCGCCGCTCAGTCGGCGATGGTCCCCAGGTCGCCGCCGGGGCCCTCGCCCGCACCGCCGTCCCGGCCCTCTTCCGGCCCCCACAGCGGCGCGGTGCAGCGCTGGTACGTCGCCTGCCAGTGCGGCCAGTTGCGGGCCGTGTCGTCGTCGCACTCGGCCAGCAGCCGTTCGACGGCGGCCGCCGGCACGCCGTCCAGCAGCCAGGCCAGCGCGTCCGCCGCGCCCGGGCCGTCCGCCGCGCGCAGCAGGTCCAGCAGTTCGCCCAGGCCGCCGAGCCGGGAGCCCTCGGCGACCACCCGGTCCATCCGGGGCAGCAACTGCCGCTCCTCGATCCGCAGATGGGTCTCCAGCCGGGCTGCCAGGTCCTCCATCGCGTACGCGACCGGCCAGGCGCTGCCGGTGTCCCGGCTGGCGATCCGGACCAGCGTGGTGACCCTGGTGAACGAGTGGTCGAGGTTGTGGTGGTCGGCCTCCAGCCAGTTGAGGAGCAGCCGCAGCTCGGGGGCGAAGCGGCGCACGATCGGCCAGATCCGGGTGTCCTGCTGCTCGTGGTGGCAGGTGAGCATCGCGGTCATGAAGTTCCAGTGCCGCACCAGCGCCTCGCCCTTGTGGTCCTCGCCGGGCTGGAGCAGCCGCAGCGCGTTGGGCAGCCGGGCGAGGTCCCGGCGCAGCGCGGCGTGCACCAGCCGCAGTCCGGCGAACCGCATGGTGGCCGGGTCGTCGTCAGCGGCCCGGCCGTACGCGTCCGCGCCCCGGGTGTCGGCTCCGGAGTGCCCCTGTGCGGGCACGGCGGGGGCGGGCTGGGGCAGCAGGTGGATGGGCATGGCACTCTCTTCACGGCTTGGGGCACGGCGGCGGTGGCGGCCGGTGGAGGACCGCCCAGCCAAGGTGCTCGAAGTCGATCAGAAGTGAATCAATGTCCGATTGACGTGCAGGTCACAGGCGTGCGCGCGGTCGCTCGGGCCCTCCGGGGCCGGCCCCCGGCCGCCGGGAACGACCCGGAACGGCTTCGGGCACAGCCCCGGGCACAGCCGGAGAAGCTGGAACAGCGCGGCACGGCACGGAACGACACGGGGCGGAGCAGCGCGGCCCGGCCCGCCAGCCGGGACCGGCTCAGTTGGCGGCCGGCCCCGCCAGGTGCTTGGTGAGCCACTGCAGGGTGTCCGGGATCATCTTCTTGAAGTCCGCGGTCAGGTGCTTGCCGCCGGGCTGCTCGTAGTACTCGATGGTCACCGGCGGGACGGCCTTGGCCACCCAGTTCTTGACCACCTTGGTCTCGTACGGGTTGGCGCCGCCCGCGGTGACCAGCATCTTCACGTCGGCCTTGCCCTCGGCGACCAGCAGGTCCGGGTTGTTGGCGGCGCGCTCGGCGTCGTGTCCCTTCCACAGCCCCGAGTCCGGGATGAAGTAGCCGTCGATCGGCACCGCGGCCTTGTAGACCTCGGGGTGCTGCAGTGCGAGCTTGGCGCTGCAGAAGCCGCCGGTCGAGGCGCCCATCACGCCCCAGCCGTCACGGCCCTGGACGGTGCGGAAGTTGGCGCGGACGAAGTCCGGGATGTCCTCGGCCATCCAGGTGCCCATCTTGGGCTGGCCCGGGATGTCGGAGCAGTCCAGCGCGTTCTTCTCGTCGCCGTTGAAGTTCTGCACCGGCATGATCATGATGAACGGGTGGGACTTGCCCTCCTTGACCAGTTGCTCGTTCGCCTCCTGGATCGGCAGCTGGTTGTCGGTCCAGGTGTTGTAGCCGTTGCTCTGGCCGCCGGCGAAGAGGGTGAGCACCGGGAAGCCGGTCTTGGCGTACTTGGGGTCGTTGTACTCGGGCGGCAGCCAGACCCAGACCTTGCCGGAGACACCGGACTTCGCGCCGGTCACGGTGGTCACGAAGATCGGTCCGGCGGCCGTGTCCCGGGCCTTGGCGAGGTTGGCGTTCGGACCGGTGGGCATCAGCACCTTGCCCACGCCGACGGAGGGTGCCGCGGAGCCCGGGGCACCCGTGCCGCCGCCGGCCGGGGTGCCCGCGGCGCTGCCGGTCGCGGCCGGGGCGTCCGCCTTGGCGCTGTCCCCCTTGCCACCGCCGGAACTCCCGCAGGCCGCGAGCGCGGCGGCCAGGGCGAGCACGGCGGCGCCGGACAGGACGGCACGGGAACGGGACGACTGCCTAAGCACGGTGAGGACTCTCCGACCGATGTCGCGCCCGGTCCGTCTGACCGGGCGGCGGCCCCCCGGTGGGGCCGGACAGGCCGGGGGCACGGCGCTGGTACGGCCCCCGGAGTAGTGGCGCGCCGTCCTTCGCAGGGGCGTGCCTTCCTGCGATCTTATGACGTGGGCCGGGACGGCCCGGTTGCGCGGTGGCCACCGGAAATCCAATGTTTGTTCGCGATCAGGTAAAACCCTTCACCACTCCCTCCGGTCGGCGGGGGCCGGTCGGCGGGGGTCCGTGCCGCGATCCCGGACGGCCGGCGGATTCGGTCGTTCCGACCAGTGACGGCGGCCCGCGGATCCGCGACGATCTCTCCCGGGACCGACCGGGAACCGCCACCGAGGAGAGTGCCAATGCCCCCGCAGATCGCCGTCGTCACCGGAGCCGGGAGCGGCGTCGGCCGGGCCGTCGCCGTCGAGCTGGCCGCGGCCGGCTGGCTGCCCGTGCTGGCCGGCCGCCGGGCCGAACCGCTGCACGAGACCGCCCGGCTCTGCGGGGCCCCGGCGGACGTGCTGCCGACGGACGTCACCGACCCGGCCGCCGTCGACGCGCTGTTCGCCGCGACCGCCGAACGCCACGGCCGGGTGGACCTGTTGTTCAACAACGCCGGCAGCTTCGGCCCGGCCGTCTTGGTGGAGGAGCTGGAGGTCGAGGCCTGGCGGGCGGTGGTCGACCTCAACCTCACCGGCGCCTTCCTCTGCGCGCGGGCCGCGTTCCGGCAGATGAAGGCCCAGGACCCGCAGGGCGGCCGGATCGTCAACAACGGCTCGATCTCGGCGCACGTCCCGCGCCCGCACTCGATCGCCTACACCGCCACCAAGCACGCCGTCACCGGTCTGACCAAGTCGCTGTCGTTGGACGGCCGCCCGTACCGGATCGCCTGCGGACAGATCGACATCGGCAACGCGGCGACGGACATGACGGCGGCGATGGGCGCGGGCGTCCGGCAGGCGGACGGCCGGATCGCGCCCGAGCCGACCATGGACGTGGCCGACGTCGCGCGCACCGTCCGGCACATGGCCGCCCTGCCGCTGGAGGCCAACGTGCAGTTCGCCACCGTGATGGCGACGGCCATGCCGTACATCGGGCGCGGCTGACCGTCGTCCCGCCGGTGCCGCGGACCGGAGCGCGCGGCCCGCGGGACGCCGCTCACTCGTCGTGCGAGTGCCGGTAGCGCAGCACCTCGCCGTCGTCGTGCAGCCGGTAGACGCTGGTGGTCGGCCAGTACTCGCCGGTCTCGGCGGCCGGCAGTTCGGCGCGGAGCACCATCCGCAGGGCGGGCGGCGGGGCGTCGGCGTTGACGCGCTTGCGGTGGCCGTCCCAGCGGCCGCCGCACAGTTCGAGGTCCAGGACGAGGGGGGTGGCTCTCATCCCGCGATGGTGCCGGCGACCCTGCGCCCGCTGGGGTTTCCGGGGCGCGCGGTCACCCACACGAGGGAACCCCGCCAGGTCGGGCTGACGGGGTTCCCGGAGTGGTGCGGAGGACTACGGACGCCAGGTGTCGTTCAGCGTGACGACCCCGCCGGAGGGCGCCGTCGCCGTCCGGTTGGCGCCGGACTCCCAGGTCACCGCGCCGCTCGCGTCCTTGCGGAGGTACTTGTACTGGAAGGAGGTGCCGGCCGGCAGCGAGAGCGAGAGCGACCAGACCGGGTAGCCGGCCGAGGAGAGCGGCAGCGCCTTGGCCGGGTCCCAGCCGCCGAGGGCGGCGACGTCGCCGACGACGTAGATGTTCTGGCCGGGCACGGTGGTCGCGTTGACGTTGAACGAGGCGCCGGAGGCGGACACGGCCCCGCTCTGGACGTACAGCGCGACGGCGTCGCCCGCGCCGACCGTCGCGGTGAACTGCCCGCCCGCGTTCACCTGGTAGGTCGGGCCGGTGCAGCCGCCGCCCGGCTGCGGGTCGCCGTGCTGGACGTCGCAGTAGGTGCCGGCCGGCAGGCCGGTCTGGAAGGTCTGGGTGATGGCGCCGCTCTCGTGGTTGATCGCGACGTAGCCCTTGTTCCCGCGGCCGAAGGCGATCGCGTTGTTGCCGTTGGACCACCAGTTGGTCACGCCGGTGCCGGCGACGGCGTTGCGGAAGCCGACCATGTTGGCGACCTGCCGCCAGGCGTGGGTGCAGTTCCAGCCGTCCTGGTAGCAGGCGTTGACGGTGCCGCCGTTGGGCGGGCCGTCGTCCTTGTTGGTGAAGGCGTAGCCGGAGTAGATGTTGGGCGAGCCGTACGTCGAGGCCAGCAGGAAGACGTTGGCCAGCGTGTAGGTGTTGCCGTAGGTGTAGTTGAGGGTGGAGCCGTTGCGCTCGGTGTCCCAGTTGTCGAGGAAGCTGCGGGCCTGGTTGCCGGGCAGGTAGCCCCAGGAGGCGCCCCAGCCGTTGAGGTTGGCGAGCTTGTCGCTGGTGAACATCCGCTTGAGGTCGGTGCCGACCCGGAACTCGTCGACGTCGCCGGTGCCGGTGTACTCGGTGGGCTGGATCGGCTCGCCGGCGCCGTAGATGAACTCCTGCGCCCAGTAGGCGTTCGGGTTGGCGGTCTTGGCCTTGATCGAGGCGAGGTCGGTGGCGGCGATGTGCTTGGCGGCGTCGATCCGGTAGCCGTCCACGCCGAGCGAGCCGAGGTCGTCCAGGTAGTGCGCGATGGTGGTCTGGACGTAGGAGCTGCCGGTGTCCAGGTCCGCGAGGTCGACCAGCTCGCAGTTCTGGACGTTGGAGCGGTCCTGGTAGTTGGAGATCGCCTGGCGGCAGGAGTGGAAGTCCTGGTCCTGGTAGGTGCCGGGGTAGTTGTACTTGCTGTACGCGGTGCCGCCGGTGCCGGTGCCGGAGCCGGCGGACATGTGGTTGACCACGGCGTCGGCGATCACCTTGACCCCGGCCGCGTGGCAGGTGTCGACCATGTTCTTGAAGGACGTGCGGTCGCCGAGCCGTCCGGCGATCTTGTAGCTGACCGGCTGGTAGGAGGTCCACCACTGCGGGCCCTGGATGTGCTCCTGCGGCGGCGAGACCTCGACGAAGCCGTAGCCCTTCGGGCCGAGGGTGGAGGTGCAGGCCTGGGCGACGGAGTCGAAGCGCCACTCGAAGAGGGTGGCGGTGACGTCCTTGCCGTTGTTCGCGGGCGGGGAGGCCTGGGCGGCGGGGGCGCCGAGGGTGGTGGCGAGCGAGAGTGCGAGCGCTGCCGAGGCGGCGAGCGCGCCGGCCGCACGGGCGGGCCGGCGGGTGGGGGTGGTGACCACGTCGTCTCCTGGGGGTGGCTGAGGTGGGGCAGCCGGAGGTGAGCCTGCAGGAAGTTTCTGTAACTTGCCGGAAACTTGCAGCGCCGAACCTAGGGTCGCCGGGAGACACCGTCAAGACCTCGGGAAGATACGTTTCCGCATCACCGGAGCGGGGCGTACGGCAAGGGCCCGGCAGCCGTAGCCGCCGGGCCCCTCACCTGTCCTGGTTCACCGTCCCCTCAGGAGGGGCCGGCCCCGGTTCAGCCGGTCTGGACGGAGGTGTCGTCGATCACGAAGCTC
>NZ_JOHO01000100.1 GCF_000719705.1 Streptomyces sp. NRRL S-350 | reverse complement strand
CGCCTTCACAACCGCCCCCGCCCCGCCCCCGCCCCGGCCCCGCGCCGGCGCCACCCGCGGCGCCGTCCGCCCCCGACCCCGACCTCACGCCGGCGCCATGACGACCCCACGCCGGCGCCACCCCCGGCACTGTCCGCCCCTCGCGTGGTCACTCCATCGGCGCCGGAAGCCTCCACACCCGTGAATCCGGGCCCTGCGAACACCCCGCCCCCCCACCCGCCGATCAGGCCTGATCGGCCTGCACCTCCTCCGGCGAGCGCGCCAGCAACCGCGCCAGCAGCGCCGCGGGCCCCTCCGGCAGGCTCCCGTGGACGAGTTCGGTGCGGTGAACCAGCCTGGGTGAGGTGATCGGCGCGCCCGCGACCCCGGGCACGGCGGCGAGCACCGGTTCGGGCAGCAGCGTGAGGCCGTGCCCGGCGGCGACCAGCGCCAGCAGCCCGCGCAGGTCGGTGCCCTGGTAGCGGGTCGCGGGCCGGAAGCCGTCGACGCCCGCGGCCGCGCGCAGCCGGGCGACCGGCGGGGTGAGGTCGGGGGCGTCCAGCCAGCGGGCGGCGGAGAGGTCGGCGAGCGCGAGCCCGCTCCGGCCGGCCAGCGGGTGGCCGGCCGGCAGCGCGACCGCGATCGGTTGCTCGTCCACGGCGACGGTGCGCAGCGGGCCGACGTCGGGCAGTGGCAGCGGGTCGCTGGGCGCGGCCAGGCCGTCGATCAGGGCGAGGTCGACCTCGCCGGTGGCGACCTGCGCGGGCAGCACGCCCTGGGCGAGCACCCGGACCACCGGCTCCGTCCTCGGGTGGACCCGGCGCACCTCGCCGAGAGCGTGCCCGAGCTCCGCCCCGACCGCCAGCGGGGTGGCCCCGAGGACCAGCCGGGCGCTCGGGGCACCGGCCAGGCGTGCGACGTCGGCGCGCGCCGCCTCCAGCCTGACCAGCAACGGCGCGGCGTGCTCCAGGAGTCGCCGTCCGGCCTCGGTCGGGCCGACCGGTCGGCGGGCCAGCAGCGCGGCCCCGACGTCCGCCTCCAGCGCGGCGATCTGCTGCGAGACGGCGGACTGGGTGTAGCCGAGCTCCCGGGCCGCCTCCGAGAAGGAGGCGAGGCGAGAGACGGTGACGAAGGTGCGCAGTTGCTGGGGATCCACGGCGGCCATCAACCGATCTGATCGGGACTTAAGAAATCATCGTTGGCGCTGATCTCGGGTGCGGGGCCAGGATAGCCGCATGACCTACCTGCCCCCGCGGCTCGCCCTGGTCGGCGACCGCTCCCCCGCCGTCCGCTCGCACGCCCGCATCCCCGGCCTGCTCGACGCCCTCGCCGAGCACGACCGGCTCGTGCTGGACGCCTACTGGATCCCCACCGGGGACGCCGAGGCGCCCGGCGCCCTCGACGGCTTCGACGCCGTCTGGCTGCTGCCCGGCAGCCCGTACCGCAGCGAGGCCGGCGCCATGGCCGCCGTCCGGACCGCCCGTGAGAGCGGCATCCCGTTCCTCGGCACCTGCGCCGGATTCCAGCACGCGGTGCTGGAGTTCGCCCGGAACGTGTGCGGCCTCGACGACGCCGTGCACGGCGAGGAGCACCCCGACGGGGAGCAGCAGGTGATCGCCCCGCTGGCCTGCTCGCTCGTCGGCCACGAGGGCACCGTCACGATCGACCCGGGCACGCTCGCCGAGCGCGTCCTCGGCACCACCCGCACCCTGGAGCGCTACCACTGCGCGTACGGCCTCAACGCCGCCTACCTGGACCGGCTGCGCGCGCACGGCCTGCGGTTCAGCGGTGCGGACGCGTCGGGCGAGGTGCGGATCCTGGAACTGCCGGACCACCCATTCTTCCTCGCCTCGCTGTTCCAGCCCGAACTGTCTGGCGACGGCACCCGGGCGCACGCCATGATCCGCGCCCTGGCCGGCGCCGCCACGGCGCACGCCGACTCGTCCGCAACGGCCGCCACCGCCTGACCCGGCCGCGCCTCGGCGGCGCCCCCGGCTTCGCCTCACATGGGCAGCGACCGCAGCCGTACCGGACCCTCCGGCCATCCGGCCCCCACCGCCAGCGGCGTCCACATGGTGCGCAGCGGCATCACCGCGAGCCGCTCCTCCGGCTGCTCCACCGTCACCTCCGCCGCCACCTCCCGGAAGCCGAACCCCCGGTAGAACGCCGTCAGCGGCGGGCGGCAGAACAGCAGCGCGTACCGGTGGCCGAGTGTGCGGGCGTGGTCGAGGGCGGCGCCGACCACGCTCTGCGCGAGGCCGCCGCCGCGCCGGTCGGGGGCCACGCAGACCCCGCCGACACCCATCACCGTCAGGTCCGCACCGCCTGCGGTGAGCGGCAGCGGCAGCAGCCCGGTGTGGGCGACGAGCCGACCGTCGGCGGCCCGGACACCGAAGTGGATCTCCTTGGGCCGGAACGTCAGCCCGGTGTACGCCACCCCGTACGGGTCGTCCCCGGGGCCGAGGACCTCCTCCTGCTCGGCGCGGGTGTACCGCGCCAGCCGTTCGACGGTGACGGGCTCGGCAGGGCGCGGACCGGCAAGGCGCTGCTCCGGCGGGCGCAGCTCGGCAGGGCGTGACTCGGCAGGGCCCGGCTCGGCAGGGCCCTGCTCGGCAGGGCGCGACGCGGACGCGGAACGATCATTCATCCCGCCATGCTCTCCCCGTCGGCGGCCGTCCGACAGCCCCTTCCCGGCCACCCGCACTCTCCGCGCCCCGCACCCCACACCCCGCACTCCGGCGCCCGGTCCTCCCCCGGAAGCCCCGTACGAGGCAGCCGCACCCGGAAGCCGTCCGCTCGGTCGGTCGCCGTTCAGACCGCCGCTCAGCCGACCGCCGCGCGCTGCACCAGCTCCGACCAGACCTCGTCCACCCGGGCCGCGAGCGCCGCCAGTTCCCCGCCGTTGTCGATCACCAGGTCGGCGATCGCCAGCCGGTCCGCCCGCGAGGCCTGCGCGGCCATCCGGGCCCGGGCCTCCTCCTCGGCCATCCCGCGCAGCCGTACGAGCCGGTCCAGCCGTACCTCGTCCGTCGCGTCCACCACCACGATCAGGTCGAACAGCGGTGCCAGGCCGTTCTCGGCGAGCAGCGGCACGTCGTGGACCACGACCGCGTCCGGCGCGGCCGCGGCCTCCAGCTCGGCGGAGCGGGCGCGCACCAGCGGGTGGACGATCGCGTTCAGCGCCTTCAGCCGTTCCGGGTCGGCGAACACGATCGCCCCGAGGGACGGACGGTCCAGGGCGCCGTCCTCCCGCAGCACCTGCGGGCCGAACTCGCCGACCACGGCCGCCAGTCCGTCCGTCCCGGGGGCGACCACCTCGCGGGCGATCACGTCGGAGTCCACGATCACCGCGCCGTGCGCGGCGAACAGCCGGGACACCTCGCTCTTGCCGGCGCCGATGCCGCCCGTCAGTCCGATCTTCAGCATGGCGTCAGGCTACCGGCGCGGCACCGGGGGCGTCAGCCCAGCTCCAGGCTCTCGCCGTCCCCGAGGACGGTCAGTTCCGCCCCCGTGCCCGGCCCGTCCGATCCGACCATCCGGCTGTGCACGGCGAACCCGGCCGGGCTGAGCACCGCCTCGTGGACCGGCACCGCCCGGCTCGGCCCGGCTTCCCGCACGTAGTCGACCACCTCGGAGACCTTGCTCCACGGCGCCGCGAGCGGCAGCAGCAGGGTGTCGACGGCGTGCGGCGGCACGGTGAACGCGTCGCCGGGGTGGAAGAGGCGGCCGTCGAAGAGGAAGCCGATGTTGCGGACCCGCGGGATGTCCGGGTGGATCACGGCGTGCCATTCGCCGTGCACCGAGACGCCGAGGCCGCCGATCTCGAAGGCGTCGCCCTCGCCGACGGTGGTGACGCGCTGCGCCACGCCGTCCAGTTGGGCGGCGACGTCCCCGTTGGTCCAGACCCGCAGCGCCGGGTCGGCCTCCAGCGCGGCACGCAGCCGGGACTCCTCGAAGTGGTCCATGTGCTCGTGGGTGATGAGGACGGCGTCTGCCCCGGCCAGTGCGACGGGGTCGGTGAACACCCCGGGGTCGATGACGACGGTGGTGCCGCTGTGCTCGATGCGTACGCAGGCGTGTCCGAACTTGGTGATTCGCATGAGCCAAACCATACAGCATTGCTGTACAGCGATGCTGGACAATTTCCGGATAGACTTCCCCCATGCCCAGCGAAGCCCCGCACCCGGACACCCTGGAACTCGCCGCCGACCTGCGCGCCGCCCTCGGCAGCCTGGTCCGCTCCCTGCGCGGCAGCGACGAGCTGCCGCAGAACCAGGCAGCCGTCCTCGGCCTGCTGGTGCGCGACGAACGTTCCTGCACCGTCGCCGAACTCGCCGACCTCCAGCGCGTCCGCCACCAGTCGATGGCCCGCACCGTCGCCCTGATGACCGAGGCCGGCCTGGTCACCCAGCAGCCCCACCCCACCGACGGCCGCAAGCAGCTGATCACCGCCACCGGAGCCGGCCGCACCGCCCTGCTGGAACAGCGCGCCCGCCGCGAACACCACCTCGCCGACACCATCGAGGCCCGCCTCACGCCCGCCGAGCGGGACCGGCTCCGGGACGCGGTCAGCCTGCTGAGCCGACTGTCATGACACCGGGACGCCGGTAGGGCGGGGCCGGGCTCGGAGGCCGCGGTCGGGGGCCGCACAGCCGAGCGAAACCCCGCCCAACGGCGCCCCACCGAACGGCACCCCCCGAACGGCACCCCGCCGAGCCGCGCCCGCGCCCACCGACGTGTTCTAGGCCTTCACCAGGCCCTTGTCCGCCGACCCGCCACCCACCGGCTCCCCTGCCGCCGACTCCCCGACCACCGGACCCCCGGCCACCGGCTCCCCTGCCGCCGACTCCCCGGCCACCGGCTCCCCGACCGCCGCTCGCGGTCCCGGGATCACGACCGGGATCGCCGCCGACCCGATCTCCGGCAGTTCGACGTGCTCGCTCAGCCCGAAGCGCCGGTGCAGCCGCTTGAGCGGCGCGGGCGACCACCAGTTGAACTCGCCGAACAGGCTCATCGCGGCGGGCACCAGCAGGCACCGCACCAGGGTGGCGTCGACCGCGACGGCGACGGCCAGCGCGATGCCCATCTGTTTGACCATGAGCATGTCCCCGAGCGCGAACCCGGCGAAGACGATCACCATCAGCAGCGCGGCCGAGGTGATGATCCGACCGCTGCGCTGCACGCCCAGCTCCACCGCCCGCCTACAGCTGTGCCCGCGCTGGTGCAGCTCCTTGATCCGGGCGAGCAGGAACACCTCGTAGTCCATCGACAGCCCGAAGGCGAAGGCGAAGACCAGCACCGGGATGAACGTCTCCAGTCCGCCGGTCGGACTGAAGCCGAGCAGCCCGCTGAAGTACCCGTCCTGGAACACCAGGGTGAGCGCGCCGAGCGAGGCGCCCAGCGACAGCAGGTTCATCAGCAGCGCCTTGACCGGCATGACGACCGAGCCGGTCATCAGGAACAGCAGCACCAGCGTCCCGGCCGCGACCAGCCCCAGCGCCCACGGCCCGCGCGACATCAGCTCGTCCTTGAAGTCCACCACCGAGGCCGCGCCACCGGTGACGTAGGTCCTCAGCCCGCCCCGGTCCGCCCGCAGCTCGTCGACGACGTGCTTGGCCTGCCCGCCCTGCGGGTCGCCGTGCACCAGCACGTCGATCGTCGACACGGCGTCGCTCACCGGTGTCACCGCCCGCACCCCGCTCACGCCGGGCAGCTTGGCGACCACCTCGTCGGCGTACGCCTGCGCCACCGGCGCCCCGCCCTCGACCACCACCGTGATCGGCGCGGCCGAAACCTGCGGGAAGCGCTGGTCGACGGTCTCGGCGACCTGCCGCCCGGCCGAGGAGGCGGGCAGCACGGCGGCGCCGGAGCTGCGCATCTCGGCGTGGAAGAAGGGTGCCCCGGCCGCCATCAGCAGTGCCACGCAGGCGAGCGCGACCAGCACCGCCCGTTTGCGGACGCGGCGGACGGTCCGGCTGAAGAAGCCCTCGTCCGGTACGGGCGCGGCGGGTGCCTTGATCCGTGCGCCGGCGAAGCCGAGCAGCGCGGGGATCAGGGTCAGTGCGGCGGCGACGGCGATCACCACCACGCTGACCCCGGCGGCGGCGACAGCCCCGAGCACGGGGCTGGTGAAGACGAACAGGCCCGACAGCGCGACGGCCACGGTCAGTCCGGAGAAGGCCACGGTGCGCCCGGCGGTCGCCGCGGTCCGTTCGACGGCGGCGGCGATGCCCGCGCCGTGGCCGCGTTCCTCGCGGAAACGATTCACCATGAGCAGCGCGTAGTCGATCGAGAGTCCGAGCCCCAGGACGGTGGCGATCGGCAGCACGCTGGTGTCGATGTCCATGATCCGGCTGAATCCGAACATGGCCAGCAGCGCCCCGCCCACCGAGGCGACGGCCCCGATCACCGGCAGCGAGGCCGCCGCGAGACCGCCGAACACCAGCACCATGACGACGAGCGTGAGCGGCAGGGTCACCATCTCGCCGAAGCGGGTGTCCTGTTCGGTCTGCTTCTTGACCTCCTGCTGCAGCACCAGGTCACCGCCGACGGTGACGTGGGCGCCGCCCGAGCCGTTCAGCGACTCCAGCCGCTGGGTGACGGCGTCGGTCTGGGCGGAGGTGGCGGTGTCGGCCATCCGGACGGTGACCAGGCTCGCGGTGCCGTCGGCGGAGCGCAGCGCGGCCGGAGCCGGGCCGGAGCCGTACGCGTCGAGGGCGGAGGAGACGCCGGGCAGGCCCGCGATCTCGGCGGTGGCCTTCTCGACGGCGGCCTTGACGGCCGGGTCGCCCACCGGCTTGCCGTCCACCACGGCGGTGACGGTGCCCTTGGCGGGGTCGGCGGCGGCGACCACCGCGCTACCGCGGTCGGCTTCGGCGGTGGCGGAGGAGGCGCCGGCCACCGAGCCCTCGAAGACCCGGCCGCCGATCAGGACGCCGACGACCAGGACGGCGGCCCAGAAGCCGAGCACCCAGCGGCGGTGGCGGAAGCAGAACCGGCCGAGGGCGGCGAGCCGGCCGCCGACCACGGCGGGGGCGGCGGAGGAGGGGTTGCGCATGAGGGGCCTTTCGGGCAGCTCCACTCAATGTAGGGGCAACCCGAACTTCGGCCTATAGAAGGGCAATGAGCCTCATGTCACACTTTCCTTCACATAAACACCACATAAGTCGGCAGTGCATAAGGAATGGCGAAAAACGAAATGGGCCCCACCCGGAGATTCCGGGTGGGGCCCACCGTCTAGCTATCGGCTAGCGGGAAGCGAGAGCCTCAGCTCTGGCCGCCGGCCAGCTTCTCGCGCAGGGCGGCCAGGGCCTCGTCGGAGGCCAGGGCGCCCGAGCCCTCGTCGCTGCTGGACGAGTACGAGCCACCGGCGGCAGCGGCGACGGCGTCGCCGCCCTCCTCCGCAGCCTGGGCGTCGGCCTCGCGGCTCTTGATGACCTGGGCCTGGTGCTGCTCGAAGCGGGACTGCGCCTCGGCGTACTGGCGCTCCCACTCCTCGCGCTGCTTCTCGAAGCCGGGCAGCCAGTCGTTCGCCTCGGGGTCGAAGCCCTCCGGGTAGATGTAGTTGCCCTGGTCGTCGTACGAGGCGGCCATGCCGTACAGGGTCGGGTCGAAGTCGACCTCGGCCGGGTTGGCACCCAGCGCCTCATTCGCCTGCTTCAGCGACAGGCTGATGCGGCGACGCTCCAGGTCGATGTCGATGACCTTGACGAAGATCTCGTCGCCGACCTGGACGACCTGCTCCGGGATCTCCACGTGGCGCTCGGCCAGCTCGGAGATGTGGACCAGACCCTCGATGCCCTCGTCCACGCGGACGAACGCACCGAACGGAACCAGCTTGGTGACCTTACCCGGGACGACCTGGCCGATCTGGTGGGTCCGGGCGAACTGCTGCCACGGGTCCTCCTGGGTCGCCTTCAGCGACAGGGAGACGCGCTCGCGGTCCATGTCCACGTCGAGAACCTCGACGGTGACCTCCTGGCCGACCTCGACGACCTCGGACGGGTGGTCGATGTGCTTCCAGGACAGCTCGGAGACGTGCACCAGGCCGTCGACGCCACCCAGGTCCACGAAGGCACCGAAGTTGACGATCGAGGAGACGACGCCGGAGCGCACCTGGCCCTTCTGCAGGGTGGTGAGGAAGGTCTGGCGGACCTCGCTCTGGGTCTGCTCCAGCCAGGCACGGCGGGACAGGACCACGTTGTTGCGGTTCTTGTCCAGCTCGATGATCTTGGCCTCGAGCTCCTTGCCCACGTAGGGCTGGAGGTCGCGGACGCGGCGCATCTCGACGAGCGAGGCCGGCAGGAAGCCACGGAGGCCGATGTCGAGGATGAGACCACCCTTGACGACCTCGATGACGGTACCGGTGACGATGCCGTCCTCTTCCTTGATCTTCTCGATCGTGCCCCAGGCACGCTCGTACTGAGCGCGCTTCTTGGACAGGATGAGACGACCCTCCTTGTCCTCCTTCTGGAGAACCAGGGCCTCGATGTTGTCGCCGACGGCGACGACCTCGTGCGGGTCGACGTCGTGCTTGATCGAGAGCTCGCGGGACGGGATGACGCCCTCGGTCTTGTAACCGATGTCGAGGAGCACCTCGTCACGGTCGACCTTCACGATGACGCCCTCGACGATGTCGCCATCGTTGAAGTACTTGATGGTCTCGTCGATCGCGGCGAGGAACGCGTCCGCGTCGCCGATGTCGTTGACAGCGACCTGCGGGGTGGTGCTGAGGGAGGAGTCGGTGGGGCTCGTCATTAGGAAAAGGGCTCCGGTACGGACATGAAAGTCGTAGGTAATGCCACGCGGAGGGCCCGTATCGCTCCCACCGAAAGCCGGACAGCCAAGAACACGGCGCACCGAAATTCCCGCGAAAACGAGAATCGGCGTCCGTCTTGCGACCGTGGGGTCTTCGACAGATGCGAGCGCGACCTGCTCCGTCCGAGGCGCGCAGGCCCGCAGCGCAACTTGTAGCATACGGGGACGGCCAGGCACGGTCAATGCCAAGGACGGCAAGACGGTGGAGCCTGGTACGGATCAGGCCATATCCTCCGATTGCGCACCTCTCGGTGGCGCCCGCAGGAGCCTTTTTCCCCGGATGCCACCGCCAGGACCCGGGCCCTTGCGGGCCGGTTCGCGGCAGCGGCGCTTCCGCACTCATACCCTACGCGATGGGCATTGTCACCGTGGCCACCACCCCCCAGACCGACCCGAACGATCTCGGCGCCGACGGGCCCGCCCCCGATGCCGAGGGCGCTGTCGACAGAGCCTTCGACGGCGCCGTCGAAGGCGACGACGACGCGGTCCGGCGCGAGGCCGGCACCGGCGAGAGCAGCCGGGCCAGCCGCCACTGGTGGGACCGCAACGCCGACGAGTACCAGGACGAGCACGGCGACTTCCTCGGCGACGACCGCTTCACCTGGTGCCCCGAAGGCCTGGACGAGGCCGACGCCCGGCTGCTCGGCGACGTCACCGGCAAGGACGTGCTGGAGATCGGCGCCGGCGCCGCCCAGTGCTCCCGCTGGCTGGCCGGCCGCGGCGCCCGCCCCGTGGCACTGGACATCTCCTACCGCCAGCTCCAGCACTCCCGCCGGATCGACCTCGGCCGCGGCGCCGTCCCCGTCCCGGTCGTCCAGGCCGACGCCGCCGTCCTGCCCTTCGCCGACGGCTCCTTCGACCTCGCCTGCTCCGCCTACGGTGCCGTCCCCTTCAGCGCCGACACCACCGCGCTGATGCGCGAGGTGCACCGGGTGCTGCGACCCGGCGGCCGCTGGGTGTTCTCCGTGACCCACCCCATCCGCTGGGCGTTCCCCGACGAACCCGGCGTCGAAGGCCTCACCGCGGTGTCCTCCTACTTCGACCGCACCCCGTACGTCGAGCAGGACGAGCACGGCCGCGCCACCTACGTCGAACACCACCGCACCCTCGGCGACCGGATCCGCGAACTCGTCACCGCCGGCTTCCGCCTCGTCGACCTGGTCGAGCCCGAGTGGCCGGCCGGCCTGGAGCAGGAATGGGGCGGCTGGTCCCCGCTGCGCGGCCGGCTGATCCCCGGCACGGCGATCTTCGTGACCGAGCGAGGCTGAGCACCTTGAACCCGGCCTGGCGCGACCTGCCCGTCCGCACCGCCCTGCCCGCCCTGCACGACGCGCTCGCCGGGCCCGGCACCGCCGTCCTCGCCGCTCCCCCCGGCACCGGCAAGACCACCCTGGTGCCGCTCGCCCTGGCCGGGCTGCTCGACGACGGACGCCCGGTGCGCCGGGTCCTGGTCGCCGAACCGCGCCGGCTCGCCGTCCGAGCGGCCGCCAAGCGGATGGCCTGGCTGCTCGGGCCGGGGCAGGCGGTCGGCGGCCGGGTCGGCTACACCGTGCGCGGCGAGCGCCGCGTCGGCCCGGAGACGGTGGTCGAGGTCGTCACCACCGGTGTGCTGCTGCAACGGCTGCAGCGCGACCAGGAGTTGCCGGGCGTCGACGTGGTCGTCCTGGACGAGTGCCACGAACGGCACCTCGACGCCGACACCGCCCTCGCCTTCCTCCTGGACGTCCGGGCGGCACTACGGCCCGAACTCGGGCTGATCTGCGCCTCCGCCACGTCCGACACCGAGGCCTGGGCCGAACTCCTCGGCGGCGCACCCGTCGTGGCGGCCCACGGGGTCTCCCACCCGGTGGAGGTCGTCTGGGCGCCGCCGCCACGCGCCGTCCGGCCCGCCCACGGCACCCGGGTCGACCACGCGCTGCTCGACCACGTCGCAGCCGTCGTCCGGCGGGCCCTGGACGAACGCGACGGCGACGTGCTCTGCTTCCTGCCCGGCGTCGGCGAGATCGCCCGCGTCGCCGGGCAGTTGGACGGCGCGGCAGCCGACGTCCTGCAACTGCACGGCCGCGCCCCGCAAGCCGTCCAGGACGCCGCGCTCACCCCGTCCCCCACCCGGCGGGTCGTGCTCGCCACCGCCGTCGCCGAATCCTCGCTCACCGTGCCCGGCGTCCGGGTCGTGGTCGACGCCGGACTCGCCCGCGAACCACGCACCGACCACGCCCGCGGCCTCGCCGCCCTCGTCACCGTCCGCGCTTCGCTCGCCGCCGCCCGCCAACGCGCCGGCCGCGCCGGCCGCGAGGCCCCCGGCACCGTGTACCGCTGCTGGCACGAGGCCGAGGACGCCCGCGCCGCCCGCTACCCCACCCCCGAGATCGCCCTCGCCGACCTCACCTCCTTCGCCCTCCAGGCCGCCTGCTGGGGCGACCCGGACGCCACCGGCCTCGCCCTGCCCGACCGGCCCCCGGCCGGCGCCATGGCCGCCGCCCGGCAGACACTCCACGCCCTCGGCGCGGTCACCCCGGACGGACGGGCCACCGCGCGCGGCACCCGACTCGCCCGCACCGGGCTGCACCCCCGACTGGGCCGCGCCCTGGTCGACGGCGCTCCCGCCGTGGGCGCCCGCCGGGCGTCCGAAGTGGTCGCCCTGCTCTCCGAAGAACCGCCGCGCACCCTCGGCGACGACCTCGGCGCGGTCTGGCGAGCCGTGAAGGACTCCCGCGACCCCTACGCCGGACGCTGGCGCGACGAAGTCCGCCGACTGGTACGCGCCACGTCCGACGAACCCGCCACCACCCTGCCCGACACCACGGCCGCCGGACTCGTCGTCGCCCTCGCCTTCCCGGAGCGCATCGCCCGGGCCCGCGTCGACCGCCCCGCCCCCGGCGAACGCAGCCCGTACCTGATGGCCTCCGGCACGGCCGCCGAACTCGCCCCCGGCACGGTGCTCGGCACCCAGCCCTGGCTCGCCGTCGCCGTCGCCGACCGCCCGGCGGGCTCACACTCGGCGCGGGTCCTGCACGCCGCCGCCCTCGACGAGGACACCGCCCTGCTCGCCGGCGCGACGATGCTCACCGCCCGCGAAGAGGTCCACTGGGACACCCGCCGAGGCGACGTCGTCTCCCGCCAGGTGGAATCCCTCGGCGCCATCGAACTCGCGGAGAAACCGTTGGCCCGCCCCGACCGCACCCTCGTCCGGGCCGCCCTCCTCGAAGGCCTCACACGCGAAGGCATCAGCTCCCTGCTCGCCTTTCCGTCCAACCTGCGCGAACGCCTCGCCTTCCTGCACGCCGCCGTCGGCGACCCCTGGCCGGACGTCTCCGATGAGGCCCTGCTCCGACGCGCGGACGAATGGCTGGAGCCGGAGCTCTCGCGCGCCCGCCGCCGCGCCGACCTCGCGAGGATCGACACCACCGCCGCCCTCCAGCGCCTGCTGCCCTGGGCAACCGGAGAAGCCGGGCGCCTCGACGAACTCGCCCCCGAACGCATCGCGGTGCCGTCCGGCTCCAAGATACGAGTCGACTACAGCACCGAACGCCCGGTCCTGGCAGTCAAGTTGCAAGAACTCTTCGGCTGGGCAGCCACCCCTGCCCTGGCCGGCGGGCGCGTCCCGCTCACGGTCCACCTGCTCTCCCCCGCCGGCCGCCCCGCCGCCGTCACCGCCGACCTGGCGTCCTTCTGGCGCGACGGCTACCGCGCCGTCCGCGCCGATCTCAGGGGCCGCTACCCCCGCCACCCCTGGCCCGAAGACCCGACCACAGCAGAGCCCACCCGCCGCACCAACACCCGGAAGTGACAGGCAGAGGACGACCGCGGCGGTGGCGGTGATCAGGGCGGCTAGCGCACCAAGACAGGAGACCTCGACCGACTCCACGCGGCCGGGTTCGGGTCAGGCCGCCTTCGCCATCGGTCGAGCACGGTCGTACAAGTCGCGTGCGTACCGGTTGCCCTGATAGGGCCTGATCATGGCCATCATCGAGCGAAAGCGGTCGTCGGCCCGGCCGGACTGGACTGCCGGGTAGTCGTCGAGAGCTCGGTGCCAGTCCGCACAGGCTTCTTCGAGGCGGCCGGCCTGCAGCTTCCACTCTGCGAGCATGCCGGTCATCCGCACCCGATTGCGCACGTACACCGAGTACCGCAACCGGTCGGACGCCTCCATGGCGCTGATGGCGCCGATCTTGTCGCCGAGTTCCCAGCGGACCTTGGCCTCGTGGTACGCGAGGGAGGACGGATCGTAGGAGCCGAACGCCTTCGCCTTGGACTCGGCTTGCTCCATCGCGACTTCCGCTATCCGCAGGTGGTACAAGGCTCCGGCCCTGTCCCCGGTCCGGGCGGTGGCGTGGGCCTGTTGACCCGCGAGGAAGGCCCTCATGCGGGGGCCGGCCTGCGGGGAGGCAGCCGAGGCGGCATCCGCCAACCGTGTGGCAGCACTGCCGTGG
Organism: Streptomyces sp. NRRL S-350; assembly: GCF_000719705.1. Taxonomy (GTDB): domain Bacteria; phylum Actinomycetota; class Actinomycetes; order Streptomycetales; family Streptomycetaceae; genus Kitasatospora. The sequence goes on along the minus strand of NZ_JOHO01000100.1, from coordinate 1,351 downwards.
CCGAGGTCGACGGCCTGCACGCTCATGCCACGCAGAGTGGTGCAGTACGTGAGGTGATCGCCCGCATGCCCGGCCAGCTCCAGAGCCTTCAGGTAGTAGCGCTGCGCCAGGGCATCGTGGCGCTCGTCCATCGCCATGTAGCCGGTCAGGTAGCAGTGGTCAGCTGCGGCCGACAGCATCGCCTCGCGGACGCCCTCGGTGGCCTCCGCCTGCAGGTACGGGGCGATCGTGTTGACCAGGAATGAGGCGGCCATCGGTCGGGCCATTCGGCCACCGAACTGGTCGTCCAGGTCGCTGATCCGTTCGGTCATGGCGACGACCGACTGAACCTCTGCCATGCCGATCCGCGAGTGCGGGTCGGTCCGCAGTTTCTCGAAACGGCCCACCAGGTCGGGCCAACCCGGAATGGTGAGGGCCACCGAGTACAGGCTGGCTGTGAGAACTCCGCGCCGGGATGGGTCCATGTCGAGACTCCCCAGATCGACAAGCCCTGACACCGTATCCGTCGGCTCGTCAGCGGTGGTAAGCACGTCGCGAAACCCGGCCTCGAAAGCGGTGATCGGCCGCTTGAGTTTCCGTGCCAACGTTTCCAAGACCACCGGCAAGGACTTCGCCGCAGGCGACGTGCCGCCGAGCCAGTGAGAAACGGCCGAGGCGTCGTACTTGAGCCGTTGCCCGACCTCGGTACCAACCCGATTGACGGCCCGCGCCAACTCGCCGTTTCCCCACGCTGCTTCGACCATCAGCGAAGCGAGCTTACGGTTCGGCTCACGGCCGGTTCGCACGATAGTTCCCCCTTGCAGGCGGTTTCAAGGGTTTCAACTTCCCGGCTCGGCTCGACCATGGCCGACCGCAGACCAGGACGGTTGACTGTTCGTCACCAGCACATCACCAACAGTGGTGAACCCCACTCTATTCCGCCCCGTCCGAGGTAGCCCATGCTCGTCTCCCGCCGCCCCCCTTCGGCTGGAGGTGCACGACGCCGGCGCCGGGCGTCCCTCCGTCCGTGCCGCCGCACCCGACGACGAGTGCGGACGCGGGCTGTTCCTCGTCAACGAGCTCGCCGAGCACTGGGGTTGCCGCCCGCGCCCGGGCGGCGTCGGCAAGTTCGTCTGGGCGCTCGTCGCCCCCTCCCTCCCCTCCGCCCTCCTCACCGTCTGAAAGCGCCCCCCGATGCGACAGCCGTCCCTCGCCACGCTCGCCCGGCACGCCCTCACCCGAGGCATCACCCCCGCCGAGGCCTACGCCCTCGTCGCCCGCCGCACCGGCGAACCCCTGCGCAGCGCCCGCGCGGTCTGCGCGGCCCTGGGCATCCCCGCCGCCGAAGCGGCCCGCCGCCTCGACGACTGCC
>NZ_JOHO01000099.1 GCF_000719705.1 Streptomyces sp. NRRL S-350 | reverse complement strand
CCTCCCCACCTACCCCTTCCAACGCAACCGCTACTGGCTCCACCCCACCCCCGCCACACCCTCCGGCTCCGCCGGTCTCACCCCGGGCGGCCACCCGCTGCTCGACATCGCGATCGAACTCCCGGACGACGGGCACCTGTTCACCGGTGTCCTCGCCCTGGAGCGCCACGCGTGGCTGGGTGAGCACGCCGTCCTGGGCGGACCGGTGCTGCCGGGCGCGGCGTTCGCGGACATCGCGCTGAAGCTCGGCGATCGGCTCGGAGTCGACCGACTGGACGATCTCGTCCTGGATCACCCGCTGGTGCTGCCCGAGCGGGGCGAGGTCGAGTTCCAGGTGCTCGTCGGCCCGGCCGACGAGTCGGGGGCCCGTCCCATCGGCTTCCGGTCCCGCCCGCGCGCCGCCGGGGAGGATGCGGCCCAGCCGTGGGTCGGCAACGCCTCCGGCAGGTTGACCGTGAGCGCGCCGTCCACCGTTGCCCCCGCCCAGCCGGAGGCCTGGCCGCCGGCCGGAGCCGAGGCGGTGCCCGTCGAGGCCCTGTACGCGCAGGTCGCCGAGGCAGGCGTCGAGTACGGTCCGCTCTTCCGCGGCCTGCGGGCCGTCTGGCGGCACGGAACGGACCTCTACGCGGAGGTCGCTCTCCCCGAGGGAGCCGCCACGGACGGGTTCGCCCTCCACCCGGCGCTGCTCGACGCCGCCCTGCACCCGCTGGCGGTCTGGTCCGGCGCTGACGACGGCCTCCGGCTGCCGTTCGCGTGGCAGGGCGTCAGCCTCCACGGCACCGGGGCGACCGGCGCGACAGCGCTGCGCGTGCGGATGTCCCGAGCCGGTAAGGGCGCGGAGAGCCTCGCCCTCACCCTCATCGAGCCTGCGACCGGTGCGCCGGTGGCCTCCGTCGAGTCGCTGACCGTACGCCGGGTCGACCCGGCGACCTTCCACCGCGCCGGAGCCGCCGTGCCGCTGTACGGACTCGACTGGGCCACCGTGGCCCGGCCGGGCTCGGGGTCGGTCCGGCTGGCTGCTCTCGGCACCCTTCCCGAGCTGCCCCCGGGCCTGCTCCTGGACGTCCACCCGGATCTTGCGGCCCTCGCCGAGAAGACCACCGACGCCCCGCCCAGCGATGTGCTCCTCGTCCTGCCCGTCGACGCCGACACCGACACCGACGCCGACACCAACGCCGACGGCCACGGGCCCGACGAGCAGGTCGCGGCCGCCCACCGCATCGCCGAGAGCGTCCTGGCGGCCGTCCAGGACTTCGTCGCCGACGACCGGCTCGCCGACGCCCGGCTGGTCGTGGTGACCAGGGGCGCCGTGGCGGCCGGCCCGGGCGACGACGTCCCGGTGCCGGCGGGTTCGCCCGCCTGGGGTCTGGTCCGCGCGGCGCTCTCGGAACACCCCGGCCGGTTCGTGCTGGTCGACCACGACGGCAGCGAGGCCTCCTGGCTGGCCCTGCCGACCGCGCTCGCCGCCGGGGAGGAGCAGTTCGCCCTGCGCGACGGGCAGCTCCTGGCTCCGCGCCTGGCCGTCGTCGGCGCGTCCGAGGCCCAGGCCGAGCCGCGCCCGCTGAACCCGGACGGGACCGTCCTGGTCACCGGCGGCACCGGTACCCTCGGCACCCTGCTCGCCCGCCATCTCGTCACCGCCCACGGTGTACGGCACCTGGTGATCACCAGCCGGCGCGGCCCCGACGGTCCGGGAGCCGACCGGCTCACCGAAGAGCTCCGGGAACTGGGCGCCACCGTGACCGTCACCGCCTGCGACACCACCGACGCCGACGCGGTCACCGCGCTCATCGCGGCCATCCCCGCCGACCGCCCCCTCTCCGCCGTCGTCCACACCGCCGGCCTCCTCGACGACGCCACCGTGACCGCCCTCGCCCCCGGGCAGCTCCACACCGTCCTCCGGCCCAAGGTCGACGCCGCCTGGCACCTCCACCGGGCCACCGAACACCTCGACCTGCAGGCGTTCGTCCTCTACTCCTCGATCGCCGGCATCGTCGGCAGTCCCGGACAGGCCAACTACGCCGCCGCCAACGCCTACCTCGACGCCCTCGCCACCCACCGTCGGGCCCGCGGCCTGCCCGCCCACTCCCTCGCCTGGGGGCTGTGGGCCCAGCCGGGCGGCATGGCGGGCACCCTGGACTCCCAGGACCAGGCGCGACTGCGCCGCTCGGGCATCGCGCCGATGTCCGCCGGGTACGCGCTCGCCCTGTTCGACCGGGCGCTCCTGACGGACCGGCCGGTGCTGGTGCCGGCCAGGGTCGACACGGCGGCGCTGCGGGGCGCCGCGACGGTGCCGGCGCTCTTCCGCTCGCTGGTCCGCCCGGCGGTCCATGCGGTCTCCGCATCCGCCCGGGCGGCCGAAGAGCCCGTGCTGCGCGATCGGTTGGCGGCGCTCGGCGCCGCCGAACGGGTCGACGCGCTGCTGGACTCGGTCCGCTCCAGGATCGCCGAGATCCTGGGGCATGGCAGCCTGCGGGCGATCACCCCGGACCGCGGTCTGATGGACCTCGGCTTCGACTCCCTGATGGCGGTCGAGTTGCGCAACAGCCTGGGCCGGCTCACCGGTCTTCGGCTGCCCAGCACGTTCGTCTTCGACTACCCCACGCCCGTCACGATGGCCCAGGAGCTGGACGCCCGCCTCGGACTCGGTGACGGCCTCGGTCACGCCGGCGGTGCCGACGGCGGTGCCGACACCGTCGACGAGGCGTCGATCCGCCAGGCCCTGGCCGCCATCCCGATGGACGTCCTGCGGGCGTCCGGTCTGGTCGAGCCGCTGCTGCGGCTGGGCCGGACGGCCGACCCGGCGCCGACCCCGGAGGACCGCAGCGCCTCCATCCAGGAGGCCGACACCGACGAGCTGATCCGGATGGCCCTCGCCGGCCTGGACTGACCGACCCCTGCACGGTGCGGCCCCGGCCTTCGGGCCGGGGCCGCACCGTGACCACGTCCGTGCGGCGCATCCACCCGCGACGTGGAACAAGTCCTCGTGTTAGCGCTCACATCCCGTTACCGGCGGTACATGCGGATGTCACGCAGGACCAGCAGAGTGTCATGTCCACACACACCACGGCCTGGAGGTCCTGTGCTCACTCGGCGTCATCCCCAGCTGTCCTGGACGAAGCGTTTCGCGGTGCTCGCCGCCGCCATCGCATCCGTGCTCGGCATGTCCGTGCTCTACAGCCCGGCCGCCAGCGCGGCGGTCCACAACTCCTGTGCGATAGCCGGCTGTTCCGCCGCCGCATCGGCCAACTCGACCTGGTCCGCCGCCGGTTACCCGACCAGTCGCGGCTGGTACGACTGGCCCGACGGCCAGTGCAGCTTCGCAGGCGGCGAGTTCTACAACAACGACGGGCAGCTGCCCGCCGGCGACACCTTCCACGAGTACGACGTCTACCCGCGCGCCTGCGGCGACCACCGGGACGCCTACCGGATCGTCGTCGACGCCAACACCGGCGTGGTCTGGTACTCCCCCAACCACTACCGGGACTTCTACCGGCTGTAGGAGCGCACCGACACCCCGGGCCGTTCCGGCGCCGACTCCACGAGGATGCCGCACCGGAACGGTCCCGGGCCCCGCCCCTGCGTGCCCGACGGCCGGCGTCGACGGAAGCCGAACCGGGTTCAGGTGACCGACGCGCAACGGGCCAGCGTCTCCAGCGGCCGGGTGAGCACCTCGCCGAACGCCAGCTCGGCGGCGCCGATCAGGACGGTGTCGCCGCCGAGTTCGCCGACCCGGAGCCGCAGGTGCTCCCGCACCGCGGCCAGGGCGTTGGTGTTGATCCGGCTGCGCACCTGGGCGGCGGAGCCGAGGAAGACGTCCCGGAGCGTCCCGCCGAGGATGACCAGGTCGGGATCGAAGAGGTTGACCAGGTTCGCGATCCCGATGCCGAGCCAGTCGCCGACGCGGTGCAGCGCCTCGCGGGCGGTGACGTCCCCGCGGTCGGCAGCGGTGACCACCGACCGCACGGCGTCGGTGCCGGTGACGGCGCCGTCCCGGCCGGCGGCCTCCAGGAGGGCGCGCTCACCGGCCTCGGCCTCCAGGCAGCCGCGGGCGCCGCAGCCGCACGGCCGTCCGCGGTACGGGTTGACCGTCATGTGGCCGACCTCGCCGGCGTACCCGCGTGCGCCGCGCAGGAGTTCACCGTCGATGATCACTCCGGCGCCGATCCCGATCTCGCCGTTGAGGTAGACCAGGTTCTGGGTGCCGCGGCCGACGCCCCGCCGGTGCTCGGCGAGTGCGCCGAGGTTGGCCTCGTTCGCGACCAGCACCGGCACGTCCAGGCCCGGCACGTCCACGCGGAGCCGCTCGGTGAACGCGCCGGCGAAGTCGAGGTCCCGCCAGCCCATGTTGGGTGTGAGGCTGACCAGCCCGTCGGGGTGGCGGACGATGCCGCGCACCGCCACCGCGATGCCGACGCACGAGCTGCCGGCCGGGGCACCGTCCAGCATCCGGTGGGCGAATCCCGCGAGGATGGCGGCCACGCGGGCGGGGTCCTGCGGGTGTCCGGAGGGCCACGGGCACTCCCGGCGGTCCAGGAACACGCCGCCGAGTCCGATCAGGGCCGCCGCCAGCCGCTCCACCCCCAGGTCGACCGCCAGCACGTGCACCCGGGTGGACTCCGGCTTGACGACCAGTGAGGGCCGCCCGGCCCGGCGGGTCTCCTGCGGCAGCTCCTCGCGGACCAGGCCGGCCGCCGCCAGATCACCGACCAGGCCCAGGATGGTGCTGCGGTTGAGGCCGAGCCGGGTCGCCAGCACGGTCCGCGAGGCGGCCCCGTCGAAGTGGACGTGGCGCAGCAGGGCACCCAGGTTCTGCTGACGGACCTCTTCCTGGGAAGGACCGGCTTTCATGGCAGGGGACTCTCATCGTCGGGCTGGGCGGCGGCGGGACTCGGCGACCCTCATCGTCGGGCCGAGCGGCGGCGGGACATGGCGTCCACACCGGCGGCCACCAGCAGCACCGAGCCCGTGACAGCGTACTTGACCCCCGAGCTGTAACCCATCAGCCCCATGCCGTTCTGGATCACCGCGACGACCAGGCCGCCGAGCACGGCGTCGACCACGCGGCCGCGGCCGCCGAACAGGCTGGTGCCGCCGATCACGGCGCTGCCGACGGCGAGCAGCAGGACGTTGCTGCCACCGGTGTTGGGGTCCACCGAGTTGCCGCGCGAGGCGGCGATGATGCCGCCGACGGCGGCCAGGCAGGAGCAGATCACGAAGGCGGCGGTGCGGATGAAGGCGACGTTGATGCCGGCCCGGCGGGCGGCCTCGGCGCTGCCGCCCACCGCGTAGATGTGCAGGCCGAAGCCGGTGCGCTGGAGGGTGAGGGTTCCGAGCAGGAGGAGGACTCCGATCACGGGCACGACGATGGGAACGCCCTTGAGCGAGCCGACGATGACGTTGCGGCTGCGCTCCTGGTTGAGCAGGTACACGGCTGCGCCGCCGAGCACCACGACGGCTCCGGTGCGGATCGCCATCAGCGTCATCGGGGTTCCGGCGAGCCCCCGGCCGCGCCGGTCGCGGCTGCGGCGCAACTGCAGGGCGGCATAACCGGCGGCGCAGCCGGCCAGCAGGACCCAGCCGAGGACGGGGCTGAGGTTGTTGTTGGCGATGGCCAGGATGGTCGGGTCCTTGACGGAGACGTTGGTGCCCTCCTTCAGCAGCATCAGCACGACGCCCTGGAAGCCGAGGAACGCGGCCAGTGTCACCACGAAGGAGGGGATGCCGACCTTGGCGACCAGCGTGCCGATGAGCAGGCCGATGGCCGCGCCGGTCAGCATCGCGGCGGCCACCGCGGCGTACCAGGGCCAGCCGTGGTTGGTCAGCAGGATGGCCAGCACCGCGGCGCAGACCCCGCTGGCGTAGCCGGCCGACAGGTCGATCTCGCCGAGCAGCAGGACGAAGACCAGCCCCATGGCGATGGCTATGCTGCCGGCGCTCTGGGTGAGCAGGTTGGCGAAGTTCAGGTTGGACAGGAAGACCGGCCGCAGCACGGCGAAGAAGGCGCACAGGACGACCAGGCCGGCCACGGCGGGGAGGGCGCCGAGTTCGCCGGCGCGCACCTGCTCCAGGTAGTTGCGGCCCAGGTCGGCCAGGCCGGACGCCGGGGACCGGCCCTGGGCGGCGTCGGAGCCGGTGGGACGGTTCGGCCGCTCCGGCTTCTGGGGGGCGAGGGCGGCGGTCATACGGCGGCTCCCTTGGGGGTGGTCTGCGGTCCCAGGTCGCCGCTGCGGCCCGAGGTGATCAGTTCGACGACCTGGGCGTGCGTCACGTCGCAGGCCCTGACCTGGGCGGCCATCCGCCCGAGGTAGAGCGCGGCGATCCGGTCGGAGACCGCGAAGACGTCGTTCATGTTGTGCGAGATGAGCACGACGGCCAGCCCGTTGTCGGCCAGCCGGCGGACGAGTTCCAGGACCTGCGCGGTCTGCGGGACGCCCAGGGCCGCGGTCGGCTCGTCGAGGACCACCAGCTTGCTGTTCCACAGCACCGCCTTGGCGATGGCGACGGTCTGGCGCTGGCCGCCGGAGAGGCTGGAGACCTTCTGGCGGAGGGACTTGACCGTGCGCACCGACAGTCCCCGGAGCGTCGCGGCGGCCATCTCCTCCATCGTCGAGTCGTCCAGCACCAGGCCGCGGCGCTTCTCCCGCCCCAGGAACATGTTCTGCACGATGTCGAGGTTGTCGCAGAGCGCGAGGTCCTGGTAGACGATCTCCACACCGAGCGCGCCGGCCTCGCGCGGGCTGTGCACCTGGACGGGGCGGCCTTCGAACAGGTAGTCGCCCGCGTCGGTGGGGTGGATTCCGCCGATGCACTTGACCAGCGTCGACTTGCCCGCGCCGTTGTCACCGACGAGCGCCGTGACCTCCCCCGCGTAGGCGCTGAACGCGACGTCGTGCAGGACCTGGACGGGGCCGAAGCTCTTGTCGATCCCGCGCAGCTCTAGAGTCGGTGTTTCTGTCATGGGTGAGGCTCCTGGGGGTGTGGCGGGGTGGGCCTCGTGCCGCCGGCGGCCGGGGCCCACTGGTACGGCCGTGCGCTCACGCGCTACCTGCGGGCGGCCTTCACTTGATGCCGGCCTTGGTGCACAGCGCTTCGTAGTCGCCGGTGCACAGCTGCGCCTTGGTGACGTAGCCGTCGGTGACGACGTCCTGGACGGTGTCCTTGAAGACGGCCTGGGGTGCGAGCAGCACCGACGGGACGTCGCGGTTGCCCGTCGGGTCGTGGACGGTGGCCTTGGTGTCGCCCTTCTTGCCGCCGGCCAGTGAGACCGCGAGGGCGGACGCCGCGTCGGCCTCCTTCTTCACGGCCTTGTAGACGGTCATGCACTGGTCGCCCGCCAGGATGTTCTGCAGGCCCTGCACCGTGGCGTCCTGGCCGGTGACCGGCACCTGCCCGTTGCGGTGGTTCTTGCGCAGCACGGCGATGGCCGCGTTGGCCAGTCCGTCGTTGGCCGCGAGCACGCCGCCGATGGCCGGCTGGCTGGTGTACATCTGCTCGAAGATGGTCTGCGCCTGGGCGTTGTCCCAGTCCGGCACCGACTGGTTGGGGCCCTTGGTGTACTGCCCGGAGGCGTACAGCGGGTCCAGCACGCCGTTGTAGCCGTTGGCGAACAGGGTGGCGTTGTTGTCCGTCGGGGAGCCGTTGAGCTCGGCGACCACGGGGTTCTTGGCGCCCATGTCGGTCAGGCACTTCGTCAGGCCGTCGCCCTGGAGCTTGCCGACCTGGGTGTTGTCGAAGCTGACGTAGTACTGGGCGGAGCCGCCGAGGGTGAGCCGGTCGTAGTCGATGGTGGCCACGCCCTGGGCCTTGGCCTTGTCGAGGACGGCCTTGCCGGTCCCGCTGTCGAGGTTGACGATCACCAGGACGTTCACGCCGCTGGTGATCATCTGGTCGGCGATGGTCTGGAACGCCTGCTTGTCGCCCTCGGCGTTCTGGATGTCGTAGTCCACGCCCGCGGCCTTGAAGGCCGCCGCGAGGTAGGGCCGATCGGCGGTCTCCCAGCGCACGGACGACTTGCTGTCCGGCAGGATCACGCCGATCTTCGGCTTCTTGGCGCCTCCGGAGCCGGCACCGGAGCCCGAGGAGCCGCAGGCGGTGACGGTGGAGAGCAGGGCCGCTGACACGGCAGCGGTGGCGAACAGGAGTCCCTTGCGCATGGGCAGGGTCCTTTCGAGGCGTGTCCGGCCGACGCCGGACGTGCGTGGCTGAGGAAGGGTGGGGAAGGGCACGAGCCCGGAGCGGGGAAACAGCCGGCCCCCTGTTTGTTGCCTGCGACAACATACGGGCCGTGGTGAGGTCCGCCAACCCCTCGCGTCGACCCTCGAACGTAACGATCGAATTACCGTCAGGCCCTGGACAGCGCGGGGCCCGCAGCGGGAAGAACCCGTGCCCGCCGCCCGGGCGCACGTGGCTCGCAGCGGGAAGAACCCCGTGCCCGCCGCTCGGCGCCGGACCCGGGCAAGGGCTTTCCCGGGCAGTCCGGCCGTTCTCCGCGGACCCCCGTCCACTGGCGCGCCCACCGGGTGCTAGAAATCCCTGGTGGACGATCACCCCGAGCCCTCGACCGTGCGCGTCTTCGTGGCGTTGGCTCCGCCCGACGAGGCCAAGGACGAGTTGGCCCGGGCCCTGCGGCCCGCCTACGCCGGGTACCCGCGGCTGCGGTGGAACCGGATCGAGGACTGGCACATCACCCTGGCCTTCCTCGGTGAACTGCCTTCCACGGCAGTGCCGCCGCTGCGGTCGGGGCTGGCCGCCCTGGCGGCGTCGCGCCCCGCCCTGCGACTGGGCCTGCGCGGGGGCGGCCAGTTCGACGACCGACTGCTGTGGAGCGGGATCGACGGGGACCTGGAGGGACTGCACCGGCTCGCGGCCGACGTCCGGGAGCTGGTCGGGTCCTGCGGGATCGAGTTCGGCGACCGCCCGCTGCGGCCCCATCTGACCCTTGCGCGGTCCCGCCGCGACGACTCCACCAGCGTGCCGCAGGCCGCGGCCGGGCTCGCCGACTTCGTGAGCCGACCGTGGCGCACCGAGCGCCTCCACCTGGTCGGCAGCAACATCGGCCGTGGCCCCGGGCCGATCCGCTACCGCGACATCGAGGCGTGGCGGTTCGGCACCGCGCTCCGGGCCGGGGGCGGCAGCGCCCCCGCCGAGCCGTAGCCCGGCGCGGGCTCAGCGCCGCCAGCGGTAGAGCGCGTCCCATTCCTGCGTGATCCAGGTACCGTCGCCGACCGGCACCGCGGTGTCGACCTCGGCCATCGGGTACTCGACCCGGCCGTGCAGGGCACCGGTGGCGGGGTCGGCGAGCCAGTGGCTGTGCTCCCTCCAGTCGTCCCGGCCGAACACGTACACGGCGGCCTCGTCGTACGGGTTGTGGAGCACCACCATCGCCGTCCCGTCGTCCACGAAGCCGCCGGAGGAGGAGATGTACGGGGCGTTGTGCACCGCGCAGTCACCGGTGCCGGGAGGCGGGAAGTCACTCAGGGCGAGCGAGGCGGTGACCCGGTGAGTCGGGAGGACGTGCCAGCTGACGTCCCGTCCCCTTCGGTCCACGGTCATGCAGCGGGTGTTCCCCCGGTCCGCGCCCAGGTACTCGCGCTCGCCCGGGAGTCGGCCGCCCCGGCCCTGCGGCAACTGCCGGCCCAGGACGAGGGCACCGGACTCCCACCGCGCCTCGTAGCGCGTGGCCGTCGCCCGCCCCTCGGACACGGTCACGCCGCAGACCTCGCCGTTCTCGTCCCGGAGCAGGCTGACGAAACACCCGTGGCCGCCGCACGGGAGCACGCTCCGTGCCAGCACCGTCCCCGCGGCGTCCAGGGTGAGGATCAGGGTGCTGTCGGGCAGTCCGGACGGGAGCCGCAACCAGATCCGGAGCTCCTGGCCGGCGCCGCCCGCCGCCGAGCCGCCGACGGGGCGGGGCGCGGCCCCGGTCGTCGAGAAGTCGAGGTAGCCCCAGCGGCTCACCTCCCACGTGCCGTACGACTGCTCCCACCGCCTCGTGCCGTCCTGGGCGACCGCGACGTACCCCGTCGCGGTGCCGAAGACGGCGATCGACAGGTCGGGAGCCACCCACTGCCTCGACCACCGGTCGGGCGACGGGGCCGGGAACTCGGCTGCCAACTCCGCCTGCTCCGCCAGTTCGTAGATGCGCAGGGACTCGGCGCTGCGGACCTCCAGGCGGGGAACGGGGCCGGTGGCGTCGAGCGACGTCTCGGCGCCGTCCCGTTCCGGGATCGGGTACCTGGCCACCAGCTGCGGTGTGATCGTCATGTCGGCATCCTCCCGGATGGCGGAGCAGCCGTCGGTGAACGCCCGACAAGCCCGTGATCGATCCGCACCGGCCCCGCACGTGCCCCGCGCGGGGCCGCCACTACTGTCGGGGAGACTGCGTGCGAGGGCCGTGACCGTGGGCACGGCCCTCGCACAGGGTGTGGGGCGCCCCGTTCCCGCCCTCGTCGTCCGGATCTGCACGTGGTGGTGAGCCGTGCGGTGTGCCCTGTCACCTGTACGCGGTGCTGAGCTGCACTGTTGGTGGGGAATCGAACCCCTGCGTTGCTCTTCACGCACCAAGGCCGGATGAACCGCCGGCCGCGGTGTGTGCACGCCTCCGTGACGACTACCTGCTTCCCACACCCGGCTCGTGGGGTCAGTCCTCGATCAGGTCGATCTCCCAGTTGGTGCGCTGGATCAGGCTGTCCACCTCGCGGATCTCCTTGGCCAGGACGTCAGCCCGGGCGCGGAGCTCGGCGACCGGCAGGGCGGAGAGGACCCTGAGTTCGGACCGCAACTGCCGTACCGCTCCCCGCTGGTCGCGCCCGGAGGCCGCGTCGGCGGCCGCGGTGATCACCGAGTGGCGCAGCCGCAGGACGTCCCTGCGGGCAAGCGCGTCGGTGAGAGTGCCGCCGCCCTCGACGAGCGCGGTGGAGTTGGTCCGGTTGATCCGACGGATCAGCCGCTCCAACTCGTCCAGCACCTCCCCGGCCTGGGCCAGGACCTCCGCCGCGTTCTCGGCCGGCTCCTCGCCCTCCTGGTAGCGGGCACTGCCGACGACGCGCGCTCGCAACTGCTCCACCTGCCGCACCGCCGCCGCGCGCTGCGCGAGCGCTTCAGCCAGTTTCACCGCGTCATCACCCCTGTGCCCTCCTGATCGTCGGGCAAGTATGCACACCGGTGCGTGACGGCGCGGCACGGGGGCCGCCCGGTCGGCTGGACCGGGCGGCCCGGATGGAGCGGCCGGCGGACGCCCCGGGCCTGCCGGCCGTCCCGGAAGGCCGGCAGCGGCCCTCCCCGATCCCCGGCTCAGATCGCCCGGGCGGTGCGGCTCACCGAGCCCGGCGGTCTCGAAGACCCCCTGGTCACGAGCCGTCCGACTGCTCCTGGAAGGATCTCCCCCATGACTAGCGACATCCGCCGCGCCGCGGGAACCAGAACCCTCTCCGATGCCCTGCTCTCGATGGTCGGCATCCGGCGGCGGAGCACGGAGCAGGACCTCGCCGATCTTCGAGCGGGCACCACCTTGCAGGTGTTCTGCTCGAGCCCGACGCTGGGCACGGTCAGGATGCTGTCGGTCGGCAAGGGACGCACGATCCCGCACACGGCGTCCGGCCACCTCCACCTCGCTGCCGGCACGGTGACCTGGCGCAACCGGCGCACCCGCGAGGACGTCGTCCTCCGGGGTCCGTTCCGCCTGTCGCCGTCCGAGCAGAGGACACCGCACCCGAAGATGGCCCGCATCGACCTGACGGCCGGCGACGGGCAGCACGTGATCGTGATACCGAAGGCCGACGTCCCCCTGGTCACGCAGGTACTGGAGGCGGCTGACCGGTAGCACCCCGGGTGACGGCCCGGGCGGGTGCTACCAGTTGCCCCAGGGGAGGTTCCAGCCGCCGAGGCCGTTGTCGGGAGCGACGGTCTTCTCCTTGGTGTTCACGACCGTGACGACGTCGCCGATCAGCGAGCTGTTGAAGAACGACCCGGCGGGGGAGGTGTCGCTGCCGCCCTCCACGTCCTTGAGCGCGACGCAGCCGTGGCTGGTGTTGGCCTTGCCGAACGGGTCGCCCTTGTACCAGTAGTTGCCGTGGAGGTAGGTGCCGGACCTGGTCAGCCGCATCGCGTGCGGTACCGCGGGGATGTCGTACTCACTGCCCATGCCGACGGTCTGGGAGTTCATGTGGGTGACCTTCTCCTTGGACATGACGACCATGGTGCCGCCCCAGGAGGGGTGCTGGTCGTCGCCGAGGGTGGCGGGCACGGTGGTGGACTTGCCGTCCCGCTTGATCGTCAGCTGGTGCGCCGCGGCGTCCGCGGTGGAGACCTGGGAGCGGCCGATGGTGAACGGTTCGTCCTTGTCGACGTCGCCCCAGACACCGGGGGCGACCTCGACGTTCTTCAGCCGGTAGTGGATGGTGACCTTGGTGTTCGGCTTCCAGTAGTCGGCCGGGCGGAAGTCGATCCGGTTGTCGCCGAACCAGTGGCCCTTCACCTCGGTGCCGTTGTCCGTCTCGAACGTGATGGCGTTGGCGACGGCGTCCTTGTTCACGACCTTGGCGCTGAAGTCCACCTTGACGATCATGCCCACGCCGTAGGTCTGGCCGTCGGCGATGTTGTCGTTGGTGGAGACCTGCTTGCCGGGCGCGACGGTGGTGAAGGCGCTGGTGGCCGCGGAGACCAGACCGTCGTCGTCCTTCGCCTGGGCGTTCACCGTGTACGCCGTGCCGGGGGCGAGCGCGGCGGCGGGCTTCCACCCGGTGCCGTCCGGGGTGATCGCGCCCGCGACCGGCTTGCCGTCCTTGTCCGTCACGTCGACGGCGGTGAGCTTTCCGTGGGAGACGGACACCTGGAGCGCGGTCGGCGCGACTCCCTGCGCCCCGTCCTTCGGCTCCACGTCCAGCACCGCGGTCGACGTCTTCGGCGTCGCCGCGGCGGCCGCCGCGCCGGAGGCCGCGGGGGCTCCGGAGGCTGCGGCGCCGGGCGACGCGGCGTCACCGCCATCGCCCTGGCCGTCGCCACAGGCCGCGGTCATCAGCAGGATCCCGCCCATCGCCAGTGCCACCGCGCCGCGGTGGAAACGGTCGCTGGTGCGTATCGCGGCCCGGGCCGCCCCAACAGTGCTCACAGTTGCTCCCTCTCGGTGTTCGCCGCCAGCTTGGGCGCCGGTTCGTCCCGGCCGCAACGGTGCGCCGGCGATCAGGGACGCTGGGACGCCTCTACCCGGTTTGAGCTGGGAAGACGTAACCTTCCTGGGACGCGCTCGCGGGGCGCCGGAAGGCCGCGGCCGGTGCCGCCGGTGCCTCGGGGAACCGTGGGACGCTCTGCGGCGTGCTTCTTTGCCGGAGCTCGCGTCGACACCGAGGGGGCTCACGAGCGGGTGGAGGAACAGTGCCAGAGGGGACCGGGGAGTTGAAGGAGGCGGGCGAGGTCGCGCGGCTGCTCCAGGAGCTGAAGAGCCGGTCGGGGCTCAGTTACGGCGCGCTGGCGAAGCGACTGCACGTGAGCACGTCGGCCCTGCACCGCTACTGCAACGGCGACGTGATGCCGGTGGAGTTCGCCCCGCTGGAACGCCTCGCGCGGCTGTGCCGGGCGACGCCGGAGGAGCGCACCGAGCTCTACCGGCTGTGGGTCGTCGCCCACGCCGCGCGAACGAACCGGCAGGCGCCCGCGCCCGCGCCGGAAGCGAAGACTTCGTCAGCGGCTGCGGTGGCCCGGACGGTTCCGGACACCCCGGCCGCTCCGGAACCGGAGGAGACCCCGTCGGAGACGCGGGAGGAGACGCGGGAGGAGACACCGGCCACGGCAGGCGCCGCCGGAGCCGGGACGGCCGCCCCCGGGCGTGCCCCCGCCGTACCCCCGCAGCGGCGGTTGTCCCGGGGTGCACTCGCCGCCGTGACGGCTGCCGCGGTGCTCGCCACCATCGGGGCCGTCGCCACCGGCCTCAAGACCCACTCGGGCGGTCCGCCCGCCTCCGCTCCCGCCCGCACCGCGGACACCGCCCCGTCCACCGCGTCTCCGGCGACCGCCTCCGCCGCCACGCCCGTCGGCACCGGCGCGACCCCGTCGGGGCCGACCGACGCCGCGGACCAGGGCGCGAACGCCCCGATCAGCGTCACGGTCCGCCCGTCCCGCTGGGACACCGAGTGCGACCAGTACGTGGTCAACCGCCCGCCGTCGGAAGTACCCCGTCCGCCCGCGGTGGTGGACGTCCCGGCCTGGGTCTCACGGGTCGGTGCGGTCGCCGGCCACTACCAGTCGATCGAACTCACCGTGCAGGGCACCGGCAGCGAGACCGTGGTGCTGACCGCCCTCAACGTCCGCGTCGCCCGGATCGCGGCCCCGCTGCCCTGGAACGCCTACTCCATGGGCGACGGCTGCGGCGGCGGAGTCGACGTCCGCTCCTTCGACCTCGACCTGGACGCGGCCCGCCCCCGTCCGGTCGTGACCGGGGGCAGCATCGGCCTGCCGGTCAAGGTGAGCGAGCGGGACCCGGAGGTCATCGAGGTGACCGCCGAGACCACCTCCCACGACGTCAGCTGGTACCTGGAACTGGACTGGACCAGCGGCAACAGCAAGGGCATCGGGGGCCCGGCCGGGGCCCCCCCCCCCTTCCAGCAGTGACCCCCCCCCCCCCCGGCGCCGGGGCGGGGGTCGGCGCGTGCTCCGGGACCGGTCCCGCAGTGGCGGAGGCCGGTCCCGGATTCCTGGTCAGCTGCGCAGGCTCCACTGCTGGTTGGCCGCGCCCGAGCAGCCCCAGAGCTGGATCTTCGTGCCGTTCGCCGTGCCCGTGCCGGCGGCGTCCACGCACAGGCCCGACTGCACTCCGGTGATGGTGCCGTTGGCGTTGACGTTCCACTGCTGGTTGGTCTGCCCGTTGCAGTCCCAGATCACCACGGCGGTGCCGTTGCTGGTCCCCTTGCCGGAGGCGTCCAGGCACTTGTTGCCGTAGACCACGAGCTGCTTGCCCGCCGTGTAGGTCCACCGCTGGTTGGTGTCGCCGTGGCAGTCCCACAGTTGGGCCTGGGTGCCGTTGGTCGTGGAGGCCCCGGGGATGTCCGTGCAACGGCCCGACGCCTGGCCCACGATCTCCTGGCCGTTGCCGGGGGTGGGAGTGCCGGAGCCGAACTGGCTGAAGAACTTCCACACCTCACCGGACGTCCAGGTGCGCCAGCCGTCGCAGGTGCACCCGTCGATCGGGCCGGGGTCGTGGCCCGCACCGTCGAACGCGGCCCAGACGACCGGATAGCCGGACTTGCACCCGGAGTAGGTGGTGACGACGTGGGTCAGGCTGCCGGCTGCCGGCTCGGGCGGATTCTGCGCGGTGCAGCCGTTGTTCCTGACGAACTGGTCGCGTAGGGACCGTCCCGAGGAGATGGGCAGGACGTCGTCCCGGAGGCCGTGGAGTCCCATGTACGCGATCGGCTGCGTACCGCCGCTGCATCCGCTGAGGTTCGCGCCGGAGTAGACGGCGACCGCGCGGAACACTGTCGCCCTGGCGCAGGCGAGCGCGTAGCTCATCGCGCCGCCGTAGCTGAACCCGGCGGAGAAGAGCTGCGTCGGGTCGACGCACAGGCCGGCTTCGAGCTGCCTGGTCATGTCGTCGACGAAGGTGATGTCCTGGCCGTTGGAGTTGGCCCAGCCGTTGTCGAAGCCCTGCGGTGCGACGAAGATCGTGCCGTTGTGGTCGGCGTCCGCCAGGCGCCTGAGTCCGTAGTAGGACCAGTTGTACCCGTCGGTGCCGCCTGAGTCGACGTCATTGGCGGCGCCGCCCCGCCAGTGGAATCCGAAGACCAGCCGGTAGGGGTGGTTCTGGTCGTAGTTGGCGGGGATCCTCAGGATGTAGCTGCGGTTCTGGCCGCTGCTGGTGATCGTGTGGGTGCCGCTGGCCAGCGACGGCGCGGTGCCGCAGCCACCGGTACCCGCGGCGGGAGTTGCCGGAGTTGCCGCCGTGGCGGGAGCGGCGATCCGGGCGGCGGCCGTTGCCGGAGCGGCCGTCGCGCTGAGGCCGGTGCTCAGCGCCATGCTGATCGCAGCCACGATGACGACCATCGGGGCCAGCGCACGGGTGAACAAGGAACTGCGTTTCATGGGCTCTTCCTTCACTGTGGGTGGACAGGAGTTCAGGGCGCCGGCCGACGGGGTCTCCCGCGGGCCGGTTGAAACGGTTCGTTGGGGCGAGGGCGGGCCCTCGGGGATGCGCGTGGGGTGGGGCGCCGCCTGGTGCGCACGGGGGGGCGGGAAGGGCCCGCCAAGACTGTGAGCGCTAACAATTCGCGCGAAAGGCTTGCTCCTCCAAAAGGTGGTGGGACGTCTTGAAGGCGACGGCCGCAGCCTGCATCAGCCCGTACGCGCAGTCAACCCTTCTCACAACGTCCGCCCCGGCGTCGGCCTGAGGGTCAGCCGGGCGCGAGTCGCCTTCCGGCCCTTGCCGTGCAGCGGCCGGCGCACCGGTGGCCAGGCCGGGAAGCCGCAGGTGGCGCCGTACCGGGACGGCCGGTTCCACGCCGTCGGCCGTGCGGCGGGGCCGCGCAGCCGATCGAGTGCATGACCGGTCATGCCGTCGACGGCGTGATGGTGTCGCCGTCGGCCCGGATCGCGTGGACGATCCGGGCGGCCCAGTCGGCGGGCCGCTGGTGGCCGAGCAGGTGGGAGAGCCGGTCCATGCGCCTTCGGCGTTCGCCGGGGGTGAGCACGAGCGCCCGCGCCAGTACGGATGTGAGGTCGTCCGGTGAGCGCGGGTCGGTGAGCAGGGCCGCGTCCCCGAGTTCGTCGGCGGCGCCCGCGTGGCGGGAGAGCACCAGGACGCCCGGCCCGCCGGCGCGGTGCGTGGGGAGTGCGGCCTGGGCGGCGATGAACTCCTTTGCCGTCAGGTTCATCCCGTCCTGCAGCGAGGTCACCCAGAGCACGTCGGCCGTCAGGTACTCGTCGACGACCTCGGGGAACGACAGGCTGCGGGGGAGGTAGTCCACCGGCCTCCAACTGCCCTTTCCCCAGGTGTGGTTGACCTCGGCGATGCGCTGTTCGAGGAGGCGGCGGGTGCTGTCGTAGGCGGTGAGACCGGGCTCGGGGGGTGGGCAGACGAGCCGGAAGGTCAGGCGGCCGCGCAGTTCGGGTCGCCGGGCGAGGAGTCCGGCGACGGCGTCGACCTTCTGGATGGGGGCCTTCGCGTAGTCGAGGCGTTCGACCGACAGCACCAGAGGGCCGGCCGGCCGGCGCGGCGGTGCGTGGCGCCGGACGAGCGCTTCGATGGCGGGCCGGTCGACGCCGAGCGGGTGGACCGCTGTGCGCGGCAGGCCGGCTTCGCCGGCCAGGGTGCGGCGGAAGTGGTCGGCGAAGGCGGCGGTGTGGAAGCCCGCCCAGTCCAGACAGGCGAGGGAGGCACGCAGTTCGGCGGCGACGGGCAGGGTGGCGAAGATCTCCGGTGGCGGGAACGGAGTGTGGTGGAAGAGGCCGGCCCTCAGGTCGGGGCGGGCGGTGCGCAGCAGGCCGGGGACGAGCCACAGGTTGTAGTCGTGGAGCCAGACGGTGGCGCCGGGGGCGGCTTCGGCGCTGATGTGTTCGGCGAAGCGGGCGTTGACCGTGCGGTAGTCGGTCCAGGTGTGGTGGTCGAAGACCGACCGGTCGGGTTCGGACATCAGTACCGGCCACAGCGTCTCCTTGCCGGCGCGGTGGAAGTAGCCGGTCCACTGGGCGGTGCTCAGCGGTACGAGGGACAGGGGCAGTTCGGTGGGGTGCGGGTGGGTGGCCTGCTGGTCGCCGCCGGCCAGGGCGGTGACCCAGATGCCCGGCAGGCCGTCGGTGAAGGCGCTGGTCAGGGTGGGCAGGATGCCGTTGGGGCTGGCGGGCGGCTGCCAGCTTCCACCGTTCCAGTGCGTCGGGGGGCGGTGGTAGGCCACGACGAGGGAGTGCCGGCCGCCGAGGCGGTCCGGGTCGCGGGAGACCCAGCCCAGGGCCTGCAGTGCCGCGTGGATGCCGGCCGCGCCGCTCTGGGGTGGGCGGTGGACCAGTGGGTCGTCGGCGACCGCGGTTGTCAGAGCGGCCTCGGCGCCGCCGACGATCACTGCGTGCGTGCCGAGTCGGAACAGTGACAGGTCGTTGAGGGAATCACCGGCGACCAGGATCTCCTCCGGTGCCCAGCCCATGTCCCCGGCCAGGGCCCGAAGGGCGTTGCCCTTGGAGGCTCCTGGCGGCAGTACGTCGAAGTAGCGGTCCGCGGAGTGGACCCAGTCGCAGCCGAGTGCTCTCACGGCTGCGGTGAGCTCGGCGGTGAGCCGGTCCGGGGCCAGGTAGTAGGAGCAGCGGCCGTCCTGGGCGACGCCCTGCTGGTAGGTGAGCGCGGGGAAGCGCCGCAACGCGGCGCGTACGCGGTCCGCTCCCGGCCAGCCGGCGCGCAGCCGTCCCTGCAGCGAGTCCACGGGGGTGAAGTCGTTGCCGTCGATGACGGTGGCGCCGACGTCGGCGAGGATCCACCGCGGTTGCGGAACGAGCGGATCGCGGAGCACGTCGCGGATGGAGGCCAGTCCTCGGCCGGTGGCGAAGACCAGTGTCACCTCGGGGTGGCGGGCCAGGGCGTCCCGCAGTCGACGCCGGTCTTCCCGGGTGCCGCCGAGCAAGGTGCCGTCCAGATCGGTGACCAGAATCCTCGACATCCGAGGGACGCTAACACGCCGACCAGGCATGGTGAAGCGTTCACGTCACCCGTGCGCGGACCGGCTCGGAGCGAACGCTGCGGCAGCACTCCACTCGTCTCCGTCACGCCTTGGCGGGGATGTGGCAGGGCCGGTTGCGGGCGGCCACGAGAGCCGATCGACAGTCCGGCCCCCACGCCCGGGGCGTTGCCGAGAAGGTCGACGAGGTGGCGGCGGCGCCGCTGACGGGGTCGGCGACGGCGAGCCGGACCGGGGCTCGGGTGGTGCCGTCGAGGGCGCCGCGCCGGCAGGGCTGGTGGACGTTCATGGGGCCGGCGAGCAGGCCCCAGCGGGTCGGTGCCGTGGCCGGTGATCGGGGTGCGGACGGCCAGGGCGCGCGGCGCCACGCTCGCTGCGCCCGCGGAGGTCGGTGCGGTGCGATGCGGAGCCCCCTGTGCGCAGATGCCACTTCAGGGGCGGTTGGCGATCGCGTTCGACTCAGCATGCGGAGTTCAATCTCCGCTTCTGCTAGCCTCCAAGTATGCGGAGTCAGTTCTCCGCTTAATTGCTGTCCCGCTGGAGCGCACACCCATGCCCCGAACAGATGCCCGCCCCCACTACAACCTGACCTTCGCCGTGCTGCTGCTCGGTGTCGGCGCGTTCTCCCTGCTGCAATCGCTGGTGGTCCCGGTCCTGCCGACCCTGATGGAGCGCCTGCACACCACCCAGGACACCGCGACCTGGCTGATGACCGGCTACCTGTTGTCCGCCTCCGTGGCCACCCCGATCCTGGCCCGGATCGGCGACAAGGTCGGCAAGGAGCGGATGCTGATCGTCACCCTCGTCTCCCTCGCCGCCGGGTCCGCGCTGGCCGGCGCCTCCCACTCCGTCGGTCTGATGATCGTCGCGCGGGTCATCCAGGGCACCGGCGGCGCCGTGGTGCCCCTGGCCTTCGGCATCATCCGCGACGAGTTCCCGCCCGCCAAGGTCCGCAGCGCCGTCGGCGTCACCGCCGCGCTGACCGCCGTCGGCGCCGGACTCGGCCTGATCCTGGCCGGGCCGATCGTCGACCACCTGGACTACCACTGGCTGTTCTGGGCGCCGATGATCCTCGTCTGCGCCGCGGCGATCGCCACCTACCTGTTCGTCCCCGAGTCCCCCGTACGCGTCCCCGGACCGATCGACTGGCGCGCAGGACTGCTGCTCTCCGTCTGGCTGGTGGCCCTCCTGCTCGCCGTCAGCGAAGGGCAGAAGTGGGGCTGGGGCTCGCTGCGGATCATGGGCCTGTTCGCGGCCGCGGTGGTCTTCGCCGGGTACTGGATCGTGACCGAGCTGCGCTCGGACGCCCCGCTGATCGACATGCGCGTGATGCGCATCCCGGCCGTGTGGACCACCAACCTGGTCGCCCTGCTCTTCGGCATCGGGATGTACACCTCGATGACCTTCCTGCCGCAACTGGTCCAGACGCCCGAGCACCTCGCCGGCTACGGCTTCTCCGCCGACGTCACCCAGTCCGGGCTCTACATGCTGCCGATGACCGGCGGCATGTTCGCCCTCGGCGTGCTGGCCGGCAAGCTCGCCGCCCGCTACGGCTCCAAGCGCGTCCTGATCGCCGGCAGCCTGATCACCATCGTCCCGTTCGCGATGCTGGCGCTGCAGCACGACCACGCCTGGCAGATCTACACCGCCTCGGCCCTGATCGGCATCGGCCTCGGCCTCGCCTTCTCCGCCATGTCCGCCATCGTCGTCGAAGCCGTCCCGCCGGCCCAGACCGGCGCGGCCAGCGGCATGAACGCCAACATCCGCACCATCGGCGGCGCGATCGGCAGCGCGGTGGCGGCCAGTATCCTGTCCTCCGGGGTCACGGCCGCCCACCCGTTCCCCCAGGACTCCGGCTACACCAGCACCTTCTGGTTCCTGACCCTCGGCGCCGGGCTCGCCGCCGCCGCGTCCCTCGCCATCCCGACGGCCCGGCGCCGCCGGAGCGACCACAGCGTGGGATCGCCCCGGCTCACCACGGTGAACCGGTGACCGAGCACAAGGACCAGGCCTCGCGATGACCACCCCCCACCGGCCCGCACCCGGCAAGCCCAAGGCCCTGCGCCGCGACGCGGCACAGAACCGGGAGAAGCTGCTGCGGGCCGCGTGGGAGGTCTTCGCCGAACTCGGCCCCGACGCGGGAGTCGAGGAGATCGCCGGACGCGCCGGCGTCGGCATGGGCACCCTCTACCGCCGCTTCCCCACCAAGGAGTCCCTGCTCACCGCCCTCAGCGACGAGATCCTCGACTCCATCCTCGACTGCTTCCGCCGCGCCGCCGAGCAGCAGCCCGACGACCGGGCCCTGGAACAGGCGCTCTGGGACACCGGCACGGTCCTGGCCGTCCGCCACGGCTGGCTCACCCGCCTCTGGGCGGCCATCCCGCCCGAAGCCGACGAACGCCGCGCGGAACTGCTCACCCTGGTCGACGACCTCCTCACCCGCGCCAAGCACACCGGCCGGGTCCGCGAGGAGATCACCCGCACCGACGTGTACGTCGGCCTACTGGCACTGCGCGTCCTCATCGACGACACCGAAGGCCAGGTACCCGGCCTCTGGCGCCGCCACCTCGCCATCGTCCTGGCCGGCTTCCGCCCCGCCGCCGAGCCCCTCGCCCACCCCGCCGTCGGCGACACCCTGATCCGCGCCGACCCGCCCGAGCACCGCGCGGACTGAGGACCACGGCACCGGGGAGCCCGACCACGCACCACAAGCGGCGACGCCCCCGGGCCGCCCATGGCATCGACCTCACACGCTCCCCCTACGCGAACGCACGCCTGCGACCGCCGGGCGGTTCAGGACTCCGGTGCACCGGCCTGAACGGAGGGCTTCCGGCCCGGTGGCCGATGGCGTCCTCCGGGCCGTGCCGCAGTGCGGCAGGCACCGCGCACGCGGTCACACCGTGTCGATGCGGCGTCCGCTGACGCCGTCCGGTCGGACGCGCACCCACAGGGGGCGGGAGCCGTCGGCCCAGGGGGTGGCGCCCGGGAGGGCCGAGAGGCGTTCCTCCTCCTCCGGGACGCCGACGCGTCGGGCCTCGCCGAGGATGAGGACGCTCCAGCCCCGGCTGCGGTGGTCGTCGATGTGGTCCACCTCGAAGGAGACGGGCGAGCCCTCCCTCGGGGCGGCGGCGCCCCGGGGGGCGGTCCGGTAGGCGATCGTCCGGGCGTCCACGACGTAGTTGACCGGGAGGACGAGGGGCGCCGAGGAACCGGGCAGGCCGATCCGGCCGATGCCGTGCGTGCCGAGCAGGTCCCAGCACTGCGGCTCGGTGAGGTGGGACAGCCGGGGGCGCGGGTCGGCGCCGGCGGTTCCCGGCGGGGCGTCGGGGCGCCGACCGGACAACAGCTCCGGCCAGGTCATGCCGAGCACGGTGGTGATCCGGACGAACGCGGGCGGGTCGAACTCGGGCCCCGCCCGCAGGAGTTGCCGCAGGTAGGCGGGCGACATGGCGGCCCGGTGGGCGAGCGCCCCTTCGCTCATGCCGAGTTGGTCGCGGCGCCTGGCGACCCGGTGGGTGACGTCGCTCGCGTCGGATCGGCTGGTCATGGTGGCGACTCCTGCGTACATGGTGGGTCACGTCCGGAAGAGCGCGACCTTGAGCGCTCCGGTGTCGGCCGCGTCGGCGAAGACGTCGTAGGCGTCCTGCATCTCGGCGAGGCCGAAGCGGTGGGTGACCAGCCCGCCGACGTCCAGCCGGCCCACGGCCAGCATGTCGAGCAGCAGCGGGGTGCTGTTCGTGTCGACCAGGCCGGTGGTGATGGTGACGTCGCGGATCCAGAGGTCCTCCAGGTGCAGCACGGCGGGCTTGCCGTGCACGCCCACGTTGGCCACCCGGCCACCGGGTCGCACCAGGCGGGTGCAGAGTTCGAAGGACTCGGGGACGCCGACGGCCTCGATGGCGACGTCCACGCCGAGCCCGTCGCGGCTCAGTCGCCGGATGGCGTCCGGGGTGGCTTCGGCGACCGTGAGGGTCGTGTCGGCGCCGAACCGCTTGGCGGCTTCGAGGCGGCTCTCGGCGAGGTCGATCGCGATGATGCGGGAGGGGCTGTACAGCCGGGCGGTGAGGACGGCGGCGAGTCCGATCGGCCCGGCGCCGACGATCGCCACGGTGTCGCCGGGCCCGATGCGTCCGTTGCAAACGCCGACCTCGTAGGAGGTGGGCAGGATGTCGGCGAGCAGCAGGGCGTCCTCGTCCCGGACGCTGTCGGGCAGCCTGTACAGGGAGGTGTCGGCGAAGGGGGTGCGGACGTACTCGGCCTGGCAGCCGTCGATCAGGTGGCCGAGGATCCAGCCGCCGCCTCCGGTGCACTGGCCGTAGCTCGCCGTGCGGCAGTAGGCGCAGCGGCCGCAGGCGGAGATGCAGGAGGCCAGGACGCGGTCGCCGACGCCGACCGTGCGCACGCCCGGCCCGGTCTCGGTGACGGTGCCGACGGCTTCGTGGCCGAGGATGCGGCCCGCGGTGACCTCGGGGACGTCGCCCTTGAGGATGTGCAGGTCGGTGCCGCAGACGGTGACCGCGTCGACCCGGACGACGGCGTCCTCGGGGTCTCGCACGGTCGGGTCCGGGACGTCGCCCCAGGTGCGGCGGCCGGGTCCGTGGTAGGTGAGCGCTTTCATGGCCGCGGTGGCTCCTCTCGGACGGGCGGCGCCGGAGCGGTTCCGCTCGCACTTCCAGGGTTCAGCGCGGCCGCGCCCCCGGCCAGGGGTCCGGTGGGGTGCTCGGGTGGGCCGTTGGACCCCCTCTGCGGTCGGCCGTCGGAGGAGACCGCGCCTACCCTGGTCAGTGGGCCATCGGGGGGCGAGCCACGGAGGATCCCCTTGGGCAGCGCGCCGGACACCAGCGGTTCGGACACATCCGCTTCGGAGACGGCCGATCCCGTGCCGAAACTGCGGCTGGACGAACTCCTGGAGGAGCTGCAGACCCGGTTGGACGCCGCCCGCGGCACCCGCGACCGGGTGCACAGCCTGCTGGAGGCGGTGCTGGCGGTCGGGCGGGACCTGGAGCTGGCCCAGGCCCTGCAGCACATCGTGGAGGCGGCGGTCACCCTGGTGGACGCCGAGTACGGGGCGCTCGGCGTGATCGGTGAGGACCAGCGGCTGTCCCAGTTCATCCCGGTGGGGGTCACCGACGACCAGGTGAAGCTGATCGGCGACCTGCCGTCCGGACACGGCATCCTCGGGGAGCTGATCCGCCACCCCGAGCCGCTGCGGCTCAGCCGGATCTCCGACCACCCGGCCTCCTACGGCTTCCCCGCCAACCATCCGCCGATGGGCAGCTTCCTGGGGGTGCCGATCCGGATCCGGGGCAAGGTCTTCGGCAACCTCTACCTGACCGAGAAGCGCGGCGGCGGCGAATTCGACGCCGAGGACGAGTCCGTCCTCGCCACCCTCGCCGTCGCCGCCGGCGTCGCCATCGACAACGCCCGCCTCTACGACCGGGCCCGGCAGCGGCAGCGTTGGCTGGCGGCGAGTGCCGAGGTGACCAGCAGCCTGCTGTCGGGCAGCGCGGAGCAGGAGGTCCTGGATCTGCTGCTCGCCCGGGCGATGGAGATCACGGGCGCGGACCTCGCCGTGGTCGCGGTGCCGCCGGCGGGCACCGGCGAGCTGGAGGTGCGCGTCGCCGTCGGGCTGGGGGCGGAGGAGCACCGCGGGCTGGTGCTGCCGGTCGAGGGCTCCCTGATGGGTGCGGTGTTGCGCACCGGCGGGCTCGTGGTGAGCCCCGACGTCCAGAAGGACCCCCGGATCACCGCGGGCCCCCCGCGCTTCCGGGGGCTCGGCCCGGCGCTCGCGGTGCCCGTCGGCACCGCCGAGCGCGGCATCCGGGGCGTCCTGCTGCTGGCCCGGGCAGCCGGCACCTCCCTGTTCGAGGAGGACGAGTCGGGGCCGCTGCTCGGCTTCGCCGGCCAGGCGGCGGTCGCGATGGAACTCGCCGAACGGCGCCGGGACTCCGAGCAGGTCGCGCTGCTGCGGGAACGGGACCGGATCGCCCGCGACCTCCACGACCTGGCCATCCAGCGGCTTTTCGCCACCGGCATGACCCTCCAGGGCGCGACCCGCTTCATCGACCATCCCGAGGCGACCGACCGGGTGCTCCGGGCGATCGACGACCTGGACGAGACGGCCAGGACCATCCGCGCCACCATCTTCGGCCTGCGCCTGCGCGAGCGGGGCCCGGCCGCGGCCGGCCTGCGCACCCGCGTCGTCGAGGTGGTCGAGCGCGCCGCCCGCGCCCTCGGCTTCACCCCCGCCCTGCGGATGACCGGCCTGCTCGACGTAACCGTCCCCGCGGAGATCGCGGACGCGGCCGTCGCGGTCCTGGAGGAGGCCCTGTCCAACGCCGCCCGCCACGCCGGGGCCGGAGCCGTGGACGTCACCGTGACCGCCGGGGAGGAACTGGCCCTGAGGGTCACCGACGACGGGATCGGCCTGCCCGGGGGCGGCCGCCGCAGCGGCCTGGCCAACCTCGCCGACCGGGCCACCGCCCTGGCGGGCACCTTCACCGCACGGGCCCGCCCCGAGGGCGGCACCGAACTGCTCTGGCGGGTGCCGCTGCCCGGCGCCTAGCCCAGCACCTCGCCGGGTGCGGGCCGGGGCGCTGGGGCGCGCTCGGGGCCGTGGCCGAGGCGGAGCAGGATCGGTCGTGCTCGTCCGCGCCGCCGGACGCGCCGCCTCAGCTTGATCTTTAACCTCGCGCGGCGAGGTGGGCCTGGAGCGTGGGTTCGCGTTTGACGGTCTTGCCCACGTCGTGGCGGGGCGCCGGCTTGCGGT
>NZ_JOHO01000098.1 GCF_000719705.1 Streptomyces sp. NRRL S-350 | reverse complement strand
GCCGATGGTACTGCAGGGGGGACCCTGTGGGAGAGTAGGACGCCGCCGAACAATTCTTCAGAAGAACCCCCATCCGGGTCCCGGATGGGGGTTCTTCGCGTTTCCCGGCCAGGAGAGGCGGGCGGCCGCGGAGGGCCGACATCCGGGTCGAAAAAAGTTTGGCCGGTGATGTCGAGAACCCGTGGTCTGCTCCGTCCCTGGGGTGAACGCGGCCACAATGGGTCGCATCCAGGACCAAGGGAGAAGCACGATGGCCAAGTACCTGCTGCTCAAGCACTACCGAGGCGCCCCGAATGCGGTCAACTGCGTGCCGATGGACCAGTGGACGCAGGAGGAGATCTCCGCGCACATCCGGTACATGCAAGACTTCGCGGCGCGGCTGGAGAAGAGCGGCGAGTTCGTCGAGGGTCTGGCGCTCGCCCCCGAGGGGACGTGGGTGCGGTACGACGGCGAAGGCCGGCCGCCGGTGACCGACGGTCCGTTCGCCGAGACCAAGGACCTCATCGCCGGCTGGATGGTGATCGACGTCGACAGCTACGAGCGCGCTCTCGAGCTGGCCGGTGAGCTGTCGGCCGCTCCCGGGGCCGGTGGGGAGCCGATCCACGAATGGTTGGAGCTGCGTCCGCTCCTGGCCGAGCCGCCCACCATCACGGAGTGACCTCGCCGATGAACGAGGCCCTGCTCCGGAGCCTCACCCCGAGCGTGCTCGGAATCCTCGTCCGCCGCGGAGCAGACTTCGCGGCGGGCGAGGACGCCGTGCAGGAGGCCCTGGTCGAGGCGGTCCAGGTCTGGCCCACCGACCCGCCGCGGGACCCGAAGGGCTGGCTGGTCACCGTGGCCTGGCGCAAGTTCCTGGACGCCACCAGGTCCGACACCGCCCGCCGGCGGCGGGAGGACCTCGTCGACCAGGAGCCGGAGCCGGGGCCCGCAGCGGGGGCGGACGACACGCTCCAGCTCTACTTCCTGTGCGCGCACCCGTCGTTGACGCCGTCGTCGGCGGTCGCGCTCACGCTGCGGGCGGTCGGCGGCCTGACCACCCGGCAGATCGCCCAGGCATACCTGGTGCCGGAGGCGACGATGGCGCAGCGCATCAGCCGGGCCAAGCGGACCGTCTCCGGTGTGCGGTTCGACCAGCCGGGGGATGTCGCCACGGTGCTGCGCGTCCTCTACCTGGTCTTCAACGAGGGCTACTCCGGTGACGTCGACCTCGCCGCCGAGGCCATCCGGCTCACCCGGCAGCTCGCAGCCGTGATCGACCACCCCGAGGTGGCGGGGCTGCTGGCCCTCATGCTGCTGCACCACGCCCGCCGGGCCGGCCGGACGGCGGCCGACGGGAGCCTGGTGCCGCTGGCGGAGCAGGACCGCGGCAGCTGGGACACGGGCCTGATCGCCGAGGGCGTGGAGACCCTGCAGGCGGCCCTCGCCCGGGACAGGCTGGGAGAGTTCCAGGCCCAGGCGGCCATCGCGGCGCTGCACGCCGACGCGCTGACCGCGGAGGAGACGGACTGGGTGCAGATCGTCGAGTGGTACGACGAACTCGTGCGCCTGACCGACAGCCCGGTCGTCCGGCTCAACCGTGCGGTGGCGGTAGGAGAGGCGGACGGGCCGCGTGCCGGGTTGGCGGCGCTCGCCGAGTTGGACGACTCGCTGCCCCGTCGTGCGGCGGTGGCGGCGTACCTGCACGAGCGGGACGGCGATCCGCGGACGGCGGCTCGGCTGTACGCGGAGGCCGCGCACCGGGCGCCCAACCTCGCCGAGCGCGACTATCTGACGCGTCAGGCCGCCCGGCTCAACGCCGAGCTGAACACCCGTCGGCGGCAGTGACTGACCGAGCGGTGGCGAGCGGCGGCGAGCGGGGACCGGGGCCGATGAGCCGCCGCCCGTCAGAGGCGCCCGGCCGCCTTCAGGGCCAGGTAGGAGTCGGCCAGGGCCGGGGCGATCTGCGCGGGCGGGGCGTCGAGGACGGTGACGCCGTGGCGGGTGAGGCGGTCGGCGGTGGCGCGGCGGTCGGCGCGGGTCTGCTCGGCGGCTGCGGCGCCGTACACGGCCTCCAGGGTGCCGCGGCCGGCGGCGAGGACGTCCAGCCGGGGGTCGGCGACGGAGGCCAGGATGACCTCGTGGCGCTTGGTGAGCAGGGGCAGCAGCGGGCGCAGGCCGTCCTCGACCGGGGCCGCGTCGAGGCCGGTGAGCAGGACGACGAGTGAGCGGTGCGGCGCCATCCTGAGGGCGGTGGAGACCAGGGAGCGCATGTCGGTCTCGTGCAGCGCGGGTTCGAGGCCGGCCATCGCGTTGGTGAAGGCGGGCAGGACCTCGTGGGCCGAGCAGCCGGCGACGGCGACGCGCTTGCGGGCGTCGTGGGCGAGCAGGTCGACGCGGTCGCCGGCCCGGGTGGCGAGGGCGGTCAGGAGCAGGGCCGCGTCGAGTGCGGCGTCCAGGCGGGGGGCGTCGCCGACGCGGCCGGCGGAGGTGCGGCCGGTGTCGAGGACGACGAGGATGTGTCGGTCGCGTTCCGGGCGCCAGGTGCGGACGGCGACGGCGTTGCGGCGGGCGCTGGCACGCCAGTCGATGGAGCGGACGTCGTCGCCGGGCAGGTACTCGCGCAGGGAGTCGAACTCGGTGCCCTGGCCGCGGGTCAACACCGAGGTGCGGCCGTCGAGTTCGCGCAGTCGGGCGAGCCGGGAGGGCAGGTGCTTGCGGCTGGCGAACGGCGGGAGCGCGCGGACCGTCCAGGGCACCAGGTGTGAGCCCTGGCGGGCGGCCAGGCCGAGGGGGCCGAACGAGCGGACCGTCACCCGGTGGGCGTGGTGGTCGCCGCGACGGGTCGGGGTGAGCACGGTGACGGCGCGGCGCCGTTCGCCGCCGGGGACGGTCAGGAGGTGCCGGGAGGCGGCCTCGGCGGTGCCGGGGCGCCAGGCGGACGGGGCCCAGGCGTCGCGGACCAGGGCCCGGAGGAGGCGGTCGGAGGGATTGGTGACGGTCAGTTCGACCGTGGCGGCCTCGCCGAGCCGGACGGTGGTGGCGCCGCCCCGGCCGAACCGGAGGCTGCGGACGGGCGCGGCGAGCACCAGGTCGACCACGACGGCGACCAGCACGGCGCCGGTGACCACGCCGATCCCGGCCAAGGACGGCAGCAGCGGGCCCACGACGAGCGCGCCGAGCGCGGCGAGCAGGGCGGTTCGCCCGGTGAGGGCCATGCGGGTGCGCTCCTTCGGGGGCCCGCCGGCCGGAAGCCGGCACGCCGACGGGCGGTGGATCAGCGGGCGGTGGTCAGCGGCGGTGGGCCTGGGGGTGGTGGATCAGCGGGGTGCGGGCGTCTGCGCGAGGACGGCCTGGATGACGGAGTCGGCGGTGACGCCCTCCATCTCGGCCTCGGCGCGCAGCGCGACCCGGTGCCGCAGGGTGGGCAGGGCGAGAGCCTTGACGTCGTCCGGGGTGACGTAGTCGCGGCCGGCCAGCCAGGCCCAGGCGCGGGAGGCGGCGAGCAGGGCGGTGGCGCCGCGCGGGGAGACACCGATGGACAGCGACGGGGACTGCCGGGTGGCCCGGCAGAGGTCGACGATGTAGGCGAGGACCTCGGGCGAGACGGTCAGCTCGGCGATCTGGGCGCGGGCGGCGGCGAGGTGCTCGGGCCCGGCGACGGGCCGGACGCCGGCCGCGGCGAGGTCGCGGGGGTCGAAGCCTGCGGCGTGCCGGGAGAGGACCTGGAACTCCTGGTCGCGGTCGGGCAGCGGCAGGACCAGCTTCAGCAGGAAGCGGTCCAGCTGGGCCTCGGGCAGCGGGTAGGTCCCCTCGTACTCGACCGGGTTCTGGGTCGCGGCGACCAGGAACGGCACGGGCAGCGCGCGCGGCTCGCCGTCCACCGTGACCTGGCGCTCCTCCATGGCCTCCAGCAGGGCGGCCTGGGTCTTCGGCGGAGTGCGGTTGATCTCGTCGGCGAGCAGCAGGTTGGTGAAGACCGGGCCGGGCTGGAAGGAGAACTCGGCGGTGCGGGCGTCGTAGACGAGCGAGCCGGTGACGTCGCCGGGCATCAGGTCGGGGGTGAACTGGATGCGCTTGGTCTCCAGGCTGAGCGCGGTCGACAGGGTGCGGACCAGCAGGGTCTTGGCGACGCCGGGGACGCCTTCCAGCAGCACGTGGCCGCCGCAGAGCAGTGCGACCACCAGCCCGGTGACGGCGGCGTCCTGGCCCACCACGGCCTTGCCGATCTCGGCGCGCAGGGCGGTCAGGGCCGCCCTCGGGTCGACGGCGGTGCCGGGCGCGGCGGGTGCCGTGCCGGGGACGGAGCGGAGCTGGGCGGTTGCCTGGTCGGTCACGGGTTCCGTACCTGCCTTTCGAGGGCGTCGAGGTCGTCGGCGAGCCGCAGCAGCGCGGTGTCGTCGGTCGGGGGCGGCCCGTACAGCAGGGCCCGGACGCCCCCGGCGGGCTGTTCGCGGAGACGGCCGGCCGCGGCGGTGCAGAGGGCGTCGGGGTCGGGCGCGCCGGCGTGGAGCGGGACGCCGAGGGCCGGGGCGAGCCGGTGGGCGGCTGCCCGGCGCAGGGCCTCGGCGGCGCGGCCGCGGGCCTTGGCGCGCCGGTAGAGCCGGGCGCGGCCCTCGGTGGTCTCGGAGGCCCGCACCACCACGGGCAGGTCCTCGCTGACCACCGGGCCGAGCCGGCGGCCGCGCCAGAGCGCGGCGAGCACGGCGGCGACGACGAGTTGGTAGTAGGCCCAGTGCCAGCCGTTCGGGATGTAGTCGTCGAAGGTCTTGCGGGGGGTGTCCTCGGCGAGCGGGGCGGCGTAGTCCGGCAGGTGCCAGGTGAGGCGGGGCTGTGAGCCGAGGAGGCCGAGCGCGAGGGCGGCGTCGCCGTCCTTGGCGAGCTGGTCGTTCTGGAGGAACGCCCCGCTGCCGAGCACGATGACGTCGCCGCCGCCGACCCGGGTGCTGACCAGCGGGTAGCCGTGGCCGCGCGGGTAGCAGCCCTCGCCGCGGCTGCCGCTGGTGTAGAGCATGCCGCCGAGGTGGGCGCTGCCGGCCCGGGTGGCCTCGGCGAGGGAGCAGTCCGCGTCGGTGCTGCGGACGGCGGCGTACGGGAGGCTGCCTTCCCCCTCGGACATCCGGATGCCGGGTGCGAGCGCGGTGAGGGCGGTCGGGCCCGGGGCGATCAGGATCAGGCGCCGGTGCCGGGCGGCCGCGACGGCGCGCAGCTGGGCCGGGTCGAGCAGGTCGGGCTCGGGCAGGACGAGGGTGTCGGGGCCGCTCGGGCCGGCGGCCGGGTCGGTGGTGGCTTCGGTCTTGAGTCCCTGCTGTTCGAGCAGGGCGACGACGGCGTGCGTGCCGTCGCTGTCGTACGAGCGGGGGTCGAGCGGCGGGTAGCGGCGGTCCTGGCCGAGGCCGGCCACGGCGGTGGCGCCGATCAGTAGGGCGGCGAGGAAGGCCAGGTACCAGCGGGCCCGGCGCCACAGGCGGCGGGCGGTGGGGGCGAGGCTGGTCGGGGCGGCGACGGGGGGCGCGTCGGCCGCCGTCGGCGGGGCGGGGACGGTGCTGGTCATGCCGCTCCTCCCGAAGACGGAGCCGATGCCGATGCGGGAGCCGGAGCCGGAGCCGGAGCCGAGCCCGCGACCGGTGCGAGGACCGGGCGGGCCCGTTCCAGCGCCCGGTCGAGTTCGTGCAGCAGCAGGTAGGCGCCCTGGTCGGCGGTGCGCTCGCCGAACGCGATGTCGTCGAAGGTCCGGGCGGCCGCGGCCAGTGCGGCGGCGTGCTCGGGCAGCGCCCGGCCGGCCTCGGCGGCGGCCTCGTCGGCGGTGCGGCCGGGCCGGGAGTCGAGCAGGGTGCGCTCCTCCAGGCCGCGGACCAGGGCACGCATCTGCTCGCGGACGGCCTCGGCCCAGCGCCCGGCGGCGGCGTGCCCGGCGGCGTCCGCCCGGTACTGCGCGGCGCTGCGCGCCCCGTCGGCCCCGTACACGCCGCCCAGGGCGGTGCGGGCCGCGCGCCGGGGTGCGCCGAGGCGCCACCAGAGCGCGACGCCGATCAGTACCGCGACGACCAGGAAGAGCACGAGGCCGGTGGTGCCGTCGGCGCCCTGGCCGGAGATGCTGTCGAGGGCGCTGGAGATGCGGTCGTAGAACCAGTCCGTGATCCGCTGCACGAGCGACGGGTCGTGCTTGTGGTACTCGGCGTTGAGCAGCTCCTCGCGGGCGGCGTCACGCGCCGGATCGCGCGGGACGGTGACCGGGGCGCCGCCCGCGGCGAGGAGCCCTTCCCCCCAGGTAGGCATCCGGTTCAGCGCCTCGCCGGGGCCGGGCCGGCCTGCTCGCCCCAGCCGGCGTCGCCGTACTCGGACAGGCCGGCGGCGCGGGCGAGCTCGATGTCCAGGGCCTCGCGGCGGATCCGCTGGTCGACGTAGACGAGCACGCCGACGGCGGCCATGAAGGGGGTGGTCAGGGTGCCGGCGATGATTCCGGCGATCGCCATCACGATCACCATCGCGGCGGCCTGCCGGCCGGAGTCGGTCAGACCCTGGCGGTCGAGGCTGTCGAAGCCCAGCAGCAGGCCGATGAAGCGGAACGGGACCGCGATGACCACCGCGACGACCAGCGACAGCAGCTTGCTCAGCAGGGTGATGCCGAAGACCCGCCACCAGGAGCCGCGGACCAGGCGCCGCGAGCGCGACAGCGCCGTCATCACGCCCTGCTTCTCCAGCATCAGGGCGGGGGCTGCGAGGCTGTAGCGGATCCACAGCCAGGCGGCGACCGGCAGGGCCAGCAGGCCGACGAGGAACAGCAGCGCCGCGGTCGCGGGCTCGTTGGCGCCGCCGGCGCTGTAGCCGATGAGCGGCGCGAAGCCGAGGAGCGCGACGCCGGGGCCCATCAGGACGGTGAGCAGGGTGAGCCCGAGGAGCTGCAGGAGCCGCGGCCGGGCGTCGCGCCAGGCGTCGCCGGCGCTCGCGGAGCGGCCGAGGACGGCGCGGCTGACGACGATGGTGAGCAGCGCGGCGGCGAGGACGTCGAGCAGCAGCTGCAGTGGCAGGGTGGCCACCAGTCGCAGGGTCTGGGTGGCGGCGCCGGTCTTGCCCTTGATCAGCAGGTCCACCAGGACGGCCCCGGCCTGGGCGACCACGGCGATGCCGAGGGAGAGGGCGAGCACCGTCCGCCAGTGCCGGCGGACGGTGGTGACGGCGCCGTCGAGCAGTTCGCCGACGCCGAGCGGGCGCAGCGGGATGACCCCGGGCTTGGGGATCTTGGGCGCGCCCCAGCCGTACGGGTGGCCGCCGGGCTGCTGCCCCCACCGGGGCTGACCGGATGGCTGCTGCCCCCACTGGGGTTGAGCGGACGGGCCGCTCCAGCCGGGGGTGGCCTGCGGTGGTGCCGACGGCCCGGGCACGGCGGCGGGCGTGTCGGCCGGGGGCCGTACGCCGTCGCGGGGCGGCTCGGACGAGCCGGGCGAGGCCCAGCCCGGAGTGTCGGTCATCACTGCTCCTCGGAGGGGCGTCATGGGCGCGGCTCCGGGCGGATCTTCCGCCCGCGCGCAGCGCCCATCGTGCCATGGGGCAGAAGGCGGCCTCATGGCGATCCGGTTGCTGATCGGCAACGGGGGGCCGCGGTGGCTCGGGCGGCGGGCGGGGTGGGGGTTCGTGGAGGGTTCGGTGGGGCTCCGGTGGGGCTCGGGCCGGTCTCCGGAGAGGGTATTCGCCCGGTATGGCCGGAATTCGGCGGCCCGGTAGTTGGCCGTTCTGGAGCATTGGCACTGCTGTGCGGCAGGTCACAATCCGGTAATGAGAAGATGGACCCATGAAGGGACGCGTCCTCGTCGTTGATGACGACTCCGCACTGGCCGAGATGCTCGGCATCGTGCTGCGGGGTGAGGGTTTTGAGCCGTTTTTCGTCGCGGATGGGGACAGGGCACTAGCCGCCTTCCGGGAGACCAAGCCGGACCTTGTCCTGCTCGACCTGATGCTGCCCGGCCGGGACGGCATCGACGTGTGCCGGCAGATCCGGGCGGAGTCCGGGATCCCGATCGTCATGCTGACCGCGAAGACCGACACGGTCGACGTCGTGGTGGGCCTGGAGTCGGGTGCCGACGACTACGTCACCAAGCCGTTCAAGCCCAAGGAGCTGGTGGCCCGGGTCCGTGCCCGGCTGCGCCGTGCCGAGGAGCCGACGCCCGAGCAGCTGACCATCGGCGACCTGGTGATCGACGTGGCCGGCCACTCGGTGAAGCGGGACGGCCGGGGCATCCCGCTGACCCCGCTGGAGTTCGACCTGCTGGTCGCGCTGGCCCGCAAGCCCTGGCAGGTGTTCACCCGCGAGGTGCTGCTGGAGCAGGTCTGGGGCTACCGCCACGCGGCGGACACCCGCCTGGTCAACGTCCATGTGCAGCGCCTCCGCTCCAAGATCGAGAAGGACCCGGAGCGCCCCGAGATCGTGGTGACCGTCCGCGGCGTCGGCTACAAGGCCGGACCCAGCTGACGTGACGGAGCGGGCTGACGACACCCCGTCGGGTTCCTCGACCGGCGGGGCCGGGGCCGTGCTCGGGGACGTCCTGACGTCGACCACCCGCCGCCGGCGCGGCCGCTCCGGCCTGGTCGGGCTGGTCAAGCGCCAGCTGCGCCGCCCCACGCAGCGGGTGACCACGCTCTACCGCCGGTCGATCCAGCTGCGCGTGGTCGCGGTGTCGCTCCTGGCGTCCGTCGCGGTGGTCCTGGTGCTGGGCGTGGTCGTGGTGGCACAGGTGCGCACCGGCCTGCTCGACACCAAGATGGACGCCGCCCGCGCGCAGGCCAGGATCGGCTTCCAGGTCGAGCAGAAGAAGATCGACGAGGCCAGGGACCAGAAGCTGCGGGGCACCGCCGACCCGACCGCCGACGAGACCGGCACCTGGCTGCTCCGGCAGGTCAACGACCTGGCCGGGAGCGGGCAGACCGTCTACTCGGTGATCGCGATGGCCCCCGGCACCGGCGCCGTCCTCCCGGACACCGCCGGCTTCGCGCCGCGCTACTCGGGCGACATCCAGCCCAGCAGCATCCCGGACACCCTGCGGGCCAAGCTCATCGCCGAACCGGGCCAGATGTTCGACCAGCCCACCCGGATCCACCGCTCGCCCGAGAGCGGAGGCAAGTCCGAGCCCGGGCTGGCCCTCGGCATGCAGTTCGCCGGCCCGGCCGGGAACAGCTACCAGATGTTCTACGTGTTCTCCTTCGGCCAGGAGACCGACACCCTCAACCTGGTCACCGGCACCCTGGCGACCGCCGGCGTCTTCGTGGTGATCCTCATGGGCGGCATCGCCTGGGTCGTGGTGCGCCAGGTCGTCACCCCGGTCCGGATGGCCGCCGGGATCTCCGAGCGGCTCGCCGGCGGCCACCTGGAAGAGCGGATGAAGGTGACCGGGACGGACGACATCGCCCGCCTCGGGGAGTCGTTCAACCGGATGGCCAACGCCCTGCAGGCACAGATCCGCCAGCTGGAGGAGCTGTCCCGGGTGCAGCGGCGCTTCGTCTCGGACGTCTCGCACGAGCTGCGCACCCCGCTGACCACGGTACGGATGGCCGCCGACCTCATCTACGACAGCCGCGAGGACCTGGACCCGATGGCGGCCCGCTCGGCGGAGCTGCTGCAGGGCCAGCTGGACCGCTTCGAGTCGCTGCTCGCCGACCTGCTGGAGATCAGCCGCTTCGACGCCGGCGCCGCGATCCTGGACGCCGAGCCGGTCGACCTTCGGGAGATCGTCGGCCGGGTGGTGGAGGCCGCCGAGCCGCTGGCCGAGGCCAAGGGCAGCGCGATCGTGATCCGCGGCGACGGGGAGCCGGTGCTGGCCGAGGTCGACTCCCGCCGGATCGAGCGCATCCTGCGCAACCTGGTGGTCAACGCGCTGGAGCACGGCGAGGGCCGCGACGTGGTGATCCGGCTGGGCTCGGCGGACGGCGCGGTCGCGGTCGGCGTGCGCGACTACGGCATCGGCCTCAAGCCCGGTGAGGCGTCCCGGGTGTTCCACCGCTTCTGGCGCGCCGACCCGTCCCGGGTGCGGACCACCGGCGGCACCGGTCTGGGCCTGTCCATCGCGGTCGAGGACGCCCACCTGCACGGCGGCTGGCTCCAGGCCTGGGGCGAGCCCGGCGGCGGCTCGCACTTCCGGCTGACCCTGCCGCGCACCCGCGGCGGCGAGATCTCCCGGGCGCCGTTCCGGCTGGAGCCGGAGGACTCCCGCAACAACCGGGGTCTGGGCGCGTACGGCACGCCGTACCGCCGGGCGATCACCCCGGTCGGCTCGACGGCGATGGCCGTCGCCGAGGACCAGGCCGAGACGCCGGAGGCGGCGGGCAGCAGCCTCGGCAGCGGGCTGGGCGGAGTGCTGAACATCGGCCCCGGCCTCGGCCGGAACCGACTGCCCGAGGGGCCGCGCGCCAACCCCTCGGACGTGCGGGCGGCGGGGGCCGGTTACGGCGCGACCGGCGCCCAGGTCATGGTGGACCCGACGCCCGGACGGCCGTCGGTGGCGCAGCGGACGGCGGAGCCGGACGTGACGGGCGGGACGGACCTGGAGGGGTCGCAGCGTGCGAAGGACGAGCAACAGGACTGAGCCGCGGCTGCTCGCGGTGGCGGGCACGCTGCTCGGCGCCCTGGTGGCGAGCGGCTGCGCGGCCATGCCGGAATCCGGCGGCATCACCAAGGTGGAGCTGTCCCAGGGCGCGGCGGACAAGAACCTGCAGGCCAGGGTCTATCCGGTGGCGCCCGGCAAGGGCGCCAAGCCGCGCGAGCTGCTGACCGGCTTCCTGGACGCGGTGACCGCCGACGAGGGGTACGAGACCGCGCGCAAGTACCTCACCGAGAGCGCCGCCGCGGGCTGGAAGCCGGAGGCCGGGATCCGGGTCCTCTCGTCCACGACGATCCCGGTCGGCCAGGACGTCACCGACACGGACACCGTGGTCTCGGCGACGGTGCGCGGGCAGCTGGTCGCCAGCGTCGACGAGAAGCACTCGTACCAGCTGGTGGCCGGGCAGGACAACAACGTCTCGTCCGACTTCACCTTCGTCCGCGAGAAGGACGGCGAGTGGCGGATCGACAAACTGCCGCCCGGCGTGATCATGAACGAGACCAACTTCCGGAACAGCTTCCGGCAGGTGGAACGGTTCTTCTACACCGCGCCCGACCCGTCCGCGGTGGCCTCCGGCAACGTCGGCCAGGAGGTGCTGGTCGCCGACCCGATCTACCTGCGGCGCCGGATAGACCCGCTGACCTCGGCCGCCCGCGCGCTGGTCGACGGGCCGTCGACCTGGCTCTCGCCGGTCGTCCGGACGGCCTTCCCCGACGGGGCGAAGGTCGACAAGGTGACCATCGACGACAGCCGGGTCGCCCACGTGCAGCTCGGCGCGGCCGACACCAGCGAGCCGATGGCCTGCCGCCGGATGGCGACCCAGCTCTTCTACACCCTCGCCGACCAGGGCAAGGGCCAGGTCGAACGGCTGGAGCTGAAGGGGCCGCACGGCTCCTGCACCGCCAGCCGCACCGACGTGCCGGCCACCGGCCCCGGCGCCCTGGCCGGGTCGACGCCCGCGACGCAGTACTACCAGCGCCCCGACGGCGCCCTGGTGGCGACCGACGAGGGGCGCCCCGGCGACCCGGTCCGGGGCATCCTCGGCAAGCCGCAGTCGAACACCAAGCCGCCGTTCGGCGCCGTCGCGGTCAGCCGGAGCGGCGCCCAGGCCGCCGCGATCAGCGAGGACGGCCACCAGGTCTACTCGGTGCCGCTGTCGGACAGCGCGGTGGCCCTGGGCGATCCGGTGCTCAGCTCGCCGGCGAAGGCCGGCGACAAGGAGGACGGCTTCGCCTCGCCCAGCTGGGACGGGCGCGGCGACCTCTGGGTGGTGGACCGCAACCAGCAGGGCCAGCGGGTGGTGATGGTGCGCGGCAACAAGCCGTACACCGTGCCGGTCGAGGGCCTCACCGGGCAGACCGTGCAGGCGCTGAAGATCTCCTCGGACGGCGCCCGGGTCGCCCTCGTGGTCAAGACCCCGGGCATGGCCATCCGGTCGCTGATGTTCGGCCTGGTGGTGCACGGCGGCACCCCGCAGGCACCGACGGTGAAGATCACCGGGCTGCGCCGGGCGGCCCCCACGCTCACCGACGTCGCCTCCGTCTCCTGGGCCGAGACCGACCAGCTGCTGGTGCTCGGCAAGGAGGCCGACCGGACCCAGCAGCTGTACTTCATCAGCACCGACGGCTCGCAGAGCACGGACACCCAGCTGCAGAGCGCCGAGAGCATGATGACCGTCGCCGCCTCGGAGTCCCGGGGGGACAGCCTGACCCAGGCGCCGCCGGTGCTCGCGACGGCGGAGGTCAAGCAGGCGGACGGCAAGCCGAGCGAGCTCAAGGCCTACCGCCTGGTCAACAACCAGTGGCGGGAGGTCCCGTTGATCGACAAGCCCCGCTCGTACTTCTACGCGGGCTGACGGCGCCCCAGGCCGTGGGCCGGCATGCGGGCTGACGCGCCGTTCGGATCCTTCGACGGGCCGGTCAGCCCGTCGGGTGCGCCCCGGTGGCCGCGACCGTGGCGGCGGCCCGGGCCGGCAGCCCGGCGGCGGCCAGTGCCCGGGCGGCCTCGGCGAGGCTGGCCCCGGTGGTCACCAGGTCGTCCACCAGGACGGGTTGACGGACCCCCAGGCCTGCCAGGCCCGTCCGGGCGCGCGGCAGCACGGTGAGCGCGCCGTGCAGGTTGCGGCGCCGCTCCGCCGCGTTCAGCCCCGTCTGGTCGGCGACCGGGCGGGCGTGCCGCAGCAGCGACGCCGCCCGGGCGTCCAGCCCGGACCGGCGCAGCGAGCGGGCGGCGGCCCCCGCCAGCCGCAGCGTCGGATCGTGCCCGCGGGCTCGGACGGCGGAGCGGGCCGAGGGCATCGGCACCAGCAGCAGCGGCGCGGCCGCGGCCCGCGACCCCAGGGCGGAGCGCACCGCCCGGCCCAGGGTCTCGCCGAGCGGGCCGGCCAGCCGCAGCGCGCCGCGCTCCTTGTGGGCGAGCAGCAACTGCCGTACCGGGTCGGTGTACGGGGCGGCGGCGTGCGCCCAGGGGAGCAGGGTGGGGCCGGGCCGGGCGGTTGCCAGGACGTGCCGGCAGGCCGGGCAGAGCTGGGTGCGCTCGGCGCCGCAGCCCGCGCAGTTCGCGGGGAGCAGGACGTCCAGCAGTCCGGCCAGTGCGTGGCCGAACGGCCCGTGGGCGGACGGCGGACGGGCGGTGGAGGGGCGCGGCGGCACGGCTTCTCCTGGCGGCGGCAGGCACGGGGAGTGAGCAAAGGATGCGCCGTATGGGGGTCGTTGTCCAGGTATTTACCCTTACTTCACTCGCAGGAGGGTAGACAGGGTGGACCAGCTTGACCGCCTGCCCGCAGTATCGGGTCCTGCCCGTCTTCCCGCCCGGGGAGGCGAAAAACCCGCGTGGGGTGTTCGATGAGGCTCCAGGGGGTTTCAACCGTCCCTGGTGGGGAGGAAGTGAGATGAGGGCCCAGTCGTTCCCCGCCGGCGGCGGGGACGGGGGTCGGCAGTGGGCGGGCTGGTCCAGCTGGGTCTCAGCCCGATCCGGTAGCACCCGGATCGGCGTCAGCACGAGGGATCGGAGTTCTGCGTGGACATCGTCGTCAAGGGCCGCAAGACCGAGGTGCCCAAGAGGTTCCGCGAGCACGTGGCCGAGAAGCTGGAGAAGGTCCAGAAGTTCGACGGCAAGGTGATCAGCCTCGACGTCGAGGTGTCCAAGGAGCACAACCCGCGGCAGGCCGACCGGTCCGAGCGGGTGGAGATCACTCTCCGTACCCGTGGGCCGGTGATCCGGGCCGAAGCCGCCGCCGGTGACCCGTACGCGGCGCTCGACCTGGCTTCGGCGAAGCTCGACGCGCAGTTGCGCAAGTCCGCGGACCGGCGCCGGGTGCACAAGGGCGGCGCGAACGGCCGTACCCCCATCAGCGTCGCCGAGGCGACCGCGGCGCTCGCCGCGCTGCCGGACACGACGGCGCAGGAGTCCGGCACGAACGGCGCCGTCCGCAAGACCATGATGGGATCCCTGGAAGTGGAGGGCGAAGGCCCGCTGGTGGTCCGGGAGAAGACGCACCCGGCCGCCCCCATGGCGCTGGACCAGGCGCTCTACGAGATGGAGCTGGTCGGCCACGACTTCTACCTCTTCGTGGAGAAGGACAGCGGCCTGCCCAGCGTCGTCTACCGCCGGCACGGCTACAACTACGGCGTCATCCACCTGCAGACCGACGCGTCGGCCGGGTCGGGCAGTGGTGCGGGCGGCGCGATCGGCGGGGCCGACGACGAGGACTGACCGTCCGAGCAGCGATGGAGTGGTGACCCCGGCGGCCGCGGCCGCCGGGGTCACCGGCGTTCGGGGGCACGGCGGTTGGCGCCGCGGCACGGTCCCGGCGGGAGGGGTCACCCGATGCGGGGGAATCGGCGCCGGAGGGTGACCGCGGCGGTTCCGGGGCGTGGAATGATTGGCGGACGACGACCGGCGAAGGGGGAGGAGCGGATGGGGGATCACTTCGGGCTGGGGCCCGCGGCTGGGCCCGGGCTGCCGTTGGGGCCGGAGGATGAGCCCGCGTACGCGCCGCACCGGGGTGAGCCGATCCGCGTGCTGGTGGTGGACGACCACGCGCTGTTCCGGCGGGGGCTGGAGATCGTCCTCGCGGAGGAGCCGGACATCAAGGTCGTCGGTGAGGCGGGGGACGGCGCGGAGGCCGTGCTGAAGGCCGCCGACCTGCTGCCCGACATCATCCTCATGGACGTCCGGATGCCGCGGCGCAGCGGGATCGAGGCCTGCACGGCGATCAAGGACGTGGCACCCAGCACCAAGATCATCATGCTGACGATAAGCGACGAGGAGGCCGACCTCTACGAGGCGATCAAGGCGGGGGCCACCGGCTACCT
Organism: Streptomyces sp. NRRL S-350; assembly: GCF_000719705.1. Lineage (GTDB taxonomy): Bacteria > Actinomycetota > Actinomycetes > Streptomycetales > Streptomycetaceae > Kitasatospora. Next base: position 444 of record NZ_JOHO01000098.1, on the reverse strand, counting down.
GCTCAAGGAGATCTCCACCGACGAGGTCGCCACCGCGATCCGCGCGGTCGCCGACGGGCAGTCGCAGATCAGCCCGTCGATGGCCTCGAAGCTGCTCACCGAGTTCAAGTCGATGATCCAGCGCCGCTCCGACGACCGGGACCTGGTGCCCGCGCCCCGGCTCACCGACCGGGAGTTGGAGGTGCTCAAGCTGGTGGCGACCGGCATGAACAACCGGGAGATCGCCAAGGAGCTGTTCATCAGCGAGAACACCGTGAAGAACCACGTGCGCAACATCCTGGAGAAGCTGCAACTGCACTCCAGGATGGAGGCGGTGGTGTACGCGATGCGGGAGAAGATCCTCGAGATAGGGTGAGCCGGGGGCGGGTCGGGGGCCGGGGCGGGGCCTGTCTCTTATACACATCTGACGCTGCCGACGAAGAGGATAGTGGAGATATCGGGGGG
>NZ_JOHO01000097.1 GCF_000719705.1 Streptomyces sp. NRRL S-350 | reverse complement strand
CGCGACAACACAGCCCACTCGGCATCCGAAAGCTCATGACGGCGCACCATGACCGACATGATCTCTCATCACTTGATCAGCTTTGAAGACGACCCCTAGGACCTGGTCCTGCTGGACGCGCGTGATCCAGTCCTTGAGCTCTCGGCCGCGGCGATCGTTCATCAGCTCGGCGAAGGTCCTGACGTGCTCGGCGGTGGTGGCGAGTGCCGGGACGCGTGCCAGGACCTCCTTGAGCTGCCGGCTCCGGGTCGAGACGGTTCCGCACGACGGGCAGCCCGCCTCGTCGCCGGTCGTGGCGGCGTGGACGGTCACGTGGTCGGTGTGGATGGTCAGGGTGTTGACCGCGACGTCGGCGGTGTGGTGGAGCCAGAGGTCTTGCAGGAGAGCGTCAGCCACGACCGTTCCCTCCCCTTCTGCCGCAAGGAGGGTATCGGCACCAGAACCCGAAGGCACCCCATCAAGATCGACCGGACAGCTCCACGCAGCCTGGTACGGCCGCGTCACCCCCCTGTCCGCGCCGCTCCCGCAACGTGGCGACCTGGGGACCGTCATCGTCACGAAGGCGCCGACCGCGGGCACCGTCGGCCGGACCTGGCAGGCTCTCGAACCGGGCGAGGCCAGTACCGTGGAGGTCGCCCGGATCACCCGTCTCGATGAAATCTCCCTACCCTGACCCGTGTAGGTGTAGCTGCGGCTCTGGTGGGGCCAGCCCGACGAGTGGCCCACCTAGAGGTTGCCACGGGTCGGCTACTTGAGACTCTCGGCGACGCGGATGAGTTCCTCGTCCGAGAGCCGCGGGGGGGCGCCGGTGGTAACGGCGAAGGTGTAGGTCCCGTCCGACCATGTCAGCGAACGAGGCCCGCCGTTAGGATCCGATTGCGTGATGGTCGCGGGGTGTCCCTTGATTGTGGCGGCCCGGCCGTCCGGTGGCGTGCTGTTCCCTAGGGTCTGACTGATGATCAGGTGCCCATGTACGTCGGGCCCTGTGCCCAGCGTGTAGCCGATGGCCCAAGCGGACGTGTCGGTCGGGAGGGGGGCCAGGCCGGGCAAGTGGACCATCTCGCCCGCAGGGTAGGGGTAGTAGTTCTCTGGCAGGAACGCAGGCCGGAGGAGATTGCGTTCATCGAAGTGGATGGCGGGCTTTCCGGTGGCGTCGTTCAGGGTCCGGGTCCCGAGCGGTTTGTTCAGGTGGGTGGTGATCTGTCCGATACCGCCAGGGTCGCAGAACCCCGGGGGGACCGTGTGCCGCAGGGAGATCTTGACCGCGCCGGCGGACTCGCTGGCCACGAGCTGGGGCTGCTTCTCGCACCCCCAGCCGATGTTGAGTGTCAGGGTCTGGCCGTCCGAGCTGACGAGCAGCGGGTAGCCAGCCACTGGGCCTTCATAGACCTTCGTTTCCGGGCCCCGGTTGATCCACGCGTTGATCGCGAGCCCGCCAGCGAGGACGGCTACAGCAGCCGCGGCGGTCAAGCGATTCCGTCGTCCGCGCTTCGACATCTCACGGACGGTAATTTTCGTCACGGGCCCTCCTCGGCGGTCAAGGCCATGCTTGCGGGATGGCGCGTGCGAAGTCAAACGAGTCAGGAAGCGGTACTTACCGGGCAAGTGGCGCAAGGCATGTCGATTCTATTGCCAAGAAATGGCAAAGCCCTCCATGGCCGTGTCCGGAAAGGTTGCATAAGGATGCATCCGGGACTTCTATTCGCAGTGTGTTGGGCAACCCCTTGCCGGTACCGTGAGGGGTGCAACATTGCCTGCGAACGCGAATGGTAATTGCATTCTATTGGGGGGGGAAGAATGAATCGGAAAAGTAGCGCCGGCCGAAGGTGGATAGTCCTTGCCGCCGCTCTGCTGGCGTCGATTTCTGCCATTGCTCCAGCTATCGCTATATCAGAAAGTGGTACACCCGGGGCGGCGCCGACTCAGCCGAGCCACGCGCCCGGGAAGAAGAAGCCAGCGGGTGGTGTCAGCGGACCTGCGTTGCTGGCAGCCGCCAAGCCAGAGGTCGCCGAGCTCATGAAAAAGCAGGAGGCCCTCCACAAGGTCGTCGATCGCATCACTGGAGGACAGGACGAACAGAACCGGGATCGGATCCCGGGATTTTCTGAAGTCGAGGTGGACCCGGTGGCCAACCGCATAACCTTGCACTGGAAGGGGGAGCTGCCGGGCGCAGTCCAAGGTGTACTCCAAGACCTTCCCAAGGATGTGAGCGTGCAGGTCGTGACCGCCAAATATTCCAAGGCGGAATTGCACGCAGCGCGTGAGAAGCTGCTATCGAACGGCAAGCCCATTCCCATCGCCGCCAAGAGGCCGAGCCACATCAACAGCATCGGGCCGTCGCTTGACGGTAGTGGCCTCGACCTCGGCTACGAGACGGACGATGCGCAGGCACCCGAGATGCGAGCGGTCATGCCCCCGCTTCCTGTCGAAGAGCTCACGCCACAGGTGGAAGCCATCGCATCCACCATCGCAGGCGTGGAAGTCCATGCCCATCACCAAGCGATGGTTGAAGACCTAACGCGAGGCGCGGACTCCGAGCCCTGGTACGGCGGCGCCGGTGTCCGGACCCCGGGCGGAACAATCTGTTCCACTGGCTTCGGGGTCTACAGTCCGTCGGCAAACTACAAGAACTTCGTCACCACCGCCTGGCACTGCGGGGCGGGGTCGTACAGGACCTGGTATAGCGATAATTACATGGGCTACGCCAACTCGGGTGACGGAAATGCTGCGGATGACACGATCGGCATCGTTCCTCACGACGGGCAAAACTCGGGCGGATATGTCTACGGCGGCCCGTGGAATGACCCCTCCGATAATGACGCCGCCCAGGTGTCCGGTTACGGCGGAAACAATGAAGGCGAATACGTATGCCATTCTGCCGCAAACTCTGGGGTGCACTGCGGTCTTCGCATCCTGCAAGTCGACCGACAGATTCAAGGCCCCAATGGCGTCTGGCGCAAGTTCGCTGACCAAGTCGTTCAGACGGATAAGAACGACATCGCGTCTATCAACGGGGACAGCGGTGGGCCTGTCATCGCGCTAGACGGAACCAAGGTCCAAGCCCGCGGGACCATCACGTCGCTTGACAAGCAGACTAACTGCAATGGCCGCGTTTCCTCTGACGCTGGCTCGCGAACGCCGGAGTGCTACAACGGAATGTGGTACGTCCCCATTTCTCAGACGCTCGCCGACATGGGATGGGTCTTGAGGACAAGTAACCCGTAGAGCATTCGCTCGGCGATCCGCAGAAACTGCGAAGCCGCTGCTACCAGCCGTCCATAGCCCGGACGTGCCCGGAGATCGCGTAGCGGCGGCAGGCGAGGGTCTCCTCGGTGCTCATGCCCATGTCGTTGGCCACCAGGCCGAGGACGTCCTCTAAGGAGGTGAAGGCGACTCCGTACGAGTACAACGGCCAGGTAGTCGGTCACCTTCCCGACACCAATTGGTCCGGAAAGTCTCCCCGTACTGCTGGCACCAACAGGACAATGACGTGAACTCGCTCGTGGGTGCCTATGCAAACAGTACAACGAAGGTTACAAAACCACTGAGTTCATCTATGCCGGTGTGAATAAGACGCCGATTACCTATACGACCGAGCACATCCACGGGTCCGTCACACGCGGTGAGTACGGGATCTGTAACATCACTCGCTAGCAAGTACACGACGGCGAGGGGAGTGGAGCGCCTTGGCTGAGTGGATTGACAGGCTCGTAGCCGCGAGAAACGCCGATCACCGGTCGGATCCCGAGTCCGATCTATCGGCGCCTCCGGGGCTTCGGCCGCCAGCGGATGCGGGTCAGATCGCGGAGCTTGAGAGGTGGTTGCGGCAGCCGATCGAGCCGGGCTACCGCGAGTTCCTGGAGTTCTCCGACGGGATGGACAACTTCCGTTCGGGTATGCCTCTCCTGGGGTGGTGTGACTGGCCGTCCGGGGAGACGCTCTCGCGGGCGCTCCGCTTCCGCAATGTCGTCACCAGCATCGACGTCCACATAGACGAGGGGCTCACGGAGGATGCCGTACTGGCTCCGCTTTCGGTGAACGTGGACGGCACAGTGGGGATCTTCATGGTGCGGGACGAGGAATCACCAGATAAGCGGTACTTCTGGGTCGGGAATGGCGATGCCGCCGTCTTCTCGACGTTGTCCGAGGTCTTCGACGTCGCTTCGGACACCCGGTCGTGGAGTGATTTCTCCACCGAATGATCCGGTCATGGAGGAAATCGGAGATGTGGAACTGACGGGAACCCTCGGCGGTCTCGGGGAGCTGATGGGTGATCCCGGACGTGAGGGCGTCGAGGTGAGCTGAGAGAAGGCCGAGAGCAGTTCGGGGCCCAGCTTTCGGCGGACTTCCGGAGGTTCGTGGATCCCTACGGCCGGGGTCCAGTACTCCGAAGAGGACACCGGCTGCTGCTTGCGGCCCGCGTGAGCCGGTTCCAGCAACTAGCGGTCCTGCGCGAGCACGACCGGGTCGAACAGGAACACCGGGCCCTGCTGTCCACCCTCCCCGCCTGCGACCGGCGCCGCGACGCTGTGAACCGCGCGCGGGTCTTCGCCCTCAACAGCACCGGCCGGCACACCGAGGCCGAGGCGCTCGTCCGGAAGGCACTGGCCCGCCGCCCGGGGCCGGCCTTTCCCTAGGCCTCGCCCGCAGCCTCACCGCCCTGGGGCGGTCCGAAGAGGCACTACGGACCCTCACCGAGGCCCAGGCGCACGACCCGGGGGCCGACGAAGGCCCAAGCACCGTCGTGTCCGCCACCGTCACCGCCCAGGTCCTGCTCGGCCTCGACCGGCCGAACGAGGCCGAGTCCCAGGCCCGCCACGCGGTCGCTCACCCGGCGCTATTACCACCCACAACCACCGGGCCCTGGAAACCGCCACTACCCTGGGCCGCGCACTCGCCGCCCAGGGCCGGCGCCACGAGGCCGAAGCACAGCTGACCCGCTGCGCCACCGCCTGGCGCGAGCATTACGGCGCCCGCGCCCATACACCGCGGCTGTCGAAGCCGAACTCGCGGCACTGGAAAGCCGCTGACAGCCGCGGCGGCCGCACGTAGACACCTCACGGTGCGAAGGCGTCAAGTCGGGGCCGAGGCTCGGGCGGTTCTTTTCGAACGGGATGGTCTCGCTTGGGCCAGCTGCTGCGGTCATCCCGCGACGCGAGAGGATGCAGGGCGAGCCGGACGACGAGAGTGAGCGACGACGAGATGACCGACCCTGTTCCGGTGGACCTGATTGACCTCGCCGACGAGGACGGGAACCGCTGCATCGTGCGGGTCACCGGGCGCTTCAAGTCCGGTGACCCGATGCTCCACGACATCCTGCGTGCGGATGTTCTCGTGTTCGCGAGCTTCGTCGACGCCCGGTTGGACGTCTACCTCTCCCCGCACGACCTGGACGCATGGCAGGAGGAGCTTTCCGCCCTGGCTCCTGGGCGGGACGCCAGCATCGGCGGTGACCGCGGGCTGACGCTCGGGTTCCACCTGCACGAGGACGGTTGGCTCTCGATCACGGTCGACGATCCGGGCCGCCTCATCACCATGATCGGGGCCCGCCCTGAGGAGAACTGGATCAGCGACCACCACGAACGCCTGGAACAGGTCCGGCGGACGTGGCCCGTTGAGGTCGTCGAGACGGCCCCGGGTGTCTACGAGTGGAGCGCCGATCGCGGGCGCTGAGTGCCTCAAGTGGCTGCCGCAAGTGGTGCGGGGAAAGTCTGTTGCTCGTCGAAGAGTCGGCGGCTCTTGAGGCAGTGGTAGAGCTGGCCGAGCATGCGGTTGAAGAGGTTCCGCTGGGCGGAGGCGTGCCAGTCGCCGTGGTCGTCGCGGCGGCGCCGGTAGTGGGCTTTCGCGCCGGGTGAGGCGGCGATGGCGGAGAAGGCCCAGAGGTAGCTGGCGTGGTTGAGCCGGTCGTTCTGGCGCGGTTGAGCCGGTCGTTCTGGCGCGGTTGAGCCGGTCGTTCTTCACCCAGCGGCGGGTGATGCTGGACTTCTTGCCTGAGGCCCGGGTGACTGGGGAGGCCCGGCGTAGGCCTTGAGGCCGCGGGCGTCGGCGAAGCGCGCGCGGTCGTCGCCGTCTCGGCGAGAACCCGGCGCCGAGCTGGGCGCCGAGGCCGGGGAAGCTGCAGATGATCTCGGCGTCCGGGTGGTGCGGGAACACGTCCTCGACGGCTTGGGCGAGGTCGTCGGCGGCGATGCAGGCGGCCGTGAGCTGGCCCAGGAGGGCGAGCATCTGCCAGCCGAGCGCGTCCTCGACCAGGGCGGGCTGGTGGGCCCAGTCGGCACGGAAGATCTCGCGCAGCCGCTCGGCCTCGGCCTCAATGCCCCGCTGGCGGCCGGCCCGCCGGAGGGCGGAGGCGAGCTGCGTGCGAGTCAGCCGCACGGCCCTGGCCGGGGTGGGGACGGTCTTGAGGATCTCGCGGGCCTCGGGGCGGCGCAGGCCGTTCTTCCAAAGCTCGAAGGCGGCCAGGGCGGCCGGGTAGTACTCGCGCAGCAGGGAGCGGAGCTGGTTGGCCATCTGCTGCCGGTTCCAGGTGGCGTCCTGCTGGGCGCGGGCGAGGACGGCGACGGCGCGGGCCAGGTCGGTGTCGTCGGGCAGGGGTCGGTGGGCGTGCATGTCGGTGCACAGGATGTTGGCCAGGACCAGGGCGTCGCCGGGGTCAGACTTCTTGCGGGAGACGGCGTGGCGGTCGCGGTAGCGGGCGGCAACCAGCGGGTTGATCGCGAAGACCTTGCGCCTGCCAGCCCGCAGGACGGCGACCAGCAGGCCGCGGGAGGTCTCGATGGCGACCGGGATCGGGGCTTCCTCGGTGTCGCCGTACTCGACGAGCAGGTCCAGCAGCAGTTTGTAGCCGGCCGCGTCGTCGGTGATGTGGCTTTTGGCGAGCAGTTGGCCGGTGTCGTCGACCAGGGCGACGTCGTGCGTCCGCTCGGCCCAGTCGATGCCGCAGTAGATCAAGTTGTTTCCCTCCCGGAGCGTGGTGTTTGCGCTGGTCACGAGCGCATGCGGGCCACGCAGCGACCTAATTCCAGGACTCGGCCACCCGGCCGGTCCGCCACCTCACCAGCCGTTCGTGGCACCAGCGCGCCCCACGGGCCCCGGTCTGTCGCGGGAGCTCGGCGGCTCGGGCAAAACGAGGGGTCACCGTGCGGCGGGCTCGCACCACCAACACCAACGAGTGATCAAGAGCGGGGGTGTTGACGGTGGTGGCGGCCGGGAGGCCGCCGGAAGGCGCTCGTGCTACGTGGAGGCATTACAGCCAGGGACCACCAAGGCGTCCGTCCGGCGCCCACCCGGCCGCCACCACCACGAGCACCGAGGCCGCGCGCCGATCTATCCCAAGGCATCACCGGCCCGGGTGGCCATAGGCGTCACGACCACGACATTCGAACGAACCGACAGCAACCCCTGGCTACACCGATCCGCTATCAACGAATTAGGCACCACCGTAGGTACCGCCGTAGGCAGTCCCGTAGACACCACCCCAGGTACCACCGAGGGCGCCACCGCAGATACGCACCCAGGTACCACCGTGACACCCCGGGCGTCCGCCGAAGCCTCTGGCGTTAGCGCAGGTCAGCGGGCCGTGCGCGGGCCGACGGAAGATCAGACAACCCCTCTCCTGGCCCCTCTCCTCCGCTGCTGGTGGGTGGTGGTGGCGTGGTGGTCGGCGGGCGGCGTCGCGGTGCCTGGCCCTGCGGGGCTGGACCAGGTGATGACGTCCGGCGGTGCCGCCCGGCTGAACGGGCCGCTCTCCGAACGCACGCTCCGCGCGCCGGGGCCGACCGGGGCCTGGGTCCAGGGCGAGGCAAGCGGGCCCTGGTGCCCCGGGCAGCAACCCGGGTTGCACCGGCCCCGCGAAGGCTGCGGCCCCGGCTGGGATGGCCGGGACCGACGGGTCGGTCGACGGTCCCGTCCGGACGCCTTTCTCCTGTCACCGGAAGATGCTCCCCCTGTCGCCGGTGACCGCCCGCCCCCCGGCCCGCGTACCAGCGGTACGGTCGGCGGAATGACGGAGTGCGCGACGGTGACGCTGTACGGCAGTCCGCTGGACGGCGAAGAGATCGACGTGGACGTCCTGGACAACGACCCGTGGGTGCCGACCATCTCCGATACCGGGTGCACGTACCCTGGCGGCCGCAGCGTCTACGCGCCTGCACCTGATGGCCGGTGGACATGGCAGCGGGACCTCCCGGCCGACGGACTGACGTGCGCCGCCTCAGCTGTGCCGCCGCCGTGGTGCTGCTGACCACCGCCACCCCGGCCGCCGCCGTGATCCGGTCCAGCGACGCGTGCAAGCCCCCTCAAGATCGGGATATTCGTTCGCCGACGGGTCGAGGGCACGGCAGAGTGCCCTCATGACCGCTAAAGGACTGGACGACGACGGGTTCATCGCGCGGGAGGGCTCCTTGAGCTACGTGCCGAAGGCGTTCGCCCCGGTGGTAGATGCCGCCCGCGAGCGGATCACCAAGACCTTCGACCACACCCGACTGCACAGCGCCTACCTCTACGGCAGCATCCCGCGCGGCACCGCGATCCCCGCCGTCTCCGACCTCGACCTGTTGCTCGCCCTGCGCAACGAACCCAACGTGACCGACCGGGCTGACGCTGATGTCCTGGAAGCCGGCCTCGACAGCGGCTTCGCACAAGTCAACGGAGTCGGGGTCCTCCTCTTCAGCACGGGCGCGCTGCTGAGCGATCTCGAACGCCACGATCTCGGGTGGTTCGTCGCCTGTCTGTGCACTCCGTTGCTCGGCAACGACCTCGCAGAAGATTTGCCCCGCTACCGCCCCACGCCCCTGCTCGCCCGCGAGACCAACGGCGATCTGGGCCTGGTACTCCCGCGCTGGCGCGAACAAGCGACTGCTATCACTTCAGACGCAGAGCGCAGGACATTCAGCCGTGGGGTCGCCCGTCGAATCGTGCGGACCGGCTTCACCCTGGTCATGCCGCGTTGGGGCGGCTGGACCAGCGACCTCGCCGCATCCGCCGAAGTGTTCGGCAGCTACTACCCCGAGCGGGCCGCTCAGATGCGCCTCGCCGCGGCAACAGCCCGCACCCCGACAGCAACCCCGGCCATCCTCGGCATGCTCATCGACGACCTCGGTCCCTGGCTGGCAGCCGAGTACCACCACTGTCCACGGGGAGAAGACACCGCGGAGCTGAGGCCAGCGGCTGGCTCTGACGTCACCTTCAGCAGGGCAAGCGCACCGACAAGAACGACTACCCGCCCGAGAAGATCGCCTTCCAGATGAAGACACCGATCTGGTGCCGCACCCAGGCATCCGAGGTCGGCGACGGCTGCCAGGAGGTGATCAACCAGCTGCTCGAGGTCAACGCGCTCTACCGCCTCCGCGCCGCCCAGGGCGTCCTCGGGCTGCGGAAGAAGTACGGCGACCAGCGCCTGGAGGCTGCCTGCGGCAAGGCCATCACGGTCGGCGAGCCCTCCTACCGCACGATCAAGGGCATCCTGATCGCCGGCACCGAGACCGACCCCGAACCGGAGACCGGCGACGCAGGAGCGGCGGCCTTCCTCCACGGGCCCCAGGACCTGTTCGGCGCCACGATCCCCCCGCAGACCACGAACGAGCTCCACGGCGACCAGGGCTGCGACGACGCAGAGGAGGCCGCGCGATGAGCGTGATGGACACCGCCCTGCCGGGGGCACCAACACCCTGTACGCATGGGCCATGGACAACGCCGGCAACTACAGCCAGCCGGCCGTCCACAACTTCTACGTCCCCTGGAAGCCCGGCACCCAGCCGCTGTTCGGCGACGTCGACAACGACCAGAAGCCCGACGTCATCACCGTCGACAAGAACGGTGACCTGCGGGTCATCGGCGGAACCACCGACCCCACCACCTCCCTGGCTCGTCGGGCCGGGAGGAGTCGCAGAGCCGCACGCTGACGGAGCGGTTGTTCTGGCAGCGGACGGTCACGGCGGTCGGCGTGTCGAGGTCGGTGTCGTGGGAGCTCATCGGTTGAACGGTAGATCACGGAGGCCTCACCCATCGCGGGAGGCGTCCTGCATGGACGTGATCGGCGAGGTAGATCATGACGCCCTCGGGATCCATGCCGAGGGCTGCGGCGACGAGTTTGGGGTCCAGGGTGCACGAGGTCGGCAAGGCGGGTGCATCGCAGAGTCCGAGGCGCAACACCGCAGGGATCCAGAAGGTGGCTGACATAGGCGGTCGACACCGGTGCCCGACCGCTCTTGGTGATCTTGGTGACGATCACGTGGGGGCTTGTCGGTGCGCTGGTCCGTGCGGTGCGCCACGCAGCGTTGGAGCGCCGACCAGCTGATCGGGTCCATAGGCACCGGATGGGGGCGTCCACCCAGGCGGATGGTGCGGTTGACAGGGTCGAGGTCGTCAACGCTTAGGAGCCGGACCGCGCTGGTCAGGGCCTCGCCGAGCGGTGTCAGACCCTTGCTCGATGATCTGGCCATGCTGATTGCGACCGACGAGCGCGGCCACGTGGTGAAACGTCCCTCCAAGCCGGCTATCGGGACGATGCTGGCCAACCTGCAACGGGGGAACGCCCACTTGGTCCTGGAGCGGGTGGACGAGGAGCAGCCCGGCAGCTGGTACATCCAGGTCCGGCTCCGCGAGAACAACACCTTCCAGCTCGAGTACCGGGACGGCGTGGCTGAGCTGCACTATCAGACCCTGACGGTCTCCCAGGAGAAGGTCCTCGGGGCGCTGCTCGGCTGGGTCGGCGCGAAGCCGGGCTGGCGGGACGGCTTCATGTGGAACAACATCGGTGAGCAGTTCGACCCCAGCGACCGTGAATCCCCGGAGCCATCAGGCAGCGCGGAGCCGTCGACCGGCCCGGAACCGGGCTGACCAGAGCGGTCAAGGTTCGACGGCGCGGACCGCCAGGGGTTCAGCTCAGTGGCAATCGGTCAAGGACCGGTGGCACAGGACAACCCGAGCAGCAGCAGCCGCCGCCGCCCCGCCCGGCCCCCTGTCGCACCCCCGCCACACACGGGGAATGAGGGTATCCGCCCACGTCACAGGGCGCGACAGCACCCACCCACTACCAGCACGGCCTCCCCGGCACCCCCACGGCAGGCGACCAGGACGGCGGCCAGGACGACCAGGGCGTCGAACCGCCCCGCGGGGAGGCACCGGCCACCGAGGCGCAGCGGGACGGCTTGGTGGCCGACCAGGACGGCGGCAGGTGTGCTGCGACACGCGATCTTGACCGATGCCATGTCCCTTTGACCGGTCAGAGCTGGTAGGGGTACAGCTCTACTCCCTCGGGATCGATGCGGATCTCCACCCGGGTGTCGTCGGGTGGGGGCGGCGAGCAGACGTCGAACAGCACCAGCGAGTCACCCACCTCAAGGACCGCCGCGCCGTCCGCGGTGAGCTGGAGCCGTCCTCGCAGGACAACCTGGCCGGCCTCCTCGCGCACCCCAGGTTCGGCGAGCAGAGCCGGCCATGTGTTCAGGCCCCAGTGGATGTCCTCCCCGATGGTCCACTCGATGTGGTGCAAGCCCGCCACGTCGTGTGCGTCGCCGCGCCACACCGCCACGACACTGCCTACGGGTGTGTGGACTCGGACCATCACCCGTTCCGACCCGGACTGCGGCATCGGCTCTGTCTGCACCAGCACGACCCGATCATCCACCACCGCGCCTGGCTCGGCGGAGTCGACTGGTCAAGATCGTTGCCAACCGGTCGAGATCACCTGTCGCAGGACAGCAGGGGCGACCAGGACGGCGCCGACGGCCGGTGCGCAGCGACCCAAGCGACCCGTCTCAACGAAGTTTGATCGTTCTCAGCGAGTTTGACCGCGCCGGGGTGTTGTCCGTCGGGGGAGCTGCGGGGCAGGCGTCGGCCTACAACACGGCAACGCATGACTTCAGATCAGCGGTCAGGAAGACCAGGTGGATGTCCTCGGCGGTGGCGACTCGTCCCAAGGCGACGGGGGTGTCTGCTGCACGCCGAAGATCCGGTAGCCCCTGTTCGAAGTCCTTGCAGGTGGAGACGCCGTCCTGTGCCATGCACTCAGCCCGCCATGCCCAGATGTTGAGAAAGCGGTGAGCCGACTGCAGCTCTTCCCACACCCTGAAGGCTGCCCCGGCCCGCAGGGCCTGGGCAGCCTCGTTGGCGGCATCGGTGGCATGTCGTTCGAGAGCCGTGGCCAGATCTTCGCGATTCACGACGTGCAGTATGGCGCGCCCCGGGCCCCCGCCATCACCCGGTCAAGCAAGAGCGAGTGGACCGTCGAGAAGGGGGCCGGATCACCCACGCCTGAGGCCAGGACGCGGCGGGCGTACAGTTGGGCCGCCCATGCTCATGCGGCTGTAAAGGAACGGCGACTGTGCACCCTGATGTGGAGCGCCTCATAGCGCTGATGCCGGCCGGCCCGGAGAGCGGGGAGCGACTGGACTGGTTGGAGGTCGAGCGGGAGCTCGATTGCCGGCTGATTTCCGTGACCTCATCGCCGTCTACGGTGTGGGCACTGTTGACGAGTGCCTGATGGTGCTCCCGCCCGTGAGCGGAGAGCACGAGTCGGGGATCGCGTCCGTGGGTCAAATGACCCCGACCCCCGAGAGGACCGCGTGGCTTCTGCGCACGAAGTCCGACTATCCGCTGTGGCCGGAGCCCGGGGCGCTGGTCTGCGGGCTCCGCTTGGTGGACGGCAACAGCGACCTGCGGGGCGCCGTCTACTGGCGCACGACGGGCGCTGTTCCCGAGCAGTGGCCAGTTGTTCTGTGGGAACGCGATCATCCCTTCGTCGAGTTCGATCTGAGCATGACCGGACTCCTGGTGAAGTGGCTCACCGAGGCCTCGGACATCGACTTCGATCGGCGCCTGGTCTTCGGGGCTCCCCATTCACGGTTCATTCACTGGCGCGTCGAGCGCGAGATGCGCGAGCGGGGTCTCGACCCCTGGGAGTACCTGGAACCGCTCTACATCGAAGCGAACGAGGCTTGGGAGGAGCAAAACAACCTGAGGCCTCGTCCCGGGGCATGACTGTCTTGCTGACGCAGTTCGAACGTCCCCCGCCTGACGACAGCCCCACCGCTCTCGCAAACGAGCGTCGGTCCAACTTCACTGGCAAACCATCCATCTTCCAGGACAGCGCCGTCAGGACGGTCTGACGGCCATCCAGCAACCACCGGCCACGACGGCGGCGCGGCGCAGCCCAGGCAAGCACGGCCCTGGGCCGCCAGGAGGAAGCAGCGCAGCCGGGACGGAACGGCGACGCGGCCCCTCGGCGGCGTCCAGCACCGCCTGGAGCGAGGCGTCGGCCCGGCAGCAGGCAGCGGGGTGCATCCTGGCCCACCCGACAGCCGGGCAGCTCCGGTCAAGGCGCGGCCGGAGCGAGCACAGCGGCCCGGGACAGCGGCGCCCGGCCCGGACAACGGCCACGGCCCGGACGACGGCGCAACAGGCCGCGCTCGACGGCGAGCACCAGGACGCGCAGCACCACGGCCGAACAGACGAAAGCGGCCCCGGCCCGGCGGGCACCCCGACCCACAAAACCGAACACCCCCACCCGCCACCACCTACTGAGGTTTTCAGGGTGGGGTCGGTGGTGTGAGTGACAGACCGGTGCCACCCAGGCATCCGTCGATGAGGGCGGCCTGGAGCTGGATGTGTCGCAGGCCTCGGCGGAGGGTGCGGGTGAGGTGGTCGGGGTCGGCGAAGGCCGTGTTCGCCATCGGGCCGCGCCGCAAGAGCGACCAGAGGCCTTCGACCGGGTTGAGGTCAGGTGCGTACGAGGGAAGTTGGACGACGGTGAGCCAGTCGTGTTCCGCGGCGTACTGCTTCATGCCGGCGGCCAGGTGGGTGTTCAGGTTGTCCCACACCAGGACGATCGGGCCGCCGAGCTGAATGTGCGCGCGGACGGCAAGGTCGCGGTAGTCGGTCCAGGCGAAGCTCTTGCGGGCTCCCTTGAGCGGGAAGTGGAAGCGGGGCCGGTAGATCATCCGGCTCTGCTCGCCGGGTTTGTAGCAGCACATCGCGGCCACCGAGATCCGGCGTCGGGAACGGCCGCGGACGCGGACGACGGGCGTGCATCCGCGTCGCCCCCAGGTGCGGGCGCGCGGCGGCGTCATCGCGAACCCGGCCTCGTCCTCGAAGACGATCCACCCGCGTCGGCCCCGCCCCCGTGCTGCAGCACGACCAGGACCCCGACAACCGCCCCACCCACCGCGGTGAACCGACCGCTGCGCAGTCGGCCCGGCCCCCGCTCGCCGACCACACCGCCTACCAAGAGCTGCGCCTCCGGATGCGGGAGAACGCCGTCGCCCGCCAGGCCGCGCGCTCCATCCGCTCCGCGGTGGGCGAGGTCGGTGGATCTGGCCCTTGCCAGGTCCGCCGCGACGCCGAGACGAAGGGGTTCATGCTCCACATCCAGGCGACCTTCGGCTATAGCGCGGCCGGCGGCTCCACCGACGACCCCCGCCCCCGGATGATCACCAGAAGATGCCCGGCTCCCTCGCCCAGCGGCTCTACGAAGCCCGCGACGCCGGAGCGAGCCAGGCCCGGCAGGAAGCGATCCTCGCCGAGGCCCTGGGCGATGAGTACTTCAAGGACGGCGGTCGCCGTGCCCGCGGCCTCGACGTCGAACTCAACGACGTCGCCTGGATGGACCTCGAGCTGTAAGACCACCCCGCCAGCGGCCCCATGTCGCCGAAAAAAGGCCAGTCCCGGCCGCCGAAAAGGCAGCCGGGACTTTTTCTATGACCATCGAGCAAAATTCACCGGAGGAAATTCATGGAATCCCGCAACGGCGGAGAGCAGCAGTTCCACCTGCCGGTGCGCCGCGACCAGGACGGCGCACTGGTGGTCCCGGCCGACTACGTCACCGGCCTGCTGCGCGGGATCGCCGCCACCTGGCAGGACTGGGCGCAGCGCGGTGTGCCCGGGACGGACCCGGTGACCGCCACGGGCTTGGCGCGGTGCTGGCCGGCCTCGCCGACCAGCTGGACGTCGAGTGCATCGCCACCGCCGGCCAGACCGCCCCGCCGGCTGACCCCGTCCGCACCCGGGCGCGACGAACAGCGCCACCGGACCCGCCAGGGGCCCGCCCTCCACCCGGAGACGCTGTTGGTTGATTCGGGCCCGTGCGTGAGGCCCTTACCTGCATGGGGTAAGGGCCTCCAGGCATCTCAGGGCGAGCGGGGCCCGCTCTGGTGGCCTACCGTCGACCGGGCCGGCTGTTGTGTCCGCCGGAGGTGGTGGTCGGCTGGTCCTGTGCGTTAGGCGCCGGCGGCGACGCGGCCGTAGTCGGTCCAGCCTCCGCGGCCGTCTCCGCCGTTGTTGACGTAGGCGTTGACGGAGCCGCCGGAGTTGGTGAGGAGGTAGTCCGCGCGGCCGTCGCCGGTGATGTCCGCGAGGACCA
>NZ_JOHO01000096.1 GCF_000719705.1 Streptomyces sp. NRRL S-350 | reverse complement strand
ATCTACACTATCCTCTTCGTCGGCAGCGTCAGATGTGTATAAGAGACAGGACCTCGGCAGCGGCCTGGTGCGGTGACAAGCGCGTTCACGAATTCCGCTCCACGGCGTTTCGGAAACACCTCCGATACACGGTGGAGCGAAATGCGAAATGCCATCGGCGGCGCATCTGACGGGATTTCGGCAATTTCCGCGCAAACCATGGACGGCCACGAAACCTGGCAGTAACTTACCTGCGAGTAGCTGTGGCCCGGCTCCGCACGACCCCCACCCGTCGTTTCTCTCCCCCAGGAGGAACCGTGCTCCGCCCTGCCCGGAAACCCCGGCACCTCCGGAATTCCACCGCCCTGGCCGCGGTCGCCCTCGGCGCCGCCCTCGCACTCACCTCCACCGGCGCCCAGGCCGCCACCCCCGCCCCGAAGCACTACGTGGCACTCGGCGACTCCTACGCCGCAGGCGCCGGCGTGCCCGGCCAGTCGGCCGGCCTGTGCCTGCGCTCCGACCACAACTACGGCCACCTGGTGGCCGCCGCCCTCAAGGCCGGCGCGTACACCGACGTCACCTGCGCCGCCGCGAAGGTCAAGGCGATGACCCAGCCCCAGTACGACGCCTTCATCAAGGTCAACGACCCCCAGCTGGACGCGCTGACCCCCGACACCGACCTGGTCACCCTCGGAATCGGCGGCAACGACCTCGCGGCCAGCGACCTCGGACTCGGCGAACTGGTCGCCACCTGCATCGCCGGCGCCGTCGTCAACCCGCTCGGCACACCG
Organism: Streptomyces sp. NRRL S-350; assembly: GCF_000719705.1. Lineage (GTDB taxonomy): Bacteria > Actinomycetota > Actinomycetes > Streptomycetales > Streptomycetaceae > Kitasatospora. The sequence goes on along the minus strand of NZ_JOHO01000096.1, from coordinate 15,807 downwards.
TGCAAGGACGTCTACCACCACGGCTACTGGGACTGGAGGACGTGGTCCTGGCAGTACGGCAACGACGACCTGGCGGAGCGGATCACCACCGGCATCGCCCCGCAGCTCGCCGACACCCTCCAACGCATCCACCGCAAGGCCCCCAAGGCCAAGGTGCTGCTGGTCGGCTACCCGTCCGTGCTGCCCGCCGACGGCTCGTCCTGCGTGCTGCGCCAGCCCGTCACCCCCGGCGACGTCGAGTACATGCACGGCGTGCTCGACGAGCTGAACGCCGCGCTCAGGTCCACCGCGGCCGCGGGCGGCGCGACGTACGTCGACACCGCCACGCCGACCCTCGGACACGACGTCTGCTCGGACGACCGCTGGATCGAGGGCGCGCTGCCCGGCTCGCCCGCCGTGCCGTTCCACCCGAACGCGACCGGCGAGAAGGTGATGGCGGCCGCGGTGCTCGCCGCGCTGAAGTAGGGCGCGCCAGGCCGGAAAGCCCCGAGGGGGCCGGTGACCGGCCCCGGTCACCGGCCCCCTCGGTCCGTCCGTGCGCTACTCCGGCTTGGCGACGGCCGAGGCGGTGGCGGCGGCCGCCGAGGCGGAGCCGGTGGCCAGTCCGGCCGACCACTTCTCCTCGACGTTGCCGAACTTCCAGAAGGCGATCGCCGCGGCCCAGGTGAGCACGAACAGCCCGACGATCGCGTAGCCGACGAAGTTGAGGTCCAGCCCGCCGATCCAGGCGATCGGCCCGCTGGTGATGTCCAGCTTCTCGCCGAGCAGGCCGATCAGCTCGATCGAGCCGATGACCAGCGCGACCAGCACCGACAGCCCGGTGACGGTCAGGTTGTAGTAGATCTTGCGGACCGGCTTGGAGAAGGCCCACTCGTACGCGAAGTTCATGAACGAGCCGTCGATGGTGTCCAGCAGGCTCATCCCGGCCGCGAACAGGATCGGCAGCGTGAGCAGCGCGTACCAGGGCAGCGAGAAGGCCGCCGCGCCGCCCGCCAGCACCAGCAGGGACACCTCGGTGGCGGTGTCGAAGCCCAGGCCGAACAGCAGGCCCACCGGATACATGTGCCACGGCTTGGTGACGGCCCTGGTGACCCGGCCGAGGATGCGGTTCATCAGCCCGCGCCGCTCCAACTGGCGCTCCAGCTCGGCCTCGTCGTACTCGCCCACGCGCATCCGGCGGAAGACCTTGAGGATGCCGTTGAAGGCGCCCAGGTTGATCAGGCCGAGGAGCAGCAGGAAGGTGCCGGAGACGGTGACGCCGATCAGGCCGGTCATCTCGTGCAGCGTCGAGTCGTCGGACTCCACCTGGCCGGCGAGCGAGCGGATGCCGAAGGCCAGCAGCGCGCAGAGGCCGAAGACGATCGAGGAGTGCCCGAGCGAGAACCAGAAGCCGACGGACAGCGGCCGCTTGCCCTGGCCCATCAGCTTGCGGGTGGTGTTGTCGATGGCGGCGATGTGGTCGGCGTCGAAGGCGTGCCGCATGCCGAGGGTGTAGGCGGTCAGGCCCATGCCGGCGCCGAACACCTGGCCGCCGACGGTGTAGTGCTCGGGTGCGACGAGTGCGAGCAGGGTGAACCAGCCGACGACGTGCAGCGCGAGGACGAACCCGCCCATTCCGGCCAGGCGGATCCACTCCTCACGGGTGAGCCGGTCGCGCCAGCGAGGGGCGGTCATCGAGGGGTCCTTTCGGCGAGCGGGCGGAGCTGGGCCATCTTTCCGCTTCCGCGCTCGTACTTGCAAGTCATGCGCAATTACGGACCGGTCTCCGACCACCCCGAGATCACCACGACCCGTACAGGGCTTCGTAACCTCCCGGGACTTCCTCCGGCCGCTCTACGCGCGGATACTCCCGTTCTACGCGCGAAAACTCGGGCGCCGAACACCTCGACTCCCCACGGAGGAACGGCACATGACGATCCGCATCCGAACCCTCGCAGCTCTCTCCGGCGCGACGCTGCTCGCGGCCGGCCTCACCACCCTCGCCCCGCCCGCCACCGCCGCCCCCGCCGCCCCCACCGCGACGACCGCCCTCACCACCACCCCGCACCGGGTGCTGTTCGACAACAGCAAGGCCGAGACCGCCGGCAACGCCGACTGGATCATCAGCACCAGCCAGCCCGACCCGCTGGCCCAGAACCCCAGCCCCACCACCGAGAAGAGCTGGACCGGCGCACTGTCCGCCTGGGGCGTCGCCCTGCAGAAGACCGGCCAGTACAGCCTCAAGACCCTGCCGTCCGGTTCCACCATCACCTACGGCACCGGCGGCGCGCTCGACCTCGCCAACTTCGACACCTTCGTCATCCCGGAGCCGAACATCCGGCTGAGCGCGAGCGAGAAGTCCGCGGTCATGCGGTTCGTCCAGAACGGCGGCGGACTCTTCCTGGTCTCCGACCACGTCAACAGCGACCGCAACAACGACGGCTGGGACTCGCCGAAGATCATCAACGACCTGCTGACCAACAACGGGGTGAACAACAACGACCCCTTCGGCTTCTCCGTCGACCTGCTCAACATCACCACCGACAACCCGCGCGCGGTCAACGACGCCACCGACCCCGTCCTGAACGGCCCCTTCGGCACCGTCACCGGCTCCATCCTGCGCAACGGCACCACCTTCACCCTCAAGCCCGCCGACAACCCCTCGGTCAAGGGCCTGGTCTACCGGACCGGCAACAGCGGCAACACCGGCGCCTTCTTCGTCACCAGCACCTTCGGCTCCGGCCGGGTCGCCATCTGGGGCGACAGCTCCCCGATCGACGACGGCACCGGCCAGTCCGGCAACACCCTCTTCGACGGCTGGGACGACCCGGCCGGCACCGACGCCGCCCTCGCCCTCAACGCCACCGCCTGGCTCAGCAAGGCCTGACCGGCCCGCACCACCCGCCGGGACGCCGGCCCTCCGGCCCGCACCACCCGCCGGGACGCCCGCCCGCCGGGAGGCCGCACTCGCCAGGAAATCGGCCGCATCCTCCCCTAGGGTCGGAATACCGACGCCCGCGGCGCGCACGCGACGCACCACCCCCCGCGTACGCGCCGCGGGCCCGCCGGCGACCACCCGGCCCGGGATCCGATGGGAGCGGCCATGCCGTCGTACCCGTTCCACACCACCCGCGAGGACGTCCGCATCCCCCTGCCGGACGGCACCCGGCTGGCCGCCCGGCTGTGGCGACCGGCCGGCGACGAGCCCGTCCCCGCACTGCTGGAGTACTCCGGCGACCGCCTCACCGACCGGACCGCCGCCGACGACGCCCGCCGCCACCCCTGGTACGCGGGCCACGGCTACGCCGCCCTGCGGGTCGACACCCGGGGGCACGGCAACTCCGGCGGCACCCCCGGCGAGCCCGGCGGCGAGCAGGAACTGGCCGACGGCGCCGCCGTGGTCGACTGGCTCGCCCGCCGCCCCTGGTCCACCGGCCGCGTCGGCCTGCTCGGCGTCGGCGCCGCCGGGACCGCCGCCCTGCGGCTCGCCGCCCGGGCGCCCGACACCGTCGGCGCCGTGGTCACCGCCTGCCCCGAGGGCGGCCACCGGCTCGGCGGCGCCCTCCTCGCCGCCGACCTGCACACCCGGCTCACCGCCCTGGTCGCCGACGCGGCCCTGCCGCCGGACCCGCGCCACGTCGGCGACGCCTGGCGCGGCGGCTGGCTGGGCCGCCTGGAGTCCCTGGAACCGCCCGTCGACGCCTGGCTCGCCGCCGGCGACACCACCGTGCCCGTCTCCGTCCCCACCCTCGCCATCGCCGGCTGGGGCGACCCGTCCTGCTCCTTCGTCCTGCGCCTGCTCGCCGAGTCCCCCACCGCACGCGCCCTGATCGGCCCCTGGCCGCACGGCCTGCCCGAGGACGCCCTGCCCGAGACCCTGCGCTGGTGGGACCACTGGCTGCGCGGCGCCGACACCGGCGCCGCCACCGAACCCGCCCTGCGCAGTTGGATCAGCACCCGCTGGACCAGCGACGACGCCTGGCCCTCCCCCGACGTCCGGGAGATCCACTACGGCCTCGACGGGCCGCTGCGCACCGCCGGCACCGCCTCCGACGACCGGTACGTCCACGTCCGCTCCCCGCAGCACACCGGCCTCAACGCCGGCGCCTACGTCCCGCACGGCCGCCCCGCAGACCAGCCGCCCGACCAGCGCGAGGAGGACGGCCGCTCGGTCTGCTTCGACTCCCAGCCACTGCCCGAACCCGTCGAACTGCTCGGCGCCCCGACCCTGCGGCTGCGGCTGCGCGGGGGCGGACCGGCCGCCCTGGTGGCGGCCCGGCTCTGCGCCGTCGGCCCCGACGGCACCTCGGAGCTGGTCACCCGGGGCGTCCTGGCCGTCGCGCCCGACTCCGGGCCGGACGCCGAGGTCGAACTCGCGGCCTGCGCCCGCACCGTCCCCGCCGGGCACCGGCTACGGCTCGCCCTCTCGTCCGTCTACTGGCCGTGGGTGTGGCCCCCGGCGGAGGCCGCCGGCTACGCCCTCGACCCGTCCCGCTCCACCCTCGGCCTGCCCGTCCGCCACCTCGCCGCCGACATCGGCGCCGCGCCCGTCACCTTCGAGGCGCCCACGCTGCCCGAGCCGCTCGACATCCACCTCACCGAACCGCTCACCGCCCGGCCCGAGCACGTCACCATCCACGACATCGGACGCCACGAGTGGCGCACCGAACTCTCCCCCGCCGGCGACGGCAGCCGCACCCACCCCGACGGCCTGGTCCGCGACGAGCACACCGTCACCGCCTACCGCGTCCTCACCGGCGCCCCGCTCAGCGCCCAGGCCCGCACCGACCACACCGTACGGCTGGAGCGCCCCGACCTCGGCTGGGACGTCACCGTCCAGACCCGCGCCCAACTGCGCTGCGACGCCGGGCACTTCCTCAGCGTCGTGCAGCTCCGGGCGCTGGAGGCGGGCTCGGTGGTGTTCGCCCGGGAGTGGCAGCACCGGGTGCCGCGAGGGAAGAGCTAAAAGATTCCCTTATAAGCTTGCGTAATTTTTCGAGATCGCCTTATAAATAGCCCCATGAAGACACTCGGCCTGATCGGCGGCATGAGCTGGGAATCCACCGCCGAGTACTACCGCCTGCTCAACGAACTCACCCGCGACCGCCTCGGCGGACTGCACTCCGCCCGACTCGTCCTCCACTCGGTCGACTTCGCCGAGATCGAGCAACTGCAGGCCGCCGGCCGCTGGGAGGAGGCCGGGACGGTCCTGGCCGGCGCCGCCCGATCCCTGGAGGCCGCAGGCGCGGAACTCCTGCTGCTCTGCACCAACACCATGCACAAGGTCGCCGGCCACGTGGAGGCCGCGGTCTCCGTCCCCCTGCTGCACCTCGCCGACGCCACCGCGGACGCCGTAAGGGCGGCGGGCCTGCGCCGCGTCGGGCTGCTCGGCACGGCGTTCACCATGGAACAGGACTTCTACCGCGGGCGGTTGGCGTCCGGCGGCCTCGACGTCCTCGTCCCGGACGCCGAGTCGCGCGCCCTCGTCCACCGGGTGATCTACGAGGAGCTGTGCGTCGGCGCCGTCCGGGAACAGTCGCGCGCGGAGTACCGGCGGGTGATCGAGGACCTGGTCGCCGCGGGCGCCGAGGGGATCGTGCTCGGCTGCACCGAGATCGAACTGCTCGTCCGCCCGCAGGACAGCCCCGTCCCCGTCTTCCCCACCGCCCGGCTGCACGCCGAAGCGGCCGTCGCCGCCGCCCTGGCCGATCACTGAGAAAACACACTTGCGCGGGGCGGTGCACAGGCTGCAGGATCTCCCCCGGACCGAGACACCGTCAGAGGAGGTGAGACCCGTGAAGGCTGTACCGACGTGGGCGCTCCCCCTCTCCGTCACGGTCGGCGACTGACACGGTCGTCGCCGGGAGCGCCCGAACATCCTGCGCTCCCGAAAGGCATCACGCCATGCACTCTCTCCAGTTCACCTCCGAGTCGCCCTCCGACGGCATGCGCGAGCGCGACTTCACCCTGGGCGACGTCCCCGGAGTCCTCTGGTCGCCGACCTCCGGCCCCGACCGCGCACCCCTGGTCCTCATGGCCCACGGCGGCGGCAACCACAAGAAGCACCCCGCGATGTCGGGCCGCGCCCGACTCCTCGTGACCGGCCACGGCTACCACGTCGCCGTCCTCGACGCACCCGGACACGGCGACCGGCCCCGCACGGCGCACGACGAAGCGGAAATCGCCGACATGCTCCGGGCGAGGGCGGCCGGCGAGCCGGAAGGCCCGATCATCGTCCGCTACAACGACCACCTGGCGAGGATCGCCGCACCGGAGTACCACGCGGCCCTCGACGCCCTCCAGCAGCTCCCCGAGATCGGCACCCACGGCCCCGTCGGCTACTGGGGCATCAACATGGGCACCGCGATCGGCGTCCCCTTCGTGGCGGCCGAACCCCGGATCACCGCCGCGGTCTTCGGCCAGCACTGGCCCGACGCCCTCGCCGAACACGCCAAGCGGATCACCGTACCGGTCGAGTTCGCCATGCAGTGGGACGACGAGCACATCCCGCGCGAGGCCGGTCTCGCGCTGTTCGACGCCTTCGCCTCGAAGGAGAAGTCCCTGCACGTGAACTCCGGCGCGCACAAGGAGTTCCCCCGCTTCGAGGCCGACAGCGCCGCCCGCTTCCTCGCCCGCCACCTCGGCCGGCCGGGTGAGCGGGTGAACGGCTGAGCGGGCGAGCGGGTGACCGACCGGGCAGGTGAGCGGGTGGTCCGCTGACCTCGCGCCCCGGTGCCCGGCCATCCGGTCGGGCACCGGGCCCCGGGCGGTCTCGCCGCCCGCTCGTCCACCTGCCAGGATCGCCAGGGTGAACGCCCGCGCACTGTACGAGGCCCTGCTCGACACCGACGGCCCCGCCGAAGACGTCATCGGCCCCTGGCTCGACCAGGAGGGGGCCGACGACTACCGCGACCGGCTCCGGACCGCCTCGACCCACCACCACTGGTGGGGCGACGAGGACGGCCAGGAACTGCTCCAGGAGCTCTACGCCCTCGGCCGCGTCAGCGACGTGCTCCTGCTCCATCCGGAACTCCCCTGCCGCCTCCGCCTCTTCACCGCGCTCGGCATGACGCCGTTCGAGGACGCCACCCCCTTCGACCCCTTCCTGCACGAGATCGTCGAGGTCGAACAGGCCGCGGACCCGCAGGCGCCGATCGAGGTCCTGGCCGTCCGCCACCCCGGGCTGATGCTGGGCGAACTGCTGTTCAGCCGCGCCGGGGTACGGATCCGGGCCGGCGCCGCGCACGCCCAGCTCGGGGTGGCGGACCGCTTCCCGCTGTACTGGACCTTCCGCCGCGCCGACCGGCGCACCCACGACCTGTCCCACAACTGGGGCGGCAACTCCCAGTGGCGGACGGACTTCCGCCTCGACTACCGCACCTCCGGCGGCGACCACCTCAACGTCGCCGAGAACGGCTCGGTCGACGGCCGCCCCGACCTCGGCCACTACCAGGACCTGACGCCCGACGAACGCCTGCTCACCCCCGCCGAGCGACGTGAACTGCTGCGCCACCGCTGCCTCCTGCGCGCCCCGCAGGCCGCCACCGAGCTGGCCGGCTCGCCCGGCTGGGAGGACGACCTGTTCCCCTACGAGTGGCGACTGCCGGACGGCGAGGCGTGACCGGCCGGGGAGGCGTGACCGGCCGGGGAGGCGTGACCGGCCGGGGAGGCGTGATCGGCCAGCACCTCGCCGATCACGTGCCGGGCGATGCCCGCCATCCGGGAGTCGGTCTCCCGGTAGTAGTCCAGTTCCAGCAGCGCCACGGACAGCGCCCAGCCCCGGCCGCGGGCCCAGGCGGCTCCGTCGGCACCCGCACCCGTCCGGAAGGCGGCGCGGACCGGCGCGGGGAGCACGTACCAGGCGGTGATCAGGTCCACGGCCGGGTCGCCGAGGCCCGCGCAGCCGAAGTCGATGACGGCGCTCAGCCGGCCGCGCCCGTCCACCAGCAGGTTGCCGGGCTGCAGGTCGGCATGGATCCAGACCGGCGGGCCGGGGTGGCCGGGGGCCCGGAGCGCGTGCTCCCAGGCGCAGGTCGCGGCCGCGGTGTCGATGACGCCCGCCAGCCCCGCGATCGCCGCCCTGACCGCGCCGTCCCGCTCCGGCAGGGGCTCGCTGCGGTAGGAGGCGGGGCCGCCGACCGGGTCGACCCGGTGCAGGGCCGCCACGAACTCCGCCAGGTCGGCGGCCAACAGGGCCGGTTCGGCCACCTGTCCGACCACCGGGTTCGCGCCGTCCAGCCAACGGAGCACCGACCAGGGCCACGGGCAGCCGTCGCCCGGCCGGCCCTGCGCCAGCGACACGGGCACCGCGACCGGAAGCTCCGCGGCGAGGCGCCGCAGCCAGACGGATTCCTTCTCGATGTCCTCGACGGCTCCCGGGATCCGGGGGATGCGCACCACCAGGTCCGGGCCCAGCCGGTACATCGCGTTGCTGGTCCCGGCCGTGGTCGCCTCCTCGACCGGCAGACCCGCCCACTGCGGGAACTGCGCGGCGATCATCCGGCGAACGAGGGCGTCGTCGATGTCGAGTTCGTCGGCGTGCATCTTGCGGGAGGATGACATGGCGCCCGACCCTTCCAGCAACCGCGCTGCCCTGCAACGGAGATTCTCCCGCCGCCACGACCACCGGGGCCACGACCACCGGGGCACGGCTCCCAGAGCACCGGCGCCCAGAGCGCCACCTACCAGGGCACGTCCTTGCCCTGGTGGTCCAGGAACCGGAGCCCGGGCTCGCCGCGATGGCGCTCCATCGTCTCCACCACCCCGGGAACGCTCTCCTCCACGCTCAACTCCGCCTCCGGCCCGCCGAGTTCGGTGCGCACCCAGCCCGGGTCCATGAGCAGCAGCGTGCGGCCGTCACCGGCCCGGCGGACGGCGTAGCAGCGCATCAGCTGGTTGAGCGCGGACTTCGCGGCCCGGTACAGGTCCTGGCCCCCCTCGGTGTTCAGGGAGATGCCGCCCTGGTCGGAGGACATCACGCCGATGGTCCCGGTCGGTGCGACCAGCGGGCCGAGGGTCTCCACGACGCGCATCGGGCTGAGCGCGTTGGTCACCATCACCTCGGTGAACATGTCCGTCGGCACCTCGCCGATCGGCAGGTCGCCCCGCGTGATGGCGGCGTTGACGAAGAGCAGGTCGAGGGTGCGCCCGGCCAGCCGGTCGCGCAGGGCCGCGATCTGCTCCGGGTCGGTCATCTCCAGCGACTCGACGGTCAGCCTTCCGCCGGAGGGCCCGGCCAGCTCGTGCAGGCCCGTGCGGCGACTGCCGCGCACCGTGCCGATGACGTCCCAGCCGCGCCGCAGGTACTCGGCGGCGATGCCGAGGCCCAGGGTGCGGGAGGCACCGATGACGAGGGCGGTCTTGCGCGTTTCTGTCATGCCGCCAGTCTCCGAGCGGCCGGGAGCGGGAGTCCAATACCTCTTCCGCGTGCGTTGATACCGTACGGGCATGGATCTGGACCTGCGCAAGCTCCGCTACTTCGTCGCGGTGGCCGAGCACCGGCAGTTCGGTCGGGCAGCCCAGGAACTGTTCATCGCGCAGCCCGTCCTCAGCCGTCAGATCCGCGCCTTCGAGCAGGAGTTGGGCTGCCGGCTGTTCACCCGGACCACGCGCAGTGTCGAACTGACTTCCGCTGGTGAGCAGTTGTACCAGGAGGCGGCGCGGATCACCGCGACGGTGGACACCGCCCTGCGGCGCGTCCAGGAGGCCGCGCTGGGCGAGCGGCGGCTGGTCGTCGCGTTCTCGCCGGGGCTGCACGTGTCGGAGGCGATCCGGGCGTTCACCGCGCGCCACCCGGACGTCGGGGTCGACGTCCTGCCGCTGCGCTGGTGGGAGCAGGACGCCCCGCTGCGCGACGGCCGCGCCCACGTCGGCCTCCTGCGCCGCCCGTTCGACGACACGGGGCTGCTCACCGTCCCGATCGGGCACGAGACCAAGGTCGCCTGCCTGCCGGTGACGCATCGGCTGGCCGGCCGGCACGCCCTCACCGCGGCCGACCTCGACGGCGAGCCGATCCTCGACGCCAGGAAGCGGCGGACGTCCTCCCTGGACGAGAAGTTCGAGCTGGTCGCCTCCGGGCAGGGCATCGCACTCGTCCCGCTCAGCGTCACGGGCTCGTACTCCCGCCCCGACCTCGTCTACCTGCCGGTCACCGACTCGCTGCCCGTCGAGATCTGCCTGGCCGTGCCGGAGGAGGGCCTCACCGGGCCCGGGCAGGACTTCCTGGACATCGCCACCGCCACGCTGCGCGGGACCGCGAACGAGGAGCCGGGGCCCGCTCACTCCCGTACCGCGAGGTCCTGACTGCCCACCACCTTCAGCAACCGCAGCGCCGCGTGCGACGTCGTGCCGGGGGCGGCGGTGTAGAAGATCGTCCACTGGTCGCGGTGCGGGTCGTGCAGCGCCTCGCAGTCGAGGTCGAGCAGGCCGACCACCGGGTGGCGGAGCCTCTTGCTGGTCGAGCGGCGCACCTCCACGTCCTGCCGCGCCCACAGCTCCCGGAACTCGGCGCTGTGCGCCAGCAGCCGCCCGACCAGGGCGCGCAGGGCGCTGTCGGCGGGGTAGCGGGCCGCGGCGGACCGCAGGTCGGCGACCGCCCGGCAGGCGAACTCCTCGCCGCCGGAGGGTTCGTGGAGGGCGCGGGCGTCCGGGTCGGTGAAGAACCGCCAGACGAGGTTGCGCTCGCCCGGCGGCAGAGCCGAGAAGTCGCCGAGCAGCGCGGCCGCCATGGCGTTCCAGGCGAGCACGTCCCGGGCGGCGCTGCAGACCATGGCCGGGGTGTCATCCAGCCGGTCGAGCAGGTGCAGGACGCCCGGCCGCACCTCGCGGGCCAACCCTGGCGGCGGCAGCGGCGGCTCGCCCACCAGGTGGTGCAGGTGGGCGCGTTCGTCGTCGGACAGCCGCAACGCCCGGCTGATCGCCCCGATCATCTGGCGGGACGGCCGCGGGCCCCGGCCCTGTTCGAGGCGGATGTAGTACTCCACCGACATGCCCGCGAGCTGCGCGACCTCCTGGCGGCGCAGGCCCGCGGTACGGCGCCGCCCACCGGCCGGCAGGCCGACGTCGGCCGGCTGGACCCGGGCGCGCCAGCGCCGCAGGAAGGCGGCCAACTCCGCCCGGTCCACGTGTTCCACAGCCCCAGTCTGGCCCGGACACCCGCCCGCCCACCATGGGACTGCCGGTACCACCCTCGACAGTGCCCTCCCACCCGGGCCCCGAACCCGCCACGGTGGAGCCATGACCACCCCAGCGAAGAACCGCATCGTCCTGATCACCGGCGCCAACAAGGGCATCGGCCTCGCCACCGCCGGCGAACTCGCCCGCGCCGGGCACACCGTCCTGATCGGCGCCCGCGACGCCGAGCGCGGCGCCGCGGCCGCCGCCGGCCTCACCGCCGAGGGCCTGGACGTCCGCCCCGTCCGCCTGGACGTGACCGACCCGGCCACCATCACCGCCGCGGCCGACCTGATCGCCGCCGAATACGGCCGGCTGGACACCCTGGTCAACAACGCGGGTGTCGCCCGGGACTGGCAGCGCACACCGGAGGAACTGCCCGTCGAGGCGGTGCGCGAGACCTACGAGACCAACGTGCTCGGCGTCATCGCCGTCACCAACGCCATGCTGCCGCTGCTGCGCAAGTCACCGGCCGGGCTGATCGGCAACGTCTCCAGCGGCCTCGGCAGCTTCTCCTTCCTGGCCGACCCGGACAGCCCCCTCTGGGAGCACGCGACGCTGCTCGCCTACAACTCCTCCAAGGCCGCGCTGAACGCCGTCACCCTGATCTACGCCCGGACGCTGCGCGACAGCGGCATCAAGGTCAGCTCCCTCGAACCGGGCTACTGCGCGACCGACCTCAACGGCCACAGCGGCCACGCGACGTCGCAGGAGGGCGGCCACCGGATCGCCCGCCAGCTCGGCGAGGCCGAGACGAGCGCGACCGGCCGGTTCTTCCACCCCGAGGGCGGCACCTACCCCTGGTGACCGGCCACCGAGCCGCGCCGCCCGCCCTTGTCGCCGAGGCCGTCCGCACCCGGCCCGGCCGGCCGCTCCGCCGCCGCCCGCGTGGCGCAGCGGGCCGGGTCGACGCCCATGGTCCGGGCGGCGTGCCGGACCGGGTCGGGCGCGGGCTTGCCGAGGGCGCCGTCGCGGTCGAACCTCACCAGGTCTACTGGTTCGATCATCCGATCCGCACAGGGGCGGCCCGAGGGCGGTCAGGGGCCCGCCGACGGGAAGTTCGCTGCCACCTCGGGCACGCTGTCCGGCAGGTGCAGCGGGTTCGAGCACGGGTAGCTCGCCACGACGGCCTTGGCGGTCTTGAGCGCGATGTCGAGGATCGCCCGGTGGCTCCGGTCCGGCACCGGTCGGGTGAAACGCGTCCCGACCTCGATCTCCACGTAGGGCGCACTCGTGCTCGCGGTCTCCGGATTGTCGCACCGGAACCCGAGGCTCGCCTTCGCCTGCCTGACCAGCCCTTGCACGTCCGGTCCGAAGTCGAGCGGACCGTCAGTCCCCGACGGAGCGAAGCGGCCCTGCATGGCGGAGTCTCCCAAAGGCTCCACGACGATCCTCAGGACGGTGTCCTCCGGAGACCGTCGGACCTCACAGCTCTGCTCCCACTCCTTCGGGCTCGGACGGAGCCGCGTCCCGTCGTCGTCCAGCCAGTAGGACACGGCGAAGGTCCCGTGCTCGCCCTCCGCCAGGGGCTTGAGATCCGCCCGCGTGAGCACCGACCAGCAGGCGCTGGCCGGCAGCTCCGCCGGTGCCTGAGCCGACCGCCACCACCACCCGGCCCCGGCGAGGACCACCGCCGCGGCCCCGGCGGCGAGCCACCGCCGCCCGTTCCGCTTGCCCTCAGCCATTGACGGCCCTGGCGAAGAGCCCCGCGCTGTCATTCGCACCGTCCCGCACCGCGTTCGCGGCCCCTCCGGACAGTGCCTCGATCTGGTAGGGGTTCAGGCCGGTTCCCTGCGCCGCGGTCTCCACTGCCTGCTTGGCCGCGCCGGCCGGGCCGCCGACGCCCGCCACGTCCGCATGCGTGGCCGGGTCCGCGGTGTTCACGTCGGTGATGTGGTAGCTCGACGTCAGCTGATCGACGAAGTAGTTCACCGGCAGCGACAGGCCCGCACCGACACCGGGAATCGCCGCAAGCACCTTGCCGCCGGTCGCGGTCCAGACCGCCTTCCCCCACATCCCGTTCTGGTCGATGGACTTGTTGTACGCGTCCGCCTGAGCGTGCATCTCCTTCACCAACGCGTCCGAGCGGGCTGCTGTGAGGATCCCGGCCACCTCACCGCCGGAGCGCGCCGCATTGTTCACTGCCTGGTCGAACTGGGCGCCGTAGACATCCCGGTGCAGCATGACGTCCTGGATGTGCGCCGCCGTGTAGGCCTGCTGGGCCTGGGCGATGGTGCCGAAGGCCTCGGGGTTGCGACCCAGCGCGCCCAGTAGCTTCGCGGCGTCCTCCGTGCTCATCTTCACCGGGGCGCCGTAGGTCGTCAGCGTGTGGTCCTGCGGACTCATCGCCACCTGTACGTCGCCCATGTAGGCGGCCATCATGTGGCCCAGACTCGGCGCGGCACAGGCGAACGGCTCCCCCGCACGGAGCGACTTGGGGCCGTCCCCGTTCCCGAAACGGTCGACCACTTGCTTCATCAGCGCCGCCTCGTCCGGGGTGTGGGGCGTCAGCGGGTCCTGTGAGTCGTAGGCGCGGCCGGTGGTGGCCGCCTCCAGCGCGTGGCCGAGGGAGGTCGCCCCGGCCTGCTCGACGTGGCCGTACAGCTCGGTGCGTCCCGTCCACACGTCCTGGAGCGGCGAATGGCCACCCGACTTGGTCAGCAGGTCGAAGTAGTCGTTCTTCTGGTTGTACGCCTTGACCGACCCGTCGATGTTGTAGGTCGTGGCTGGGTCGTGGAAGTAGGCCATCGCAGCCTGCGGATTGTGTCCGAGAGCCTCCAGCACCCCCGCCATCGGGTTGAGGCCGCCCTCCGGGGCTCCCAGGAACTTCAACCGGTTGAAGTCCCGGACGTTCCACCCGTCCGAGGACCAGACCCCGTCCTTCTTGCTCAGCTGGGTGACGTGCTCGGCGATCGGGTTCAGGAAATGCTTGTCGTACGTGCCGGTCCGCAGGATGTTCGACAGGACCTGGTAGCCGAACGGCTGGGCGCCGCCGGCCGGCCAGACGTCGACCCGGGCCACTCCCGCGCGCCGCAGTGCCGCTTCCCACTCGTCCGACAGGCGCGGGTAGTTACAGGTGTTGGTGGCGGTGGCCAGCGCCGTCCCGAGGTTCTTCTGGAGGTCCGAGATGGCCTGCGGCCGCCTCCCGTCCTTGTCGGCCGAGGCGGCGGCCAACTGGCCGTAGTACTTGAGGAATCCGTCCGGCCCGAGGTCTTGGTAGAAGGCCGAGGTGAACCGCGGGTCGTTGGCGTGTTCCTTCAACGCCTTGTTGAGCTGGTCCAATTGGGCGTCGGTGACGTTCCCGGCTAGCTTCAGGATGTCGGCCGCCTGTTTGGCCTGCTCCTCGGGCCTGCCCGGCCCTGGCTGGAAGGAGGTCTTGTCCTTTCCGGTGGCGCCGGCGAGTGCGGTGGCGGCCGCGACGTCGGCTGCCACCGCCCGTGCGACGGCCTTCTGGATGTCGCCGGCCACCTCGTCCGCGAGCTGCCGGTAGGTGGTGGCGTACTCCGGGTCGCTCTTGTCCGCCGCGGTCGTCGGCGCCGGCCAGCTGATCCGGCTGCCGTCAGAGGACACCGTCAGAGCGTGATCGGCGGCCTTCTTGAGTGCCGCCTCCAGGTCCGTCTTGGCTCCGGCGAGTTCGGTGTGCGCGTCGCGAAGGGCCTGCGCGATGCCGCTGGCCTCCTCGAAGGCCGCGTCGATCTCGTTCCGAACCTTGGTGATCGTGACGGAGGCACGTTCGGCCGCGTCGCCCTGCCAACCGGACGCCTGCAACGGAGTGATGACGTCACCCGTGAGTTCGGAGGAGAACTCCCAGTTGCGGACCCGCCGCTCGAAGGCTTCGGCCTCGCTCTGAATTCCGCTGAAACTATCGCGTTTCAGGTCTTCGAAGGTCGTCATGTCGAAGGCCTCAACTCTGCTTGAAGTTCTGGGCGTTCGCCTGTTCGGCGCGCGCGTACTGGTCGGCGTTCCCGGCCAAGGCGGTGGCGACGTCGGCGATCATCGCGCTGGTCGCCTTCACCTGCGCCGTCCAGATCTCGTTCGCGGCGTGGAGGGCCTGGGCTGTCTTCCAACTCGCCGACATGTCCGCCGTGGCGTACTGGACGTCCATGGAGTCCCACTGGCAGGCCTGGTCGAACTTGGTGTGCAGGGTGGCCGCGTTGGTCGACGCCCGGCGCAGCGCCTCCGGGCTGACCTTCACCGCCGGACCGCCGCCGCTCGCCCCGGTCACCGGTTCCGGAGACCACCCCGGGGGTTGGGCACCGGCCGCAGTGGCCGCGAGGTCCGGGAACTGCTTCTTCGCCGCTTCCGTCAGGTTTCCGGAGCTGTCGAAGAGCCACGGGTTCACCCGCCGCTCGAAATCAAGGTCACTCATCGCGTACCCCCACAACATCGGCTCCACTTGGCCGCGAGTCGGCCCAAGCGCCCCACCGGAAGACCCCGGGAGCGCGCCGACGGATCGTTTGTCCGGTCGGCGACAAAGGCAGGCTAGTCGCTGGTCCTCTTGGTACGAGAGGAGTTGAGCTGTTTCTGAGGGTGAAGGCGCAGGGCCCGGCGGTCGTGGCCGCCGGGCCCCTCACCTGTCCTGGTTCACCGTCCCCTCAGGAGGGGCCGGCCCCGGTTCAGCCGGTCTGGACGGAGGTGTCGTCGATCACGAAGCTC
>NZ_JOHO01000095.1 GCF_000719705.1 Streptomyces sp. NRRL S-350 | reverse complement strand
CACCGATCCTTGGACGGCTTGG
Organism: Streptomyces sp. NRRL S-350; assembly: GCF_000719705.1. Taxonomy (GTDB): domain Bacteria; phylum Actinomycetota; class Actinomycetes; order Streptomycetales; family Streptomycetaceae; genus Kitasatospora. Next base: position 16,766 of record NZ_JOHO01000095.1, on the reverse strand, counting down.
GGGCTGGGTGTGCCGTTGGCTACGGCGGCCAGTGCGGCCAGCAGTTCCTCCCGGTCGGCACCGAACACCACCGCCCGGTGCGCGAACAGCGTCCGCCCGGCCGCGAGGGCCTGGGCGACCTCGGCCGGGTCTAGGTCGCTGTCGGCTCCGATGAACTCGCCCAGGCGCGAGGCCTGTTCGCGCAGCGCGGGCTCGCTCTTCGCCGAGAGCAGCAGCGGCGGCAGCGCCTCGGTGGTGTCGTGCCCCTCGGAGATGTCGTGGCCCCCGGGGGCATCGGGCACCTCGGCGGGGCTCTCCGGCGCCGCCTCCAGGATCACGTGGGCGTTGGTGCCGCTGATACCGAAGGAGGAGACGGCGGCCCGGCGCGGGTGGCCGGTCTCGGGCCACTCCCGGGCCTCGGTGAGCAGTTCGACCGCGCCGGCGGTCCAGTCGACGTGCGGGGTGGGTTCGTCCACGTGCAGGGTCTTCGGCAGCACGCCGTGGCGCATGGCCTCGATCATCTTGATGATCCCGCCGACGCCGGCCGCGGCCTGGGCGTGGCCGATGTTGGACTTCAACGAGCCCAGCCAGAGCGGCTGTTCGGGATCGCGCTGCTGCCCGTAGGTGGCCAGCAGGGCCTCGGCCTCGATCGGGTCGCCGAGCTTGGTGCCGGTGCCGTGGGCCTCGACCGCGTCGACCTGGTCGGCCGTGAGCCGGGCGTTGGCCAGCGCGGTGCGGATGACCCGCTCCTGCGAGGGGCCGTTGGGCGCGGTGAGGCCGTTGCTGGCGCCGTCCTGGTTGACCGCAGAGCCGCGGATGACCGCGAGCACCGGGTGTCCGTTGGCCCGGGCGTCGGAGAGCCGCTCCAGCAGCAGCATGCCGGCGCCCTCGGCCCAGCTGGTGCCGTCGGAGGCGGCCGCGAAGGCCTTGCACCGGCCGTCGGTCGCCAGGCCGCGCTGGTGGCCGAACTCGACGAACATGCCGGGGCTGGACATCACGGCGACCCCGCCGGCCAGGGCGAGGCCGCACTCGCCGCCGCGCAGCGCCTGCGCCGCGAGGTGCAGTGCGACCAGCGAGGACGAGCACGCGGTGTCCACCGTCACCGCGGGGCCTTCGAAGCCGAGGGTGTAGGCGATGCGGCCGGAGGCGACGCTCGACGTGGTGCCGGTGAGCAGGAAGCCGCCGTAGGTCTCGCCGCCCTCGTGCAGCCGGGGGCCGTACTCCTGGGGCATCGCGCCGACGAACACGCCGGTGCGGCTTCCGCTCAGGCCGGCCGGGTCGACCCCGGCCCGCTCGAACGCCTCCCAGCTGGTCTCCAGCAGCAGGCGCTGCTGCGGGTCCATGGCCGTGGCCTCGCGCGGGTTGATGCCGAAGAAGGCGGCGTCGAACCGGTCGGCGTCGTAGAGGAAGCCGCCGTGGCGGGCGTAGGTCCGGCCGGGGGTGCCGGGCTCGGGGTCGTACAGCTCGGCGAGGTTCCAGCCGCGGTTGTCGGGGAAGTCGCCGATCGCGTCGACGCCGTCGGCGACCAGGCGCCACAGGGCCTCGGGGGAGTCGGCCCCGCCGGGGAAGCGGCAGGCCATCCCGATCACGGCGATCGGTTCGTCGCTCACGGCGGCGGTCTCTGCGGCGCGCGTGCCGTCGTCGCCGGTCAGCCGGTCGAGGAGGTGGCGGGCCAGTGCGGTCGGGGTGGGCTGGTTGTAGACCAGTGCGGCGGGCAGGGCGAGTCCGACGGCGGCGGCCAGGCGGTTGCGCAGTTCGACGCCGAGTGCGGAGTCGAAGCCGAGCTCCTTGAAGGTGCGCCGGGAGTCGACCGCGTCCGCGCTGAGGTGGCCGAGGACGATGGCGGCGCTGGAGCGGACCAGGTCGAGTGCGGCCTCCTCCCGCTCGGTGTCGGTGAGCCCGTCCAGGCGGCGCGCCCAGGTGGACCCGGCGGCGGGCAGCGGCCGCTCCTCGGGCTCGGGCCCGACCTCGTCGGCGGCGGGCTGGAACGCCGTCTCGGTGCTGTCGCCGTCGGCCGGTGGCCGGGGCCAGTAGCGGCGGCGCTGGAAGGCGTAGCCGGGCAGGGCGATCCGGTGCGGCGCGTGGTGGGCGAGCAGCGCGGGCCAGTCCACCGCGGCGCCGTTGACGTGCAGTTCGGCGAGCGCGCCGAGGAAGGAGCGCCAGGAGTCCTCGTCGCGCCGCAGGGTGCCGAGAACCAGGGCCCGGTCGGCACCGGCCTGCTCCAGGCTCTCGCTGAGGGCGAGGGTGAGGACGCCGTGCGGGCTGCTCTCGACGAAGGTGCGGTGGCCGGCCGCGAGCAGCGCCTCGACGGCGCGGTCGAAGCGGACCGGGTGGCGCAGGTTGGTGTACCAGTAGTCGGCGTCGAGGCCGGCGGTGTCCAGCAGTCCGCCGGTGACGGAGGAGTAGAACGGCACGTCGCCGGTGCGCGGGCGCAGCGGCGCGAGGTCGTCGAGCAGCCGCTCGCGGATCGTCTCGACGTGCGGGGAGTGCGAGGCGTAGTCGACCCGGATCCGGCGGGCCCGGACGTCGGCCTGTTCGGCGGCGGTGAGCAGTTCGTCGATGGCGGCCGCGTCGCCGGAGACCACGGCGGCGGCCGGGCCGTTGACGGCGGCGAGGGCGAGCCGTCCTTCCCACGGTGCGATGAACCGTTCGGCCTGCTCGGCCGGCAGGGCCACCGAGGCCATGCCGCCCTGCCCGGCCAGGGCGGTGATGGCCCGGCTGCGCAGGGCGACCACCCGGGCGGCGTCGTCCAGGCCGAGGGCGCCGGCCACGTACGCGGCGGCGATCTCGCCCTGCGAGTGGCCGACCACGGCGTCGGGGCGCACCCCGACGGACTCCCACAGGCCGGCCAGCGACACCATCACCGCGAAGAGCACCGGCTGGACGACGTCGACCGCGTCCAGACCGGGCGCGTCGGGCGCGCCGCGCAGCACCTCCAGCAGGTCCCAGTCGACGTACGGGGCAAGGGCGTTCGCGCAGTCGGCGATCGCCTCGCGGAAGGCGGGGGAGGAGTCCAGCAGCTCCAGGGCCATGCCGGCCCACTGGGAGCCCTGGCCGGGGAAGACGAAGACGGTCCGGCCGTGGTCGTCGCCGACGCCGCGGACGAGTCCGGGCGCGTCCTCGCCCCGGGCCAGCCGCGCCAGCAGGCCGCGCAGTTCGGCGGTGTCGGTGCCGAGCAGGACGGCCCGGTGCTCGAAGGTGCTGCGGGTGGCGGCCAGCGAGTGGCCGACGTCGACGGCCGTCACGGCTTCGACGGCCTCGGAGCCGGAGGCCAGGGCCGCGGCGAGACGGGCGGCCTGGGCGTGCAGCGCCTGCTCGCTGCGGGCCGACACCGGCCACGGCACCGCGACGGTGCCGGCCGGCACGGCAGGGCCGTCCGCGGCAGGGCTGTCCGCGACGGAGGTGTGCGCGGCAGCGGTGCGCGCGGCGGAGGTGTCCGCGGAGCCGGCGCCGGAGCCGGCGGCGTGCGGCGCCTCCGTCACGACGACGTGGCAGTTGGTGCCGCCCACGCCGAAGGAGCTCACACCGGCCACCAGCGGGGCGTCCGGGGCGGGCCAGTCGCCGAGTTCCTGCTGCACCCGCAGGCGCAGCCCGGCCAGGTCGATGGCCGGGTTCGGCGACTCGTAGTTGAGGCTCGCGGGCAGTCGGCGGTGGTGGATGCCGAGTGCGGTCTTCAGCAGGCCGACGATGCCGGCGGCGGCCTCCAGGTGGCCGATGTTGGTCTTCACCGATCCGACGTGCAGGGGGAGTTCGGCGGCGCGGGCGGATCCGAGCGCCTCGCCGAGCGCGGCGGCCTCGATCGGGTCGCCGACCGGTGTGCCGGTGCCGTGCAGTTCGACGTACTGGACCGTTTCCGGTGCGACCCCGGCCTGTGCGCAGGCGAGCCGGATCACCTCGGCCTGGGCCCGGGCGCTGGGCACGGTGAGGCCGGGCGTGGCGCCGTCGTTGTTGGTGGCGCTGCCGCGCACGACGCAGTACACCCGGTCGCCGTCGGCCAGCGCCCGGCTCAGCGGCTTGAGCACCACGACGCCGCCGCCCTCGCCGCGGACGTAGCCGTTGGCGCGGGCGTCGAAGGTGAAGCAGCGGCTGTCGGGGGAGAGGCCGCCGAAGCTCGCCGAGCGCGCGGTGCTGTCCGGGACGATGCTCAGGTTGACACCGCCGACCAGCGCCAGGGTGGACTCCCCCCGGCGCAGGCTCTCGACGGCCATGTGCACGGCCAGCAGCGAGGAGGACTGGCCGGCGTCCAGGGTGAGGCTGGGCCCGTTCAGGCCGAGCGTGTACGAGACGCGGTTGGCGATCACGCCCCGCTGCACGCCGGTGAAGGTGTGCTGGGTGAGCGAGCGGCTGCCGCTGCGCTGGAGCAGCGTGGCGTAGTCGTCCCAGATCGCGCCGACGAAGACGCCGGTGCGAGTGCCGGCCAGTGCGGCGGGCACGATGCCGGCGTCCTCCAGCGCCTCCCAGCCGAGTTCCAGCATCAGGCGCTGCTGCGGGTCCATGGTGACGGCCTCGCGCGGGGAGATCCCGAAGAAGGCCGCGTCGAACCGGTCGATCCGGTCGAGGAAGCCCGCCCGGCCGCCGGGACGGCCGGCGAGCGTGTCGCCGAAGCGGTCCGTGGGGGCGTCGGAGATGGCGTCGACGCCCTCGCACAGCAACCGCCAGAACGCGGCCGGGTCGGGTGCCTGCGGAAGCCGGCAGGAGAGGCCGACGACGGCGATCGCGTCATCGCCTGGCAGGGGCAGAACATTCTGGGGACCGTTGGCACCAGTCATCGCTTTCGCTGCCTCCTACGGAGTGTGGCCGGCCGCGTACCGGGGTCAGGACGCTCGTCGTGACCACCGTCGGCGCCGCGGCCAAACCCTGCCTTGGCGGCCGCTAAATCCGGGCCTGCCCGGTCGGAGCCGGTCTCGCGACGCCGTCTGCCTGGGCGGACGTGGCGGCGTACGGTGGGCGAACACGACGAGCCGGGCTGTCCGCGTGGGTTCGGACAGCCCGGCTCGTCGTCGGGTAGGGGTGCGGGGTCAGGCTCCGGAGCAGGCGAGGACCCGGTCGTCGGCGGCCAGGATCGCCCGGTGCACGTCCTGCAGCGAGGTGCAGGGTTCCAGCCCGAGTTCGTCGATCAGGGTGCTGCGTGCGGTCTGGTAGACCTTCAGGGCGTCGCCGCGGCGGTCCGCGCGGTAGAGGGCGAGCATCAGCTGCCGGTAGAACGTCTCGCGCAGGGGGCTCTCCTGGACCAGTGCGAACAACTGGCCCACCAGCTCGCGGTGGTAGCCGAGCCGGAGTCTGGCGTCGGTGTGCATCTCGATGCAGTCCAGGCGGGCTTCGGTGAGCCAGGTGGCGAAGCTGCGGAGGATCGGGCCGTCGCCGATGCCGCCGAGGGCCGGGCCGCGCCACAGGGCCAGTCCGCGGTCGAAGGCCTCGCAGGCCTCCTCGTAGCGCTGTTCGCGCAGGTACCTGCGGCCCAGGTCGGTGAGGTCGAGGAAGGCGCGGTGGTCGACCTCGTCCGAGCGCAGCCGCAGCATGTAGCCGGACGATCGGGTGACGATCGGGCTGTCCTGGTGGCCGAGCCGGCCGAGGAACTTGCGCAGGTCGGAGATGTAGACGTGCAGTCCGGCGGTGGCGCGTCGGGGCAGGCGGTCGGCCCAGATCTCGTTCATCAGCTGGTCGGCGGTGACCACGTGGTCGGAGCGGACGAGCAGGGCGGCGAGCAGCGTCTCGATCTTCTGGGCGCTGATGTAGGACGGGCCGGCCCCGTCGACGACGCGCAGCGGCCCCAGTAACTGGTACTTCATCACGGGCTCCTTCAGGCCGAGGCGGTGTTGAGGAGGGAGCGCAGGGTGCCGGAGACCGTGTCGGCCACGGCCTCCCGGTGTTCGTCGAGGTAGAAGTGGCCGCCGGGGAAGATCCGCAGGGCGAAGTTCCCGGTGGTGTGGTTCTGCCAGGCCGCGGCCTGGTCGAGCGAGGTGTGCGGGTCGTCGTCGCCGACCAGCATGGTCAGCGGGCAGTCCAACGGCGCCTCGGGGGTCCAGGTGTGGGTCTCGATCGCCTGGTAGTCGCCGCGGATGGCCGGCAGGATCGCGTCCAGCATGTCCTGGTCCTCCAGCCACTGCGGGTCGGTGCCGCCGACCTCCGTCAACTCCTGTACCACGCCAGCCTGGTCGCGCAGGTGGACGGTGCCGGAGGGCAGCCGCGAGGGTGCCGGGTACCCGGAGGCGAACAGCCACAGCGGCAGGTCGCCGCGGTCCCGGCGCAGCCGCTGGGCGACCTCGAAGGCCAGCACCGAGCCCATGCTGTGCCCGAAGAACGCGAACTGGCCGTCGAGCCAGGGCAGCACCGCCTCGTAGGTGCGGTCGGCCAGTTCGGCCAGGTTGTCGATGCACTTCTCGGATCTGCGGTCCTGGCGACCGGGGTACTGCAGGGCCAGCACCTCGGTGTCCGGGGCGAGGGCCTGGGACAACGCGTAGTAGTAGCTGGCCGAACCGCCGGCGTGCGGGAACAGGACGAGCCGCACGGGGGCGTCGGGGGACGGGTGGAATCGGCGGACCCACGCGGCCGTACTCCTGGATGTGGCAGTCATTGCGTGTTCCTTCCATGGCGGAGCGTCACCGCGATTGCAGTGTCGGCGGGTACATCAACACGGCCGGGGAATCGAGTGAGGGCGATCCGCCCCGACAGGTGGGACAGGTGACGGCTGCCGGGGTGTGGGATCAGAAGGTGTTCCAGAGTCTAGGTACGGCGTCGACCGAGCCGGTAGCCCGGCCGTCCCCTATCCGCCCCCTAGTCGCGCTTGAGGAAGATTTGAGCATTCACCCTGGCGCGTACGGTTGGTGGCGGAACGTTGCTAGGGGGTGGTCGGGGTGAACCCCCTACCTGCCCGCCGGGGTCGAACGCGTCGAGGGCGGAAGCCGTTGTGGCTTCCGCCCTCGGGCGGCGTGCGGTCGGGGCCGTCCGCGTCGCGGTCGGCGCCTACGGGTACGGAGCAGGGCCGGCGCCTACGGGTACGGCGCCTACCCACGGGTACGGAACGGGGCCGGCGGGCGGGGGCGGGGTCAGCGGGTGCGCACGTGCTCGGCGAGCGCGGCGGGCGTCGGCGCCGAGAACAGGTCGGCGAGCTTCACCGTGGCCCCGGTGGACTCCTCGATGCGCTGGAGCAGCTGGGCGCCGAGCAGCGAATGCCCGCCGTGGGTGAAGAAGTTGGTGAGCGCTGACACGTCGTCCCGGCCCAGCAGCTCCTGGTACATCGTGACGATCGAGCGGGTCAGCTCGTCGGTCGGCTCGGCCTGCTCCTCGTCCGGGCCGGCGGCGGCCCCTCCTGCGCCGGCCAGCGCCTCCAGGGCCAGGTAGTCGACCTTCTCGTTGGCGTTGACGGGGAACGATTCGACCACGATGAAGTCCTGGGGGATGGCGGAGTTGGGCAGTTCCCTGCGGGCGTGCTCCCACAGTTCGGGGACGAGTCCGGGCCCGGCCGCGGACTCCACGAACACCACGAGCCGGCCGTCCGCGCTGCGGTCGCCGACCACGGTCGCGGCCGAGGCCCGCACCTGCGGATGGCCCAGCACGGCCGCCTCGATCTCGCCCAGCTCGATCCGGTTGCCGCGGAGCTTGACCTGCCGGTCGGAGCGGCCGAAGATCTCCAGGTTGCCGTCCGGGCGCCAGCGGCCGGTGTCGCCGCTGCGGTAGAACCGCCCCCACCGCGGGTGGTCGCCGAACCGGGCCGCGTTGAGTTCGGGCCGCTCGTGGTAGCCGAGGGAGACTCCGGCCCCGGCGATGCACAGCTCGCCGCGCACGCCGATCGGCAGCTCGCGCCCGTCCGGTGCGGCCACCCACATCCGGATGTTCGAGATCGGCTTGCCGATGTGCGGCCGCTCGCCGAGTTCCTCGTCGGCCCGCAGCACGCCCCAGGTGCACCACGTGATGGTCTCGGTCGGGCCGTACGCGTGGTGGAGTTCGCAGCCGGTGGCCAGCAGTTGTTCGGCCAGCGGCACGGGCAGCGGCTCGGCGCCGATGACCACCCGTCGGCCGTCGAGCTGGTCGGCCACGTGGTCCAGGACCAGCCGCCAGGTGGTCGGGGTGGCCTGGATGATGCCCGGCTGGTGGCGCTTGAGCAGTTCCAGCAGCACCCGGCCGTCCACCCGGGCCTCGTCCGGCGCGATCACGATCCGGCCGCCCGAGTAGAGCGGGACGTAGTGCTCCAGGTTGGCCATGTCGAACGCGAAGGTGGTCATCCAGAGGGTGGCGTCCCCCGGTGTCGCGCCGAGGCGCACGGTGTAGTCGGCGGCGATGTTGGAGACGGCGCGGTGGGGCAGCAGCGCCCCCTTGGGGCGGCCGCTGGAGCCGGAGGTGTAGATGAGGTAGGCGGGCGCCTCGGGGTCGACCGCGGGCGCCGGGCCGACGGCGTCGGCCGCGGGCTCGGTCTCGGGGACGGTCGCCAACGGCAGTTCGGTCATCGCGCGGTCCGCCGGCAGGGCCAGCTCCCGGTCGGCGACGATGACCTTCGCGCCGGAGTCCGCCAGCAGGTGGGCCACGCGCTGCGCCGGGTGCTCCGGGTCGACCGGCAGGTAGGCGGCGCCGGCCAGCCAGATGCCCAGGACGGTGGCGGTCAGCTCGGGGGAGCGGGCCGCGGCGAGGGCGACGACGTCGCCGGCCGCGACGCCGGCCGCGGCGAGCCGCTCCCGGGTGCCGAGCGCGGCCGCCCAGAGCCGGCCGTAGCTGACGGTGCGGTCGCCCTGCTCGACCGCGACCGCGTGCGGGTGGGCGCGGACGTTGGCGTGCACGGCGGTCGGCACGTCGGGCGGGTCGAAGCGCATCGCGGTGTCGTTGGCGGCGCCGATCACGGCCCGGTCCCGCTCGTTCCAGACCTCCAGTCGGCCGACCGGCCGCGCCGGGTCCTCGGCGCAGGTGACCAGGAGCTCGTCGTAGCGGGACAGCAGGGCCTCGACGTCGGCCCGGTCCAGCTTGTCGGTGGCGTACCGGGCGATGATCGTGATCTCCGACTCGGCGGAGGCCAGGAAGAACTCCAGGTCGAACTTGCTGTAGCCGTTCTCCAGCACCAGGGGGCGGCCGCGCCGGCCGTTCACGGTCAGTTCGTCGCCCAGGCCCAGCTGCGGGAAGTAGTTGAAGAGGTGGCGGCTCAGCCGGTTGCGCCAGGACGAGCCGGCCCGGGGGACGAGGTCGGAGATGCTGTCCACCGGGACGTCGGCGTGGCCCAGCGCGGCGAAGTAGGTGTCGCGGGCGCGGCGGACGAGGTCCCGGAAGCCTTCGGCCGGGTCGACCGCGACCCGCAGCGGGAGCACGTTGGTGTGGTGGCCGACCGTCCCCGGCGCCTCCTTGGGGCGCACGCTCACCGGGGAGCCGACCGTGATGTCGGGGCCGGCGCCGTGCGCGGCGAGCAGCACGTAGTAGGCGGCCAGCAGGACGACCGCCTCCGGGGCGCGCGCCTCGCGTTGGAGGGCGGTGACGGCGGCCCGGGCCCGGTCCGAGAGCCGGTGGTCGATCCGGTCGCCGAGCAGGGTCGGCTGGGCCCCGTCCGGCGCACCGCAGGCGAGGTCGAGCGCCTCCGGGTCGAAGTCCTCCAACTGCTCGCGCCAGAACGCCAGGCTGCGCTCACTCGGCTCCGGTTCCACGAACGTCGGGACCACGGTGAGCAGTTCGGCGGGTACGGACTGCCCCTGGGCCAGCCGCTGGTAGGCGGCCACCAGCTCCTGGAGCAGCGTGGTGCCCGAGATGATGTCGTAGACCAGGTGGTGGAAGGCCAGGCAGACCACGTCGCCGTCGGGGTGGTGGAAGAGCCCCGCGCGGACCAGCGGTCGGCCGTCGAAGGCGAACCGCCGGGTGACCCACGGGCGCAGTGCGAGCTCGATGTCCTCGGCGGCCGGCGCGAAGTCCTCGACCTCCTCGATCCGGACGTCGAACTCCTGCTCCGGGACGACCGCCTTCATCAGCTCGGCGCCGGAGGTGAAGTAGACGGTCCGGAGCACTTCGTGGCGGTTCAGCAGGGCGTCCAGGCCCTCCTGCAACGCGACGGGGTCGAGCTCGCCCTCGACCTGGAAGGCGAGCGAGAGGTTGTTGGCCGCTGCCTCCGGAACGAGGCGTTCCAGCAGCCACATCGCCTCTTCCTTGCGGGTGGCCGTCGACAGTTCACGTGTGGATCGGCCTGAGGGTGCTGCACCGGCTTTCGCTGCGGGTCCCATGGGATCCTCCCCTTGACGGACGGCTGTGATCCTGTTGGCACGGGTTGCCATATTTCCAGCGACGATACAAGGGCGGGTGCCGCCGGGTAACCCCTAGCCGGAATGCCTGGGTCGACCGTGTGCGAATCCACGGACAGGGGTCGGATAGGGGTGCTAGGGGCTACCGGCGGAATTCACGGGAATTTTATGGTTCGGGCAGGATACCGGCGTGTGGCCGCAGAGACCTGAGGAGTCGTGATGGCGGAGTCCAGCTCGTGGAAGACCCTGGTGGACGGCGGTGGATCCGAGGGGATCGTCCTCGCGGTGGATTTCGACACCACCGGCCGCCCGGAGGCGCGCTTCTCGGACCTGGTGGCGAACCTGGGCGGTGGCCTGACGGTCTGGGAGACCGTCCCGCCGGAGCACGGCACCGAGCACGCGAGGAGCGGCAAGGGCTACATCGACTACTGGGCCGCGCGCCTGGAGCGGGAGCGGCCGCCGGTGCGGGCGCTGCTCGGCTTCTGTGCCGGCGCGGTCTACGCGGCGGCGCTGGCCGAGCGGATCGCCGGCTGGCAGGAGGACGAGCCGCAGCTGATCGTCTTCGACCCGGAGGTCTCCGTCTCCCAGACCCTGATGTGGCAGTACCACAAGGTCGTGGGCTTCATGTCCTCGGTGATCTCCGAGGCGGACGTCGCCGCGGCCCGCGAGGCCGGGCTGAAGGTCCTGGAGGACTGCCCGGAGATCGGCGCGCTGCGGGACGGGCTGATCCGGCTGATCAGGGAGATCGGCGAACCGGCCTTCACCCGGGTCGGCCTGGACGCCACCCGGCGGGAGGAGCTCTTCACCGTCTTCGAGTCCTTCCTGAGCTACCTGGCGGCGGCCAGTGAGCTCGACCCGGTGGACCGCTGGCGGCGGGCGGTGGCGTTCAGCTCGGCGAGCCCGCTCAGCGGGCTGCGGGCGATGCGCTCCTCCGGGGTCGGCGAGGGGATCACCGTCGCCCGGGAGGTCGAGGTCGACGTCGAGCACGGCTCGATGCTGGCGCACCGGGACCTCGCCGTCGCGGTGGCGGACCTGCTGCGGGGTTGACGGGCCGCCTCAGGGCGAGCCCGGCGGAACGGGCCCCGGTCGGAACTCCGGCCGGGGCCCGTTCGCGTGTCCGGCGGAAGCCTTCCCGGGGCCGGCGGAAGGTCCTGCGCCGTGTCCGACGGGAACCGCCTGCGCGGCCGGAGACCTTTTCCGGGTCCGGCGGGAAAGGGCGGAGGGGTGTCGGAAAAGGGCACGGAAAACCGCCGGCGGGCCGTGGTGTTCGGCTCGTCCGGCGGTCCCGGAAAGGTCAGGGAATTCCCGTCACTCGGCGATCGCGGTACGTGCGGTCCATTCGAATACGGCGGTCCGGTCGCCGTCCACGGAAACGAATTCACCGGCGTGCCGGAAATGCTCGTAACCGCCGTAGCAGCTGTATTTGATGGAGTCGGTGAGCGAATCGGTGTGCTGGATCCGGTCCTCGTCGCGGACGGCGTGCGGGCCGCCGACCAGCAGCGCCTTGATCTTGCCCATGAGGAGCCTCCTGTCAGGGGGATGGATGTCCGGCGGAGTCGTCACCGGCCGGCGAACTCGGCCAGCAGCGAGGCCACCAGGGTCGCCTCGACATTGCCGCCGGAGAGCAGCACGCCGATGTCGAGCCCGCGCCAGCGGGGATCGACCACGAGCCGCAGCGCGGCGGCCAGTGCGGTCGCGGCGGCCGGTTCCACCAGCAGCCGGGCGTGGGTGAGGGCCACGGCCATCGACTCGGCGATCTCCGCCTCGTCCACGGTGAGCACCTCGGCCAGTGACGCGTGGCAGGTGTCGAAGGGGAGTCGGCCGATCCGGTCGGGGCGCAGGCCGTCGGCGATGGTCGGGCGCACCGGGACGTTGACCGGCCCGCCGCGGCGCAGCGCCTCGGTGAGCGCGGGCACCGACGACGGTTCGGCCGCGATGACGGCGATGTGCTCGCCCGCGGTGGCGAGGCAGGCGCCGGCCACCGCGCTGCCGCCGCCGACCGGTAGGACCACGGCGTCCAGCCGGCTGCCGGCGGCGCGGACCTGGTCCAGGAGTTCGGCGGTGGCGGTGCCCTGGCCGATCACCACATCGGGGTCCTGGTAGGGGTCGACGACGTCGTGGCCGTGCACCGCCCGGTGCTCCTCCACCACGGCGATCCGGTCGGCCAGCAGGGTGCCGGCCTGGATCACCCGGGCGCCGGTCTCCTGGATCCGCCGCACCTTGGTCGGTGCGGCGTCGCACGGCAGGACGAGGGTGGCGGGGAGTCCGCACTCGCGCGCCGCGAGGGCGACGGCGATCGCGTGGTTGCCGGTGCTCTGCGCGACGACGCCCCGGCTGCCCGCGGCGGCCAGGCGCCCGACGGCCAGGAGGGCGCCGCGGAGTTTGAACGAGCCGCCGCGTTGGAGGTTTTCGGCCTTGAGCCAGAGCCTGGCGCCGGCCCGGCGGTCGAGGTCGTCGCTGCGGACGACCGGGGTCCGCACCACCCGGCCGGCCAGTCGTCGCTGGGCGTCGTGTACGTCACTGCGGGTCAGCGGCCGCTCGGCGACCGCGACGCTCGCGTCGGTCTGGGGCATCGCACCTCATTCACGCTCGCGGGGCGGGGCGCAGCGGTGCGCCCTCCGGGAGTCCGGGCACGTCCGGATTGCTGTACTTGCGGAGATGCCTGCGGTACGGCATGAGTATGGGGAGGGGCTCTAAAGTCGGCCCAAGTCGGCTGCGAGGGTGCCGGCGGGGGTGTCCGCCGGGGGGCGGCTGGAGGGGGCGAGCGGTCCGCCGGGAGGGTGGGCGGATGCAAGCCGACACGGCGTTCTTGGGAAAGTCTTGACAGTTGACCTTTCTTCAACACCAGTCATACATTCATGCCGTCGTATCCACTCGCCGGGGAGGCGTGATGCACTGCGATGGCCACCGGGTCAGCCGCCCGGAAGACGGCAGGTGAGCGGAGTGCCAACACCGTGAGCACACTTCGGAGTTCCAACGACGGGACGACCGGATCGGGTGTTCACTGCTGCCGGGTGTGAACGGCAACCGTTGCGGGGCGGGCCCGGTACGGCCCGGAGCGCGGAGCTGCGGGCGGAAGTCCGGTACGACGAGGCGGCGTCGATCGATCTGCGGCACAGGGGGAATGATGACGATCGGGCTTGTCGAACGACACGGAGAACTCGAATCCTTGGAGGAGTTACTCCGGGCCACCGCGCTCGGCAGATGCCAGGTGGCCCTGGTCGGCGGACCGGTCGGCAGCGGGAAGACCGAGCTGCTGCACGCCCTGGCGGAGAGCGCGATGCGCCAGGACGCGGTGGTGTTCACCGCCCTCGCCACCTGTGCCGAGCAGGTCGTGCCGATGGCGGTGATCTCCCAGCTGCTCTCCCCGTCGGCCGCCTCGGAGACCTCCCCGGGGCTGGTGCGGGCGCTCGCCGAGGCCGCCGCGGAGGTGCTCGCCCTGCCGCCCGAGGCCCGGCTCGCCGGGGACGGCGTGCTGCCCACGCCCGCCCTGGACGCGCTGTGCTCCGCGCTGGCGGCCGCGGCGGCCGACCGGCCGGTGGTGGTCTGCGTCGACGACGTCCAGTTCGCCGACGCCGGATCACTGGACTGCCTGCTGCACCTGATGCACCGGCTGCGCTACGCCCGGGTGCTGTTCGTCCTGAACGAGTCGGACCACCACCGGCGCTACAACCCGCTCTTCCGGGTCGAGTTGCTCCGCCAACCCGGCTTCCGCCGGATCCGGGTGGGCCCGCTGTCGCCGGCCGGTGTGGAGCAGATGGCCGCCGCCGAACTGGGCCGTGACTGGTCCGTGGCGCACGGCGCCCGCTGCCACGCCGTCTCGGGCGGAAACCCGCTTCTCGTCCGGGCGTTGCTGGACGACCACCGGACCGCCGCCGCCCTGGCCTGCGCCGAACCGCCGGACGACGCGCTGGAGACGGGCGAATCCTACGGCCAGGCGGTGCTGGCCTGCCTCCACCGCGGCAACGAGCCGATGCTGATGGTCGCCCGCGCCCTCGCCGTGCTGGACGCCTCCGGAGCGCCCGAGCTGGTCGACCGGCTGGTCGGCCTCGCCCCCCACGAGGTGGGCCAGGCCGTCGAGGAACTCGCGGTCGCCGGGGTGATCGCGGACGGCTCCTTCCGCCACCCCGCGGCGCGGGCCGCGGTACTGGACGACCTGAGCCCCGACCACAAGGTGCGGTTGCACCGCTCGGCGGCCCGGCTGCTGCACAGCACCGGCGCCGCCGCCACCGAGGTGGCCCACCACCTGCTCGCCGCCGACGAGCCGGACGAGCCGTGGGCGTCGCAGATCCTGCGCGCGGCCGCCGACCTCGCCCTGCACGACGACGAGGCCGAACTGGCCATCCGGCTGCTCAAGCTGGCCACCCGCGTGGCCGTCGACGAGGACGAGCGACTGGCCGTCACGATCGACCTGGTCCGCGCCGAGTGGCGGGTCAACCCGGCGCTCTCCGCCAGCCGCCTGGACTCGCTGGCCGCCGCCCTGCGGGACGGCCGGCTGCTGCCCTTCGAGGCGATCGGCGTGGCCAAGACGATGCTCTGGCACGGCCGCGTCGCCGACGCGGTGGAGGCGCTCTCGCTGCTCGGCCGGCCAGGTGACCACAGCCGCGAGCTCGCCGCCGAACTCGGCGCGCTGGCCAAGTGGTTGCGCACCTGCTACCCCGAACTCCTGGAGCACCTGCCGGCCGTGCCGGCCACCGGCAAGGCCCGTACGCTGCTGATCGGCTTCGAGTCCCGGGCGGCCGGGCTGCTGTCCACCGTGCTGACCGGGGACGCGGACGACAGCACGCTCAGTTCCGCGGAGCAGATCCTGCGGGCCTCGGAGCTGGACGACACCATGCTCGAACCGATCGAGCACGCCCTGCTCACACTCGTCTACGCCGACCAGCCGGGCCGGGCCGCCAGTTGGTGCGACCCGCTGCTCGACGAGGCCGTCAGCCGCAACGTCCCGGCCTGGATGGCCCGGCTCTCCTCCATCCGGGCCCTGGCCGCCGTCCGGCAGGGCGACATGGCGGCCGCCGAGCGGCACGGCGAGACCGCGCTCGCCCGGCTCACCCCGCGCAGCTGGGGGATGGCCGTCGGCATGCCGCTGGCCGCACTGATCCTGGCGAAGAGCGCGCTGGGCGACCACGACGGCGCGGCGGCCCTGGTCAACAACCCGGTGCCGAAGGGCATGCTGACCACCCGCTACGGCCTGCACTACCTGCACGCACGCGGAATCCACCACCTGGCCACCGAGCGCCTCGGCGCCGCGCTGTCCGACTTCGTCACGTGTGGCGACCTGATGGACCGGTGGGGCATCGACCGGCCTGCCCTCGTCCCCTGGCGCTCCGCCGCCGCGAGCGCGCTGCTGCGCCTGGGGGAGCGGGAACAGGCCGTCATGCTGGCCGAGGAGCAGTTGGAGAAGGCCAGCCCGGGGCACTCCCGCAGCCGCGGCATCACCCTGCGCACGCTCGCGTGGGCCGGTGAGGCGAGCCGCCGCCCGACCCTGCTGCGGGAGGCCGTCGTCAATCTGGAGCAGGCCGGGGATCGCTTCGAACTTGGCCTGGCGATAGCCGAGTTGGAGGAGTCGCAGGCCGCGGTCGAGCGGCCGGAGCGGTCCCGGGGGCGGTCGGAGCAGACTCTGCGCCTGGCCCCGTCGAGTCGGCCCGAGCCGGTCGATGACGGCACGTCCGTCGAGCCGCAGGCCTGGGTGCCGGCCCAGCGCTCGCCCGGGCAGCCCGACGTCGCCGCGCTGAGCGACGCCGAGCTGCGGGTGGCCGCGCTGGCCTCGCTGGGCTGCACCAACCGGGAGATCGCGCGGAGGCTGTTCATCACCGTCAGCACCGTGGAGCAGCACCTGACCCGGGTGTACCGCAAGCTGAAGGTCGGCCGCCGCGCCGACCTCCCGGCGGACCTCCAGGTGCCGCTGCCGGAGACGGCCGTCGCGCAGTCCGCGCGCATGCTGGTGGTCGCCTACCGGCGCAAGGTCGGCATGAACAACCGGCGGGCGGCCGAGGTCGGCTGACGCTCAGTAGGCGCGTTGGAGCTGTTCGCGGTGGCCGTCGGCCATCACCCGGAACATGTCGGTGACCCGGGCGTTGAGCCCGGCGAGGGCGGCCGGGTCGGGCGGGGTGTCGTTCTCCAGGGAGCGCTGCAGCACGTACGCCAGGAGGTCGGCGCGGGCCTCCAGCGGGAGCCCGTCGTCCTCGCCGAGCTCGTGTGCGGTGTAGAAGCCGCGGCTGACGTTGGCCAGGACGTGGACGGCCTGGGCCGGCGACAGTTCGGGGCGCAGGATGCCCTCGTCGGCCAGCATCTGGAGGTAGTCGGGGTTCTCGGCGAGGCTCTGCTGGGCGGTGCGCACGCTCTCGTCGCGGGCGAGGTTGCCGAGGACGGCGGCGTCGGCGAGGAGCAGGGCGCGGACCAGGGGGCGTCGCACGCCTTCGAGGAAGATCACCCGCATCAGGCGGTGCGGCAGGGCGAGGGTGGGTTCCTTGCCGAGTTCGGCGACCAGGTGGTCGAACAGGCGCAGGGCCTCGCGCTGCAGGACGGCCCAGAAGAGGGCTTCGCGGGTCTTCCAGTGCAGGTAGACGGTGCCCTTGCCGA
>NZ_JOHO01000094.1 GCF_000719705.1 Streptomyces sp. NRRL S-350 | reverse complement strand
TTCCGAACCCGGAAGCTAAGCCTCATAGCGCCGATGGTACTGCAGGGGGGACCCTGTGGGAGAGTAGGACGCCGCCGAACAATTCTTCAGAAGAACCCCTGATCCACTCGGATCAGGGGTTCTTTGCATTTCCGGTGACGTATTGTCGGTGCATGGACGATCAGTGCATGGACGACCGGACAGCGGTCCTCGTGAACGATGTGCTCCGGCCGGAGCAGCGTGACGGCGCCTTGCGTGTTCTGGCGGAGGCCCAGGCGGTGGACGGGCGGGCGGCGGTTTCCGAGCAGGGCCGACTCCGGCTTCGTGCCGTGGAGACGCCGCGGCCGGGCGTCACCCATCTGGTCGAGACCGAGGACGATGCCGTACTCGCCTACGGTCAGCTCGAAGTCCCGCACAGCCCGGCCGCGGGTCCGACGGCCAACCCGGCCGCCGAGCTGGTGGTCGACCCGGCTGCCCGCGGCCGCGGGCTGGCCCGTCCGCTGGTGGACGCCGTGCTGGCGCGGGCCCATGCGGCCGGGCACGACGCGGTGGACTTCTGGGTGCACGGCGGCCACCCGGCGGCCCGGCACCTGGCCGAGTCGTACGGGGCCGAGCTGGTCCGTGAACTGCGGCAGATGCGCCGCACCGGGCCGCAGACGGAGGTGGTGGCCGTCCCCGAGGGCATCGAGCTCCGCACCTTCCGGCCGGGGGAGGACGACGCCGAGTGGCTGCGGCTGAACGCCCTGGCCTTCGCCCATCACCCGGAGCAGGGCTCCTGGACCGAGCGTGACCTGGCCGAGCGGATCGCCGAGCCCTGGTTCGACCCGGCCGGCTTCTTCCTCGCCACCCGTGACGGCAAGGTGGTCGGTTTCCACTGGACCAAGGTGCACCCGGCCACTGCCACGGAGCCGGAGCTGGGCGAGGTGTACGTGGTCGGGGTGGACCCGGCGGAGCAGGGCAGTGGCCTCGGCCGCGCGCTCACTGCGGCGGGCCTGCGCCACCTGACCGGGTCCGGCCCGGGCGAGCGCGCGCTGGAGACCGTCCTCCTCTACGTCGACGCCGACAATCCGGCCGCCGTGCGGGTGTACGAGCGCCTGGGGTTCGTCGTCCACGAGGTGGACCTCATGTACCGCGCCCGGTACCGGGCCCGCCGGTCGGCCTGAGCCCCGGCAGGACGGTCGGCACCTCGGCAGGACGGTCGGCACCCCGGCAGGGCGGTCTGCGAGGAATCCGAGCCGTTCCGCCCCGGTCGCGGGCAGGGGACAAATCCGGCATCGCCCCTTGCCCCGACCGACTCAGCTTTCCTCCTGGCCATGCGGTGTTTACCGTGGATTCAATTGCTGCCGCGAAGATCACAGGATGAAGTCCGTAGTGTCTCGCTCGTGCAGAGTCGACCGCCTGACGTCGGCCGGTCCTGTACGGACCGCGCCCGGCGGATGGGCGCTGTTCCCGGGATCGGCCCGGGGCGAGGGCGACGGCCCGCAGAGCCATTCGCGTCCGGACGCCGTCCTGCTGCTGGAGGAGCTGGAGCCCATGAGCATCCCCCGCCCCGTCTCTGCGCCGCTGGGGCCGCCGGCCCGGATGTCCAGTGCGCTGGGTATCCCGCCCGAGCTGCCGGCCGCGGACGAGCAGGAGTTCGAAGCGCTGCCGCAGGGCCGCTTCCTGGACCGCGAGCGAAGTTGGCTCGCGTTCAACGAGCGGGTCCTGGAGCTTGCCGAGGACTCGGGGATCCCGCTGCTGGAGCGGGCCAAGTTCCTGGCGATATTCGCGAGCAACCTGGACGAGTTCTTCATGGTCCGGGTGGCCGGCCTCAAGCGCCGGATCGCCACCGGGGTCGCCCAGCGCAGCGCCTCCGGCCTCCAGCCGCGCGAGGTGCTGGACCTGATCTGGACCCGCTCGCGCGAGTTGATGGCCCGTCACGCCGCCGCGTTCCAGCAGGAGGTGCTGCCGGACCTCGCCACCGAGGGCATCGAGGTGGTCCGCTGGGCGGAGCTGGCGGAGAAGGAGCAGGCGCGGCTGCACTCGCTGTTCCGGCAGAAGATCTTCCCGGTCCTGACCCCGCTGGCGGTCGACCCGGCGCACCCCTTCCCGTACATATCGGGGCTCTCGCTCAACCTGGCGGTCGTGGTGCGCAACCCGGTGTCCGGGCACAAGCACTTCGCCCGGGTCAAGGTGCCGCAGTCGCTGGCCCGCTTCCTCGAGGCCTCGCCCCAGCGGTACGTCCCGCTGGAGGACGTCATGGGCGCGCACCTGGAGGAGCTGTTCCCGGGGATGGAGGTGCTGGCCCACCACGCCTTCCGCGTCACCCGCAACGAGGACCTGGAGGTGGAGGAGGACGACACCGAGAACATCCTCAAGGCCCTGGAGAAGGAGCTGATGCGGCGGCGCTTCGGCCCGCCGGTCCGGCTGGAGGTCGAGGAGTCGATCGACCCCTACATCCTGGACCTGCTGGTGCGGGAGCTGAACATCACCGAGGCGGAGGTCTTCCCGCTGCCCGGGCCGCTGGACCTGACCGGACTGTTCGGGATCGCCGAACTGGACCGGCCGGAGCTCAAGTACCCGAAGTTCGTGGCCGGTACGGCCCGCGGGCTGACCGACGTCGAGTCGGCCTCGCAGCCGGACATCTTCGCGGCGATGCGCGAGCGCGACGTGCTGCTGCACCACCCGTACGACAGCTTCTCCACCTCGGTGCAGGCCTTCCTGGAGCAGGCGGCCGGCGATCCGGACGTGCTGGCGATCAAGCAGACGCTGTACCGGACCTCCGGCGACTCGCCGATCGTCGACGCGCTCATCGACGCGGCCGAGTCCGGCAAGCAGGTGCTGGTGCTGGTCGAGATCAAGGCGCGCTTCGACGAGCAGGCCAACATCAAGTGGGCCCGCAAGCTGGAGGAGTCCGGCTGCCACGTGGTCTACGGCCTGGTCGGGCTGAAGACGCACTGCAAGCTGTCGCTGGTGGTCCGCCAGGAGGGCGACACCCTCCGGCGCTACTCGCACGTGGGCACGGGCAACTACCACCCGAAGACGGCCCGGCTGTACGAGGACCTCGGCCTGCTCACCTCCGACCCGCAGGTCGGCGCCGACCTCTCGGACCTCTTCAACCGGCTCTCCGGCTACTCGCGCCGCGAGTCCTACCGCCGTCTGCTGACCGCGCCGCGCGGTCTGCGCGACGGACTGGTCGCGCGGATCCACAACGAGATCGCCCACCACCAGGCGGGCCGGCCGGCGTTCGTGAAGCTCAAGGTCAACTCGATCGTCGACGAGGCCGTGATCGACGCGCTGTACCGGGCCTCGCAGGCCGGCGTGCCGGTGGACGTCTGGGTGCGCGGGATCTCGGCGATCCGCCCGGGCGTGCCGGGGCTCAGCGAGAACATCCGGGTCCGCAGCATCCTGGGCCGCTTCCTGGAGCACTCCCGGGTGTTCGTCTTCGGCAACAACGGCGATCCGGAGGTCTGGATCGGCAGCGCCGACATGATGCACCGCAACCTGGACCGCCGGATCGAGGCGCTGCTGCGGATCACCGATCCGGCACACCGAGCCGAGCTGTCCGGGCTGATCGACCTCGGGATGTCGGACGAGACCGAGTCCTGGCACCTGGGTCCGGACGGCACCTGGACCCGCCACTCACAGGACGGCGACGGACGCCAACTGCGGCACGTCCAGGACCTGTTGATCGACTCGCGCCAGCGTCGTCGGGCCGTCGCCTCCCGCTGACACGACCACTGATGCGAAGCCGCCGGGGTGTTCAGGGGACCTGCTCCGGCGGTCGGCCACCAGCTCCGGGGACGGCCTCGGGGGAACGGGGATCTACCACGCCATGACCGATGCGCCGATGACGGCCCAGGCGGCCTCCACCGAGACCGCCGGGGACATCCTTTCCCGTCACCTGACCGCCCGGGCCGGCGCCTTCCTGCGCGCGCTGCCCCTGGCGGTGGGCGAGGTCGGCGCCAGACCCGGGGCGGCCCCGGCCGTCCCCGCGGCGGGCACCTCGGACCTGCTGCGGGCCGTCCGACGGATCGGCGGGCTGCTGCACACCTTCGGCTCGGTCTTCGAGCCGACCTGGGCGCAGGAGTCCCGCACCGAGCTGCGCTGGCTGCTCAACCTGCTGGCCCTGGAACCCGGGTACGTCCGCCGCTCGGCCCGGCTGCTGGGCGCGCTGGACGCGCTGAGCGGCACCGACCCGGACGGGACGGGCATGCTGGCCGGCCACACCGGCGCCCCGAAGGCCCGCGCCCTGCTGGACCGGCAGCTGACCCTGGCCAGGACCCGGGCGCACTCCACGGCGCTGCAGGAGCTCCGCTCGGCCCGACTGCACGCGCTCGCGGACCGGATGACGCTGCTGGTCGGCGACGTGCCGCTGCTGGAGTCGGCGGGCGGCCGGGCGTCCGCGGTGCTGCTGCCGCAGGCGGCCGCCGCGTTCGCCACACTGTCCGCGACCGCCCAGCAGCTGCCGCTGCACCGGGCCGCGACGCCGTACGGCGGGGACGGGCTGCGCCGGTTGGGCGCGGTGCCGGCGGCCCGCGGCGCCGTGGACGGTGACTCGGCGCTCGCGGCCGACGACGCTCCCTGGTCCCGGTTGCGGATCCTGGTGAAGCGCGCCCGCTACGCCCTGGAGGTGTGCGGCCGTCCGTCCTGCGAGCTGGACGAGCTGGACGCGGTGCTGGGCCGCCAGCAGGAGGCTGCCGACGCCGCGGTCACCGCCGCCGCCGCGGCGCGCACCCCGCGGATCACCCCGGCGACGGCGTACGTGCTGGGCGTGGTGCACGCCGACCAGCGGCTGGAGGTGGAGTCGGCGCGGTACGCCTTCGGCCGCCGGTGGCCCGACCTCCCCCCGGGCCCGGAGGGCTGGCTGGACCTCCCCCCGGCCGAGGGCTGGGGGCACTCCGCCGCACCGAGGGCGGTCTGAGGTGGGCGGGCACCCGGCCTCGGGCCGGTCGGCGGAGCCGGCAGCGGCCCCGGGCAAGCCCACGGTCCCGGGCACGCCGACGACCCCGGGCACGCTGACGACCCCGGCCGGGGCGGGCCGCGGCCCGGTGGTCCTGGCGGCGGGCGCGGTGCTCTGGCTGCCGGGCCGGCTCAAGAAGAGCGGCCGGCTGGGGCGGCCGCGGATCGCGGTGATCCACCGGCCGAAGTACGACGACTGGAGCCTGCCGAAGGGCAAGCTCGACCCCGGCGAGAGCATGGTCGACGCGGCGCTGCGCGAGGTGTGGGAGGAGACCGGGTTCCGCTGTGTGCTGGGCCCGGAGCTGCCGGCCCGGCACTACCAGGCGCAGGGCCGTCCGAAGGAGGTGCGGTACTGGGCGGCGGTGCCGTCGGTCGGCGCCTTCCGGCCCAACCGCGAGGTGGACCGGCTGGAGTGGCTGCCGGCCGGGAAAGCACGTGCACGGCTCAGCTACGACCACGACCGGGTGCTGGTGGACGCGCTGCTGGCGATGCTGGGGGCGAAGCCGGTGCGGGCGGCCGGCGCGCCACCGGTCAGGGAGCGACGGAAGTGATCGCCTCGCGCCCTCGCCGTGACGCAACCGTTACTACCTGACGTAGTTTCCTGTCATCCTTTCGAGGTTCACTCCCCGTTCACTTGCGACCGGCTGTCGTGTCACCTACCCGGCCTAACTTCGGGACTACCGGAGGGCCGAACGGGCCCCGGACCACAGCAAAACCCGTGCTTAGCCGTCCTCTACGGGCCGCGCGACGGGCAATGCCACAGAAAGGGACACCCCAGTGAAGCTCCAGCGGAACGGCCGCTCCAAGGCCCTCGCCATCGGTGCCATGGCGCTCGTCAGCTCGCTGTCGCTCGCCGCCTGCGGCTCGGACAACAACAACGACACCAAGGCGTCCGGTGGCTCGGGCGGCTCGTCGTCGGCCGCGGCGATCAACTGTGGCAAGCCGGGTGCGCTGCTCGCCTCGGGCTCCACCGCCCAGGGCAACGCGATGGACGTCTGGAAGACCAACTTCGGCGCCGCCTGCTCCGGCACCACCATCAACTACGGCGGCGGCGGCTCGGGCACGGGTGTCCAGCAGTTCACCCAGGGCAAGGTCCAGTTCGCCGGTTCGGACTCGGCCCTGAAGCCGGCCGAGGTCGACGCCACCAAGGCGGTCTGCACCGGCGGCCAGGGCATCGACCTGCCGATGGTCGGCGGCCTGATCTCGCTCGTCTACAACATCGACGGCGTCGACAACCTGGTGCTGGACGGCCCGACCGCCGCCAAGATCTTCGACTCGCAGATCACCAAGTGGAACGACCCGGCGATCGTCGCCCTGAACCCGGGCGCCAAGCTGCCGGACGCCGACATCCAGGCCTTCCACCGCGCCGACGACTCCGGCACCACGGAGAACCTGACCAAGTACTTCGCCAAGACCTCCGGTGGCGCCTGGTCGTACGCGCCCGCCAAGGCCTGGGCGGGCAAGGGCGGCCAGTCGGCCAAGGAGTCCGCCGGCGTCTCCGCCCAGGTGAAGCAGGTCAAGAACTCGATCAGCTACGCCGAGCTCTCCTACGCGCAGACCAACAACCTGAAGAGCGCCGCCATCGCCACCGGCGCCTCCAAGCCGGTCGAGGCCACCGCCGCCAACGCCGCCAACACCTTCGCCAAGGCGAAGATCGCCGGAACCGGCAGCGACCTGGCGCTGACCCTCGACTACGCGACCAAGGACGAGGGCTCGTACCCGCTGGTCCTGGTCACCTACGAGATCGTCTGCGACAAGGGCAACAAGGCCGAGACCCTCGACACCCTGAAGTCCTTCCTGACCTACGCCGCCAGCGACGCCGGCCAGAAGGCCATCGGCGACACGGGCTACGTCCCGCTCCCCAAGGAGCTGACCGACAAGGTCAACGGCGTCATCCCGACCCTGGCCTGATCCAGTAGGACCTCCCGGTGGGCGGCCCCGTGAACGAGGGGGGCCGGGGCCGCCCCCGGGAAGCACTGACGAAGAAGCACGTCCGGGGCACCGCCGCCAGGGTGCCGCCCCCTCGGGGCAGCACCACCAGACCGGAGTAGACCAATGACTTCATCCTCCCCTGCCGCCCCGCGAGGCAGGGAACGCCGCAAGCGTGACAGTCGGTTCGGCGACAAGATCTTCATGAACGCCGCTCGTGGCTCGGGCATCCTGCTGCTGGTCATCATGGCCGCCATCGCGGGCTTCCTGGCCTGGCGCTCGGGCATCGCCCTGGGCAAGAACGAGGGCAACTTCCTCACCACCTTCGAGTGGACGCCGGACGCCCCGAAGCCGGTCTTCGGCATCGCCGTCCTCGTGTTCGGCACCATCGTCAGCGCGTTGATCGCGATGGCGATCGCCGTCCCGGTGGCCATCGGGATCGCGCTGTTCATCTCGCACTACGCGCCGCGCAGGATCGCCCAGCCGTTCGCCTACCTGGTGGACCTGCTCGCCGCCGTCCCCAGCATCGTGTACGGCCTCTGGGGCGCGCTGTTCCTGGTGCCGCACCTGGACGGGCTGACCAGCTGGCTGAACGACTACCTCGGCTGGACGTACGTCTTCGACCAGTCCAGGGCCGGCACCACCCCGCGCAACCTGTTCACCGTCGGCATCCTGCTGGCCATCATGATCCTGCCGATCATCACCGCGGTCAGCCGCGAGGTCTTCCGGCAGGTGCCGCGGATGCACGAGGAGGCGGCGCTCGCCCTCGGCGCGACCCGCTGGGAGATGATCCGCACCGCGGTGCTGCCGTTCGGCCGCCCCGGCATCATCTCGGCCTCGATGCTCGGCCTCGGCCGGGCGCTCGGCGAGACGATCGCGGTGGCGATCGTGCTCTCGTCGAACAGCGTCCTGTCGCTGCACCTGCTCGACCCGGGCGGCGGCACCTTCGCCCAGAACATCGCGCTGAAGTTCAACGAGGCCGGCAACACCGGCCGCGACGCGCTGATGGCCTCCGGCCTCGTCCTGTTCGTCATCACCCTGCTGGTGAACGGTGCCGCGCGGCTGATCGTCGCCCGCCGCAAGGAGTACTCGGGGGCCAACGCATGAGCGCCGCGACCACGTCCGTCCCGGCGGACGCCCGGCCGATCGGCCGGCCGCTGACCGCCAACCGGCTGCCCAAGTGGGCCCCGGCCGCCGTCGCCGGCGGCTCCGTCGCGCTCGGCTGCGCCATCGGCGCGGCCGGCGGCCTGGCCAGCCACCTGCAGTGGGGCCTGATCTCGGCCGTCCTCTTCGTGGCGGCCAGCTACGTGCTCTCGGCCCGGGTCGAGGGCGGCCGCCAGGCCAAGGACCGGCTCGCCACCTCGGTGGTCTGGGTCGCCTTCATCCTGGCCGTGGTGCCGCTCGCGGCACTGACCTTCTACACCGTCCAGCAGGGCGCCGGCGTGGTGGACGGGTACTTCCTGACCCACTCCATGAAGGGCGTCCGCTCCTCCGGCGCCGGCGGCGGCATCTACCACGCGCTGATCGGCACCCTGGAGCAGGTCGCCCTGGCCACCGCGATCGCCGCGCCGGTGGGTCTGCTGACCGCCGTCTACCTGGTCGAGTACGGCCGCGGCCGGCTCGCCAAGGTGGTCACCTTCTTCGTCGACGTCATGACGGGCATCCCGTCGATCGTCGCCGGCCTGTTCATCCTCTCGCTCTGGAACCTCGCGCTGGGCTTCGACTACTCCGGCTTCTCGGGCAGCCTCGCGCTGGCGATCCTGATGATGCCGGTCGTGGTCCGGTCCACGGAGGAGATGCTCAAGCTCGTCCCGAACGAGCTGCGCGAGGCCTCGTACGCGCTCGGCGTGCCGAAGTGGAAGACGATCCTGCGGATCGTCCTGCCCACCGCGATCGGCGGCATCACCACCGGTGTGATGCTCTCGGTCGCCCGCATCACGGGCGAGACCGCCCCGGTGATGATGCTGGTCTTCGGTGCCGACTACATCAACAGCAACCCGTTCGACGGACCGCAGCAGTCCCTGCCGATGTACATCTGGCAGCAGTACTCGATGGTCAACAACGACTTCGGCTACGCCCGCGCCTGGGGCGCCGCGCTGGTGCTGATCGCCTTCGTGATGGGGCTCAACCTCATCGCCCGGGGCATCGCACGCTGGCGCTCGCCCAAGGGCGGACACTGAGCGACCGACTGACGTACGAAGACACACGAGAGAAGCAACGATCATGGCCAAGCGCATCGACGTCAGCGGACTGTCCGCCTACTACGGCACCACCAAGGCCATCGAGGACATCTCGATGAGCATCGAACCCCGCTCGGTGACGGCCTTCATCGGCCCCTCCGGCTGCGGCAAGTCCACCTTCCTGCGCACCCTCAACCGGATGCACGAGGTGATCCCCGGCGCCCACGTCGAGGGCAAGGTCCTCCTGGACGACGAGAACCTGTACGCCTCCAACGTCGACCCGGTCGCCGTGCGCCGCGCGGTAGGCATGGTCTTCCAGCGCCCGAACCCGTTCCCGACCATGTCGATCTACGACAACGTGGTCGCCGGGCTGAAGCTCGCGGGCGTCCGCAAGAAGTCCGTCCTGGACGGCGTGGTGGAGAAGTCCCTCAAGGGCGCCAACCTGTGGAACGAGGTCAAGGACCGGCTGAACAAGCCGGGCGCCGGCCTCTCCGGCGGCCAGCAGCAGCGGCTGTGCATCGCCCGCGCCATCGCCGTCGAGCCCCAGGTCCTGCTGATGGACGAGCCCTGCTCCGCGCTCGACCCGATCTCCACCCTCGCCATCGAGGACCTGATCGGCGTGCTGAAGGAGCAGTTCACCATCGTCATCGTGACCCACAACATGCAGCAGGCCGCCCGCGTCAGCGACCGGACCGCCTTCTTCAACCTGGCCGGTGTCGGCCAGCCGGGCAAGCTGGTCGAGCTGGACGACACCCAGCGGATCTTCTCCAACCCGTCGGTCCAGGCGACCGAGGACTACATCTCCGGCCGCTTCGGCTAGACCGGTTCCCGTCACGAGCGGCACGCGGCCGGTGGCGGAACGCGAGCTGTCCCGCGGCGCTGCATGGCGGTGCCGCCGCGGGACATGATGAAGGGCCCGCCCCCGAGATGTGGGGGCGGGCCCTGTCAGGTCGCCGGGCGGTCCCGGCCGTGCGGCGGTCAGCCCCAGAACAGGTGGACGAACCAGTACACCAGCGCTGCGACGATGGCGGCCGCCGGCATGGTGATGAACCAGCCGAGGACGATGTTCTTCGCGACCCCCCAGCGCACCGCGCGGACCCGCTTGGTGGCCCCCACGCCCATGATCGCCGCGGTGATCACGTGGGTGGTGGAGATCGGCGCCTTGAAGACGAACGAGGTGATGTACATGATCACCGAGGAGGTGGCCTCGGCCGCGAAGCCCTGCGGCGGGTCCAGCTCGATGATCTTGCGGCCGAGTGTCCGCATGATCCGCCAGCCGCCCGCGTAGGTGCCCAGCGAGAGCATCGTCGCGCAGGAGATCTTCACCCAGACCGGGATGTCGCCGGTGGTCTGGTGACCGGAGATGGTGAGCGCCATCACCACGATGCCCATGGTCTTCTGGGCGTCCTGCAGACCGTGCGCCAGGGCCATCGCGGCGGCCGAAGCGGTCTGGGCGACCCGGAAGTTGCGCTTGGCCCGGTGCGGGTTGGCCCGGCGGAAGATCCACAGGATCGCCAGCATCACCACGAAGCCGCCGACCAGGCCGACCACCGGCGAGACCACCATCGGGACGATGATCTTGTCGACGACCCCGCTCCAGATCACGCCGATCCCGCCGGCCAGCGCCGCGCCCACCATGCCGCCGAACAGCGCGTGCGAGGAGGAGGACGGCAGGCCGAAGTACCAGGTGACGAGGTTCCAGGCGATCGCACCGACCAGGGCGGCGAACAGGATCGCCATCCCCTGGTTGCCGGTGGGCGTCTCGATGATCCCCTTGGAGACGGTGTGCGCCACGCCGCTGCCCAGGAAGGCGCCGGCCAGGTTCATCACCGCGGCCATCGCGAGCGCGGCCCTGGGGGTGAGCGCCCGTGTGGAGACCGAGGTGGCGATCGCGTTCGCCGAGTCGTGGAAGCCGTTGGTGTAGGTGAAGAAGAACGCAACGCCGATGACGGCGATGAGTGCTGCCATGTCCACGAGGGTCAGGACTCCTTGACGGCGATGGTCTCCACCGTGTTGGCGACGTGCTCGAACGCGTCCGCCGCCTCCTCAAGGACGTCCACGACCTGCTTGAGCTTGAGCACCTCGATGGCGTCGTACTGGCCGGAGAAGAGGTGGGCGAGCAGCTTGCGGTGGATCTGGTCGGCCTGGTTCTCCAGACGGTTGACCTCGATCCAGTACTCGGTGAGGTTCGACATGCTCCGCAGGTTCGGCATCGCCTCGGCGGTCAGCTCGGCGGCCCGCGCCAGCACCTCGATCTGCTGCTCGATCCCCTTCGGCAGGGTCTGGATGTCGTAGAGGACGACCAGGTCGACGGCCTCCTCCATGAAGTCCATGATGTCGTCCAGCGACGAGGCGAGGCTGTAGATGTCCTCGCGGTCGAAGGGCGTGATGAAGGACGAGTTCAGCTGGTGGAAGACGGCATGGGTGGTGTCGTCCCCGGCGTGTTCGGCGGCGCGCATGCGCTCGACGATCTCCGCGCGGGCCGACACGTCTGATCCCAGCAGCTCCAGCAGGAGCTTCGATCCGACGACGAGGTTCTCCGCCGCGGCGGCGAACATGTCGTAGAAGCTCGTCTCCTTCGGGGTCAGGCTAAAACGCACGGAAATCTCCGATGTGCGGGGTACGGACTGAACGATGCTAGGTGCAACCAAGCGCAATCACGCAAACGGGGGGCCGAAGAAGGAGCCGGAACCTCCCCTTCCGTTCGGCTGCCGCGCGGGCCGACCCCGACCGCACCGCCACGTGCGCACGCGAGCCCCCAGTCTGACGGAACCTCGCCCGGATTGTCCCCGTCGTGCATGCGGAAGAGCCGGGGCGACGCTCAGACGGGTGAACCACCGCACGGCCCCTCCCGGGCCCCGCGGCACATGCCAGGTGGGCCGCCGGAACACCACGGAAGGCCACGGTGTTGGACACTGGTGGCCGACGCAGCCACCAGGCACTCAGACGAAGGCGGGCCGATGACCACGACGCAAGCGCGCACCGAGCCGGACCACGCGCCCGGCACCGACCCGCACGCCGCCGACGCCGTCGCACCCACGGCCGCCGGACCCCGGGGCGGCCACGGCCCCCACGGCTACAGCGCGCAGAAGGACGCCCACCTCAAGCGGCTGCGCCGGATCGAGGGCCAGATCCGCGGCCTCCAGCGCATGGTCGACGAGGACGTCTACTGCATCGACGTGCTCACCCAGGTCTCGGCCAGCACCAAGGCCCTGCAGTCCTTCGCGCTCTCCCTGCTCGAGGAGCACCTGCGGCACTGCGTCGCCGCGGCCGCCGAGCAGGGCGGCACCGAACTCGACGCCAAGGTCGCCGAGGCCACCGCCGCGATCGCCCGCCTGCTGCGCAGCTGAGCCGCCGGCCCGGCCGGCCGTGGCCGCCGGGCCGCGCAGAGCCCCGTTACTCGTGGGCCTCCCGGTCGGCCTGCCCCGGCTCCGTCCGGTCCAGCAGCACCTCGTCGATCCGCTCGGTCGGCAGCCGGTCGCCGACGCTGGCCGTCGCGGCGATCATCAGCTCGCCGGCCAGGTCGATCTCGTCGAGGGCCGCGTCGTCGTGGCCGCCGCTGCGGCCGCCCGTGGACGACACCACCTGCACCACCCCTTCAGTGCCTCGCCAGCCCGGGCGGCAGCCACCCGACGTACCAGCCTAGGCACTCCGGAGCCCGTCCACATGGCACGGACGGGCCATCTCGGCGCCGCCGAAACGGGTGGCCGTCGCTCCCCGGACGGCCACCCGGCCCGGCGGGCACCCGGTTACGCCCCGGCGCCGGAGCGCTGCCCCGGTGGCCTACTTGGGGCTCTCCGTGGGCTTCATCTGGTAGATGTCCGAGGCGGACGGCTCGGCCGCCTCGACCGGCTTCCCGAAGTCCGCCATCGAGACGGTCGAGGTCACCTTCACCTGGTCCTTGGGCTCCTTCGACCCGGCCACCCCGGCGAAGGTGAACACCTCCACCACCTTGTGCAGCCGGCCCTGGTCGTCCAGCCAGGCGTCGTACGGGACCTCCTTGACGGTGAACGTCTGCCCGCCCATCCGCAGGCCGTCCCCACCCCGGCCGCCGGTCGCGTCGGCCGCCTTCGCCAGGTCCAGCGTGCCGCGGTAGTGGTGCAGCGCGACCCCGTCGACCGTCTCGGTGCCGACCGCGTCCGCCTTCTGCGCCCCGCGCAGCGCCCCCGCGGCCGAAGCCGGGTCGGTGGCGCCGCTGCTCACCAGGTTGCCGTCCGGCAACTGCCGCACGTCCAGCTTGACCCACTTGCCCTCGGGCACCTTGGCACCGCTGTTCTGCAGGTAGACCGTGCCCGGCAGGACCACCTCGACGATCTTCCCGGTGGTCGCCGCCCCCGGCGGCACCTGCACCTCCAGCCGGCCGATCCGCTTCACGTAGTCGTAGCCGCCCGTCCCGCTGAACGAGGCCTTCTTCTCTGCGGACTCGGTGACCAGCTCGGTGGCGGTGTGCGCCGAGCCGGTGCGGCCGGTGATGTCCGCCGCGTTGCGCACCGCCGTCAACGGATCCGCGGCGAGCTGGTCGGGGGCGCTCGACTGCCGGTCCGAGGAGCCGCCGCCGGAGCCCGCCGAACAGCCGGCTGCTCCCGCCGCCAGGGCCGCGGCGAGCAGGGCGGCCCAGGCCGCCGAACGCAGGTGCGGACCCGGACGGCACACTGGCCGCCCGGCGCGCTGCTGGTCGGTCATCTTCATCCTCGCGACAACCCCCTCGGGCCCGACTGCCCCGCCGGACACCACCGGGTGGGCAGAGCTCTTTCCGGGCAAACGAGTTGGGCGGCGAAGGGTTACGGGTGCCGGTGCTCCGGACGGCGTCGCGCACCGGCCCCCCGGCGCGTTACGGTGAACCACGTGCACAGTGAGCTGCCGGCCGCGCCCGGCACCACCCGGATGCCCGAGCACCGTCTCACCATCACCGAGCGGGGGTCCTTCGCCTTCGCGGCCTGCAGCTGCGGCTGGTACTCCCCGGCCCGCCGCTCCCGCGACCTGGCCCGCCGGGAGGGGGTCGACCACCTCGCCGAGAGCGGCGTCGAGCCGGACTGACCCGGCGCACGGTCAGGCCGCGAGATCGGACTCCGGCGGCTGCTCCTCGGAGCGCACCGCCCCGCGCCCCCGCCGACGGCTCCGCCGCCCGTTCCCGCCGGCCCGGGCCGCCCCGGCGCGCTCCGGCGCCCTGATCAGCGGGGCGACGGCCGTCCGACCCAGCGCGTGGCAGAACGGGACCAGCACCGCCATCGCGATCGGCGCCAGCAGCAGCACCACGGCGACGGCGAGCGCGAAGCCGCCGAGCACGTCCGTCGGGTAGTGGACGCCCATGAACATCCGGCAGAAGCCCTGCAGCAGGGCCAGCCCGCCGGCGATCCAGCCGAGCCGCCGGTTCACCAGGAACAGCGCCACCGCGACGCCCATCGTCATGGTCGAGTGGTCGCTGACGAAGGAGTGCGTGCCGGCCTTGCCGTCCACCAGCACCAGCAGCCCGGGGTGGTCGACGAACGGGCGCGGGCGGTCCACGATCGCGGCGATCGGCAGGTTGGCCAGTTCGGCGATGCCGACCGAGAGCGGCACCCAGAGCAGACCGGCGATCGCCACCGGGGCGTCCGGCCGGCGTCTGGCCTGCAGCCAGGCCACCAGCCCGAGCATGGCCAGGCCGATCAGGATGCCGTACTCGCCGACCCACGAGACCAGGTGGTCCAGCCACTGCGGCGAGCGCTTGGCCAGGCCGTTGACGGCGTAGAGCAGGCCGAGGTCGGGGTTGGTCGTGTCGGCAAGCGGCGTCGACACGCCGTACCTCCTTCTGGTCCGCTGCACCTGTTCGTACCCGCCGGGGCCCGCCCGACGAGGAAAGCTGACGAGGGGCCACCGGACCCAACGTCACCGCCGGGACACAGCGTTCCACGGAAACGCGCGGTTATGGAAACTTGACTCAGCGTCCACACCGCACACACAGCTCCCGCCGTGCCCCGGCCGCACCGCGGCCTACCGGCCCGGCCCCGTGGCGGCCGGCCCCGTCGGCGCGGGCGGGGCGGCCACCGCGGGCGAGCCGCCCGGGCGGCTCGGGGCGTTGACGGAGCCGTCGTCGTTGCGGGTCGGCAGTGCCTGGGCGCCGTCGGAGGTGACCCGGGTCGCGCCGATGTACTCCCTGGTGTCGATCTTGTCGTAGCGGATCAGCGCACCGGTGTGCGGCGCGTTGATCATGTACCCGCCGCCGACGTAGATCCCGACGTGGTGGATGCTCCGCGGATCACTGAGGTCCGTCGCGAAGAACACCAGGTCCCCCGGCCGCAACTGATCGCGCGACGGGTGCGGGCCGGCGTACCACTGGTCATTGGCGACCCGGGGCAGCGCGATGCCCACGCTCTCGTACGCGGCCCGGGTCAGGCCCGAACAGTCGAACCGCCCGCTCTGCGAGGGCAGGCCCTCACCACCCCACAGGTACGGCAGGCCGAGCTTGGTCTGAGCGAAGTAGATCGCCCCCGCCGACTGCGCGGACACCTGCACCGGCGCGGTCGGCGCGGTGAAACTGCGGGCCATCGCCTGGATGTTCCGCACGTAGCCCTGGGTCTCCTTGTACGGCGGGATGCCCCGGTTGCTCGTCACCGCGTACGGACCGGCGTTGTAGGCCGCCAGCATGTTGGCCTGCGCGTCGCCCGGCACCCCCGAGACGTCCTTCGCGAGCGCGCAGTCGTACACCGCCGCCGAGGCGATCGCGTCGTACGGATCCCAGACGTCCTTGCGGCCGTCCCCGTTCGCATCCGTCCCGTACGTCGCCCAGGTGCCCGGCATGAACTGCGCCATTCCCTGCGCGCCGACTCCCGACCGCGCCCTCGGGTCGAAACCGCTTTCCTGGTACAGCTGCGCCGCGAGCATCGGCGGCGAGATCGCCGGGCACAGCGCGCCCCACTTCTGGATCGCGTCCTGGTAGGCCGCGGGGACCGTCCCGGGGGAGAGGGCGGAACGATTCACCGACTGCTCCGGCGTCCCGCTCGCCGCATAAGTCCCCATCGTCACCAGGCCGATGAACCCGAACGCAACAACTCCCGCAGCGGCGGCGGCCGTCCCGGCCTTCCGGAGTACCATCAGCACCATCCCGACGAATCGTCAGTCGAAGTGTCCCGGAAGGCGTTGCTCACCGCAATCATCAGAGATACAAGGAGTGAGCGCTATCCTTCGTACGGTGGACATCCTCGCGTACGTGT
This sequence comes from Streptomyces sp. NRRL S-350, assembly GCF_000719705.1. Taxonomy (GTDB): domain Bacteria; phylum Actinomycetota; class Actinomycetes; order Streptomycetales; family Streptomycetaceae; genus Kitasatospora. The sequence goes on along the minus strand of NZ_JOHO01000094.1, from coordinate 627 downwards.
CCGATACCTCACGACCAATCCGCGAGAAGTAGCCAAGTCGACATCAGATCTGGCCAAGAATGGGCCCTGACCCTTCGCGCGGACCGGGTCCGGGCCCTTGAATTTGCCTGATCGGGCGGTGAGATGGAAATGAACCTGAGCAGCGTGCACACCTTTGCGGTCGGCCACCTGGCCGAGGAACCCCCCAAGAAGCCGAACATCGACACCATCATCGGCGGGATCGCCCCTGACTGGGGTCCGTTCGCGAGCCTCGGGTCGGAGGCCCGGGTGATGGTCGAGGTCATCATGGCCGTCGCCATCCTCGTCTGCCTCGGCCTCGCGGTCTGGGGCGCGGCCAAACAGCGGATCGGTGCGACCGCGATGCGCGACAGCTTCGGGGCCGAACAGGGCAAGGGACTGATCGTCGCCGGGCTGACCGGCGTGTTCATCATCGGATCACTCGGCACACTGTTCACCATTGTCTACGGCATGGCGATCTGACGATCGGACAGCAGCAGGCCGGCCGGCCCCGAGGCCGGGTCCCCGCCCGGACCCCCTCCAACGGCCGGCCGCCCAGGAGTTCACCCCCGTTCCCACCCCCCGTCCGCGCCCGCCCCCGGACGGAGGGCCCCCGGAGCCGCCCCCGGC
>NZ_JOHO01000093.1 GCF_000719705.1 Streptomyces sp. NRRL S-350 | reverse complement strand
CCGCAAGCCGGCGCCCCGCCACGACGTGGGCAAGACCGTCAAACGCGAACCCACGCTCCAGGCCCACCTCGCCGCGCGAGGTTAAAGATCAAGCTGAGAGGGTGGGCGCACCACGACCGACCGGAGGTGCGCATGGACCAGCCGCTGCTCACGCGGGACCGCTCCGCCCTGACCGCCCGGGCCGAAGGCCTCCGCGCCTACGTCGGCGAGGACGGCGTCGCAGTGCTGGAATTCGCCCGGCCGCACCGCCGCAACGCGGTGACCCTGGCGATCTGGCAGGCGCTGCCCGAGGTCCTGGCGCAGCTCGCCGGGCAGGAGGGCGTGCGCGCCCTGCTGGTCACCGGCGCCGGCAACACCTTCAGCGCGGGCGCGGACATCGGCGAACTCGCCGAGGTGTACGGCGCTGCGGAGCGCGCGGACGCCTACCACGCGGTCAACGTCGCCGCCGAGGAGGCGCTGGCGGCCTTCCCGCACCCGACGATCGCGGTGGTGCACGGGGCCTGCGTGGGCGGCGGCTGCCAGCTGGCCGTCGCCTGCGACCTGCGCTTCGTCGCCGAGGACGCCCGCCTGGGGATCACCCCGGCCAAGCTCGGCGTGGTCTACCCGGCGGTGCCGACCCTGCGGCTGGCCCGGCTGGTCGGCCCGGCCCGCGCCAAGTACCTGCTGTTCTCGGGCGAGTTGGTGCCCGGCCGGGAGGCGGTGTCGCTGGGCCTCGCCGAACGCGTCCTGCCGGACGCCGAACTGGACGCCGCCGCACTGGACTTCGCCCGGCTGCTGACCCTCCGCTCGCCGCAGACCATCGGCGCGGTGAAGGCCGCCCTGGCAGTCCCGCCCGAGCACGCCGCCGCGGCGCTGGCCCCCTGGGAGCGCCGCTCCCGGGAGGCCTCGGACGTCCACGAGGGCCTGGCCGCCTTCCTGGAGGGCCGCCCGGCCCGGTTCTGAACCGCCCGCCCCGGTCCTGCGCCGCCCTCCCGCTTCTGAACCGCCCGCCCCGGTGCTGAACCGCCCGCCCCGGCCTGGACGGCGACGACGCCGGCCGCTCCCGTACGATCAGCCGACATCCGAGCGACGCGAGCCGCCGACCGCCCTCCCGACCGGAGCACCCACCCCGATGACCACCGAGGCCACGCCCGCCCCCGCCGGCCGGACCACCCCCACCAACCGGACCACCTGGGCCCGGCGGATCACCGACGGTGTCGAGCCGAAGAACGTGGTCATCGCGGTCTGCCTGCTGATGGGCGGCCTGCGCTACGGCCTGGCGGGCCTCGGCTGGGGCGCCTTCGCGGCGCTGTTCGCGGCCGTCATCCCGACCCTGTTCATCCGGCGCGGCATCCGCAAGGGCACCGTGGAGGACCGCCATGTCGGCCGTCGCCAGAGCCGGCTGACCGTCCTCCCCTTCGTCATGGGTTCGGTGCTGACCGGCTTCGCGGTGATGATCGGGCTGGGCGCCCCCACGGACCTGACCGCGATGGTGGCGGCGATGTTCGCCTCACTGGTCCCGATCCTGGTGATCACCGTCTGGTGGAAGGTCTCGGTGCACACCGCCGTGGCCGGCGGCGCGGTGGTCTGCCTCGGCATCGCGCTCGGCCCGCTGTGGCTGCTGCTCTGCCCGGCGGTCGCGGTGATCGGCCGGTCCCGGGTGGTGCTGCGGGACCACACCACCGCGCAGACCGTCGTCGGCGCGGTGGTGGGCCCGGTCACCGCCGGACTCACCTTCTGGCTGGCCCGCTAGTGCTTTGACCGCGGCGGTTTCACCGGTGCTCGGACGCGGCGGGTTCCGGCGACCGTTCCTCGTTGACGCGCACCGTGTCAGTGGCGCCCGTCGCGTCGGTGCCGCGCGTCGTGCCAGTGCCGCGCATCGCGTCGGTGCCGCGCATCGTGCCAGTGCCGCGCATCGCGTCAGTCCTGAGCGCGCGGGGACGGCCTCCCGCCCGGCCCCGGCGCCGCTTCGGGCAGAAGCATCTCGGCCCAGATCGTCTTGCCGGTGAGGCCGTGCCGGGTGCCCCAGCGGTGCGCCATCTGGGCCACGAGCATCAGGCCGCGGCCGCCCTCCTCCCAGTCGCGGGCGCGGCGCAGGTGCGGGGCGGTGCTACTGGCATCCGAGATCTCGCAGATCAGGACCTGGTCGCGGATCAGGCGCATCGTGATCGGCGGGGCGCCGTAGCGGATCGCGTTGGTCACCAGTTCGCTGACGATCAGTTCCGCCGGATAGATCAGCTCGCTCGCGCCCCACTCGGACAGCCGTTGTGAGACCGCCTTGCGGGCGGTCGCGACCGCGGACGGGTCGGACGGGATCTCCCAGGTGGCGATGTTGTCGTCGCCCAGAGCGCGGGAGCGCGCGATGACCAGGGCGACGTCGTCGCGGGGCCGCCCCGTCACCAGGTCGGCGAGGACCGCGTCGCAGGCGTCCTCCAGCGATGGTCCGGCGCGTGCGAGCACCTGGCACAGCCGTGCGTACCCCTCGTCGACGTCTCGGTCGCGGGTCTCGATCAGACCGTTGGAGAACAGCGCCACCAGGCTGCCTTCGGCCAGTTCCACCGCCGTCGCCTCGAAGGGGAGTCCGCCGATGCCGAGCGGCGCGCCGATCGGTATCCGGGCCGCCTCCGGCGTGCCCCGCGGCGGCACGATCACTGGCGGCGGATGCCCGGCGCTGGCCATCGTGCACGTCCGGGACACCGGATCGTAGATGGCGTAGCAGCAGGTGGCCCCGATCTCGCCGACCTCCCCGGTGGCCCCGGCCTCCGACGACAGCCGCACCACGAGGTCGTCCAGGCTGGTCAGCAGTTCGTCCGGTGGCAGGTCCACGTCGGAGAGCGTGCGAACGGCGGTACGGAGCCGGCCCATGGTCGCGGTGGCGTGGATGCCGTGGCCGACGACGTCGCCGACGACCAGGGCGATGCGGGCGCCGGAGAGCGGGATCAGGTCGAACCAGTCACCGCCGATCCCGGAGCGCGTCGACGCCGGGACGTACCTGGAGGCCGCCTCCATGGCCACCTGCTCCGGCACGTGCTGCGGCAGGAGACTGTGCTGCAGCGACAGGGCGTTCTCGCGCTCGCGGGTGTACCTGCGGGCGTTGTCGATCGCGACGGCGGCCCTGGCGGCCAGTTCCTCGGCCAGGAGAAGGTCGTCCTGCCCGAACCGTTCCATGCGATCGGCGCGGCTGCGGCGGTAGAACACGGCGACGCCGAGGGTCACCCCGCGGGCGCGCAACGGGACCGCCATCATCGAGTGGTAGCCCTGGTCCCGGATGATCGCGGCGCGGCGCCTGTCCACTCCCATCCAGTGGACGAATTCGGGGTCCTCGGCGTTGCAGAGCACTCCCGCGGCGGTGGCGAGCGCGCGCGCCGGCGGTGCGAACTCCGGATAGCTGTCGGTGGTGCCGATCTCCAGCACGGTGGGCAGCCGGGTGCCGGGGTCGAAGCGATGCGCGATGCGCCGGAGCACCACGCTGCCGGAGAGCTCGCCCTCGTCCGGTTCGATGTCGGCTTCCAGGGCGGTGAGCAGGTCGACGCTCGCGAAGTCCGCGAACTCGGGGACCGCCACCTCCAGCAGCTCGCGCGCGGTCCGGCTGAGGTCCAGGGTGCTGCCGATCCTGCCGGCGGCCTCGTTGAGCAGCACCAGGCGCTTGCGCGCCCAGAACTGCTCCGTCGTGTCATGGGCGACGAGGGCGACGCCGTGCACCGTGCCGTCGGGGTCCTTCAGGGGAGCGCAGTCGACGGACCACGCGTGGATCCGCCGCTCGCCGCCCGTGCGCTGGAAAGTCTCCAGGTGCACCGGCTCGCCGCTCTCCAGCGCGCGGCGCAGGGCGTCGGAGAGGGCGACGGCCTGCGGCTGGGTGGTGATGTCGAGGATGCCCAGGCCGCGCACCGCGCTGTCCGGCAGGCCGACGACGGGGACCATGGCCCGGTTGGAGCCGCGGTACCTGAGCTGCGTGTCGTACAGCGAGACCGCGCAGCCGGGCGACTGCTCGAAGGCCCACCTCGCGAGGTCCTCGTCCTCGGGCCGGGGTTCCGAACCCGCCGGCGCGCAGACGACGCGCCAGCTGTCCGGAGCGTCATCCGGTGCTTCGCCGCGGGGCGGGCCGTGGTGGGCGACCACCGTCACGTCCACCCGCCGCCCGTCGCGGTGCCGCAGGGCGAGCGGGCCGCTCCACCGTTCCGGGTTCCCGGCCACGGCACGCCGTACGTCGTCGTGTGCGACGGGCTCAGCCAGGAGGGCCGCCGCGGGTCGACCCACGACCTCGTCGGCGGGATAGCCCAGAAGCCGCACCGCACCGGCGTTCCAGCGGGTCACGTACCCGTGGACGTCGACGGTCGCCACGGCCGTGTCCGGTTCGGTGCCGCCCCGTCGGGGCGGTCGGCCCTCGGGAGGGCCCCCATCCTGTTTCGTCACGGCATGATCACTCACAGAAGACCGGGGACACCACCGTAGCCCGGTCGTGAGAGCGGCAGCAACAGCACCAACCGAGCCGTCCGACGGGCACGGCCGCCCGCCGCCGACCGGCTGTCCGGCCGTCCGGATGTCCGGTCCGGTCGGCTCGGGCGGCTCGGCGGCTCGGCGAATCCGAGCCGCCTCGGCGGCCGCTCAGCGGATCGGCACCCCCGAGATCGCCCGGGCGATGACCAGCCGCTGGATCTCGCTGGTCCCCTCGAAGACCGAGTAGATCGCGCTGTCCCGGTGCATCCGCTCCACCGGGTACTCCCGGGTGAAGCCGTTGCCGCCGAGGATCTGCATCGCCTGCGCGGTGACGTACTTGGCCGTCTCGCCCGCGTACAGCTTGGACATCGAGCCCTCGGCCGCGGTGAACGGCTGGTTGTTGGCCGCCATCCAGGACGCCCGCCAGACCAGCAGCCGGGACGCGTCGATCCGGGTCTTCATGTCGGCGAGCTGGAAGGCCACGCCCTGGTTGTCGATGATCGGGCGGCCGAACTGCTCACGGGTCTTCGCGTAGTCCAGCGCCACCTCGTACGCGGCCCGGGCAATGCCGATCGCCTGGGCGCCGACGGCCGGCCGGGACGCCTCGAACGTGGCCATCGCCGCGTTGCCCCGGCCGCCCGGGCGCTTGACGCCCTCGCGGGCCCGGGCCAGCCGCTCGTCCAGCTTCTCCTTGCCGCCGAGCAGGCAGCTGCCGGGCACCCGGACGCCGTCGAGCACGACCTCGGCGGTGTGCGAGGCCCGGATGCCGTGCTTCTTGAACTTCTGGCCCTGGCTCAGCCCCGGGGTGCCGGGCGGGACGACGAAGGAGGCCTGGCCCTTCGCCCCGAGTTCCGGGTCGACGGTGGCGACGACGACGTGGACGGCGGCGATCCCGCCGTTGGTGGCCCAGGTCTTGGTGCCGTTCAGCACCCACTCGTCCTTGGCCTCGTCGTACACGGCCCGGGTGCGCAGCGCGGAGACGTCGGAGCCGGCGTCCGGCTCGGAGGAGCAGAACGCGGCCACCTTGAGGTCGTCGGGGGTGCCGAACATCTGCGGGGTCCAGGTGCCGATCTGCTCGTCGGTGCCGTTGGCCAGCACCGCGACGGCGGCCAGCGTGGTGCCGACGATGGCCAGCCCGATGCCCGCGTCGCCCCAGAACAGCTCCTCCATGGCGATGGGAATGCCGACGCCGGAGGGGTCGAAGTACTGCTGGGCGTAGAAGTCGAGCGAGTAGATGCCCAGTTTGGCGGCCTCCTGGATGATCGGCCAGGGGGTCTCCTCGCGTTCGTCCCATTCGGCGGCGGCGGGGCGCATCACGTCGGCGGCGAAGCCGTGCAGCCAGTCGCGTACGGCGAGCTGGTCCGCGCCCGGGTCCAGCGAGAACGTGCTGCTCATGGAACGTGCCTCCGAAGACGTGTGCGGCCGACCAGGGTGTTACCTCGGGTAACATCGACGGAGTCTGCTACTGATTGGTAACCGGTGTCAACGCCCGTACCCGGTGCCGGCGCCCAGGCCACCCCCAGGATCCGAGGAGCAGCGCATGTCCCGAGAGCCCCGTCGCGAGCAGCTGCTCAACGCCGCCGACCGGGTCATCCAGCGCGAGGGGCCGAGCGCCAGCATGAACGCCATCGCGGCCGAGGCCGGCATCACCAAGCCCATCCTCTACCGGCACTTCGGCGACCGGAACGGCCTGATCCAGGCCCTGACCGAGCGTCACACCGGCGGGCTGCTGGCCGCCGTCCGCGCCGCCCTCGCCGAGCCGCTGGAACGCCGCGACCGGGTCGAGCACGTACTGGACACCTACCTCGCCGGGATCGAGGCCCGCCCCCAGGTCTACCGGCTGCTCACCCACCCCGAGCCGGGCGACCCGAGCGGCGCCGGCACCGCGCTCGCCCCCGCGCTGCGGCAGATCGCCGAGGAGATCACCCGCGCCGTGCAGAGCCAGGTCGACCTCGGCGCCGACCGCGACCTGCTCGCCGAAGCCTGGGGCCGGGGCATCACCGGCATGGTGCTCGCCGCCGGGGACTGGTGGCTGGAGACCAGGCCCTGCACCCGCACCCGGATGGTGCAGGCACTGGCCGACCTCCTCTGGGGCCGCCTGGCCGCCGCCGCGGACCTGCCCACCGCCGTCCTGCCGCCCGCCCCCGCCGAGCCGGCCCCCGCGGAAGCCGGCTGACCTCCCGGGCCGGCCGAACTCCCCGGACCGACCTCGGCCGACCTTCGCGGGGCGGCCGAACTCCCCTCCCGCGCAGCGCCCTTGCGCGCGCCGCCGCCGGCCCGCCCTTGCGCGCACGACCCTTGTGCGGCGCCGTGCGGCCCGGGCATCATCGGCCCCCCACCCCCCGCCGTGCGAGGTCCCCGATGCGCCTGCGCCGCACCGCCGTTGCCCTGCTGCTCGCCGCCACCGCCGTCCTGACCGCCACCCCGGCCTCGGCCCAGGACGGCCACCGGGACCGCTTCCCCACCGGCACCGCCACCGCCCCGGACGGCCGCACCGCCCTCGTCGACGCCCAGGGCCGCCGGCTCCAACTGCGCGGTTTCAACCTCGACAAGTACGCCGAGGCCGACGAGGCCGACCTCGACGCGATCGCCGCCCAGGGCTTCACCCTCGTCCGGCTGCCGGTCTCCTGGACCAGGCTGGAGCCCCGCCGCGGCCGCCTCGACCCCGCCGAGCTGCACCGGCTGCAGCGCCTCCTCGACCGGGCCGACCGACTGGGCCTGCTCGTCCTGGTCGACTTCCACCAGGACGTCTACGGCCCGAAGTTCGGCGGCGGCACCAACGGCATCCCGCTCTGGGCCACCCGGGACGACGGCCTGCCGTTCACACCGGACCCGCCGACTGGTTCGCCGGCTACTTCCAGCCCGCCGTCCAGGCCGCCTTCCGCCACCTCTACGACGACCCCGACCTGCGCGCCTGGCAGGCCGACTTCTACACCCGGCTCGCCCGCGAACTACGAGGCCACCGCTCCCTGTTGGGCTACGACCTGTTCAACGAGCCGTTCGGCCCGGTGGACGGCGACCCGACCGACCCGGCCGTGCTGGCCGCCGCCTCCGCCGCCCTGGAGCAGGGCCGGCTCGCCGACATGTACTGCAGGCTGATCAACGCCGTGCGCCGGGCCGACACCCGCGCCTGGCTGTTCGTGGAACCCACGGTCCTGGTCGGGCAGGGCGTGCCCACCCGGCTGCCCGGCTTCGCCGACCCGCGCCCCGGCGCACCCCGGCTCGGCTACGCGCCGCACTTCTACGACACCGCGGTGGAGAACGGCGCCGACTGGGACAAGGCCGACGGCTTCGTCGAGCGGTACACCGCCGCGATCGGCGCCTACCCGGCCGCCCACCGCCTGCCGGTCCTGGTCGGCGAGTGGGGCCCGCCGAACTCCCGGACGCCCGGCAACCGCGAGCTCGTCCGCCGCCAGGTCGACGCGATGGACGGCTTCGCCGAGGGCTGGACGATGTGGTACTGGTGCCGGGGCACCGGCGGCTACTGCGCGCTCGACCCGGCCGGACAGCCCGCCCCCGGCGACGGGCCCGCCTTCGGCCCCTACCCGGCCGCCGTCGCCGGCACCGGCGTCCGCACGGACGGCGGCACCGTCCGCTGGGACGCGGACGGCACCGGGCGGAGCAGCGAACTCCTCCTGCCCCCGGCCGCGTTCCCGCACGGCGCCCTGGTCGCCGTCGAGCCCGCCGGCGCCCGCGTCGCCGTCGAGCAGCCCGAGGGCGGGCGCGCGGGCACCGTACGGATCCGGCTCCCGCACGCCCGCCCGGGCACCCCGGTGACGGTCACGCTCGGCCCGCGGTGACCGGCCTGCCCGGCCGCACCGCCCCGCCCGCAGTGACCGACCCACCCGGCCCACCCGGCCTGCCCGCGGTGACCGGCCTGCCGGTCGGCGCCGCCGACCCGCTCAGACCAGCCCCCGGCGGGCCAGCAGCGGCCCCGTCTCCGGCGCCCGGCCGACCACCGCGCGGAAGGACTCCAGCGGATCCCGGCTGAACCCGCGGGCCAGCAGCTCCCGCCGGAACACCTCGCCGCTCTCCCGCACCGTGCGCCCGTTGCTCTCGAACCACTGCACGGTGTCGGCGTCCAGCACCTCCGACCAGATGTAGGCGTAGTAGGCCGCGCTGTAGCCGCTGGAGAAGATGTGCTGGAAGTACGCCGTCCGGTAGCGCGGCGGGACGGCGTCCACCGCGATCCCGGCCGCGGCGAGCGCCCGCGCCTCGAACTCCTCGGCGTCCTCGACGAGTTCGCCCTGCGGCACGGTGTGCCAGGCCCAGTCCAGCAGGGTGGCCGCCAGGTACTCGACCGTGCGGAAGCCCTGGCCGAAGCCCTCGGCGGCGGTCATCCGCTCGACCAGTTCGGCCGGCAGCGGCTCCCCGGTCTCGTGGTGGCGGGCGTAGTTGGCCAGCACCTCCGGCCGGACCATCCACATCTCGTTGACCTGCGAGGGGAACTCGACGAAGTCCCGCGGCACCGAGGTGCCCGAGAACAGCGGGTAGCGCACGTCCGAGAGCAGTCCGTGCAGCGCGTGCCCGAACTCGTGGAAGAGCGTGCGCACCTCGTCCCAGGACATCAGCACCGGCTCGCCGGGCGCCGGGCGCGGGATGTTGAGGTTGTTGACCACCACCGGCCGCTGACCGGTCAGCCCGGACTGCGGGACCAGCGAGTCCATCCAGGCGCCGCCGCGCTTGGACGCCCGGGCGTGGAAGTCGCCGATGAACAGGCCCAGCGCCGTGCCGTCCTCCTCGAACACCTCGAAGACCCGCGCGTCCGGGTGGTGGGCCGTCAGGTCGGGCCGCTCGGTGAAGGTCAGCCCGTACGCCAGCTCCGCCGCGAAGAACACGCCGTCGCGCAGCACCCGCTCCAGCTCGAAGTACGGGCGCAGCACCGCCGCGTCCACCTGGTACGAGCTCTGCCGGACCTTCTCCGAGTAGTACGCCCAGTCGTGCGCGGCGATCTCCTCGATCCCGTCCTCGGCGGCCGCCTTGGCCAGCTCGGCGGCCTCCCGGCGGGCGTTGGCCACGGCCGGCCCGACCAGCCGGGCCAGCAGGGCGGAGACCGCCTCGACGGTGCCGGCCGTCTCGTCCGCCACGACGTACGCGGCGTGGCTCGGGTGCCCCAGCAGCGCGGCCCGCTCGGCGCGCAGCGCGGCCATCCGGATCGCCAGCGGGCCGTTGGCCTCGATGCCCCGGCCGAGCGAGGCGGCCAGCAGCCGCTCGCGCACCGACCGGTCGGCGAGCTGGGCCAGTTCGGGCTGGCCGGAGGTGTTCTTCAGGCTCAGCACGTACTTGCCCTCGTGGCCGAGGACCCGGGCGTTCTCCGCCGCGGCGGCGACCGCGCCCTCGGACAGCCCGGCGAGCTCCTGCTCGGAGTCCAGGACGAGTGCGGCGGCCCGGGTGGCGGCGTTCACGTTCTGCTGGAAGGTGGTGCCGAGCGCGGCGAGTTCGGCGTTCAGCTCGCGCAGCCTGGCCTGCTGGGCCTCCCCGAGGCGGGCGCCGGAGCGCTCGAAGGCCGTGTACCAGCGCTCCAGCAGCCGCAGCGACTCCGGGTCCAGGTCCAGCTCGTCGCGACGGCCGTACAGGTCCTCGATCCGGGCGAACAGGGCGCGGTCCAGGTGGATCGCGTCGTGGTGGACGGCGAGCAGCGGGCTGACTTCGGCGTCCACCGCGTCCAGGACGTCGGTGGTGTCGGAGGAGGACTGGTTGCGGAACACCGCGTCCACCCGGCGCAGCAGTTCCCCGGAGCGTTCCAGGGCCACCAGGGTGTTCTCGAAGGTCGGCGCGGCTTCGGTGCCGGTGATCGCCGCGATCTCGGCCAACTGCCCGGCCATTCCCCGCCGGTACGCGGGCAGGTAGTGCTCCTCGCGGATCTCGGCGAACGGAGGCAGTTCGTAGTCCAGCGTGCTGGGCTGGAAGAACGGGTTCTCGGTCATTTCGCCGACCCTACGCCGTGTCACCCGGCCTGCCCATGCGCCCCTCGTCCCGTTGTCGTACCCACCGGTTACCGTCGACGCCGGAGCCCCCGTGCGTGGTGGGCTGTCGACCCGCACACCCGTGCCGTACCCGCACGCCCGACCGCGCCGGAGAGGAGCAGCCCCCGTGGCACCCAGGATCGCCCTCGCGCCCGACCCGCACGGCCCCGGCGGCCGGCTCCAGCCGCTGGACGACGCGGGCGCCCCGCTGGGCCCGCCGGAGGCCGTCCGCGACCTCGGCGCCGCCGTCGCCGCCCGGGAGGCCGCCGGGCAGCCCGCCGGGGGCGCCCGCCCGCCAGGGCCGCGCTGGGTCTGGGCCGCCGCCGACTCCGCGTACGCCCCGCTGCTGCCGCGGCTGCCCGAGCGGCTCGCCCGCTGCCACGACCTGCGGCTGGTCGAGGCCCTGCTGCTGGCGCACGAGGGCCGGTTCGGCGCGCCCCGCTCGCTCGGGGCGGCCTGGTGCCGGCTGCGCGGTCTGCCCGTCCCCGAGGACCTGCCCGAGCCCGGCCTCGCCGAGGCCGACGGCGGCCAGGACACCCTCTTCGCCCCCGACCGGCTGCAACTGCCGCCCGGCGCGGACCCGTTGGCCGCCGTGGTCGCCGTCCACGCCGAGCAGCAGCGCCGGATCGCCGCCATCGCCGACCCGGCCGCCCGACAGCGGTTCCGGCTGCTGGTCGCCGCCGAGTCGGCCGGCGCCCTGGTGGCCGCCGAGATCGCGGACGACGGCCTGCCCTGGCGCACCGACGTCCACGACCGGCTGCTCACCGAGCTGCTCGGCCCCCGCCCGGCCGTCGCCGGCACCCAGCCCCGGCTGCTCGCCGACCTCGCCGTCGAGTTCCAACGGGCGCTCGGCACCAAGCCGTTCAACCCCGACTCGCACACCCAGGTGCTGCGCGCCTTCGCCGAGGCGGGCGTCCCTCTCGGCTCCACCCGCTCCTGGGAGCTCAAGGGCGTCGACCACCCCGCCGCCCGGCTGCTGGTCCGCTACAAGGAGCTGTCCCGGATCCACGTCGCGCACGGCTGGGCCTGGCAGGACGCCTGGGTCCGCGGCGGCCGCTTCCGGCCCGAGTACGTGGTCGGCGGGGTGGTCTCCGGCCGCTGGGCCAGCCGCGGCGGCGGCGCCCTGCAGATCCCGCGCATCCTGCGCCGGGCCGTGGTCGCCGACCCGGGCTGGCTGCTGGTCGTCGCCGACGCCGCCCAGCTGGAGCCCCGGGTCCTCGCCGCACTCTCCCAGGACGCCGGGCTGGCCCGCACCGCCGCCGGCGGCGACCTGTACGAGGCGCTCGCCGCGACCGCCTTCCAGGGCGACCGCGACAAGGCCAAGCTCGGCCTGCTCGGCGCCATGTACGGGCAGACCAGCGGCGACATCGGCCCGCTGCTGAACACCCTGCGCCGCCGCTACCCGGCCGCGATGGGCTACGTCGAGGCCGCCGCCCGCACCGGCGAGGACGGCGGCACGGTCGCCTCCCGGCTCGGCCGGGTCTGCCCGCCGCCCTCCGCCGACTTCCTCGACCTCACCGAGGCCGACACGGCGGGCGAGGCCGGCGGGCGCACGGCCCGCGCCCGCGGCCGCTTCACCCGCAACTTCGTCATCCAGGCCAGCGCCGCCGACTGGGCCCTCGCCCTGCTCGCGGCACTGCGCCGACGGCTGAACGAACTGGCTCCGACCGGCTCGGCGGACCGCCCGCGCCTGGTGTTCTTCCAGCACGACGAGGTGATCGTGCACACCCCGGCCAACCTCGCCGACGAGGTGGCCGCCGCCGTCGCCGAGGCCGGCGACGAGGCCCGCCGACTCGTCTTCGGCGACACCCCGGTGCGCTTCCCACTCAGCACGGCGGTGGTGGAGTGCTACGCGGACGCCAAGTGATCAGAGTTTGCGGAATCCGCGCGCGTCCTCGGCCGCCGCGACGACCTCGGCCAGCCCCGCGCCGGTCGAGGCGGTGACGGCGGCGGCCACCGCGCCCTCCACGAACGGCGCGTCCACCAGCCGTACGCCCGGGCGCGGCTCGTCCTCCAGCACGGTGGCGGCGGTGAGCACCGAGCTGCCGAGGTCCGGCAGCACGACCACGCCCGCCCCGCCGTCCGCCTGGGCGACGGCCCCGGCGATCAGGTCGTAGCTGGTGCCGAGCCCGCCGTCCTCCGTCCCGCCCGCGACCACCACCCGTACGCCGTCCGAGGCGAGTTCGCCGAGCAGTTCGCGCAGTCCCTCCGCGAGCCGGGCGCTGTGCGAGACCAGGACGATGCCCACGTTTGCACTCATGTCCGCGACCCTACGGCCCGCTTCCACTACTCCGGGAGAGTGACCGGAATCCCGCGTGTCGCACCCCGTGCCCGGGCCTCCCGTCTGGCGTAGCGTCGGGTGGGCGGCGTCGACGGCCGTGGCGTCCTGACCAAGGGAGCGAAGAACGTTGAAGAAGCTGATCAACACCCCGGAGAGCGTCCTGGAGGACGCCCTGGCCGGAGTCGCGGCCGCGCACCCGGAGCTGGCGGTGGACATCCCCAACCGGGTGATCACCCGGGCCTCCCGCCCGGCCGGGCCCAAGGTCGCGCTGATCTCCGGCGGCGGCTCCGGCCACGAGCCGCTGCACGGCGGCTTCGTCGGCCCCGGCATGCTCGACGCCGCCTGCCCCGGCGAGGTGTTCACCTCTCCCGTCCCGGACCAGATGCTGGCCGCCGCCAAGGCCGTCGAGAACGGCGCCGGGGTCGTCTTCGTCGTGAAGAACTACACCGGCGACGTGATGAACTTCGAGCTCGCCGCCGAACTCGCCGCCGAGGAGGGCCTGGAGGTCCGCACCGTCCTGGTCAACGACGACGTCGCGGTCGAGGACTCCACGTGGACGGCCGGCCGGCGCGGCACCGGTGCGACCGTGCTGGTGGAGAAGACCGCCGGCGCCCTGGCCGAGCGCGGCGCCCCGCTGGACGAGGTGGCCGCCCTGGGCGAGCGGGTCAACGCCGCCTCCCGCTCCTTCGCGATCGCGCTCGGCGCCGCCACCGTCCCGGCCGCCGGCAAGCCGGGCTTCGACCTCCCCGAGGACGAGATCGAGGTCGGCGTCGGCATCCACGGCGAACCCGGCCGCCGCCGCGAGAAGCTCCGCCCGGCCCGTGACCTGGCCGCCGAGGTCGTCGAGACCATCCTCACCGACCACCACCTGACCCCGGGCGACGAGGTGATCGCCCTCCTCAACGGCCTGGGAGCCACCCCGCTGCTGGAGCTGTACGTCGTCTACGGCGAGGTCGCCGCCCGGCTCGCCGAACGCGGCATCACGGTGGCCCGCAGCCTGGTCGGCAACTACGTCACCAGCCTCGACATGGCGGGCTTCTCGCTCACCCTCACCAAGGCCGACACCCAGCTGCTCGAACTCTGGGACGCCCCCGTCGACACCCCCGCCCTCAAGCGGGCCTGAGGAGGATCCGTGCTGGACCGCGACACCCCCACGTCCGACACCCCGACTTCCGACACCCCGACACCCGACGCCCCCGCGTCCGACACCCCGACATCTGACGCCCGGACGTTCGACACCGGGCTGGCCGAGGCCTGGATCCGCGCGATCGCCGCAGCCGTCGAGAAGGAGCAGTCCCGGCTCACCGAGCTGGACTCCGCGATCGGCGACGGCGACCACGGCAGCAACCTCCGGCGCGGCTTCACGGCAGCCCTCACCGCCCTCGACGACCTCCGGCCGGCCGGCCCCGGCGCCGTCCTCACCAAGACCGGCACCACCCTCATCTCCAAGGTCGGCGGCGCCTCCGGCCCGCTCTACGGCAAGGCCTTCCGGGCCATCGGCGCCGCCCTGCCCGAACCCGCCGGCCCGGCCGCCGTCGCCGAAGCCCTCTCCGCCGGGCTGGACGCCGTCCGCCTCCTCGGCAAGGCCGGCCCGGGGGACAAGACCATCGTGGACGCCTGGACGCCGGCCGTCGCCGCCTTCCGGGCCTCGGCCGCGGCGGGCGCGGCCCTCCCCGAGGCCGCCGCCGCGGCCGCCGACGCCGCCGAACGGGGCGCCCGCGACACCGTCCCCCTACAGGCCCGCAAGGGCCGCGCCTCCTACCTCGGCGAACGCAGCATCGGCCACCAGGACCCGGGCGCCACCTCCACCGCCCTCCTCTTCCGCGCCCTCGCCGACACCGCCGCCGGCTGATCCCCGAGCATCGCTCTGCGCCCTCCGAGTGGCGGTCCCCCGGCGCCTTCCCGACGGGAGGGCCGGGGCCCGCCACGAAGCGGGAGGGGAGCGGGAGAGGGGAGCGGGTGCCGCACCCGCAGCACGCCCGAGCCCCGCGCCGCCGTGCCCGTCGAGCGCCGCTCAGCCGTCCGTCCGCGCGATCAGCAGCAACAACGCGTCGTCCCGGAGGTCCCCGCCCGTGTGCGCCAACAGGTCCGCGTACACCCGCCCCACCGCGGCCTCCAGCTCCGCCGCCGAGCGCCCGGCCCCTCGCACCAGCGGTCCCGCCCGCTCCGCCAGCGGATAGAACTCCCCGCTCTTGCGGTGCCGAGCCTCGATCACCCCGTCCGTGCAGAGCACCAGCACGTCCTCCGCGCCGAAGGGCTGGCCCCAGCTGGTCGGTTCCCCACAGGCCAGGCTGCCGAGGCCCAGCGGCACCCACGGGTCGGGCGCGTCCAGCACGTGCGCGCGCCCCTCGCCGTCCACCCGGATCGGCGGCACGTGCCCGTACTGCAGCAGTTCCATCACCCCCGGCGTGCGGAACTCCGCGAACAACGCCGTGGTGAACTCGCCGTCCGGCACGTGCCGTTCGACACTGGCCTCGATCCGCGCCGCGACGCCCCGCAGCCCGGACTCGTCGTACGCGGCTTCGCGGAACGCGCCCAGCACGACGGCGGCCGTCTGCACCGCCGCCAGCCCCTTGCCCCGGACGTCCCCGACCGCGATCCGGGTGCCGTGCGGCGTCTCCAGGACGGAGTACAGGTCTCCTCCGATCAGTGAGGCGTCTGCCGCCGACACGTACCGGACGGCCAGCCGCAGGGGCCCCACGACCGGCCCCGGCAGCTGCAGCAGGGCTCGCTGGGCGGCCTCGGCGACGGAGCTGACGGCCGCGAACGCCGCCGCGCGCCGCATCCGGATCTTGGCGACCCACGCGGAGAACAGCGTCACCACCAGGTAGCTGACCATCGCGCCGTAGAGGAAGCGCGCGTCATGGAGGTTGTCGACCTGGTCGTAGTGGCTGAGCCCGAACACCGCGAGCAGCCCGAGCGAGCAGACCGCGAGCAGTTCGCCGGGTCTGAGGGTGAGCGCCGCGATGGTCGGCACGACGGTCATCAGCGGGGCCAGGTAGCGGTCCTTGCCGGACAGGAAGTCGGCGAGCGCGACCAGCAGGACGGCGAGCAGCGCGGGGCTGGCCCGCCGCCAGAACGGCACGTCCTGGAGGTCGGCGGCGAGCAGGGCTCCGCGCCGGCGGTCCGGCGGCAGTCCGGCCGCCGTGGGAGCCGAGGGTGACTGGGCGCGGCGGAGCGAAGGCACACAACGAACATAAGGGACGATCACGGCACCCACCCATCCACCCGGTCGCCTACGATGCGATGCACCTCCCCCCGCCACTCAAGGAATACCCCCAAGGGGTATCGTGTCATCACTGTAGGAACCGCCCAGACCTCCGGAGGCCCCGATGTCCAGCACCATCACCTACACCGTGTCCGGCATGAGCTGCGGCCACTGCGAGAAGGCGATCAGCGAGGAGCTGTCCACCCTCACCGGCGTCATCGAGGTCGCCGCCGACGCCAAGGCCGGGACCGTGACGGTCTCCTCCGCCGCGCCGTTGGAGGACGAGCAGGTCCGCGCCGCCGTCGACGAGGCCGGCTACGAGCTGGTCGGCCGCAGCGCCTGAACCCCGAGCGGCGGGGCCGCCCCGGCGGCCCCGCCCGTACGCCCCCACCGAGGAGCTGATCCGCATGAGTACGTCCGCCCCCGACGTCGAGGCCCGGGACCGGGTCGAGCTGTCGATCGGCGGGATGACCTGCGCCGCCTGCGCGGCCCGGATCGAGAAGAAGCTCAACCGGATGGACGGCGTCGAGGCGAGTGTCAACTTCGCCACCGAGAAGGCCCGGGTCGACTACGGCCCCGGGGTCGCGGTCGAGGACCTGATCGCCACGATCGAGCGCACCGGCTACACCGCCGAGCTCCCCCCGCGCCCGGCTCCCGCCGCCCCCGAGCCGTCCGGCCCCGCCGCCTCGCCGGGAGGCGCCGCCACCGCGACCCCCTCGGCCGCAACCCCCGTCACCGCGACCCTCGCCACGGCCACCGCCACGGCCACCGCCACCGCCACCGGGCGGCTGCTCATCAGCGCCACCCTCAGCGTCCCCGTGGTCCTGCTGTCGATGGTCCCGGCCCTGCAGTTCACCGACTGGCAGTGGCTGGCGTTCGCCCTCACCGGCCCGGTCGTGGTCTACGGCGGCCTCCCGTTCCACCGCGCCGCCTGGACCAACCTCAGGCGCGGCGCCGCCACCATGGACACCCTGGTCTCGCTCGGCACCCTGGCCGCCTTCGGCTGGTCCTGCTGGGCCCTGTTCGGGGGCCACGCCGGCCTGCCCGGGGTGCGCCACCACTTCTCGCTGACCGTCGGCGGCACCGACCCCTCCTCGGCGCTCGTCCGTCCCGGTCGAGGTCGCCGTCGGCGACGCCGTCACCGGCGCCACCGTCAACGCGGGCGGCCGACTGGTGGTCGAGGCCACCCGGGTCGGCGCGGACACCCGACTGTCCCGGATGGCCAGGCTGGTGGAGGACGCGCAGGCCGGCAAGGCCGCCGCGCAGCGCCTCGCCGACCGGATCTCACCCGCCGGGTCGACACCGTCGTCCTGGACAAGACCGGCACCGTCACCACCGGCCGGATGACCCTGCTCGCCGTCCACACCGCCGACACCACCACCGAGTCGGAGGTGCTGCGCCTGGCGGGCGCCCTGGAGCACGCCTCCGAACACCCGGTCGCCCGGGCGATCGCCACCGCAGCCGCCGAGCGCACGGGCGGCCTGCCGCCCGTCGAGGACTTCCGCACCGTCCCCGGCCGGGGCGTGGAGGGCGTCGTGGCGGGCCGGACGGTGGTCGCCGGGCACGAGGCCCTGCTCGCCGGCCGGGCGCTGCACCTGCCGCCCTCCCTGGCCCGCGCGAAGCGCGCCGCCGAGGCGGCGGGCCGCACCGCGATCGCGGTCGGCTGGGACGGCGAGGCCCGGGCCGTCCTGGAGGTGGCCGACGCG
>NZ_JOHO01000092.1 GCF_000719705.1 Streptomyces sp. NRRL S-350 | reverse complement strand
AGCAACCCCTTCGCGGGCAAGGCCAACAGCGGCGCCACCTGGACCAACGACATCAGCCACGGCGACCTCGTCCGCAACAACCCCGACCAGACCATGACCGTCGACCCCTGCAACCTGCAGCTCCTCTACCAGGGCAGGTCCCCCTCCTCGGACGGCGCCCCCTACCTGCAACTGCCGTACCGGCCGGGCCTGCTCACCCTGCAGCACTGACCCGCCCGACTCGCGGTGACCGCGACGGGGTGCTGTCCGCCGACCCGCGGACGGGCTGTCCACAGCGTGGACGACCGCACCCACTGACCGGTACTCACCGACTCGAAGGACCCCGGCCGCGCGGCCGGGGTCCTTCCTGCTGTGCGCAGGCGGTTCCGGGGCCCGCGGCACGGCGGGCCGCCGCTGCCAGGGACGGCCGCTACAGGGCCTTGCCCAGGACGAGTTCGCGGGTGGTGCCGTCGTCGAGGAGATCGCCGAGTTCGTCGGTGTCGGCGAAGCCGTTGCGGCGGTAGAGGGTGATGGCGGCGTCGTTGTGGGGCATGACGGCGAGTTTGAGGGTCCGGTAGCCCTCGCCTGCCGCCCATCGGGCGATCTCGGCGATGAGGCGGTCGCCGACACCCCGGCCACGGGCGAGCGGGCCGACCCACAGGGAGATCAGCTCGGCGGCGGACTGGTCCTCGTCGGCCGGGATGCCGCTGGCCATGGCAACGGGGGTGCCGTCGAGGACCGCCACCAGGTCCAGGGCGCCGGGGATCTCCAGCCGGGAGCGCCAGCGCTCCTCGCGGTCGCCGGAGCCCTGCCAGTCGGCGAGGGTGGAGCCGAAGGCATGGGGAGCCTCCGCGAGGGCGGCCAGGCGGAGGTCGCGCCAGAGCGACCAGTCGTCGGAGCTCAGGCTGCGCAGTTCCAGTTCGTACTGTTCGGGCATGGTACGGACCCTGCCCCAGGACGGACCGCACGGGCAAGCCGATTCCACGGCGAGGCGCCGGCTCACCGGCGGCGCCACAGCGGACGGGCCGGCCTCCGCCACCTGGGTGACCAGTTGTGGGTGGGCGGGCCGGACCTCGATTAGCGTCGGCCGTGGGGGCCGGACGGTGGTCGGAGGTCGGTGGCATGGCAACGGCGACGCACAAGCGGCTGGTGGACGAGTGGCGGCGGGTGGTGGACCGGCAGCTGACGCCGACGCAGCGGTCGCTGGTGGTGATGTGGGCGGCGTTCGGCACCACCTTCGGCACGGTGCGGTTCATCACGCACGGGATCAAGGGGGGCTGGCTGCCCTGGGGGAACGTGTCGGCCGGCGGAAAGCACCTGCACCACTACAACATCGGCATCGCGGCGCTGGCCGGGGTCGGCCTGGTGGCCGTCCGCGGTGACGAGAAGGCGGTCGGCCACCCGGCGGTGGCCGCCGTCTACGGTGCGGGCACGGCCCTGATCACGGACGAGTTCGCGCTGCTGCTGGACCTGCAGGACGTCTACTGGGCCAAGCAGGGCCGGGTGAGCGTCGACGTCTCGTTCTGCGTGCTCGCCGCGCTCGGCGGCTACCTGTCGGCCGCACCGTTCTGGCACGAGATCGTGCGGACCACCCACCGCCGGCTGACGGCCGGGGCGGCCACCGGCGGGTCGCCCCGCCGGTAGCCGTTCGTAGCGTTCCATAGCGGTCGGTTGCCGTTCGTAGCCACCCGTGGCGCGTGGCAGTGCCCTGCCGGGGCCTTCCCGGGCGGCGGTGTCCCGCCTCCCCGTCCGCCACGGGTCGACATCGGGGTGGAGGCGCACGACCGTCCACACGTGCCGACGACGCCGGACCGGCGGGGTGAGGGCGCACCGGCCGGCTGATTCCGATGGCGAGTCCTGGTGGGATCACCGGCCTCCCGACGGCGTGCGCCCCCCGCTGCGTGCCGCCCGAGCCCGTCTCCCGCCCGGCGCCGCGAGGCTCCCGGCACCGTTGCCGCGCAGCTCAGGCGCTGTCGGGGGGCCGGCTGAGGCGGCCGGGCGCGGTCGTCGACGCTCTGCGGACTCCGGCGCAAGGTGGCACAGGCGGTCGAACAGGCGCGCGCGGTCGCCTGCCGGCGCGTTCACGGGTCGCGGGGCACTCCGTTGTGCACATGTCATGGATCGGGCTCCGTTTGCGCTGTTGTGGACGGACCCGGCGGACGGCATATTTCGGATGGTCATCTCGCGGCCGGCACTCCTGGCCGACCGACGGTGAAGTGGCGCCCCGCCCAGCGGTCCCTCCGTGCCGGCGGCCCGGGCTTCCGCCGCCGTCCCCTCATACGCCCTGTGCTCCGTGCCCCGTGCCCCGTGCCCCGTGCCCCGTGCTCCGTGCTCCGTGCTCCGTGCTCCGTGCTCCGTGCTCCGTGCTCCGAGGAGGTTTCTCGTTGGACAACCGCTACGAGGTCTACGCGTTCGCCGACCCGCTCTTCTACGACTCGCCCCGTCGCTGGGGCGCTCACGAGGAGTTCGACGCCGTCAGCCGGCCGCTGCCGGCGGGCTGGCAGCGCGGGGACCAGGAGATCTGGGCCGTGGTGCGGCCTGCGGGCGTCCAACTGCCCTCGCAGGGCTGGAAGATCCACGTGTCCTCGCGTGCCGAGGACGCCGAGGAGGTGCTGGAGCAGGTCTTCGCGTTCTGTCTGCGGGAACGCGTGGCGTTCAAGTTCCTGCGCGGACTGCCGGTCCTCCAGGTGCAGAACTCCAAGTACGCCCCGCGCGGCGCCAGTGGGAAGTTCTGCACGCTGTACCCGGTGGACGACGCGCAGTTGGAGCGATGTCTCGACGGTCTGGGCACTGCACTGGCCGGCCGCAAGGGGCCGTACATCCTCAGCGACCTGCGCTGGGGCGAGGGCCCGCTCTACCTGCGCTACGGCGGATTCGCGGAGCAGCACTGCCGCAACGAGGCGGGCGAGCAGGTGCTCGCGCTGACCGGTCCGGACGGCCGTCCGGTACCGGACGTGCGCGGCCCCGGCTTCGCGGTGCCGTCCTGGGCGCCGGTGCCGGCCGTGATCGCGCCGGCCCTGGCCGCGCGGGCGGCGCAGCAGGACACCGGACTGCCGTACTCCATCGAGCGGGCGCTGCACTTCTCCAACGCCGGCGGGGTGTACCTGGCGCGGGACGACGCCGACGGATCGCACCTGGTGCTGAAGGAGGCCCGGCCGCACGCCGGGCTGGACCAGCGCGGGGTCGACGCCGTGACCAGGCTGCGCAACGAGCACGACATCCTGCTCCGGTTGTCGGGCGTGCCCGGCGTCCCCGAGCAGCGCGGGCTGCTGACGGCCTGGGAACACGAGTTCCTGGTCGAGGAGTTCGTCGAGGGCAGGTCGTTGAGCGAATGGCTGGCGGCCCGCTACCCGCTGACCCACCCGGACGTCGACGAGGCCGTCGTCGCCGAGTACACCCGCGAGGCGTTGGCGGTCGCGGACCGGATCGAGCGGGTGGTGACGGCGATCCACGCCCGCGGCGTGGTCTTCGGCGACCTGCACCCGCGCAACGTGCTCATCCGGCCGAACGGCGACGTCTGCTTCATCGACTTCGAACTCGCCAGTACCGTCGACGACTTCGTCCGCCCGGCGCTCGGCGCGGCCGGCTTCGCGGCGCCGCCCGGCTACACCGGTCAGCAGATCGACCGGTACGCACTGGCCGCGATCCGGCTGTGGCTCTTCCTGCCGCTGGCGCAACTGCCCGCGTTGGACCCGGGCAAGGCCGACGAGCTCGCCGACGCGATCGAGAGCCGCTTCCCGGTGCCCGACGGCTACACCGCCCCGATCCGCCGTCTGCTCGGGCCGGCGCCCGCGGCCGGCCGGACCGCCCGCCCCGAGCTGGGCGAGCGCCGCGCGGAGCTCGGCGCGCTGCTGAGGGCGCCGGAGGCCGACTGGCCGCGGATCCGTGACTCGCTGGCCGCCGGGATCGCGGCGATGGCCACCCCGGAGCGAGCCGACCGGCTCTTCCCCGGCGACGTCGCCCAGTTCACCCACGGTGGCCTCGGCCTCGGCCACGGCGCCGCCGGCGTTCTGTACGCGTTGCACGCCACCGGCGCCGCGATCGATCCCGAGCACGTCCGCTGGCTGGTCCGGGCCGCCGACCATCCGGCCGAACCGGGGCTGTACCACGGCGGACACGGCGTGGCGTACGTACTGGACCTGCTCGGCGAACGCGGCGCGGCGCTCGACCTGCTGAGCCGCCTCGCCACCGCCCCGGACGACGAACCCCGGCCGGATCTGGCCACCGGCGGGCCCGGCATCGCCCTGACCCTGCTGCACTTCGCCCGGGCCACCGGCGAGCGGCGGCTGCTGGACGAGTCGCTCGCGCTCGCCCTCGCCTCGGCCGCCGTACTGGAGAAGGCCGGCCGCGGCGATCCCCGGCGTCGGGCGGGCCTGCTGGGCGGCGCCGCCGGTGCCGCGCTCGCCCTGGTCCGCCTCTACGAGGAGACCGGCGAGAGCGCGCTGCTCGACCAGGCCGAGACCTTGCTGGAGCTCGACCTCGACCGGTGCACGCTGGTCACGGACGGCAGTCTGCAGGTCGCGGACGGCCGTCGGGTGCTCCCGTACCTGGAGACCGGCAGCACCGGGATCGGCCTCGTGCTGGACGCGCTGCTGGAGCACCGCCCGGACAGCCCGTCGGCTCGACACGAGCCGGCGATCCGCCTGGCCGCGGCGCCCGAGTTCGTCATCCAGCCCGGCCTGTTCAACGGCCGGGCGGGGCTGATCGGCTACGCGGCGCTGACCCGGCACCGGGCAGCCGAACCGGGCGCTGCGGCGCTGCCCGACCGGCAGCGGGCCCTGCTGGCCTGGCACCAGGTCTCCTACCGGGGCCGGCTCGCCTTCCCCGGCGACCAGCTGCTGCGGCTCTCCGCGGACCTGGCGACCGGCTCGGCCGGCGTGCTGCTCGCCCTCGGCACCGCACTGGCCGACACGCCCTTCCTGCCCTGGACCGGCCGGTCCGACTGACGGGCCGGCCGCCCCGCCCGGGCGTCCCGTCCCGGGCCACGGGCCCCCTCCCCGCACGCCCCGCGCGTGCCACCCAGACTCCCGGCCGCCGGCCGGGCGATCCATCCCTTAGTGAAGGAGAACAGTCATGGCGATCCTGGACCTGCAGACGATCGAGCTGGCCGAGACCGAGGCGGTCGAGATCGACGACACGATGGCCAACGTCAGCTCGCTGAGCGTCCTCAACTGCACCGTCAGCACCGTGAGCACCCTGCTCTGTCTCTGACACCGCCGCTTGGCCGGTAAGTCGGACCTGAGGTAGCGGGCCGCGGCGGTGAAGCCATCGCCGCGGCCCGTCCGCACCCCGTGCCATCGGCCCCTGCCCTCCGGCGGCGCGGAGCCGCCGCACCGCCCGTACCCCCTCACCGCCCTTACCCCTCACCGCCCGTACCCCGCACCGCCCGTACGCCGCACCAGCCGAGAGGACGCCGTGCCCGACCAGCCCGCTCGCACCACCCCCCGCCCGGCGGACCGGGTCCGCCTACGCTGCGAGCTGACCACCGAGCCGTGGGCACTGACCGTCGCGCTGCTCCTCGCGCTGGCCTCCACCGGCGCCGCCCTGGCCCTCCCCCTGCTGGTCCGGCAGATCATCACCGACTTCTCCGCGCACCGGCCGCTGGGCCCCGACGTCCTGCTGATGTGCGCCGCCGCGGCAGCCGGAGCGCTCGCCCAGGCACTCTCCGGCTTCCTGCTCGCCCGCATCGGCGAGCGGATGACCTACCGGCTGCGCACCCGGATCATGGAGCACACGCTGCGCCTGCCGCTCGCCGTCGTCCGGGCCCAGGGCACCGGCGAACTCACCGCCCGGATCACCTCGGACGCGCTGCTGCTGCGCCAAGTCGTCGACGTCGCCACCCAACTTCCGCTGGCCGCCCTGACGGTGACGGCGACGCTGGTCGTGATGGTGTGGATCGACTGGATCCTGACCGTGGTCACCGTCCTCGCGTTCGCCGCGCTCACCGTCCTGGTGCTGCTGATCGTGCGCCGCATGAAGGCCAACGTGAGCGGCCAGCAGGACGCCGTGGGCCGGATCGCCCAACGCTTCACGGCCGATCTGGAGGCGCTGACCACGATCAAGGCCTACCGGGCCGAGCCGATGGCCGCCCGGGTGCTGGCCGCGGACGCCGAACGGCTGCGCGCCGTCTCCCTGGCCGGCGGGCGGCTGAACTCGCTGATCCCGGCCGTGCTGACGCTCGGCAACCAGCTCGCGCTGATCGCCGTGATCCTGGCCGGCGGCGCCCGGATGGCCACCGGCGGCATCCAGGCCGCCGCGTTCGCCGCGTTCCTGCTCTACCTCCTGCAGACCGTGCCCTCGATCAGCGCCCTGGCCACCGGCTTCGGCCGGCTCCAGGCCGGGCTCGCGGCCCGCGACCGGTGCGCCGACCTGCTCGCCCTCGCCCCCGAGGCCGGTCCGCAGGACGCCGACCGCACGGTGCCGCCCGCACGACCGGACGTCCCCTCGGTGGTCTTCAGCTCCGTCTCCTTCACCCACACCGGCTCCCGCGACGCCGCGCTGCGCGAGGTCTCCTTCAGCACCAGGCGCACCGGGCTGACGGCGGTGGTAGGACCCTCCGGGGCCGGGAAGAGCACCACCCTCTCGCTCATCGACTGCTTCATCCGGCCCACCTCGGGCTCGGTCACCGTCCTCGGCCACGACACCGCCCACTGGCCGCTGGACGCGCTGCGCGCCCGGATCGCCTACGTGGACCAGTCGTTCACGCTGCTCGAGGCGACCGCCCGGGAGAACCTCCAGCTCGGTCGCGCCGAGCAGGCCGACGAAGCCGAACTGACCGCCGCGCTGGACGCCGTCGGTCTCAGCGAGGACATCGCCCGCCTGCCGCAGGGCCTCGACACGCCCCTCGGCCGCGAGTGCGACCTCTCCGGCGGTCAGCGCCAGCGGATGGCGCTGGCCCGGGCGCTGCTGTCCGACGCGGAGATCGTGCTGCTGGACGAACCCACCAGCCAGCTCGACGGGCTGAACGAGCAGCGCTTCCGCACCATCGTGGCGGACCTGGCGGCGACCAGGGCGGTGATCGTGGTCGCCCACCGGCTCTCCACCGTGCAGGACGCCCGCCACGTGATCATGATGAACCGCGGCACCGTCGTCGACGCCGGCGACCACCACACCCTGCTGCAACGCTGCCCCCCGTACCGGGAACTCGTCACCAGCCAGACGATCCTCACCACTGCCTAGGCAGGGCCGGAGACGGCGCGTGGAGGCCACCGGCCTCCACGGCGGGGACGCCGACCGGTACGGGCCACGGGAGCGCCCTCCGGAGCTCAGACGGTGAAGCGGTCGGGGTCGGCGGCGTGCCAGTCGTGCGCCCAGGATTCCGGCGGGTCGTGGCGGAGCTGGCCCGGCAACAGGCCGGGGTGGAGGTCCGCGTAGGAGAGGATGGTCTGCGGGTCGACCCTGCGCCGGAGCAGGTGCGGGCGCAGCTGCGAGGGCTCGTCGACCCCCATCGCCGCCATGATCTGCAGGGCGCTCTTGACGGTCGCCTCCTGGTAGCGCCGCACCCGCTCGGACTTGTCCCCCACGTGCAGGGCGCGGGCCCGGCGAGGGTCCTGGGTAGCCACGCCGACCGGGCAGGTGTTCGTGTGGCAGCGCTGCGCCTGGATGCAGCCGACGGCGAACATCATGGCCCGGGCGGCGTTGGTGTAGTCGGCGCCCTGGATCAACCGCTTCACGAGATCGCTCCCGGTGGCCACCTTGCCGCTGGCACCGATCCGGATCCGGTCGCGCAGACCGGTGCCCACCAGCGCGTTGTGCACCACCATCAGGCCCTCCGTGAGCGGCATGCCGACGTGGTCGGCGAACTCCAGCGGGGCCGCTCCCGTCCCGCCCTCCGCGCCGTCGACCACGATGAAGTCCGGACTCACCCCTTCGTCGAGCATCGCCTTGCACACCGCGAGGAACTGGCGGCGCGAGCCGACGCACAGTTTGAACCCGGTCGGCTTGCCGCCCGCCAGTTCGCGCATCCGCCCGATGAACCGGACCAGCTCGCGCGGGGTGGAGAAGACCCGGTGGTAGGGCGGTGAGGTGACGGTCTCGCCCTGCGGGACACCGCGGACCCTCGCGATCTCGGCGTTGACCTTCGGGCCGGGCAGCACACCGCCGATACCGGGCTTCGCGCCCTGGCTGAGCTTCAGCGACACGCACTTGACCTGCGGGTGTGCCGCCTTCTCGGCGAACAGGCCGGAGTCGAAGTCCCCGTCGCGGGTGCGGCAGCCGAAGTAGCCGGTGCCGATCTCCCACACCAGGTCCCCGCCGGGCCGCAGGTGGTACTCGGACAGCCCGCCCTCCCCCGTGTCGTGGGCGAAGCCGCCCCGCGCCGCACCGGTGTTCAGGGCCAGCACGGCGTTGGCCGACAGGGAGCCGAAACTCATCGCCGACACGTTCAGCAGCGCCATCTCGTACGGCCGGGTGCAGTCCGGGCCGCCGACCCGCACCCGGGGCGGCTGCTCGGGCACCGCGACCGGGGCCATCGACGGCACCAGGAACTCGCGCCCGCTCTCGTACAGGTCCAGCTCCGTACCGAAGGGCTCCGCCGCGTCGGTGCCCTTCGCCCGTGCGTAGACGATGCTGCGGGTGTCGCGGTCGAACGGGCGGCCGTCCACGTCGCGTTCGACGAAGTACTGCTGCACCTCCGGCCGGATGCCCTCCATCGCGAACCTCAGGTGGCCGAGGACGGGGTAGTTGCGCAGCACCGAGTGCCGGGTCTGCAGCACGTCCGCCACGGCCGGCGCCGCCAGCGCCAGCAGGGGCCCCGCCGCACACCACCACCACGGCGACACCACCACGGCCACCGCCGCGGCGGCGACCGCCCCGCACACCAACCAGGCAACCCACAGGAATCTCAACACGCCGACCGTCTAATCCCGAACGGTTCCGGTAGTCACCCGGGCCGCGCAGGCCGCCCGTGCAGCAGTCGCGGTGCTCCCTGATCGCTCCCGTCGGCGACCGGTGTCCCGGGGCGCTCGCTAGGCTGGCGGCATGGCATTGCGCAACGCGATCATGTCGACCCTGCTGGAGGGCGAGGCGTCCGGGTACGACCTGGCGAAGGCGTTCGACGCGTCGGTGGCGAACTTCTGGATGGCCACACCGCAGCAGCTCTACCGGGAGCTGGACCGGATGGAGGCCGAGGGGCTGATCGGCGCCCGGGTCGTGGAGCAGGAGCGGCGGCCGAACAAGCGGCTGTTCTCACTCACCGAGGCGGGCCGCGCCGCGCTGCGCTCGTTCACGGCCGCACCGCCACGGCCGTCCGCGATCCGGGACGAACTGCTCGTCCAGGTGCAGGCCGTGGACGCGGGCGACCCGGACGCCGTGCGCGCGGCGCTGCACGAACGTCTGACCTGGGCGCAGGCCAAGATCGCCCGCTACGAACGCCTGCGGGCGCGGCTGCTGGACGGGCGTTCCGAGGACGACCACCTCGCCACCGCCGAACGGGTCGGGCCGTATCTGACGCTGATGCGCGGGCTGTCGTTCGAGCGCGAGAACCAGCGCTGGTGCGAGCTGGCGCTCGCGGTCCTGGAGCGGCGCGCCGCCGCGCCGGCCCCCGCGCAGGGGCCGGCCTGACGGGCGCGGCCGCTCAGTGCACCGGGCGGGGAGCCGTGACGGGCCGCAGTTCCGGACGCTTCGCGACCCGCCCGTCGCCGGAGGAGCGGCCGCGGAGGCGGCGCAGCAGCCACGGTCCGAGGAAGGTGCCGATCCAGGCGGCCTCCTGGGCGGCGCGCTGCCGCAGCCCTGCTGCCGGGAGCGGCGGCAGTGGCTCCGTCCACCCGCCGTCGCTGCCGGGCAGGGCGAGCGCGTCGGCCGCCGCGGCGGCGATCCCGGCGTGGCCGAGCGGGCTGGCGTGCAGCCGGTCGGCGCTCCACATGCGCGGATCGGTCGTCACCCGGTGGGGGAAGAAGTCGACGACCACGGCGCCGTGGTGGTCGGCCGTGGCCCGGATGCGTGCGTTGAGGTCCAGGACCCGGGGCCGCAGGCCGCGGGCCGGCGGCGCGATCCGGCCGATGTCGGGGAAGGTGAAGGTGAGCACCCGCGCCCCGGTGGCCGTGAAGGCGGCGAACATCGCCTCCAGCTCCGCCACGACCGCGCCCGCGTCGAAGGCCGGCCGCATCAGGTCGTTCATCCCGGCGACGACGGTGACCAGGTCCGGCTTCAACTCGAGGGCGGGGGCGAGCTGTTCGGCCCGCACCTGGCCGGCGAGCCGGCCGCGGACGGCGAGGTTGGCGTAGAGCAGGTCGGGTTCCTGCTCGGCGATCGTCTCGGCCAGTCGGTCCGCCCAGCCCCGCCAGCCGGTCGTCTCGTCACCGTCGCCCAGGCCCTCGGTCTGGCTGTCGCCGACCGCGACGTAGCGGCGGAAGCCCGTCGTCGCGCTCATGCCTCGGACGCGCCCGGGGTCTCGGCCGCGCCCAGCGCCTCGGCGGTGATCCGGTCGAACTGCGCGCCCATCGCGGCGGCGAGCGCCTGCGCGCCCGAGAGGGGGCGGACCATCACGGTGAACTCGTCGATCAGGCCGTCCTCGTCGAAGTGGAGGAAGTCGCAGCCGTGCACCTCGCGGCCGTCGACGGTGGCCTTGAAGACGAAGGCGCGGTCGCGGCCGTCGGTGCCGTCGATCTCGCGGACGTAGTGGAAGTCCTCGAAGACCCGTCCGGCACCGCGCAGGATCGCGGCGGTCATGGCCTTGCCCGGGTAGGGCTTGAAGACGACCGGGCTGACGAAGACGACGTCGTCGGCCAGGAGGGCCTCGATGGCGTCGTGGTCGCCGGCCTCGACGGCTGCGCGGAAGGGGTGCACGGAGGGCTCCCTAGTCAACAAATTGAATAGCTACCCGCGCGAGCCTAGCCGCGCGGTCCGGGCGGTGTCGAGGGCCGGCCGGCCGGGGCGACGAGGACGGCCCGCCCGCACCGGCCTCCCCCGGCCGGGCTTCCCGGCGCACGCCCCGGGACGACAGTCAGATGACCTACCGGCCCGCCGCGCCGGCGCCCCACGCTGAGAGTGCGCAGGACTCCGGTGGAAGGGCGGTCAGATGGACGTGCGGGTGACGACGGCGTCGGTCGCGGACCGGGACAGGGCCGCGTTCTGGAGCGGGGCGCTGTCGCGGACCCTGGTGCCGGTGGAGGTGCGCCCGCTCACCGGGCGGCCGTTCGACGGGCTCCTGGAGTCGCACCGGCTCGGGTACGTGCGGATCTCCACGATGGAGGCCGACGCGGCCCGGCTCTCCCGTACGGCGGCGCTGATCGCGCGGGCCCCGCGCAGCGAGCCGCAGGTCGGGGTCGGCGTGCAGGTGTCGGGCCGGGCCGTCCTCGAGCAGGACGGACGCCGGGCGGAGGTGCCGCCGGGCGGGCTCGTCCTGTACGACACGGCACGCCCGTACGCCGTCGACTACCCGGAGCGCTTCCGCACCCACCTGTTCCACCTGCCGCGCCGCCTGCTGGGGGTGCCGGAGCGCGACCTGCGGCACGTGTCGGCGACGGCCGTCGGCCCGGGCGAGGGGTGTGGACCGGTGCTCCTGCCGTTCCTCGGCGTCCTCGCCGCCTCCGCGCACTCCTACCCGGCCCCGGTCGGCGACCGGCTGGCCGGCAGCGTCGCCGACCTGATCGGCGCGCTCGTCGCCCAACTCGCCCGCTCCCGGGCGGCGGACGGCACGGACGACGCCCCGAACGCGCACCTGGTCCGGCGGGCGCGGGAGTACATCGACCACCACCTGGGCGATCCGGAGCTGACGCCCGAACGGATCGCCCACGCCCACCACATCTCCGTGCGGTACCTGCACCGGCTCTTCGAGGGCGAAGGCGTGACGGTGAGCCGGTTCATCCAGCAGCGCCGCCTGGAGGCCTGTGCCCGCGAACTGGCCCGGCGCGGCCGCACCGCACCGACGGTGTCGGCCGTCGCCCAGCGGTGGGGCTTCGTCAACCCGGCGCACTTCAGCCGGACCTTCCGGGCCGCGTACGGCGTCCCGCCGCGCGAGTGGCGCGCGCTGCGGACCGACGACGCCGGCCGGCCGGCCGCCGAACCGCCGGCCGACGGCCGGAATGCCGGGCGCGGTCGGGCCACCGAGGCCGCCGGCCCGGCCGGTACGGTCGAGTGACGCGGGGCACCGCGGGCAGGTGCGCTCGACGTTCGGCCCGACGCACACCGGTCCCGGCCGGGACGCACGCGGGCGCCGCGGCGCCCACCGAACCGAAGCCAGGAGCGAAGACTTGCCCGACACCGACCCCCTGCCGGACCGGCGCCCGGTGCTCGACCGGGCACTCCAGGAGTTCCTGGACGCCCGGGCCGGCCGGCCCGCGGCTGAACTGCCGGACCTCTCCCTCCTCACCCCCGAGGACGTGCCGGAGGAAGGACCGGCCGGCGCCCCGGACGACCCCTACGGCACCACGGCGCAGTGGCTCGCCCTGCCCTGCGGACCGTCCGGGCGGGTGCACGTCCAGGTGACCAGACCCGTCGGCGCCGCCGGGCCGAGCCCCGTGGTGCTGTTCCTGCCCGGCCTCGGCTGGTCGCTCGGCGACGCGGCCTGCTACGGCCGGCTGGTCCGGGAGTTCGCCCTGGGCACCGACGCCGCCGTGGTGTACGTGGACTACGCCCGGGCGCCCGCGGCCCGCTACCCGGTGGCCGTCGAGCAGTGCTACGCGGTGGCCCGGTGGATCCACGCGCACGGCCACGAGATCGGGCTGGAAGGCCGGCGGATGGCCGCCGTGGGCGACTCCGCGGGAGCCAACCTGGTGGCCGCCCTGACGTTGCTGGCCCGGGAGCGCGGAGACGTACGGCTGGTGCACCAGGTGCTGCTGTACCCGGTGACCGACGCGGACTTCGACACCCCCTCCTACCGCAGGTTCGCGACGGGCTACTTCCTGCACCGCGACCACATGCGCAGGTTCTGGGACGACTACCTGCCCGAGCCGCGGCGGCGGACGGAGGCGACCGCCGCGCCCCTGCGGGCCTCCCTGGACCAGCTCACCGGGCTGCCCCCGGCGCTCGTCGTCACCGCCGAGGCCGACGTGCTGCGGGACGAGGGCGAGGCCTACGCGGCCAGGCTCCGCACCGCGGGGGTGCCGGTCGTGGCGATGCGCTACCAGGGCGCCGTGCACGGCTTCCTGCTGCTCGACGGGGTCTGCCCGACCGGCACCGCCCGGGCCGCGCTGGTCCAGGCCGTCGACACCGTGCACGTCGCCCTGCACCGCCGTTCCTGGTGACCCGCTCCCGGGCGCGTCCCGCCGGGAGCCGGCCCCGCGCCCACCCGCCCGACCCCGCGATCGCCCACGCGCCCGACACACCCGCCCGACCCCGCGATGCCCGGACCCGGGGGTCCGGCCGACAGCCGTCCGAGGAGTAGCCGATGTCCGTCGTTCTCGACACCGCGGCGGTGCCGTCCGCCGATCGCGCCGCGTACTGGCACGAGGCCGTGTCCCACACCTTCATCCCGCTCGACGTGGTGCTGCACGAAAGCGCGCCCGCCGCCGCGACGATCACCAGCCACCGGGTGGGCGCCGTACAGGTCTCCCTCGTCCAGGCCGGCCCGCAGCGGGTCGAGCGCAGTGCGGGGCTGATCGCCCGCGGCGGCGAGGACCACCTCACGCTGGCCCTCCAGCACCGCGGGACCGCCCGGCTGGTCCAGGACGGCCGCCAGGTGGCGCTGCGCCCCGGCACCTTCGCGATCTCCGACGCCGGACGGCCGTTCACCAAGGACCTGCCGGAGCCGTTCGCCTTCACGGCCTTCCACTGGCCGCGGTCGGCGGTCGGCGTCCGCGAGGAGGACCTGCGGGTGCTCACCGGGACGGCCTTCGACGCCGGCAGCGGCACCGCCCGCCTGGTGGCCGCCTACCTGGAGTGCCTCTCCCGGCCGGCCGAACCGGTGGAGCCGCAGCTGGCGTCCTGGCTCGCCGCCACGGCGCTCGACCTGCTCGCGGTGCTCGCGCACGAGCGCCGCGGCCGGTTCGTCCCGGAGGCTCCCGAGGCGGCCCTGGCCGTGCTGGCCCGGGTCAAGGACCACATCCTGCGTCACCTGGGGGATCCGGACCTCTCTCCGGAAGGGATCGCGGCCGCCCACCACGTGTCCGTGCGGTACCTGCACAAGCTCTTCCGCTACGAGGGGGTGACGGCGGCCCGCTGGATCCAGCGCCAGCGCCTCGACATGTGCCGCCGCGACCTCGCCCGCCCGGCAGCGGCCCGGGCGACCGTGGCGGCGGTCGCGGGCCGCTGGGGTTTCGTGAGCGCCAGCCACTTCAGCCGGGCGTTCCGGGCCGCGTACGGCGTCTCCCCGCGCGAGTGGCGGGCGGCTGCCGGGGCGGGTTCCGCGCCGGGCACCGCGCGGCTGCCGGCGAGACCATGACGGCCGTTGAACCGGTGACCGGCCACCGGTTCAACGGTCACCGGTTCACCGGCAGGTGTGGATCTCCGCGACGTAGCCGCCCGGGAACTGCACCATCGCGCTGTCCCGGCCGCCCACCGAGACCGGCCCCCACTGCACCGACGCTCCGGCGGCCTTCGCCCGGTCCAGGGTGGCGCCGAGGTCGGACACCCCGTACCCGGTGAGCTCCCGGCCGAACGGGTAGGGCAGGTGGCCGTCCGTCACGGTGACCGTGGTGGTGCCGAAGCCTGAGCTGAGGCGCAGGAGCCGGTACGTCGTTCCGGGCAGGCCGATCGCGGCGCCGTCGGCCTTCCGGTCGTCGGAGACGACGCGGCCGCCGGTGAAGGAGAGGTAGCTCCGCAGGAACCCGCCGACCGCGTCCGGCGACAGGTAGAGCCGGTTGTCCGGCACGCTCGCCAGGTCGGGGTAGGACGGCGGGGTGGTGTGCACGTAGAGCTGGGCGCTCACCCCGCCGGGGAACTGGACGACGGCGTCCCGGCCGATCGGGTCGGCGAACGGGGCGACCGTCACGGCCGCGCCGTCGGCCCGGGCGGCCCGGACCGCCTGGTCGAGGTCGGTCACCAGCCAACCGGTGCGTTCGGTGCCGAAGGGGTACGGGACGGGGGTGGTGTAGTCGAACACCGACAGCGTGCCGACCGGTGACAGCACCAGCTCGGAGAGCGTCCGGCTGGGTGTCGGGGTCACCTGGGTGGCGTTCGGCCCGATCGTGGTCCCGCCGAAGGTGGCGACCCAACTGGCCGCGAACGCCTGCTCGGTGCCCGGCGCGACGTAGACGTGGGTGGTGTCGTACTGCGGGCCGACGGCGAACTGCCGGTGTGGGAGCGGCTGTTGCGCCGGGGTGCTGCTCTGGGTCGCCGAGGCGGCGGGGATCGCGGTCAGTGCGGCGATCGCCGCCACCAGCGGGACCACGCGTCGGACGAAGTGTCGTTTCATCGGGTGACCTCCCGGTCGTCGCCGCGCCCGGCACCCGCGGAGCGGGGCCGGGCGCGTGAGGGTCGTCGAATGAGGTGGATCAGGCCACCGGCGGGGCCCAGTGGGCGTCGGGTGCCGAGACGCGGTGGGCGGCCAGTGCGGTGGCCAGGAGCAGCACTGCGGCCAGGGCGAGGGCGGTGACGGACTGTCCGTGCAGGATCAGCGCCGCGCCTGCGAGGCCGCCGAGCAGCATCGCGAGGGCGGAGAGGATCCGGCGTCCCGGGCGGGGTGCGGTGCCGCCGGCCGCCGTGGAGTCGGCGGCGAGGCCGGTCAGGGTGAGGGTGAGGACGGTGGTGGTCAGGTCCGGTACGCCGAGTCTCCTGGCCACCGCGTTCTGCAGGCCCATGCCCACGCCCAGGAGGACGATCAGGGCGTAGCGGGCGCTGCCGTCGGTGACGGCGTCGGTGACGGCGGCCGCGGCCGTGAGGACCGTCTGGATGCCGGTGGCCAGGGCCAGCAGGCGTCCCCGGTGGGCCGGTGTCCGGCTGCCGAGCCGTCCGCCGGCGAGTGCTCCGGTCAGGAAGGCGCCCAGGGAGACGAGCGAGGCCGTGGCGGACAGTCCCGGGGCGCCCGCGAGGGCGAACCCGAGGAAGACCACGTTGCCGGTCATGTTCGCCACGAAGACGTGGCCGAGGCCGAGGTAGCTCACGGCGTCGATCACGCCGGTGGCCACGGTCAGCAGGAGCAGCAGCGGCGGCAGCGGGCCGTGCCGGTCGGCGCGCGGCGGGGCGAGGGTGCGGAGGGCGTCAGTCAGCAGGGCGCGCACTGGCCGTCGCCTCCCCGGGTGCCGACCGGCGGTGCAGGACCGCGCGGGTGAGCAGTCCGCTGGCCGGGCCGAGCACGACGCACGCGGCCGAGAGCCAGAGCGGCCAGGCGGCGAGGCCGGCGGCGTGGTCGGCGGACCACCGGCCGGGGCCGGTGAGGGCGAGCGATCCCGTGACGACGATCAGCACGAGCGGGTATTCGTAGCCGTCGTTCTGCACCCAGAGCCCGTGCGGCAGCTTGACCGTCAGCGCCACCGTCATCACGCCCATGGCGACCATGGCCGCCAGTGGCGTGAGCGCGCCCAGGGCCAGGAACAGGCCCGAACCGATCTGGCCGGCGCCCGCGGCGAGGGCGGTGAGCCGGCCGCCGGCGAAGCCGTCGTGCCGGAACTCCTCCGTCCCGCCCGTCAGGCCGTTGCCGCCCAGGCGGTGGCTCACCTTCTGTATCCCGTGGCCGGCGATGAGCAGGCCCACCACCACCCGGAGGGTCAGCAGTCCGGTATCCATCATGTCCTGTTCCTGGTCCCTGAGTTCCCGAAGTCCCGTCAGCCCGCGGCGTGCTCGCCGATGACGGACTGCGCGTAGACGACTCCGAGGCCGTACGCGCCGGCGTGCTCCTTGACGATCTCCATGACGGCGCCGTAGGTCTCCGTGCGGGCCCAGTCGCGCTGGAGCTCCAGCAGCACCTGCACCCAGGTGACCGGGACCGCGCCGGCCTGCACCATCCGCTGGACGGCGTGCTCGTGGGCCTGCGGGGAGACGCCGCCGGAGGCGTCGGTGACGACGTAGACCTCGTAGCCCTGGTCGATCATGGACAGCACCGGCAGGACCAGGCAGACCTCGGTCCACAGGCCGGCTATGACGACCTTGCCGCGGCCGGTGGCCTTGACCGCCTCGACGACCGCCTCGTCCTCCCAGGCGTTCATGGAGGTGCGGTCGAGGATCTCGGCCTTGGGGAAGACCGCCGCGAGCTGCGGCAGCAGCGGGCCGGAGAAGGACTCGGCGGCGACGGTGGTCAGCACGGTGGGGACGTCGAAGGCCCGGGCGGCCTTGGCCAGGCCGACGGTGGCGTTGATGATCGCGGTCCGGTCGCCGCTGCCGGTGCCGAAGAACATCTGCGGCTGGTGGTCCACGAAGAGCACGACGGAGTTGTCCGGGGTGAGCAGGTCCGGGCTCGGGGTGGCGCTGACCTGGGTGAAGTCGACCATGACGATGGTCCTTTCGGTTCGTTCGGCGGGTCCTGCGCGCAGGGGTGCGCCTGTCTCTTATACACATCTCCGAGCCCACGAGACAG
>NZ_JOHO01000091.1 GCF_000719705.1 Streptomyces sp. NRRL S-350 | reverse complement strand
CCGGTGCAGATGTCGCAATCCACACCGAGCCAGAAGGCCCTCACTCATTTCAAGATCACCACGCCGTGAACCCCGTCACCAACCTCCATGGTCAGTACAACTAGCCGCGAAGCCGTCCCACCCCGCGAGCCCGGCTGTGCCGATCGGAGCGGGCTCGCTAGGGTTTCGGACATGGCCGACTACCACGACGACCTCCGACTCGCCCACGTCCTCGCCGACTCGGCCGACTCGGTCACCCTGGACCGCTTCCGCGCCCTCGACCTGGCGGTCGAGACCAAGCCCGACCTCACCCCGGTCAGCGACGCCGACAAGGCCGCCGAGGAACTCGTGCGCAGCGTGCTCCAGCGCGCCCGCCCGCGCGACGCCGTCCTCGGCGAGGAGTTCGGCCTCCAGGGCTCCGGCCCGCGCCGCTGGGTGATCGACCCGATCGACGGCACCAAGAACTACATCCGGGGCGTCCCGGTCTGGGCCACCCTGATCGCCCTGCTCGAGGACGGCCCAGACGGCGTCGAGCGCCCGGTGGTCGGCATCGTCTCGGCCCCCGCGCTGCAGCGCCGCTGGTGGGCGGCCAAGGGCCTCGGCGCATTCGCCGGCCGCAGCCTGACCAAGGCCTCCCGGATCCACGTGTCCGGCGTCTCCCGGATCGAGGACGCCTCCTTCTCGTACTCCTCGCTCACCGGCTGGGAGGAGCGCGGCCGCCTCGACCCGTTCCTGGACCTCACCCGGGCCTGCTGGCGCACCCGCGCCTACGGCGACTTCTGGTCGTACATGATGGTCGCCGAGGGCGCCGTCGACATCGCCGCCGAGCCCGAGCTGTCGCTGTGGGACATGGCGGCCAACTGCGTCATCGTCGAGGAGGCCGGCGGCCGCTTCACCGGCCTGGACGGCGTCCCCGGCCCCGGCGGCGCCGACGCCGTCGCCTCGAACGGCCTGCTGCACGACGAGGCGCTGCGCCGTCTGAGCGTCTGACGGCCCGGGCGGCCGGGGGCGGCCCGCCCGGCGGGCCCGCCGTGGATGCAGGCCCGGTGACCGGTGGGAGCCGGTCACCGGGCCTGCGGCTTGTCCGGCCCGGTCGCGCCTACTGCTTGCGCAGCTCCCGGACCGCCGTCTCCAGCCGCTGCCCGTAGTCGGCGTCGGCCTTGCGGAAGTTGTCGACCGCCCGCTCCACGATGTCCTCGCGGTCGGCCGAGACCTTGGCGATGAAGCCGGCCAGGTTGGCGATCAGTCGCTGCTGCTCCTCCGGCGAGTACAGCCGGTACAGGGCGCCGGCCTGCCCGAAGTCGTCGTCCTCGGCGTGCAGGGGCGCGGCGTGGCTGCCGGTGGTGCCGTCGACGGCGGTCGCGGCCCACAGCGGGCGGCCGGTCTGCACCGGGCCGCCGAAGCTGTTCGGCTCGTAGTTCTTCTGCCGCCCGTGGCGTCCGTCGTACAGGTGGCCGTCGCGGCCGTTGGTGCGGGCCTCGGTGGCGTGCGGGCGGTTCACCGGCAGGTGGTCGGCGTTGATGCCGACCCGGTAGCGGTGGGCGTCGGCGTACGCGAACAGGCGGCCCTGCAGCATCTTGTCCGGGGAGGGGCCGATGCCGGGCACGAAGTGCGCCGGGGAGAAGACCGACTGCTCGACCTCGGCGAAGACGTTGTCGGGGTTGCGGTTGAGCTCCAGCCGGCCGATCTCGATCGGCGGGTAGTCGGCGTGCGGCCAGACCTTGGTCAGGTCGAAGGGGTTGAAGCGGTAGGCCGCGGCGTCGGCCGCCGGCATGATCTGCACCTGCACCGTCCAGCGGGGGTGCTCGCCGCGCTCGATCGCCTCGCGCAGGTCGCGCTGGTGGCTGTCCGGGTCCTCGCCGGCGAGGGCGTTGGCCTCGGCCTGGGTGAGGTTGCGGATGCCCTGCTCGGTCTTGAAGTGGTACTTGACCCAGAAGTGCTCGCCGGCCTCGTTCTGCCACTGGTAGGTGTGCGAGCCGTAGCCGTTCATGTGCCGGTACGAGGCCGGGATGCCGCGGTCGCCGAAGAGCCAGGTGACCTGGTGGGTGGACTCGGGTGACAGGCCCCAGAAGTCCCAGACGTTGTCGGCCTCCTGGGAGCCGGTGTACGGGTCGCGCTTCTGGGTGTGGATGAAGTCGGGGAACTTGACGGCGTCCTTGATGAAGAACACCGGGGTGTTGTTGCCGACGAGGTCGTAGTTGCCCTCCTCGGTGTAGAACTTCAGCGCGAAGCCGCGCGGGTCGCGCACCGCGTCGGCCGCGCCGAGGTTGCCCGCGACGGTGGAGAAGCGCAGGAAGACCTCGGTCTGCTTGCCGACCTCGGACAGGAACGCCGCCCGGGTCCAGGGCGTCACGTCGGCGGTCACCGTGAAGGTGCCGTACGCCCCGGCGCCGCGGGCGTGCACCACGCGCTCCGGGATCCGCTCGCGGTTGAAGCGCGCGAGCTTCTCGAAGAGCAGTTGGTCCTGGATCAGGGCCGGGCCGCCGACGCCCGCGGTCTCGGTGTTCTGGTTGTCGGCGACGGGGGCACCCGCCTCGGTGGTGAGGGTCGGGCGCAGTTCGTCCTGCGTGGTCATTACGGGTGCCTCCACGGGATCCGGTCGTGATGACACGATCCTAACTTGGACTTTGTCCAAGTCAACACTGGCACCAATACCGGACCTGGCTTACTCTGGATGCCATGAGCGATCTGCTGGAGAGACTGCGCGAGCGCGGCTGGCGGCTGACCGCGCAGCGCCGCGTCGTGGCCGAGGTCCTCGACGGCGAGCACGTGCACCTCACCGCCGACGAGGTGCACGCCAGGGCCGCGGCCCGACTGCCCGAGATCAGCCGCGCCACCGTCTACAACACGCTCGGCGAACTCGTCTCCCTCGGGGAGGTCCTGGAAGTCGCCACCGACGGCCGCGCCCGGCGCTACGACCCCAACGCCCACCGCGCCCACCAGCACCTGGTCTGCTCCGACTGCGGCGCCGTCCGCGACGTCCACCCGCACGGCGATCCGCTCGCCGCACTGCCCGCCGCCGAGCGCTACGGCTTCGCCGTCACCGCCGCCGAGGTCACCTACCGCGGCCGGTGCCCCGACTGCCGCCCCTGACCCGGGCACCCCTGACCCCGGCGCCCCTGACCGGCCGCTCCTGAGCCGCGGCGCCGCCGAAGGCCCACCGACGACCCGCCGGCGGCACCCTGGCCGCACCCGTGCCGCACCCGGCTCGCTAAGCGCTCAGCTCCGCGTGCAGCGCACCCAGCAGCCGCCCGGCCCGCTCCGCGACCTCGGCCGGCCCGGAGTCGATCGCCCGCCGGCACCAGTTCTCCGCCTGCACCGGCTCGCCCCGGCGCAGCGCCAGCAGCGCGAGGCGCAGGGCGGCCCGCCCGTGCCCGGCGTCGGCGGCCCGGGTGTACCAGAGCATCGCCTCGGCCTCGCTGTCCTGCCGGGCCAGCAGCAGCCCGAGGTTGAACGCGGCGCTGCGGCTTCCGGCCTCGGCGGCCCGCCGGTACCAGCTCTCGGCGATCTCCAGCGCCCCGCGCTCGGCCGCCCGCACGCCCATCCGCACCTGCGCCCGCCGGTGCCCGGCGTCGGCCGCGAGCGCGTACCAGTGCTCGGCTTCCGCGTCCGCGTCCCCGCGGCGGTCCAGCAGCGACGCCAGCCGGAACGCCCCCTCGGCCGAGCCGCCCGCCGCCGCCTGCCGGTAGCGCTCCAGCGCCCCGGACAGGTTGCCGCGCTGCTCCTGGGCGACGGCCAGCTGCAGCGCCGCCTCGCCGTGCCCCTCGGCGGCGGCCCGTGCGTACCACTCCTGGGCCTGCCGCTGGTCGCCTCGTCCGGCGTACAGGACGCCGAGGTTGAAGGCGCCGTCCACGCTGCCGGCCTCGGCGGCCTTGGAGAACCACGGCTCGGCTCCGGACTCGTCGCCGCGCTGCAGGAGCACCACGGCCAGCGCGTTGCACGCCTCGCGGTGCCCGGCGTACGCGGCCCGGCGGTACCACTGCTCGGCCTGCTGCTCGCGGCCGGTGGCGGCGCAGAGCAGGCCGAGGTTGAAGGCCCCGTTCTGGTCGCCCGCGTCCAGCGCGGCGCGGTACCAGCGCTCGGCCTCCCCGGCCCGGCCGCGGCTCGCGTGCAGGGCGCCGAGGGCGTTGGCGGCGTTGCCGTCCCCGGCCTCGGCGGCCTCGCGCCACCATTCGGCGGCGGCGGCCACCTCCCCGGAGTCGCGCAGCAGGAAGCCCAGCGCGCAGGCGGCGCGCGGCTCCCCGTTCTGGGCGGCCTGCCGGTACCAGCGGGCCGCCTCGTCCAGCAGCGACCGGTCGGTGCGGGCGCGCTCCTCCAGCAGCACGCCCAGGCGCAGCGCGGCGCGGGCGTGGCTGCGGGCGGCGGCGGTGCGGTACCAGGCCTCGGCGGTCTCCTTGTCCCCGGCGGCCTCGCGCATCCGGGCGAGCCGGTAGGCGGCCTCCCGGTGCCCGGCGTCGGCGGAGACCTTGAACCAGCGTTCGGCCCGCACGTCGCGTCGGTGCTCCATCAGGTCGCCCAGCGCGTAGGCGCCCAGCGGGTGTCCGTGGTCGGCGGCGAAGTGCAGCCAGTACTCGGCGGCCTCCTCCTCGCCCTGGTCGCGCAGCTGCAGTCCGAGCGCGTGCGCGGCGGGTGCGCTGCCGGCGACGGCCGCCTGGCGCCACCACTGGCCGGCTTCGGCCCGGTGACCCTGCTGGTGGAGCAGCACGCCGAGGTTGTTGGCGGCCGCGCGCACCCCGGCCGCCGCGGCGGCGCGCAGGTACGGCTCGGCGTCCTCCAGGTCGCCTCGGCGCAGCAGCAGGGTGCCCAGCCGGCCGGCGGCGTCCGGATCGCCGTCGTCGGCGGCCTGGCGGTGCCGGGCTTCCAGCGCGGCGGACTCCCGGGCGGCCAGGGCGGTCTCGAAGCTGGTGGGGTCCAGGCCGGCCGGGTCGAGCGCGGCGCCGGAGGCCGGCTCCTCGCCGGGCCGGTCGCCGTACGCGCCGACGGCGGCGGCGTACTGACGGGTGGGCACGTGGATGAGGCTGTCGGGGCCGCAGCCGGGGGCGGGGCGCTCGGACAGTCCGCTGGTGCGCTGGGCGGGCAGGGCTCCGGGGCGGCTGTCGGGGTTCTCCGGGCTCTCCGCCCAGGCGTCGGTGTCCGCTTCGGCGGCTGCCGCGGACTTGGCGCCTGACTTGCCGATCAGCCTCATGCCGACTCCCGCTCCCCCAGAGTGTCGCGGCATCGCGTCCCGGCGAGCGGCCGGGGGGACTGCCAGGAGAGGCGCCGGACCCGACGGCCGGTCAGCGGCCGCGCGCCGTCCCCCATGTGTCCCATCGTCGCATCACCCGCTACCCGCGTGCACCTGCCCCGGCCGAATTCGGGCGGGGCCGACCCGAAGCCGACGAAATTGCTTCGGCGCTTTGTCGATTTCCCGACACTTCCGCCTCACAAACCCCGCTGCCGTCCTCCTTGGCGACGGTCGATAGTACCGGAGCGGTTCCCACCGCTTACGGGGGAGAAGGCCCGGAAACACCAGAGGCCCGGAGGAAGGATCCTCCGGGCCTCTGGCCTTTGTAGCGGGGACAGGATTTGAACCTGCGACCTCTGGGTTATGAGCCCAGCGAGCTACCGAGCTGCTCCACCCCGCGTCGGTAGTTGAACTCTAGCACGGACGCGGGGTGGAACGGAAAACGGTTACCGCAGTCGACAGGCCGGAGCCGGCACCGCGGCTACGGCTGGGGGCTCGGCGATCCGGTGCCGGTGGCCCCCGGGGCTGGGGTCGCACCCGGGGTCGGAGCCGGGCCGGCGCCCCGGGCGGCGTCCGCCGCCTTCAGGGCGTCGCCCAGGGCCTTCTGGGCGTTGCCGTAGGCCACCCAGTCGCCGTTCTTGAACGCGGTCTGGCTGTCGCCGTACGCCTTCGCCGCGTCCGAGAGCGCCTTCTGCAGCTCCGGCGAGATCGTGCCGCCCGGCGCCGGCGTGGCCGGTGCGGTGGGCCCGGGCGTCGGCGTCGCCGGGGAGGTCGGCGTCGTCGGGGCGGTCGGGGCCGTCCCGCTGCCCGGGTTGGACGGCGCGACCGGCGTCGCCGGCGGGGCCTGCCCGGCGAACAGCTTCTTCAGCGCGTCCTCCAGGGTGTTCTCGAACGCCACGTTGTCGTCCCCGTACACCGCCAGGACCTTCTGCAGCGTCGGGTACTTGGCGCCGCGTCCGCGCACGTACACCGGCTCGACGTTGAGCAGCCCGCCGCCGACCGGGAGGGTCAGCAGGTTGCCGTACTCCAGCTCGGTGTCGCCGCCGGTCTTCAGCGCGTAGATCTGCGAGGCCACCTCCTGGCGGGAGTTGAACTTCGACTGCACCAGGCCGGGGCCGGGGGCACCGGACTCGCCCGTCATCTTCAGGACGCGGATCTTGCCGTAGTCGTCGCCCGGATCCGCGTTGACGGCCATGAACGCCGCCAGGTTCGGGCGCCCGTTGGGCACGAAGGTGCTGGTCAGCGAGAAGCTCGCGGCGGCGGCGTCCGGCATCCGCACCGTCACGTAGTACGGCGGCTGGACCTGCTTGGTGTCACTGGTCGGGTCCACCGGGACCTGCCAGATGTCGCTGCCGTTGAAGAACGAGTTGGCGTCGGTCACGTGGTACTGGCCGAGCAGGTCGCGCTGCACCTTGAACATGTCCTGCGGGTAGCGCAGGTGCGGCAGCAGCGACTGCGGGATGTCCGCCTTCGGCTCGACGGTGCCCGGGAAGGCCTTCATCCAGGTCTTCAGCACCGGGTCCTTGTCGTCCCACTGGTAGAGCTTCACCTCGCCGGTGTAGGCGTCCACCGTGGCCTTGACCGAGTTGCGGATGTAGTTGACCTGGTTGGCGACGGTCAGCAGTTCGCCGCGCTGGTTGGTCAGCGAGTCCTTGGTCGCGGCGCCCAGCGTCGTCTTCGACGAGAACGGGAAGCCGTCCGACGTGGTGTAGCCGTCGACGACCCACACCACGTGGCCGTTCTGCACCACCGGGTACGGGTCGGCGTCGATCGACAGCCACGGCGCGACCTTCTCCACCCGCTCCTTCGGCGTCCGGTTGTAGATCACCTTGGCGCCGTCGGTGATCGCCCCCGCGTAGAGGATCTGCGGCTCGGTGAAGCGCACCGCGTACGCGGCCCGGGTGATCGGGTTGTCCAGCGAGACACCGCTGGCGCCGCCGTAGGTGTACTGCACGTTCTGGCCGGTCTTGACGTCGGTGTAGTCGATCTCCTTGTTCGAGCCGCCGACGATCGAGTACGTCGTCGTCTTCTCGCCGTAGTAGATCCGCTGCTCGTAGTCGCCCAGCGCGCCGGTGGCCGGCAGGCCGGACTCGGTGAACACCGGCCCGCCCTTGTCGTCGACCTGGTTGCCCTTGGCGACGGCCGCGCCGTAGCCGTGGGTGTACTTGAAGTGGTCGTTGATCCAGTTGCGCTGCACGCCGTTGAGGTCGAGCTCGCGCAGGCCGATCACGGTGTCCTGCTTGTCCGCGCCCTTGCCGTAGCGGTCCACGTCCAGCGTGCTCGGGAAGGCGTAGTAGTTGCGCTGCTGCTCCAGCGACTGGAACGTCTGCGAGACGATATTCGGGTCCAGCAGCCGGACGTCCGCGATGGTCTGCGCGTCCGGCTTGAGGGCGTCACCGCTGGTCGAGCCCTGCGGGCTGTACGGCGTGGTCTGCGCCGCCGCGATCCCGTACGCCTGCCGCGTCGCGTCGATGTTCTTCTGGATGTACGGCGTCTCCTTGGCCTGCTCGTTCGGCTTGACCTGGAACTGCTGCACGATCGCCGGGTACAGGCCGCCGATCAGCACCGCCGACAGCACCATCAGCCCCAGCCCGATCAGGGCCGGCGCCCAGGTGCGGCGGATCGGCGTCAGGAAGAACAGCACCGCGCAGATGATCGCGACGAAGAACAGGATGGTCTTCGCCGGCAGGAACGCGTTGGCGTCCACGTAGCGCAGGCCCGTCCAGCCCGAGACGCCCTTGTACGAACCGGTCTTGACCGCCAGCGCGTACCGGTCCAGCCAGTAGGCGACGGCCTTCAGCAGCACGAACACGCCCAGCAGCACCGCGAGGTGCCCCTGCGCGCCCGCGCTCGCCCGCCGGCCCGGGCCCTGCAGCCGCAGCCCGCCGTACAGGTAGTGCACCAGCGCCGACGTCAGCAGCGACACGATCACCGCACTGAACGCGAAGCCCAGCACGAACTCGTAGAACGGCAGGTCGAAGGCGTAGAAGGAGACGTCCATGCCGAACTGGGCGTCCTTCTCACCGAAGGACGTCGCGTTCGTCCACATCAGCCAGGTCCGCCACTGCCCGGACGCCGCGGCGCCCGCCACCAGGCCGATCACCAGCGAGACGCCGACGAGCGCCCAGCGCTTGAACGGCGCCAGGCCCGCCCGGTAGCGGTCCAGGCTCTGCTGCTCCACCGACATCGCCGACAGCGGTGGCCGGAGCCGGTGCGCCAGCCAGATGTTGAAGCCGACGATCACCGCCATCAGCAGGCCGAACACGCCGAACAGCCCGATCTTCGTCCACAGCTGGGTGGTGAACACCGAGGAGTAGTGGACCGACCTGAACCACAGCCAGTCCGTCCAGAAGCCCGCGAACATGACGAACAGCAGGAACAGCACCGCGAGTACGCCCAGGGTCAGCAGGGCCACCCGCGCCCGCCGGGAGGGCGGCCCTACCCTTCGCCGGAAACCCGGCCCTGAGCGTTCCGGCATCTGGAATACCACGGTGGCACCTCAGCTGTGTCGTCTGGGAATCGGTCGGTCGTCAGAGCAACTTAACCAGGCTTCGGTCGAGTTCCCACCGTTAGCAGACGGTTACGGCGGCCCCCGCCCCCGGCGCCCTCACCCCGGGCCCGCCCGGACCGCCCGGCCCGTCCCGCCGGACCGCCCGGCGGCCGTGCCCCGCCCGCCGTGTGAGGATTGGGGCATGTCCGACGCGTCTGATCTGAACAACTCCCCCGACGACGTCTCCAAGCTCCCGGCCGCCACCCCGCTCACCCGGGCCGCGCTGGAGATCGACGAGTACGCCGCCACCCTCGGCTGGGACCTCCCGGCCCGGCTGTTCGCCCTGGTGGACAGCGCCGCCCTGCGCAAGGCCGACCCCCGGATCGCCGAGCAGCTCGGCCTCTCCGCCGGCGACGAGC
Source organism: Streptomyces sp. NRRL S-350 (assembly GCF_000719705.1). Taxonomy (GTDB): domain Bacteria; phylum Actinomycetota; class Actinomycetes; order Streptomycetales; family Streptomycetaceae; genus Kitasatospora. The sequence continues at coordinate 8,265 of NZ_JOHO01000091.1, read as the reverse complement.
CCGGCCTCACCCCGGTCGAGCAGGACGAGCTGCCGGCCGGCATGGAGCTGGACAAGTTCCTCGGCACCATCGCCTGGCCCGACGCCGTGGCCGGCTGCGCCCTCGTCGTCGAGCGCCTGATGCTGCCGCCGGGCGCCGAGCAGTCCCGCCCGCGGGGTGCCACCGACGCCCAGCTCGCCGACTGGGTGGCCAACCACCCCAAGCGCGAGGAGGTGCGGATCACCGCCGCCGTGCTGCGCGACGGCCGGAAGGAGATCGCCCTGCGGCTGCGCTCCAAGGACGTCGCCCGCGAGGTGCTGACCGGCCCGGACCTGGTGCCCGGCCTGACCGACGCGCTGCTGGCGACCTTCTCCTGACGACCGCGCCGCGTGGGGGCCCGCCGCGGCCGGCCCCTACGCGGCGGGGCAGGCGGGCAGTGCGGAGGTCTGCCCGGAGCGGATCTGCTCCAGCGACTTCAACGCGCCGTCCAGGGTGTCCGTCCTGATCAGGGTCAGCCCGGACGGAATGCTCTTGGTGGCCTCGGCGCAGTTCGAGGACGGGGTGAAGAAGTACTGGGCCCCGGCGTCCCGGGCGGCGATCAGCTTCATCGAGATCCCGCCGATCGGGCCGACCTTGCCGTCGTCGTCGATGGTGCCGGTGCCCGCGACGAACCGGCCGCCGGTGAGGTCTCCGCCCGGGGTCAGCTTGTCGATGATGCCGAGCGAGAACATCAAGCCGGCACTCGGGCCGCCCACGTCCTGCAGGCCGATGTCGATCTGGAACGGATAGGTGTGCCGGATCCCGGTGCCGATGCCGACCACCGCCAGCTCGGCCCGCTCGGCGGGGGCCTTCGGGTCGAGGTCCTTGGCGCGCACGGTCGGGACGGTGACGTCGGTCCTGGTCCCCGGGGCGGCGCCACCGGTGCCGGCCGCGTCCTTGACCCGCGGCACGACGGTGAAGACCACGGACTCGCCCGGCTTGTGCTTGGTGACGGCGGCGACCACCTGGTCGACCGAGCCGACCGGCGCCCCGTCGACGGCGACGATCTGGTCGCCCGCGTGCAGCCGGCCCTCGGCCGGGGCGCCGGCGGTGACGGTCTTGACGATCAGCTCGTTGCCGACCGGCACGCCCAGCTGCTTGAGCGCGGCGGTGCGGGCGCTGTCCTCGGAGGAGGCGAACTCCTCGGCGTTCTGCTTCTTGGCGTCGGCGTCCGTCTGCCCCTTCGGGTAGACGTTGTCGTGCGGCACCACCAGCACGTCGCCGCGCAGCCAGCCGACCACCGCGTTGACCAGGCTGGGCTCGTACTTGGCCCCGGTGACCTGGACGGTCGTCATGTTGAGGTGCCCGGTGGTCGGGTAGGAGTCGTGCCCCGTGATGCTGATCACCGGCTTGCCCCCCTGGTTGCCGAGCGTGTTGTACGTCGGCCCCGGGCTCATCTCCGTGTACGGCACCTTCATCAGCACCGAGACGCAGAGCAGCGCTATGAGCAGGAGGGTGGCAGCGAGCATCGTCGCGGAGCGGCGTGGCATGCGTCGACAGTACGGGACGCGGGTGAAGCGGCGCCCGCCGGGCTACCGGCCGACGCGCTCGCCGGGGGCCGCGGTCCCGGCCGTGGTGCGCTCCATGGCGGCCATGAAGCGCCGGTGCTCGGCGAGTGAGGCCGGATCCCCCGTGGCCCGCGGAGCCCGCTGGGCCCAGCCCGCCCAGAGGGCGGCGAGAAGGACGGCGACTACCGGAATGATCAGCCAGGCGAGCGCACCCATGTCAGTACTCCCAGCTCGTCGTGTCTATGAGCAGATTAACCACTCCGGCGGACAACGCGGCCGGCGCCGTCCGGGTTACGGGACGGCCGATCGGCTCACTTCCAGGGAGTATTCGGGGCACCGCCGCGGACCCGTTCGAGTGAGGCACCGGCGCGCCTGACCCGACAGACGCGCGCGACGTGCGGCCGGTTGCGCCGAACCGCCGGGCTCAGCACCCGTCGGCGCCGACCCACTCCTCCTCACCGTCGGCGAAGACCTGGTGCTTCCAGATCGGCACCTCGTGCTTGAGGTCGTCGATCAGCCGCCGGGCGGCGGCGAAGGCCTCGCCGCGGTGCGCGCAGGAGACGGCGACGATCACGGCCTTGTCGGTGATCTCCAGCCGGCCGATCCGGTGGACCGCGGCGAGCGCCCGGACCGGGAAGTCCGCGACGACCTTCTCGGCGATCCGCCGCATCTCCTGCTCGGCGGTGGGGTGGCAGCTGTACTCCAGCGCGGCGACCGACTTGCCGCCGTCGTGGTCACGGACCGTCCCGACGAAGACGGTGGTGCCGCCGGCCGCGTCGTCACCGACCGCCTCGTACACCTCGTCCAGCGAGAGCGGGGTGTCGCGAACGGCGAGCAGGCGGATGGGGTCGTGGTTCTCGGACATGACCCCATGATTCCTCATCCGACACCACTGGAGGCAAGAGCCTTCCGCATCACGATGTGGGAATTTCGCATCGTGAGAAAGAGCGGGACGAGAAGGGCCCGACGGGAAAGAGACGAGAAAGACGGGAAAGGGCGCCGACCAGGCGGCCGGCACCGGCTCAGAACCGGCGCCGCTTGCGCGCCCGGCGCACCAGCGCCGCCGTACCCACCAGCGCCACCGTCGCCCCGGCCGCCCCCAGGCTGGTCGCCGCCTCCTTCCCGCCCAGCCGGCGCCCGGCCACCGCGTGCTTGCCGGACACCTGCGCCAACAGCTCGGCCAGCACCTGCTCGTTGGTGTGCGCCGGCCGCCAGCCCGCCTCGTGCAGCCGGCTGCCGGACACCACCCACGGGTACATCGTGTAGGCCAGGTCCCCCGCCGGAGCCGGGGTCAGACCCAGCCGGTGCAGCCGCGCCGCCGTCCCGAGCGCCAGCGCGGCCGGCAGCTCCATCCGCCGGATCCCCGACAGCCGCTCCACGTCCTCCTGCTCCAGCCAGCCGTCACAGCCGACCGTCACCTCGCCCTCGACCAGGCCCAGCGCCGCGTACTCCAGCGCCGCCGCCAGGTCGTCCACGTGACAGAACTGCCAGCACGGGCGCGAGCCCGCCACCACCAGCAGCCGGGGCGCCTCGAAGTGCCGGGTCAGCACGGTGTCCACGCCGGGGCCCACCACCACGGCCGGGCGCAGCACCGTCACCTGCAGCCCCGGGTGGGCACGCGGAGCCCGGCGGGCCAGCCGCTCGATCTCCAGCAGCTCCCCGACCAGCGAGGCCTCCTCGGTCGCCCGCAGCTCGGAGTCCTCCGCCAACGGCACCTCGTTGTCGGCCAGCGCGCCGTAGACCATCGCCGAGGTGCACAGCACCACCCGGTGCACCCCGGCGGCCGCGGCCGCGGTCAGCACCGTCTGCGCGCCGCGCACGTTGTAGGCGCTGCGGGCCCGCGGGTCGGACTCCATCCCGAAGTCCATCGCCAGGTGCACCACGACGTCGACCCCGGCCAGCCGCTCGGCCACCGCGGGATCCCGGACGTCCAGCACCCGCCACTGCACGCCCGGCACGTCACCGCGCCGGTCGTCCACCGCCAGCACCTTCCGCACGTGCGGGGAGGCCACCAGACGCGCCGCGACCCGCTCGCCCAGCACACCGGCGGCACCCGTCACCGCCACGGTCAGCGGCCGCCCGCCGTAGGCTGGAGGCGGCGACGCCGTGGTGTCCGGCGCGTCCTCTCCTCCGGTCAGCCCAGAGCGAACGTCCGAGGGCGGGGAACTCACCGACCATCCTCCACGGTTAGCTTTATGTGCGTACGGACGTGTGTCACGTACGCCCATCCTGCCCGAGGCGAAGGCCCGGCGGTGCACCCGGCGCGGGCCAGCCGTGCGGAAGCCGCCCCCGAGTCCCCCTCCGCCGCCGCCCCGGGCACAGAGTTTCCCGCCCCACCCGCATGACGGCCGACCGGATCGAGGACCCCGTGAGCGACCTTCCCTTCGGATTCGGGGTTCCGCCCGAGGAGCCCGAGGACGGCAAGGCCAAGCCCGACGACGCGCAGAAGAAGAAGGACCAGGACCAGTCCGGCGGCGACTCCGGCACCGGCCCCCAGCCGTTCGGCTTCGGCGGCGGCAACCCCTTCGGCGCGATCTTCGGCATGCCCGGCGCCCCGGGCGGCCCCGGCGGCGCCGGAGCCGACAACCCCTTCGCCGCGATGTTCGGCGGCATGAACCCCGGCGACCTCGGCGCCGCGTTCCAGCAGCTCGGACAGATGCTCTCGTTCGAGGGCGGCCCGGTGAACTGGGACCTCGCGACCAACATCGCCCGCCAGACCGTCGTCGCCGAACCCGCCGAGGGCAAGAGCAAGGACCGCTCCGTCAGCGCCGCCGAGCGCTCCGCCGTCGCCGAGGCCGTCCGCCTCGCCGACCTGTGGCTCGACGGCTCCACCGAGTTCCCCTCCGGCGCCGCCGGCGCGGTCGCCTGGAGCCGCGCCGAGTGGGTCGAAGCCACCCTCCCGGTCTGGAAGGACCTGGTCGACCCGGTCGCCGAGCGCGTCGGCAACGCCATGGGCGGCGTCCTGCCCGAGGAGATGCAGGCCATGGCCGGCCCGCTGATGGGCATGATGCGCTCCATGGGCGGCGCCATGTTCGGCACCCAGATCGGCCAGGCGCTCGGCGCGCTCGCCGGCGAGGTCGTCGGCTCCGCCGACATCGGCCTGCCGCTCGCCCCGGCCGGCAAGGCCGCGCTGCTGCCGCAGAACGTCGCCGAGTTCGGCGAGGGCCTGAACGTCCCCGCCGACGAGGTCCGCCTCTACCTCGCCCTGCGCGAGGCCGCCCACCAGCGCCTCTTCGCCCACGTGCCGTGGCTGCGCGCCCACCTGCTGGGCGCCGTCGAGGCCTACGCCCGCGGCATCAAGGTCGACACCTCCCGCATGGAGGAGCTCGTCGGCCAGCTCGACCCGAGCAACCCCGAGGCACTCCAGGAGGCCCTGGCCGGCGGCCTGCTCCAGCCCGAGGACACCCCCGAGCAGAAGGCCGCGCTCGCCCGCCTGGAGACCGCCCTCGCCCTGGTCGAGGGCTGGGTCGACGCCGTCGTGCACGCCGCCGCCCAACCGCACCTGCCGCAGGCCGGAGCGCTGCGCGAGACCGTCCGCCGCCGCCGCGCGGCCGGCGGCCCCGCCGAGCAGACCTTCGCCACCCTGGTCGGCCTGGAACTGCGCCCGCGCCGGCTGCGCGACGCGTCCCGGCTGTGGGCGCTGCTCGCCGACGCCCGCGGCACCGAGGGCCGCGACGCACTCTGGGAGCACCCGGACATGCTGCCCACCGCCGCCGACCTGGACGACCCGGACGCCTTCGTGCACCGCGGCTCCGCGGACGGCCTGGAGGGCGGCTTCGACTTCGACGCGCTCGACAAGCTGCTCGGCGAGGCCGCGGCCGGCAAGCCCGACCTCACCAAGGGCGGCGAGAAGCCCAGGACCGACGGCACCGACCCCGGCACCGGGACCGGCGCCGACGGGAAGGACGAGCCCACCGCATGACGGACACCGCATCGTCCACCCTGCACTCGGACGCCGTCCGCACCCTGACCGCCTGGCGGCCCGCCGACGCCGACCAGGAACGGCTGCGGCTCGACTACCTGGAGCACCTGGCCGCACAGCCCGACGGCCTGTACCGGTCGTGCCTGCCCGCGCACGTCACCGCGAGCGCGGCGGTCGTCGACCCGGCAGCCGGGCGGGTGCTGCTCACCCTGCACCCCAAGGTCGGCATGTGGCTGCAGATGGGCGGCCACTGCGAGCCCGACGACCGCGACCTCGCCTCGGCGGCGCTGCGCGAGGCCGTCGAGGAGTCCGGCATCCCCGACCTGGTCCTGCTCGCGGCGGACGGCGCCCCCGTACCGGCCAAGCTGGACCGCCACCTCGTCCGCTGCACCGGCAAGGACCGTCCGGAGAACACCCACCTGGACGTCCAGTACATCGCCCTGGCCCCGGCCGGCGCCCAGGCACTGATCAGCGAGGAGTCGCTGGACCTGCGCTGGTTCGACTACGACCGCCTGCCGGAGCTCACCGACCACTCGGTGCGCGACCTGGTGGCGCGGGCGCGGCAGCTGACCGGTTGAGGTGAGACCTCGAAGAGGGGGCGCGGGCCGATACGACCCGCGCCCCCTCTTCCATGCCCTCCGAAGCCGTCCTCAGCCGCAGGAGGCGGCCGGATCCGGTCCGGGCGACGCGTGCCGGGCGCCGGGGACGTGCGGCAGACGGGCGGCCGAGACCACGCCCTCCAGGTAGCCGCGGGCCCGCTCCGTCCGGGGGTAGGCCTCCAGCAGCGCCCAGAACGCCGGGCCGTGGTCCGGCACCAGCAGGTGCGCCAACTCGTGCAGCAGCACGTAGTCCAACACGTACTCCGGCATGCCCTGGAGCCGGTGGGAGAGGCGGATCGTGCCCTCGCTCGGCGTGCAGGAGCCCCAGCGGGAGTTCTGGTTGGTGACCCAGCGGACGTGGGCGGGGTGGGCGCGGCCGTCCAGGTAGACCGCCGACAGCTCACGGGCCCGGGCCATCAGGGCCTCGTCCCCGGGGATCCGCCGGGACTCCTGGGCGGCGAGCTTCTCCAGCATCTGCGCGACCCAGCGCTGCTCCTCGGCGTGCGACATCCGGGCCGGGATCAGCACGACGGTGCGGTCGCCCTCGCGGTAGGCGGAGACGGTGCGGCTGCGGCGGGCACTGCGCCGCACCTCGACCCGGCCGCGGTCGAGCGGCTCCGGGGAGGCGGCCCCCGCCGACGGGTGCTGCTGCGGCGCCGGCCTCGGCTGCTGCGGCTGGTCCGGGCGCCCGCGCGTGTTCGGCGTCGCCGTCTGTGACCCGGATGCCGCACGGGCACGCCGACGCGACGCCGGTGGATGGGAGTCCCGTTCGGCTGCCATGGCACACGACGTTACCCGGTACCACGGACAGAAGTCCGCTGCCCCGGCCGGAATCTTTCATGGAGTGATCGCGAACGAAAAGTCGACGACGGGTGTCCGGAAACCGACGCCGAGACGGATCGCCGGTTATCCACAGGGAGTGCGAACCGATCATGCGACCATGCGCACGGCCCTGTGGATAACTTTCCGCACGCCACCGCCACGATGGGGCATGCTGCGGTCAGCCGTCCGGAAACGATCGGAAGGGAGATCGTCGTGCGCCTCGCCTTGAAGCCCGCTCTGTCCCGCAGCTGGCGGAACTCCGAGACCCTGCAGTTCGGCACCGTCACCCGCTTCGCGGGGGTGCTCGGCAACGCCGACCAGACGCTGTGCGAGTTCCTCGGGCTGCTCGACGGCACGCGCGGCCGACCCGAACTCCTGGAGGCCGGCGAGCGGATCGGGCTCGGCCGGGAGCCCGCCGACACGCTCCTGACCGAACTCGAGGAGACCGGGCTGCTGGACGACGCGGAGGCGGCCGAGACGGCGCTGGCCCGCTTCCCCCAGCCGCAGCGGGACCTGCTCGGGCCCGACCTCGCCTCGCTCTCCCTCGTCCACTCCGGCCCGGGCGCGGGCCCGGCGGTCCTGGGCCGCCGGGCCGACGCCCGGATCGAGGTTCGCGGCGCAGGCCGGGTCGGCGCCGCAGTGGCGGCGGTGCTCGCCGCGGGCGGAACGGGCACGGTCACCGTCGCCGACGGCGGCCGGGTGAAACCGGGCGACTGCTCCCCCGCTGGGCTGCCACCCGCGGACATCGGGCGGCTGCGCGCCACGGCGGCGCGCGAGGCGGTGCAGCGCGCCACGGGCCGGTCGGCCGCACCGGCACCCCGCCGCAGGCCGGGTGATCCACCACCGGACTTCGTGGTCCTCGCGCCGCGGGACGGCAGTGCCGCCTTCGCGGGCGGGACGTACGAGGCCAGGCTGCTGCTCCGGGCCGGGGTGCCGCATCTGTACGTGGGCGTGGTCGAGGAGTTCGGCGTCGTCGGGCCGCTGGTGATCCCCGGGATGTCGGCGTGCGGGCACTGCCTGGTGCTGCGCCGGGAGGACGAGGACGCGGCCTGGCCGCGGGTACTGGCCCAGCTGGCGCACGAGGGCCCGGGTCGGGCCCGTACACCGGCCTGCGACACGGCTCTGGCGACGACGGTCGCCGGGCTGGCCGCGCTGCAGGTGCAGGTGTACCTGGACGGCGGCCGCCCGCCGAGCGTCGACGGGTGGTGCGAGGTGTCGGCGGCCGACGGCATGGCCCGCCGACTGCGGTTGCGCGGCCACCCGGACTGCGGGTGCCTCTGGCAGCCGCTACCCCCGGGGTGAGACGACCCGGGACGAACGAGAGGCGGGGGGCAGGGTCGAGGGCCTGTCTCTTATACACATCTGACGCTGCCGACGAAGAGGATAGTGGAGATCC
>NZ_JOHO01000090.1 GCF_000719705.1 Streptomyces sp. NRRL S-350 | reverse complement strand
GAAGACGGCATACGAGATTTCTGCCTGTCTCGTGGGCTCGGAGATGTGTATAAGAGACAGCCCTCCGGCCACCCCTACCACCGCGTCGACGCCCCCGAGCACGCCAAGGCACCCGCCGGCGCCGAACGGCGCACCTCCTGGCACGACAAGCAGAAGGAGATCGCCGAGCGGCACGACGCCGTGCTCGCCGAGGCCGAGGCCAGGGAAGCCCTCCACGGCGACATCGAGGAACGCCTGAGCGACGTCCACTTCGCGCTGCCCCGGGAACTGCGCACCCTCACCGACCCCGGCACCGAGGCGTGGCGCCGCACCGCCGCCGACCTGCAGACCGACATCGAGGCCCGCCCGCACGAGCGGGAGGAGCTCCTCGCCGAAGCCGCCGACCGCCTGGAACTGGCCGGCGCCCGCGAACTCGCCCTCAAGGTCGCCGTCAGCCGCTTCGACCACCTGCTGACCGAACGCGGCCTCGACCCCGCCACCACCGGCGGCGACCACCCGAGCGCGGAGATCCGCCGCGAGGCCACCGAACGCTTCCGCGCCGACGCCGAACGCGACATCGCCCAGCTCTACGCCACCCGCGCCGACGTCACCCCCGAACGCAACGCCCTGGCCGCCCGCGCCCTGGAACACCGGCTGCGCCGGGCCGCCGGAGACCTGGACGTGCGGCAGGCACGCGCCGCGCAGACCGAACGGATCGAACGGGCGGTCGACGACGCCCACGCCGACTGGAAGCGGGAGAACCTCTCCGAGACCGACCGCGCCCTGCTGGACGCCGTCGGCGTGCCGAAGGACGCGCGGGTGTCGGAGGAGGCCCGCGACCAGGTCGCCGAGGCCATGCGGGAGCGGATCGCCGAGTTCCACGGCGCCTACCAGGACCGCACGGCCCTGCACGTGGACGACACCGAGCCGGGCACCGGCCGCCGGGACGAGGACGCGTTCCTGGAGATCAAGGACGAGAACGGCGAGGACCTCGCCGCCCTCGACTCCGCCCTCCAGGGGAAGGAGCAGCTCGAAGCCGACTTCCGGGCCGGCTTCGAGAGCCACCGGAGAGGGCTGGCCCACGAGTTCACCGTCCAGGCGGTCCGCGAGACCGTACTGAAGCGCTCCGTCGACGCGGTGGACGACGCGGCCGCGGCCTGGAAGACCAGCGCCCCCGACCAGTTCGGCCCCCAGACGCTGCACGAACTCGGCCTGGCCGACGGCCCGTCCCCGCGCGCGGTGGCCGCCGCCCGCGCCGACCTCGCCCGCCGCGCCGACCGCCTCGTCGCCGAGCACACCGCCGCCGAGCGCGACCCGGCCCGGCTCAAGGCCGAACTCGACCGGCTGACCTCGCAGGCCGAGGCCAACCGCCTGCTGGCCCTGCACGGCGCCCGCGAGGAGGCGGTGCGCGCGGCCGAGGACACCGCCCGCGCCGAGGTCCCGCACGACCTGGGCGGCCCCGGCGCCACCGACCGCACCGACCCGGCGGCCTCCGTCGAGACGGCCCTGGGACGGCCGGTGCGCGGCGCCCGCACCGACCGCTCCGAACCGCCGGCCTCCGCCGCGGCCCGGCGCGTGCGCGAGGGCTACACCGAGCGCATCCGCGCCGCCTTCGACGAGCACTTCCGCTCCCTGCTGCGCGACGGGGACGCCGACCACAAGGCGGCCCTGCCCGAGCGGCTGGAGCAGTGGCGGCGCGAGCGCGAACGGCTGACCGAGGGCCTGGACCTGCACGTCGCCTTCGAACGCGCCGTGCTGCCCGCCCGCGAGCACGCCGCCGCCGGCTACGACCGCCTCGCCGAGGGCCGCCAGGTGTCGCAGGAGGAGGTCCGGGAACTGAAGACCCGCTACGGCAGCGAGTTCTTCGACGCCTACAAGGACCACTGGGGCCCGGAGGACCTGGACGGCGAACGCTGGCGCGGCCACGAGGCGGCCAACGAGAACGTCTTCGGCCGCCGCCCGGCCGAGGAACGGCCCGAGACCGGGCCCGAAGCCGAGACCGCGCCCAAGCCGGAGCCCGGGACCGAGCCGGAGACCGGTCCCAGGCCGGAGAGCGAGGCCAGGCCCGAGACCGATCCCGACCCCGAGCCGACTCCCGACCCCGAGCCGACTCCCGTACCCGGGCCGCTCGCCCCGTCGGGCCCGCTCGTCCGCCCCCGGGACACGGCCACGGAGCCGGCCTCGAAGCCGAATCCGGGCCCGGCCCGCCCGCAGGACCGTGCACTCGTCGAGCAGGGCGACCTGCGTCCGGACCCGCTCCCGGCCAAGGACGCGCGGCCCGAACCGGCCGGTCCGCTGGTGCGGGAACCGGCCCGCCCGCCGGCGGCCCCGAAGGAGCGTCAGGCCGCCCAGGACCGCGACCAGGCGCCCGAAGCCCCGGCGCCCGCCTACCCGGTGGCGCAGCGCACGCCCGCCAAGGCCCCGTACTCGGACTCGGACGACGACTGGAGCACCGGCGGCGACAAGAGCGACGAGGACATCCCCCTGACAGCGGCGCCGACCGTCCAGGCCACCCAACCCGCTGCGACCGCGCCGCCGATCGAGCAGGGCTCGGTGCTGGACCTCCCCGACGAGCCCCTGCCCGCCAACACGTTCGAGGTCGCTCAACTGTGGCGCACTCGTGACCGGCTCCCGGACTTCTCCATCGTGGGCCACACGATGATGGCGCGGCACCCCGGGGACGGCTCGCCCCTCCCGGAGGACCCGGCCGCCCTCTTCCAGCACGCGGCCGACCTGGTCAACGCCCGGCTGCAGCGCATCCTCGTCCGGGCCCAGGAGGTCCGCGACACCCAGGCACCAGGCCACCAGGCCGCCGGGGTGCTGCTGGACACGCACGCCCTGCTGGCCGGCGACGGCTGGTCGCCCGCCTACATCAGCGAGTTCCTCCACCTGCAGATGCGGCTGCGCGCCAGTGAGGTGTACGGCCTCTTCCCTGAGCGACTGTTCGAACAGAACCCGCAGGCCCTGGACGGCGGCGGGCACTCGGGCGTGCGCATGCTGACCGGCTATGAGACGCCGCCGGACGGCGGGATGCAGCCGAGCCATGACGGCGGCTCGTTGCGCGGCGAAAACGGCGCTGCCGCCAAGTTCTACCAGTGGCTCGAGGGCATGGGCGGGAGCTCGGTCCACATCTGCAACTGGGCGGAGTCCCAGACCGGCGGATCTTGGTCGCCGGATTCCCTGGTCGCGAAACTGATGTTCGCCAACTTCCGTCGCGGCCAAGGTCCGGGTGTGGAGTACGCCTGGCGCTACTTCAGAAACAACGAGCGGCACGAGTACGGGCAGTCGTACGTGCGCAGCATGGTGGCCCAGCACGTCTTCACCTACGAGTTCCTGAAGAAGACGGAGCTGCCGAACGTGGACCGCGCCGCCGGGCAGGTCACCCTGTTCCGGCTGGAAGGCCAGAGTCACGTCGACAACGTGACCACCAGCGAAGGACGGCAGGTGGGTCATCCGATGACGCTCCTGCGGGGGGCGGCCGAATCGTTCAGCCTGCTGTCGCCCTTCAAGGAACCGCTGGACTCGAACGCCAACGGCGGTCCGTTCTACGTCACGATCCAGACCGTCCCGCTCCACCGGGTGTTCGGAACCCACCTGCAGGGCCGGCCGGGCGCACTCAACAGGTCGATGTTCTACGGCGAGGACGAGTTCGTCACGATGGCGGCGGGCCGGCCGATCATCTTCAACGGCACGGACGTGCCCCTCACCCCGCGCCAGCAGGCCGAGCAGCAGCAGGCCGCCCAGCCCGTCCAGCACGCCCAGGCGCCGGCGGCGCCCGCCCCCGTACCCCCGGCAGCCCCGGCCCCCGCCCCGCACCCGGACGCGCCGCCCGAGGGCCCGGGCGCGGTGCTGCCCGCCTCCTCCTGGGCCGACATCCGCACCTCGGCACCGCCCGCGCGGATGGACACGGTGCGCTTCGACCCCCTGGTGCGCGGCCAGGCGGGCCCGGGCGCCATCGCCGGGCCCGGCGTGCGCGACCAGTACGAGGCCCGGCAGTCGAGCCTGGGCGGACTGCACGGCGCCGACACCACGATCAGCTACGACGCGCGGCGCTTCGAGGCCCGACCGGGGCACTGGGTCACCGAGTTCACCCTGCGCCTGCACCTGCAGGCGCCCGACGGCCGCCCCCTGCCCGCCCGCGAGGCCGCCCGCATGCTCGACCGGGCCCGGGCGGTGGCCGACGAACGCTTCAACGAACGCTTCCGCCTGCCCGGCGGCGACCAGGTGCACCTGCGGGTGGAGGGCACGCAGGACGCGGCCGACGCGCACCAGAAGGTCACCGTGCTGCCCGGCCGCGAACGCAGCGACCAGCTCCACTGGTACGACCAGAGCCCGCCCGGCGTGCTGCTGCACGAACTGCTGCACTTCCTCGGCCTGCCGGACGAGTACGTCGAACCGGCGGCGACGCCGGGCGACGCGTTCGCGTTGCGCCGCCGCGACCGGTGGGCGGGCGAGAACGGGGTGATGGGCACCTCGGCCCACCGGGACGACTTCACCGTGCTGCCCCGCCACCTGCAGCGGATCGAGGACGTCCTGCGTTCGGGCCCGCTCCTGCGCGACCTGCCGCTCGGGCAGGAGCGCCCCCACCCGCAGACGCCCGGCGACCCGCTGCCGCAGCAGCACCCGGAGAGCGAGGGCCCCGGCGCCCCGGCCCCGGCGTCGGCCCCGGCGCACGAGTCGCGCGTGGACGTTTCGGACGACGGCCCGCGCCGGCCGGCCGCCGCACCGCCGTCCGACGAGCACGAGGCGACGGCGGTGGACCTGGCCCGGCGCCATCTCGAAGCCGCGGCTCAGGACCCGCAGCTCCACCAGTTCATGGGGTGGATCAAGGCCGGCGGGTTCACGAGCAAGCGCAACGACGAGGGCATGCTCAGGGTCCGTGAAGGGGACCGGTACGAGTCCGTGCTCGGCGACGTGCAGAGGTTCCTCGACCACGCGCAGGCACTGCAGCCGGCCGGGGAGCAGCCGACGGAACGGAAGCTGCGCCTGTACCGGGCGGTGCGGATGGGCCCCCAGGCCCGCGAACGAAACGTCTTCACCGAGCTGCTGCCGTCGTCCACCTCCTTCGACCGGCAGTTCGTCCAGGACTGGATGGCGAACGGGGGCGGCGCCGACAACTACGCGCTGTTCGAGATCAAAGTGCCGCTGTCCCACCCGATGCTGGCGCTGTCGTTCCCGCCGGGCCACGCCAGGGCGCAGGACGACCCGCCGGCGGTGAACGAGAGCCAGTCCGAGGTGACGCTGGGCCCCAGCCGTCTGACGGTGACCGAGCGCCAGGAGGACGGCTCCTTCCACATCATCCGGGTGGACAGCGACCCCATGACGGTCGCCGACATCCGGGCCGAGGTCGAGAACTGGTCCAGCAGCATGTCGGTGCCGGACGGGTTCCGGGAGTTCACCCGGTTCTTCAGCGAGGACTCGCTGCGGGCTGCCTACCCCTACGACCTCGCGCCCCACCACCGCATCACGGAGTCGTGGTCGGCGGACGGCCTGCGGAAGACCGTCAGGATCGAGCACCCGCACGAGAAGCTGAGCGGGCAGTTCCTGGAGGTGACGGTCAGCCACCAGGGCGAGTCCGTCTCGATCCTCTGGCGCTCCAGCGACGACACGCCGTCCGACGGAGGCGAACCCCGCGAGCGGGATCCGCTGGTCTACGACGCCGAGGGCATCGGCGACCTGAGCGGGAGCCTTCGCGCGCAGACGCTGGCCGAGCACCCCAGCTTCGAGTCGCTCGACCTTCCCTCCGACTGGTACGACCCCGAGCTGGCACCCGAGGTGCAGGACGAGCCGAACGTCCTCGACGACGGCCACGACCAGGGGCACCCCGCCACCGGCGAAGAACCGGTGACGCACGCGATCGTCGGCGAGGACGGCGACGACGTCGGTCGCTCCTTCCACACCACGGCCGACTGGCGCCTGCGCCAGGAGACGCACCTGGCCTTCCCCTCGCAGGCGACGACCGCCGAACACCAGGTCACCAACCCGGACTTCGCGCCGAAGCAGGCCGTCCGCCCCGACGGCGGCTTCGACTGGGCGGCCTACCAGCGGGGCGAGAACAAGCCCGGCGAGCGCGACGGCGACGACGCCGACGTCCAGGTGCCGTGGGATCCGAAGAGCAAGCCGTACTTCGCGAACCTGCACGGCACGGCGACGTGGTTGAAGGTCGCCGTGCGCACGTCCGACGGCAAGGAGGGCTACAAGTCCGTCTCGTACGGGGACTTCGGCGACAAGCTGAACCGCCGGGGGAGCCTGTCCGCCCGGCCGCAGGAGTCGCCGATCGTGCTGCAGGCGTGCGAGGCGGGCCTGTCCCGGGTGAACCTGCGGCTGGTCGCCGACGCCACCGGGCGCACCGTGCACGCGACGACCGGCAAGACCTACGTCGCCAAGGAAGCCGACGGCAGCACCAGGCTGGCCCTGTTGCGCCGACCCGGCCAGGACCGGCCCGAGTTCGTCACCGTCCACCCCACCGGCAAGAACACCGGCAACGACACCGGCAACGACACCGTCCACCCCACCGGCAACGACACCGTCCACCCCACCGGCAACGGCACGGGCACGGTCGCTTCCCGCACCCTCACCCAGAGCGCCGCCGCGCACGAGAGCGCCGAGGACACCCCCACCGCCCCCACCGTCATCGACACCCACGACGAGATCACCGTCCTGGGGGAGCCCGGCCAGAGCACCGCCGCGGCCGCCCGGAGCGGGAACGACCAGCCGCCGCCCGGCGGGCCGATGCGCCTGGTCGACCACCCGCTCGACGTCCCGATGCGCCTGCCCGGCCCGGACGCCGCAGACCCGTTCCCGTCCACGCACGAGTGGGGGCAGCTGGGCGACCTGCGCCGGCAGATCGCCGACCTGCCCGAGGGCAGCCCCGAACACCGGCAGCTGCAGAAGCAGATCGACCGGGCCCAGGACAGGCTCCGATCGGCCTTCACGACCTTCCTCGACCACGACGGCAGCGACCTCGCCGCCGCGGTCCACGCCCGCGAGGAGGAGATCGTACGGCTGCGGACGCAGCCGCCCCCGGCCCCGGGGACGTGGCAGGAAGCCCACCAGCGCCGCCTCCTGGACACCCTGGAGCTGGAGGTCCGCGAACTCCAGGCCGAACTCCACCGCCACGCCCTGGACACCGAGTCCAAGCAGCGGATGGTCCCCAGCGCGCGGGACCTCGAAGTGGTGCGGCACCTGCAGGACCCGCAGGCGCACCCGCTGACCGCGGAGGAACACTCGCAGCCCCTCCTGGAGCGCCTCACCCGCGCCGGTGTCGACTGGAACTCCCTGCACGAGGTCCAGGCGGCAGCCCTGGTCATGGTCGAACGCAAGGCGATGGCCTTCGAACAGCGCGACCGCGCCCTGCTCACCGAGAAGCTGACCGCCGCCACCGGCGAGTGGGGGTGGGCGGCGAGGTACCCCCGCGACACCCCCGAGGCGGTCGACCGGCTGATCACCGACGTCGAGAACCACATGCGCACCAACATGTTCATCGCCACCAACTTCCACTTCGACCAGCCGCTCAACGCCAACCGCCAGACCACCTTCGGCACGCCCGGCCGCGGCTTCGGCTGGTGGGGATCGAAGTCGAAGACCCTGCTGGACAAGCTGCTGGCCGACCAGCAGGGGCTGTTCCGCAACGCCTGGGAGACCGGCGCCTCCCAGGCCGCGGTCGTCCCCTCGCGCCGCGGCGGCGTGGAGGAGCACTTCGGCTACGCGCCCGCCCTGCGCCGCAGCCACGACAGCCGCCACCTCTTCCAGGACACCGGCAGCGAGGACAGCCGGTTCGCGCCCACGAAGGGCGACCGCGCCGTCCTGCCCAAGTACGGGGCACTGGTCTCCGACCTGCAGCCCTTCGGCGTGGCACGCCGCTACGGCGCGTTCGCGCTGCACTGGTCCGACAGCGTCCGCGGCCGCGCCACCCACACCCCCAACGACTCCTGGACGGCGCGCGAGAAGGGCGCCCTGTCGGTGACCTCCGACTCCCACCTGCTGCCGCTGCTGCTGTGGGGCGAACCGGCCATGGTGGAACGGGTCTTCGGTGAGGCGACCGACTTCCGGCACGATCCGGAGTTCGGCGCGCGGATGCTCACCGAGGGCATGGACACCAACAGCTACTTCGAGACGCAGATCCACGGCCCGCTGTCCTGGGGGGACCTGCGGCACATCGTCATCAGCCACCAACGGCAGAGCGACACGCCCGCCCCCCGGCGCGACGCGCAACTGCCCACCCGGGAGCGGGCGGAGGAGATCGCCGACAAGCTCCGCGCGTTCGCGGCGGAGAAGGGCCACACCTTCACGGTGGAACTGCGCCCGGCCGGCACCATGCCGGAGCGCAACCGCCCGCAGGACGTCCTGGTCCCCACCCCCGTGGCCGCCCCGGCCCCGCAGCCGCACCCCGGCCCCGCCCCGGCCCCGCAGCCGCACCCCGGCCCCGCCGAGGCCCCGCAGCAGTCCGGGCACCCGGACACCGCGCTGACGGCGGTGCCCGACGCCGGGCACTTCGGCCCGGCCTCCGAGCACACGCCGCCCGCCGTCCCGCCGCCCGCAGGCCCGCCGGCCACCGACCGCCGCAGCGAACTGCGCGCGGCGCTGGTCCACCACGAAGCCTCGGGCGCCTACCGGCTGGACGACCCGGCCGTCGGCCCGCAGGCCCGGCAGCGGATGGCCGGGACACTGGACCGCTTCCCCGCCGACCCGCGCTTCCTCACCGTGGCGATGCACACCGGCCCCGACGGCGTGCCGCGCTGGCAGGGCACCCGGGTCACCGAGGGCGAAGTCGCCGACCTGCTCGCCTCGTTGTACGAACAGCGGGCCTGGGACGGGAGCAAGCCCGTCCAGCTGGTGGCCTGTTCGTCGGCCCGCGAGGGCGAGAACTCGTTCGCCGCCGGCGTCCTGCGGGAGCTGCGCCTGCGACTGCCCGGCCTGGACCTGGAGGTCTACGCCCCCAGCGGCCTGGCCTGGTTCATGCCCCCGGTCTCGGCACCGTTCCGCACCGACCCGACCGGCCCCGGCGTCCTGGTGGTCGGGCGACAGGCCGGCTTCGACAGCTCCGGCCGTCCCGTCCTGGTGGAGGGCGGCGGCTGGGTGGGCCTGACGGCCCCCCGGGGGGCGTCCCCCGACGCCCCGCCCGTGGTGCGCACCCTCGGCGCCCACCTGCCGGCGGACGCGGCCCTCCCGCCGCGTTCGGCGCCGGCTCCCGAGGGCTACACCGTGATACCGGCCCGATCCGCCTCGCCGGACAGCGGGTTGACGTCGCACGGCGACGCGGTGGCGTTCTCCGGACGCAGGCGCAAGGGCGGGATCGCGGACTCGGAGTCGGACCCGGGATCGGGCTCGGACCCGGGCGGGGGCCCGAACCCGGGCAAGCGCATCCGGCCCGACGACACCGTCGATTCGGACGAGGAGATGGACTCGGACGGCACCGCCGGTGAGCTCGCCGAGTCGGCGCAGGTGTACCGCGACTTCCTGCAGCGTGTGAACGGGCGTTCCGACCAGCTCGCGGTCATGTGGGGCAGGGCCGAGGCGGCCGGCGCCCCGGAGGGGGTCTTCGCCCGGCTCACCGAGGAACGCGATGTGCTGACGGCCATCCAGAACGTCGGCCTGGTCCACTCGGTGCGGGCGGCCGACGCGCTGCTGGGGCTGCTGAACCCGCGGACGGAGAACCGGCGCGAGGACCTGATCGAGCGCCGCGACGACCTGGCCGAGAACGCCGTCGCACTGCCCTCCGCCGACCGGTTCCGGAGCCTGCACGCCGAGGTGATGAGCCGCTACGACCCCGCGGGCGACCACCTCAGCCACAACTGCGAACTCCGGGCCCACGCCCTGTCCGAGCTCGTCAACACGGCGAACCCGGGGATCGGCCGCGGGCACCTCGCCAAGGTCTGGGCCCGTCCCGCCACCGAGCACGGGCAGCTCCACCCGGCCCACCGGTGGAACCACCACGTCGCGGTGCTGGTCGAGACGGCGCACGGGAGCCGGGTGATCGATCCGCTGCTCTTCCCCGACCGTGCGGTCACCGTGGGGCAGTGGCGGGAGGCGCTCTCCATACCGGGGGAGGGGACGCCGCTGACGCACACGGCGCCGTGGGAGTTCTTCGGCGCCCCGAACCGCGAGGGCCGGGTCGACACCGCGTCCGCCGTCCTGATCGACGAGGGGACCAGGGGGCAGATCGACGGGTGGAAGCGCCGAAGCGTGACCCCGGCGGACGACGCACACGTCTTCGGGGACACCGACACCAAGAACGCCGCCACCAAGGGCGCCGAGGCCAAGGGGACCGAGGCCATCACGTCCGACCTGGTCGAGATGGCGCTGTCGGGCAAGCAGACGTCGACCCACGTCCAGGGGGAGGGGAAGCAGGAGGGGACGGCCGAAGGCAAGGGCAAGGACAAGGCCGAGGACACCGCCGGGAACACCGCCCAGGACACCGCCCCCAAGCCGGACCCCGACACCGTGGAGGCGGCGAAGCTGGTCCTGGACGACTCCCTCCTCGCCCCGCTCTTCGCCGGCACCGACAAGTCCGTGACCTACGCCGTCATCGGCCTGGCGTTGAAGGGCGACAAGAGCTGGCAGACGACCGAGGCCGTCACCAACGGCAAGGAGTTCTCCGTCACCGGCAGCCGGTCGCTCGAGGCCGCCACCCGCTGGGGGGATACGAACGACCTGCGGTCGCAGCGCACCGACGCCGAGGTGAACGGGCTGGCGCTGGCCTTCCGGCAGATGGAGGACTGGGACTTCACGCCGGTGCCCCATCCCTCGGAGAAGCGCGGCAAGCCCCCGGAGAAGGCCGTCCGGCAGCCCGCCGCCGCACTGCCCCCCCAGCCCGAGGGCGTGCTCACCGTGCTCTCCTCCCAAGGCACGTGCGCGAGCTGCAAGCACGTCGTCAAGGACTTCCAGGAGGCGTTCCCGGGGGTCAGCGCCTACGTGGGGTACGCCAACGCCAAGGGGGAGCCGACCTTGCGGACCAGCCCTCGGACCTACGGCAAGGGCAGCCGGAACGAGACGGAGGGCCACATCGAGTACGGCTGGGCGGACATGACCTGGCTCGGCTCCGCCAGCAAGCACGTGCCCCGCGGCAAGGACATCGTCTTCAAGTACTTCCCCTCGAAGAACGGCGAGTCCGCCTGGAACCAGAGGCTCACGGACCGGGCGGCCGAAGCACAGCGGGCGGCGGAGGAAGCGGCACGGGCGGCAAGGGCTGCCGCCGAGGCCAATGCCGTGAACGAGATCAACGCTGCACTCCCCTCGATGGTGGCGAAAGCGGTCACGGCGTTCGCCGCGTCGTACCGGGGAGAGCCGGACGCCTTCCTGAAACAACTGGACCGACACATGAAGGACTCGCCGCGGGCCTGGAAACCCACCTCGGACCTCCGCAAGGCCATCGAGCGCTGGTACCGGAAGGACCCTCGGCCCGCGCTGACGGGCTTCTGACGCGGGGCCCGGACCGCCCGGTGAACGCCGGGCGGTCCCGGCGCCGTTCACCGGGTGGAACCGAGCGGGGAGCAGGAGATGGATCAGCGGCAAGGGCGTGCGGACGCGGGGGAGTTCCGTCTGGCGGCGGTCTTCGACATGGTCGACCCGTTGACCGGGCCGGGCTTCTCGGCGGAGCGCGAGGTGGTGGAGGACGCGACGGAACGCGCCGCGCTGGCCGGGTACCTGCGGGCCGGCGCGGCGGTGCTGGTGACGCCGATGCTCATGGACGACGTCTTCGACACCTCCCGCCGGGGCGCCGTCCCGCTGAACTACCGCACCGACGGCGAGTGGATCTGGACCGACACCGTCACCTACTACCTGGAGGAGTACGACCTCGCTCCCGAGCCCGGGCTGCTGGCGCACCTGCGCGAGCGCGGCGACGCCCGCCCGCAGCCGGACGCGGCGACCCTGCAGCGGGCGGCCGACTTCGTCCTCCACCCGCCGCGGCCGGCCGAGCCGGTGTGGCGCCCGGACTCCGACTGAACCCCGCGCGCCCCGCCGTCCGTGGGTAGGTGAGGGACGGCTGCGCCGTGCGAGCGCTGAGGCCGGGACGGCCGTTCCTGTCGGGTGTCGTCGTCGAGGGCCAGGGGGCCTGGGTGGGCAAGGAACGGAGCGGACGGGAAGGTCGGCCGGAGGGCGGGGGCATCCAACTGCCCGCCGTGGCCTGGGCCGTGCCCGAGCCGGTGGAGGAGAACACGCGCGGCGCTGAGGCCGGGGCCGCGGTGGAGGCACCCGCGGCGGTGGGCGCGGCCGGCGCGGCGCCGCAGGTGGCGCCGCCGCAGGGCGCCGGGCCCGCCGCCGGGGCCGCCGGGGCCGCCGGGGCGCCCGCCGGGGTGACCGCCGTGGCCGGGGCCGGCGCGTTCGGGCAGGATCCGGCGGCCGAGGAGGCGGGCGCGCGCCGCATCCCGAAGCCGATGGTGGCCGCCGCGGTGATCGCCGGCCTGGTGCTGGCCGGCGTGCCGCTGGGCATCGCCGGGTTCGGCGGGGACGGCCCGGGCCCGCACGGCGCGGACGGGCCGCCGCCCGCCGGGTACTCGCAGCCGGACGGCGGCGGCGACGGCTACGTTCCGGGGGCCGACGCCCCCGGCAACCCGCCCGCCGACCAGCCCCTGCAGCCGGGTCAGCCCGCTCAGCCGGCCGGCGCCCCGGCGCCGGGGGAGGGCGTCGTCCCCGCGGCAGTCGGGGCCGCCGCCGCTGCCGCCCTGCCCGGTGTCGTTCCGGCCCCCGGCGGCGGCCAGGGCGCCGCGCCGGGCACCGGACGCCCCGCCGGCGGCGGCGCCGCGCCCGGCCAGGCGGCACCGCCCGCCTCGGCGCAGGGCGGCGGCCAGGGCGGCGGTCAGGGCGCCGGCGCGCCGCAGACCCAGCCCCAGCAGCCGCCCGCCGCCCAGCAGCCCCCGGCGGGCCAGCAGCCCGCCCCGCCCCCGGCCAAGCCCGTCCAGCCGGCCCCGCCCCCGCCGCCCACCTACAACGGCGTCGCGGGCCCGGGCTGCGGAGGGTCCACCTCCATGCAGCTCATCGGCTGGTACGACAACGGCCAGGAGGGCTGGCGGAAGAACTCCGGCGGCTACACCGGCGACGGCTGCAGCGGCGGCTTCACCTCGGTGCCGATGTCCGGCGACGCGAACGACGACAAGAGCAACTCGGTGGTGTGGACCTTCAACACCGGCTCGCTCACCACCGGCACCTGCCAGCTGTCGGTGTACGTGCCCAACGGCGACCTCAAGGCGGTCGGCGGCGCCCCGACCTACTACACCGTGCAGAACAAGACCTTCCCGGTGAACCAGGTCGCCAGCCGGGGCCAGTGGGTCTCGGCCGGATCGTTCCCGCTCAGCGGCGGCAGGATCGCCGTGGTGATGCACAGCCGGGGCCTGGACTGGAACGGCGGCACCAAGACCTACGCCCACCACGCCGCCTCCGCCGTCAAGGCGAACTGCACCGGCTGACCCCCGCCGCAGCCGGCAGCCCCGGCACCCCAGCCCCACCAGCACCACAGCCCCGAACGACGGAGGAGAACGCCCCATGACCCGCCATGTGCTGACGGTCTGTGCGGAGCAGCGCGACGGCGGCTACCGCACGATCGGCGCCGCCCTGGAGGCGGCCCGCAGCGGAGCGGTGATCAGCGTCCGCCCGGGCCGCTACGAGGAGAACCTGGTGATCACCAAGATGGTGACCATCACCGCCGAGGAGCCCCGCGGCAGCGTGCGCATCTCCCCCCGGCGCGGCGCGGTGGTGCAGGTGGTGGCCGAGGCCGTCCAGCTCACCGGGCTGGTGCTCCAGGGCCAGGACGAGGAACTGCCCACCGTCGACGTCCCGCGCGGCCAGGCCGCCCTGGAGGACTGCGAGGTGGCCGGCAACTCCTGGACGGCCGTACTGACCCGCCAGCAGGGCTCGCTGGCGATGCGCGGCTGCCGCGTCGTCAACCCGGCCGGAGCCGGCATCGTCGAGACCTCGACCGGCACCAGCGTGATCGAGGACTGCGTGATCGAACACCTCGGCAGCTCCGCCGTGGTGATCGGCGAACGCGCCAACCCCGTCGTGCGCGGCTGCGTGCTGCGCGACGCCCGCGGCAACGGCGTGTGCGCCAACGGCGAGGGACGCGGCTCGATCGAGGACTGCGAGATCTCCGCCACCGACAAGCCCGGCATCGCCCTGGAGGAGAACAGCACCACCCGGGTGCTGCGCACCACCGTCCGGGACGTGTCGATCGGCGTCTACGTCTCCTCCGCCGCCGAGGTGCTGCTGGAGGACTGCACGGTCAGCGCCACCCGCAGCCACGGCGTGGTCCTGGCCGGCGGCACCGACCCCCTGGTGCGGCGCTGCCGCACGGTGCGCACCCGGGGCCACGGCATCCACGTCACCGGACGCTCCCGCGGCCGCTTCCACGAGTGCGAGGTGGCCGGCGCCGAAGCCGCCGGGATCCTGGTGGACGAGTCCTCCAGCCCCGCCCTGACCCGCACCGCGGTCTCCGACAGCGCCGGCGCCGGAGTGGAGCTGGTCGGCGAGAGCGCCGCCGAGTTCGACCGGCTGGAGGTGCGCGGCGCCACCGGCGCCGGGGTGAGCGTGCGCGACGGCGCCAACCCGCTGCTGCGCCGCCTGGACGTCGCCGAGGTGCACGGCCACGGCGTCGAGGTGCTGCGGGAGGGGCGCGGGCGGCTGGAGTCGTGCGTGCTGTCCGCCACCGGGCGGGCCGCGCTGCGGGTCGCCGACGGCGGCAACACCCAGGTCGGCGGCTCCACCGTGCGCGGCACCGCCCCGGCCGCCGGCCCCGGGACGACCGGGGCGGTCAGCGGAGTCGAGATCGGCCCCGGCGGCGTCGCCTCGCTGCGCGACTGCGACATCGCCGAGTGGAGCGGCGAGGGCGTGCTCGTCGAGGACGGCGGCGAACTCACCATGGCCCGCGCCCGGGTGCACGGCAACCGCCGCCACGGCGTGCTGCTGGGCCCGGGCGCCCGGGCCGCGCTGACCGGCTGCGAACTGACCGACAACGCCGGCGACGGGCTGCGCGCGGAGTCCGAGGAGCCGGTGCGGATCACCGGGTGCACCGTCGCCGGCAACCGCGGCTCGGGGCTGCGCCAGACCAGGCCCAGCAGCCGGCTGTCCGTCCAGGACCTCACCAGCCGGGACAACGGCCGCGCCGACAGCCACGGCAGCGTCGGCGCCGGCGCCCAGGACGGGCCCGCCGCGCCCCGCCCGGCCGGCGCGCCCGGCGACAGCGGCCTCGACGCCGGGGGCCGGGACGACGGCGCCGAGGCGGCCCGGCACCCGGACGCCGCCCCGCCGCCGCCCGAGCCGGAGGGGCCGCAGGCGGCCCTGCAGGCGCTGGTCGGCCTGGAGGGCGTCAAGGAGCAGGTGGCCACCCTGGTCAACCTCAACAAGCTGGCCCGGCGCCGCGAGCAGGCCGGCATGCCGGCCCTGCCGATGGGCCGGCACCTGATCTTCGCCGGGCCGCCCGGCACCGGCAAGACCACCGTCGCCCGCCTCTACGGCGCCATCCTGGCCGAGCTCGGCGTCCTGCGCAGCGGCCACCTCACCGAGGTCGCCCGCGCCGACCTGGTCGCCTCGATCGTCGGCGGCACCGCGATCAAGACCACCGAGGTCTTCCAGTCGGCGCTCGGCGGCGTGCTGTTCATCGACGAGGCGTACACGCTGTCCGCCGGAGCCGGCGGCACCGGCCCGGACTTCGGCCGCGAGGCGATCGACACCCTGGTGAAGCTGATGGAGGACCACCGCGACGACGTGGTGGTCATCGTCGCCGGGTACTCGGAGGAGATGCGCGAGTTCCTGGGCTCCAACCCCGGCCTGGCCTCCCGGTTCAGCCGCACCGTCGAGTTCCGCAACTACTCGGCGGAGGAACTGGTCACCATCGTCGAACGGGCCGCCGCCGCCCACGGCTACGAACTGGACGCCGCCGCCGTGGACGCCCTCGGGGCGCACTTCACCCGCATGCCCAAGGGCGCGGACTTCGGCAACGGCCGCGCGGCCCGCAAGGTGTTCGAGGAGATGGTCGACCGCCAGGCGTCCCGGCTGGCCGGACTCGCCGAGGTCACCGACGCCGACCTGCCGCTCCTGCTGCCCGAGGACCTCGGCGAACAGGCCGCCGCACGGGCGGACGGGCGCGGCAGCGCCGGCGCCGCCGACGGGCGCAGCGAACTGCTGGAGCGGCTGCGCTCGATGGTCGGCCTGGCCGCCGCCAAGGAACAGGTCGAGAACCTCGTCAACCTGATCACCCAGGTGCGCCGCCGCGAGGAGGCCGGCCTGCCCACCGCCAAGATCAGCCACCACCTGGTCTTCGCCGGCCCGCCCGGCACCGGCAAGACCACCGTCGCCCGCCTCTACGGCGCCCTGCTCGCCGAACTCGGCGTCCTGCCGGACGGCCGGCTCGTCGAGACCGCCCGCGCCGACCTGGTCGGCCGCTACATCGGCCACACCGCCCAGCTCACCCGCGACGCCTTCGAACGCGCCCGCGGCGGCGTGCTGTTCATCGACGAGGCCTACACCCTCACCCCGCGCGGCGGCGCCGCCGGCGGCGACTTCGGCCAGGAGGCCGTCGACACCCTGATGAAGCTGATGGAGGACCACCGCGACGAGGTCGTGGTGATCGTGGCCGGCTACCAGGAGGAGATGCAGGGCTTCCTCGCCTCCAACCCCGGCCTGGCCTCCCGGTTCACCCAGCAGATCGCCTTCGACCACTACAGCGCGCAGGAACTCGTCACCATCGTGCGGGTGCAGGCCGAGGAAGCCGGGTACGTCTGCGCCCCCGAGACCCTCACCGCACTGACGCAGCTGTGCGAAGCCGTCCCCCGGGACCGCAACTTCGGCAACGGCCGCTTCGCCCGCCAGACCCTGGAGGCGATGGTGACCCGGCAGGCCGGGCGCCTGGCCCGCCTCGACATCGGCGACGTGTCGGAACTGAGCCTGCTGCTGCCCCAGGACATCCCCGCCCTGCTGCAGGGGAGCGGCGTGTGACGGGCGCCCGCCCCCGCCGCGCCGGGCGGATCCGCCGGGCCGGGGCCGCCCCGGCGGCGGCCGCGGCGCTGTGCTGCGGCGTCCTGCTGGCACCGGCCGTGCCCGCCGCCGCCACGGGCCCGGGCCCGGGTGCCGCCACCGCCGGGGCCCGCCCCGGGGCGCGCCCCTCCGGCGGCGCCGACTCCGGGGCCCTGCCCGTGATCGGCCAGTCCAAGGGTCCGGCCACCGCGGACGGCTGCGTCAAGCCCTCCGACAAGGACACCGACCGCATGCCGTGGGCCCAGACCTTCCTGCGCCCCGAGGCCGCCTGGCAGCTCAGCCGCGGCGGCGGGGTGAGCGTCGCCGTCGTCGGCTCCGGAGTCGACCCCGCCTCCGGCGTCCTGGGCCAGCGCCTGACGGCCGGCCCGCGCGAGTACGGCACCGGCGCCTCCACCCGCGACTGCGTCGGCCACGGCACCTTCCTCGCCGGACTGATCGCGGCCCGCCACCAGGACGGCGTCGGCTTCGCGGGCATCGCCCCCGAGGCGCGGATCCTCGCCGTGGCCGTCACCGACGACAACGGGAACACCACCGCGGCCCTGTTGGCCAAGGGCATCCGGGACGCGGCCGACGGCGGCGCCCGGGTGATCGCGCTCGCCCTGCCCGTCCAGGCCGGCAACGAGGAGCTGGCCGGCGCCGTCCGCTACGCCGACGGCAAGGGCGCCCTGGTCGTCGCCCCGGCCGGCCCCGACCAGAGCGGCGGTGCCGGGGCCGCCCAGGGCGCCGGCCAGGCCCCCGCGGAGGTCCTGACGGTGTCCGACCTGGGCCCCGACGGCGCCCCGCCCGGCGGCGGCCCGGGCTCGGGC
This sequence comes from Streptomyces sp. NRRL S-350, assembly GCF_000719705.1. GTDB lineage: Bacteria > Actinomycetota > Actinomycetes > Streptomycetales > Streptomycetaceae > Kitasatospora. The sequence continues at coordinate 410 of NZ_JOHO01000090.1, read as the reverse complement.
GGCTCGGGCTCGGGCGGCTCGGGCGCGGGCGCGGTCGCCTCGGGCGTGTCCAGGGTGTCGGTCGCCTCGGCAGGGCCGGACGCCCCGGCGGCCCCGGGCGGCGGCGCCGCGACGGGCCGCGTCGACCTGGTGGCCCCCGGCGACGCGATGATGAGCGTCGGACCGGGCGCCAAGGGCTACTTCACCGGCTCCGGCCCCAGCTTCGCCGCCGCCGTCGTGGCCGGCACCGCCGCCCTGGTCCTCGGCTACCGCCCCGACCTCGGCCCGGCCCAGCTCAAGGACCGCCTCACCTCGACCGCCTACCACCCGGGCACCCGACTGCCCGACCCCCGCCTCGGCTACGGCACCGTCGACCCCCTGGCCGCCCTCACCGCTGTCTCTTATACACATCTCCGAGCCCACGAGACAGG
>NZ_JOHO01000089.1 GCF_000719705.1 Streptomyces sp. NRRL S-350 | reverse complement strand
ACCCCGACTGGCTCCACACCTACAATCACCACCGCGGACACACCGCACTCGCAGGCAAACCACCCGCCAGCCGCGTTCCCAACCTCATGGGCCAGAACACCTAGCCGGCCGCTGCTCCCGTCGCGACCGGCCCAGCCGGGCCGACGCCCGCTACCGGCCCGGCGCCCGCTACCGGCCCGGCGCCCGCTACCGGTTCAGCACCCGCTGCGCCCGGGCCCAGACCTGACGGTCCACCGTGCCGGCCCGGCGGCGGAAGGCCGACAGCGGCACCTCGCGCAGCTCGTCGGTCTCCAGCCAGCTGGCCCGGCCCTGCCGGTCGCCCACCGAACCCGGCGGCAGCGGCAGCACGCCCGGGCGGTCGGCGTGGTGCTTGCTGGTGATCTTCACGACGGTGGCGGTCCCGCCGTGCACCCGCAGCACCAGGCACGGGCGGTCCTTGGCACCGGGGCCTTCCTCGAACGGCACCTCCGCCCACCAGATCTCCTGCGGCCCGGGGGCCGCCTTGGTGTCCGGGCGAGGCCGCGGGCCGGTCGGCCCGGCCGGACGCGGAGCCGGACGGGTGCGCCGCACCAGCGCCACCGCGGCGGCCACCAGCAGCGCGACGCCGGCCAGCGCCAGGACGACCCAGGTACCAGTCATGCCGTTCATGCGGCGAACCGTACCGGCCCGGCGGTGAACGCCACCACCGTGACGGCTGTGACAGTCGGGCATTTGTCCGCGCGTTGCTCCCGGTTCGTCACGAAACGGCCACGGTGCCCGTTCTGCGCCGATGGCCCGGCCGTACCTGGAGAGGCTGCGTCACGAAACTCCGCCCCGCCCCGGAGGTGCCGTGTGACGAGAAGCATGCTGTGGTCCTACGCCGAGATCGCCCGCCACATCAACGTCCGGCCCGAGACCGTCCGCAGCTACCGCAGGCACGGGCTGCTGCCCGACCCGGACGCCTTCGACGGCAGCGGGCACCCCCGCTGGTACCCCGACACCATCCGCGCCTGGGCCCGCAACCGCCCCGGGCACCGCTGAGCCCTCCCCGGCACCGCTGAGCGCGCCCTGCTCCCGCCCCGCCCCCGTCCCCGGCGTTCTGGTGATTCCAGCCACAGCCCGGCACGGGGACGGGGGCAAAGTGCCGCTCCGCCCTTACCCTCGACACACCAATGCAGTGCTACCGGCCGGTTCCCCGGCCCGGCCTGCCGTTTTCCATGCCGTTTTTCATGTTTTCCATGCCGCTATCCAGCAGCAGCCAGGACGTGTCGGGGCGGAGGGGCTCGGATGAAACTGACCGTGGTGGGGTGCTCGGGGAGCTTCCCGTCCGCCGACTCGCCCTGCTCCAGCTACCTGGTCGAGGCCGACGGCTACCGCGTCGTCCTCGACCTCGGCAACGGAGCGCTCGGCGCCCTGCAGAAGTACACCGGCCTCTACGACGTCGACGCCGTCCTGCTCAGCCACCTCCACGCCGACCACTGCGTCGACCTGTGCGCCTACTGGGTGGCCCGCAACTACCGCGCCGAGGGCTGCCCCGAACTGCTGCCCGTGTACGGGCCGGCCGGCACGCCCGAACGGCTCGCCCGCGCCTACGACATGCCGGAGAACCCGGGGATGAAGGAGGTGTTCGAGTTCCGCACCCTCACCCCCGGCAGCTTCGGACTCGGGCCGTTCCGGATCACCGTCGCCCAGGTCAACCACCCCGTCGACGCCTTCGCCTTCCGCCTCGAACACGGCGGCCGCTCCCTGGCCTACAGCGGCGACACCGGCGAGAGCGCCGAACTCGTCGAACTCGCGCGCGACGCCGACCTCTTCCTCTGCGAGGCCGCGTACATCGACGGCCGCGACACCTACCAGGCCGTCCACCTCAACGGCCGCGAAGCCGGCGAGCACGCCACCGCCGCCGGCGCCCACCGCCTCGTCCTCACCCACATCCCCCCGTGGACCGACGCCGAGCACAACCGCCGCGACGCCGCCGCCGCCTACGCCGGGCCGGTCGAGATCGCCCGGGCCGGCGCGGTCTACGAGATCTGACCGGGCCGTCTCAGGCCACCGGTGTCAGCCAGTGCCGGTAGCGCGGGTCGGCGCCCGTCACCGCCGCCCGGTAGGCCTCGGCCAGGAGCGCGGTGACCGGGCCGGGAGCGGTGGGCAGGGCACGGTCGTCCAGGGAGCGGACCGGGACGATGCCGGCGGCCGTGCCGCAGACGAAGAGCTCGTCCGCCGCGTACAGGTCCGAACGCAGGAGGCTCTCGACGCGGACCTCGATGCGCCGGTCCCGGGCCAGGGTGAGCACGGTGTCCTGGGTGATCCCCTCCAGGGCGCCCGCGCTCGCCGGGGGCGTGCGCAGCACCCCGTCGCGCACGGCGAACACGTTCTCCCCGGTGCACTCGCTCACCGTGCCGTCCGCGCCGAGCAGCAGCGCCTCGTCGTAGCCCGCGTCGTTGGCCTCCCGGCGGGCGAGCACCGAGTTCAGGTACGGGCCGGTGGCCTTCGCGGCGGGCGGCACCGCGTTCGGGTCGTTCCGCCGCCAGCTGCTGGTCTTCAGCGTGATCCCGCCTTCGGGGCAGGGGAGTTGGCCCCGCCACTCCCAGCTCGCGATCGACACGCCGACCGGTGAGTGCCGCATGTCGATGCCCATCGTGCCGTAGCCGAGGAAGGCGAAGTGCCGCAGGTAGCAGTCCCGGTGGCCGTTGGCGCGCACCAGGTCGAGCGTCGCCTTCGTCAAGTCGGCGAGCCCGTAAGGGAGTTCCATTCTGATCATCCGGGCGCTGCGGTCCAGTCGGCGCAGGTGCTCGGGCAGCCGGAACACCGCCGGGCCGTCCGCGGTCGCGAACACCCGGGTGCCCTCCAGCACACCCGTGCCATAGTGCAGGCCGTGCGTGAGGACGTGCACCCGGGCCTCCTGCCAGGGCACCAGGGCGCCGTCCAACCAGATCGTCGAAGCTTCGGGAAGAGCCATGCCGCTCATCCTGTGCGCCGCCGCACCGCAGGTCAGCCCGCCGGAGCCGACCGGAACCGGCCATGACCGGGAGCGGAACCGCCGTACCGGGCGCCGGACTTGGCCCGACCGCGCCGTCGTCTCGCAGAGCGGAAGCCCTCGCCCGGGCCCCGGCCGCCCTCACTAGGCTGCGCCGATGGAGAGGCCAACCGGCACCGACGCCACCCAGCTCTACGCCCGCCTGCTCGCCGAACCAGGCCGCCCGCCCGAAGCCCTCGGCCTCCACTGGGACGGGCCCCGGCTCGGCGCCGCCACCGCCGAACTGCGCGCGCTGGGACTCCTCCAGCCCACGGCCGGACACCGCACCGGCGAGGCAGCCGCCCCCGGCGACCGCGCCGACCGGATCGACCGCGCCGACCGGATCGACTGCCCCGACGGGATCGACCGCGCCGACCGTGCCGTCCCTGCCGAGACCGCGGTCTCGGTCGACACCGCGGTCCGCCAACTCCTCCTCGACACCGACACCCGGGTCACCGCCCTGGTCGCCGAACTGCGCCGCGCCCGCGACGCCGTCGACCGGCTGCACACCGGCTACCTGCCCGCCCAGCAGCACCACCGCGCCGACACCGGCCTCGAACTCGTCCGCGGCGCCGACCGGATCGCCGCCCTACTGGAGGACGCCGCCCGCGGTGCCCGCACCGAGGCCCTCTCCCTGCGCCCCGGCCAGGACCTCTCCGGCCCCGCCCTGGCCGACAAGCTCGCCCGCGAACGCCTCGTCCTCACCCACGGCGCCGCCCTGCGCACCATCTATCCGGCCGCGGCGCTGCGCCGCCCCGCCGTGCTGGCGCACGTGCGGGAGCTGACCGGGGCCGGGGCCCGGATCCGGGCCGCGCACTCGCTGCCGCTCTGGCTGATCGTGGTGGACGCCCGGCTGGCGATCCTGCCCGCGCCCGGTTCGGGCCCGGGCGCTTTCCGGGGCACCGGCCCGGGGGCACCTTCCGGTCGCCAGGCCGGGGGCGGGTGCCCACCCGTCGCCGAGGCGGCGGTGGTGGTCCGTGATCCGGCCGTGGTCGCGCTGGTCGCCGAGCTGTTCGAGTACTTCTGGTCGGCGGCCTGGACTCCTACCGAGCTCGGTCCGGAGGAAGTCGAGATGACCGACCGCCAACTCACCGTGCTGCAGCTGCTGGCGGCCGGCCTGACGGACGTGGCGATCGCCCGCAAGCTGGAAGTGTCGGAGCGTACGGTGCGCCGGCTGGTCGCCGAGCTGATCGCCGGCCTGGGCGCGGAGAGCCGCTTCCAGGCCGGCGTGCACGCGGCTCAGCGGGGGTGGATCTAGCGGGTTCCCGGCCGGGTCCTCACCTCCGACCGGGGACGGGCGCACGCGCAAGGCCCCGCCCGGCCGCTGGGGGAGCAGTGGCGGGGCGGGGCCTCGGGAAGGAGCCGGACGCGGGCGTCAGGCCTTGGTGACGTCCTCGATCTCGTCGTCGTCCTCGCGACCGGGGGTCTTGAGGTCGAACTTGGTGATCGCGAAGCGGAAGAGGAAGTAGTACAGCGCGGCGAAGACCAGGCCGAGCGGGATGATCATCCAGGGGTCGGTGGCCTTGTTCCAGGCCAGCAGGTAGTCGATCAGGCCGCCGGAGAAGGTGAAGCCGTCGTGCACGCCGAGCGCCCAGGTGACGGCCATGGAGACGGCGGTGAGCAGCGCGTGGATGACGTACAGCGCCGGGGCGATGAAGACGAAGGCGAACTCGATCGGCTCGGTGACACCGGTGACGAAGGAGGTCAGGGCGAGCGACACCATCATGCCGGTGATGGCCTTGCGGCGGTGCGGCTTGGCGGCGTGGGCGATGGCCAGTGCGGCGGCGGGCAGCGCGAACATCATGATCGGGTAGAAGCCCGACATGAACTGCCCGGCGGTCGGGTCGCCGGCGAAGAAGCGGGTCAGGTCGCCGTGCACGACGGTGCCGTCGGGCTTGGTGAAGTCGCCGGTCTGGAACCAGGCGAACGAGTTCACGAACTGGTGCATGCCGACCGGCAGCAGACCTCGGTTGATCAGGCCGAACGCCCCCGCGCCGAACGCGCCGGCACCGATCAGGCTGTCGTTCAGGCTCTTGATGGCGTCGCCGATCGGACCCCAGGCCAGGCCGAAGAAGACACCGACGCCGGTGCCGACGAAGGCCATCAGGATCGGCACCAGTCGGCGGCCGTTGAAGAAGCCGAGCCAGTCGACCAGCCGCGTGCGGTGGTACTTCTGCCAGAGCACCGCGGCCAGCAGGCCTATCACGATGCCGCCCAGCACGCCGGGGTTCTGGTAGGTGGCGGCCTCGTCCTTGCCGGGGAGGATCTTGTACTCGGTGATCGGGAACGCGGTGAGGACGTTCTTGTAGACCAGGAAGCCGACCAGCGCGGCGAGGGCCGTGGAGCCGTCCGCCTTCTTGGCGAAGCCGATCGCGATGCCCACCGCGAACAGCAGCGGCAGGGCGTCGAAGACCGAGGTGCCGGCGGTGTTGAACACCGCTGCGACCTTGTCCCAGCCGAGGCCGTCCTTGCCGAACACGTCGTCCTGGCCGAGGCGCATCAGGAGACCGGCGGCGGGGAGCACCGCGATGGGCAGCTGGAGGCTGCGGCCGATCTTCTGGAGACCCTGGAGGAGGTTCTGGCCGAACTTCTTGGCGGGGCTTGGCGCGGCCGGAGCCGTGGCGGGCGCCGGTGCCTGCGCAGACTGACTCATGGGGGTGGGTTCCTAACGGCATGGCGGTCGGGCGGGGGATGGGCACGGAGGCCGAACCGCGAACTGGTCTACACCACGGGTGGTGTAGACCAGTTTGTAGCACGGGTGGAGAGGGCGGGGAACCCCGGAAAGCGCCGTCGCCCGGAAGCGCTATGAAATCGAAACCTACTTGCGGAACGACGATCATGATTACGGGTGCGATCGGGATTTTGGCTATTTGCGCAACAAAAAGCGCGGGGCCTCCGCCGCGCCCGTGCGGCGGCCCGTCGGGACGGAGACCGGAGCCGCCCCCAGGGGTGGCCGCCGGGCGATCGCCCCGCTCCGCGGCACGTCCGACGGCTGCTGAGAGTGATCGCGACGTCGCTGGGCAGGCCGGATGCGGTGTCCCGCGCGCGGCCGCCCCTGCCGGCACCCCGCCGACGCGGCCGGATCGCGGCCGAACTGCCTTCCGGGTGGCCGCCGGGAAGGGGAATGGGTCCGTTCCCGAAATGCCGAAGGCCCTCGGGGCGAGGACCCGAGGGCCTTTGTGGTGGACGGCCTTTGTGGTGGACGGCCGTTATGGTGGACGGCCTTTGCGGTGGTGGCCTTTGGCGGTGGACGGCCGGGGATTTCGGGAATCAGGCCTTGGTGACGTCCTCGACTTCCGTCTCGTCTTCCCGCCCCGGTGTTTTCAGGTCGAATTTGACGATGATGAACCGGAAGAGCGCGTAGTACACCAGGGCGAAGCAGAGGCCGATGACGATGATCAGCCACGGTTTGGTGGCCAGTCCCCAGTTGATCACGTAGTCGATCAGGCCTGCCGAGAAGCTGAACCCGTCGTGCACCCCGAGCCCCCACGTCACCGCCATCGAGGCGCCGGTCAGCAGGGCGTGCACGGCGTACAGGGCCGGGGCGATGTAGGCGAAGGAGTACTCGATCGGCTCGGTGACGCCGGTGACGAAGGAGGTGAGGCCGACCGAGAGCATCAGGCCGTAGATCTCCTTGCGCCGGTGCGGCTTCGCGGAGTGCGCGATCGCGAGTGCGGCGGCGGGCAGTGCGAACATCATGATCGGGAAGAAGCCGGACTGGAACTGGCCGGCCGTCGGGTCGCCCGCCAGGAAACGCGGGATGTCGCCGTGCACGATCGTGCCGTCGGCCTTCGTGAACTCGCCGAACTGGAACCAGACGAAGGTGTTCAGCAACTGGTGCATGCCGATCAGCAGCAGTGCCCGGTTGGCCAGGCCGAAGATGCCGGCGCCCCCCGCGCCGAGATCGGCCAGGTCCTGCGAGAAGTCGTTGAGGCCGCGGCCGATCGGCGGCCAGACCCAGAGCGCGAGAACGGCCGTCAGCATGCCGACCAGGGCGGTGATCATCGGCACCAGGCGGCGGCCGTTGAAGAAGCCCAGCCAGTCGACCAGCCTGGTGCGGTGGAACCGCACCCACAGCCAGGCCGACATGAGGCCGATCAGGATGCCGCCCAGCACCCCCGGGTTCTGGTACGTCGCCTTGGCCGCCTTCGCCGAGGAGTAGTCCACGCACTGGTCGCTGACCAGGACCGTCGGCGGCTTGCAGCTCTCCGGAAATGCGTGCAGGACCTGGTAGAAGACGAGGAAGCCGACCACGGCCGCCAGGGCCGTCGAGCCGTCCGCCTTCTTGGCCATGCCGATCGCCACGCCGATGCAGAACAGCATCGGCAGGCCGAGCGAGGAGTCGAGGAGCGCTCCGCCGGCCGCGGCGAAGACCTTGGCGACGTTGTTCCAGCCGAGGCCGTCCTTGCCGAACACGTCCGGTTGGCCGAGCCGGTTGAGGATGCCCGCCGCCGGGAGCACGGCCACCGGCAGCTGCAGCGAGCGGCCCATCTTCTGGAGGCCGCCGTAGAAGGTGTGCCACCACACGGTCCGCGGAGCCGTGGCGCCTGCCGAACTCATCCTTCGCCCTCCGGGAGCAGTTGCCGGCCGGTGGCCCCTTGCGGAACCCTCGGGCGGGGCCAGGAACACCGGGGGCCCGTCCCGCGTTTCCTCGGAGTACACATATATTGGTGTAGACCACCTTGGGACGCAGGCCGCACTCCGGGACGCCGGCCCCGCTGATCGTCATCTTCGGGCGGCGATCGGGAGGCTGCCCGCCGGAATGGGCCAAAAGTGGCTTGACGTGACAGACCGGACTGGCACAGGTGATGCTGGTCGCGCTGCCCGGCAGCACGGCCGCAGCTGAACCCGCATCAGCCACCGGCACCGACCTCGCCGCACCCCGGCCGAGGAACACACCCCCACGAGCACGACGCACGACGGCACCCGGCAGAGCGGCTGGCGGGCCGAGACAGAGGGAGAAGACAGATGGCCAGCAAGGCTGAGAAGATCGTCGCCGGACTGGGCGGCATCGACAACATCGAAGAGGTCGAAGGCTGCATCACCCGCCTGCGCACCGAGGTCAAGGACGCCTCCCTGGTCGACGAGACCGCCCTCAAGGCCGCCGGCGCCCACGGCGTCGTCAAGATGGGCACCGCGATCCAGGTCGTCATCGGCACCGACGCCGACCCGATCGCCGCCGACATCGAAGACATGATGTGAGCTGAACCACCCGCGCTCACCCGCCCGGCCCGCCGACCCCCACGAGGACGGCGGGCCGCGGCGCACCCGGACGGCCCCGCCGACCCGAACCACTACGCTCAATGCCTATGTCACGCATCGACGGCCGCACCCCCGACCAGCTCCGCCCGATCACCATCGAACGAGGCTGGAGCAAGCACGCCGAAGGCTCCGTCCTCATCTCCTACGGCGACACCAAGGTGCTGTGCACCGCCAGCGTCACCGAAGGCGTCCCCCGCTGGCGCAAGGGCACCGGCGAAGGCTGGGTCACCGCCGAGTACTCCATGCTGCCGCGCGCCACCAACACCCGCGGCGACCGAGAAGCCGTCAAGGGCCGCATCGGCGGCCGCACCCACGAGATCAGCCGGCTCATCGGCCGCTCGCTGCGCGCCGCCGTGGACCACCGCGCCCTCGCCGAGAACACCATCGTCCTCGACTGCGACGTCCTCCAGGCCGACGGCGGCACCCGCACCGCCGCCATCACCGGCGCCTACGTCGCCCTCGTCGACGCCGTCGCCTGGGCCCGCGACAAGAAGATCCTGCGCGCCAAGGGCCAGCCCATCACCGGCGGCGTCAGCGCCGTCAGCGTCGGCATCATCGACGGCGTCCCGATGCTCGACCTCCAGTACGAGGAGGACGTGCGCGCCGAGACCGACATGAACATCGTCTGCACCGCCGACGGCCGCTTCGTCGAGGTCCAGGGCACCGCCGAGGGCGCGCCGTTCGACCGCGAGCTCCTCGACCGGCTGCTCGACCTCGGCACCCTCGGCTGCGCGGAACTCGACGAGATCCAGCGCAAGGCCCTCGAAGGCTGAACCCCACCGGGGCGAGGCCCTCGAAGGCCGAAAGCACCAGGCCGCCGCTCCGTGAGCTCCGTGAGCTCCGTGAACGCCGGGCGCACGCGCGTACGGCCTGCTGTACAGGCCGGGCCCGGAGACCGTACGGTTCCCGCAGCACCCCCGCTGCGGGAACCGCGCACCCGTCGGCGCGCGTCCCACACCACGGAACCCGCGCCCCCCAGGAGGACCGGATGCCGTCGAGCATCGCCCGCCCCGCCGCCCTCGCCGTGGCCGGACTGATCGCGATCCTCCCGCTCAGCATGGTGAGCTGCTCCGCCGCACAGAAGGCGATCGACTGCGGCAACACCGCCGTGAAGATCACCGGCGACATCGCCGACGTCACCAAGGCCTACGACAACGCCAGCAACGACTCGGCCGGCGCCGGGAAGGCCCTGCAGAAGCTCAAGACCGACCTCGACCAGGTCGGGAAGAACTCCAAGAACACCGACGTCGCCAAGGCCGTCACCGATCTGCAGAAGCAGGTCGACAACGTGCAGCGGGCCGCCGACAAGAACCAGGTCCCCGACCTCAAACCGCTCGGCGACGCGGCCGGCAACCTCACCTCGGTGTGCACCGGCTGACGGCCCGACGCCACCCGGCGGCGCTCGATAGGGTGGGCGATATGTCCACCCGCCTGATCCTCGCCACCCGCAACCGGCACAAGGTCGCCGAGCTGCGCGCCATCCTCACCGACGCCGGACTGGACGTCGAACTCGTCGGCGCCGACGCCTACCCCCAGATCCCGGACGTCCCCGAGACCGGCGTCACCTTCGCCGAGAACGCCCTGCTCAAGGCCCACGCCCTGGCCGACGCCACCGGCCTGCCCGCCGTCGCCGACGACTCCGGCCTCTGCGTGGACGTGCTGAACGGCGCGCCCGGCATCTTCTCCGCCCGCTGGGCCGGCAAGCACGGCGACGACCGCGCCAACCTCGACCTCTTGCTCGCCCAGCTCTCCGACATCGCCGAGCCGCACCGCGGAGCCCACTTCTTCTGCGCCGCCGCCCTCGCCCTGCCCGACGGCACCGAGCGCGTCGTCGAGGGCCGCCTCCTCGGCACCCTGCGCACCGCCCCGGCCGGCGACGGCGGCTTCGGCTACGACCCGATCCTCCAGCCGCTGGGCGAGACGCGCACCTGCGCGGAGCTGACGGCCGACGAGAAGAACGCCATCAGCCATCGCGGCCAGGCCTTCCGCGCGCTGGCGCCGGTGGTGAAGGAGCTGGTCGGCTGACAGGCAGTCGAAACACCGAAGGCCCACCCGGAGAAACCCTCCAAGGTGGGCCTTCGATCTGAAGGTACAAGACTGGTGCGGCCTGAGGGATTCGAACCCTCACGGGGTTTCCCCCACCGGATCCTAAGTCCGGCGCGTCTGCCAGCTCCGCCAAGGCCGCCTGGCCTCTAGTCTAGGGGTTCGCTTCCGCTGGGAACACCGCGATTCCGTGAGCTGCCCTGCGCTTCTTCTTCCGCCTCGTCCCGCCGCGGTACACGTCAGTGACGGAACGGCAGTTCGGCCACGGCGGCCGGAGGCCGTCCGACTGGATGCCCCACCACGGGAACCGCTCGCCGGGCGCGGGACTGTCAGGTGAAGTGCGAGGCGTCGACTTCGTCCGCAGGCGCGGATTCACTCGCCAAGCGCTGCGCCGCGCCGATCAGGACCGTGCCCCGGTTGGGGCCACCCGGCCCGGTCGTCCACCGCGTCACCTGCGGCCGGGCCACTGGCGTGCCCCTGCTGCCGGAAGAACTCCGGCTAGGCGCCGAGACCATCGGCCTGACCTGCAGCATCGAGGCCGTCAAGCCCGCGCGTACCGCCCGAGTGGCCAAGACGGCCCGCCGACTGTCCGTGCGATCTGAGTATCTGAACGGATACGGAGCGCGCAGAGCTCAGTTAACGTTCCGTGGAACGCATGTACGCGTGTCAAACACCTGGGGGGAACCAGTGAGCGACAACGCCACCGGCAAGGTCATCGTCAAACCAGCCGATCTGCGGGCGTCCGCAGGTATCGCGAAGAGCCTGGGCGAGGAGTTCGGCACCCCCGTTCAGAACGCGCTGAACACCAGCAGCACCGTCGCCGGCCAGCTGACCGGCTGGTCGATCGCGGGCGGGCTCGGCCAGCTGGGCACCGGCTGGTCCCAGCCGCTCGGTGTCCTGCAACAGCGCCTCGCGAGCACCGCAACCAACCTGAACGCCAACGCCGCCGCCCACGAGCACAACGACTCCGCCGTCGCCGGTGCATGGGCCACACCGCAGAAGGCGCCCAAGTGACCGGCATGTACGAGCTTCTCGTGAGGTTCGACCCGCACGGTCTGCACGATGCGGCAAAGGCCTGGACGGCCCTGGGCCACGCAGCGGAGAGCATCGGTCAGCGGCACCGCAGCCAGGTCAACGGTCCGCTGTGCGGCAACTGGGAGGGCGACGATGCCAAGGCGGCGCTTGAGTACATGGCGAAGACGGAACAACAGCTGAACGTCGTCAAGATGGAGTCGGACACCGCGGCCCTGGTTCTGAACACCGTCGCCGACCGGATGCACCAGGCGCAGACCAACCTCACCAATGCCGTGAAACGCGCCGTGGACGCGGGCCTGACGGTGGCGTCCGATGGCGTCGTCAGCCTCCCGCCCGCAGACAGGGGGGAGGCGAACGACCCCGAGGCGCAGAAGGCACGTCAACAGCTCGGTTCGGAGATGAAGGGCTTCCAGGACTGGATCAACAACGCCCTGAAGGACGCTCAGGCGGCGAGCGATCAGGGCAACACGGCCTTGGGGCGACTCAGTTCGAACGTTCTCGATCCGACCGAGGCGAACCTCGCCGGAGCCACGAACGCGGCCGCCGCCGCGATGAAGGACCTGGGCCTGGTCGATCCCTACATCCCGGACGGCAAGGACCCGGAGAAGTCCGCGGCGTGGTGGAAGGGCCTCACCACGGAGCAGCAGGAGGCCTACCTGGCCCTGCACCCCAAGGAGATCGGCAAACTCGACGGGCTGCCCGCGTCCGTCCGTGACGAGGCCAACCGTCTCGTACTCGACGAGAAGCTGGACGCCTACCGGACGGGGAAGCCCGGCGACTTCGGAATCAACGAGGATGAGTACAAGTCGCGAATAGCCGCGATGGAGGAAATCCGAAGGAAGTTGACGGCGTCCGACGGGAATCCCGAGCAGCACCGGATGTTCCTGCTCGGCATCGATCCGGACGTACACAACGGCCGAGCCATCGTCTCCACCGGCAACCCCGACACCTCCCAGCACACAGCCGTCTTCGTACCGGGCACCGGAACGGTCCTCTCCGGAGTGCCGGGCCAGATGGACCACATCCGGCGCCTCCAGAAGGCCGCCGAGGACAAGGCCGACGACGAGACTGTCGCCGTCGTCTCGTGGCTGGGCTACGAGACACCTGAGTGGGGCGACGCCAGCGTGGCCTTCACCGATCGCGGAGACGCCGGAGCGCCGGATCTGCGCAACTTCACGAAGGGCCTACGGGTAGCCGAGGGCGGCAACGGCGTCTGCTCGCACCTGACCGTCATGGCCCACAGTTACGGCACCTATGTCGTGGGCGCGGCCGCGCGGGACGGCGGGGTGAACGCCGATGACATCCTTGCGCTTGGCAGCCCTGGCATGGGAGTGGACAAGGCATCCGAGCTCAACATCGACCCGAAGCACGTCTGGGTCGGTACGGCCAGGGACGACTTCATCCGGGAGGTCGCCGGCGACCTATCCGGCCCGGCTCCCCAGAACATGTACTTCGGCGCGCAGAACATCCGGATCGACACCAGTGGACATGGCGGCTACTGGGACGCCGGTCCTGGAGGCACAAGTGAAAGCCTCCAGAACCAGGGGCGAATCATCGCAGGCCGACCGCCGACGGTCCTCCCCCGGATTCCGCACTGAACCTGTCACCAGTCCATCGAGCCGCACCATCCTCAGGAGCGTCATGACCGCGATCATCACCCGGATTTCCAGGCGTCTTGCCGGTACCGCGCTCCTGGTCGTGATGCTCGGTGCGTGCTCATCCACCGCTCCGACCGATGGGAATGACACACCCCCCGTGAAATCCAAGGCTGACGCCCAGGCCTGGGCTCAACAGATCACCGAGCACATGGCGCGGACCGCCGGGATCGAGATCGATCCTGCGACCGTCGACGCGCTCTTCACCCCATGTACTGGCCGGAACGGTGAAACCGCCTCCGATGACCGGTACATCCTGATGTACAGCGTAAAGAGCTCGGTGCCGCGCGCACAGCATCCCGAAGTGGTCAGAAAGGTCCGTGACATGTTGGTCGGCGAGGGCCTGACCGTGAACGGCTACCGCGAGTCCGTGGACGGCAAGCCGGATGCACTCGTCGACGCCTACCACCCCAGCAGCCGGTACTCCGCGACGGCGGAGACCTCGGGCCGGGGGGACCGCATGTACCTCGGCATCACCACCCCTTGCCTGCTGCCTCCGCCCGCGTCGGTCTCGCCGACTGGTACCTCCTGACCGGCAGGCACACTGGTCGGCCCCCGCGTCCGGGCAGGCGCGGGGGCCGTCGCAACTCGCCTTCGCTTACTCAAGCGACGGCGCCCTCGCGTCGCCGGGCGGTCCCGGGCGCCCCGAGATCGAACGGTATGACGACGGCCCCGCGGACTCCCCCGATCCTCGGCAGGTCCGCAGAGCCGCCACCGCGTCTCCCACCTCAGGGAGGCACGGCCGCCACCGCTTCGGTCCGGGCGGTTCCGGTCGGCGGGCTCAGGCGTCGATCTTGAGGTCGCGCAGCAGCTTGGCGACGTGGCCGGTGGCCTTGACGTTGTACAGCGCGTGCTCGACCTTGCCGTGCTCGTCGACGATCACCGTGGAGCGGATCACACCGACGTAGGTGCGGCCGTAGTTCTGCTTCTCGCCGTAGGCGCCGTACGCCTCCAGGACCTTGTTGTCCGGGTCGGAGAGCAGGGTGACCTTGAGGTTCTCGGTCTCGCGGAACTTGCCGAGCTTCTCCGGCTGGTCGGGGGAGATGCCGATGACGTCGTACCCGGCGCCCGCGAAGACCTCCAGGTTGTCGGTGAAGTCGCAGGCCTGCTTGGTGCATCCCGGCGTGAGCGCCTTGGGGTAGAAGTAGACGATGACCTTGCGGCCCGCGTGGTCGGCGAGGGAGACCTGGTTGCCGTCGGCGTCGGACAGGCTGAAGGCGGGTGCGGTGTCGCCGGGCTGGAGACGCTCAGTCATGGGTGGACTCTCCTGGTGCGTGCTGCTGTGAAGGGCGGTCGTACCACGGCAAACTTACCTCTGATGGTGGGTGGGGCCGCGCGGCCCTGCACGGCAGCTGACACACTGGGTCAGTCGCACGGATGGCAACGGATCGCACAGATCGACATCGGCAAGTGAATGGGGTGGCCCGAGTGGGCGAGGCGAGCACGCAGGACAAGTCGGCGCGGACGACCGCCCAGATCGAGGCGGACATCGCGAGTGCGCGCGACCGGCTGGCGTCGACCCTGGACGAGCTGGCCGTCCGCGTTCACCCGAGCACGATCTCCGCCCAGGTCAAGGCCAGGGCGGCGGCCGCCGTCGAGGAGAAGGCCGGCCGGGCGTACGTGGCCGCCAGCGGCATGGTGGACAAGGTCAAGGCGCAGTTCGTGGACGAGAAGGGCCGGCCGCGGCAGGAGCGGATCGTTCCGGCCGCGCTGGTCGGGGTGGGCCTGGTGCTGCTGGTCGCGTCGTCCCGCAAGCGCCGCAAGGACTGACCCGTACGGCGGGTGGGGCCGGGCGCGGTGTGCGCCCGGCCTTCCGCATGCCGGGCCAGCGTCACGTTCCGCGCCCGGGGACGGTACCTTCGGGACCGTGAGTACGAACGACGAGACCCACTCCGAGCACCCGCACGACTCCGCCCGGCACGATCGGCTGGGCGAGAAGCTGCCGATCCGGATGCTGCACGACCGGGTGCTGGTGCGCATCGAGGGCGCCGAGGGCGAGCGCCGCTCGACGGGCGGCATCCTGATTCCGGCGACCGCGGAGCTGAGCAAGCGGTGCACGTGGGCGGAGGCCGTGGCCGTCGGCCAGAGCGTGCGCTCGGTGGAGCCGGGTGACCGGGTGCTGTACGACCCGGAGGACAAGCTGGAGGTCGAGGTCCGCGGCGCCACGTACGTGCTGTTGCGCGAGCGGGACCTGCATGCGGTGGCCGCGACGCGGTTCGGTGACACGGAGGGGCCGACCGGACTGTACCTGTGACCGGTCCCGTGCCGGCGGGCGCGGCGGCCCGGGCGGGCGGGGCCTGGGCGAGCGGGCGCCGGGCGAGCGGGACGTGGGTGAGCGGGCCCCGGGCGAGCGGGGCTTATGCGAGCAGGGTGCCGCCGTCCACGGTGACGATGGTGCCGGTGGCGTAGCGCTGTTCCATCAGGTAGGCGTAGGCCTCGGCGGCGTCCTCGGGGTCGCCGATCCGGCCGAGGGGGAGGCCGGCGGCGGCCTGTGCGTAGAGCTGTTCGCGGTCGGTGTCCGGCAGGCCGGACCAGAGCGGGGTGCGGAGCATGCCGGCCCGGACGGCGTTGACCCGGATCGGGGCGAGTTCCACCGCCAGGGCCCGGACCAGGGCCTCGATCGCTCCGCAGATGCTCGCGGCGACGCTCCAGCCCGGTCCGGGTCGCAGGCCGGCGGTGCCGGAGGTGAGGGTGACGGAACCGCCGGGGCGCAGCCGGGGCGCGGCGGCGCGGACGGCGTCGAGGGCGCCGAAGTAGCGCAGGGTGAAGAACCGGCGGGCGGCGTCGAGGTCCAGGTCGTCCAGCGGCATGAGGGCGAGCGGTTCGCCGGCGGTGAAGACCAGGTGGTCGATGGTGCCGACGCGGTCGAAGAGGGCGGCGACCTGGTTGCTGTCGGTGAGGTCGGCGACTTCGGCGGTGGTCCCGGCGGGCAGGGTGGTGAGGGCGCGTTCGGCGCTGTCGGCGCGGCTGGAGGCGACGACGACTCGGGCGCCGCGTCGGGCGG
Source organism: Streptomyces sp. NRRL S-350 (assembly GCF_000719705.1). Lineage (GTDB taxonomy): Bacteria > Actinomycetota > Actinomycetes > Streptomycetales > Streptomycetaceae > Kitasatospora. The sequence goes on along the minus strand of NZ_JOHO01000089.1, from coordinate 2,653 downwards.
CGAGGTCGGCGGTGGCGAGGCCGATGCCGGAGGTGCCGCCGAGGACGAGGACGCGCTGGTCGGTGAGGGGCATGGTGGTGCCTTTCGGGCTCGGGGTGTGGTCCGGGGGAGTTGCCCCGAAGGTGCCTGGGCGGTTCTGCGAGGGTGCTTCGAGGGTGCTTCGATCCTGTGTCGTGAGGGTCGGTGTCGTCCAAGACCTGTTCCGTCCGCTGTCATACCCTCGGGGTATCAGCAGAGGTGGGAGCCGGAGGGCGGGCGCGTGATGGACGTCGATCTGCGGAAGTTGCGGTACTTCGTGGCGGTGGCGCGGCAGCTGCATTTCGGGCGGGCGGCGGCCGAACTGCACATCGCGCAGCCGGTGCTGTCCCGGCAGATCCGGGCGTTGGAGGCGGAGTTCGGTGCGCAGTTGTTCCGGCGGGACCGGCGGTCCACCGAACTGACGTGCGCCGGGCGCCAGTTGATGGAGGACGCGCCGCAGCTGCTGGCGGCGGCGGAGGCGTTGCGGCGCCGGGTGGGGCGGTCGGCGGACGACCGGGCCCGGTTCGTGGTCGGTTTCATGCCGGGGATCACGGTGACGGCTGTGGCGCGGGCGATGTGCGGGCGTCACCAGGGGCTGGCGGTGGAGGTGGTCCGGACGTCCTGGCGGGACCAGGCCCAGGTGGTGCTGGACGGCCGGGTGGACGTGTCCTTCGTGCGGCTGCCGGTCGATCAGCGGGGGCTGGCGCTGCGCCCGCTGTTCGCCGAGCCGAGGGTGGTGGCGTTGCCCGCCGGGCACCGCCTGGCGGGTGAACCGTCCGTGACGATGGCCGAGTTGGGCGGGGAGCGGCTGCTGCAGGACCCGGACGCGGTGCCCGAGTGGCGGGACCTGCCGGTGCCCGCGGGGCGGCGGCCGGAGCGGGCGAGGCCGAGTGCGGACACCGTCGAGGAGAAGCTGGAGTACGTGGCGGCGCACGAGGGCATCGTGGTGCTGCCGCTGTCGGTGGCCGCCTTCTACACCCGTTCGGACGTGGTGCACGTCCCGATCTCCGACATCGCGCCCAACCGGGTCTGTCTGGCCTGGGCGGCCGGACGGACCTCGCCGCTGCTCGCGGAGTTCGCGGAGCTCGCGGCCGAACTGGCCGCCGGGGGAGCGGGCGGCGGGCCGGAACTGTCGGTGGCGAGCGCTATGGTCCGGGCATGACCAGGGGCGCCGCGAGGGGCGTCACGAGGACACGGCGAGCGGTGTGACGAGGGGTGTGCCGGTGATCGGTGACGGGGAGCGGCGGGCCAGGCTGGGGCGGCGGCAGCTGCTGGCGCCGTCGGCGCGGGCGGCGCGGGTGGAGGACGTGGCGGACGCGGTGGTCGGGCTGCACGCGACGGACGCGGCCACGGTGTACCTGTCGGCGTGCGCGCGGTTGGCGCGGCCCTCGGCGGCGGAGGTGGACCGGGCGCTGTACGAGGACGTGTCGCTGGTGAAGCTGCTGTCGATGCGGCGGACGATCTTCGCGGTGACGGAGGGCTTCGCCCCGTACGTGAGTGCGGCGGCGGCGCGGGCGATCGCCGCCAAGGAGCGGGCGACGCTGCTCAAGCACCTGCGGGACCACGCCGAAGGCTGGAACGAGGCGCGGCTGGCCGTGGCCGAACGCGAGGTGCTGGCCGCGCTGGCGCTGCGCGGCGAGGCGACGACCGCCGAACTCGCCGCAGACGTACCGCAGTTGCGCGATACGATGCTGATGTCGGCGGGCAAGCCGTACGAGGCGCGGCAGAGCGTGGGCAGTCGGCTGCTACGGCTGCTGGCCTCGGACGGGCACGTGCGCCGCTGCCGTCCGCGCGGCTCGTGGCTGAGCAGCAGCTACCCGTGGGCGCTGGTGCCGCAGTGGCCGGACGTGCCGGTGCGGGAGGCCAAGGCGGAGGTGGTGCGGCGCTGGCTGGCGGCGTACGGGCCGGCCACGGTCGAGGACGTGAAGTGGTGGACGGGCTGGACACTGGGGGACGTCCGCAAGGCGCTGGCGGACGTCGACGCGCAGGGGGTGGAGCTGGCGGGCGGTGCGGCCGGGCTGGTGCTGCCGGGGGACGACGAGCCGGTGGCGGAGCCCGAGCCGTGGGCGGCGCTGCTGCCCGCGCTGGATCCGGCGGTGATGGGCTGGCGGGGGCGGGACTGGTACCTGCGCCCGGAGGACGTGCCGGCGCTGTTCGACCGCGCGGGCAACGCCGGGCCGACGGTGTGGTGGTGCGGCGAGGTGGTGGGCGGCTGGGCGCAGCGGGCCGACGGTGAGGTGGTGTGGCGGCTGTTCCGGGACGTCGGGGCGGCGGCGGGGGAGGCCGTCGCGGCGGAGGCGGCGCGGCTGGCGGACTGGCTGGGGGAGGTGCGGGTGACGCCGCGGTTCCGGACGCCGCTGGAGCGGGAGTTGGTGGCCGGGCGGTAGGTCCCGGCGCGGGCCGCGCCTGCGGTGCGGGCGGTGGTTCCCGGCGGAGGCTTGCTGTTCCTGCCGTGCGGGCGGTAGATACCGGCGCGGGCCTTCCTGCTCCTGCTGTGCGGCGGTGGTTCCGGCGCGGGCCGCGCCCGCGGTGCGGCCGGGGTCTACGGGGTGGGCGTCGCCGCCGGGCGGGTGGCGGGCCCCCCGGTGGGGGTGGCGACGGGTGGGTCGGTGGGCTTGGGGGGCCGGGTCTGGGT
>NZ_JOHO01000088.1 GCF_000719705.1 Streptomyces sp. NRRL S-350 | reverse complement strand
GACTGGCTCCACACCTACAATCACCACCGCGGACACACCGCACTCGCAGGCAAACCACCCGCCAGCCGCGTTCCCAACCTCATGGGCCAGAACAGCTAGTGCGCCGTGCCGCTGAGCTGGAGGCCGATGACGCCGGCGATCACCAGGGAGATCGAGACCAGCTTGAGCACCGAGGTGGTCTCGTCCAGGAAGACCATGCCGTAGATCGCGGTGCCGGCCGCGCCGATGCCCGTCCACACCGCGTAGGCGGGGCCGACCGGCAGGCTCTTCAGGGAGAGGGTGAGCAGGCCGAAGCTGCCGAGGGCGAACGCGCAGAAGCTGACGGTGGGCCAGAGCCTGGTGAAACCCTCGCTGAGCTTGAGGTTGATCGCGAAGCCGGTCTCCAGCAGGCCGGCCAGGACCACCAGGGCCCATGCCATCGCGTGCCCTTCCAGTCGAATCGACGGTCGGACCGTGCCCGGCCCGGTTTTCCTATGATCACCAGGCGGGCGCGGTCCGACACCTCGAACGGGCCACGGGAATCGGGAAACGCGCCCCGGCTCAGTCGTCCTCGCGGGTCTCCTTGCTGGCCAGCAGGCGGCGCAGCGAGTAGAGCCGGGCGGCCTCGGCGTGGCCGTCGGCGACCCAGGCGTCCAGCGCGCAGTCCTGCTCGTCGTGGCTGCAGGCGCGCGGGCAGTCGGCGGTGCCGGGCTCCAGGTCGGGGAAGGCGAGGATGACCCGGGACGGGTCGATGTGCGAGAGGCCGAAGGAGCGGAAACCCGGGGTGTCGATCACCCAGCCCGGGTCCAGGGCCTTCCTGGAGCCCGGTTTGGCGCCGGGCGGCGGGGGCAGCCGCAGCGCCAGCGCGGAGACGGTGGTGTGCCGGCCGCGGCCGGTGACCGCGTTGACGTGTCCGGTCTGCCGCCGGCGGTTCGGGACGAGGGCGTTGACCAGGGTGGTCTTGCCGACGCCGGAGTGGCCGATGAACACCGTCGAGCGCCCGCGCAGGTGCTCGCGGACGGCCTCGGCGCCGGTGGTCTCCAGCTCGTCGCGGCGGGTGACCACGTACTGGATGCCGAGCGGGGCGTAGGAGTCCAGCAGCGGCGCGGCCGGGGCGAGGTCGGACTTGGTGAGCACCAGCAGCGGCTCCATGCCGGCGTCGTAGGCGGCCACCAGGCAGCGGTCGATCAGCCGGGGGCGCGGCTCCGGGTCGGCCAGGGCGGTGACGATGGCCAGCTGCTGGGCGTTGGCGACGACGATCCGCTCGTACGGGTCGTCGTCGTCGGCGGTGCGGCGCAGCACCGAGCTGCGCTCCTCGACCCGGACGATCCGGGCCAGGGTGTCGGCGTCCCCGGAGAGGTCGCCGACGATGTTGACGACGTCGCCGACGACGACGCCCTTGCGGCCCAGCTCGCGGGCCTTCATGGCGACGACCTGGCGCTCCTGCTTGGTGCCCGGATCGACCAGGCAGGTGAGCCGGCCGCGGTCGACGGTCAGCACCATCGCCTCGGCGGCGTCATCGTGCTTGGGCCGGATCCTGGTCCGCGGCCGGGAGCCCCGGCGGGCGGGGCGGTTGCGGATGTCGTCCTCGTCGGCGTCCTTGCCGTAGCGGCGCATGGCTCAAGTCTCCGCTCAGGCGTCCGCCGCCGCTTCGCCGAGCAACTCGGCCCACATCCCGGGGAAGTCGGGCAGCGTCTTGGCGGTGGTGGCGACGTTCTCCACCCCGATGCCGGGCACGGCGAGGCCGAGCACGGCGGCGGCGGTGGCCAGGCGGTGGTCCTCGTAGGTGTGGAAGGTGCCGCCGCGCAGCGGGCGGGGGCGGATCCGCAGGCCGTCCTCGGTCTCGGTGACGTCGCCGCCGAGGTCGTTGATCTCCTTGGCGAGCGCGGCGAGCCGGTCGGTCTCGTGCAGGCGCAGGTGGGCGATGCCGTACAGGTGGGACTCGGAGTCGGCGAGCGCGGCGACGGCGGCGATCACCGGGGTGAGCTCGCCGACGTCGTGCAGGTCGGCGTCGATGCCGTGGATGCGGCCGGTGCCGGTGAACTGCAGGCCCTCGTCGGTGAACTCGCAGGCGCCGCCCATCCGGGTGTAGATCTCGCGCAGCTGGTCGCCGGGCTGGGAGGTGTGCTTGGGCCAGTCGCGCACGGTGACGCGACCGCCGGTGACCAGGGCGGCGGCGAAGAACGGCGCGGCGTTGGACAGGTCCGGCTCGACCACCAGGTCACGGCCGATCAGTGCGCCCGGGGTGACCCGCCAGACGTCCTTCTCGCCGCCGTCCTCGGGCGCGTCGACCTGGGCCCCGGCCAGGCGCAGCATCTCGACGGTCATCCGGATGTGCGGCAGCGACGGCACCGGGCCGCCGACGTGCCGGACCTCGATGCCCTGGTTGTAGCGGGCGCCGGAGAGCAGCAGGGCCGAGACGAACTGGGAGGAGGAGGAGGCGTCCAGCTCGACCGGGCCGCCGTCCAGGGAGCCGGTGCCGTGGACGGTCAGCGGGAAGGCGCCGCGGCCGCCGTCCTCGATGCGGGCGCCGAGCGCGCGCAGGGCGTCGATCACGCCGTGCTGGGGGCGCTCGTAGCAGCGGGGGTCGCCGTCGAAGTGCACCGGGCCGTCGGCGAGGACGGCGAGCGGCGGCAGGAAGCGCATGACCGTGCCGGCGTTGCCGACGTCGACGGAGGCGGGGCCGCACAGGGCGGGGGCGGGGATGACCCGCCAGGCCTCGCCGCCGCCGGTGCCGCCGGCGTCGTTGTTGACCGTCTCCTCGATGGTGACCCCGAGGGCGCGCAGGCCGTCGGCCATCAGCTGGGAGTCGCGGCTGCGCAGTGGGCGGCGCACCCAGCCGGGCTGCTCGGCGAGGGCCGCCAGCACCAGGGCCCGGTTGGTGACCGACTTGGAGCCGGGGATGGTGACGGTGGCGTCGACGGGGCTGGTGGCGACGGGAGCGGGCCACGGGGTCTCGGTCATGTGGCAAGTCTAGGGGCCGTGCCCCGGCCGTCCGGATCCTGGACGGCGCGGCCGCGCGGGGCCGGTCAGTGCAGCGGCTGGAGCAGCCAGCTCGCGCCCAGGGCGAGGCAGGCGAGGGCGGTGAGCAGGAAGACGGTGACCCAGGCGAGGGCGGGGACGTGGGTGAGCCGGGCGAGCTGGTCGGCGTCGGAGTCGCGGGCCCAGCCGGTGCGGCGCTGGTGCTGGAGCTCCAGGACGGGGCGGACGGCGCCGAACAGCAGGAACCAGCAGCCGAGGTAGGCGAAGCCGGCCTGGACCTCGGCGCTGCCGAACCAGGAGACCAGGAAGAAGGCGCCGCCGGCGACCAGCACGGTGAAGAAGCCGAAGGCGTTGCGGATGCGCAGGAGCAGGGCGAGCAGCAGGGCGATCGCCAGCCAGAGCAGCAGGGTGATCCGGTCGGCGGCGAGCAGGGCGGCGCAGCCGAGGCCGAGCAGGGCGGGGGCGCTGTAGCCGGCGGCGGCGGTGAGGATCATGCCGGGGCCGGTGGGGCGGCCGTAGGAGAGGGTGAGGCCGGAGGTGTCGGAGTGCAGCCGGATGCCGGCGAGCCTGCGGCGGGTGGCGAGGGCGATCAGGCCGTGGCCGCCTTCGTGGGCGATGGTGACGGCGTTGCGGGTGACGTGCCACAGCGGGCGGGCGAGGACGGCGAGCAGGGCGGCGGCGCCGGTGGCGAGCACCAGCCAGCCGGGCGGGGCGGGTTGGGCGCCGGTGACCTGGTCCCAGAGGGCGCCGAGGTTCTGGTCGTTGGTGCTCATGGGTCTTGCCCGCCTCCGTTCGCTGCGTTGGGCCGTTCGGGGCAGCCTCCCATGCGGGGACGGGCGGACGGCAGCGGGCGGTTCTGGTCCGGGCGTGAACAAGTGATGAGGACGGGCGGCATGGCAAGCTGGCCCGCATGTGCGGTCGGTTCGCAGCCAGCAGCAAGCCCGAGGACATCGTCGAGCTGTTCGGCGTGGAGCAGTGGGATCCCGAGGAGACCCTCGGCCCGAACTGGAACGTCGCGCCGACCGACAGCGCCTTCGTGGTGCTGGAGCGGACGGGCCGGGAGGGGCCGCGGGCGGTGCGGCAGCTGCGGGTGCTGCGCTGGGGGCTGGTGCCGCAGTGGTCGAACTCCGCCGAGACGGCGGTGAAGATGATCAACGCCCGGTCGGACACGGTGCACGAGAAGCCCTCGTACCGGCAGGCGTTCGCGGCGCGCCGGTGCCTCCTGCCGGTGGACGGCTACTACGAGTGGCAGACGCTGCCGGGCGAGCGGGGCAAGGCGCGCAAGAAGCCGTTCTTCGTCTCCCGGGCGGACGGCGCCCCGCTGGCGCTGGCCGGGCTGTACGAGTTCTGGCGCAACCGGGCGGTGCCGGCCGGCGACCCGCAGGCCTGGCTGGTGACGTTCACGATCGTCACCACCGACGCCGAGGAGGCGCTGGCGCCGATCCACGAGCGGATGCCGCTGTTCCTCGACCGGGACTCCTGGGACAAGTGGCTGGACCCGCGGCGCAGCGACCCGGACGAGCTGCGCCGGCTGCTGGTACCGCCGCCGCCCGGTGCGCTGCTGGCCACCCCGGTGTCGCCGGCGGTGGGGAGCATCCGCAACAACGGCCCGGAGCTCAAGGAGCCGTGGGCCGAGGTCGAGTACGAGACCACGTTGTTCTGAGCCGTCCTGCCCCGTCCCGACCCGTACTGAGCTGTCCTGAGCTGTCTGACCCGTACTGACCCGTACTGAGCCGTCCTGGCCCGTTCCGAGCGTTCCTGGAGCCGTTGAGATGAGCACCACCGAACTCGTCCCCACCGAGGCCGGGCAGGCCCGGATCACCCACCACCGGGCGGCCGCGCCGAAGGCCGTCCTGGCGCTGGGGCACGGCGCGGGCGGCGGGATCGAGGCGCGGGACCTGGCGGCGCTGGCCGGGAGGCTGCCGGCGCGCGGGATCTCCGTGGCGCTGGTCGAGCAGCCCTGGCGGGTGGCGGGCCGGCGGGTGGCCCCGGCGCCGAAGACGCTGGACCTCGGCTGGCGGCCGGTCGCCGAACTGCTGGCAGGGCGGGGGCTGCCGCTGGTGGTGGGCGGGCGCAGCGCCGGGGCGCGGGTGGCCTGCCGGACCGGCGCGGCGACCGGGGCGGCGGGGGTGGTGGCACTGGCGTTCCCCCTGCACCCGCCGGGCAAGCCGGAGAAGAGCCGGGCGCAGGAACTGCTGGAGTCGGGTCTGCCGACGCTGGTGGTGCAGAGCGCGGCGGACCCGTTCGGCGGCCCCGACGAGTTCCCGGCGCTGCCGGCGGGCCACGAACTGGTCGCGGTGCCGTACGGCAGCCACGGCTTCGAGGTGCCCAAGCGGGCGCCGGTGGGGCAGGACGAGGTGCTGGACCTGGTCTGCGCGGCGGTGGGGGACTGGGTGCTGGCCCTCGGGTAGGCCCGGGAGCGGGGCGGCCGCGGGCGGTCGTCCGGACGAGTGGGGCCGTCCGCCGGGCGGGAATGCGGGCGGGCCCGGGGTGGTTGACACCCTCGTCAGCACGAGTCACCGGTGAGAGGCAGGGCAGATGGGTTCGATCGCGTGCCCGGAACGGCCTGAGGAGCGCGAGGCCGCGACGGCGTTCGGCCCCTCCTGGTCGGAATGGCTGGACGTGGGCGAGAAGCCCGTCAGCCCGATATCCTCCATTTCTGGGCGGCCCGCCGTGGGCCGTGCCCGTCATGCCGAGGAGGTGGGTCCGGTCGTCGGGACCGAGCACGAGGCCGAGCCGGGCCGTGGCCCGGACGAGGTCCGGCCTGCGGGCGAGGCGCTCACCGGTGAGGAACTCGCCGAGGCGATCGGCGAGGACACCTACCGGGTGTCGGCCGAAGAGGGCGAGGAGGCCCGGCGGGAGCGCTTCGAGCGCGACGCCCTGGGCTTCCTGGATCCGATGTACTCGGCGGCGCTGCGCATGACGCGCAACCCGGCGGATGCGGAGGACCTGCTGCAGGAGGCGTTCGCGAAGGCGTACGCGTCCTTCCACCAGTTCCGCGAGGGCACCAACCTCAAGGCCTGGCTGTACCGCATCCTCACCAACACGTTCATCAACTCGTACCGCAAGAAGCAGCGCGAGCCCCAGCGCACCGCGGCGGAGGAGATCGAGGACTGGCAGCTGGCGCGTGCCGAGTCGCACATGTCGACCGGTCTGCGCTCGGCCGAGACCCAGGCTCTCGACCACCTCCCCGACAGCGACGTGAAGGACGCCCTCCAGGCCATCCCGGAGGAGTTCCGGATCGCCGTCTACCTGGCGGACGTAGAGGGCTTTGCGTACAAGGAGATCGCGGACATCATGGGTACTCCCATCGGTACGGTGATGTCCCGACTGCACCGTGGCCGCCGTCAGCTGCGCGGCATGCTGGAGGACTACGCCCGTGAGCGCGGGCTCGTCCCGGCCGGCAGCGGGGCAGGGCAGGAAGCGAAGGGCTCGGGCTCATGAGCTGCGGCGATCCGCACGACACCGAGTGTGGCGAGGTCCTCGACCACCTCTACGAATTCCTCGACAACGAGATGGCCGAGGGAGACTGCGCCAAGCTGCGCGTGCACTTCGAGGAGTGCTCGCCGTGCCTGAAGCAGTACGGACTGGAACAGGCGATCAAGGCGCTGATCAAGCGCTCCTGCGGGTGCGACGACACCCCGGCCGACCTGCGGAGCAAGGTCCTGGCCAGGATCGACTCGATCCGGGCCGGGCAGCGCTCGGGCGAGCCGGTGGTGGTCGCGGTGGAGCCCGCCGTCGAGTTGCACGCCGAGTCCGCCCGGCCGGCGCCCAAGCCGGCGAAGGGCGGCGCCGGAGAGTCGGCCGGTCGCCCGGGTGCGCCGGTCGAGGCCGGCGCGCAGGCGGAGTGACCGGGCGGGCCTCGTAGTCCGCCGGTCCACCCGGTGATCCGCCGGCCCCGGTGATCCGTGCGCGAGGGCGGACCGGACGGTTCCGGTCAGGGAGTCCAGTGGCCCCGGGAGCGCGCGCTCCCGGGGCCACTCCCGTTCTGCTCGCATGCGCCCTCACTCGTTCGAGTGAGTTGGCGGTGCGCCAACTGCGCCATTGCGCCATCATGCCTTCCCGTGCCCGGGCGTCGGCCTATCCTCCTGACGGACGCTCACCGCCGGTCCGCCCGGCGTGCTGAGGCAACACGGGCCCGGACGGCGGGGAGGTCGAGATCGCTACCGACAGTGGAGGAGCGACCCTGCCGCCGGTGGCGGCGCGCTACCTGATGGCCGTTCCGGTGGCGGCGCTGTGCTGCCTGGTGCCGCTGCTGCCCGCCGCCGTCACCCCCCGGATGCCGGGCTGGCTCTCCGAGCCGGTGGACTGGCCCAAGGTCGGGCTGCTCGCCTTCCTGCACGGCTGCTGGGAGTCGCTGGCCGAGGGCCTGCCGACCCCCTGCCTGGTCCTGGTGCGCCGGCTGCTGCGCCGCCCGGCGCTGCCCGACCGGGTGGCCGCCCGGCCCGGCGCCAACACCTTCTTCCCGGTGCTGTTCGCCGGGGTCCTGATGCTGCCGCCGGCCGCCGCCGCCCTCGTCGCCGCCCCAGCCGCGGTGCTCGGCGGTCCGAACGGGGCCGGCTGCCGCCGCCGTCAGCTGTTCAACGGCTCCCAGCTCGCGCTGTGCGCCTTCACCTCCTCGGCCGTCTTCCACCTGCTGCGCGGCCCCCAGTTGCTGCTGGGCTCCCGCTTCCCGGCCGCGCTGCTGCCCGGCTTCGCCGCCGTCGCCACGTTCTGCCTGGTCAACGGGGTGGTGGTGGGCGTCATGCTGGTGCTCAGCGACGGCCGCCGGGCCGGGGTGCTGCTGCGCGGGGCCCGCTCGGTGTGTGGGCTGCCGGTGCTGGTGCACGCGGCCGGCGGGCTGATGGTCGCGGTGCTCTGGCAGGGCCCGTACGGCGCGTTCGCGGCGCTGCTGGCGCTGCTGCCGCTGTCCATCTCCGCCTGGGTGTTCGCCCAGGGGCAGCGCGAGCGCGACGCCCACCAGGCCACCGTGCAGTCGCTGGTGCAGGCGGTGGAGATCAAGGACGCGTACACCCGCGGGCACAGCGAACGCGTCGGCCGCGCCTCGGTGCTGATCGCCACTCAGCTCGGCATGGAGGCCGAGCGGCTGCGCACCCTGCGCTTCGCGGGGATCCTGCACGACGTCGGCAAGCTGGGGGTGGCCACCGAGCTGCTGCGCAGAAACGGTCCCCTCACCGAGGCGGAGCGCCGGGCCGTGGAGATCCACCCGGTGTACGGGTACGAGCTGGTGCGCGGGATCGACTTCCTCGGCGAGGCGCACGCCGGGATCCTGCACCACCACGAGCGGGTCGACGGCCGTGGCTACCCCAGCGGGCTGGCCGGTGAACAGATCCCCGAGTTCGCCCGGATCATCTCCGTCGCCGACGCCTTCGACTCGATGACCTCCACCCGCTCCTACCGGCGGGGCCGCCCGGTCGCCGAGGCGGTGACCGAGCTGGAGCGCTGCTCGGGCAGCCAGTTCGACCCGGTGATGGTCCGCGCGCTGATCGACGCGCTGGCCGTGCACGACTGGCAGCCGGTGGTGCACTCCGAGGACTGCATCCAGGCCGTCCCGGACATCCCGCTCGGGGTGCCCGAGCCGGTCCGGGCGGCGCCCGGGCGGGTGGCCGGCCAGGGCGTTCCCGCGGCCGGGCAGCCGTGACGGCGTCCGGGCACCGCGCCCGCGCCGGCACGGACCCCGACCGGACGGGCCGGGTGCGGACGGGCCGTCTCGGAGCGGGCCGGGACCGGACGGGCCGTGGCCGAAGGGCCGGCGACCGCGGGCCCGGCGACCGGACGGCTCCCGTCCGGTCGGCCTGCGGGCGCACCGACCGCGCGGTGCACGCGGCGGCCGCCGCCCTGCTGGCGTTCGCGCTGGGCGCGGTCGCGCTGCGCGGGATCGCGGAGCCCAGGGTCGCGCTGGCGTTCACCGTACTGATCGCACTCGGCGAATGCGTCCGGATCACCCTTCCGGGGGATCGCGAACAGGCGCCCATCGGTGCGGCCGGCGCGCTGGCGTACGCCCTGCTCGGGCCGCTGCGCGGGGTGCCGACCGCGCACGGCACGGTCCAGGTGGTCGCGGTGACCGGCGTCGCCCTGCTGCTGGCCTGGCTGCCCGCGCTCGCCCTGCCGCGCCGCCCCGACCGGCGCCCGCCCTGGGCCGACCCGGCCCGCCGCGACAGCGCCGCCCGCCGACTGCTCGCCGTCGGCTTCGCCGCCGCCGTCTTCCAGCCGCTCTACAACGGCGGCCTGGTCGACCGCTTCTCGCCCGAAGGCCCGGCGTACGGGGCGTTCCTGACCGCCGTCGCCGCGCTGGCCGCACTCTGCGACGCGACCCTGGCGGCGCTGCTGCGGTGCGACCTGGCGGCGGGCCCGGCACGCGGGCCGCGGTTCCCGGCCGCGCTGGAGGACGAACTGCGCTCCCTGTTCGGCATCGGCTCGGCGATCGTCGCCACCGGCATGCTGGTCAGCCTCGCGGCCGGCGAGGTCGGGCTGTGGGCGCTGCCGCTGTTCTGCACCCCGCTGCTGCTCGCCCAGGTGTCCTTCCGGCGGGCCGCCGCCGTGCGGGCCACCACCGGGCAGACCATCGCCAGCCTCGCCCGGGCCACCGAGGTGGCCGGCTACACCCCGCACGGGCACGCGCGCCGGGTCGCGGACACGGCGTGCGCGCTGGGCCGTGAGCTGGGCCTCGGCACCCGGGAGCTCGCCCTGTTGGAGTACGCCGCACTGATGCACGACGTCGGCCAGCTGTCCCTGGTCGAACCGGTGCCGGACGGCGCCACCGCGCTGCTGCCGTGCGCCGAGCAGCAGCGGATCGCCCGGCTGGGCAGCGAGGTGATCAGCCGCACCGGGGTGCCCCGGCAGGTCGCCGAGCAGGTCGCCCGGCTGGCCGACCCCTGCGCCGGGCCGTCCGGCGGCGACGGCCCGGTGCCGCTCGCGGCCCGGATCATCCGGGTCGCCAACGCCCACGACGACCTGCTCACGGCCGCCCGCGGCCGGGGCGTCGGCGAGGCGGTGGGGCGGCTGGAGGCGCTGGAGGTGCTGCGGCTCGGGCGCGGCCGGGTCTACGACGCCCGGGTGGTGGACGCCCTGGCCCGGGTGGGCGGGCAGGCCCGGGTGGTCGGACAGGCCCGCGGCTGAGGCCGCGGGGGCCCGCCGGCCGGGGCCGGTCACGGACGGCGGGAACGGCAGGGAGCCGGCAGGGAGCCGGCAGGGGCGGTAGGGGTCGACAGGGGCGGCAGGGGTCGACAGGGGCGGCAGGGGTCGACAGGGGCGACAGGAGCCGGCCGGCCAGGCCGTGCGACCCCCGTAGGGCGCGGGAACCACGGCCCGCCCCGCCAGGGGTTGAGAGGGTGCGATCGGGCGGGCAGGCTGGGGAGGGGCGGACCCCCAACCTCGGCGGTGAGGAGCGCGGGCAGGGGCGGGCGTGGTTGGATGCGGTCGTAGCGTGGAACACCGACCCGGGGCACCGGGCTTCGGCCGCCGTCCGAGGCGGTACGGGCACGGTGGCACGGGACTTGAGCGGACGACGACGGCAGGGACGAACGTGAGGATCTTCCACCGGGCACGGCACCGGCCGTCCGCCACCTGGCGGCAGACGACCGACCGGGCCTTCACGCTGATCGGCGACGGCCGCTACGAGGACGCCGGCGCACTGCTGGTGATGGCCGCCGACCTGGAGCCGTGGCTCTCCGACTCCTGGTTCAACCTCGCCCTCCTGCACAAGTTCCGCCGCGACTGGGAACAGGCGCGCTCGGCCGGCCTGCGCGCCGTCGCCCTGCTGGACCGCGAGCACGGCGCCCCGGACTGGTGGAACCTCGGCATCACCGCCACCGCCCTGCAGGACTGGCCGCTGGCCCGCCGCGCCTGGCAGGCGTACGGGCTCAAGCTGCCCGGCGGCCCCGGCGGGCAGCCCGACGGCCCGGTCAGCCTGGACCTCGGCACCACGCCCGTACGGCTCTCCCCGGACGGCGAGTCCGAAGTGGTCTGGGGCCGCCGGCTGGACCCGGCCCGGATCGAGGTGCTCTCCATCCCGCTGCCCTCCTCCGGCCGCCGCTGGGGCGAGGTCGTCCTGCACGACGGCGCCCCGCACGGCGAGCGGGTCACCGACGGCGTCGCCTACCCCGTGTTCGACGAGATCGAGCTGTGGGCGCCCTCGCCGGTGCCGACCTACGTGGTGCTGCTGCAGGCCGCCACGGCCGGCGACCGGGACGCGCTGGAGCGGCTGGTCGCCGACGCCGGGTACGCGGCCGAGGACTGGACCTCCTCGGTGCGGCTGCTCTGCCGCGCCTGCTCGGAGAGCCGGATGGCCTCCGACGACGGCATCGCCGCCCACCACGACCCGCACGACGACGGCGACGCCGCGCACCCCGGTCACCTCAGCCACCTCAGCCAGGGCGGCGCGGCCGGGATGTCCTGGCTGGTCGAGCGCGAGTGCGGGATCGCCGCCCCCGCCCACCTGGTGCGCGTCCTGCTGGACCGCTGGGTCGCGGCGGCCCCGGCGACCCGGGCGTACCGGGACCTGGAAGAGGTCTGCTGAGCCCGCCGAGTGCCGCTGAGTACCCTGGTCGGGTACGCGTAGACCTATGGAAGCGGAAGACGAAGACATGGCGGAGCAGGCCGAGCAGCACCAGCACGAGCACGACGTGGAGGGGGCAGCGCCCGAGGCTCCCGTCAAGGTGATCGGAGAGGAGCCCGACCTCACCAAGGGCACCGCCCGTCCGATCACCGTCGTCGGCAACCCGGTCCTGCACCGCGAGGTCAAGGACGTCACCGCCTTCGACGGCGAACTCTCCGCCCTGATCGACGACATGTTCCAGTCGATGTACGCCGCCGAGGGCGTGGGCCTGGCCGCCAACCAGATCGGCGTGGACCTCAAGGTCTTCGTCTACGACTGCCCGGACGACGAGGGCGTGCGCCACATCGGCCACGTGATCAACCCGGTCCTGGAGGAGTACCCGGCCGACCGCCGCCGCGTCCTGGACGACGGGAACGAGGGCTGCCTGTCCGTCCCGACCGCGTACGCCGAGCTGCCGCGCCCGGACTACGCCGCGGTGACCGGCGTCGACAAGGACGGCGAGCCGATCCGCGTCGAGGGCACCGGCTTCTTCGCCCGCTGCCTGCAGCACGAGACCGACCACCTGTACGGCACGCTCTACATCGACAAGCTGTCCAAGCGCGACCGCAAGGACGCGCTGAAGCAGATGGCCGAGGGCACCCCGAAGTACGCCACCGTGCCCAACGAGTAGCGGCGCAGCGGTGGTTGCCGAAGGCCGGCCGGGCCTGCCCCGGCCGGCCTTCGGCGTTCCCGGCCGGCGATGTCACGTTCTCCCGCCCTGTCCGGTCCCCCTGTCGGAGTGACCGAACGGAAGGAGAACCGCAATGAAGGCCGTCATGGTGTGTGCGTCGGTGTCCCACGGCAACACCCGCAGGATCGCCGAGGTCATGGGCCGGGTGCTCGCGGCCGAGGTCGTCGAGCCGGAACGGATCGACCCGGCGGAGCTGGCCGACTACGACCTGGTGGGGTTCGGATCGGGGATCTTCACCGGCCGGTTCCACCCGCGGCTGCGGGACTTCGTCCGCTCGGTTCCGGCGGGGCGGGGCGGCCGGGCGTTCGTGTTCGCCACCAGCGGGCTGCCGGAACGGCGGCTCCGGCCCTTCACCCGGCCGCTCGTGCGGCAGCTCGAAGGAAAGGGCTTCGAGGTGACCGGCACCTTCTCCTGCCGGGGCTTCGACACCTGGCTGCCCTTCAAGCTCGTCGGCGGCATCAACCGGACGCGGCCCGACGGCGGTGACCTGGCGGCGGCGCGTGCCTTCGCCGAGGGGCTGGCGGCCCGTGGTGCCGGCGGCGGGCGGTGAGCGGGGAAACGCAACTGCGCTTCTCCTGCCGGGCGTTGGGGCTGCGGCTGCCCCGCGCGGGCGGTGGCCGGGCGGGGCGCCGCTGTTCGCTCAGCTGAGGTTGTCGACCCAGAAGAAGACGGTCCGGAGGAAGGCACCCGGGGCGCCGGCGCCGAAGGCGAGGACCATGCCCTGGCCGACCGCCACGTCGGTGGGGTCGATGCCCTGGGACCAGTTCACCCGGGCGTCGAGGCCGGGGATGCCGTTCCCCGGGCCGTACGACCGGAACGTGCCGCGGGCGTGGGCGATGAGGGTGCCGTTGCGTCGCAGTTCGGCCCGGCGCAGGCTGGTGGGCCGCAGCTCGTAGGTGCGGTCGCCGACGACGGCGGTGCGGGTGCGGTTGCGCGCCCGGCTGGTCGGGACGGGGTGCCCGTTGATGTTCATCGCGCCGTGGTCGCGGTCCGGCACGACCGTGACGGTGGGCATCCCCGCCCCCTGCACGTGGGCGATGACGGACGGCCAGCGGTCGTGGCTGATCCGGATCGGCCCGAAGGGGCCGTCCATCAGACGCTGTTGGAGCTTGGGCATGCCTGGGCTACTCCTGAACACCGGATTCCGGACAGCGGAGCCGCCGTGACGGCGGCTCCGCTGTCCGCTGGACGATATCGACTCAGAAGTCGTCGTCGAAGGAGACCGAACCCTCGACCGCGACCTGGTACGCCGACACCCGGCGCTCGAAGAAGTTGGTCAGCTCCTGGACGTTCTGGAGCTCCATGAAACCGAACGGGTTGGTGGACCCGTAGCGGATCGGCATGCCCAGGCGGGCCAGGCGCTGGTCCGCCACGGCCTCCAGGTACTGGCGCATCGAGTCGGTGTTCATGCCGGCGAGGCCGTCACCGCACAGGTCCCGGGCGAACTGGAGCTCGGCTTCGACGGCCTCCTCCAGCATCTCGGTGACCTGCTTGGCCATCTCGTCGTCGAAGAGGTCGGGCTCCTCCTCGCGCACGGTGTCGACGACCGACATCGCGAAGTCCATGTGCATGGACTCGTCGCGGAACACCCAGTTGGTGCCGGTGGCCAGGCCGTGCAGCAGTCCGCGCGACCGGAACCAGTACACGTACGCGAACGCGCCGTAGAAGAACAGGCCCTCGACGCACGCCGCGAAGCAGATCAGGTTGAGCAGGAACGCCCGCCTGTCCTCCTTCGTCTGCAGCGAGTCGATGTGGTCGACCGCGTTCATGTACTTGAAGCAGAACTGGGCCTTCTGGTGGATGGAGGGGATGTTCTCCACCGCGGCGAAGGCCGCGTTGCGGTCCTCCGGGTCCGGAAGGTAGGTGTCCAGCAGCGTCAGGTAGAACTGGACGTGCACGGCCTCTTCGAACAGCTGGCGCGAGAGGTACAGCCGCGCCTCCGGCGAGTTGATGTGCTTGTAGAGGCTCAGCACCACGTTGTTGGCGACGATCGAGTCGCCCGTCGCGAAGAAGGCGACCAGGCGGCCGATCAGGTGGCGCTCGCCCTCGCTGAGCTTCGCCAGGTCGGCGACGTCGGAGTGCAGGTCCACCTCCTCGACGGTCCAGGTGTTCTTGATCGCGTCGCGGTACCGGTCGTAGAACGACGGGTAGCGCATGGGGCGCAGGGTCAGCTCGAAGCCGGGGTCGAGCAGCATCTTGCGGTCTTCGGGGGTGCTCACTGGCAGGCCTCGCAGGACTCGGGGTTCTCCAGGGAGCAGGCCAGCGCGGCCTCCTCCTCCGGCGTGAGGGTCGGGGTGTCGACCGGCACCGGGACGGCGGCGCGGGCGGTGCCGGACGCGGCCTGGGCGATCCGGGTCGCCGGGCGCGAGCGCAGGTAGTAGGTGGTCTTCAGACCGACCTTCCACGCGTACGCGTACATCGAGCTGAGCTTGCCGATGGTCGGCGCGGCCATGAACAGGTTCAGCGACTGGCTCTGGTCGAGGTACGGCATGCGGGCCGCGGCGAGGTCGATGAGCGCGCGCTGCGGCAGCTCCCACGCGGTGCGGTAGAGCGAACGGACCTCGGCGGGCAGCCAGTTCAGCTCCTGCACCGAGCCGTTGGCGTCGCGCAGCGAGTCGCGGGTCTTCTGGTCCCAGACGCCGAGTTCCTTGAGCTCGCGCACCAGGTAGGGGTTGACCTGCAGGAACTCGCCGCTCAGCGTCTCGCGCTTGAACAGGTTGGAGACCTGCGGCTCGATGCACTCGTACACGCCGGCGATCGAGGCGATGGTCGCGGTCGGGGCGATCGCGAGCAGCAGCGAGTTGCGCAGGCCGGTCTCGGCGATGCGGGCGCGCAGGGCCGTCCAGCGGTCGGCCCACTGCGGGGCGGCCCCCTCGAAGTGGTCGATGTGCAGCTCGCCGCGGGCGGCGCGGGTCTCGGCGTACGCCTCGTGGCGGCCGAGCTGCTCGGCCAGGTCGGCGGAGCGCTCGTAGGCGGTGAGCATGATGCGCTCGGCGATCATCGTGGACAGCTGCTTGGCCGCGGCGGAGTCGAAGTCCAGGCGCAGCTTGAAGAAGACGTCCTGGAGGCCCATCACGCCGAGGCCGACCGGGCGCCAGCGGGAGTTGGAGGTGCCGGCCTCGGTGGTCGGGTAGAAGTTGATGTCCACGACGCGGTCGAGGAAGGTGACGGCGGTGCGCACGGTGGCGTCCAGCCGGTCCCAGTCCATGGCGCCGAGCAGGTCGTCGGCGGAGGCTCCCGCGGCGACGTGCGCGCCGAGGTTGACCGAGCCGAGGTTGCAGACGGCGGTCTCGGAGTCGTCCGTGACCTCCAGGATCTCGGTGCACAGGTTGGAGGAGTGCACCGTGCGGCCGGGCAGCGCGGTCTGGTTGGCGGCGCGGTTGGAGGCGTCCTTGAAGGTCATCCAGCCGTTGCCGGTCTGCGCGAGGGTGCGCATCATGCGGGCGTACAGGGTCTGCGCGGGGATGGTGCGCACGGCCTTGCCGGCCAGTTCGGCCTTGCGGTAGGCCTCGTCGAAGTCGGCGCCCCACAGGTCGACCAGCTCGGGCACGTCGGCCGGGGAGAACAGCGACCAGTCCTGGTTGGCGTTGACCCGGCGCATGAACTCGTCCGGGATCCAGTGCGCCAGGTTGAGGTTGTGGGTGCGCCGGGCCTCTTCGCCGGTGTTGTCGCGGAGCTCCAGGAACTCCTCGATGTCGGCGTGCCAGGTCTCCAGGTAGACGCAGGCCGCGCCCTTGCGGCGGCCGCCCTGGTTGACGGCGGCGACCGAGGAGTCGAGGGTGCGCAGGAACGGCACGATGCCGTTGGACTTGCCGTTGGTGCCGCGGATGAGGCTGCCGCGCGAGCGGATGCGCGAGTAGGACAGGCCGATGCCGCCGGCGTGCTTGGACAGGCGGGCGATCTGCGCGTAGCGGTTGTAGATCGAGTCCAGGTTGTCCAGGGGGGAGTCGAGCAGGTAGCAGCTCGACATCTGCGGGTGCCGGGTGCCGGAGTTGAAGAGCGTCGGCGAGGAGGTCAGGTACTCCAGGCGGCTCATCAGGCCGTACAGCTCGGCGACTTCGCGCACGGACTGCTCGTTGTCGCCGACCGCCAGGCCACAGGCGACGCGGAGCAGGAAGTGCTGCGGGGTCTCGATCACCTTGCGGGTGATCGGGTGGCGCAGCAGGTAGCGGGACTGCACGGTGCGCAGGCCGAAGTACTCGAAGCGGTCGTCGCCGGCGGTGTCGATCAGCGCGTCCAGGGCGGCGGCGTGCTTGGCGACGAACTCGGCGGTGGTGTCGCCGATCAGGCCCTCGGTGTGGCCGACGGCGATCGAGGCGGAGAAGGACGTGGAGCCCTGGCTGTTCGCCTCGTCGACGATCTCCAGGGCGAGCAGGCGGGCCGCCAGCTTCGAGTACTGGGGGTCCTCGGCGATCATCGACGCGGCGGCGTCCACGGCCAGTCCGCGCAGCTCGGCGAAGTCCGAGCCGGCGTGGCGGCCGCGCAGTGCGGCGGCGGCGACGTGGCCGGGGTCGACTTCGGGGAGGTCGGCGCTGCGGTCGGTGAGCAGCCGCAGCAGGGCGCCGCCGGGGTCGGAGACCTTCGGGTCGGTGAAGGCGGTACCGGAGCCCTGGGCGGGCAGGGTGGCTGAGGCAGCGGTGGTCAAGGCGCTCTCTCCTGGCGGCGATCGGCGGCGTGATCGGGGGCACCGGGCGATCGGGGCAGGGGAGCACGGCACGAACGCAGGCGGCGTCGCGCGACGGTGTCTCCCCGGCCCGCCCGCGAGGCCCGGAGGGGTGGTGCTGGTGCTGGCGCGGCCTCTGCGGGAGGGCCGTGGCGCACGCCGTCGGCAGGTACTCGGACTGGCGGGTGGGGCTCCTGGAGCCGCCCGCTCACCGCTGCGGGGCAGTCCCGGATTCGCACCGGGTTCCCCTGCTTCGACAGCAGGAGTGAGCATACATGTAGTGCCGCGAGTCCGATGCAGCCCCACATGTTGTGTCGCGCGGCACGGTTGGCGGCACGGGCAATCACGCGGGGACGCGGTGATCCGCTCAGGTCGGAGGGTGCCATTCCTGGGCCGTACGGGCCTCGCAGGGGCGCATCGACACCTGCGCCCGGGCCCCCGCGCCGCCGGCCGTGGAGGCCCCCGCGCCGGCCCCTGGCACGCCCCCTGCGGCGGCGCCCGGGGCGGTGCCCGCGGCGCCCGCCGGGTTCTCGATGCAGCGGCCGGTGTCCTGGTTCGCGAGCTGCCCCGAGGGGGTCACCCGCCACCGTTGGTCGGGGCGGGAGGTGCAGCCGGTGAGGACGGGGAAGCCGATCGCGGGGTCCTCGACGCAGCGCCCGGACTGGCCGATCGAGCCGTCGTCCCCCATGGTCCAGGTCTGCTGGGCCGAGCCGTCGCAGGTGCCGGCGCCGACCGCGGCCGGGTCGCCCGTGACCCGGCTGTCCAGGCACAGGCCGGGCAGGGCCGAGGTGATCGCGCCGCTGGGCTGCCCGGCGGCGGCCTGGAACGAGAACGAGTCGCTGCTCAGCCCGGCGCCGCCGTCCCAGATCTCGAACCCGGCCTGGACGGCGCACAGGTAGGAGCCGGCCGGGACGTAGCCGCGCTGGACGGCGTCGCGGGTGAAGGCCCGCAGGTCGAGGTCGGTGACGGAGGTCGTGCCGGTCGCCGTCTCGTAGGTGATCAGGGTGTGGCTGCTCTTCTTCGGCGCCTCGTACACGCGGTAGGACGTGCCGCCGACCTGGAGGTCGCCGGTCCGTTGGCCGAACGGGGTCTTGCCGTTGCCGCGCAGCCAGATCATCAGCTCGGCGCTCTCGGTGAAGGAGCAGCTGGTCCTGCTGTTGCTGTACCAGACGTCGTACGAGACGTTGTAGACGCCGCTGTCGACCTGGGTGGTGTGCCAGCTGCTGGTCGCGTACCGCAGGTTGCCGACCGGGATGGGCAGCGGGCCGGTGCCGGGCTGGAGCTGGGTGCTGATGTGCGGGTAGGCGCCGGGGCCGCGGTCCGGGTCCGTGAGGCTGGCGGGGCCGATGCCGCTGCGGGTGACCCGGAAGTCGGTGCCGGCGCCGGTGCTGCTGATGCAGAGGCCGCCGGTGGCGTTCCACTCGTTCGGGTTGATCAGGTAGCGGCCGGAGTCGACGGCCTGGGACGGGTAGCGGTTCTCCGCGGTGGAGCAGATCTCGCCGGCGGTGGCGGCGGGCAGCGGGGTGACGGCGGTGGTCGCCCGGGCGGGCTGCTGCGGGTCGTGCGGGAGCAGCACCGCGCACAGGACCAGGGCGATCGCGATGGCCGGCGCGAGCCACCACCACGGGCGCAGGCCGCGGCGCCCGATCCGGGGCATGACGGGGTGGGTCACGAAGCTCTCGCCTCCCTGCGGCGGTGTCGTCGGCCGGTACGCGGGCCGGGGCGGTGGCGCGCTCACCCGGCCGGCGCGGAACTCGACCGGGGCCGGGTCGCGGGGGAGGTCGGCTTCTTCGCCGGGGGCTTCTGGGTGGTGGCCGAGGGGCTGGGGGAGGCCGGTGCGTCGGGGGTGGG
>NZ_JOHO01000087.1 GCF_000719705.1 Streptomyces sp. NRRL S-350 | reverse complement strand
CGGCAACCTCACCGCCGCCTACCTCTCCCTCACCGCCGCCCACCCCATGCCCCGCACCGGCAACCCCACCCGCTACTGGACCGCCCTCGTCGCCGCCGGAGAACTCCTCACCACCGCACCCCACCCCGACACCCGCATCACCTACGCCCTCACCACCTGCCGCGACCGCGCCCGCAAGGCCGCCGACACCTGAACGCCCCCACCGCCCGCGGGAATCCGGCCCGCCGCCGTGGATGATCCGGGCTCCGCGACTGGGCGGGACCGCCGGCGTACGGCAAGGTGCTCTCCGGCGGCGGCAAGCGCGCCGTCGTCCTGCTCGACCGCACCTCCAGCGCGCAGAACGTCACCGCCCGCTGGTCCGACCCGGACTCGTGACCCGTCGTCAGCTCGCGGGCGGGGGCGGCCGGTGGTGTCCTCCCGGCGGGCCCGGGCGGGCGGGCTGCGCACGGCGTTCGGCCCGAGTGTCGGTGGCGGGTTCTAGGGTGGCGGGATGGACGAGTATGCGGTGCCGGTCCTGCCGAGTCGGGACCTGGACGAGACCGTGGAGTTCTACTCCCGCCTGGGCTTCGAGCCGCGCGGGCGCTGGGACGCGAGCGGGCAGCGGGACGGGGACGACGGGCGGCAGGGCGGGGGCGACGGGCGGGGCGGCTATCTGATCCTCGTCCGGGGCACGGTCGAACTGCACTTCCGCCACGAGCCCGGGGTGGATCCGCTGGCCACGGCCGGCAGCTGCTACCTGCGGGTGCGGGACGCGGACGCGCTGCACCGCGCGTGGGAGCGCCTTCCGGTGGCCGCCGACGCGGCCACCGGCAGCCGGCTGATGCCGGTGACCGCCACCGCCTACCGGATGCGGGAGTTCGCGCTCGTCGACCGCAGCGGGAACCTGCTGCGGATCGGCAGCCCGAGCGCGCCACGGTAGGCCGGGGCGGACCTTTCCGCCGGGAAGCCGGGGGTGCCCGGCGCGACGAAGGGGTGTGGGTGCACGGGAAAAGGGGGGTGCCCGCCGCGACCCCCGTGCGGCGGGTACCCCCCCGGCATGGCCGTGGCGGTCGGTGACGGCCGGTGGCGGGCCGTCAGGGCGGACCGTCAGGGGCGGTCGAGAGTGATCGAGTTGATCGGGCCCAGGTCGTAGTAGACGCCGTTCTGGGCGGCGATGTCGTAGACGCAGTCGGCGCCGCCCGAACCGCGGCACAGGTGCGCGTGGGCCCCGCCGGACTGGTTGTTCAGGACCCAGTGGTTGCCGTACTGGTTGCTCAGGTTGTGGGCGCCGTAGCTCCAGTAGACGTTGCTGGGGGAGGACGCCGGGTTCTGGTTCTGCGGGTAGATGCAGACCGCGCCGTATGGGCAGCCCGCCCAGGAACCGTCCGCGGCACCGGCACTGCCGGTGCCCATCGCGGTCAGGGCGGCGGTGGCGAGACCGAGGGCGGCGATGGCGTGGGTGATCCTGCGCATGGGGTGGCACTCCCTTGGCTGGTGCGAAGCCCGGCGATCGGCCGGACCGGTGCTCGTCAGCCTAGGAACGCGGCCGCCGCGGCGGTCCCTGACATCTGACAGGGGCGCGCCTGCTTGCCGCGAGCCGCCTCACCTGCCGCCCCGTCCCGCCCGGGCCCGAGCCGGCCGGGGTCTCACCCGGCGGCCTCACCCGGCGGCCACCCCCGGGGTGAGGCGCAGCCGCTCCGGGCGGGCCGGCGCACGCCTGAGCTCGGCGGGCAGCAGGTCGCGGCGGGCCTGCCAGGCGAGCAGCCGCACCCGGGCCTGCTCGTCCCGCTCGTGCGCGCTCTCGTCCCCGGCGGACGAGAGGCCCGCCTCGCGGAGCAGCACGCGGGTCGGGCGGTCCTCGCCGCCGGGCAGGACGTCCAGCACGCAGAACCACGAGCCGGGCGGGAAGACCACCTCCGGATCCCCGTCCTCCGCGATCACCGACGTGCGGCGGCCGGTGGCCGACCAGACCAGGAACTCCACCGACACGTCCGGCGCGAGGTCGGCCTCCGACGTCCCCACCACCGGGGCGGGCTCCGTCAGCACCACGCCCGGCACGTAGTGGCGCAGTACCTCCGCACCGGCGTCGGCGCCCAGCAGCACGGCGCCCCGGTGGTTGGGCAGGCGGCGCAGCCCGGACCCCAGACAGGCCAGGTACGGCTCCAGCGGGCCCGGGCCGGGCCGGCGGGCGGCCTCGACCAACTCGGCGCGGTGCACCGGGATCCCGGTGTCGGCATGGTGCAGGTAGACCGCCGCGAGATCGTCCTTCAGGTCGTCCAGGGCCTGCGAGCGCAGTGCCGGCAGCCGCAGGGCGACCTGCTCGGCCCGGCTGGCGTAGCGGTGGAAGTGCGAACCGAGCAGCGCCCGGAACGCGGCCCGCTCCGCGGCGGTGGACGGCCGCCCGGCGACCAGGGCGCCGTCAGGGGGGATCAACCGCGACGGGGGCGCGGGCTCGGACGAGGGCGCGGGCTCGGACGGGGGCGCCTCGGCCGGGTCGTCGGGGGCGGCCTGCGCCGCAGGCTCCGGGACGGAGGCGGGACCGCAGTCCGGGCCGGATACCGGGGTGGGGTCGGGGGCGGGGTCCGGACCGGGGTCCGAGGTGGGGTCGGGGACGGCGGTCGTGCCCTGCGGGTCCTGCGCGGTGGGGGAGTCGGCGGTATCGGGGTCGGCGGGGTCGGCGGGGTCGGCGGGGTCGTCGTCCTCGGGCAGCGGGGTGACACGGCCGGCGGGCGTCGGCGCCGGGGCGTGGAGGCCCGGGAGGTCGACGGGCTGGGGCCCGGAGGAGGAGGTGGTGCCGAGCCCCTGGGCGGCGGTCGGGGTCGCCGGCTCGGGCAGTGGGGCGACGCGGCCGGTGGGCGGGGCGGCCGTCGGGGCGTGCGGGGCCGGGGAGTCGGCGGGGCCGGCCGCCGGGCCGGGGGGAAGCGGGCGGTGGGCGGCCGGGCGGGCCGTCTCCCGGACCGGGTCGGAGGGGACGAGCAGGTGCGGGGTCGCGCCCGGGGCGGTCAGTGCGGACAGCAGGCCGTCCAGGACGGCGCGCACCTCCGCCGGGACCGTGCGGTCGGAGAAGCCCGCGATGAGCAGCGGGTGGGCCGGGTCCGGGTCGAGCAGCCGGGGGCCGACGTCCTGCGGCGGGTCCTCGGGGCGCAGCCACAGCCCGGCGGGGACCGCCTCCAGGCGCCAGCCCGCCAGCGGGGCGCGGTAGAGCGCCGGGCCGCAGGGCGCGGTGCCGTCGGGCAGGGGGCGCCAGGCGGAGGCGACGACGCGGCCCAGGCCGGGGGAGGCGGTCAGTTCGGTCAGCCACGGCTCCCAGGCCGCGGTGCCGTCGTCGGCCAGGACGCGGGAGGAGAAGCCGTCCGCGGTGCGCATCGGCAGGCCGACGGCGGCGCGGACGTCCCGGCCCAGTTCGGCCGCCAGGGCGCCGGCCAGCGTGACGAGTGCCGTGGTGGCGGCCCACGGCGCGCTGACCAGCAGGCCGGCGGGGCCGGGGCTCGAGTGGCGCAGCCGGGCGGCGACGTCGGCGGCCGGGGGCAGGGGGGCGCCGGGGCGGCCGACGACCACGACCAGCGTGCCCGGCGCCGCGGCGGCCCCGGTCAGCGCCGCGGGCGGCCTGCCGGGGGCGTCCTCGCCGGGCAGCCAGTAGCCGCCCGGCAGCACGGTCACCAGGGGGTCGCCGTCGAGCGGGTCGCCGCCCGGGGACGGGTCGGGCCCGGCGGCGCCGGCGGGCGCCGCGGGACCGGGCACCGGGGCGGCGGGTGCCGGGAGGGTGGTGGCCAACGGGACGGTGGGTGCGGGGAAGACGGGCGCCGGGGCGGCGGCCACCGCGACGGCGGGCACCGGGGCGGCGGGCACCGGGGCGGCGGGGGCCGCCCAGGCGGCAGGCGCTGCCGGAACCTGCGTCGCCGCCGGAACCTGCGTCGCCTGTGCGGGTGCTTCCGCGACCTCAGGGTCCGGCGCCAACCGGCCCGTCGCCGTCGCCGTGCCCGTCTCCGTGCCCGTCTCCGTGCCCGGAGCGCCCGTCGCAGCCGCCGTCGCGGGCAGCGGCCACAGGGGCCCGAGGCGGCGGGTGCGGCCGGTCGGGGTGCACAGCCACCAGGAGGACGAGCCGTCGTCGTCGCTGCCGGTGGTGAGCAGGGTTCCGTCGGGGCGCAGGGTGACGAGTCCGTCGGGTGCCACGATGCTGGTGGCGGCGAGTTCGGCGAGCTGCTGGGCGGGGCGGCGTCCGCCGCCGGGGTCGGTGGCGAGGTTGGAGGCGGCCAGGACGAGGGTGGCGGCGTTGCGGGCGGCGGCGGTGCGGGCCAGTTCGTCCAGCCGTCCGAGCAGGACGGGCTGCGCGTCGGCGGCGGCGGCCAGCACGGTGACGGTGCCGATGACGGCGGGCAGCGCGGCCAGGGCGTCGGCGAGTTCGGTGGGCAGCGCCGCCGGGCCCGGGGCGCCGGGGGCGATGACGAAGTGCGGTCCGACTTCGTGCAGCGTCGCGGGCGCGGGGTCGGGCGCCGGGTCGGCCTGGGGGGTGGCGCGGTGGCGGGTCAGCCAGCGTCGTGCCGGTACGGCTTCGGCGCTCATCGCCCCGTCCTCCCCTCGCCGCTGCCGCCGCCGCTGCCGCCGGTGCCGCCACTGCCGCCGGTGCCGCCACCGTCGCCGTCGTCGACGAGCGCGGTCTGCACCTGCACCGTGCGGCGCCGGGTGATGTGCAGGGCCCGCCCGGGCGGGAGGGTGCGGGGCTTGGTGTTGCCGAACAGGAAGCCCTCGCTGGGCGGGCAGGACAGCAGCAGCGCCGGGGTGTTGACCTCCTCCAGCTTGCGCAGCAGCTGGTCCGAGGAGGCCCGCCCGATGCCGTTGGCGCTGCGGGCCACGATCAGGTGCAGGCCCAGTTCGGCGCCCTGCGCCAGGTAGTCCAGCAGCGGCGCGAACGGGTGGGCGGCCATCCCGCCGCCGGAGCCGGCGACCAGCTCGTAGTCGTCGACCAGGATGAACAGTTCGGGGCCCTCCCACCAGTCCCGCAGCCGCAGCCGCTCCGGCGCGATGTCCGCGCCGGGCAGCCGGTTGGCCATCGCCCGTGCCGCGCCGTCGACGATCTGGCGCAGCACGTCCACGGCGACCGCGTGCCCCAGCCGGTACTCCTCGGGCACCGCGCCCTGCAGCACCCGGCGGTAGTCGACCAGCATGATGCGGGCCTGGTCGGGCCGGTAGGCGCCGGTGATGCCCGCGGCGACGAGCTTGAGCAGGTTGGTCTTGCCCGACTCACTGTCGCCGACCACCACCAGGTGCGCGGAGTCCTCGAAGTCGTGCCACAGCGGGGCCATCGAGACGTCCTGGAGCCCCAGCGGGACGCGCAGCCGCCCTTCGGGGGCGGGCAGCGTGGCGGCGGGCAGGTGCAGCGGCAGCATCCGGACCTCGGGGGCGCGCGGGCCCGTCCAGTGCTCGGCGACGGCGTCGACCAGGTCGGCGACGCCCTCGCCGAGGTCCTCGGTGCTGCCGTTGCCGTCCAGGCGGGGCAGCGCGGTCAGGAAGTGCAGCTGCTCGCCGGTCAGGCCGCGGCCGGGGACCTTCGGCACGGTCGCCGCGATCCGCATGCCGATCGCGGAGTCGACCGGGTCGCCCAGCCGCAGCTCGAAGCGGGTGCCCAGCAGGTCGCGCAGCGCACCGGTGACCTCGCCCCAGCGGGTGGTGCCCACGACCAGGTGGATGCCGTAGTTGAGGCCGCGCTGGGCGATCAGCGTCAGCGCGGGCGCGAGGTCCGCGAACTCCTGGCGCACGGTGTTCCAGCCGTCGACCACCAGGAACACGTCCCCGTGCGGCTCATCGGGCAGCTCGCCCGCCGCCAGCGCCCGCCGGAACGCCGCCACCGAGTCGATGCCCAGCTCGGCGAAGCGCAGCTCGCGCCGGGCCAGGATCGCGTTGACCTCCGCGACCGTGCGCACCACCCGCTCCGGGTCGTGCCGCCCGGTGACCGCGCCCACGTGCGGCAGGCCGCGCAGCGAGGACAGCGTGCCGCCGCCGAAGTCCAGGCAGTAGAACTGCACTTCGCGCGGGGTGTGGGTGAGCGCCAGAGCGGTCACCAGGGTGCGCAGCAGCGTCGACTTGCCGCTCTGCGGCCCGCCCGCGATGCCGACGTGGCCGCCCGCGCCGGACAGGTCGGCGGTGAGCAGGTCGCGCACCTGGTGGAACGGTCGGTCGATCACCCCGACCGGCACCTGCAGGGTGCCCCGGCCCGCGTCGGTCTCGGTGGTCAGCCCGTACGCGGGGTGCGCCGCCAGCGGCGGCAGCAACTGGTCCAGCGTCGGCGGCACGCCCAGCGGCGGCAGCCACACCTGGTGGGCGGGCGGCCCCGCGTCGACGAGCCTGTCGGCGGCCAGCGCGAGCAGGCTGCGGCTCTCCTCGGCGGCCTCCGCCTCCGGCTCCTCGGGCACCGCGACGACCTGACGCGGCGCCACGTACCCCGTCCCGTACGGGGCGACCTGCCCGGCCGCGGCCTGCTGGCGCGCGGCGGCGGGCCGCGGCGCCCGGTAGGGGCCGGAGACGTACGCGGCCTTGAACCTCGTCAGCGTGGCGATGTCGCTGCGCAGGAACCCGTTGCCGGGCTGCGAGGGCAGCTGGTACGCGTCGGGCACCCCCAGCACGCCCCGGCTCTCCATCGCCGAGAACGTCCGCAGGCCGATCCGGTACGACAGGTGCGACTCCAGGGCGTGCATCCGGCCCTCGTCCAGGCGCTGCGAGGCCAGCAGCAGGTGCACACCCAGCGACCGGCCCAGCCGGCCGATCATGATGAACAGGTCCATGAAGTCGCGGTGCGCGGCCAGCAGTTCGCTGAACTCGTCGACCACCACGAACAGCGTCGGCAGCGGCTCCAGCGGCGTGCCGCCCGCCCGGGCCGTCTCGTAGTCCAGCAGCGAGCTGTAGTTGCCCGCCGAGCGCAGCAGCTCCTGGCGGCGCACCAGCTCACCGTGCAGCGCGTCGCGCATCCGGTCCACCAGCGCGGCCTCGTCGGCCAGGTTGGTGATCACCGCCGAGGTGTGCGGCAGCCGGTCCAGGCCCAGGAACGTCGCACCGCCCTTGAAGTCCACCAGGACGAAGTTCAGCACCTCGGAGGAGTGCGTCATCGCCAACGCCAGCACCAGCGTGCGCAGCAGCTCCGACTTGCCCGACCCGGTCGCGCCGATCAGCATCCCGTGCGGGCCCATGCCGCCCTGCGCCGACTCCTTGATGTCCAGCTCCACCGGCGTGCCGTCACCGGCGATGCCCAGCGGCACCCGCAGCCGGTCGGCGATCCCGCGCCGCGCCCAGCTGTCCGCCACGTCGTGCCGGTGCAGATCCCGGATGCCCAGCAGCGACGCCAGGTCGAAGTCGCCCGCCAACGGCTCCCCGGCCTCCACCTGGTCCCCGATCCGGTACGGCGCCATCAGCGCGGCCAGGCGACGCGCGGCCGGCAGCGACAGCGCGTCCGGCCGGCCCAGATCGGTCACCTCGTCCTGGTGGTTGCGGTCGGCCCCCACCATCGCCAGCCGCCCCTCCTCGATCCGCAGCCGCAACCGGTGCCGCAACGGCTTCCACTCCAACGCCTCACCCAGGTCCAGCAGCACCGCGTTGCGCCAACCCGCCAACGCCGCCCGGCCGCCCGGCGCCGCCGCCACCCCGTCCAGCACGATCACCGTGAACGGCTCGTCCCGGCCCGGCTGCGCCTCCGGCTCCCACGGCCCGCGCCCCGCGAACTCCGCCCCCAGCACCTGCTCCAACTCCACCAGCGACCCCGCCACCAGCCGCACCGGCCCCAGCGCGTCACTGTCCACCGGGTGCAGCGCGTGCGGCAGCCACTTCGCCCACTCCCACCGCTGCCGGTGCTCCGCGTCCGCCACCACCGCGATCCGCAGCTCGTCCGGGGCGTGGAACAGCGCCAGCTGCGCCAGCATCGCCCGCACCAGCGCCCGCGCCGCCTCCCGGTCGTCACCGCGCAGCAGCACCTGGGCGTACCCGCGCACGTACACCGCGATCGGCTGGTCCGCCACCGTGCCGTAGGCGTGGATGAACCGGCGCAGCGCGTGCGCGCACAACGGCTCCAGGTCCTCCACCGGCTTGGTCGACAACGGCGCCAGCCGCACCGCCAGCCGCTGGTGCCCCACCCCGATCCGCACGTCGCCGAAGTCCGGATGCGCACTGCGCCGCTCCCACAGCCGCGAGGTGCGCACCAGCGACGCCACCGCCCCCGGCGCCGGATGACGCCAGGCCAGCGCCTCCTGCTGACGCACGATGTGCCCGCGCACCTGACGGCGGATCTGCGACAGGTAGCGCAGGTAGTCGCGCCGCTCCGCCCGCAACTCCCGCTTGCGGTCACTGGAGCCGCGGATCAGCTGCGTCACCAGCATGCCCACCGCCGACAGGCCCATCATGCCCATCGCCACGTAGCCCAGGACCCCGCCGCCCTCACCCGGGCGCAGGAACACGAACACCATCGACAGCGAACTCAACGCCATCGGCGCCATCGAGATCACGCTCGACATGCCGCTCTGCGACTCCGGCAGCACAGGCGGCTCCTGCAACTGGATCTCGCCGTCGGGCATCGCCGGGCCGGGACGGCGCGGCGGACGGTCGACCAGCACCACACTCAACGAAGGGCTCCTCGCGCCGGAAGGACGGCAGCACAGGCCCCGCCGTCCGGGGCGCCGTCCGCCCAGGACCACGGACGGCGCCCCGCCCCGGGTTCACCACCGGCCCGGACCCGCCCGCACCGCGGTGAACCCGCCACCCCCCGCCGCCCGTGCCTGAAAGCGGGGCACCCACACACGCGGGACGGCCCACCGGGTCGTACGAACGTGAGGAGAAGCGTGAACGGGAGTGCCAACGGGGCCGCCGTCGCCGGACTGTGCCGACTGAGGTTCCGCACACCCGAGGCGGTGTTCGAACTCGCCGTGCCCGCCGACATCCCCCTGGCCGACCTGCTGCCGGCCGTCCTCGCCCACGCCGGCACCGACCTCGACGAACAGGGCGTCGAACACGACGGCTGGATCCTCCAACGCCTCGGCCACCCGCCCCTGGACGAGGAACTCGGCGCCGACGCCCTCGACCTGCACGACGGCGACGAACTCCACCTGCGCCCACGCCGCGAAGCCCTCCCCGAGGTCCACTACGACGACCTCGCCGACGGCCTCGCCACCGGTATGCGCGAACGCCCCGACACCTGGCGCCCCGCCCTCACCCACCACAGCGCCCTCACCCTGGCCGTCACCGCCCTGGCCGGCGGCGCCGCCCTCCTGCTCCTGCCCGGACCCGCCCCCGCCCGCGCCGCAGCCGCCGCCGTCACCGCCCTGCTCCTGCTGCTCGGCGCCCTCAGCGCCTCCCGCGCCGTCGGCGACGCCGGCGCCGGCACCGCCCTCGGCGCCACCGCCGTGCCCTACCTCGCCCTGGCCGCCGCCCTGCTCACCACCGGCACCGGACCCTCCGCCACCGGAGCACGCCTGCTCGCCGGCGGCTGCGCCGGCGCCGGAGCCGCCGTCCTCGCCATGGCCGCCGTCGGCTGCTCCGCGCCCCTCTTCCTCGGCCTGGTCCTGCTCGCCCTGCACGTCACCGCCGCCGGCGCCCTCCTGCTCGCCGGACTGGGCACACCCGCCACCGCCGCCGCCCTCGCCGTCGCCCCCGTCGCCACCGCCGCCTTCCTGCCCGGCCTGTGCTTCCGCCTGTCCGGACTGCGCCTGCCCGCCCTGCCCCGCAACGCCGACGAACTCCAGGAAGGCATCGAAGCCGTCCCCGCCGCCGCCGTCCGCTCCCGCAGCATCGTCGCCGACGGCTTCCTGACGGCCTTCCACCTCGCCCTCGCCCCCGTCCTCGCCCTGTGCCTGGCCACCCTGGCCGCCCAGGACGGCTGGGCCCCCACCGCCCTGACCTGCGCCCTGTCCCTGCTGCTGCTGCTGCACGCCCGCGGCATCGGCAGCATCCCCCAGCGCCTGGCCGTCCTCGTCCCCGGCGCCCTGGGCCCCGCCCTGCTCACCGCCCACCTCGCCCTCGGCCAGACCCCGGCCGCACGCCTGGGCCTGCTCGCCGCCCTGCTCGCCACCGCCGCCGTCCTGGCCACCGCCTCCTGGACGATCCCCGGCCGGCGCCTCCTGCCCTACTGGGGCCGCGCCGCCGACCTGCTGCACACCCTCGCGGCCGTCACCGTGCTCCCGCTCGCCCTCGCCGCCGCCGGCGCCTACCACGCGCTGCGCGCCATCGCCGGCTGACGGCCGCCCCCGCACCGCCACCGCGCCCCCGCGCGCCGACACCCGCGCACCACCGCACCCGCGCACCCGCGCCCGCAGAGGAACCCCGACGCCCCGCCCCGCGCGCGAGCGCGCCCGACGCCCCGCCACCGAGGAGAACCACGCCATGCAGTCGAAACGCGACCAGGTGCAGGCCCACCTGTTCGTGATGGGCCGCCTCGCCACCGGCATGCTCCGCGGCGAACCCGACGCCCCCGACACCCCCACCGGGCGCACCTCCCGCGGCACCGTCACCGGCATCCTCATCGCCGCCCTCGCCTGCCTGATCGCCGCCGTCTACGGCGTCCTCGTCCCCGGCGGCGCCACCGGCTGGAAGAAACCCGGCACCCTCGTCCTCGTCAAGGACAGCGGCGCCCGCTACCTCTACCTCGACGGCACCCTCCACCCCCTCCTCAACGAGACCACCGCCCGCCTCCTCACCGGCGACCAGCTCACCGTCGACCAGGTCAGCCTGCGCTCCCTCGCCGACACCCCCCGCGGCGCCCCCCTCGGCATCCTCGGCGCCCCCGACGGCCTGCCCGCACCCGAACGCCTCACCACCGCCCCCTGGCTCGCCTGCGCCACCCTGCGCCCCGGCCCCTCCGGCACCCGCCAACCCCAACTCGCCCTCGCCGTCGACCCCGCCGCCCACGGCACCGCCCTCACCGACCGCCAAGGCCTCCTCGTCACCGCCCCCGACGGCACCACCCACCTCCTCTGGCACGGCCGCCGCCTGCGCCTGGACACCCAGAACGGCGCCCGCCAGGCCCTCGGCCAGGCCGCCGCCACCGCCCAGCCCGTCACCCAGGCCTTCCTCAACGCCCTGCCCGCCGGCCCCGACCTCGCCGCCCCCGACATCGACCAACGCGGCACCCCCGGCCCCGACCTCGCCACCCGCCCCACCCGCATCGGACAACTCTTCACCGGCCCCGCCGGCGAGCCCTACCTGCTCACCCGCGCCGGCCTCACCCCCCTCACCCCCCTGGCCTTCGAACTGCTGCGCTACGACCCCCGCACCCAGCAGAGCGCCTACCAGGGCGACGCCGCCACCCCCGCCGCCGTGAACGCCGCCGACCTCGCCGCCCACAGCGCACCCCCCGCACCCGCCGCCACCGGCCTGCCCACCGCCCCGCCCGAACTCCTGACCGCCCCCCAGGGCCGCGACGTGTGCGCCGAACTGAGCCCCGGCGACCCCGCCCCGACCACCTCCGTCACCCTCCTCGACGACACCGCCGTCCAGGGCCCCGCCCCCACCGCCCAACCCGGCGTCGAGGCGCCCTGCGCCGGCGCCGACACCGTCACGGTGCGCCCCGGCGGCGGCGCCCTCGTGCGCGCCCTGTCCACCGCCGGCACCGGCACCACCCTCTACCTCGTCACCGACACCGGCGTGAAGTACCCGCTCGCCTCACCCGCCGTCGCCAAACAGCTCGGCTACGGCGGGGCCGCCCCGGCCGGCCTGCCCGCGGCCCTGCTCACCCTGCTGCCCACCGGCCCCAGCCTCGACCCGGCCGCCCTCACCGGCGCCCCCGCCACTCCCGCGCCGAACCCGGCCGCACCGGCCTGCCCGCGGTGAACCGGCCGCCGACACGGCGCCGTTGACCTGAAATGAACCCGGCATCCGCGCCGGGCCGACGGAGAGGAGCCCCCGATGGTGAACACCCTGCAGACAGAGGACGCGGTCGTCCGCCAGACCCTGGCGACCCTGCAAGGCCACATCGACACGATGCTCAGGGCCTGCACGAACATCGAGGACATCAACACCGAGGTCCACGACCACTTCCAGGCCGCCTGCAGCACCGCCTACCAGCAGAAGATCAACGACTGGACGACGCGCTACCGGCAGCTGCGGACCTCCTACGACACCTTCCAGCAGAGCTTCGCCGCCGGGCACCAGATCATCAGCACCGCCCACAACGAGGCCCTGGACATGGTCCACGGCACGAGCCCGTCCAGCCTCAGCCTGGACGTCAGCAACGGCCTGAACCCCAAGTAACACCGACCGCACAACCGACCCCACAACCGACCGCACCACCGACCGAAGGGCAGACGATGGCCGGGAACCTCGAACACCTCTTGCTCAACCACGCCAACATCGACGAGGCGGCCGACGCCCTGACCGCGTCCGGCAGCAGCATGCACGACGCCATGGAGAACCTCAGGGCCGCGCTCCAGAGCGCCGAGAACCAGCTCCAGGGCCAGCTCGCCACCGCCGCCAGCGACTTCCGCAAGATGCTCGACCTTCAGGAGTCGGAGATGACCAACGACATCACCGCCGCGGCCAACACCCTGCGCACCATGCACGGCCTGCTGCGCGACGCCGACGCGAACGCCGCCGCGGGCGTCGGCTGATGGCGACGCCGCCGCCCCCGAACTACGAGCACACCCTCAGCGTCAACAAGGACGACCTCCAGTACTTCGCGAACACGGAGATCGGCGGCCTGCTGGACGACCTGAACCAGAACCCCGGCTACAACGTGATGCAGCGCTACGCCGGGATGCTGGACGGCGGGGGCAACTCGCTGCTGGTGGGCAACAAGCTGTTCTTCGCCGACTCGATCGTCCTCGACTTCAAGAACCTGGCCACCGGCCTGGCCACCGACCTCGGCACCCTCAAGTCCCAGATGCGCCAGGCCCAGGTGAAGATCCAGCTGACGCTGACGATCATGGACGAGGCCCACGAGGAGGCCATGACGGCCGCCGAGATGATGGAGGTCCTCACCAAGGTGTCGACCGCCGCTCCTCCTCCCAAGACCAGCTGACCGCAGAAGAGTTGACCGTACAAGGCAGGTGGGTGGACTGATGGCCGGGACCTGGGAGCAGGTGCTCGCGTTCTTCGGGGGCGCGGATCAGAAGATCGTCGACAGGACCAAGGTCGCGGAGCTTCCCGCGGGGAGCAAGCCCTGGATCAGGCCGGACCTGGTCCAGAAGGGTACGTCGGGCGCCGGCTTCTACTACGGCACGGACGCCAACACCGGGCACACGGACATGGCCAAGGAGGGCGAGGCCAGGCCCGACGTGTGGTGGGCGTGGAACTACACCTTCAACAAGGTCGACCACTACGTCCTGATCGGGATCCCGGTCAACTACACGGACTGGGGCAACGACACCGACAAGCCGTTGTCCCAGTTCATCCACCAGCACGAGGGGATCCTCGGCCCGCTGGCGTCCGGCGGCGGCAACGGCACGGTCGACCCCCGGAGCCTGCGGGACGCAGCCCAGGGCCTGCGGGACGTGGGCACGTGGCTGGAGACCTGGTACCCGCGGGTGAAGAAGTGGGTCGACCTGATCGACGGCCCGGACAGCACCTGGCAGGGCGACGCGGCCGGCGAGTTCAAGATGCTGCTCAAGCGGTACGCGCTGGAGCTGGAGTCCATGCGCCTCCAACTCGACACGGTGAAGCACCCGGCGGACCTGGAGGCGGCAGCCGACCAGATCCCGAAGACGGTCACCGGCCTCTACACCGTCCACAAGGGGTGGTGGGACTCCGGGGAGCTGTGGCCCTCCCACGCCATCTACCAGGCGCTGGCCGAGGAGATGACGGGCAAGTCGCCGACGTTCGACGCCAACGGCCAAGTGACGTCCATCCTCTCCGCATCGCTCGGCGACGCCACCCAGGACGCCTTCTACGCCAAGCTGGAGCAGAAGGCGAAGCAGAAATGGCTGGACAGCGTCGTCAAGTACCTCGACAAGCGGCAGGCAGGCGGGGCCGATCCGACGGACGCCCTGAACACCGCCTACAAGCAGCTGGTCACGGACTTCGGCCGCGGCTACGTCAACATCAGCCTGGACCTGCCCACCGCGGCGCCGCCCGGCCCGGGGACGGGCGACGGCACCGGCGGTGACGGCAAGGGCGGCGCCGGCGGCGACGGCAAGGGCGGCTCCGGCAACCTCGACCTGGGCGGCGGCGCGGGCGGCGGGGGTGGCGGCGCCGGCAGCAAGTTCGACCTGGGCGGCGGCGCCGGGGGCGCCGGCGGCGGCAAGGGCGGCGACTCCAAGACCCACCTTCCGCCGCCGCCCCCGGTCATCGGGGCCGGCGGCGGTGGCGGCGGGGGCCTCGGCCTCGGCGGTGGCGAGGGCACGCCGATCCTCGACAAGGACCACAAGCCCGTCCTGGGCGCCGACAAGAAGCCGGTGCTGCTGCCCCCGGGCGGCTACATCGGCAAGGACGGCCAGGTGTACGACGCCAACGGCCAGAAGGTGATGGGCAAGGACGGCAAGCCGGTGGTCGTCCCGCCGGGCTCGGACGTCCCGCCGGGTACCGGCGGCGGCATCTACGGGCAGAACGCGAAGGTGCCCAAGGGCTCCAAGGTCCGCGACGACGGGACGGTGGTCGGGCCCGACGGCAAGGAGGTGCTGGACCGCGACGGCAACCCGGTGGTGCTGCCCAAGGACGGGTCCATCGCCGCCGACGGCACGCTGCTCGACTCGACCGGCCGCCCGGTCTCCGACATCTCCCAGCGCTACACCGACCGCCAACACGCGGTCGACCTGATGGTCGGCAGCGGTGGCAGCGGCGGCAGCGGTGGCGCAGGGGCCGGGAGCGGAGGCGGCATCCGCCCGCCGGCCACCGGTTCCGACTGGAAGCTGGACCTCGGGTCCTCCTTCGGCGACTACGGCTCCGGCTCCGACTGGTCGTCGGGCTCCGGGGCGGGCTCCGGCGCCGGTGCCCTGCCCTCGTACGCCAACCTCTTCGGCGGCGCCGGCGCAGACACCGGGGGCGCGGGCGGCACGGGCTCGGGCTCCGGCGGCCTGCCCCGGCTGGTCGGCTCCGGCGGCGGGCTCAGCCCGCGGGCCATCGAGAACAGCGGCGGGCTGGCCCCCGGCGGCAAGA
This sequence comes from Streptomyces sp. NRRL S-350, assembly GCF_000719705.1. Classification (GTDB taxonomy): domain Bacteria; phylum Actinomycetota; class Actinomycetes; order Streptomycetales; family Streptomycetaceae; genus Kitasatospora. Next base: position 3,864 of record NZ_JOHO01000087.1, on the reverse strand, counting down.
CGGCGGCCGCCGCGGCCGCCGAGGCCGCCGCCGCGAAGGAGGCCGCCATGCAGAAGGCCTCCGCGATGGCCGCCGAGGATGCGGCCGCGATGCGGGGCCGCTCGGTGTCCACCAGCGGCGGGATGCCGATGATGCCGCCGATGGGCGGCGGCATGGGCGGCGGCATGGGGGCCGGCCAGGGCGAGAAGGACCGCCAGCGCACCACCTGGCTGGCCGAGGACGAAGAGGTGTGGGGCACCGAGACCGGTGCGGTCAACGGTGTGATCGGCCGCTGAGCGCAGCGGCCCGGCGGCAGGAGGCGGCGCCCCGCCAGGGCGCCGCCCCCGGACCAGGAACGGAGAAGGCATGTCGTACTCGTTCGAGGACCAACTCAACCAGGCCATGGCCTCGTTGGAGGAGCAGAAGGAGAGGCTGGCCGAGTCGACGCGCAGGATGCAGGCGATGACCGCCGAGGCCAGGAGCAAGGACCGGATGGTCACCGCGAAGGTCGGCCCCCAGGGCGAGGTGCTCGCGCTGAGCTTCCACACCACCGCCTACCAGTCCATGGCGCCGGCCGAACTCGGCGCCGTGCTGAAGGACGTCCTCAACGAGGCCAAGGCCCGGATGGGCGAGCGGATCACCGCCGAGATGCGCGGCTTCGAAGGCGTCGGCGAGACGCTGCGGATGAACTTCACCGGCGAACGCGGCGACGAGGACCCGTTCGGAGTCGGCGGCGCCCTGGACCTGGACGCGCTGCTCGCCCCGCTCACCGCGATGCGCCCCGGCGCCGACCGGACCGTCAAGTCCCGCAAGCAGGAGGAGTTCAATGGCTAGGACGCTGCGCAAGGAGGAGGGCCTCAAGCAGGCGTTCGCCAACTTCGACGACGTGGCCGCCCTGATCGAGAAGGTCAACACGGAGATGGAGGACATCAACGCGAAGAACGTCAAGGCCGGCGGCGGCGACGACATCGGCAAGCAGTACCACGAGAAGATCGACAAGCCGACCTCGGACCTGTACGCGCTGACCACGCAGATCCGCAACAAGCTGAAGGCGATGTCCGCCCACGGCCAGGGCACCGCCGACCTCTTGGACGCCGCCGACGAACACGGCCGCGAACTGGTGTGAACCGCCTCCGCTAGGGCCCGGCCCCGGTCCCGCCGTCCGCCCTCGCCGCCCCCCGCACCCCCGTACCACCAGCCCCGCCTCCGGAGGCCCCCGCGCCATGTCCCACTCGTCCATCCACGTGTCCCCGGGCGTGGCGCAGTTCTTCCACATCATCAGCGGCATGCCCTGGCCGGAGAGCGACGAGGGGCTGCTGCGCGACGTCCGGGACGACTACCTCGCACTGGCCGGGGACCTGCCGAAGCTGAGCGAGTACATCCTCGACGCGGTGAAGACCTGCAACACGAGGATCGAGGGCGAGGCCGCCAAGGCCTTCCAGAAGGAGTGGGGGCGGTTCACCAGCTCCGACCCGGCCACCGACCCCCTGCGCAACGCCGCCGACCTCTGCACCCAGCTGGCCGAGCTGGCCGGCAAGGTCGCCAACACCGTCGAGTACACCAAGTGGATGGCGATCGGTCAGCTCGTCCAGCTGGTCATCGAGATCGCCTTCGCCATCGCCTGGTCCGTGTTCACCGGCGGCGCCTCCCTGGTGCAGCTGGAGTGGCAGAAGATCCTGACCCGGCAGTTCCTCATCCAGCTGCTGAAGAAGCTCGCGCAGCTGATCGCCATGCACACCTTCGGCGGCGTCGTCGGCGGCCTGATCATGGACGCCATCATCCAGGGCATCCAGTTCGACCACGGCGACCGGCACGAGTGGGACAAGGACCTCACCAAGCAGGCGGCGATCTTCGGCGCGATCAGCGGGGCGATCGGCGGGCCGCTGAACCTGCTGGGCGAGGGCCTGGGCAAGCTGCTCGGCCCCCGCCTGGCCAAGCTGTTCGTGGAGAGCGCCCTCAACGACGTCATCAAGGGGCTCGCCGGGGGAGCCCTCAAGGGCATCGGCAAGGACCTCGGCGAGGGCGCCGCGGCCGGCGCCCTCAAGGGGACGGCCAAGGAACTGGCCGAGAGCGTGGCGAGCGGATCCCTCAAGGGGGCGGGCAAGGACCTCGGCGAGGGCGCCGCGGCCGGCGCCCTCAAGGGGGCGGGCAAGGGGGCCGGCGAGGAGGCCGGCCGGGGCTTGGGCCACCTGCTCGGGGACGAGGCGGCCGAACGGTTCGCCAGAGGCATCACCACGCTCCTGAAGGAGAACGCCCAGTACCTGTCCAAGGGCTTCAAGGGCGGACGCAAGGTGGGCGCCGCGACCGGCGAGAAGTTCGTCCGCCAGCTCGGCGACCTCTTCGACAAGGAACTCGGCGAGGAGATCGGCCACAAGCTCGCCCGGGAGATGGGCGAGCAGATCGGCAAGCAGTTCGCCGAGCACTCCCTCAAGACGGTGATGAAGGAGAGCAGCAGGGAAGCGCTCAAGGAGAGTTTGGAGAACCTCGCCAAGGACGGCGGCAAGGTCGCGCTCACGCCCGAGCTCAAGCTGCTGGTCGACAAGATTCCCGAACTCGCGGGCAGCGTCAACAAGATGAACCGGATGTTCCACCTCGGACACGTCCTGGGCAGCCAGTTCGAGTCGGGCATCAACCAGTACCTCACCGAGGGCATCTACAACACGATCTACAACGGCGAGTGGCACGCCAGCGGAATGAGCTTCCTCGGCGGCTTCATGATGGGCGGGATGCGCCACATGATCATGGGCCTCGCCTCGCCGCTGACCCTGCGGTACGCGGACTTCGTCCGCGGCCTGGAGAGCTCCCGGATCACCGACGGGTCCGGCCCGAACTACGGCCTGACCCACCCGCTGACCATCCTGTCGGTGATCAGCAACCTGGGCGGCCACTCGGCGCCCTTCCCGGTGCCCCGGCTCGGGCACATCGACCAGATCGCCGGGACGCACCTGTCGGGCGGCGACGGCGCCTCGATCAAGTCGGGCGCCTCGCTGTCCGGCTCGACCCTCCTCGGATCCGGGAACCACCGGGAGGAGAACGGCGACGGCGTCCTCGCCGACCCCAAGGGCAAGACCAGCTTCAACTCCTCGGTCGACGGCGGATGGGACCCGAAGGCCCCCGCCCGGCCCGTCGAGACGCAGTCCCGTGGCGACGAGCGGACGACCGCCGACACGCCGCCGAAGTCCACGACGGCGCCCGGCGACCGGGAAGCCCCCGTCACCCCGCCCGTGCCCCGGAAGACGGGCGGCGGGCCCGGGACCACCGAGTCCGGCAACACCGGCGCGGGCACACCCAAGGCCGCGACCAAGGCCGGGAACCAGGGCCCCGGGAACCAGGCGAACCAGGGCGAACGCGGCACCACCGCGACGTCCTCCGCCGACGCGAACGGCCGCGACGGCGCCGTCAAACCCCAGCCGCAGCAGAGCAGGCCCGACCCGGCGCGCCGCACCACGGTCGTCGACGCGCACAACGAACCGCCCCTGCACGAGCCCTCGACCTCGACCGACGGCGGCCCCGGGGGAGCGGGCCGGCACCCCGCCGGCACGGAAACCGGCCCGCAGCCGCAGGAGAACACCGCCCACCGGAGCCCGGCCGCCTCGCCGCCGCCGGTCCGCACCAGCGCCGGCGGCCCCGGCGACGGCACCGCGCCTGCTGCGCCCGGTCACCCGGACCCGAACGGCCCGGCCCCGAAGGCCCCGGACGGCCCGGGCCCCGACCCGAAGACCCCGAAGACCCCGGACCCGAAGACCACCGACCCGAAGACCCCCGACCCGAACGGCCAGGACGCGAACCGCCCGGACCCGCAGGGCCCCGTGCCGCCGGCCACCCCGCCGCGCGACCCCGAGCCCGGCGGCCCCACCGGCCCGCACACCCCCGACGGCCCCGACG
>NZ_JOHO01000086.1 GCF_000719705.1 Streptomyces sp. NRRL S-350 | reverse complement strand
CCGTCCCAGATCCACGACTTCGCCGCGGTGCGCGCGCAGTTCGCCGACAGCTGGGTCTCGTCCAACATGCTCCGCACCGCGCTGTGCACGGGCGGCCTGTTCGCCCTGACCCGTGCCCTGGTGCTGCACGGCCGCTCCGGTCGCTGAACCCGGCCGGCCGCACCGCCCCGTAATACCCCCGCACCGCCCCGTAATACCCCCGCACCGCCCCGCACTGCCCCGCACCGCCTCGGGTGCCCGTCCGCCGTATGCGGACGGGCACCCGAGGCGTTCCCCGGGCCTCTTGCCGTCGCTGGCGCTGCCGCCGCGGTGCTGTCCGCGGCGCGGGCGGCGGGCCCGGTGCGCCGGAGCGTGCGCCGGTGCGCCGGGTCGATGACTTCGCTCAAGTCCATTGGCGAGACCCCGAGTTGGATCCGCGAGCGGATGTGGTGGAGCATAGGCGGGCCCGGTCCGTTGCGGCGCGGTTGCGCCGCGGCCGAGGCGCCGTACGCGTGCTGGGGGAGGAGGCGGGTCCGGTGAGTCCGATGGATCGTCCGTTTCTGGTCCGGGGGAAGGCTGTCCCCCTGGCGAGGTACCTGGCCGAGGAGGACATCGAAGGCCTGGTCGCCTGCTCGTGCATCGGGAACGAGGTGAGCATCGACCTCCCCGACACCCGGATCCTGGTGAGCCTGGTCGACGTCGCCGACGGGCTGAGGCTCAACTTCCACATGGTCCAGGACGGCCCGGCCAAGCCCCGCTCGTGGTCGCGCCGGCTGCCCGCGGGCACCGGCCCGCGGGAGACCGCGGCCCGGATCGCCCTGGACGTCCGCACCCTGGAGCGCGAGTTGGCGCCGCTGCGGCGCCGCCCGCCCACGGTGCCGGAGCAGCGCCGCCCGGGGTGACGGCGGGGCGCCCGAGCGGCGCCCGGGCCGGGCAGCGAGGCGCTGCCCGGCCCGGGCCCGATCAGTGCGGTGGAGTGCACCGCCCGGCCTGTCGGCTGCGGTCACCGGCCCACCGGTTCCGGTCACCGGCCCACCGGTTCGGTCACCAGCCCATCGGCAGGCCCGAGACGAACGAGGTGAGCCGGTCCGCGATGATGCGGTCGTCATGGGCCGAGTAGTGCCAGTCACAGCCCTGGAAGTCCAAGCCCGAGCTGTCGAGGGCCCAGTAGCGGACCCGGCCGTCACCGGCGTCGGTGCGCTCCTTGACCACCTGCTGGACGTAACCGGCGTACTGGCCGCTGCCGACGGCCAGGAAGGTGGTCCCGGCCCCGTAGCGCGTCCGCAGTTCCTTGAGGAAGTCCCGGTAGGCGTCGCGGTAGGCGGCCGCGAGGCTGTCGGGCGTCCACGGCTCACCGGCGTGGACGGGGGTCGAGAAGTCGTTGGTCCCGAGGTTGACCACCACCAGCTGGGGGCGCCAGGTGCCAGGGTTCTGCCAGACGTCGCCGGACACGCTCAGCAGGGCACGGTCGTAGAAGCTGCGGTACGTGACGTCGGGCGAGCCCCCGTTGAAGTTGCGCACCATGCCGAGGCCGGAATAGCCGTTGATCTGGTAGTCGGCGTCCAACTGCCGGGCAGTGAGGGCGCCGTAGCTCACGTCGGTGTCGGTGGTCCGCCGGAGCTGGTCCCCGGTGCAGTCGTGGGAGGTCGACAGGTTGCCGTAGCCCACGGTGAGGGAGTCCCCGATGAACTCGACCTGGCGGTGCCGGGCGGGCGGCTTGCTCAGCACCGCGCCGCCGGGCGCGGCCAGGAAGCCCCCGAACGCGCTCACGTCCCACGGGCTGTCGTTGCGCTTGACCAACCGGACGTCGTGCACGCCGTCCGACAGGCCGTTGATCCAGCGCGTGCCCGCGCCGGGCGTGACGAGCGTGGCGACGGTGGCCCCGTCGACCTGGACGTCGTAGTCGGCGGCCCGGTCGTCGAGCACGACGCCCACGCCGGTGCCCCGGACCCTGCCCTCGAAGTACACGCCGGGCCAGCTGTACCGGACCGTGTCCCCAGCGTCCGTGACCCGGCCTGCGGTGCGCACCTGCGCCAGTACGCCGACCCGGACCGGTTTCCACTGTTGGTCGGCCCCGCCCGAGTCGGCGTACTGCACCACCCCGGCGCCGTCCGCCACGGAGCCGCCCGGCACCCCGACGGCCTTGGCGCTGTGACGGCTGATCAGGCGGAGGTGACCGTCCGGCGAGTCCGCGGCCCGGAACTGCTGGTTGGCGCCGCCGGTGTCGCCCCACTGCACGATGTTCGCGCCGTCGGCGGTGGAGTACTGGTAGACGTCCAGCACCTTCCCGGAGTGGCGGGCCCGCAGCCGGTAGGTGCCGTCACCCGAGTCGACGAACCGGAACTGCTGGTTGGCGCCGTCGGTGCGGGGCCACTGCACCAGGCGCGCGCCGTCACCGGTGTCCGCGCCCTGGACGTCGAGCACCTTGCCGCTGGCCCGGTTGACCAGCACGTACCAGGCGTTCGGATCCACCGTGGCTGCCTGCGCCGTCCCGGCGGCGCCCAACCCGGTCAGGAACACCGCCAGGAGGGCGGTCACCGCGATGAGCGCACCTGCTCGACCACGGCGTCTCCGCCGGGACCGGACCGTCCTGAGCATCATCCGCATCTCCTTCACCGCTCGGCCGCCCGTCCCCCGGGCACGGCGGAGGCAGGGGTCGGCCACATCGACTTTCGGACACTGTCGGCCCGCACCGCGGTTGCGGGGCCACGACGAAAGGGCTGGTCCCCGTGGTGGCGGCCGACGATACGTCCGCCGGGGGCTTTGTACGGCCGCCAGGCATCCCTGACGCATCGTCGGCACGGGGGCGTGCGCGTCCGGCCGCACCGGACGTGGTGCCCTCGACGCACACCATATTGTCGAAGCGCTTCGAAGGTAACCCTGCCTCAGGCCCGACCAACGCCGGGCAGTCCTCGTCCTCGGCGGGATGGACTCGGAACGCGGGCGGCTGTCAGTCGTGTCCGCTGTGTCCGCGAGGTTCGTCGCCTGCCGTCCTGGCCTGCTTGCGGTAGGCCCCCGGCGGCGATCCGAAGTGCCGTTTGAAGGCTTTGGCGAAGGCGAACTCCGAGGTGTAACCCGTCTGCAGCGCGATGGCGCTCAGCGGGGCCGGCGACCGGTGCAGCAACCGCGCCGCGGTGGCCATCCGCCAGTTGGCCAGGTAGGTCAGCGGCGGCTCGCCGACCACCGAGGCGAAGCGGCGGGCGAACGCCGCCCGGGACAGTCCGGCGCGGGCGCCCAGCGACTCCACCGTCCAGGGCCGGCCGGGCTCGTCGTGGATCGCCTTCAGGGCGGGCGCGACCGCCGGGTCGGTCAGCGCGGCCGTCCAACCCCGGGTCCGTTCCTTCGGCAGCTCGGCGTACCACGACCGGAGGATGTACAGCAGCAGCAGATCGATGAGCGCCGTGACGACCGCGTCCGAGCCCGGCTGCGGCGCGTGGAACTCGGCGCACAGCTGATCGACCGCCGAGCGCAGCACCGCGTGGCGGCCCGGGACCGCGGGGAGGTGGATGACCTCCGGAAGATCGCTGAACAGCGGATGCGGGCGATCGACGTCGATCGCGTACGCGCCGCAGACCAGCACCGTGTGCGGCCCCGGTCCGTCCACGGTGACCTGGCCGATCGGCGAGGAACGGTCCACGCGCTCCGGGACGAAGTCCACCGGATCGCGGCCCGGTACGTCGCACAGCGTGTGTCCGCTGCCCCGCTGCAGGAACACGATGTCGCCGGGCCCGAGCGCGAGCGGTCGGCCGCGTGGCGGCAGCAGGTGGCAGTGTCCTTCCACGACCACGTGGAAGCCGGCTCCGGAGACGGGTTGGAACTTCAGGGACCACGGGGCGTGCGCGTCGGTGCGAGTCACCATCGGGCGTCCCGTGCGCAGGACTTCGAGGGTGTCGCTCAGGATGTCCATGACGCCACTCTAGTGCTGGTACAGCGAGACGATATGACATGGAACCGAGATGAATGGTCATTCACCGTCTCGATGAGCAGGCGTACGTTCTTGCCGTGGCGGTTGCCGGACCCGGCACCGCATCGACGAAGGAGCGGACCCCATGTCTCTGGCCGGCAAGAAGATCGTGATCATCGGTGGCACCTCCGGCATCGGCTTCGCGGTAGCCCGACAGGCCGCGGCGGCGGGCGCGGACGTCGTGGTCGCCTCCAGCAGCCAGGACCGAGTGGACGCCGCGGCGAAGCGGTTGGGCGAGCCCGCCGAAGGCCGCCGCCTGGACGTCGCCGACGGCAACGCCATCGCCGCGTTCTTCGAAGAGGTCGGGGAGTTCGACCACCTCGTCTACACCGCGGGCGAATCCCTCCTGATCAAGCCGTTGGTCGAGACCACCCCGCAGGAGGCCAGGGCCGTCTTCGAGCGCCGGTTCTGGGGCGCGTTCCTCTCCGCCAAGTACGCCGCACCGCGACTGCGCGACGGCGGATCGATCACTTTCAGCTCCGGCGTCCTCGCGATCCGCCCCCTGGCCGGAACCGCGCTCACGGCAGGCATCACCGGCGGCATCGAGGCCCTGTCCCGGGCACTCGCCGTCGAACTCGCCCCTCTGCGCGTCAACGTGGTGCAGCCCGGCGTGATCCGCACCGAGCTGTGGGACGGCAGCGTCCCGGACCCGGAGGCCTTCCTCCAGGGCGCCGGGGCCGAGCTGCTCACGCGGCGCGTCGGCACCGCGGAGGAGGCCGCGGCGGCCTACCTCTTCGTCTTGTCGAACGCCTACGTCACCGGCACCACGCTCGCGGTGGACGGCGGAGCGGCACTGGTGTGACACGGGCGCGTCTGGTCGGCACGCTGGTCGGCCCACCGGTCACAGCCCGGCCGCGGTCGACCGGATGCCGTCGACCCCGGGCATCCACCGGGGCCCGCCCCGATTCACCTGACGTGGCGTCATGCCCCGTGTCTGCGTCGGGCGAAGGAGGCGCAGCGGGCGGGCGAAGCTCTTGTCCGCACCCCGCTGCCACGACAAGAATCCGATCTGCACCGAGGCTCCACAGATCCTCGGAGTCGAGCCTCCTCGGAACGAGGAGCCGCCATCCCCAGAAGGGCCTCATCATGACCGTCCTCAAGCGCGTACTCGGCACCACCCTCGCCGCCGGCGCGCTCCTGCTGACCGTCGGCGCACTGCCGGCCGGCGCCCAGACCGCCGTCACCGGCCAGGCCGTCTTCGTCGGCAACGCATTCAGTGGCAGCCCCTACGCTTCGAACCTCACTGCCTACAACAGTGCCTACGCCCAGGCCAAGGCGGCGGGCTACACGACGGCCCAGTGCTCGCTGACCCGTGCTCCGATCGCCATCCGGCTCACCCCGACCCTCTGGCAGTCCAGCGCGCAGGTCACCTGCAACGCCTGACGAACGACGGCCGGCGAACGACTGCCGGTGAGCGACAGCCGGCGAACGGCGGACAGGCGGCGGGGTGGCGCGAACCGGCCACCCCGCCGGAGCGCCCGCCTGCGGCGCACCCGCGCCTCCTGCACTCCGGTCGGCTCGACCGGTACCGCGCGGGCCCGCTCACGGCCGGGGCATCCCGATCCCCGGGGAGGCCCCAGCCGTCGGCCAGTCGGCCAGTCGGCCAGTCGGCCAGTCGGCCCGTCAGCCCGTCGGCCCGTCAGCGCGGCACTGCGTCAGGGCTCCGCCTGGGAGCTGTTCGGGGTGCGGATCGACGGAGTCTCGAACGGCCTACCGCGTCACCAGCCAGGACAGGCTCGCGGTCAGGTTCGAGCGAAGCGCCGGGTCCGCCACGGCGGGGGTGGGGTCGGTGGCGACGGCGGTGAGCAGGTGGGGCCGGGAGCGGGGCCCGGTGAGCTTGAGTTCGGCGAGGTCCAGCGCGGTGCGGCCGGTGATCCGGGGCAGCTCACGTCCGTCCAGGTACCAATGGAGCCGGGTGCCGGGCACCGGCAGGTCGACGGTCAGGCGGTCGGCGGCGGTGAGCCGGCTGCCGGTGGCGGTGGGGCTGGTGAGCGGGGTGGCGTGGCGGTAGAAGCCGGCGATCATCGCTTCGCGCCCGGGCAGGTTGAACTCCCGTCCGAGTGATCGCATGATCGAGTTCTCGGTCGGCCGGTACAACCCGGCGGGGTAGTAGCCGCCGCCCTCGTACGTGCCGACCGTGCCGCCGTCCGGGGATGCCTGGCCGAGCCAGCGGGACCACTTGGTGCCCTGCCCGCGCATCCGGTCGGCGGTCAGCGTGCTGATGTTGGCCTCGGCCGGCTCCGCGCCCTGGTACGTCCCCTGGCCGTCGTAGGCGTACTCGTCGGCGAGCTTGCCGAGCGAGTGGCCGGTCTCGTGCACCGCGATCTGTCCGGACTTGGCGTTGCCGCCCGCCACCGTCGCGATGCCCTCGTACCCGAGCGGGGACTTGATGTCGTTGTAGCCGGCGCCGCCGTACTTGGCGCTGTTGGCCACCACGAGCACCAGGTCCGCCTGCGGGGCCTTCGCCGCGTACCGCTCGACCGCCTTCTCGTCCACGCAGAGCAGCCGCTCTACGCCGTCGCACCAGAAGTAGGAGCCCAGCGCGGTGTGCCGCACCGTCGCCTGGTCCGGATCCCCGGTCACCCCGGACTCCGGCGAAACGGCGGACACCGCCCAGACGTTGAACAGCCCGCGGTAGGTGGCGTACGGCTCGACGGCGGTCATCTCGCGCCACTTCTCGGCCGCGTCCGTACGGAACTTCTCCTGTTCCTGCGCCGAGTAGCCGTCGCCTATCACCACCACGTCCAGCTTGGTCGCCGGGTCGCCGCCGTGGACCAGGGGCGTCACGTCGCCGTCGCCCGGCACCGGTGCCACGCCCTGCTGCTGGGCGGCGAGGAACGGGGAGGTGGTGGGCGCCTGGGCGTGCGAGATGCCGCCGTCCTCGGCGAACGCCTCCACCGGGCGCGTGGCCGGTGCACTGCCGGTCGGGGCGCTTTCGTCCGGTGCGCCCCAGGCCGGCGCGGAGCCGAGGAGTGCTGCGGTGAGGGCGGCGGTGAGCAGGGCGGTGGTGGTTCTGACGGCGGTGCGGTGCACGAGTGTGGTCCTCCCCGATGAGCGGTCTGTGGCTTGCCTCCTTCCCATGTCGAGAACCTGACAACCACCGTTCGGTCGCCGAGCACTCGGCTCCGTGCCGGCCGCCGGTCAAGCGCCTACACCCTGCCGCCGAAGAAGACCTGCACCTCCCGGATCAGGCCGTCCCGGACCGTGATCGCCTCGACGTTGCGGTACCGGCCGCCGGTGGTGAGCTCGTACTCGTAGTGCGCGAAGACGAGTTCGCCGTCGGCAGGTGTGACGTGCAGGAGCCGCTGCTCCCGGAAGCGGTCCGCGGTGGGGAAGCACCGGCGGAAGAACGCGGCCTTGTCGAGGTGGTCGTCCTGCGGGCTGGTGAAGGTGAAGTCGTCGGCGTACAGGGGCAGGGCCGCATCCAGGTCCTGCGACCGGTAGCAGCGGAACGCCTCCTCGACGATGGTCACGGGGCTGCCGTGCATGGGATCTCCGTTGCTGGGGTGAAGGGGACGGTGGACCGGACGCGGTGGACCGGACCTGCGCGCGGGGGAGGAGTGGTGCTCCCGCGTCAGGAGGTTCCGGCGGCGCGCTCGGACGCGCTGCGCAGGACGCAGAATTCGTTGCCTTCGGGGTCGGCGAGGACGGCCCACCCCGCGCCGTCGGGATCCCGGTGATCGCTGACGAACGTGGCGCCGAGTGCCAGCAGTCGGTTGACCTCCTGGTCGCGCGAGGTTTCGGGGCGCAGGCAGAGGTGGATCCGGTTCTTGGCCGTCTTGGCCTCGGGCACCTGGTTGAAGTACAGCACCGGGCCTTCTGCCAGCTGCACTTGGGTCTCCCGCGCGCCCGGCCGGTCGTCAGGGTCCAGCGGGCGACCGGTCACGCGGCCCCAGAACCGCGCCAGTTCGTAGGCATCCGTGCAGTCGATCGCGACGTTCTGCAGTACCGAGACCATGCGCGCGAGTCTTCCCGATCCGTGCGCCGAATGCCAGGATCGCCGCCCCGGTCGCCCGGTCGCCCGGTCGCCCGGTCGCCCGGTCGCCCGGTCGTCGGGCCCGGCCCGGCGGCGTCCTCCGGGCGCTACCCGGCAGGGCGTCACCGGTGGAGGGCGGTCTGGCACCACTCCTCCGCGACGGGGCGGCAGATCGTGGACGGGGACAGCGCCCCGTACACCACCAGGTCGTCCTCGCCGCCGGACGCGAAGGCGAGGGTCAGTGTCCTTCCCAGGTCGACCGTGTCGGTCAGGCGCCAGCGGCCTTCGCCTCCGTACCAGTGCTCCGGCGGGTGCTTGCCGGCCGCCGTCGGAACGGTGGCGCGGAACCGGCCGTCGGCCTGGAGGGTGAGGGTCTCACCGCCCGGTCCGGTCCAGGTGCCGGTGACGGCCCGGCCGGCGGGGTCGGCGGCCGTCCACGGCTGCTCGGCCTCGTAGCCGGTCACGCCCCACGCCGAGCCGGCGGCGGACAGGCACACCCCGGCCAGGGCCGCGCATCCGCCCAGCCACCGGGCCCCGGCCCCGGCTCCGGCCTTGGCCCGGGCCTGGCCCCGGCCCCCGGCCCGCACGGCGCAGAGGCCGGCGACGGCCAGCACCTGCAGCGGCCACAGGAACGCCAGCACCAGCCCCAGGTCACACCAGGCCAGCCAGGCCAGACCCGATCCCGTGCCACGGGAACGCCGCAGCTGCGCCCCGAACAGCCCGGTGAGCCCCATCCCCACCGCCCACAGCGCGGCGACCAGCAGGTAGCGCCCGAAGCCGACGGTGTCGGTCGGGTCCGGACCGGTCCAGGACAGCAGCTTCCACAGAGCGAGCCCCGCCACGACCACGGCGGTGCCGACACCGGCGATCGCCGTCAGCAGGAAGCGGAGCGCGCCCCGGCCCGCCGTCCTCAAAGCGGCTGCCGTGCCCGTTCCCGGCAGGCTCCCGCCATCCATCTGCCCCACGTCCGTGCCGTCCCCCTCGTCCAGCCCCGCCGTCGCGGGGCCCGGACAGACGATAGCCACGGGCCGGCCCGCCGAGAACGGACCGGACGACTCCGGTACAGAACTGCGACAACCCCGCGGCCGTCCGTCCGGCGGCCGTGAGCGAACGGACGCCGTGCGCCCCGGGGTTCAGACCTGGTCCGGGCCGGTCGAACCCCGGAGGGTGCACCGGCCGTGCTACCGGTTGAGGCCGGTCGGCAGCCGGCACGGGAACGGACGCGGGAGGACAGCGATGGCCTGGTACCAGGGGCCGAGCCGGATCACGGTGACGGCGGTGGAGGGGCGGTTCGCGCAGCGGGCGGTGGTGACCGTCCGGGGCGCCGCGCCGGTGGAGCTCCCCGGCGAGGTCGGCGCCGTCCACATCGTCGACGCGGAGAGCTGGCAGCTCGACCTGGAGCACCTCCACCAGGGCCAGTGGTGTGCCAACATCCGCGCGGTGCAGGGTCGTTGGCAGGAGATCCGGGGCACACTGACGCAGGTCGTGCACAGCCGCAACCGAGACCAGGCGGGCGACCGTCTGGACCGGAACCTGGTGCTGCGGATCGAGCGGGTCACTCCGGTCGACGACAGGTCCGGCAGGTCCTCGGCCGCCGCTCCTGCCGCCCCCGCCGCACACCGGACCACCGCCGCGCCGTACGCCCCGGCGGGCGGCGCCACGGCCCCGGGTGTCCGGACGACCGTCTCCGGGGCCGGGACCGACGGCCTGCGGCCCGCCGCCCCCGGCAGTCGCGCCACCGGCGGGGGAGCTGCGACCCGGACAGCGACCTCGGGCTCCGCACTCACCACCTCCGCCACCCCGACCACGTCGACCACGTCGACCGCGTCCTGGGGCCGCTGACCGGTCGGGACGGTCCTGTGCCCGGGAGGGCGGCGGAGGTGTGCCCGGGGTGGCGACGGAGGGTGCGCGCCCGCACGGATGCCGCCGGAGAAGGATTGGGAAACTTTCCTAACGAAAGCCATTGACCCCTGAGCCCGGTGCCCCGATTCTGTGAGACACCCGTCGGCGGGCGCCCGTCGTCCGCCGCGGGCCGTCCTGCCTTCCTGGCCTGCCGTCACAGCCCGGAACGACGAAAGTGAGTTGGCATGCGCATGCGCACGACTGTCGGAGTCCGTCTCACCGCCCCGCTGTTGGCCGCCGCCCTCGGCCCGGCCGCCCTCCTGCTCGCCCCCGCGACCTCCGCCATGGCGGGCCCTGCGGCGGCAGCCCCCGGGGTGGCGGCCGTGCCCGGGATGGCCGCTGCGCCGTACGAGTACCTCGGCTGGGGCAACCCGCAGAAGCCCACCGACGTCATGAAGGCGGCCGGGGTCAAGTGGTTCACCCTGGCGTTCGTCCTCTCCGACGGCGGGTGCAACCCGAAGTGGGACGGCAGCCGGGCGCTCACCGGGGGCTCCGACGAGGCCGCCGTCAAGTCGATCCGCGCGGCCGGTGGTGACGTCGTGGTGTCCGTCGGCGGGTGGAGCGGGAACAAGCTCGGCGAGAAGTGTTCCAGTGCGAGCGCGCTGGCCGGTGCCTACCAGAAGGTGATCGACGCCTACCGGTTGAAGGCGCTCGACATCGACATCGAGAACACCGAGTTCGGCAACGCGACGGTCCGTCAGCGGGTGGTCGACGCACTGAAGATCGTCAAGACCAGGAACCCCGGCATCGTCACCTACGTCACCATGGGCACCACCCCGAGCGGGCCGGACGCCAACGGCAAGGACCTCATCAAGCGCGGCGCGGCCGCGGGCCTGGCGAACGACGGCTGGGTGGTGATGCCCTTCGATTTCGGCGGCCACAGCGGCAGCATGGGGCAGGCCACGGTCAGTGCGCTCGACGGACTGAAGGCCGCGGTCGGGAGCGCCTACGGCTACGGCGACGACGCGGCGTACCGGCACATCGGCGTCTCCTCGATGAACGGCAAGACCGACGAGGCGGGGGAGACAGTCACCACCGGCGACTTCCGCACCGTGCTCGGGTACGCGAAGCAGCACCACCTCGCCCGGTTCACCTACTGGGCCGTCAACCGCGACCGTGCCTGCGCTTCGGGCACGGACGCCGACGCCTGCAGCGGCGTCCCGCAGTCCCCGTACGAGTTCGCCAAGATCGTCGTGCAGTACCAGGGTTGAGCGCCGGCGGGACGAACCGTGGGGGAGGGGTGACCGTACCCCCGCGCCCGCGCGTCCCGCACGCCGTCCGGGGCCGGACCGCAGACGCGGTGCCGGCCCCGGATCTCGTCACCACCGCCTGCCCGCGCCCTCACCACCGCCGACGGCCCCCGTCACTGCC
Source organism: Streptomyces sp. NRRL S-350 (assembly GCF_000719705.1). Classification (GTDB taxonomy): domain Bacteria; phylum Actinomycetota; class Actinomycetes; order Streptomycetales; family Streptomycetaceae; genus Kitasatospora. Next base: position 8,277 of record NZ_JOHO01000086.1, on the reverse strand, counting down.
TGCCCGCACCCCGCCGCCGACGGCCCCCTCGTCGCCCTCGCCACGTCGCCGCGACCGGCCTCGGTGGCATCGCCGGCCGCGTCGGGCAACCCTGAGGGGCGCGTTCCGGCCGATAATGTGAGCGCTCACAAAAACCGGGCGATTCACCGGGCGCCAGGCGACGCCGCAGAGTCCGGCGAGGTCGGAGGGGTACACCGCCTGGGAATCCGGCACCGGCCCGCACCCGCCGTGAGCACGCGTCACGCCGCTCGGCCGCGATCGGCCGTCCGCGAAGCATCTGGCAGAAAGTGATCGGTATCCAAAGCACCCCCGGGGCAACCCTGTTGACGCGATCACACGAGCCATACCATGATCCTCGCAACGGAATGGTAACGCTCACATCAAGGCGCGACCTGGCACATCACACCGCCCCGCCACCCCCCGGAAGCGGCGAAGCGCCCCGACGACGACCGTCCAGGACCCGCATGCCGCCGGCGGCCGCGGCCCGCGGCCCGGGCACGACACCCAGCCGCAGGCGCCACCGGCGCGGACCGGTGGCCGCGTGCCACTCCGGCCGCCCTGCCGGCCGGCCACGAACCGACCCACCCCACCCACACCGCCGGCGACACCGTGCCATCGACCACGGCTGCCGCCCGCCCTGCCCAGATCGGCGATGAACCGCGCACCAACAGTCCGACTCACGTGTGTCCCATGCGAAAGGTCTGCTGTGCTACCGGAAAAACGCGTCTTCGACGACCGACGCCCCCTGCTCAGCGTCGTCGTGCCCTGCTACAACGAGTCGGAGGTCCTACCCCACACCCATGCCCGCCTCACGCGAGTCCTCGCGAGCCTCGTCGGCTTCGAGTGCGAGCTGATCTACGTGGACGACGGCAGCACCGACGGCACCTGGGACCTCATCAGCTCCCTGACCCGCACGTCCGCCACGGTGCGGGCACTCAAACTGAGCCGCAACTTCGGCCACCAGCGGGCCTGCCTGGCCGGCCTGCGGGAGGCCACGGGTGACGCCGTCGCCATCATCGACGCCGACCTGCAGGACCCGCCGGAGCTGATCGGTGAGATGGCGGCCCTGTGGAGCGACGGCTGGTCCGTCGTGTCGGCGCGGCGCCGGGCCCGCAGCGGTGAGACCCTCTTCAAGAAGGCCAGCGCCTACGCCTTCTACCGCCTGCTCAACGCCCTCTCCGACCAGCCGCACGCGCTGGACACCGGCGACTTCCGCCTGGTGGACCGCACCGTGGTGGAACTCCTCACCGCGATTCCGGAGAAGGACCTCTACCTGCGCGGCATCGTGAGCTGGTTCGGCCTTCCCGAGACCAGCGTGGCGTACGACCGGAGCCCCCGGCACTCGGGCGAGTCCAAGTACACGCTGCGCAAGATGCTCTCGCTGGCCCGCCACGGGCTGCTGGGGGACTCCGCCGCCCTGCTGCGCCTCCCCGTCTACCTCGGCTCTGCCGCGCTGGCCTACGGCGTGACCGCGACGGTGGCCCGGCGCGACCTGCGGAAGTTCGCGGGCCCCGGAGCCTTCGGCGCCCAGGCACTGGCACTCGGCGTCATGGGCGAGTACGTGCACGCGGTCCACCGCCAACTCCAGGGCCGCCCCGCCTACGTCGTCGAAGAACGCATCACGTCGGTTTCCCACCCCGTCGCAGTGAAGGAGCGTGTCGGCCTGTGACCACGCAGACAGGACAGACCGAACAGGTGGCGCAGACCGCGGCCGAGCCGGTGGACGTCGTCATCGTCGGCGCCGGGTTCACCGGCCTGGCGGCGGCCCTCGAACTCGCCTCGCAGGGACGCAGCGTACGGATCCTCGAACGCGAGGCGACGGTCGGCGGGCTGGCCGCGAGCTTCGAGATCGGCGACGGCAAGCGCCTCGAACGCTTCTACCACCACTGGTTCTCCTCCGACACGGAGATGATCCGGCTCTGCGAGGTCCTCGGGATCTCCCACCTGCTGGAGGCCCACGAGACCCGCACCGGCGTCTACTACGCCAACTCCGTCTACCGGCTCTCCGCACCCCTCGACGTGCTCCGCTTCGCACCCCTCCCGCTGAAGGACCGGTTCCGGCTGGGCCTGATGGCGCTGCGGGCCCAACGAGTGAAGCACTGGCGCGAGCTGGAGTCCCGCACCGCCGAGGAGTGGCTCGTCTCGCTGGGCGGCCGACGCGTCTACGACGTCGTCTGGCGGCCGCTCCTGGAAGGCAAGTTCGGCGCCTACGCGAGCCAGGTCGGCGCCACCTGGATGTGGACCAAGCTGCACCTGCGCGGCGGCAGCCGCACCCGCGCCGGCAAGGAGACCCTCTACTACATCAGGGGCGGCAGCGAAGCGCTGCTCTCCGCCCTCCAGAAGCGCCTGGAATCCCTCGGCGTCGACATCCGGACCTCGACGGCCGTCGACTCCGTGCACACCGAGGGCGCCGGAGTCCGCGGAGTGACGGCCGCGGGCGTCTTCCACCCGGCGGCGCAGGTCCTCGTCACCACCGCTCCGCAGCTCGCCGCCGCGCTGCTGGACCACCCGGAGGCGGACCACCCGGCCGTACCGGAACTGAAGCGGCGCTGGTCCGGCGTCGACTACCTCGGCAACGTCTGCCTGGTGCTGGAGAACAACCGCCGCCTGTCCGACACCTACTGGCTCAACGTCAACGACCCCGACTTCCCGTACGTCGGCGTCATCGAGCACACCAACCTCGACCGCCCGGAACGGTACGACGGCAGGCACGTCGTCTACCTGTCCAAGTACCTGCCCACCGACGCGGAGCTGTACCGGATGTCCGACGAGGACGTCTTCGCATACAGCCTGCCGCACATCCAGCGGATGTTCCCGGACTTCCGGCGCAGCTGGGTGGAACGCTTCCACGTCTGGCGCGCCCCGCACGCCCAGCCGGTCATCACCGCGGACTACAGCCGCGTCATGCCGCCGGTCGAGTCGCGCGTCCAGGGCCTGTACCTCGCCGGCATGGCCCAGGTCTTCCCCGAGGACCGCGGCACCAACTACGCCGTGCGCGAAGGCCGCAGGGTCGGACGCCTCATCGTCGAACGCCTCAACCTCGCGGACACCCGGAGCCGTCATGTCTGAACTGCTGACCGTCGAACAGGCCGAGTCGATGACCACCGAGCAGGTCCACGACCTCTACCGGCGGTACGTCAGCCGCAGCCAGGTGTCGCTCATCGGCTCCTTCGGCTTCGGCCGGGACCTCGTCGACCACGCCGAAGGCGCCTGGATCCACCTGCGCGACGGCCGCCGCATCCTGGACTTCACCGGCGGCGTCGGCGTCCTCAACCACGGGCACAACCACCCCCGGATCCTCGCGGCCCGCCGCCGCTTCCAGGAAGCCCGCCGCATGGAGGTGCACAAGAACTACCTGTCGCCCTACGTGGCCGCGCTCAGCCACAACCTGGCGACGCTGCTCCCCGGCGACCTGAACGTCAGCTACTTCCCGAACTCGGGCGCCGAGGCGGTCGAGGGCGCCGTGAAGCTCGCCTACAAGTACCACCGCGGCCACCGCGGCACCGTCCTGCACACGGACATCGCCTTCCACGGCAAGCTCCTGGGCGCCGGCAGCCTCACCGCCTCCCCGGAGGTCCACTTCCCCTACCCGGAGATCCCCGGCACGGACACCTTCGCCTACGACGACCTGGACTCCTTCCGGCTGGCCCTGGAACGCCACACCTCCACCGCCGGCGAGTGCGACGTGTACGCCGTCGCCCTCGAACCGTTCAGCGCCTCCAGCCTGCGCGAATGCTCCCCGCACTTCCTGCGCGAGGTGCGCCGCATCTGCACCGAACGCGACATCGTGCTGATCTTCGACGAGGTCTACACCGGGTGGGGCAAGACCGGCGCCCTCTTCCACTTCATGCACCACCCCGGACTCGTGCCGGACATCGTGACCACCTCCAAGTCCTTCGGCGGCGGCAAGGCCTCGATCTCCGGCTACATCGCGCGCGAGCCGATCTTCCGCGCCGCTTACGACAACCTGGCCGACGCGACCCTGCACAGCACGACGTACTACGGCTTCGGCGAGGAGACCGCGACCGCACTGGAAGCCGTCGCGGTGGCCGTCGAGGAGGACTTCCCCGGCCGCGCCCGCGACCTGGGCGAGCGGCTCGGCAAGGGACTCGACGAACTGGCCGCGCGCCACCCCAAGCTCGTCCGGCAGGTCAGCGGCCGCGGCGCGCTGCACGGCGTGTTCCTCACACCCGGCCCGTCGATCCCCTCGCGGCTGCGCGAGAAACTGCCCACGTCGGTGGCCAAGGACCCGCAGGCCGTGCCGAAACTGCTCACCGCGGCCGTGGTCTCCGCGCTCTACCGCGACCACGGCATCCTCACCTTCTTCGGCTCGAACCGCGCCATCGCCCTCATCGCCTCACCGCCCCTGGTCGCCCAGGCCGACGAAGTGGACCTCTTCCTCAACGCCCTGGACGAGGTACTCGCCCAAGGACCCGCCCGACTGCTGGCCGGACTGGTCAAGGAGAAGGTGACCGGGTGAGGATCACCGAGCGAACCCTGTACGCCTCCGGCCTGCCGGCCTGCTGGCAGGCCGGGTACCAGGCACTGCGAGGCACACCGGCGCTGCACGCCGCGGTGCGGCACACCACCGAAAGCCTGAACCGGATGCCCGCCGGCTACCGCCTCGGCACGGCGGCGGCACTGCGCACCTTCCCGATCGCCTTCCGTGCCGTCACCGGCCGGCCGCCCCGAGCCGCCTCCCCCGAAGAGGCCGTCGCCGGACTGGGCCGACTGCGCGGCCTGCCCGGCTACGGCCAACTGCTGCGCGCGACCACGGCACTGGCCCTGTACGGCGCCCTCGACAGCGCGCCCGGGCGAGCGGAGGCGCTGCGGTGAGCCCCATCCGAACCCGCCGCCGCCCCGAACCGGTCGAGATCGACTGCGAGTCGCTGGTCGTCGGCTCCGGCGCCGGCGGCAGCGTGGCGGCCCTCGAACTGGCCCGCGCCGGACGGGCGGTGACCGTCCTGGAGGAAGGACCCCGAGTCACCACCGAGGACCTGGCGGCGGCCGGGCCGGCCGAATCGATGCGCCGGCTCTACCGCAACGGCGGCGCGACCGCCGTCCTCGGCACCCCCGTCATCGCGTACGGCGAGGCGCACGCCGTGGGCGGCACCACCGTCGTCAACGGCGGCCTCCTGTGGGAGCCCTCACCCACCGTCCTGGACCGCTGGGCTGCCTGGTCCGGCTACCGCCACTACCGCGCACCCGTCGTCGGCACCCGGTTCGCGGAGGTCCGGCGGCGCCTCGGCATGACCGTGCAGGACCACGGCGACGGCAACCAGGACTCACGGCTGCTCGCCGACGCCGCCGACACCCTCGGCTGGCGCTGGCAGCACCCCCAGCGCGTCGTGAACGGCTGCCGGCACCGAAACCAGTGCGCCACCGGCTGCCCCACTGGCGCCAAGCAGAGCACCGCCCTGACCTACCTCCCGCAGGCGGAGGCCTCGGGAGCACGGATCCTCCCCGGCCTGAGAGCCGACCGGATCGTGCACGACCGCGGCACCGTACGCGCCGTCGAAGCCGTCGACACCGACGGCCGGCGCGTCCGCTACCGGCCCCGCACCCTGTTCCTCGCCGCCGGACCGATCGGCACACCGGCACTCCTCCGACGCAGCGGCATCCACCGGCACACCGCCGGACGGCAACTGGCACTCCACCTCAACCTCCGCACCATCGCCCGCTTCCCGGGAGTCGTGGACGCGACACGCGGCACCATGTTCACCGCCCAGGTCCAGGAGCACTCCGCTCTCGGGATGCTCATCATGCCGTCCAACCTGACCCCCGGAGGCCTCGGCGCAGCACTCGCCGGCCGCGACCCGCGCCAGGTCGACGCCTTCTTGGCCGCCCGCGCGAGCCTGGGCATGTTCACCACCCAGGTGGCGATGCAGGGCAAGGCCCGGATCGCCGCCATGCTCGGCGGCACACCACTGCTGCGCCACGGCATGACCCCGGCCGACCACCACACCCTGCGCCTGGCCTTCCGCCGGACCGCCACCCTGCTGTTCGCCGCGGGCGCCGTCGAACTGCTCCCGCCGGCCGGCACCGCCGAGCCACTGCGCTCGGACGCCGACGTGGAACGGTTCTGCGCCCGGGTCCGTCCGGGCGACTGGGAGCTGGTCTCCGTGCACGGGATGGGGAGCTGCCCCATCGCCCTGCCCGAACGCGGCGGCGTGTGCGACGAGTTCGGCCGACCGTACGGATTCCACAACCTCTACCTGTGCGATGCCAGCGTGCTGCCCGGCGCACCCGGGATCAGCCCACAGGGAACGATCATGTCCTTCGCCCACGAGATCGTGGGCCGCCACCTGGAGCACGCGTGACCAACCAACCGACAGCGGAGCACCCTTCCCCCGCGCCGGCGGCGACGCCGGACGTGGCGACCTTCAGCACCGGCGCCGTCGTGGCGTCCTGCGCGGGGTTCGTGCTCATCGGTGCGCTTCAGGCGCTGTACGGGCCCTCCATCCCGGCCCTGCGCACCGAGTTCGGCCTCTCCCCGTCCGAGGCGGGCCTGGCACTCAGCGCCCACTTCATCGGCGGCGTCGCCGGCGTACTGCTGTTCGACCGACTGTTCGGCAGGATCGGCAACCGACAGATCCTCGGCGCCTCGTACCTGCTCATGGCCGTCGGCGCGGCAGGCTTCGCCCTGGCACCGAACTGGCCCACCGCCCTGGCCGCGGCCCTGCTCGCCGGCCTCGGCTTCGGCGGCATCGACTACGGGCTCAACCAACTCTTCGCGCTGGGATTCGGCCGCCGCTCCACCGCGATGCTCAACATCCTCAACGCGCACTTCGGGGTGGGCGCGATCCTCGGCCCCGCGCTCATCGGCGCCGTCGGCGCCGGACACTACCCGGCGGTCTTCGCCGGCTTCGCGCTCGCCAACCTCCCGCTGCTGCTGTGCCTGAGGGGCGTGCGCAACGAGGCACGACAGCCCGCCGCCGACGAGGAACCGAACACCGCAGCACAACCGGCACTCGGCCGGAGCCTCGGCTCGGTCCTCGCCGTCTTCGTCACCCTCTACGTCCTGCACGTCGGTATCGAAGCCGGCGTCGGCGGCTGGGAGCCCACCCACCTGGAGACGGTCGGATTCAGCGCGACCGTGGCCGCCACCGCAACCTCCGTGTACTGGCTGATGATGACCGTCGGCCGGTTCCTGGTGGCGCCGATCGCACTCAGGTTCTCGGCCCAGAGCATCATCACCGTCTCCTGCGCCGGCATGACCGGCTGCCTCCTGCTCGCCGCCGTGCCCGGCGTCGCCCCCTACGCGTACGCCGGCGTCGGCCTGTTCATCGCGCCGATCTTCCCCACCGGACTGCCGTGGCTCAACAAGGCCGCACCGCGGGCCCGACGCGCCGGAGCCCTGGTGATCGCCGCGTCCATGGTCGGCGGCGTGGTGGCGGGACCAGCCCTGGGCAAGGCCATCGAATGGTCCGGCGTCCGCGCCCTGCCCCTCCAACTCGGCGCCATCTCAGTACTCTGCCTGGCGGCGACCCTCTGGCTGATCCGCTCGACGCGCCCCGACACGGCCCGCTGAGACGAACCGGTCACCCGGCGGCAGGCGCCGCCCCGGTCGCGCCACCCTCTTCGCGCAGGGTGGCCCGGCCGACAGCTGCCGACAGCGGCCGCCGGGATGACCACCCCGGGCACCGCCCGGCGGGCAGCGGAGCACCCGACCCCTCGGCGGTCGGCCGGCGACCCCTCGCCGGCCGACCGCCGATGTACTGTGGCCGCCGGCGGACCCTTCGCCGTCCCCACCGGCCCGTTGCGGCCGGCAAAGACCTGCCCCGACCAGATGACGCACTGGCGCAGCCGCTCAGGCCGACGGGTGCTCCGCTTCCTTCCCTCGGTCCCGAAGCGCCCTGTCGAGCCCTCGCCGCGCGTGGACATCGGTGCGGGCAAGGATCCCGAGTTCTGCGAGCCGGCCCGCGCGGGCCGGCAAGTTCATGTGCCAGAGATGGCTGTTGTGCTCGTACGGGCCGGCGGAGTAGCACTCCGCATGTGAGCTCACCAACCTGATCGCCGCATCCCAGTCCTGACGCCGCTCCGCCTCCTGGGCCCGCTCGAACCACTCCACGGGACGAGTATCGCCTGCCGAGGCCCGACAACCGCCCATCCGGCTCTCGTCCGCTCTGTTCGGGGCCGGCCTGCCGCCCGGGTGCTGGTGCTGGTGGTGGTGTGGGGGGTGTTAGGGGGTGTGGGTGGTGTGGGTGGTGGTGTGGTAGTTGGGGAGGTCGAGGTGGCGGGTTTGGTGTTGGTAGCGCCAGGTGTAGGTGGGCCAGA
>NZ_JOHO01000085.1 GCF_000719705.1 Streptomyces sp. NRRL S-350 | reverse complement strand
GCGCCCGGGTCACTCGGGTGGGGGCTGGTGGGGTGGGGGCGGGGCGTCGAGGGTGGCGGTATGGATGCGGAGGATGCTTGGCGGGCGGGGCAGTTGCGGCGGGCGGCGGCTGCGGCGCTGATCGGGACGGCGATCGAGTTCTACGACTTCTTCATTTACGGGACGGCGGCCGCGCTCGTCTTCGGGGCGGTGTTCTTTCCCGGACTGGGCGCGGTGGGGGCGTTGTTGGCGGCGTTCTCGGTGTACGCGGTGGCGTTCCTGGCCCGGCCGTTGGGGGCGGTGGTGTTCGGGCATTTCGGGGACCGGGTGGGTCGGAAGGCGACGCTGGTGGTGTCGTTGCTGCTGATGGGGTTGGCGACGGCGGCGGTGGGTTTGTTGCCGGGGTTCGCGGCGTGGGGCTGGTGGGCGCCGGTGGTGTTGGTGGCGTTGCGGGTGTGCCAGGGCGTCGGTCTGGGCGGGGAGTGGGGTGGGGCGGCGCTGCTGATCGCGGAGAACGCGCCGGCTGGGCGGCGGGGGCGCTACGGGGGGTTCCTGCAGTTGGGGCCGACGTGCGGGTTCGTGTTGGCGAACGGGGTGTTCTTGGCGCTGCAACTCGGCTTGGACGAGGCGGCGTTCCGGGCGTGGGGTTGGCGGGTGCCGTTCCTGGCCTCGTTCGTGCTGGTGGTGGTCGGGCTGTTCGTGCGGTTGCGGATCGAGGAGTCTCCGCTGTTCCGGGCGGAGGGGCGCCGGGTGCGGTTGCCGGTGTCGGAGGTGTTGCGCGGGCACTGGCGTCCGGTGTTGGCGGGCGGCGGGGCGATCACCGTCGGGTACGCGTTGTTCTACCTGACCACGACGTACGCGCTGGCGTACGCGACGTCCGGGTTGGGTGTGGCGAGCACGCTGGTGCTGGCGATGCTGCTGGTGGGTGCGGTGGGGATGGCGGGGACGGTGTGGTGGAGCGCCTCGCGCAGTGACCGGTGGGGGCGGCGGCGGGTGCTGCGGTGGGCGACGGGTCTTGCCGCCGGCTGGTCGCTGGTGTTGTTCCCGCTGCTGGAGACGGTGCGCGGGGTGTGGATGTTCGTCGCGTTGGCGGGGGCGATGGCGGCCCTGGGCTGCATGTTCGGGCCGTTGGCGGCGTTCCTGCCGGAGCTGTTCCCGACTCGGGTGCGCTACACGGGCGCCGCGTTGACGTACAACCTGGGCGGTGTGGTCGGTGGTGCGACGACGCCGCTGGTGGCGACGCGGTTGACGGAGGCGTACGGGACGGCGCAGCCGGTGGGCTGGTACTTGGCGGGGCTGGGCGTGGTGGCCCTGGGGTGTCTGTGGTTGTTGCCGGAGACGTCGGCTGCCGAGCTCGGCGCGGTGGACGGCGGACGCCGCCGGGCGCCCGTGTTGGGGGCGGATCCGGCGGCGTGACCGCGGTGGGGTCCGGGCGCAGGGCGGCCTGGGCGCCGAGGAGGCTCAGGCGGCTGCGGCGGCCAGGTGGGCGCGGCCGGCCAGCACGATGCCGGTGTGCCGGGTGACGTGGGCGCCGAGGTGTTCGGCGGTCGCGATGTCGGCCTTGTGGACGCCTTCGACGCCGCTGTCGGCCGGGGTGGAGGCGGCGGCGCCGTTGGAGAAGCCGAGGCGGTTGAGGTCGTTCTCGGAGCCGGTGGTGGCGTTCCAGCCGGGCTTGAGGCCGAGGTTGACCCAGGTCATGCCGTGCTGGGCGGCGAGGGTCTGGAAGAAGCCGAGGGTGCCGGCCTTGTCGCCGCTCTTGGAGGCGGAGTTGGTGAAGCCGGCGGCGAGCTTGTCCTTCCAGGCGTCGGTGTACCAGCGCTTGCTGGTGGCCTCGGCGAAGACGTGGAAGGCGCCGGAGGCGGTGCCCATGTAGGTGGGGGAGCCGAAGACGATCGCGTCGGCGGCGTCGAGCTGGGCCCACTGCTCTTCGGTGATGGTGTCGACGGCGATCGTGACGACCTCGGCACCTGCGGCGGCGGCGCCCCGGGCGACGGCTTCGGCGAGGACGGCGGTGTGGCCGTAGCCGGAGTGGTAGGCGAGGGCGATGGTGGGGCGGATGGCGGTCATGCGGCACTCCAGGGGGCGGGGCGGGCGTGGGAGGACGGGACGAGGCGGGGCGCACCATGGCGGCGCCGGCCCGTCGAACGGTCTCCAATATAGACCAGGTCTCCATTGGTTACCAAGGGTGGATTGGAGACCGTAGCGATACCCTGGAGGCATGACGACGGAGGAAGTGCCCCTGGCCGGGACCGGACAGTGCCCGGAGGGGGACGGTCGCGAGCGGGCCGGCTGCGAGCGGGTCGGCTGCGAGCCGGGCGACCACGAGCGGGACGAGCAGGAGTACAGCGTGTTCGCCCGGCTCTGCCCCAGTCGCGAGGTGTTCGCCGAGCTCGCCGACAAGTGGTCGATGCTGATCCTGATGGGCCTCCTCACGTGCGGGCCGCAGCGCTTCTCCGAACTCCAGCGCGGGGTCGGCGGGGTCAGTCGCAAGATGCTCACCCAGTCCCTGCGCAACCTGGAGCGCAGCGGCCTGGTGCTCCGTACGGTCTTCCCGGAGACGCCGCCGCGGGTGGTCTACGACCTGCTGCCGCTCGGTCGCGAGCTGGCCGAGCTGCTGGCGCCGGTCGGCCGGTGGACGGAGCATCGTGCGGGGCTGATGATGGCCGCCCGCGAGGAGTTCGACGCGGCCCACGGCGAGGGCTGAGGCGGCAGGTCGGCGGGGTGGGGTCGATTTCCCTTCCGGGCGGACGGCCGTGTAATGTCTTCCTTGTTCGACCGGCCCGGTGAAAACCCGGCAAGCCCCTATAGCTCAGTCGGTAGAGCGTCTCCATGGTAAGGAGAAGGTCTGCGGTTCGATTCCGCATGGGGGCTCAACTGGAAGACCCCCGCCTCAGGGCGGGGGTCTTCTGCGTTTCGGTGACGGGTCGACCCGCGTCGGCCTAGCGGGTCGGGTACGGAATGCGCTGTGATGGGGCGTCATCGGCCGCCCGCCCGACGGGTCCGGGCGTGAGCCGGACCCTGACCGGGAGGGCGTCATGGGCGTTCGACTCGTGGTGGTGGACGACCACCGGCTGCTGGCCGAGGCACTGGCCGCCGCGCTCCAACTACGCGGACACCGGGTGGTCGCGGTCGGCTCCCCGGCCGGTGCCGCGGCCGATCTGGTGGTCGGGCGGCGGCCCGAGGTGTGCCTGCTGGGGGTGGCCGCGCCGGCTGAGTCGGGTGCCTTCGACGGACTGCTCCGGATCCGCCGGGTGCGCCCCGAGGTGGCTGTGATCGTGCTCGGGCCGGTGGGTGAACTGCGCGGTGTCGCTGCGGCGTTCGCGGCCGGGGCGGCGGGGTACGTGCCCAGCGACGAGCGGATCGAGGTGGTCGAGCGGGCGATCGGCCGGGCCCGGGCGGGGGAGGCCGCCGTCGCGGTGGACATCCTGCGCGGGGCCTTCGACCAACTGCTGCGCCCGGTGGTTGAACCGGACGACGAGGCGGTCCGGCTGCTGCGGTTGCTGACCCGCCGTGAGGTGCAGGTGCTGGCCCGGATCGCGGACGGCGAGGACACCGCGGCGATCGCCGCCGGGATGCGGATCGCCGCCAGCACCGCCCGGACGCACGTCCAGCGGGTGCTGATGAAGCTCGGTGCGCGGACCAGGTTGGAGGCAGCCGCGGTGGCGGCGCGCACCGGGCTGCTGGAGCGGATGGCCGCCGGTTGAGGACTTGGTGAAAAGCGTGCGGGCGGCGTCCGGGTGGTCCGAAGCACTCGGCGGGCTTGGGAGAATGGGCCCCAGTCGTACGCATTCCGTCGATGGCTCCGCCGACCGCGGGTCATCGCCCGCTGGAGGTCCCAACATGAGTAAGTACCTGGTCACGGGTGGCGCCGGCTACGTCGGCAGTGTGGTGGCCGCGCACCTGCTGGAGGCGGGGCACCAGGTGACGGTCCTGGACGATCTCTCGACCGGCTTCCGTGAGGCTGTCCCGGCCGGCGCCGAGTTCGTCGAGGGCCGGATCCAGGAGGCCGGCAAGGTGCTGGACGGCTCCTTCGACGGCGTGCTGCACTTCGCCGCCTCCTCGCAGGTCGGCGAGTCGGTCGCGGACCCGGAGAAGTACTGGCGCAACAACGTGGCCGGCTCGCTGGAGCTGGTCGGCGCGATGCGCGTGGCGGGCGTGCGCAAGCTGGTGTTCTCCTCCACCGCCGCCACCTACGGCGAGCCGGAGGCCGTGCCGATCGCCGAGACCGCCCGCACCGCGCCGACCAACACCTACGGCGCCACCAAGCTCGCCGTGGACCACCTGATCACCAGCGAGGCCGTCGCGCACGACCTGGCCGCCGTCTCGCTGCGCTACTTCAACGTGGCCGGTGCGTACGCCGGTTCTTCCGGTGTCACGTTCGGCGAGCGGCACGAGCCGGAGTCGCACCTCATCCCGCTGGTCTTCCAGGCGGCGCTCGGGCAGCGTCCGCACATCGCGGTGTACGGCGACGACTACCCGACCCCGGACGGCACCTGCATCCGCGACTACATCCATGTCGCGGACCTGGCCGAGGCCCACCTGCTGGCGCTGGACGCGGCCAAGCCGGGCGAGCACCTGATCTGCAACCTCGGCAACGGCAGCGGCTTCTCGGTGCGCGAGGTGATCGAGTCGGTCAAGCGCGTCACCGGCCGGGAGATCCCGGTGCAGGTCGCCGGCCGTCGCGCCGGCGACCCGGCGGTGCTGGTGGCCTCGGCCGCGCGCGCCCACGAGGCGCTGGGCTGGACGCCGCGCCGCCCCGAGCTGGACGACATCGTCGCGGACGCCTGGAGGTTCACCCTGGAGAAGAACGGCCAGTAGGCGCCCGCGCCCGCGCCGCCCGCACGGCGTCCGTGCCGGCAACGGCACGGACGTCAACTGCCGCGGCCACCGCGGCCCCTGCGGGCACCGCCTCCGGACCGGACCGGAGCGGTGCCCGTGGCCGACGGCCGGCCCGCTGGCGGCGCAAGTCCTGCCACCCACGCACCTTCTGACGTAACTTCACCGAATCGCCACGAGGGCGTTTCCCGACCCGTACCCTGAGGGCGGCACCGGTGGGGCCGGCGTCCTTTCGGTTTCACCGGCCACCGGTGGGCAGGCGGAGCGGCGGGTCCGGAGCGCGGATGCCGGGCCGGCTCCCCGCTCCCGGGCTCGGGCGGTCTGAGCAGGGGGAGGGACGATGGGGCGGATTCGCGTCCTGGTGGTCGACGACCACCGGATCTTCGCCGAGGCACTGGCCGCGGCGCTCGCCGCCGAGCCGGACGTGGAGGTGGGTGCGGCCGGCAGCGCGGCCGCCGCCGAGCGGGCGATGGAGCGCGCCGCCACCGAGGGCCGCCCCTACGACGTCGCACTGATCGACGCCGACCTCGGCTCCGAGCCCGCCGGGGCGGCCGGGAGCGGGGCGGCAGGAGGGACCGGAGCGGTCGGTCCGCCGGGTTCGGCCCCGCCGGTCGCCCGCAGACGGCCCGGACCGGATCCCGTCGACGAGGTGCGGCGCCGGGTGGCCCCGCCCGTACCGCCGCCGCGACGGTCGTCCGAACCGCCTGGAGCGCCGGTCCCGCTGTCGTCCGCGCCGCCGGGCGCCCGCCCGGGGCCGGACCCGCTCCGGGTCGACCACCTCAGACCCGCGGCCCCGCCGCCCGACGGCATCTCCCTGCTGGCCCGGCTCCGCCGCGCCCACCCCGGGCTGCGCGCCGTCGTCCTGGCCGTCGCCGACGACCCGCACCGCGCCGCCCGCGCCCTGCACGCGGGCGCCACCGGCTGGGTCGCGAAGGAGAGTTCGCTGGCCCGGCTGCTCGCGGTGGTCCGGGGCGTGCTGCGGGACGAGACGCACCTGCCGCCCGCGCTGCTCACCGGGGTGATCCGCGAGCTGACCACCGCCCGGCGGGACCGCACCGAGAGCGAGCGCCTGGTGGACACCCTCACCCCGCGGGAGAAGCAGATCCTGCGCTGCATGGTCGCGGGCCTGGGGCGGCAGGCCGTCGCGGAGCGGCTCTACCTGTCGCCGCACACCGTCCGGACGCACATGCAGAACGTGCTCGGCAAGCTCGGGGTGCACTCCACGCTGGCTGCCGTCGCGGTCGCCCGCCGGGCGGGGGTCAGCCCGGCCGAGCCGGTCGCCGCACCGCCGTCGGTGGCGGCCGTCGTCGAGCGGCCGTGAGGTCCGGCCGGTCGGGGCTCAGCCCGGGATGTTGTCGAAGGGGGCGACCAGCAGCCGCAGCAGGGTGGCGAGTTCGCTCTGCTGGGCGGTGGTGAGCTGGGCGAGCAGTTCGCGCTCGTGCGCGAGCAGTCCGGCGAGTGCCTGGTCGGCGCGGTCGCGGCCGTCGTCGGTGAGCCGGACGAGTACGCCGCGCCGGTCGTCCGGGTCGGGCAGGCGCTTGACCAGGCCCTTGCCGGTGAGCCGGTCGATCCGGTTGGTCATGGTGCCGGAGGTGACCAGGGTCTGGGTGAGCAGCTGGCCGGGGGAGAGCTGGTAGGGGGTGCCGGCCCGCCGCAGGGCGGTCAGGACGTCGAACTCCCAGGGCTCCAGGCCGTGCTCGGCGAAGGCGGTGCGGCGCGCGCGGTCGAGGTGCCGGGCGAGCCGGCTGACCCGGCTGAGCACCTCGAGCGGTTCCACGTCGAGGTCGGGGCGCTCCCGGCGCCACGCTGCGACCAGCCTGTCGACCTCGTCCTCCATGACGATCAGTGTATCGGTGGATGTGTCGATGTGAAGTCTCTTGACATCGAGAAATGTGCCAGCGAGGCTACGGCGAGATATCTTGATGTCGAGATACCTCCGAGGTGGACCATGACCGACCCCGTCTGGGACCCGGCGCAGTACCTGCGCTTCGCCGACGAACGCACCCGCCCCCTGCGCGACCTGCTCGCCCGCGTCCCCGCCCTCCCGCAGCCCGGCGCCGAGACGGTTCTCGACATCGGGTGCGGGCCCGGCAACTCCACTGCCGTCCTGCGCGAACGCTGGCCGCACGCCCGGATCACCGGCGTCGACAACTCCGCCCCGATGCTCGCCACCGCCCGCACCGAGGGCGAGCCGAGCGCCGACTACCTGCTCGCCGACGCCCGCGACTACGACCCCCGCCCGGCCCGGCCCGACCTGATCGTCTCCAACGCCGCCCTGCAGTGGATCGACGGCCACCTCGACCTCGTCCCGCGCTGGGCCGCCGCCCTGCGCCCGGGCGCGGCGCTCGCCTTCCAGGTCCCCGGCAACTTCGACGCCCCCAGCCACACCCTGCTCGCCGGACTGCGCCGCAGCCCCCGCTGGCGCGACCGGCTCGGCGAGGACGGCGTGCGCGCCGGCGTCCACGAGCCCGAGCGCTACCTCGACGCCCTGGCCGCCGCCGACTGCCTCCCGGACGTCTGGGAGACCACCTACCGCACCCTGCTCCCCGGGCCGGACCCGGTCCTGGAGTGGGTCAAGGGCACCGCACTGCGCCCCGTCCTTACCCGGCTCGCCGATCCGGCCGAACGGGCCGCCTTCCTCGACGAGTACGGGCGGCTCCTGCGCGAGGCGTATCCGGCCGGGCCGTACGGGACGGTGTTCCCGTTCCGGCGGATCTTCGCGGTGGGGATCAGGCGGTAGGCGCGGGCCGCGAAGACGACGACGGCTGGTCAGCCCTTGCGGTCGCCGACCAGCCGCGGGTGCCGCTCCAGGCCCTCCAGTCCGTGCCAGGCGAGGTTCACCAGGTGCGCCGCCACCGTCGCCTTGTCCGGCTTGCGGACCTCCAGCCACCACTGCCCGGTCAGCGCGACCATGCCGACCAGCATCTGCGAGTACATCGGGGCCAGTCGGGCGTCGAAGCCGCGGGACTTGAACTCCAGGCCCAGGATGTCCTCGACCTGCGTCGCGATGTCGCTGATCAGCGAGGCGAAGGTGCCGGTCGACTGGGCCACCGGCGAGTCCCGGACCAGGATCCGGAAGCCGTCCGTCGAAGTGTCGATGTAGTCCATCAGCGCGAAGGCGGCCTGTTCCAGCAGTTCGCGCGAGTGCCCGCCGGTCAGCGCGCCGGTCACCATGTCCAGCAGCAGCTGCATCTCGCGGTCCACCACCACCGCGTACAGCCCCTCCTTGCCGCCGAAGTGCTCGTACACCACGGGCTTCGACACCCCGGCGCGCTCGGCGATCTCCTCCACCGAGGTGCCGTCGTAGCCGCGCTCCGCGAAGACCGTCCGGCCGATCTCCAGCAGCTGCTCACGACGCTGCTTGCCGGTCATCCGGACCCGGCCGCCCCGGCGGCGCGGGGCCGGGGCGGCCGGGTCGGCGGCCCCGCCGGTCGGTGCAGCGGCCCGCGGCCGGGCCGGCGCCGCAGCGGGCGCCGCGTCCGTCCGCGTGCTCTGGTGACCGCCTGTGCTGTCTTCGCTGCTCCCGTTCACCCCTACATCATGCTGGAAGCGCCGCCTCATGCGGCGCGGCGGGCGGCGATCCGCTGGGCGTCCGGCCAGCGGACGTCCCGCACCCAGCCGGCCAGCTCGAACCAGCGGATCAGCCGGGCCGAGGAGTCGATCTGCCCCGGGAGCACCCCGTGCCGGGCCGCGGTCGGGTCGGCGTGGTGCAGGTTGTGCCAGGACTCGCCGCAGGAGAGCACCGCGAGCCACCAGACGTTGCCGGAGCGGTCCCGGGAGCGGAACGGGCGCCGGCCGACGGCGTGGCAGATCGAGTTGATCGACCAGGTGACGTGGTGCAGCAGACCCACCCGGACCAGCGAACCCCAGAAGAAGGCGGACAGCGCGCCCGTCCAGGAGAGCGTCACCAGACCGCCGATCAGCGGCGGAAGCAGCAGCGAGATCAGGGTCCAGAGCCAGAACAGCCGGGAGATCCGCCTTATGGCCGGGTCGCGGACGAGGTCGGGCGCGTAGGTGAGCTGCGGGGTCTGCTCCTCGTCGAACATCCAGCCCATGTGCGCCCACCACAGGCCCTTGAGCAGCGCCGGGACGCTCTCCCCGTAGCGCCAGGGCGAGTGCGGGTCGCCGTCCTTGTCGCTGAACCGGTGGTGCTTGCGGTGGTCGGCGACCCAGCGCACCAGCGGGCCCTCGACGGCGAGACTCCCGACGACGGCCATCGCGAGGCGCATCGGGCGGTTGGCCTTGAACGCGCCGTGGGTGAAGTAGCGGTGGTAGCCGACGGTGATGCCGTGGCAGGTGAGGAAGTACATGGCGACGGTGATCGCGACGTCCGTCCACCCCAGCCCCCAGCCCCAGGCCACCGGGACGGCGACCAGCAGGGCGGTGAACGGTACGAGGATGAACAGCCCCAGCGCGGCCCGCTCGGCCAGGCCCTGCTTCTCGCCGCCACGGGTGGCGGACAGCTGGGTGGCGGCTGCGGCTGCGGAGGCGGGATCGGTGTCGGGATCGGGAGACGGGGTGCGGGACGCGGCGTTCCCCGCGCGCGCCTCGCCGGCCTGAGTGGTCATGGGCGTCCCTTTGCGGCGTCCCGGTACGGGAGAGAAGCGGAGCCTACGTTGGCGTAACTTACGGCATCGTAGGTTGCGCCGCGCGTCGAGGGGAACACGGCGCCGCGTGGCGCCGGAGCGAATTCACCCGACCGGATGGATGAACTCCGGCCCCGCGCTGTGCGGTCGGCGGATGCGGTCCGGGCGCGGATCGGGCGCGGATCGGGCGCGGACCGGACGCGGATCCGAGCTCGCGGATCAGTGCAAGTGGATACCCAGGGCAGGGTCGACTCGGGTAGGGTCTGACACGACTGTCCGCCGTGGTGTAATGGCAGCACAGGGCCCTTTGGAGGCCTTTGTCTGGGTTCGAATCCTAGCGGCGGAGCCCTTGCGCGCCTCTGATTCGGGCGTCCTCCACCACGCCGGTATTGTCGGTGCCGCTCGGCGGACTGTGCGACTGGCGACCGGCCTGGGTCCGGGCCGGGCCTGCTCTGCCCTCTTGTGAACCGACCGAGGAGCCTCCCCCCATGGGTGCCAATTCGCTTGCCGCCGTTGTCGTGCTCGCCGCCGGTGGCGGGACCCGGATGAAGTCGAACAAGCTGCCCAAGGTGCTGCACGAGGTGTGCGGACGGTCGCTGGTGGGTCATGCGGTGGCGGCGGCCGGGGAACTGACGCCCGAGCAGCTCGTCGTGGTCGTCGGGCACCAGCGCGAGCAGGTGCAGGAGCACCTGGCGGCGCACCACCCGGCCGTGCGCACGGCCGTGCAGGAGGAGCAGAACGGCACCGGGCACGCGGTGCGCACGGCGCTGGAGGCGCTGGGCGCGGACGGCGTGGTGCTGGACGGCACGGTGATCGTCACCGCCGGAGACTCGCCGCTGCTGACCGGGGCGACCCTGCGCCGGCTGGCGGACGCCCACACGGCCCAGCAGAACGGCGTCACCGTGCTGACCGCCGTCGTCCCGGAGCCCTTCGGCTACGGCCGGATCCTGCGGGACGAGGACGGCACGGTCGCCTCGATCGTGGAGGAGCGGGACGCCACCGCCGTCCAGCGCGCGATCCCCGAGATCAACTCGGGCGTCTTCGCCTTCGACGCCAAGCTGCTCGCCGAGGCGCTGGCCGAGCTCACCACGGACAACTCGCAGGGCGAGGAGTACCTGACCGACACCCTGGAGATCCTGCGCAAGGCCGGCCACCGGGTGGGTGCCGTGGTCGCCGACGACCACCGGGACATCCTCGGCATCAACGACCGGGTCCAGCTGGCGCAGGCCCGCCGGCTGCTGAACGACCGCCTGCTGGAGCAGGCGATGCGCGCGGGCGTCACCGTGGTGGACCCGGCGACCACCTGGTTCGACGTGCAGGTGACCTACGAGCCGGACGCCGTGGTGCTGCCCAACACCCAGCTGCAGGGCGCCACCCACCTGGGCGAGGGCTGCGAGGTCGGCCCCAACTCGACCCTGAAGGACACCCTGGTCGGCGCCGGCGCCCGTGTGAGCAACACCACGGCCGACCGCGCCGAGATCGGCGAGCTGGCCACCGCCGGCCCGTACGCCTACCTGCGCCCGGGCGCGAAGCTGGGCCGCAAGGCGAAGGTCGGCACCTACGTCGAGGTGAAGAACTCCGAGCTGGGCGAGGGCGCCAAGGTGCCGCACCTCTCCTACATCGGCGACGCGACGATCGGTGAGGGCACCAACGTCGGCGCGGCCTCCGTCACCGTGAACTACGACGGCGTGAACAAGCACCGCACCGTCATCGGTGCGCACTGCCGCACCGGCTCGGACAACATGTTCATCGCGCCCGTCACCATCGGTGACGGCGCCTACACCGGCGCGGGCTCGGTCATCACCTCCGACGTCCCGCCGGGCGCACTCGGCGTGAACCGCGCGCACCAGCGCAACATCGAGGGCTGGGTCGAGCGCAAGCGCCCCGGGACCGCGTCCGCGCTGGCCGCCAAGGCCGCGACGGACGGGGCCGAGGAGGCCTGACGGGGCGGGCGGGGCTCCTGAGGCCGGTCCCGAGGCGGACGGTTTCTGCGCGGGCGCGTAACCTGGGGGACATACGTGCGCCACTGGGCTTACCGCCCGTGTCCAGGCGTACCGACAATTCCCCGACCCCGTACCGCGCGTGGGCCTCGCCTGCCCGCACCGGGTCGAGGATTCAGCGTCCGCAACGCGAGGAGACGGTGCAGTGAGCGGGATCACGACGTCGGGTGAGAAGAAACTGAAACTCTTCTCCGGCCGTGCCCACCCCGAGCTGGCGAGGGAGGTGGCCGCGGCGCTCGAGACCGAACTCGTCCCGACCAAGGCCCTGGACTTCGCCAACGGCGAGATCTACGTCCGCTTCCTGGAGTCCGCCCGCGGTGCGGACTGCTTCGTGATGCAGAGCCACACGGCTCCCATCAACCAGTGGATCATGGAGCAGCTGATCATGATCGATGCTCTGAAGCGGGCCTCCGCCAAGAGCATCACCGCGATCCTGCCGTTCTACGGCTACGCCCGCCAGGACAAGAAGCACCTCGGCCGCGAGCCCATCTCGGCCCGCCTGGTCGCCGACCTGCTGCGCCAGGCCGGCGCCGACCGCCTGATGGCCGTGGACCTGCACACCGCGCAGATCCAGGGCTTCTTCGACGGCCCGGTGGACCACCTCTTCGCGCTGCCGCTGCTGGCCGACTACATCGGCGGCAAGGTGGACCGCTCGAAGCTGACGGTCGTCTCGCCGGACGCCGGCCGGGTGAAGGTGGCCGACCAGTGGTGCGACCGCCTGGACGCCCCGCTGGCGATCATCCACAAGCGCCGCGACATCACCCGGGCCAACACCATCCTGTCGGCCGACGTCGTCGGTGACGTCCAGGACCGGGTCTGCGTCCTGGTCGACGACATGATCGACACCGCCGGCACGATCTGCGCCGCCGCCGACGCGCTGTTCGACAACGGTGCCGCCGACGTCCTGGTCGCGGCCACCCACGGCGTGCTCTCCGGCCCGGCCGCGGACCGGCTGAAGAACTCCCGGGTCAGCGAGTTCGTGTTCACCAACACGCTGCCCACCCCGGCCCAGCTCCAGCTGGACAAGATCACCACGCTGTCCATCGCCCCGTCGATCGCCGCCGCGATCCGCGAGGTGTTCGAGGAGGGCTCCGTCACGAGCCTCTTCGAGGGCGTGCACTGACGAAGGCCCGCGCAGGCGGCCCCGGCCCGGGAAGGGCCGGGGCCGCCGCCGATTTCACGAGAGGCCACCCGTGCGGTTAGACTCGTGAAACTGCTCGGCGAGGGATGCCGTGCGCCTGCTCACCGGGCGCCCGATCCGTGATCGACGCGCTGCCGGTGTCGGATTCCCGTCCGCCGGCAGGCCGTTGCCGCCGAGTGACCCCCGAACGTACTGAGGGTGTGGTCCCGGCGGTTTTTCGCGTTGCCTGCACCCCCGCGCCAGTTTCCACGAGGAGTGCAGTCGTGTCCGAGATCCGTCTTGCTGCTGAGACCCGTACCGAGTTCGGCAAGGGTGCCGCCCGTCGCGCCCGCCGCGCCGGCCTCGTCCCGGGTGTCGTCTACGGCCACGGCCACGCCCCGGTTCACCTGAACCTGCCCGGCCACGACCTGATGATGGCCCTGAAGACCCCGAACGCCCTGCTGGTCGTGCCGATCGAGGGCAAGGACGAGTACGTGCTGCCGAAGGCCGTCCAGCGCGAGGCCATCAAGCGCACCATCGAGCACGTCGACCTGCTGCTCGTCAAGCGCGGCGAGAAGGTCAACGTCGAGATCCCGGTCCACACCGAGGGCGAGCTGGCCCCGGGCGGCAACCTGCTGGAGCACGTCCTGCAGGCCCTGCCGATCGAGGCCGAGGCCACCCACCTGCCCGAGAGCGTCACCGTCTCGGTCGAGGGCCTGGCGGCCGGCGCGTCGGTCTACGCCAAGGACATCACCCTGCCGGCCGGTACCACCCTGGCCGTCGACGGCGACGCCGTCGTGCTGCAGGTCATCGGCGCCCAGGCCTCGCAGGCCGACGCCGACGCCGAAGCTGCCGAGGCCGCCGCCGGGGCCTGAGCCCCGCGCTAGAGCTTGCTGACCGCTGCCCCGGTCGCTCCTGCTGGAGCGCCCGGGGCAGCGGTGTGTCCGGGATGATGGCGACGAGCGCGCAGACGAGGAGTGAGAGCGGCATGGCGGACGAGTACGAAGGCCCCTGGCTGGTGGTGGGGCTGGGCAACCCGGGCGAGCAGTATGCCCGGAACCGGCACAACATCGGGTTCATGGTGGTGGACCTGCTGGCGCAGCGGATGGGCGCCAGGTTCAAGGCGCACAAGAGCCGGGCGCAGGTGGCCGAGGGGCGGCTGTCGGGCCGGCGGGTGGTGCTCGCCAAGCCGATGTCCTTCATGAACCTCTCCGGCGGGCCGGTCACGGCGCTGCGCGACTTCTACAAGGCGCCGGCCGCCTCGGTGGTCGCGGTCCACGACGAACTCGACCTCGACTACGCGGCGCTGCGGCTGAAGCTGGGCGGCGGGGACAACGGCCACAACGGGCTGAAGTCGATCACCAAGTCGCTGGGCCCGGACTACCACCGGGTGCGCTGCGGGATCGGCCGCCCGCCGGGCCGGATGGAGGTCGCGGACTTCGTCCTGAAGGACTTCTCCTCGACCGAGCGCAAGGAACTGGACTGGTTCGTGGACCGCGCGGCGGACGCGGTGGAGGCGTTGCTGTCCGAGGGCCTGGAGCGGGCGCAGGGCACGTACAACTCCTGATTGACCGTCAACAGGGCGCGCCGGGTACGCAACAGTCGTACAACGCTTGCCGGAGCGCACCTGAATCGGTGTGAGAACGCCCCGCGCGATCGGATAGCGTCGGACCGGTACGCGAACGGGTCCTGGGGAGTTCTCGATGCGGAGATTGCGTCCGGTCCGCCGAACGCGGCGGAGCCGGGTGGTCCGGCTGAAGCAGTTCGGACGGCAGGTCGGTACGGCCGGTGCGCTGGGGGCGGCCGGAGTGCTGTTGACGGGCGGTGCGGTGGCGCACGCGGACCCGGTGGCCGAACCGGACCCGGCGGCCTCCCCGGAGCCCGCCGCGGCGCAGTTCAGCCCGGTGCTCGGCGAGTCGATGGGCCCCGACGCGGGGCTGCTGGCGGTCGGCGGCGGGCTGGTGGTGGCGGCCGGCGGCGCGGCGCTGTGGCTGAAGCGCAGGCGCGCGGGCGAGCCCGCGGAGTAGGAAACGAGGACGAGGGCCGGTGTCTCGGTGGGACACCGGCCCTCGCCGTTCCGGTCAGCCGCGTTGCGCAGCCGTGTTTCAGCCGGTGTTGCGCAGACCGGCGGCGATGCCGTTGACGGTCAGCAGCAGTGCGCGGGCACGCAGCGGGTCGTCGTGGCGGCCGGCCGCGATCTCCTCACGCTGGCGGCGCAGCAGCGCGACCTGGAGGTAGGAGATCGGGTCGAGGTAGGCGTCGCGGACGGCGAAGGTCTGCTTCAGCACCGGGTTGTGCTCCAGCAGTTCGTCCTCGCCGGTGAGCCGGAGCACCTCGCGCAGGGTGAGGTCGTGCTCGGCCTTGATCTGGTCGAAGACGTGGTGCAGCTCGCCGGGCACCAGCTGCTCGACGTAGTGGCGGGCGATCCGCAGGTCGGTCTTGGCCAGCGTCATCGCGACGTTGGACAGGAAGTTGCGGAAGAAGTGCCACTCGCCGTACATCTCGTCCAGCACGTCGCCCAGGCCCGCCGCGCGGGCGGCGGAGAGGCCGGCGCCGACGCCGTACCAGCCGGGGACGACCTGGCGGGACTGGGTCCAGCCGAAGACCCACGGGATGGCCCGCAGGCCGTCCAGGCCGGCGCCGGAGTCGGGGCGGCGGGACGGGCGGGAGCCCAGGTGCAGCGAGGCGAGCTGGTCGACCGGGGTGGAGGCGAAGAAGTACTTCGGCAGGTCCTCCTGCTCGACCAGGGCGCGGTAGGCGGTGTGGGCGGCCTCGGAGACCTGGTCCATCGCGGCGTCCCAGCGGGCCAGCGACTCGGGGGCCTGGCGCGGTGCGGTGTGCAGCGCGGAGGCCGACAGGGTGGCGGAGATGGTCAGCTCCAGGTTCTCCCGGGCGAGGGAGGGCAGCAGGTACTTGTCGGAGATGACCTCGCCCTGCTCGGTGACCTTGATCTCGCCCTCCAGGGTGCCCCAGGGCTGGGCCAGGATGGCCTCGTGGGAGGGGCCGCCGCCGCGGCCGACGGTGCCGCCGCGGCCGTGGAAGAGGCGCAGCCGGATGCCGTAGCGGTGGGCGACGTCGCGCAGTCGGCGCTGGGCGCGGTGGATCTCCCACTGGGAGGTGGTGATGCCGCCGAACTTGGAGGAGTCGGAGTAGCCGAGCATGACCTCCTGGACGTCGCCGCGCAGCGAGACGAGCAGCCGGTAGGAGGGGTCGGAGAGCATCTCGTCCAGGATGCGGTCGGCCTGCTGGAGTTCGTCGGTGGTCTCCAGCAGCGGCACGATGCCGATCTTGGCGATCCCGGCGTGCAGGTCGATCAGGCCGGCCTCGCGGGCGAGCACGGTCGCGGCGAAGACGTCGTCGGCGCCCTGGCACATCGAGATGATGTAGCTCTCGACGATCTCGTCGCCGAAGCGCTCGAAGCCCTCGCGGACGGTGTTGAAGACCCCGAGGGTCTTGGTGCCGGCCTCGTCGAGCGGGGCCGGGGTGGGGGCGAGCGGGCGGCGCGAGCGCAGTTCCTTGGCGAGCAGCTTCTGCCGGTACTCGCGCGGCATGTCGGCGTAGCGCCAGGCCTCCTCGCCGAGCCGGTCGAAGAGCTGGCCGAGGGCGTGGTGGTGGGCCTCGGCGTGCTCGCGCACGTCCATGGTGGCGAGCTGGAGGCCGAAGGCCTCGATGGTGCGGATGGCGCGGGCGAGGCGGCCGTCGGCGATGAGCTCGCCGCGGTGGGCGCGCAGGGAGTCCTGGATCAGCCGCAGGTCGGCGAGGAGTTCGCGGGTGCCGAGGTAGTCGCGGCCAGGGATGTGCGGGGTGCCGCCGGCCAGGCGCTCGCGGGTGTTCTCCAGCTTGAGCCGGATGCAGGTGGCCTTGAGGCGGTAGGGCTCCTCGGCGTTCATCCGCTTGTAGCGCGGGCTGAGTTCGGGGAGCAGGTGCAGGTCGGTGTTGAGCGAGGCGAGGAGTTCGACGGAGGCGCCTGCCAGCCGCTCGGAGGTGGAGAGGGTGCCCCGGAGGTCGTCGATGGCGTCCAGCGCGTCCTTGATGCCGTACTCGTGCTGGAGGTTGAGGACGTCCCAGGTGACCTGCGGGGTGACGTTGGGGTTGCCGTCGCGGTCGCCGCCGATCCAGGTGCCGAAGGTGAGCGGGCGGACGCCGTCGGGCAGGGTGAGGCCGACCCGGGCGAGCTCCTCCTGCAGCTCCTCCAGGACCTCGGGGACGGCCTCGCGGTAGAGCTCGTCCAGGTAGTAGACGGCGTTGCGGGCCTCGTCGGTGGGCTCGGGGCGGGCGATGCGCAGCTCGTCGGTCTGCCAGAGCAGGTCGATGACCTCGGCGAGGCGGCGGTCGGCGGAGCGCTTGGCGCTGCTCGTGCGGGCCGGGCCGGCCGCGACGAGGCCGGAGGCGAGTTCCTCGCGGTGGATGCGGTCGAGGAGTTCGCCGATCCGGCGCAGCTTGTTGAGGACGCTGCGGCGGGCGGCCTCGGTGGGGTGGGCGGTGAAGACCGGGCGGACCGCGAGGTGGGCCAGGGTGTCCTCGAGGTGCTTGGGGTCGGCCTCGGCGAGCTGGTCGGCGGTCTGCGCGAGCAGCGAGCCCTCGCGGGCGCGGCGGGTGGCGAACTCGCGGCCGCGGTGCACCTGCTCGGTGACGTTGGCGAGGTGGAAGTAGGTGGAGAAGGCCCGGACCAGCTTGGCGGCGGTGTCCAGGTCGATGCCGGAGAGGAGTTCGGCGGTGGCTTCGCCGTCGGTGCGGCTGAGCAGGCGGACCTGTTCGACCAGGCCGAGCAGCTGGGGGCCCTCCTGGCGGACCAGCGTCTCGCCGAGCAGGTCGCCGAGGCGGCGGATGTCCGCACGCAGGGCGGCATTGTCAGCGATGGCACTGACATGGTTGGCGCTGTCCGCCGGGTTGGGGACCGGAGCGGTCACGGCTGGCTCCCTGTGGTGGTGGGGTTCGGCAACGGCTCATCGTCACAGGTCCACCCGCGTGTGGCGGTTGTGACGCGTGCGGACCGCGCTGTCCGACGCGACCAGCATAGGTGTCGGGGCGTTCGCTGTCCGAGAGGTGGCCGGATGGCGGACAGGGCCACCGACGAGCACCTGTGGTCTGGACCACTTGGCGGACTGGGCAGGTGTGAAGGACAATCCCGGTGGGGAGGAGTGGGGGTTGCCGCATAGTCTGTCGCACATGAGCAAGTCGCCTGGGGAGCGCGCGCCGGACCGGTCGTTCTGGTGGTGGAAGCGGCCGCGCAGCGCCTTCCTGGACATCGGGCTGGCGCTGCTCGCCGCGCTGGAGTGCGCGGCCAGCACGATCGCCTTCCTGTCCGCCCGGGTGGACCTGACCACGGCGGGCACGGTCGGTACCGCGGTGGTCGGCGCCCTGGCCGGAGGCTCGCTGGTGCTGCGCCGGCGCTGGCCGGCCGTACCGGTGCTGGTCACCCTGGTCGCGATGCCGGGGATGCTCGGCGTGCTGCTGCTGGTGGTCGCGCTGTACACGCTGGCGGAGACCTGGGAGTGGCCCTCGCGGCGGCGGCGGGTGGTGGCGCTGTCCGCGCTGGCCTTCGCCGAGGCGGTCGCCGTGATGATGGTGTCGATGCTGACCCCCGGCGACTCCGGGGTGGAGCAGCCGCCGCTGTGGGGACAGGTCCTGATAGCGGTGCTGGTGGCCGTCGGGCTGACCGTCCCCCCGGTGGTGACCGGCCTGTACGTGGGCGCGCGGCGGCGGCTGATCGAATCGCTCAAGGACCGCGCCCACGGCCTGGAGACCGAGCTCGACCTGCTGGCCGAGCAGGCGCAGGAGCGCGCCCGCCGGGCCCGGCTGGAGGAGCGCACCCGGATAGCCAGGGAGATGCACGACGTGGTGGCGCACCGGGTGTCGCTGATGGTGGTGCACGCCGGGGCGCTGGAGCGGATCGCCGCCAAGGACCCGGAGAAGGCCGCGCAGAGCGCCAAGCTGATGGGCGAGGTGGGTCGGCAGGCCCTGAACGAGCTGCGCGAGATCCTCGGCGTGCTGAGGATGGACGACGAGCGGCAGCCCGAGCCGGACTCGCTGGCCGGGCTGCCGCGGCTGGTCGACCAGTCCCGGGCGGCCGGGATGGCGGTGACGCTGACGGTCAGCGGCAGTCGGCAGGAGTTCACCGGTGAGGCCGAGCGGACCGCCTACCGGGTCGTCCAGGAAGGGCTGACCAACGCGCACAAGCACGCGGGCGGCGCGCTGGTGTCCGTGCTGCTGGCGTACGCACCGAACGGGGTGCGGGTGAGCGTGGTGAACGCCTGCCCGGGCGGGGAGCGGGGCGCGGCCCAACTGCCCAGCGGGGGCAACGGGCTGGTCGGGATGAGGGAGCGGGTGGTCGCGCTGGGCGGCACCTTCTCCTCCGGGCCCGAGGCGGACGGCGGGTTCCGGGTCGAGGCGGTGCTGCCGTCCCGGCTGGCGGTACGGGTCGAGCGGCTGCGGTAGCCGCGGGCGGTCGGCCTGCGGGTCGTCGGCCTGCGGAGCCGTCAGCCGGCAGCCGTCAGCCGGATGGCGAGGGCGGGGCCGGTGGGGGCTCAGTACTCGTCCGCGGTGCGCAGCCGCTCCGGGGCGGTGCCCAGGACGAGGGCCGAGATCGCCTGGTCGATGCCGTGGCCGAGGAACCACTCGCCGGTGTGGTCGAGGCTGTAGACCCGGCCCTCCTCGTCGACGGCCAGCAGCGCCTGCCCGTACGCCTCCTCGCCGAGCGGGGCCAGCTGCGTCCCCAGCGCCCGGCCGAGGTCGAGCAGGGTGCGCGGCTGGTGCAGGCCGCACAGCGGGTCGATCAGGAACGGGGTGCGGGCCAGTTGGCGGCCCGGGCCGGACAGGTCGAAGGCGAGGCCGCCGAACTCCGCCCAGGCCTCCACCGCCGCCGGGAACACCGCGTGCCGCACGCCGGTGGGCGCGCCGTACCCGACCAGGGTGTCGGCCCACTCCTCGGCCTGCTGGATCTGCCAGCGGCCCGGGTGCCAGCCGGCCGCCTTGAGCTCCGCGGCGACGTCGGCGGGGAAACGCGGGCGGGTCCGCCCGGCGGTGCCGACGGCGCGGGCGGTGCCGGCCACGCCGACGGTGCCGGCGGTGCCGACGGCGCCGGAGGGGGAACCGGTGGCGGACAGGGTGGCCGGCGGGGGC
>NZ_JOHO01000084.1 GCF_000719705.1 Streptomyces sp. NRRL S-350 | reverse complement strand
ATGACCTGCGCGATCTGGCACAACCGGACCACCGGCCGACCCATCACCCGCTCGCTGATCGCCTACGACCACTGACCGACTTCGGAACTACTCGTCTAGGGCTCCGGTCGGGTCTCAGACCTCGCCGAGGGGGACGTTCGGGTCCGCCAGGCGGTCGGCGTCCACCACGCGCTTGGAGACGATCAGTTCGCGGATCGGGTCGGTGACGTCCCAGACGTTGACGTTCATCCCCGCGAGCACCCAGCCGCCGGACAGCCAGAACGCGATGAACTCCCGGGTGGCCGGGTCGCCGCGGAACACCACCCGGTCGTAGCCGTCCGGTTCGACGTAGCCGACGTACTCCATGCCGAGGTCGTACTGGTCGGTCCAGGACCCGGGAACACCCCGTAATCTCAGCCGGAACACAGCGACTCCTCAGGGCGGGGATAGGGGACAGCGATCCATAGACAGCCCCGCTTGGACGAGACAGCAGGCGCGAAAGACGGCCGCACCAAACGACCCCCGACCAGGGCCGGCCCCAGGGGAACCGCTCGTTAGGCGCGGCCGTCGATCGCCGCTACCTTCCCCTGCATCCCCTCTCGCCGGCATCCACGGCTGCCGGCTCCTCCACGAGGAATACGACGAGGGCGAGGACGGCCTCGACGACGAAGACTGGGACGACGACGAAAGCGCCGGGCGGCGGGATGTCGGCCACCGCCGATTCGCCCACCTCGTCCGCGAAGGCCGCCCGCTGCGACCGGCTCATCTGACTGCCCGCCAGGTCATGGGCAGAGCCGGTCTGTACGTCCTTGGCGCGGGCGTCGCGGCTGGTGCGTTCGGAGCTGGTTCGCCCGCCGCTGTTGTACGGGGGTCGGTGATGACGGCGTTGACGGACTCGTCGGGCAGGGACTTGAGCACGGCCAGGGCGTCGCCTCGGTGCAGCTTGTAGCTCACTGATTCCTCTCTCAGGGCAGGGGTGGGCCCGCCCCGGGCGACGCCCGGCGGCAGCCGCCGGGGAGGTCTCCGAGGAGGTCGCGGGCGGGGCGCTTGGGGTCGAGCGGGGTCAGGCGCAGGCCGGTGTCCTCAGGGTCTGCGTCCGGGTCTGCGTGTTCGGTGAGGTCGTCGTCGAGGTCTTCGAGCTGTTCGCGCAGGCCGGCGGGGTCGGGCAGGAGGCCGTCGGCGATGTGGAGGGCGTGGCGTACGAGGCCGGTGACGGCTTCGTACGGGGTGGCGCCGTCCTGGATGAGGCCGAGCACGAGGGCGGGTGTTTCGTGGGGGAGGGCTTCGATGTTGTCGGCCGCCAGCACGACCTGGGCGGGTTCGTGTCCGGAGGACTCGGCGGTGACCTGGGGCGCGACGGCGGCCGCGGTGGGGTCGACGGCGGAGAACAGGTCGGCCGGGCCGAATGGGTCCTGCTGGAGGAGGTGGTCGGCGGCGACCTGGACGGGGAGGCGTCCTCGCGGCTGAGGAGGACGGCCTGTCGGGTTCGGTCGGTACGGTCTCCGAGCTCGGCGGTGGCCTCGGCGGCGAGCTAGGCGGTGGCCTCGGCGAGGACGGCCTTCGTGAGGCCGGGGCCGTCGAGCTCGTGGAGGGCGCGGCCGACGCGGTTCGCGGATTCGAGCAGGCGGCTGTAGGAGACGACCATCGACAGGGGCCGGATATAGCGTCGTGATGGTGACATTCCAGGCCAGTAGGATGGTCGGTCATGCGCGTACTTGTCGTTGAGGACGATCCCGAGCTCGGTCCTGTGATCATCAGGGGCCTGCGTGACGCGGGTTTCGCCGTCGACCTCGCCGTCGATCTCGCGGAGGCCGACTTCAAGCTCGCGGTCAACAGCTACGACTGCCTGGTCGCGGACCGCACGCTGCCCGACGGTGACGCGCTCACCCTTCTCGCCGCCCAGCGCGAGGCCGGCTCCACCCTGCCCGTGCTCCTGCTCACCGCCCTCGACGCGGTCACCGACCGGGTGGCCGGCTTCGAGCACGGCGCCGACGACTACCTCGTCAAGCCCTTCGCCTTCGCCGAGCTCAGCGCCCGGGTCCGCGCGCTGTGTCGGCGCGGTCAGCCCGCACACCTCCCTGAGCTGCGGGTCAGTGACCTGGAACTCGACCTGCCGCGCCGCCGGGTCCGGCGCGACGGTGTGCTGCTCACCCTCACCGCGAAGGAGTTCGCGGTCCTGGAGGTGTTGATGCTGCGGGCCGACGAGGTGGTCACCCGTACCGAGCTCATCGAACGCTGCTGGGACGAGCAGGCCGAACCGCTCTCCAACGTGGTCGACGTGCTCATCGGCCAGCTGCGCCGCAAACTGGGGCCGCCCGAACTCATCCGGACGGTGCGCGGCGTCGGATACCGCATCGGCGACCCGGGCACGGGCCCGTGAGGACGCGCACTCCCGCGGTCGCCCGTCTGTACCGCGGCAGGTGGGCGACGACCCTGCTCTTCGCCGCGACCACCGCCGTCTGCCTGCTGGTGCTCGCCACCATCGCCGTCCGCACCGACGCCCACTCCCGGGCGAACGATCTCGACAACGATGTCCTCCACCGGGCCGACGGGCTCGCCCGCGCCGTGTTCTACGAGGCCGACGGCACCCTCTACCTCGACCCGCTGCAGGACGACGACCTGGCCCACGGCGCCGACGCACTCGGCGTCCTCCAGGCTTCTACGACGGCCCAGCCGCAGCTGCGCCACGCCTACACCTCGCCGGCGACCATGCCCGACCAGGCGAACCTCGACGAGATCTGGCAGCTGGTCCAGCACGACCGGCAGACCGCCCTGTTCACCGCCCAGACCACCGACGGCCGGGAGTACCACTGGGCCGCGGCCCCCGTCTGGAACGGCGACAAGCTCGACGCCGCCGTGCTGGTCGGAGACGACCCCGCTCTGAGCCACGCGGCCCACGACCGGCTGCTCCGCTGGCTGGCCCTGGGCTCCGCCGCCCTCGTCCTGGCGGCCGCCGCCGTCGGCCACCTCCTGTCCGGACGCGCGATGCGACCCGCACTGCGAGGACTCGAACAGCAGGAGCAGTTCCTCGCCGAGGCGGCGCACGAACTGCGCACCCCACTGGCCACCCTGCGGCTGGTGGTGGAGAAGGGCAGCACCTCGCCCAAACGGGCACCCGCCGCGCTCGACGAGGCGGTCCGACTGGTCGACCGGATGGGCCGCCTGGTCACCGGCCTGCTGGCCCGCGCCCGGGTGGAGGCCGGTACCCAGGAGATCGAGTCGACCCGGCTGCGCCTCGACCAGCTGGTCGAGCAGACCGTCGAGGAGCTGCCGGACCGCACCGGCGTCACGGTCAGCTCCAAGGCCGTCATCGTCGACGGCGACCCCGAACTGCTCGGCCAGGCCGTCCGTAACCTGGTGGAGAACGCGCTCCGGCACGGCGGCGGCACCCCGGTCGAGGTGAGCGTCACGGCCGGTCGGGTCGCCGTACGCGACCACGGCCCCGGCGTGCCGGCCGAGGACCGTGAGCGGATCTTCGAGCGACGCGTCACCGGGGCCGCGAGCGGCGGCACCGGGACGGGCCTCGCCATCGTCCGCTGGGTGGCCGAACTCCACGGCGGCAGCGCCCGGCTCTCCCAGGCACCCGGCGGCGGGGCACTGGCCGAACTGCTCCTGCCGCAGGACACGAGCGGCTGACCGGCTCGGCAAGGACCGAGCCGCCTAGCTAGGTTCTGTCTGGTCACCCGCCTCATCTTCACCTCATCCAGCGCCAGGCAGGGTGGGGTCATGTCCAGCCCCCTCGCCGGTCTCCGGTGGTGTCCTCGCTCCGCCGCGCTCCTCGCCGTCGTCACGAGCGGCGTCGTCGCGGTCTTCTGCGCTCTGCCGGTGGACCGGACCGGTGTCCAGTCCCGTACGGGCGCAACGCTCAGGGTCCGGGCCCCCAAGGTCGGCCATGCCCTCGGGAAGGGCACACGAGCGTTCGTGACGAACGCGGCCACGGCACCGAGTCGGGTCGGCCTCCCTCAGCTCCGACACCTGCTCGGCGCACTGCACACCACGCCCCGATGACCCGGAGTACCCCCATGAACCACACCACCATGCAGCGCGGCGCCCTTGCCCTGGCCCTGGCCCTCCTCGGCGCGGCAGCGCTCGCGGGCTGCGGCCCCGACGCGCCCGGCCCGCAGGCACCGCCCCCGGCCGCAGCCGGCTCCGCGGCCTCCGCGGAGCAGCCGTCCCTGCAGGTCTTCTACCGGCAGAAGTTGAGCTGGACCCCGTGCGGCGACCAGCAGTGCGCCACGCTGACCGTCCCCATGGACTACACGCAGCCCGCGAACGGCAAGACCTTCACCCTGCCGGTGATCAAGGCGGTCGGCACGGATCCGGCCAAGCGCATCGGGTCGCTGGTCCTCAACCCGGGCGGCCCGGGGCAGTCCGGGGTGCGCGACCTGAAGTCCGGCACCGTGGAGCAGTTCGGCACGCGGATGCGTTCCGCGTTCGACATCGTCGAGTTCGATCCGCGCGGTGTGGCCGGCAGCAAGCCCGCCCTCGACTGCGGCTCGCCCGACGACGCCGCCGACCAGGCCGGGCCCGGCGACGACGCGCCGCGCCCGCTCTACCCCAAGACCGACACCGAACGCCGGGCCGTACTCGCCGACGCCGAGAAGACCGCCGCCGGGTGCAAGGCCCACAGCGGCGACATCCTGCCCCACGTCGGGACGATGGACGCCGCCCGCGACATGGACGTCCTGCGGGCAGCCCTCGGCGACGACAAGCTCAGCTACCTCGGCTGGTCCTACGGCACCTCCCTCGGCGCCACGTACGCCGAACTCTTCCCCCACCGGGTGCGCGCGATGGTCCTCGACGGCGCCGACGACCCGGCCAAGAACTGGTCCGAGCGCGCCCTGGTGGAAGGGAAGGCGTTCAAGAGGGCCGTGGACGGCTACGCCGACCAGTGCGCCACCGTCGTCGGCAGCGCGTGCCCCGCCGCCACCCCGGAGGCGATCCGCCAGCTCATCACCGACCTCTACGCGAAGGTGGCGCACCGCCCGATGAAGATCAAGGGCAGCTCGGAGCGCCTTGACGTCACCATGTTGAACACGGCCATCACCATGTCGATGTACACCCCCGAGTCCCAGTGGCAGCCGCTGTCCGAGGGCCTGAGCGCCGCGCGTCGCGGTGACGGGACGAAGCTGGCCGCGCTCGCGGCACCGCACTCCGCCGACCAGGCCGACGGTTCGGGCGCCTCCGCGCCCGCAGCGCGTCGGCCGGCTGCCCGGGACCACAGCTCCGACGGCGCCGACGACCAGGCGCCCGACAACTCCTCGGCCGCACTCCTGGCCGTCAACTGCCTCGACATCCCGCACCCCAAGGACCCGCAGGCCTACTGGGACGCCCTCGCCCCGGCGGACCAGGCGGCGGGACCGTTCGGGACCTCCGGCGTGCTCGCCGCCCTCGGCTGCAAGGACTGGCCGGCCGGGCCGCAGCAGCCGCACCGCGTCCACGCGCCGGGCCTTCCCCCGGTCCTCGTCGTGGGCACCACCGGTGACCCGGCGACCGCGTACGAGAACGCGCAGAGCCTGGCCTCACAACTCCCCGGGGGCATGCTGCTGACCTTCCAGGCGCAGGGCCACACCGCTTACGGACGCAGCAACGCGTGCGTGACCGACGCCGTCGACGCCTACCTCATCGACCTCAAGCCCGTGCAGGCCGCAGCGACCTGCTGACCGCGCCGTGCCGGACGGCACCGGCCCGTACGCACACGTCTGCCGAGCCGTGACGTGATCACGAAAACGTCAACTCGACCCCACCGGAGCACCACCGTGAACCACACCACCGTGCAGCGCGGCGCCCTTGTCCTGGCCCTGGCCATACTCGGCGCGGCCTCGCTCGCGGGCTGCGGCCCCGACGCCAAGGACCCGCGGGCCGCCGCCTCGTCCCCGTCGGGTTCGGTTACCTCTCCGTCGGGCTCGGCTACCGCCCCGGCGGCCGGTTGGGCGGACGGACCGGCGCCGGTGCCCGGCCAGCCGGAACGGGTGACGCTGACCGGGCTGCCCGGTGTCGCGGACGAACAGGCCCGCCTGGGGGACTGGCTCTCCTTGTCCTCGGCACGGCCGACGGGCCTCTACCTGCCGCCCGGCCAGGCGTTGCACGTGGACGCGTCGGTCACCGGCGGCAGAGCCAAGGTCGTTGTGGGGGCACCTGACACGGACCCGGCCGCAGCCGAGTCCAGGGAACACGAGGTCCCGGGCGGCAACTCCGACATCACCGACACCACCGGGGGCATGGTCTACCTCAGCTTCGACGGCACGCCGGCCGACACGGCGACCATCACCCTGACCGGCGCGACACCGGTGCCCTTCTTCCAACTCGGCCACACCACAGCCGAACAGTGGCGCACGATGCTGGCCCAGCGCACCACCCCCTACGCCGAACTCGTCGGCCCGCACACCGTGATGACGGTGACCCGCGAGGCCGCGATCGCGAACCAGGCCGTGGACCAGGCCGCGGCCCTGCGCAAGATCGAGCACGTCCTCGCCGTCGAGGACAAGACCGCAGGACTCGTCGACCAGACCTCACCGGGCGCACCGGGAACCGATGACCGCAGCCCGCTGGCGTTCCACTACGTCGAGACCCGCACCTTGACCGCCAAGGAGAAGGAGAGCGTCTACGCCTACGCCACCGACACACGCATCGGCTTCCCCACCAACGTGGTCGGTGACATCCTCAACCCCGACAAGGACCACGGCTGGTCGGTGTGGCACGAGAGCGGGCACCCCCACCAGCAGTCCGCGATCACCCCGGAGTCCCTGGCCGAGGTCACGGTGAACATCTACTCGCTCGCCGTGCAGCGCGACGCCGGTCAACCCTCTCGTCTGATCGATCCGAAGACCGAGGAGAACGCCGACGGGACGGACTACTTCACCCGTACCATCGCCAAACTCGGCCGCCCGGGACTGGACTTCACCAAGGACTTCGACGACTTCGACCGGCTGGTCATGTTCGAGCAGCTCCGGCTCGCCTACGGCGACGACCTCTGGAGCAAGGTGACCCACCTCGTCCGCACCGAGAAGCCGACCACCACCGACGACACGCCCGACGACGTCAAGAGTCGCAACCTCGTCCTCTACGTCAGCAAGGCCACCCACCACGACCTGACCGGCTTCTTCGCCACGTGGGGCTTCCCGGTCGACACACAGACCCGCGCCGCCGTCGCCCGACTCAACTTTCCCAAGCCGACCGTCGACCCCAGCACCCTGCGCGACAGAGCCTGAAAGCCGAAGCCGCAGAGCACACTTCCTGGAATCGATCACCCGCACAGGGGGCTACTGCTTGACGACCCAGTCGGTGTTTGGGGCGACGACGTTGAAGGTGAGCGGCGGGCAGCTGAAGGCGCTTCCCGTGGGGGTGGTTCCGGACATCGGTGCGAACGACGCGGTGGCGTCGGTCCATGCGCCATCGACGAGGTACTGGATGGAACTGCTCTCGAAGACGGCGTTCCTGGTCTGCGCGCAGTAGTTGCGGGAGCCGCTCAGCGCGTAGACCTCGAACATGTCCCAGCCGCCACCTTTCCAGCCGCCGCCGTCGGTGCTGATCTGGCTCGTTCCGGACTGGGTGTAGAAGACGTCCCAGGCATTGGTCCGGTAGTTGTAGAGGTACGCGGTCCAGGTGTTGGTCGCGGCGTCGGTGAGGACGTCCTCGACGGTGTAGGAGTTGTGACCGTTGACCACCGTGCCGTAACTGGCCGTGAACGAGGCGTCGATGGTCTTGGTCGCCGCGACGTCGACGCTCCGGCACCAGTCCCACGCGAGGAGCTGAGGAGTGGCGTACCGGCTGTACTGGGTGACGACCTCGATGCACGTCGAGCTGTCGGGGGCCAGCGTCGGGGCGTAGAGGTACTCGTTGTCGAGCATCTCCAGCCCGGGGACGTAGCTCTGAGTCGCCATCGCGCCGGTGTTGTTGCCCCGTGCCGGGAAATCGCCCCAGTAACTGTGGTTCCAGTTCGGGGTACCGGCCGAGGCGGCCTTCGGGTGTCTGCCGGCCGGGGCCGGCGCGGGTGCGTCCACGCCGGCGGCCTTCCTCGCCGCGGCACCGGTGACGACGTCCGGGACGACGCCTCCGATCCGGTCGGTCGGGCCGGCCGCCGTCGGGGCAGTGGCACGAGCGGTTGACGCCTGCGCGGCGCCGCTGAGCAGGGTGGAGCCGGCGGTGACGAGGGCGGCCACGGCTATCGCAGCCGGCTTTCGCAGGGACCGGGACACGGGCATCTCCGAGGGGAGTGGGGGAGGAGTTCTTCCGTCAGAATGAATCTGAGGCCTGAACGCGTGGTCCACCACATCCCGAAACGCCATAACACGCGGCCCCCGCAGCCGAATCCGGTCAGGAACCGATGGTGGCAGGGCTGCTGAGCGGTCCGTCCGCCCACGGGACGGCCCCTGTTCGGCGGCCGTTCACCGGGCTAGCCTTCCGGCCATGCAACTGGAGCTACGGCACCTCAGGGCACTGCTGATGATCTACGAACAGGGCAGCGTGACGAAGGGAGCCGGAGCGCTGGGCATGTCACAGCCCGCCATGACCGCACAGCTGCGCCGGATCGAGGCGCTGCTCGGCGGAGAGGTCTTCAGCCGGGGGCGCCAGGGCGCGATCCCCACGCCGTTCGGCGAGTTCGTGCTCTCCCGGGCGAGAGCCGCCGTGTCGAGCGTTGACGACCTGCTCGACGCCAAGCCCCGGGATCCGGCCGTGCTGCTGCGGATCGGCGGCTTCAGCACCGGCCTGCCGGTGATCGAACTGATCGACGAGATCAGCGCGTTGATGCCCGGTCTGGAGATCTCGGTGCACACCGAGTTCTCCGTCCGGCTGCTGCTGGACATGGTTGCGTCCCGGCGCCTGGACTGCGCTCTGATCGCCGACAACCCGGGGCGGCGGATCCCGACACTGCCGCGGATCGTGCACGAGGAGATCGGCCACAACCCGATCTTCGTGGCGTTGCCGTGCGGGCACCCGGCCGCCGCGAAGGCGGACGTGCCGCTGACGGAGCTCGCCGACAGCCCGTGGGTCATCGCGCCGCCGGACGGGATCGGCTGGCCGGAACACTTCTTCGACGTCTGCGAGAAGCACGCGGTCAGCCCGAACATCGCCCACCAGATGACCGAGGTGAACCTGCGGGCCCAGCTGATCGCGACAGGTCGCGCGATAACGGCCTGTCAGCCCAACTTCCCGGCCGGCCCGGGTGTGGCGGTGCGCGCGCTGGCCGGTGATCCGATGTGGATCCGATACCTGTTCCTGTGGCACGACGCCAGCCCGGTGGCCCCGCACGGCCCGGAGCTGGCCCGGTTCGCCCGGCAGGCGCTGGCAGAGTCGATGACCCGCTCGCCCGCGTACGCGGACTGGGTACGGCGACGGCGTGGGCAGGGCGGCGTGCCGACGGGGCCGTGAACGCGCGGAGCGGACGTTCGCGCGCATCCACGTTACGCAGACCCGGTACCTGTCAGCGGCCAGGCGTCGGGCCGGCCGGGCGTTGGCTCGGCCGGGTACTGGTCAGGCCTCAGCGGTCATACGGTGCTCCGGGTCCGGTCACAGCGCCCCGGGTCATGTGATCGACAGGGAGGTAGCAGTCGTGCCGGACCCGGAGGTCAGCAGCCCCATCACAGCGGCACAGAATCAGGTGACCGGATGTCAGCCGGTCGGCGTGGAGCCCGACTCGTTGCTCACGGCGCCGCCGCTGCCACCGGCGCTGCCCCCGCCGCTGAGACTCGGCAGCGCGAGGGGCCACTCGTTGTGGTAGATCGGGAAGCTCAGGTTCTTCTCGAAGAACGGACCGAGCCCGGGCAGCTTCACCAACAGGCCGCCGGTGACGTCGAGCCCGGCGTACAGGCCCGCCTGGCCGGTGACGACCGGCGGGGCGCCGCTGGTGTCGATGGTGAGGGACCCGTTCACCTGGGTCCGCAGGTACGGCTCGATGCCGGCCTTGACGCCTACGGCGTCGTAGAGCGCGACCGAGCCGTCGGCGATCAGGCCGGTGCGCACCGAGGCGTTGCCGGCGATGGTGGCCCGCACCGGGGTGGCGGTGAATGTGCCGGGGTCGGTGCGGCCGGTCCAGCCCCGGCCCTTGGTGTAGCCGGCGTGGAAGCCCCAGGCCCCGTCGAGGTCCTGCTGGGCGTCGAAGGTGACGTCGCCGTCCGCGCCGACCTCCGCGGTGAGCGTGAGGCCCAGGGTGATGACGATCGGCAGCGGGCCGGCCATCACGGTCTCGTTGCCGGCCAGGTGGGCGACGGGGATGCGGATCGGTCGGGCGGCGCCGTGCAGTGCGGCGGTGATGTGCCAGTTCGCGTGGGCGCCGAGGTCGAAGCCGATCCTGGTGTGTTCCGGGAGGAGGCCGTGGGTGGCGCCCTGGTAGTCGAGTTCGACGGCGGGCTTGAGGTCGAGCGTGCCGGCCAGCTCGACCGAGGTCCGGTCCGGGGTGGGAACCTTCGCGTGCACGTTGAGATGGAGCGCGGCCGAGGCGTTGGCGCTCCCGCTGCCGTCCTGGCCGGTGAAGGCGACGTTCACGTCGTCGGCCAGCGGTTCGACCTTGAGGTTGTGCGGGTCGATGAGGGTACGCCCGTAAGCGCTCACTCGTCCGAGCAGTTCGGTGAGCGAGGCCGGGCGGGTGCTGACCGCGACCTTGCCGTCGCCGGCCGGCTGGACTGCGGTGACCGCGACCAGCGCGCCGTGCGGGGCGGCGGCGGTCGGCGGGCTGTCGATGAGTCGGCCGGGCTGGACGCTCGACGTCGCGGCGGCCGCGATGCCCGGATCGGCCGCGGCGTTGCCGGTCGCGGCGAGGACGGCCCGGCCACTCTGCTGGTCGTAGGAGTCCAACGTCAGGTCGGTGGTATCGGCCGTGGCGGGCGCGCCGGAGTCGGACGGGGTGGCGAGCGCGACGGTGGAGGTGTCGCCGGCAGCCGGGGTGACCGGCACGCTCTGATCCGGTGCGGTCGGGGCGGCGGTGGCCGCGGCGGCGGGCGGGACCGGTGCGTCGGCGAACGCGGCCGGCGCGGCGCCGACGACGATGGCGAGAACGGCGGTTGCGGCGAGGACGGACGCCGCGAGGGGGCGGTTGGACAAGGACGGGATCGATTCTCTGAGGGCGTCAAGGGCGCGGAGGTCGGCCGGCGGTCCGCGCCGCCCTGGCATTCCGTCAGCAGGTCGCGGCGTCTTCGATGCGGAGCATCGCGCTGTCGTTCCTGGGTGCGGCGGCCCTGCGGAACGGACAACTGCCCGACCTGCCCGCGCAGCTTCTCGGACGGATCATGAGGATTTCGTGAGGCGATCGGACTGTGCGTGCCGAGAACCCCGTCGCCTCTGCGACTGGCGTCGAGGCCGGGGGCGGGAGCGCCGAGGCCACCGCGAGCGCGTCCACGCCGGTGGAACCTCCGCCCGGGGCGACCTGCCCCGGGCGGAGGTGCCGTGCTCCGGTCAGACCGGGAGCGACCAGTACTGGTTGGCCTGATGGTTTCCGCAGGTCCAGAGTTCCAGCCTGGTGCCGTTGGCGGTGCTGCCGCCCGTCACGTCCAGGCAGAGGCCGGAGCCGGTCAGCGTGCCGTCCGGTGTGGAGGCCCACTGCTGGAGAACGCCGCCGGTGCAGGTGCTGAGCACCATCCCACTTCCGGCCGAACTCCCCTTGGCGGTCAGGCACTTGCCGAGGGTCCGAACGGTGCCGTCGGCGTTCTTGGTCCAGCGCTGGTTGGCGTTGCCGGTGCAGTCGTAGAGGATCACCGGGTTGCCGTCCGCGGTGCCGCTGGCGCTGTCGTCCATGCACTTGGCGCCGTTGCCGGTGAACTGGCCGGTCGGGACGGCCGTGCCGCAGCCGGCGCCGGGCGTGAGCCGCCAGACGGCGGTGCCGTGGGCCGGGACGGTCTGGCTCAGCGAGGCGGAGGTGGTCGAGGTCTTCCCGGTCCAGAGGTCCTTGGCCGTGACGGTGCAGCCGGGCAGCCCGATGGCGCCCAGCGGGACGCTGAGGGTCTGGGCGCTGCTGGAACGGTTCAGCACCGCGACCGCACGGTCCCCGTTGGCGAGCGGCCGGGCCAGGACGTCGGCGGCGGAAGTGCTGGACACCACACCGGCCTGCCGGCCGAGGCGGTCCTGGTCGACGGCGATCAGGTCGGTGTTGCCGAGTGCGCCCAGCCCCGCGGGGGAGAGCTGGGAGACGTCGGAGGAGAGGATCATCGGGGCGGCCATCATCGACCACAGGGCGACCTGGCTGCGCGCCTCGTCGTCGGTCAGGCCCTTGTCGCCGGCGATCAGGAAGTCGGGGTCGTTCCAGTTGCCGGGTGAGGAGAAGGAGCCGATCCAGCGGTTGTAGCCGTAGTTGCCGAGCACGCTGGACCAGCGGCTCGCGTCGGGGTGGGCGGGGTCGTAGGTCGCGATGTCGTAGCCCTCGCGCCAGAGTTGGCCGTCCTGGCCGACCCAGGACAGCACGTCGTACCAGCTCTGGTTGCCCCACTCGCCGCCCTGGAAGTAGGCGGGCGCGGACTCGGAGAACACGATGTCCCGGCCGGAGGCGCGGAGTGCGGTGGCCTGGGCGTCGTAGGCCTGGTGGTAGGCCTGCTCCTGGGTCTGGGCGGGGGCGGTGTAGAGGTTGCAGCCGTCCAGCTTCAGGTAGTCGACGCCCCAGGTGGCGAAGGTGGCGGCGTCCTGCGCGAAGTGATCCGGCTCGCCGTGGGGGCCGAG
Source organism: Streptomyces sp. NRRL S-350 (assembly GCF_000719705.1). Lineage (GTDB taxonomy): Bacteria > Actinomycetota > Actinomycetes > Streptomycetales > Streptomycetaceae > Kitasatospora. The sequence continues at coordinate 7,218 of NZ_JOHO01000084.1, read as the reverse complement.
GCCGCTGCCGGGGTAGCCGCCGCAGGTGGTGGAGCCGGCGTCCTCGTAGATGCCGAACTTCAGCCCGCGGGCGTGCAGGTAGGAGCCGAGCCAGGCCATGCCGTGCGGGAACTTGGCCGGGTCGGCGGTCAGATTGCCGCTGGCGTTGCGGGCGGTGGACATCCAGCAGTCGTCCACGGTGACGGTGTTGTAGCCCTTGGCGGCGAGGCCGGTGGAGACCAGGGCGTCGGCGTTGGCGGTGACGACCTGTTCGCCGACAGCGCACTGGTAGTGGGCCCAGTCGTTCCAGCCCATCGGCGGGGTGACGGCGAGCGGCTTGCCGTCACCCGATGCCGCGGTGGGTGAGGCGTGCGCCGTGGTGGATGCCAGTGAGAGCGTGAGTAACGCGGCTGACAGTGCGCCGGCCGCGAGTCGGCGCCGGGACGTGCGGAAGAGTGGCACGGTGGACTCCTTGCGTTGGGATGCTGAGGAGCAGTGCGCACCAAGTGCACTGGGGCTGCGCAATTCTGTCAATATGACTCGCGAAATCTGCAACTTTGAGCATGATCGGTACAGTTGCGCCGCGCTGCCCGAGCGGTACCGCAGAGAACATGGAGATCGACGAAGTCGATGACGACGGCGTAACCGGCCAGCGGTTCCGTCGGCCGCGCGCGGTCGGCTACAGAAGGCGCGCGCGCCTTGACGAGACACGGCCAATAGCTCGAAGCTGGCTGCAGATACGTGAAGTTGAGCGCTTGAAGGGCATTTCATGCAGATCTGCCCAGTAGAGCTGCCGGAGGAGGCCGCATGAAACGCCGTGACCTGCTCCGCGCCGCCGCCCTGTCCCCGGGACTGGCCCTGCTCCCGGTGAGCGTGCGCGAGGCACTCGCCCTGGAAGCACCGCCGGGCGGGCTGGACGCGATCGAGCACGTGGTGATCTTCATGCAGGAGAACCGCTCCTTCGACCACTACTTCGGCTCGCTGCGCGGTGTGCGCGGCTTCAACGACCCGGCGGCGATCGCGCTGCCCGGCGGGAAGCCGGTGTTCCGGCAGCCCGACGGACGCGGCGAGCTGCTGCCGTACCGGGTGGCGGACCAGTTCATGTCCGGTACGCCGCACGACTGGGCGAGCGGCCACGCGGCATGGCACAAGGGCCGCTACGACGCCTGGGTCGCCAACAAGGGCAGGCTCACCATGACCTATCTGGACCGCGCCGCGCTGCCCTTCCACCACGCGCTGGCGGACGCGTTCACCATCTGCGACGCCTACCACACGGCCAGGTCACGGTGGGCGGCCTGGCCGGTGGTGAGGTCGCCCGCCGCGACGATCGCACCGCTGGTGCCCTCGCCGTCGGACCCGGCGAACACCCCGGCGGCAAGGCGCAGCGGGTGGCCGTCCGTGCCGCGGGCATCGGACAGGACCCTGGTCTCCTGCTGGAGCGCCTCGGCTGCGATCGCCTTGACGTCGTCGGCGGCGGCGTGGGCGCAGGGCTGGCGTGGTGTGAAAGCGGGTTCGAGGCCGCCGCCGGAGGAGGACAGCACGAACAGGGACGGGCACGAGGTCTCGACGTAGTCGTCGAGCGCCCCGACGTCGAGGCGGCCCTTGTCGTCGTAGCCGAGGCCCGAGATGGCCTGGGCGATCTGGAGCTTCAGATCGGTGTCGAGCTGGCGGCGCCGGGAGGCGTCGTCGTTGTGCACGGCGAAGCCGGCCAGGCCGATCAGGCCGACCGCGCTGGTCAGGGCGAAGAGCGTGGCGAGCCGCCAGTGCAGCCGGCGCGCGCGGCGAACCGCGGCCGGCCGGCCGACGCTGCGGGGGCCGGTTCTGCGAGGGCTGGTTCTCACCGTCCGTTCCCGTCGGCGGCCAGCCGGTAGCCCACGCCGCGGACGGTGTGCACCAGCGCCGGGTCGCTCAGCTTGCGGCGCAGCTGGGACACCAGCACGTCGACGACGTTGGAGTTCGGCTCGGCCATCTCGTCCCAGCACTTCTCGATCAGCTCGGCGCGCGGGACGGCATGGTCGGCCTGGGTCGCCAGGACCTCCAGCAGGACGAACTCCTTGCCGGTCAGGAGCAGCAGCACCCCGCCCCGGCGGACCTGCCGGCGGGCGGTGTCGATCTCCAGATCGCCCACCCGGAACACCGGCGGGCGGACGCTCCCCGCCCGGCGGCACAGGCTGTGCACCCGGGCGACCAGTTCCGGCACCGCGAACGGCTTGACCAGGTAGTCGTCGCCGCCCGCTGCGAACCCTTCGACCCGGTGGGCGACCTGGTCGAGGGCGGTGAGGAACAGCACCGGCACGGTGCGGCCGTCCCGGCGCAGCTGCCGGACGTAGTCGAGGGAGTCCCCGGAGGGCAGCATCCGGTCGAAGACCGCGCAGTCGTAGGCCGTGACGAACAGCGCCTCGTCGGCGGCCGGCAGGTCCGCGGCCTCGTCGACGGCCAGGCCGTCGCCGCGCAGCGCCGCGGCCACGGCAAACCGCAGGTCATCGTTGTCTTCCACCACCAGTCCGCGCGCGGCGGCCAAGGATAACCGCCCGGCCTACCCGGCCTACCCGGCCGACCCCGGGCGGCGCTGCTCTCGGGCGTCGTCCGGCCAGCATGCTCATCAAATCCTCATGATGTCCCTGGGATGCTCGGCGAGGTCGACGACGGCCCCCTCCGATCCCCCCGCAGCAGGGGGCCGCGTCGACGCCCCGCAGCACGGATCGGGTCCGGGTGCGGACAAGCTACTCGACGAGGGAACGCTCCAGCGATGATCACGCGTCTTCACCGGTGCCGCGGCATCGGTTCCGTCCTGGTGGCCGGGCTGTCGGCCGGTGCCCTGCTGGCCGGGTGCAGCGGCGCGACGTCACCGCAACCGGCGCCGTCGCCCTCGCACGTGTCGTCGTCGCCGTCCTCGTCGTCACCCCGCGACCTCGCGTTCGAGGCCACGCCCTCCGAGTCGGCCGAGCAGAAGCGGCTCGCCACGACCTTCCACCCGGACGACGCCCAGCCGACCGGTCTCTACCTGCCGCCGAACACGCCCGTCACCGTCACGGTCGACCGGCCCGCCGACGCGCCGGCGCCCGTACTGCTGGTCGGGACGTACGGGCTGAACGGCACCGACTCCGGCGAGGAGGAGGAGCCGCGCACCCACGAGCTGCCGGCCGCGACGACCACCGTGAGCGATCCGACCGGCGGCCTGCTGTACGTCCGCTACACCAACGACGGCGGCAGTGCCCCCGGCATCACCGTGCACTTCGGCGAGACCGCCCGCCCCGTCCCGTACCACGTCCTCGGGGCGACCCCCGCCGCCCAGTGGCGGTCGGCGCTGGACGCGGCCAAGGACGTGCCGGTCGCCCAACTGGTCGGAGAGCACCTCGTGCTCACCGTCAGCCTCGACTCCGCCCGCCGAAACGCCGGCCAGGACCCGGATGCCCTGCTGCGGGAGTACGAGCACATCCTCGCGGTCGAGGACACGATCAGCGGCCTCGACGGAAAGGACCCGCGGGACCGGCGCAGCCCGCTGCGCTACTTCGTCTCGGAGGGCCGGGCGGGCATCAACCCCAACGCGTACTACCCGCGCGTCTGCTACCCGTCCGACTCGATCGACGAGGTGCTGAACGTCCCGACACTGAAGGAGAGTTGGGGAATGTGGCACGAGCTCGGGCACATGCACCAGCAGACCGCGTGGACCTGGGACGCGGTGACCGAGGTGACGGTGAACGTCTACAGCCTCGCCGTCCAGCGGGACGCGGGCCGCCCTTCACGGCTCGCCGATGACGGCACGCCCGCCGAAGTCCGGACGTACCTGACCGGACCGGCCGCCAGGCGAAGCTACGACCCGATGGCCGACAAGCAGCCGTTCGTGGGGCTGACCATGTTCGAGCAGCTGCGGCTCGCCTTCGGCGACGGCTTCTACCCCGAACTGCACAGACTGACCCGGCGCTCCGCCACCCCGGCCACCGCGGAGGAGGCCGGACAGTACTTCGCCGTGAACGCCTCCCGGGTCTCCGGGCGGAACTTGACCGGTTTCTTCACCGCCTGGGGGCTGCCGGTCAATGCCAAGACCCGTGCCGACGTCACCGCCCTGGGGCTGCCGGCCCCGGAACAGGACCCGACGACCCTCGCCGTCGCGAAGGCACCGTAGGCCGCGGCCCTCGTCAAACCCCCACTCTCTCTCCAGCGCGGAAAAGATCTATGACTTCGGAACAGGGACACACCGTCGGCAGTCTCGTGGCCGGCCGGTTCCGGCTCGTCGCGCGACTCGGTGCCGGCGGGATGGGGACGGTGTGGCAGGCCCACGACCTGACCCTGGAACGGGAGGTCGCCCTCAAGGAGATGCGGTCCGGCAACGAGGATCCCGACCGGGCCGACCTGACCCGCGCGCGCGTGCTGCGGGAGGCGAGGGCCCTGGCCAGGGTCAACCACGCCAACGCCGTCACCGTGTACGAAGTGGTGGACTACCAGCCCTACCCCTGGCTGGTGATGGAGCTCGTCACGGGCCGTTCCCTCCAGGACGTGCTCGGCGACGGCCCGCTGTCCCCGGGCCGGGCGGCCCGCATAGCGCTGGACGTGCTCGGCGCCCTGCAGGCCGCGCACGCGGCGGGCATCCTGCACCGGGACGTGAAGCCGGGGAACGTGCTCGTCCGCCCGGACGGGACGGCGGTGCTCACCGACTTCGGCATCGCCGCGCTCCAGGGTTCCCAGACGCTCACCGCCCCCGGGGACATCATCGGCTCACCGGAGTACATGGCACCCGAGCGGATCCGGGGCGAGGCGGCAGGCCCCGCCTCCGACCTGTGGTCGCTGGGCATGCTGCTCTACGTCTGCGTCGAGGGCGACAACCCGATGCGGCGCGACTCCGTGTGGGAGACCCTGCTGGCCGTCTGCGACCGGCCGCTCCCGACCCCGACGCGGGCCGGCCCGCTCACTCCGGTGATCGACGCCCTGCTGGCCCGGGCCCCCGAGCACCGGCCCTCCGCGCCCCGACTCGCCTCCCTGCTCCGGGACGTGGCCGCGAGCGAGAGCGCCACCAGGCCGATCACCCGCCGGGTCCCGCCGACGCTCCGGGAGCAGCCCGCCGCACGCCCGTCCCCCGAGCACCAAGACGCCGCCCGCCGCAGGCGGCGCCTGCCCGTCGTACTGGCAGCGGTCACCGGGGCGGCCGTCGCCGCGGCCACCGTCGCCGCGTTCACCGTGCCCGGCCTGCTGACCGGCCCGACCGGTACCGAAACCACCGCGGCCCCGGCCGACTCCGAAGCCCCGGCCACCGAGCCGGGCGGCTGGATCGCCCAACTGTCCGCGATCCCGCACACGGTGAACCCCGCCGAGCGGGACCAGGAACTCGCAGCACTCCAGCAGCAAGTCCCCGGCGCGACCCTGCTCGACGGCGACAATTGGGGTTCGCTGCCGTCGGGATACTGGATCGTCCGCGCCCCCGCCACCTTCGCGGACGGATACGAGGCACTCGCCTACTGCGCCACGTACGGGCCCGAGCAGTGCTCCGGCCGGTATCTCAGCGACGACCACGCCGACCGCCCCTACCTCTGCGAGCCCGCTCCCACCCCCGACCCCACCACCTGCCGCCGCTCCGAGGACCAGGCCCGGCCCCCCACGGCCGGCCCGGCCTGAACCGGCAGGACCCGTACAACCGGCGGCCACGGCTGCCCTGGCGAACTCCTCGCGGCCGCACGTCTCCACCGCCGATCCATCGTCATCGTCGCCGACCACGGCTTCGTGGTGCAGCAGACGGCAGCGGTGGGCGAGACCTCGTGGGCCCGCGACGGATGTGATCCGCCGAGGCCGTCATCGCCCTCGTCATGCTCTGCCTTGGCGGCAACCGCCCAGCCCTGCCCCGCCGCCAACTCACATGACCCGACCCACAGGTCCAGCACAAGAGCCCCATTTGGCAGGGCGATCTCGAAAGTAGGGAGCGACGGGTCGGTCTGGATCTCAGGGGTAACCGCCATGACGCGGACGGCCAACCTGTCGCACCGTCAATCAGGCTGGAAACGCCAGTGACAGACACGGCATCGAGTCTCGCCTGGGAAGCGAAGGCCTCATGAGATCCTCATGATCCCCCTGACAGTCTTCAGCCACGCCGGAGCGGCTGGCGCCGCCCCGGGAATCCCAGTGGTCAGTCGCTCGGCTCATCAGGTTAGCGTCACCCTCGTGTAGCTGTGCTGGAAGCCGAGGGGGGAGATCGGGGACGCGTCGGGGACCACGCGTCGATCACCAACGCCTCCAAGGCGTCTTTCGGTGAACGAACAGCGCGGGCTGTCTATCGTCTGACGTGCGGCGATGGTTTTCGCCAGGCGATTGGGGGTCAAGTGGCCGGATGGGTCGCGCGACACGGTTTCTCCCTACTCGGCGAGGGTTGTACGCCCGCCGGAGGGAGTCCTGGCCACCGAGCCGGTCCCGTTCGTGCGGCCCGCGGTGGGGGTCGGTTGGCTGCTCGCCGGCCAGGGCTCCGGTCGGGTCTCAGACCTCGCCGAGGGGGATGTTCGGGTTCGCCAGGCGGTCGGCGTCCACCACGCGCTTGGAGACGATCAGTTCGCGGATCGGGTCGGTGACGTCCCAGATGTTCATGTTCATACCGGCGAGGACCCGGCCGTCCTTGAGCCAGAACGCGATGAACTCGTTGGCCTTCACGTCCCCTCGGAACACGACCCGGTCGTAACCGTCGGGCTCGACGTAGCCGAGGTATTCCATGCTCAGCTTGTCCCGCGAGGCCACCGGCTCGTTAGGACGCCGGGGTGTCCACTCGGCATCGGTCCAGGACCCGGGAACACCCTCGCGAGGGGACGACGGGCCTGTCGCTGGTCAGTGTCAACTCCTTGACCGTGCGCGCCCACCACGACGCCGCTGGGATGCGCGTAGGCGAGGAGACAGCCCGCAGTTCATCCCCGTCCTCGCCGGGGTGCACGTCCGCCTGTCCGTCGGGCGGCCTCCGTGCCGCCCGCCGCCGCGCCGGGTGCGCCACTTCGCTCGCCCTTGGGGTTTCAGGGCCGCACTGAAGGGGGTGGCTACGGGGGCGTAATCGGTGCTCGGGTCGCCAGCCGCAGCGCGATGCTGCGCTTCGAGATCCTGATCAAGGGTGCGGTTGACCACGAGCGGTTGGTCGCCGAATACGGGTTCACCGGCAACGTGCCAGTGCGCCAGCAGCTAGACGAGTAGTTCCGAAGTCAGCTGGGTTTGCCGGTTCTGCTCCGGACATGCGGGGAGGGTGTCCAGCATTCGGGTTGTGACGACCGAAGAGCT
>NZ_JOHO01000083.1 GCF_000719705.1 Streptomyces sp. NRRL S-350 | reverse complement strand
CGACACGATCCACGGACGAGATTCCCTCTTCCCCACGGACGATCCAACGAGCAGACCAGCCGACGGTCACACAACAACACGGCTTCTGTTAGGACCTGTTACAGCGTGTCCTATGTGGTGGTCGGGTCGTTGGGTCGGGCATGGGGAGCGGTGGGTGGGCTGGATCGTTCCTGACGGCTTGTGGGAGGTGGTGGAGCCGTTGCTGCCGGCGGCTCGGGTGCGGCCGCAGGGCGGCGGAACGGCGAACCTGGACGACGAGGCGGTGTTCGCCGCGATCGTCTATGTGCTGACGACCGGGTGCGCGTGGCGGCATCTGCCGCCCTGCTTCGGGCTGTCTAACTGATCGTTTCAGAATGCCGTTTGGAGCCGCCATAGGCAGATGATGCTGCAGGCGAGTTCGAGCAGGCCCTGATGGAGGGCGGCGCGTCGCTCGTAGCGGGTGCGGAGTCGCTTGAACTGGGAGAACGCACCGGCCTTGCACCTTCTTCCCGACCTGCGGAAATGAGCTGAGGTGCAAGAGGCCACGGTGTGATCTCAGCCGGTCCCCGCTGATATGGGATGGTGCCAGCGCTCACGACACTGTTGCGCCCCGGAGCCGGCAGGTCTTGTGTCACAGCCATAGTGCCCGGAGGGTGCAGTAACCGACGGCTCAGGTGCTCGTTCCCCGGGCATGACCCTACGTTCAGCTCTCACCGCTCTAACGCTCGGAGTAGGTACCTTCGCGGCTGCGCTCTTCGCGGCGGCGCCCGCGTCGGCTGGTGGCATCGTCGTCATCGCCTCGCCCTCACACGACAACTCGTGCCTCAACCTCGGCTCAGCCAAGGCGGCCAGTTCGCTCAAGCGTGCTGCGGGTACCGTCAGCAACCTTCTGGGGCAGGTCCCTGTCGCTAGTCCGCTCAATCACTGTGGCGGAGCCGACGCGCCCTTGCTTCCAGACCTTTTCGGAGGGGACCAGGTCAACGAAGACCGGCCCCAAGTTGCTGGTGGCGATAAGTTCTTTCCGTAAGCACGGGTCCTGGCCGTGTCCTCGCCATGCGGCACCCAGAAGACTGCGTTGGAGGTGCTGAGAGCCAGGAGGTAGCTCAGTCTGCTCTCATCGTCCTCTACGAGCTGCGTCAGGCCCAGGCAGAGCGCCCGGAGTGCGACGAGCCGGCCGTGCTCTTGGTGCACGCCTCCGGCCAGGATCCCGGTCAGCCTCGGTAGTAGCCACGATGTCTCCGCGAGCAAGAAAGCCCACGTCCTGCGGCAGCGGGGGCAGCCGCAGGACGTGGGCGTGCCCTCCGCTGGGGGTTGAAGCCGGCGAGGGTTCGGGGTGATCAGAGTTCCCTGATCACGCGGATGTCGAAGGAAAGTCCCCGCTGCCAGATCTCGACGCTGCGGTGCTCGCCGACTCGGACGTACCGGAGCTTGCCCGGAACGCCGGTGCCGCTCATCTCCTTGGTCAGGTCGACCGGCTCGGCCACTTCCTCGCGGTAGATACGGACACCACTCACCAGGTAGGCGATCAGGACGACGATGAGTAGGGCTCGTTCCAGGTGGTGCTCCGGTTGTCCGGGATGCGGATCAAGGGCAGTCGACAGGGATCGGCTCTATGCCGGGACCGGGGGAAGGTTCGCGACCGTGCGCAGAGCGTGATCGCGCGCGCGGAAGCCGAAGGAGACGAGCGTGACGCACTCTCCTTCTGCGAGGGGCGTCCGTCCGTGCGGTGTGAGCGCGCCGTCGAACACGACGCCGTCGCCCGGGGCGAGGTCACATTCGAGGTAGCCGCTGGCGTCGATGAAGACGGTGGTACTGCTGCGGGCCGCCCTGCTGGAACGGTCGTGCCCGAGGCACAGGATCAGGTTGGCCTCACCGAAGCCGAAGTCGTCCAGGTGGAAATCGAGGTACTGCCCTTCGTCTACGTACGCGATGTAGACGGCGGCGTGCGGCTGCTCGACGTCCAGCCCGGCGGACCCTGCCACGACTGCTGAGAGATCGACCTGTTCGGCGAAGTGGCTCGCGGCGTCGCCGACTGCGGCGTTCCACTTGCCGTTGTGGAGGTAGCCCTCGGCAGCTATGGCCTTCCCGGCCTCTTCCGCCATCGCGGAGATCAACTCGGTGGGGAACGACTGGTCGCGGGTGTGACGCAGGTGGCGCGGCTGCACGCGCCGGAGCGGGGCGAGCCCGCCCATGGCGTCCCGGATGCTGGGGAACCCCTCCGCCCAGCGTGCCGTCGTTCGGGCCGTGGTGCGGGACCGGAGCCATGAGGTCCACTGGCGGCTCCACCCGGTCGGTGCAGCGCTGTCTGCCACCGGTGCGACGGCCTGACCGATCAGCAGCTCGATCCGGTCGAGTGCGACCTGCGTGGAATCGACCAGTCCGGTGTCCCCCTTGGCGATCCGCAGTCGCAGCGCTTCCAGCAGGTGGGACTGCGCGGCGGCGAGATCGCCGCGTTCCATGAGGTACTTGCCGGTGTGCTGGAGCGCGAAGTCGAGGAGTTCGGGGTGCCGGCTCCGTGCGGTGCTCAGCGCACTGCGGTAGAGCGCGTCCGCGGCCTGCGGGTCACCGGCGTGGCGGTGGGCGTCGGCGAGGTTGATCCCGGTGGCGAGGGCGGCGCGGGTGTTGCCGGTCGCTACGGCTAGGTTGAGCGCCTGATGGAGGTGTGTGCGGGCCTCGTCGTAGTTGCCCAGGCACATCTGGCCGATGCCGATCCATCGGGTCAGGATGCGGGCACGGGCAGGGTCGCTCCCCTGGGGTGGGGTCCGCAGTTCCTCGTGGAGCCGGCCGACTGCGGCGGTCAACTCGTTCCGGTCGGTGGGGACCATCCGCAGGTTGTCGTCTTGGGTGATGAGGTGATCCAGCACGTGACCTCCGGTCGTTCTGGTGTGCTCAGCGTGGGACTACAGGTGGTCAGTGTGATGGCGCAGGTCGGCCAGCAGCTCCCGCCCGTGCGGGGTGAAGTGCCCGGTGAGGAGTTCGAGTTCGCGCATGAGGTAGCGCACGGCCTGCAGTCCCTCGTCGTAGGCGCTCTGGAAGCTCGCGCGCTCGGCGGGCGTGAGGTCGTCGCGGCGCAGTTCGGTCTGGCGGAATCGGAGGAGCTGGTTGTAGACGCAGGCGGCGTGGAAGGCCCGGTCGATCTCCCAGTACTGGTTGCGGTCCTCGCCCTGGCCGACTCGCCACCTGATCTTGATCTTGGGGGAGGTCCGGGAGGAGTACCCGTCTGCGAAGACCTGGTGCTGGAGGACGTGGAAGCTGATCGACTGGTGAGTGCCCTCGTGCAGCAGGTTCTCCGCCAGGTAGAGGGGGGAGGGCTGCTCGCCGACGGTGTTCGGCGGGATGTGGCGCGCCGCCTTGTCGGAGAACACGATGACGTACGGGAGCGCGGGGTCGCTGGAGCTGGTCAGCACGGAGACGCGGACGCCGGGCTTGAGGCCCACCCACAGCAGGCCCCGGACGAATTCGCGGACACGGTCGAAGCCCTCGGGGTGGACGAGCGACAGGCGGTCCAGGGCCTGGCTGAGCATTGTTCGGCGCTCGTCGGTGTGCTGGGCGATGTCGTAGTCCGTCAGGTTGATCTCATGGGCGATCTCGGCGGGCAGCTCGGCGTCGAACCAGTCGAAGGTCGCCCCGGCCACGGTCACGGGTTCACTGCGCAGGGTGCGGGCGTGCTCCGCGTAGGGGATGCCGGACTTCACCAGGCGCTCCATCAGCGCGAACGGGAGCGCCGGCTCCGCGCCCTGCTCGCGGAGCCGGATCAGGTCCGGGTCCTTGCGGTCGAGGTCGAAGAAGGAGCCGGCGGGGACGTAAGTGGCGATGGCGGGCTTCAATGCAGACTCTCCTTGATCGGGTGTGTGCGCGGCTGGGAGCGGCGGATCGGTGAGGGAGATAGCCCTCACCGACCCGCCTTCGCCGTCAACTAACCGGCATCAGTTGAGGATTGCGTCAGACCTCGGTGCCCACCGGCGCGAAGTCGTCGTCCGGGATCAGGTGCTCCAGGCGGCGGGTCAGCGTGTCGACGCCCGTCTGCGGGGCGAAGTCGCCGTCCGGGACCGAGTGGTCCAGGCGGCGGGTCAGGTTGGTGACCTCCGGGTCACCGAGCTTGGTCGCGACAGTGCTCATTGCCTCTCCAATCGGGTTGGCTTCCGCTCGCTCAGTGGCGGGCGGACAGATGTGCGGGGTGGTGCGGCCCGGCCCGGCAGAAGACCCTTTCCGACGGGCCGGGGGTTTGTGGGCGCCCGAAGGCGCGGTGCCGGCTAAAAGCGGCCGGAGGCAATCAGGACGGTTGCCAGCGCTATCAGCGCGAACAGCGACAGCGTGTAGGCGACGGCGACCGGCACAGGGGTCGGGAGCCCGCGTGCGGTCCGCTCGGCCGCCTCGTGGTACTCGTCCTGGTCGTCCACGGCGTCCCTACGCCGTTCGCTGGTCGAGCGCGGCCCGCAGCGCGGCGCGGCGGTGGGGCCTGCGGGCGCGGGCAATGCAGTCGTCACAGATCGGGTGGCAGGTGCCCCGGTCCTCGCCGGGGGCTTGGAGCGCGCTGCCCGCGCAAATCAGCGTGTCCCGATGGCAGACCCAGCAGGTCCCCTGGCGGTAGCCATCGGGCCGGTCCATGACCGCCCCTTCACCTGCGAGGTGTACGGGCCGCGGCGGGGTGTTCAATCCGCGGCCTCCAATTCGGTCAGCAAGACCATCTCCGGGTAGGGGTCGCTGGAGCTGTCCCGGTTCACCCAGGCGTGGCTGGCGAGCCTGCTCGGGGTCTCGGCAACGGTGCCCGTCCAGCCGTCCGTGCGGTGCCGGACCGGGTCGCCCTGGATCACACTGTTCACAGTTGCGCCTCTCCATCGAGTCGGGGCGTGCGATGTGGTTGCGCTGGTTGCCGCTCAGGTCGCGCGGCTGGTGGGGTAGTGGCGGTCGATACCCGCGGCGAGCACCGCGTCCTCCCCGGGGTGGGCCTTGACGTACTCGGCCGGCAGGAGGAAGCCGAAGCGTCCGCAGATGCCGCAGCCCCAGGTGTCGTCGGCGGGCGACTGGGAGTCGTACGCCGTCTCGACATAGCAAGCCGGGCAGAGAGGGGGCGGCTCCATCCGCTGGCGGGTGGTCCCCTGCACGGGCTCACGCGGCCCATCTGCGGGCCACGCAGTCCCGGCAGGGGCAGGTGGAGCGAACAGCGGCGTTTTGGAGCACGGTGCCCATTGAGGGAGCCTGCCCGGCGGCGATGGCTGCCAGGTAGTCGTCCAGTGGGTTCCAGCCGGCGGCAGCCCGGCTCAACTCGTACTTGCTCGGGCCGGTCACGACCTCGTGGTACTCACGCTTGGGGGTATGTCTCGCCATCGGTCTGTCCTCCTTCGCCATGGCGGCGGGGGGTGCGTGATAGACCGTAAGGAGTCGGCTACAGACGGTGCCACCGTCTTGCACCGTCTTGCACGGATTCACCCGAGGGCGTGGATGGCCTGCTCAATCAGGGTCCGTGCCTCATGGCCGTGCACCGCCATGCCCGAGAGGATTCTGAACGCCTTCGAGTACGCGGCGACCTCACCTGGAGCCGTGATCTTGACGATCGCAGTCAGCAGCTCGGCGTCAACCTGCCGATCATCGAACATGTAGAAGGCTTCGAGGGGCCACATGGCTCGCGGGGCTCGGAAGGGGATCACTCCGAGGCTGACGCGCGGCAGAGCCATGATGTCCATCAGGTGGTGTAGTTGATCGGCCATGGCCTCGTCGTCGCCCAGAGGGTAGTACAGGACCGTCTCCTCCAGGACGAATGCGAAGGTGCAGTTCCCCTGGCGGAGATAGCGATCTCGTTGGAGTCGACTCTCGACGGCAGCCTCAACGTCGTTCGGCGTGTTCTGGAACGCTGTGATGGTCCCCATCAGCGCGCGGGCATACTCACGGCGCTGAACGATCCCGGGCATGACGTTGGAACAGTACATGCGGATGTGCCGGCTGTTCTCGAACTGGGGCAGGATTGCGTCCTGGGCGTGCTTCATCCCTGTTCGGTGCAGCCGCTTCCACTGGACGTACATCTCGTCGGCAGCGCGGCTGGCGGCTACCAGGTCAGGAGCCTCGCCCTCAGCGCCGCAGGCAGCGCACCACCGCTGGATGTCATCGGCCGAAGGCGGGGTCTTTGCGCCGGCGATTCGCGAGACCTTGGACTCGCTGAAGCCCGTCCGCAGGGCCAGATCATGTCCCGTCAGGCCAGCATCTTGCTGAAGGGCTTTCAACCTCTTGGCGATCGTCTCTCGGGCGCTTTGCGCACTGGACGAGGGAGACAGGGGCATGATCTGGCGGTCCTGCGTACGAGATCAGACGACGAACTTCTCGTGCTCCACTCCGCGCTCCCAGACCGCTTCGAAGGCGCTGATGCACAGTTCGACGACCGCCGGGTCCTCGGAGTACTGGGGGTCCAGCGCCGCCCCGGAACCGTCGAAGAGGTTGAAGCGAACCGCGCGGCCGTCCACGAGCCAGAAGTCGTTGCCCGGCAGGGCAATGCCAGACGCCTCGCTGCGGGGCAGCCAACGGACCTGCTCGCCGATGGCGAGGTTCACGCTCGTGATGTGGTGCTCGTATCGGATGTAGTCCGTGACCGGTACGGAGACAACGCGGGCCCGGCGGACCTGGACACCTCGGGCGACCGTGCGGCGGACGAGGTCACTCCACCCGCTCCAGTACTCCGAGTCGGGGTCAACGTCGACGGCTTCGCCGCGGTGCCACTTGGCGAGTTCGGAGGCTTCCTCGGCGACGCTGTACTGGTCACGCAGTTCCAGGTGTACCGCCGTGCTCTTCGCCGAGTCCAGCATCTCGAAGAAGCTGGGAACGCTCTGCCTCATCACACGCCTTCCTGAGAATCGGCACCATGCGGGCCGGAATCCGAAACACTCCCTCGTGCGCCGGGATCGTGTTCTCGTGGTCCGGACCGTGGCCGGCTGCGAGGACGCCGTTGATCGACGCTTCGTCGGCCGCATAGGTCTGAACCAGCAAGTCCCCGTTCCCCTCATCGACCCAGACGGTCGGGCTGTTCCCCTGGCCGGTTTCCGGGTCGATACCAAAGAACCGTATCGTCATCGCCACCCCTCCTGTCACTTCACTTGCGCGATCTTGCACGGTTGTTGGTGCCGGAACCAGGATCGCCTGTGCGCGGAGATCGTGTCAGGCATTTCGTCTTCTGATGGACCGCCAGCTCAGCCCTGGAGTGCAGCCGACGGCGGTGACCCGCAGTTCCAGGGGATACTGCTGGGCTCGTCCGCCTCCGGGGCGGGCACGTTCGGTGACGCAGAGCGGCCGGGGATGGGGCCTGGGGCCATCGGCCGGCGGGGCTTGTGGAGCAGTGGTGAGTGGAGGTCGCGGGGGTGGGCTCTGGTGCCCGCCCGCCGATCTCGACACCGTCGGGGAGCAGCTGCCGAACGGCAGCGTCGCCCTGGTGGCGGTAGGCGTGACGGGCGATGCAGTGCCCGTTCTCCCGGGACTGGGTGGCCTGGCGCTCCAGCTTCACGACGCGCTGGCGTCGTTGCATCGCACGAGCCGATGCACGATGATCTCCTTGGCCCTATGGCGGCCGCGCCGAGCGGGAACCGGTCTCCCGCATCCCCCGGCGGAAGGATCCCCAGAGCCGCCGGCACCGCCCACCCCATCCGACCGCCAGCTGGTCGATGATCCCAACGAGCCGGACCGGCGGTATCGAAGGGACATGCCATGGCCCCGGCCAAGCTCACCCGCCTTGCGGGCATCCGAGCCCAAGTCACCCGCGAGCAGCACCAGCTGGCAGTACACCGCCTCACTGCTCTGGGACCCGGCTCGCCGACGGTCCCGCACCCGGCCGACCCGGCCCAGGAGGCCCTGGAATGGTGGATCATGCTCCGCTGCGCCTGGCCTGCCGAGCCGGTGGTCGCCCCGTTCGGCTTTGAGCGGGTCAGCCCGACCCCCGACGGCCTGCACATCGAGCCGGCCGCCACCCCGGCCTACCGACGCTGGTTCGTCAGCACCGTGTTGCCGTCGGCCGGCCCCGACGGAGAAGTCACCGGCATCCCGGGCCTGCGCACCGACCGCGACCGGACCGGCGCTCCCGTCCTGAGCCTGGCCGGCACCACCGCCAGCGTGGTCCTGCGCGGCATCCCCGCCCAGCAGTGGCGCACCCTGACCGCCGACTTCGAGGACGAGCTCCGCAGCGCAGGCCACTTCCCGCTCTGGAACACCGGACCGGCGACCACCGAGGAGATGCGGAATTTGACCTGGTTCGACCCCGCCACCGCCGGCCCCCGACCGCACTGGCTCGGCAGCGGCCTGCTGCGCCGGGTGGGGGTGTTCACCGCGGCGGGTGTCCCGGCGCTGGTCACCGGCTGGCCCACGGCGGGCACGATCGCGGACTGCTGGAAGTTCGACCTGGAGTTCATCCCCGGCCACGTGCCCGACCACGGCCGGCTGGCGGCCCTGCTCGCGGATCCAGCAGTCGGCCTGGCGATGCGGGTGAGGGGGCACGAGTGCCGGGAGAGCGGCGCGTCCAGGTGCCGTTTGCGGCTGGTGGCGGCCGACGGCCGGCCCGGGGAGGTGGAGCTCCTGTTCCGGCACACCGACGAGGCGGTGATCAACGCGTGGGAGACCCGCTGGCCCAAGGAGTTCGCCCTGATCCGGCAGGCCGGAAGGCAGGCCGAGCCGCAGCACTGACGGCCGGCCCTGCGCTGGGCTACAGCACGGTGAGAGTGATCACCCACAGGTGCGGAACGGGCGGGTCCGGCAGGATCACGTAATGGGCGATCAGGTCGGGCAGGACGATCTGCCGGATGCTGTCGTCGAGGTCGTCGAGGTCGTCGCCGTCGCTGGCCGGCCAGGACCACGGATCCGCCATCGCCCGCTCCAGACCGTCCTGGAGCTGCTTGACCTGGTCGTCGGTCAGGACGGTGCGCACCAGGGCGGCGGCCTCGGCGGACAGCCGGGCCCGGTAGGGGCGGGCGGTCACCGGGTGAACAGGTCGTCGAAGTCGACGCCGTCGTCCTCGGGGCGGCCGGCGCGGTTCCAGCCGTGGACGGCGGCCGCGGCCAGCGCGGTGGCGCGGGCGATCCGCTCCTCGCGGGTGCCGCTGGCGGCCAGGTGGTCCGCGGTGAGGACCCGTCCGATCAGCGTGTCGACGTCGATGCCCGCGCTGGCGGCCCGCTCCCGCAGATCGCGGACCAGCTCATCGTCCAACCGGGTCGTCAGCTCTACGGTCATGAGTCGATGGTAGGGCCCGGGCGAGCCCCGGCGAAGGGGGCCGGGGAACCCCGTGCTGTCCGCTCGCGCCCCGGCCGGCCACACGACCACCTGCGGCCGCTTCAACCGATGAACGACCGTCCCGGCCGAGTCCCCAGCCTCGGCCGTGGGTACGGACGCCGGTGTGGACCACAGCCTGGAGCACCCCTCCGCCGGGACGGCCGGTACCGCGACCGGCAGCACCGGCACGGTGCTGGTGGTGGTCCGCGGACCGAGCGGCGCCGGGAAGTCGAGCACCGCCGCCCGGATCCGCTCCGCCTACGGCCGCGGCCTGGCCATCGTCGGACAGGACCAGCTGCGCCGTGAGGTCCTCCGTGAACGGGACGTCGCCGGCGGCGCGAACATCGCCCTGATCGGCCTGGTTGCCCGGCATGCTCTGGACGCGGGCTTCCACACCGTCGTCGAGGGCATTCTCGACGCCGGCCGGTACGGCCCGATGCTTACCGACCTGGTGGCCGGCCACCGAGGGCGCAGCTACCTCTACTACCTCGACATCGGATTCGACGAGACGGTGCGGCGTCACGCCACTCGGCCGCTGTCCGCCGAGGTGAGCGTCGAGCAGATGGCCGGCTGGTACCGGCCGCTGGACCTCCTGCCCGGCGGCCTCGAACACGTCATCGGCGAGGACAGCACCCTCGACGACACCGTCGCCCGGATCCTGGCCGACACCGCGCTCACCCCGCCGGGCCGGACACCGCGTCCGTGAACCGGCAGGCCTACGACGGTCACCTGGCGGGCGAGCCACGTTCCCGGGCCGAAGGTGATCTCGTCCTGGCAGAGGATCAGCAGGGTCAGCGACGGGGCTTCCAGCGGGCGAAGATGCACCCCTGGTCGCCGGCGCCGATCCGGAACGGCACGCTGAGTCGGTCGAGAGCGAGCATTTCGCCGGGGGCGTGGACGGTGTAGCCGCTGCGGGTGTAGCTCGACATCTCGGTCGGCTCCCAGGCCGGCCTGGCCTGCTCGGCGCCCTGCAGAACGGCCTCACCGTCCAAGGCATCAACGCCTTCTGGCAGAACGTCGCCCAGGGCACCCTCCTGGTCACCGCCGTCGTCATCCAACAGCGCCGCAACCGCGAACGCGCGGTCGGCCTGCCCGCCTGACGTCCACGCTCCCCGAAGCCCTCCGCCCCGGGCCGCCGGTGCCGCGACCCCCGCGGCACCGGCGGCCCGTCTCCGCCGCCCGGTACCGGGCGCAGCGGCCGTCGCCGCCCTGGGATAATGGCCCGGCAGGACCCGGCCGCGTTCCCGGCGCCGACGAGAACGCACAAGCCGCACGTGCTCGTTCGATCGAAAGGTCATCCGTGGCTGACCAGACGCTGCTCGCCGCCCAACGCCAGGCGCTGATCCTGGAGGCGATCCGCCGGACCGGCGCGATCCGGGTCGCCGAACTGGTCGAGCAGTTCGGCGTCTCCGACATGACCATCCGCCGGGACCTCGACGCGCTGGTCCGTCAGGGAGCCGTGGAGAAGGTCCACGGCGGCGCGGTGGCGACCGGCACGGCCAGCACCTTCGAACCCGGCTTCGACGCCAAGTCCGGGCTGGAGGAGGGCACCAAGGCCACGCTCGCGGACGCCGCGGTGAAGCTGGTGGAGCCCGGCAGCGTGGTGGCCCTCTCAGCCGGGACTACGACCTACGCGGTCGCCTCCCGGCTGGTGGAGGTCCCGGAGCTGACGGTGGTGACCAACTCGCTGCGGATCGCGGACCTGCTGTGGGCGGCCGGCAGCGACGGGCGGGACACCGTGCCGTCGCTGCTGCTGACCGGCGGATCGCCCACCCGCTCGGCGGCCCTGGTGGGGGCGCTCGCCGACCAGACGATCCGTTCGCTGCACGTGGACGTGCTGATCCTCGGCGTGCACGGGGTGAGCGAGCAGGCCGGCCTCACCACGCCCAACCTGGCCGAGGCGCAGACCAACCGGGCCCTGATCGCCTCGGCACGCCGCACCGTCGTGGTCGCGGACCACACCAAGTGGGGCGTGGTCGGGCTGAGCAGCTTCGCGACCCTGGCGGAGGTCGACTGCTTCGTCACCGACGACGCCCTCCCGGCGTCCGCGCGCGAGGTGCTCGCCGAATCCGTCGGCGAGCTCGTCGTCGTCCCGACGGCCGGCTGAACGGACGGCTGAACGGACGGCTGAACGGACGGCTGAACGGACGGCTGGGTGCGCCCTGCCCGGGCCCGGGACGGGGGTCCTGTCCGGGCGCGGGACGGCCCCTGCCCGGTCTCCGGGCGGGTCCGGTCCGAGCCCCCCCGGCAGACGGGTGTGAGTGGGCGCCGAACGCCCGCTGAGCGGGCCCCGTCAGCCGACCCGCCGGGCCCCCGCCGAGGGGACGGCGGTGAAGGTGACCGGTGCGGCGAAGCCCGCCGAACGGAAGGCCGCCGTCACCGCCTCCGAGACCCGCGCCATGCGCGCGGCGTCCACCAGGGCGACGACCGACCCGCCGAAGCCGCCGCCGGTCATCCGGGCGCCAGGCCGTCGAGCGCGAGGTCGGTGACCGTGCCGTCGCCCTGGGCGCTGTACAGCCGCAGCCGCCGGTCGCTCCGGCTGCGGGCGGTGACGCGGGTGGTGTGGGGGAGGGCGATGGGCAGCACGAAGCCGTCGTTGTAGTCGGTGTGCTCGCCGATCAGGTTCGCCCGGCCGGGGGCGGCCCAGGTGCCGCTCGGCCGTCCGCCGTGGACGGACTCGAAGTCGGTGGCGGCCTCGTCGATCATCGCGTTCAGCTCCATGCCCGGTGCGCGGGTGGGTCCCGGTCGGCGGTGGCCATCCGCAGGCGGGAGCTCATTCCGACATAACCAAACATGACTGGCCCCCAGGGTCCACGATGGCTGTGTTCAGTCGGGTCGGCTCGACCGTTCGGGACACGCCAGGACGCACCGCCACCAGCGACAATGCCTGTTGACAAGCGATCGTCTCTGTTTGAATCTGTTGAAGCTCGAAAACTGCCGGGGCGACGTCCAACGCGTAAGGAGTACAGCGGTGCACAGAACCGCCACCAAGTTGGCCGACGGCCGCGAACTGGTCTACTTCGACCGGGAGCCGGGCGCGCTTCGCGACGCCGTGGACGAACGCCCGCTGGAGCCCACGGCGAGCCTTTCCGAGACCCGGCTCGACCCGGTCCTCGGCGAGTGGGTGACCGTCGCCGCCCACCGCCAGCAGCGCACCTACCACCCGCCGGCCGGCGAGTGCCCGCTGTGCCCCTCCCGCGACGGGCGGCTCAGCGAGATCCCGGCGGCCGACTACGAGGTCGCGGTGTTCGAGAACCGCTTCCCCTCGCTCGCCACCGGCGCCGCCGACCACGTCACGGCCCGGGACGGATCCCTGCACACCCTCCGGCCCGGCGACGGCCGGTGCGAGGTGGTCTGCTTCACCTCCGACCACGACGCCTCCTTCGCGGATCTGGACGAGCTCCGGGCGCGCCTGGTGCTGGACGCCTGGACGGACCGCACCGCGGAGCTGTCCGCCCTGCCCGGCGTCCGACAGGTGTACTGCTTCGAGAACCGAGGCGAGGAGATCGGGGTCACGCTCGCCCACCCCCACGGGCAGATCTACGCCTTCCCGTTCGTCCCCTCCCGCACCGCCCGGATGATCACCCGGGCCGAGGCGCACCGGGCCCGCACCGGGCGGAACCTGTTCGAGGACCTCCTCGCCGCCGAACGGAACCGCCCCGAGCGGCTGGTGCTCCAGGGCGAGCACTGGACGGCCTTCGTCCCGTTCGCCGCCCGCTGGCCGTACGAGGTCCACCTCTACCCCCACCGGCGGGTCGCCGACCTGACCGCGCTCGACGAGACCGAACGCGCCGAGTTCCCCGGCCTCTACCTGGAGCTGCTCCGCCGCTTCGACGCACTGTTCCCGGCCGCGCCCGGTGCGGCGCCGAACCGGACCCCGTACATCTCGGCCTGGCACCAGGCGCCGGGCAGCGGCGGCGGTGAACTCGCGCTCCACCTGGAGCTGTTCACCATCCGTCGGGCGCCTGGCAAGCTCAAGTACCTGGCCGGCGTGGAGTCCGGCCTGGACGCCTTCGTCACCGATGTGAGCCCGGAACAGGCCGCCGCCCGGCTCCGGGAGGCCGCCCGGCGCTGATCCGAGGGCTGCTCACGACACCGTCGGAGCCCACCGCGTCGAGCCGACCGCCGACGCCGTGGGCTCCGTCGGCATGCCCGGCCGCCGCCGGCGGGCCCGGTCACCGCCGATCCCTCGCACCGACGAACGCTCGCCGTTGATATCCGTCTGTTTGCGTTGACTATTGACTAGCTCTGTTTGATTTGGTTCGCTTTCCAGCGCCCTGCGCAGGGTTCCTGCACCACCGTCCGCACCCCTCCGGACCCAGGAGACACGATGCGCAAGACGTGGGCCGCGTTACTCGCGGCCTCGCTGGCGGCAGCACCCCTCGCCGCCGTCCCGCTCACCAGCACCCCCGCCGCGGCCGCCGACACAACCGGCACCCGCCTGGCCCTCACCCCGCCCATGGGCTGGAACGACTGGAACGCGTTCGGCTGCGACGTCGACGAGCAGCTGGTCGAGCAGACCGCCGACGAGCTGGTCTCGGCCGGTCTGCGGGCCGCCGGCTACCAGTACGTCAACATCGACGACTGCTGGATGGCCAAGGCCCGCGACGCCGAGGGCAGACTCGTCCCCGACCCGGTCAAGTTCCCGCACGGGATCACCGGCGTGGCCGCCTACGTGCACGCCAAGGGCCTCAAGCTCGGCATCTACGAGAGCGCCGGCACCCTCACCTGCGCGGGCTACCCCGGCAGCCTCGGCCACGAACAGCAGGACGCGACCTCCTTCGCCTCCTGGGGCGTCGACTACCTCAAGTACGACAACTGCTACAGCCAGGGCGTCCCCTCCCAGCAGCGCTACCGCGCGATGGGCGACGCGCTGGCGAAGACCGGCCGCCCGATGGTCTACAGCCTCTGCAACTGGGGTCTGGACAGCGTCTGGACCTGGGGCGGCACGGTCGGCCAACTGTGGCGCACCACCGGGGACATCGACCCGTCCTTCGGCCGGATGCTGGACATCTTCCACGCGAACGCCAAGCTCGCCGACTCCGCCGGGCCGGGCGGCTGGAACGACCCGGACATGCTGGAGGTCGGCAACGGCATGACGGCCACCGAGGACCGCGCCCACTTCTCGCTCTGGGCGGAGATGGCGGCCCCGCTGATCGCCGGCACCGACCTGCGCAAGGCGAGCGCCGACACCCTCGCGGTCTACGGCAACACCGAGGTCATCGCCGTCGACCAGGACCGTCTCGGCAAGCAGGGGCGGCCGGTGAGCATGACCGGCGGCCTGGACGTCCTGGCCAAGCCGCTCGCCGACGGCAGCGTCGCGGTGACGCTGTTCAACGAGAACGCCCAGGCCGCGGTGATCTCGACCACCGCGTCCGCGGTCGGCCTGCCGAAGACCAAGGGGTACCTCCTGCGCGACCTGTGGGCGCACACCGACGGGGAGAGCGCCGGCGCGATCAGCGCCACCGTGCCCGGGCACGGCGCGGTGATGTACAAGGTCACCCCGACCGACCACCCGGGCGGACAGCACCCCGACCTCGTGCTCGAGACCAAGGTGCCCGACCTCGCTCCGGGCGGTTCGGCCACCGCCACCACGGCCTTCGCCAACAACGGCGCCCAGTCCGCGAACGACGTGGTGCTCGCTCTGGAGGTGCCGGCCGGCTGGACGGTGGCCCCCGTGTCGCAGACCCGGTTCGGGCACGTGCCGCCCGGCGGCCGGGCGGAGGCCTCGTTCAAGGTGACCGCCCCGGTCGACCTGCCGACGCCGCTCACCCGGGCCACCCTCACCGGCACCGCCACCGCGCACGGGCCGGGCGGCCCGCAGAGCGTCACCGCGCCCGCGCCGGTCCTGCTGGCCGCACCCGTGCAGGCGCCGTACCGGACCTTCACCGACACCACGGCCGTCTTCGGCGCCCAGAACGGGACGTTCGCCATCGACGGCGCGGGCGCCGACCTCTACTACGACGTCGACGAGTACAGCACGGTCTACCGGTCGGGGGCCGAACACGACGGATCCAGCACGGTCGTGAAGCTCACCGCCCAGGCCCCGACCAGCGACTGGGCCAAGGCCGGGATCATGGTCCGCAACGACATCACCAAGCCCGGCGCGTCGACCGGTTACCTCGTGCTGGCGGAGGCCCCCGGCAGGGGATACGTGCTGCAGTGGGACAGCGACGGCGACGGCAAGCTGGACTCCAACAGCGCTCCGGCGAACCAGGGTTCGGGCTCGGCGAGCTACCCGAGCTGGCTGAAGCTGGTACGCGCCGGCGCGACCTACACCGGCTACTCCTCGACCGACGGGACCACCTGGACGAAGGTCGGCCAGGCGACCCTTCCGGGCGTGGCCGCGCTCCAGGACGTGGGGCTGTTCACCACCTCGCACAGCGCGGGCACCAGCGGCGAGGCCGACTTCACGGGCTTCACCCAGAGCTGAGCCACTGAGGACCGGAACACCGGGCCCCGGCCGGTCGGCGTCGACCGGCCGGGGCCCGTCCGGTCCCGGTCGGGCCTGGCGTTCGGTCAGGAGGCGACGGTCCAACTCTGGCCGGCCGCAGCCGGGTCGGCCGGGTTGGTCATGGCCGTGGAGCCTGCCGCGGTGCCGGCGACGTCCAGGGTCAGACCGTTGCCGACGTTGGTGACGGTGAGCGCGCCACCGCCGTTCTGGGCGACCTTCCACTTCTGCCAGGGATTGCCGGGCGAAGCGTCGAGCAGGTACGCGCTGCCGACGCCGCTGCCACCGGCGAGCACGGTGTGCGCCTGGGCTGCGGTGTAGCAGTTGTCGGTGATCGTCACGGTGCCGTCCGGGTTGGGCGTGAACAGCCACTGCTGGGCGGCGTCACCGCCGCGGTAGGCGTTGACGACGGAATTGCCGCCGACCGGTGCGGAGCAGCCGCCCTGGACTTCGAGCACCTGTCCCCCGGTGCCGCCCGCGCTGATCACGTGGTATTCGCCGTCGCCGACCACGGCCGGCCCGTTGCCCCCGGTGCCGCCGCCCGTACCGGTGCCCGCGCCGGCGATGCGGTAGAGCGCGACGCCGTGCGCGGGGATCCAGGTGCCGCCGACCGAGCCGGTGGCGGTGCCGGTGGTGCCGGTCCACAGCTCCCGGTAGCCGTAGGAGGAGCCGGTCAGGCCGAGGTCGGTGAAGCTCGCGCTGATCATGGCCCAGTTGTTCGGGTCCTGGTTGACCAGTGCCACCGCCAGGTCTCCGTTGGCGAGTCGGCGCTTGAGGACCACCGGGGCGGTCGGTGAGGAGGGGGCCCTGCCGACCAGGGTGGCCGGCTTGGCGAGGCCGTCCTGGTCGATGGCGATCATGTCGCGGTTCTTGAGCAGCGACAGCGCGGAGGAGCTGATGCCGGTGGACCACGTGTAGCCGTTCGCGGTGTGCTGCGAATCGGCGGCGGTGCGCAGGTCGGCGCCGGAGATGAGCGGGGCCGCCATCATCGACAGGACGGACAGCTCGGTGCGCGACTCGTCGTCCGTGAAGGGCTTGTGGCCCCGGGAGGTGTCGGTGACCCCCCAGACGCCGTAGGTGTCCTGCCAGCCGGCGAACATCATGTCCAGGTCGTTCCAGCTGCCCGGGTGGACGTTGCCCGGGTACCGCAGGGCGGTCTGCAGCTGGCCGTTGTAGAGCACGCCGTCCAGTTCGCTGTCCCGGTCGCCGCCGATCCGGCACGCGTTGGCGACCTGGCCGCACCAGACGCCGGTGGGCGAGTAGCCGGGCGCCTGGTGCGGCGGGGTGCCGGCCGCGGTGATCAGCGGATCGGTCCGGGCCGGGTCGTCGGCGCTCAGCAGGTAGGGGATGCCGGTGTGCGCGGGCTGCGCGGACAGGCTGAGGGTGACCTTGGGCTTGCCCGCGGCACCGGTCGCCGCGTCGAGGGCGCGCTGGAAGGTCTGGGTCCGGGCGTAGATGGAGCGGGTGAGCTCCTTGCCCTCGCCCTGCGGGTAGTAGGCGTAGCCGTCGGGGCCGTAGATGGTGGGGCCGTAGGGGCAGTCGTCGTACTTGACGAAGTCGACACCCCAGGAGACGAAGTCCGCGGCGTCGGTGCTCTCGTGCCCGAGGCTGCCGGGGTGGCCCTGGCAGGTGGTGTAGGTGTCGGTGGCGTAGAGGCCGAACTTCATGCCCTTGCTGTGGGCGTACCAGGCGAGGTACTGGATGCCGTTGACGGTTCTGCCGTCGACGGTCTGCGCGGGGAACTGGTTGGGCTCGGGGACGAGGTGACCGCTGGTCGGGTCGTTCCCCCGGCCGTCGGTGCCGCTGACCGGGCTGCCGTTGTCGTCGTAGAGCTGCATGGCGCCGTCGGCGGTCTTCACGAAGTCCGTGCTCTGGCCGTCGCGGTGACGCGCCGACCAGCCGTCGTCGACGGTGACGGTGTCGTAGCCCGCCTGTACCAGGCCGTTGGCCGACATGAAGTCGATGGTCTGCTTGATCTCGCTCTCGGTGACGTAGGCACCGATGCTGTTCCAGGAGTTCCAGCCCATGGGCGGGGTCAGGGCGGCGCCGTTGCCGAGGGCGGCGGCCGGCGTGGCGGTGGTGAGCGTGGCGACTCCGAGACCGGAGGCCGCGAGGGCCGTCGCGGCGAGCACGCCGACGACGCGGTGGGGTGTTCTGCGCATGTGGGGGCTTCCCGAGTGGGTGAGGGAGCCGGACGCGGGCCACCGAAAGGGCTCCGAGCTCGGCGCGAGGTGGATCCGCCCGGTGTCGGCGGCGGTGCCATACGATATTGCACCTAACAGAAACCGACAAGACTCAACACAAAGGCACTTGGTAGGTCGTCGGACAAGCGGAACGAGCCCCCGCCACACGGCACCCACCGGCCGGTGTCCGAGGGCTCTGCCACCGTCCGCGCCATGATCAGGACCGTGCCGTACACCGGCGGCGAGAAGGAAAGCCTGCACGCGGCCCTCGACCGGCACCGCGACACGGTGCTGTGGAAGGCCGACGGCCTGGACGACGAGCAGCTGCGCCGGCCCCTGACGCCCTCGGGCACCAATCTGCTGGGGCTGGTCAAACACCTCGACGGCGCCGAACTCGGCTGGTTCCGCGCGACCTTCGGCTTGGAGACCGGCCCGCTGCCGTTCGACCTCGACGCCGACGAAACCTCCGACATGAGGATCGAGCCGCACGAGTCGACGGCGGACGTGCCGGCCTTCTACGCCCGGGCACGCGCCGCCGCCGACGAGGCCGTCGACCGGCTGGAGCTGGACTCCCTCGGCACCTCCTGGTCCGGCCGGACGGTGTCACTGCGCTGGGTCCTGATCCACATGGCCACCGAAACCGCCCGGCACGCCGGGCACATGGACATCCTGCGCGAACTCACCGACGGCGCCACCGGCGACCACGACCGCCGCTGAGCCGGCGCTGAGCCACCGCTCGGCCGCACGGTCGCGCCGGTTCAGGCGGTGTAACCACCGTCCACCGCCAGCGCGGTGCCGGTGACGTAGCGCCCGCCGGGGCCGGCCAGGAAGGCCACGGCGGCGGCGATGTCCTCGGCCGCGCCGTAGCGCCCCAGGGCGGTCAGCCCCCGCTGGAAGTCGGCGGAGTCACCGTCGGCCGGGTTCATGTCGGTGTCGATCGGACCGGGGTCGACGAGGGTGGCGGTGATCCCGCGCGGCCCGAGCTCCCGGGCCAGACCCTTGGTCAGCCCGGTGAGCGCGGTCTTCGCGGTCGCCTGGAGGACGAAGCCCGCACCGGGGACGCGCCCGTTGAAGCAGGAGCCGATGCTGATGATCCGGCTGCCCTCGCCCATGTGCCGGGCGGCGGCCTGGGCGGCCAGGAACACCGACCGGATGTCGACGGCGAGCACCCGGTCGAGCTCCTCGACCGACACCTCGCCGAGCGGACCGTAGGTGAGGAAGCCCGCGTTGTTCACCAGGACGTCGATCCCGCCCAGTTCGCGGACCGTCTCCTCCACCGCCCGCGCGGCGGCGCCCGGCTCCGCCAGGTCCGCCCTGATCGCCACCGCCCGGCCGCCGGCCGCCTCGATCTCCTGAACCACCGCCCGAGCCTGCTCCTCGGCCCGGACGTACGTCAGCGCCACCGCCGCGCCGCCGGCTGCCAGCCGCTTGGCCACCGCCGCGCCGATCCCCCGGCTTCCGCCGGTCACCAGAGCCACCTTGCCGGTCAACTCGCCCATCGTTCCTCCCCTTTCACGGGTGCTGCGTTCGTCGCACCCCGAAAGTAGGAGCTGACACCAGTGTCAGGTTCAAGCCCGGCCGTTCAGTCCGCCGCGCAGCGCCATCGCAGGCTCCGTCAGCGGCTCCTCCGGAACGGGCCGCAGCCGCGCCGGTCGGCAGCAGACGGCGCCGGCCGATCCGGTCGCCGAGCGTGCCCACGGTGATGACCCGGCACGCCACCACCACCAGCCCGGTGGCCGTCGGAAAGTCGTGGGAGATTCTCCGGTGAGGGTGGGAGATTCTCCGGTGAGGGACGTCAAGAACGCGCCGGCGGCTCCGACCGACGGTCGAAGGGCCCCGCCGGGGCCCCACGACGAGGAGTACGCGATGAAGTTCATGACCGGCCTGCACATCGACCCGGCCGTGCTGGACGCGCTGGCCGACGAGGAGAAGGCGGCGCTCGGCGCCGGGCACCGCGAGTTCGTCGAGACCCTGAAGTCCTCCGGAGAGCTGATCCTCACCCAGGCGCTGGTCGACCCGTCCCAGGCCGGTTGTCCGGGCCCGTAGCTGCTCCATGTGGCGCAGCATCTCCGTGCGCCGGACCGGTCGGTGCGGGGGCTCGTCCTGGGACGTGAGCCGGTCGACTTCGCGGCGAGTTCGGGGTCGAGGCCCCTCTCTCCCGATCCGCGAAGGCCGCCGGATCCGGTTCCGACAGCCCCTGGCGCAGTTGCCGGTAGTACCCGGCAGGAGCCGACTCCCGGCACCCGGCCTCACGAGCGGACGCCTCCGGCTCCGTCTCACGGCGATTCGAGCTGCCGGGACGCGACGTCCCAGGGTGTCTCGGACGTGTGCCACCCTGAGTGAGGAGGCGGTGAGGCGTTCACCCACCGCCTCCTCACTGGAGTGCGGCCCCTGTTACCCGGCCAACCCGGCCAACCCGGCCGGTGCGCGCGGGGCCTGGATCAGGGCGGAGGGCGGTGCGCCCTTCTTCGGGTCCGTCGGGGCCGGCGTCTGGGCTGCGGCCGACGGCTTTGGTGCGATCACGCAGTTGGACTTGGCGGATTCCGCTTCGCCGTTGATGGCGGTGACGCAGAATTCGTAGTTCCAGACGCCGGGGACGAGGTAGGCGATGCCCCGGCTGGTCTCGTTGGTGATGTACTCGTCGGCCTTGAAGCCGCTGCCGTCGTGCTTGGACCCGCTGCTGTCGTCGACGTTACGGATCCAGACGCGGTAACCGGCGGCCCACACGGACCCGATCCACGACAGTTGGACGGTAGTGGCGTCGGTGGAGGTGACCTTCAGACCGGCGGGTGCCGGAGGTGTGCCGGCCCCGACGGTGACGGACCGGGCGACGCCCGGCATGCCGCCACCGGCGGCGTTCCAGGTGGCGACTGCGACGAGGTAGTGGTGGCCCTCCCGCAGCCCGTCGACGTGCGCCGAATTCCCCCTGACCGCGGTGCTGTTGAGGATCGCGCCGGGGGTGTCCCTGTCCCAGGTGATGATCTCGTACCGGTCGATCGTGTCGGTGTACGGGCCGGTCGCCGCGTCCCAGGACACGTCGACGCCGGTGGCGGTGGCCCGGGTGACGATTCCCTTGGGGGCCGCGGCGGTTTCCGGGTGTGCGACACCACCGACCGTGTGGGACCACTCGGACTTCCCGTCCTCACCGTTGTCGGTACGGACCTGGTATTCCCACTTCCACCCGTCGAGGGTCCAGGTGGTGTCGAAGCGGGGTGCTTTGACCGGTGTCTCGGTCCAGGTGCCGGAGCCCTGGATCCGGTGTCGGACGGTGTATCCGTGGGCGCCGAAGACCGGTTCCCAGTTCACGGTGATGCCGCTCGCCCCGGAGTCGATCCAGACCCTGTCCGGCGCGGGCGCCGGCCGGTCGGGGACATGCGCGGGAATGTCGATCAGTTGGCTGCCGAGACCGTAGCTGTCGTGCAAGGTGCGCACGAATGCCTGGGCGATCTGGTATTCGCCCAGGGCGTTGGGGTGCAGCCCGTCGTAGCCGGCAGGGCAGTCATGCGTGTCGCAGCTGTAGTTGCCGGCCCAGTCGACCAGGGCAACGCGGGACTTGTCGTTGTTCCACGACGGGATCGCGGCCGCGAGCATGCTGTTGTACTTGGTGGTGTTGACGGGCAGGTCGTCCCGGCCGCCGATGAACGTCCGCTGGGGAACATTGGCCACGGCGAGGTCGAGGTCCGGTTTGGCGGCGCGGGCCTGGTCGACGAGCGTCCGCATACTGTCCAGCGTGCCTTCCGGGCCGCTGACGAACCAACCCATGTCGTTGAAGCCGAGTCCGACCAGGAGCAGGTCGGGCTGGTACTTCGCCACCTGTTCGGCAATCAGTTTCTGGTCCTGTGCCGCCTGCCGGCCCCAGACCGAGAAGTGGTCGGGGTCGAAGTCCTTCGCGACCCCGGTGGCATACGCGCCCGAGGTGACGGGAGCGCTCTGAGCCGGTGGCGGGGCTTCCCCCTGCAACGGCGGCACGGGCGGGGGCTTGGGAGATTCCTGAGGACGGGTTCCCTGGTACGGACCGACGAAATCGACGTCGATGTGCTCCTTCTTGAACCATTCCCAAAGGCGGTAACGCCAGGTCCAGTCACCTTCGTAGCCCTGGCTCATCGAATCGCCCACCACCATCACCTTCAGTGGCACCTTCCCGCCGCCGGCTCGTGGTTCCGGGACCCAGTCCATGACGAGAGCCCAGCGGATGGCGTCCTCGAACGCCTCAGCGATCTTCTGGTTGCCCCCGTCGTTCGGCGTCAGTCCGTCACCGGACAGGTCCTCGGTGGTCATGGCGTCGGTGTCGGCCAGGACGACGTACCGTCCCTCGCTCTGCCAGGCGCCGACCATCGTGCGGATCTCGGCGTTGTAGGCGGTGATCCGGGCCTGGACGACGGGGTCGGTCGCCGGACCCAGGGTGGCGAGTGCCACGACCGTGCCCGGGTTGTCCTTCTGGATCTGGTCGACCAGGTCCTTCAGCCGCTGCGCGGCGCCGTCCTGCTTGCCGTCCCGCATGTCGTACGTGCCGGCCTGCAGCGTCACGATGTTGGGCCGGTACTTCGGCAGGGCGGTCGTGGACCGCTTGGCGATGGCGCTGATCTGCTCGCCGGGAGCGCCCTCGTAGGCCGGGTCTCCCTTCTGCCCAGTCGAGCCGGAGCCGACGAAGTCCACCGGTACGTCCCGCTTCTTGGAGACGAGCGAGATCAGGGCATAGAGCGAGCCGGCCAGGGTGACGCCGTAGCCGATCTTATCGGCGGGGCCCAAGGTCGAGTCGCCCAGCGGCATCACCTTCAGCTCCGGCGGTTCCGCCGCCGCCTGCATGCCGTTCCACCACACGGGGTAGTGGTCGCTGCTGCCTGCGTCCATACGGATCGCCCTGGCATTGCCGGTGCGGTCGTCGGAACTGACGAAGTAGTCCAGTTCGCCGCCGTGCTGGTGGGTGGGACGTCTGGAGTCGTAGACGTGGGCGCCGACCGGGAAGTCGGCCCGGTCTTGCAGCGTCCGCGGGTCGACGTTGAAATCGCCACCGGCCGTCCAGCGGTACTGCGCGCCCCAGGAGCGGACGGAGTCGCGGATCGCCGTCAGCAGGGTGTTGGAGTCACCGCCGCCGCTCGACAGGCCGTGCACGTTGAAGTACCAGTCGTCTCCGAACCGGACGCCCAGCGCGGCCCGGCCCCGCTCGAGCGGGTTGGTGACGACGCGTACCTCGTCGGGCTGGTCATGGGTGATGGTCGCCAGGTTCACCCGGCCACCTTGGCCCCGGCCGCCGTTGTCGTCGGTCTGGATGAAAAAGACGTGGTACGGGTTGGGCTGCCGCCGACTGGTGAGCGGCTGCCACATCGAGTGCCGGACGGTGTCACCGTCCGCGGTGGTGATGTCCGCCTGCCGGGTGGCAGAACTCGGGCCCTGGGGCCCGGCTTCCTGGACCAGGACGATATTGACAGACTCGGCGTAACGCTGGACCTCCGTGGTCCACTTGCTGGCCGTCCCGCCGCCCTCACCCTGGATGTTGTTGGTGATGATGGACGTCTGCCGTAACGGCGCCGCGGCGGCAGGGGAAGCTCCTGGTACCACGACAAGTGCCGTACCCAGAATCGACAGCGTTACCAGTGCCGCCCTGGATCTGGTCACCAGACGCAGCCGAGTCAGTGCACCGGTGAGGTGTTCCTTTAATACGTTCACCACGGCAAGGTTAGTGGACTCTACATCCATGTGATCTGCACGATCGAGCGGCATACGGCGTCCCGCGGCGCACAGTCCACGCGCCCGGAAGCCACCGGCCGGAAGGCCCGGATCACCACCCTCGAACAGCACGTCGTCGACCTGAGCTCGAGCCCCAGGACCAGACATGGCGCTGTTCACCGCGACGAACCTGGCGGGTGTGCGGCACTTCGGAGAGCTGGAGTTCCGGTTCGCCGGGGTGAAGGGTGTGCCGGCTCTTGACGGTGGTTCGGGCCGGCAGGAGACTCCCCTTCTGACATGCCCACACTCGATCGGTTGTTGGACGACGGCCCTTGTGGGCCGGTTCGAAGGCGTCTGCCCCGCGGTGGCCCAGGGTCCCGGGCCCGGCCGGTCCGGGGCCGCAGTGCTCACGGACGGCCCCTGGCGAAGCGCCACGGCGCTCTGACCTCATGTCCGGCCCCGGTGTGTGTGGCGTGGGCCCACGCGGCCCGGGAACGGCCCCTCCCGGACCTCCTGGTGCAACTCCTGATGTAGCTCCCGATGTGACTCCTGCTGCACCACCTGATGTGACTCCTGATGCCAGCACCCCCGCTCGGAGCGCAAGGGGGCATCTCTGCAGCTCAGCGGGCCAGCCAAGGTCCCTGGTAATTCCGCGCCTGTGCGGGTCGGGTGTGGTGGTGGCGTCCGGCGGTGTCGGCCGCGCGTCCGGTGAAGGCCGGACGCCGCTCCGGTCCCAGGCCAGAAAGCGGGTGGCGGCCTCACTTCGTGAGCGTTCCCGCCTGGCGGGCGCGGCCCCGTACGGTGGATTCGGCCCGCATGTGGGGGCCAGGGCTGTGTGGTGCGGTGCGAGGTTCGACGAGCCGTCCTCGTTGAGCGTACTGAGCCATCACCACCGGTGCCGATTGACGGCATCCCCGATGCCAGACGGCCCTGCCACTCCTGTGAAGGAGTGGCAGGGCCGTCTGGCATCGGCGAGGTTACGGAGTCGTCGGGATGTACTCGTAGCAATAGTCCATGACGCCCAGCGGATTTGCGTGCCAATACATATTCCACAGGGCGGTGCCGGTCCTGGGTCCGACAACGCCGTCGATGCTGAGGCCATTGCCGTACGCACGCTGGAAGTCCTCGACCATGCTCTTCGTGTCCGGCCCGAAGACGCCATCCGCGGCGATCCTGTGGCCGAGGCCGACGGAGTTCAGGAAGGCCTGAACACACGAAACGGCGGTTCCGCGCGACCCCTCCTGCACGTAAGGGGCGGTGTGGGAGGCCTGGGCCGTTCCGCTGAGGCCAATGACCACAGACAGCGACAACGTCACGCCCGCAGCCATCCATGCTATTGCGCGTGCCCTCATGCAATCACATCCATTTCTGGGGCCATCCCCCGGTGGCTCTGGTGATGACGGGCATCAGTCATTGGGGGCTCAGGCGACAGACGGCCGCCTCGGGTCGGTCGGGACGATGGCCTGCTCGTCGAAGAGCTGTTCAAGGGCTTCGTGGCCGTGCTCGCGGCGGTATGCCAGCTCGGCTGCGGTGACCGGTAGAGCCCAGAGGATGCGGGCATGGCGGTCGGGAAGCGGACAGTGCTCCAGGCCTGGACCGTGTAGGTAGGGGAGGCTGATCAGCAGGTGATCACAGTGGGAGCCGGGTAGCCACGGCTCCCCGATGGGCAGGCTGTGCTCAAGGTCGAGGTGGTGTTCGGCGTGGTAGTAGGCGGTCATGGCCAGAAGGTCAGCGAACCGCTCATCGCGGACCGGTGCGGTGAGGAGGAATTCGAGGCCGTGACCGCCCGCCTCGGCGGTGGACCCAGCAGCCGGCGGTGATGTAGGCCCAGCTGTCGGCGCGGGGCCCTGGGCTGACGGTAAAAATTCTCAGATCCGGAACTGCTTTCCTCCGCCCGGGGCCCAGGTCGTAGTCGTCGACCGTGATCGTGTGGCCGGTGAAGAAGCCGCGAACGTGGGCCTCGATGCTTGCGATAGACCGCTGGCTGCGCTGGCTCTCGAACATGATGGAGAGGATTTCACGGGCCGGTCCGGGCGTCCCGGCGGTGAGTCTGCCCCGCCGCGGGCGGGGCAGACTCACGGGTTCAGCTGACCTTGTCGGGCGTTTCGGTCCGTGCCCAAGTGCTGGCGAGGCGGTAGGAGTCGGTGCCGGTTGTGGCGGGCCAGTGATCGGCTGAGCAGGGTTGTTTTCGGGCTGGGGGTTGATGGGTTGGTTGGGAGGACCAGGCCGTGGGTGGGTCGTTTTTCGGAGCGGGGGCGGTTCTGAGGGTTGTCGCCGGCTGGCTGTCGTGGCCGGTTGACCTGAGGGTTTTGGTGTTGGCTGAGAACTTGTTGGCCGCGTGAGAAGTGGTGGGGATTTCCGCGGTCTGGATGAGAGCCCTGTATGTGCCGTGTGGGCTGGGGTGGCTGGCGCCTGGATGGCCTGTGGGTTCAGTGGGTGTGGTGGCGGTGTTGGGCTGGGCAGCGGTTCGACGTACGCCGCCCTGTCCCGGGCCTCGGACTCGCGGAGAACGAGCCGAGGGGTGGCACGTTCGTCAGGCCGTCGCCCGGGGGACGGCCTGGCCCATGTCAGGAGTGGAAGCGGAGCCGGATCAGCAGCGCGTCCTCGGCGAGGGTGTCCAGGTAGCGGTCGGCGTAGTCGAAGTAGGCGTGCCCGACGAGGGCTCCCGGCTCGATGGCGGTGTGGGTGCCGTCGAGCCACTCGCCGTCGAGGGTGAGCAGGACGTTCGTCGGTACCACTCGGGAGGCCCTCTGGCGGATGAACCGGTCGCGCTCGCAGGTGAAGTGGGCGACCGGGTCCGGCACCCCGGTCCACTTCGGCGCCTGGGGGTCGCTCGCGCGCCAGGCGGTCAGTGCCCGGATGACCGGCTGGTCGTGGAAGGCCGCGAAGGCGCGGCGCCCCGAGTCCGGGCCGGCCGGTTCGGCCTCAGCCATGGCGCGTTGCGACAGCGCGGGCTCGAACCGGGCGCTGAACTCGGCCCAGCCGTCCCAGTCGGCACCGGCCTGGGCAGCGACCGGCGCACGGTCGGCGTCCAGGGCGAGCAGGCCGCGCGGACCGCCGTCGCATCGGCTGGCCGGCTGCGGCTTGCGCGCGCTGCCGTCCGACCACAGTGGGTTGCGCACCAAACGGGGATCGTCCTCGTATCCGGGACGGACGGCGAAGCCGTTGTCGTCGTCTCCGCCGAAGATGTGCCACCAGTCCCACTCGCCCTGGACGGTGCCGTCCGGCAGGGGCTGGGCGTCGTACCAGAACGGGGCCATCGCGGCGGCCAGCGCCGCTGGCACCTCGGCCGGACCGGTCGGGGGCAGGCAGACGGTGATCAGGTCCCGAGTCATCAGGGGCTCACTCTCCTCGTGCTTCAACGGGCAGGCAACAAACCGGGGTTGCCCGCCGCTCATTGGGCCGGCGGACGACAGCCTCAGCGTTGCAGGTCAGACCACCGGTCCGCAGTACTGGTCGTTGCAAGGACCGTTCCACCGCTTGGCCGCGTTCCAGAGCATCGGGACGGGTCACCCAGGGCGTCCAGGCTGCCGAGCACCTTGCCGCCATGGCCCTCAAAGCGTGGAGCATGGCCGTACCGCGAACGCTGTGCTGCGGCCGTGGCGCCCCTGCCGCGGGGCCTGGGTCCAGTTCGACCTGATCAACCAGCACCACGGCTGGGAGCTCGACAAGGCCGTCCTCATCGTGCGCGCCTTACCGCGGGCACCTGGGCCGCCTTCGCCTGATCGCGGGTGGTCCGCCTTGTCACAGGGTTCGTCTACGGTGTGGCCCGTCCGGAAAGCGGAAGCGGAAGACGGGGAAGACACATGGCCACGGCGGATTTCGAGCGGCTGCGCGCGATCATGGGGGAGCCGGCCTACACCCCGGCCAGGGTGCCCTGGGAACTCGCCCCTGCCGAACTCGGCGTCCAACTACCCTCGGACTACCGGGCGTTCATCGACCTGTACGGGGGGGTGAACTTCAACGGCGAGTGGGGCATGATCTCCCCCCGGCGGGACGCCACGTACAACCTGCCCGGCGGCTTCGCGGGCTGGCGCACCAGGGCCGATGAGGAGTTCCGTGAAACCGTCGAGAGCGAGCACGGGTTCTGGAACAAGGACACCCCAGTCTTCCCCGACCCCGGCGGACTCCTGCCCTGGGCCATGAACAGCAACCACGCCTACGCCTGCTGGCTGACCACCGATCCGGACCCGGACCGGTGGCCGGTCGCGGTCTTCGACTGCGGCGAAGGCCTCGACGGCGAACTCGAACTCCACGAGGGCGGCTTCGCACGGTTCGTCGCCACCGTCCTCACCGGCGGCTACCCCCACCAGGACGAATGGCTGGTCACCCCGAACCCCGAGCACTGGGGGCCGCAGCCGCCGCGCCCGCTGTGGACGCCGAACCGCGACTGGGATGGCAACGACTGGGGCGGCCAGTGGGGCGTCAGCGGCTGGTCCGCGGAGTCGTGGAGCGGCCGGGCCGACGCACTCGCGATGCCCTGGGTGCGCCACTGACACCGCCGCACCGCGCGGCGGTGACGTCGTGCCGGGGACCGGCCGGGCCGAGGCAGTGGAGGAGAATCATGACCCGTCCAACCCCTGGGCGGCCCAGCCGGTTACGGGCCCGGCGTCTGCGGCGGGCCGGGTGTGGTGGTGCGTCCGGCGGTGTCGGCCGCGCGCTTTGCTCGGTGCGCCGCACACGCTGTGCCGAGCCGTCGGATGGTGGGTTGGTGGAGTCCACCTTGCGGACGTGCCCGCCTGGCGGGCGTGGCCCCGTACGGTCGATGAGGACCAGGATTACGACGACGGACGGGCGCAACCGGTGACGCACCCGCTTTCACCGCCGTGATGGCCCGCTTGCGTGTTCCCCGGCCGCGGGGGCGGCCCCGAACCCGGACGGACGTCGTCCTGGCCGACAAGGCGTACTCCTCGCGTGCCATCCGCGACCATCTGCGCAGGCGGGGCATCCGGACGGTGATTCCCGTTCCGGTGGACCAACGGGCCCACCGCCTGCGACGCGGCAGCCGTGGAGGCAGGCCGCCCGCCTTCGACCGCGAGACCTACGAGCAGCGGAACACCGTTGAGCGGTGCATCAACCGCCTCAAGCAGTGGCGAGGCATCGCCGCCCGATATGAGAAGACCGCGACCATCTACCTGGCCGGGCTCCACATCGCAGGTATCTTCCTCTGGTCCGCTCGATGATCCAAACCAAACTGCCTAGCCGGTGCGCCGGCCATCGAGCCAGTGCGGAAGAACAGGTTCACTCGCGGCCCGTGGGAGCGATCAAGATCGGAGTGCCGTGCCGAGCCCCGTTCCGAGCGGCTCGCTCGTGGACGTCGCCGAGCCACGCGAACTCCTCCTCGGCGGCAAACGGAACTGCCCCCACCATCTTGGAGAAGTCAACGGACCAGCGCCCCAGACCATCCATAATTCCGCCATGCTCAGAGAGTTATTTCTACGGCACGCAGATGCCCGGAGAACGGCCGACCACCTCGAATCGGGAGAGTCCGTCCTGGCCGGCATGGCCCGCGAGGCCGACGAGGAACTCGACATCACCATCCGGGAGGAGGACCTCGACCGGGTGCACACCCTCCACCACTTCGACACCGCCGACGGTGCCGGCCACCTCCAACTGTTCTTCGCCTACACCGGCGAGATCGCCAACCGTGAACCGGACAAATGCGCCGCCCTCCGCTTCTGGTCGCTGGACGGGCTTCCGGAGCCCATCGTCGGCGACACCGCCGACGCGCTCGCGCAGATCACCGCCGGCCGCCCGCTGTCCGTCGTCGGATGGCCGGCATGAGCACCACGAGCCACCCGAGGCTCCCGGCCGCCGGGGCGCCCGCAGGGAGCGCGGAGACCCGGCTCGTGATCGTCCGGGGAAACTCGGCGTCGGGCAAGTCGTCGGTGGCGGCTGGCATCCGGGACCGGTTCGGCCGGGGCCTGGCCGTGGTCGCCCAGGACAATCTCCGTCAGATCGTGCTGCACGAGCAGGACCGGCCCGGCGGCGCGAACATCGGCCTGATCGACACCGTGGCCCGGTACGCATTGGGCGCCGGCTACCACGTCGTCATCGAAGGCATCCTGTACGCCGATCACTACGGCGAGATGCTCACACGCCTGGTGGACGATCACCGCGGCATCACCCACTGCTACTACCTCGACATCCCGATCGACGAGACGCTGGTCCGCCACGCCTCGAAAACCGATCCCTGGTACCTGGCGGCGGCCGTCACCGAGCGTGAACTGCGCGACTGGTACCGCGAACACGACCTTCTACCGGGCGGCATCGAGACCATCATCGGCAGCGACAGCAGCCTCCGGGACACGGTCGACCGCATCATGCGCGACACCGCGCTCTCGGAGCTGCCCGCCCGCGACAACTAGTGCCGCATCAGGCAACGTTCGCCCTGCCGTGACATGGGTGGGGTCCGTCCCGCGTTCGAGGGTCGGCTGGGTGCGCCCCTGGAGCGCGTCAGTCGAAGTCGCTGGCGGAAGAGAGGCCCTCGACGAAGGACCCGAAGTCCGGGGCGAGGGCCAACTCCACGCTGAAGTCAGCG
>NZ_JOHO01000082.1 GCF_000719705.1 Streptomyces sp. NRRL S-350 | reverse complement strand
CCGAGATCTACACTATCCTCTTCGTCGGCAGCGTCAGATGTGTATAAGAGACAGCTGTGGGAGTAGGGCGAGACACCTGCCGGAAGTGTCCCCGCTGGAGCCCCTTCGGGCTGGTAGAAGAGCCAGTCTCAGGCTGCGACGCGTGCAGGCCCACTGCCGGTCATCGCGGAGCGCAGGGCAGTTCTGACTCGGGCGGCACCTGCGGCTGCCACGTCCGCGCCCTGGCCGACCGTGGGGGTTCGGGTGGCCAGGCCGGCGCACGGTCGGCAGATACCCGGTCGGGGCACGGGGTCATGGCACTCGGCGCACTCGGCGTACCGGGCCGGAGGCCGTTCGGCGGGCCGGGCGGGCGGCATCTTGTGCTCCAGGCGGTAGCGGAGCACGGCGGCCGCCGAGTGCACCGGGGTGGGCAGGCCCGGCAGCAGGGCGTTCGCGAGGTCAGTGGGGGTCGCGCCGCGCGCAAGCCACTGCGCGACGAGGGGCGCGAGTCCGGCGGCTTCGGCCTCGCCCAGGCGCAGCCGGGGCTCGGGGCGGATCGCACGGAACAGCGCGGCTGCCGCTTCGCGGACCGCTTCACTGTCGGGCGGTGCCGTTCCTCCTCCCGGGGCGCCTTCCTCGGCCGGACTCACGGGGAGGGAGGGTTCTTGGTGCCGTTTCTTTACAACGTGGCTGCCAGAAAGGCCGGTTGCCGCTTCACCGGGCGCCGGACGGGTGGCACCCGGCGGCGCGAGGTGAGGGGTGTCGTAGACGTGGGTCTCGGAGCGGATCGTGCCGTCGGGCATCCGGATCTTCTCGACCCGGTAGTAACCCGCGTCGGTCAGTTCCTTCAACGCCTTGCGGACGGCGCCGCGCCCCTGCGGGCTGCTGTCGGCCATGTGCCGTCCGTCCTCGCGCCAGCCGTCGGGGCGGGAGAGGAGGTCCGCGAGCAGGCCTCGGGCGGTGTAACTCAACCGCCGGTACTGGAGTAGGGCGTTGGGCAGCACGGTGAAGTTGCGCACGTGGGCGCTACGATGGACGCGCATCGGGAGTGTTGGCTCCTGTTGCCGGACCCCGGAGCGTTGGCGCGCTGCCGGGGTCACCTGTTTTCGGTTGGACTACGGAACGTACCACGCCACTTGACGCACCGTTAGGTCTTCGCGGCAATACAGTGCGAGACCTGTGCACTGACGCAGCCGCAAGGAAGGGTCAGGCGGCTCCGGCCTGATCCATTGCGGCCGCACTCGGCTGTGCGAGCCAGACCAGCCGTGCGGTGATCCCCGGTCGCCCGGTGAAATGGCGCAGGGCCCGATCGGGAGACGTGAGGGTCATTCGCGCCTGCCCGTCGACGCTCATCACGTGCGTTCGCCCGCTGTGGTCGGCGACCCCCCAGGCCGCGACCCACCCGTCGACGTCCGGGGGCCCCTCGCCCCAGACCTGGACGACGGCGAACAGGCGGGGTGCGGTGTCGAGCACGAGCTCGCACAGCTCCTGGTCGAATGTCGAGCCGGCCGGCAGCCGAGGTGTGACCGGGTGGGGGCTTTGCGGCGGCGCAGCAGCCATGGAGGTCTCCTACGTGAACGGGGTCAGACGCGGCGCTGCCCCCATCACGGGCAGCGGAACAACTCGCGCGGGCCGGTGTCAGATGAGCGAGGCCAGGATGCCGCGTGGCCAGTGGCCGAGCCAGGATGCGGCGGTGGACGGTTGGGGTTGGTCCTCGGTGGAGCCGTCGTGGGTAAGGCGACGCCGACCTGCGAGCCCTGGACCTCGCCGGGACCCGCCTCGTCACAGACAGCCACGCCCCATTATCGATCGGTGAGCCGGTTAACCAGGGTGTGCCCTTGACCGGATGCGGCGCCAGGTCCGGCATCGATGAGCACCGGCAGGGAAGCGGAGCCGTCCGATCGATGAGTTCGGCGCGGACCGTGCGGCTGGCGACGGGATTCTTCGCTGGGCTGAAAAGGGCGACCGGAAGGCTTGAGCGCGTCGGGCGCTGATGATGAGGCGTCAGCATGTGCTTACTGTCCCGGCGTTGCTGATTTCCGTGAACAGATGCCATGTGTCACTTCTTGAAGTCGTACTGGCACCGAGTGATACGCCTCGTATCACTCCTCAGCTGATGATCACGGATGTTCCCAGGATCGATGCGAGCTTGCGCAACTTGGCCGTGGTGGCGCTACCCGCGCTCGCCTTCTGCGCGATCACCCCCGGCAATCCCTGATGCCGAGCCCAACCAGGCGCGGCCGAGCACACCTCAAGCAGAGTGTCCAGGGCGGTGTCGGACTGCCGGGTCTCGGCTTGGGCGAGTGCTACGTCCAGCAGCATCCGGTTACGCGTGGATGGGGTGAGCGAGCTCGTGTCGCCGATCGACTGGAACAGGCCGAGCGCCTTGCCTGGCCGACCGGTTGAGACGGAGATTCCGATCGCCTGGGCGGTGACCGTCGCCGGTCCGAACGCCGTGCCGTTCACCAGGACGTCCCTGCCCATCCGGGCCGCTACCGCGAGCCCCTGCGACAGCAGATCGTCGGCGCCATCCACATCCCCCTTTCGGGCAGCGACGACGGCCGCGAAGGTCACGTGCCATCCGTAGGTGGCGAGCATGCCGAGATCCCGATCTCCGTACCTGGGTTCGATGGCCTCGTACGACATGCGGGCGGTCCCCTCCGCCTGGTCGAGCCGGGCATCCCGCACGTAGATCCACGACCGGCCGGACGCGATCATGGCCGAGCGGACGGTGTCCCCGGCGTAGTCGGCCTGGTGTTGTGCGTGTCCGATTCCGGCGTACGCGAGATCGCGGGCGCCGAACTGGTTCGCCACGTAGGCGGCGAGCCGGTAAGCGTCCGCGAGGATGCCCGCCGCCGCACTTTTTTGGTCGACCGGAGCGGCCTTCCATGCGGCCGCAGCCTCACGCAGAGCCGGGGCGACGCGCACTCCGGCGCCCACGTAGTCGCCGGACCGGTAGGCCGCCCAGGCGGCGGCGAGTCCGGTCGTGAGTTCGGCCGGGCTGGGGGGCTGCACATCGACGCCGACGCCGGCGGCGGTGTCGTGGACGGTGCGGGACAGTTCGCGCATCATCGCCCGGTCGGTGCCGTGCATCGCGCGGCGGGGAGCCTGTTGGCCGAGGATCACCGACACGTCGGTGTGCAGCGCGGCTGAGATTCGCAGCAGTGTCTGAAGGCTGCCGCCGAGGTTGCGTTCTGCCTTGCGGATCGTCGCCACCGACAGGCTGGCGGCTTCGGCAAGC
Organism: Streptomyces sp. NRRL S-350; assembly: GCF_000719705.1. Taxonomy (GTDB): domain Bacteria; phylum Actinomycetota; class Actinomycetes; order Streptomycetales; family Streptomycetaceae; genus Kitasatospora. The sequence continues at coordinate 18,682 of NZ_JOHO01000082.1, read as the reverse complement.
TGTTCCTGGGTCATGTCCGGCCCGCGGAGAAGTTTGATGCGCTCGCCTGTGGTGTAGTCGGTCCACTGCGTCATCCCTGGTTCCCTTCCGGGTGCACGGCCGTACTCGGAAGGTACCCGCTCACTTGGGCGGGCGGGCTTCGGTTCCACGGAGCTTTGGTCAACGAGCTGCTGTGTGGCTCCTGTCCGAAGCCGGAGACCGCGACCGTCCGGGAGACGCTGGACGAGACCGGGGCACTGTGCCGTCCGCAGGAGCCTCGGCAATCAACAGCGACGTTGTCGAGAACGTCGACGGGCCACTGGTTCCTCGAAAGTCGGTGGCCCGCTTCATCGACGCCGATACGATTTCCCACCCATCCTGGCCGCCCTGGAGGAGCAGACGTGACACAGCAGACTGCGGAGGAACGCCCGGGCATTGCTGCCGCGATCGTGGTCCACGAAGGCAGTGTCCTGATGGTGAGGCGACGGGTGAGCGAGGGCCAGCTTTCCTGGCAGTTCCCGGCCGGTGAGATCGAGGCCGGCGAGTCGCCCGAGGAGGCGGCTGTCCGTGAGACGGCGGAGGAGACCGGGCTGGGTGTGGCCGCCGTCAAGCTCCTGGGTGAGCGGGTGCATCCGAAGACCGGTCGGCTGATGTCGTACACGGCCTGCGAGGCCGTCAGCGGCAGCGCCGAGGTGGTCGACACGGAGGAGCTGGACCAGCTCGCGTGGGTGGCCCTCGCCGAGATCCCCGAGTATGTGCCGTACGGGCTCTTCGAGCCGGTGCAGGCGTACCTGGACATTGCGCTCACTGCCTGACCAAGGCAGAGGCTCCACGGGGAGCCGCCCAGCGGGGCCAACTGTGAGCTGCGGGCGGCTGTTTCGAGCAGGCGTAGCATGCCGGCTGGCAGCCCATTGGCGGGGCTCGGCAAGGGGGCTGAGCTCGTCGTATCGGGAGATTCCTTTCGTCAATCTGCTGCCGCGCAAACCGCTCCTTCGAGGGAATGGTTGTGCGGCAGTGGTATATCTGCGAGCGGGCGGCCAGGCTGGTGCCGCGACCTTGGAGGGAGCGAAGTCATGTCGGTGGTTGCGTTCGCGCAGTTGCTCTTGCCTGACTCGCCGTACGCCATGTGGGTTCGGGGAGAACTAGGCGAGTATCTCCGGCTTCCGGACGACGGCACCCGGGTTGAGGTGATCGGAGGGGAGATCGTCGTGTCACCGGCGCCGGTTTATGCCCATGGGGGAATCCTGTCGGATGTCCAGCGGGGCTTCGAGCGTGCATGGTTCACGGACGACGGCTTCCAGTGGCGAGCCCTGCAGGCCATCAACCTGGACCTGGTCGAGATCGGGGATGGCTATGTCCCCGACATGGTCGTCGTGCAGAAAGACATCGACGCGGAGAAGCGTGCGGAGGACGTTCTGCACCTCCACCCGAACGATCTGGCGCTGGTAGTCGAAGTGACCTCCTCGTCCAACGCCGGTCACGACCGGCGGCCCGTGTTCGGTCGCCAGGTCAAGCCCACCAAGTGGAGCGGGTACGCGCGGACAGGTGTGCCGTACTACCTGCTGGTGGACCGTGACCCGCGTCAGCCCGGTGTCACGTTGTTCGGTGAGCCGAACCGAGGCGAGGGGACGTACGAGGTGTTGGGCGAGTGGAAGTTCGGGGAGTCCGTTCGATTGCCGAAGCCGTTCGATGTCGAGATCGTCACTGACGCCTGGAAACCCTGGAGTTCCTAGGCGAGAACGCCGCTGCCCGGGACTCCACGAAAGGAGTCCCGGGCAGCGGCGTTTGTGTTGTGCCGGTCAGGCCGTGCGCTTGGGCTTGCGGGCGACGGCGAGGGCCAGGGCCGCGCAGAGGACGGCGGCGAGGGTGGCGAAGCCGCTGACGGCGGGGAGGAGGCCGTAGTGCTGGACCAGGGCGCCGACGATGACGATGGGGAGCGAGCTGCCGAGGTAGACGATGACCCAGAGGGCGCTCAGTTCGGAGCCCCGGCGTTCCGGGTCCATCGCGGCGACGGCGCCGGTGAACAGGGAGCGGAAGGCCACGCCCTGGCAGATGCCGCCGAGGACGCTGCCGATGAACAGCAGCGCCGGGGTGCCGGTGTACCCGGCGGCGACGACCAGGCCCAGGCCTGCGGCCAGGCCGGTCATGCCGAGGGCGATGACCAGGCGGTCGGCGGTCGGCGGAACGACCAGCTGGGCGGCGGCGGAGGAGCCGAGCAGCAGGGCGGCCACGATCGCGCCGGTCAGGTGCGAGGGGGTGTGCAGCAGCTTGGCGGAGAAGGCCGGGGCCAGGCTGAGGTAGACGCCGAAGACCCCGTACGAGATGAAGCCGGCGCCGGCGGCGAGCAGGAACTCGCGGCGGCCGGTGCGCGGCAGTCGCAGCCGCTGGGGGCGCAGGTGGGCCGGGGTGGTGATCCGGGGCGGGGCGGCCGGCGGCCGGTTGCGGCCGGGCATCCGGGGGTGCACGAGGGCCAGCGGCACGCAGAGCGCGAGCAGGGCGATGGCGTGCAGCAGGAACGGCGTCAGCAGCGGGTCGGAGCCGCCGGCCAGCAGGGCGCCGACGATCGGGCCGAGCGCGACGCCGCCGGCCGAGCAGGCCAGGGTGAGCTTGGCGGCGAGTGTCGGGTGGTCGGGCAGCAGGTCGCCGAGGGCGGCTCCGGCGGCTCCGGTGGACAGGCCGACGGCTATGCCTTGGACGGCCCGGCCGATCGCCAGCTGCCAGAAGCTGCCGGAGGTGGCGAACACGACGTCGCCGGCGGCGGCCAGGGCGACGGCGGGCAGGATGAGCGCGCGGCGGCCGAGGTGGTCGGACCAGTGGCCGACCACGGCCAGCACCGGGACCAGCGCGAACACGTAGATCGTGAAGAGGATCGTGGTGTCGAGCGGGCCGAGTCCGAGGCGCTGTTGCAGCAGCGGGTAGATCGGCGTCGCCAGGTTGGCACCGATCAGCATCAGTAGCAGGGCGGCGGCCACCAGGCCGACGCGGATGCCGCGCAGCGCGTTCCAGCGGCTGATCGCGGCGAGCTGGAGCTGGGCGCGGGGCGCGAGCTCCAGGGGAAGCAGGGCCTCCGACAGTCGGCGTCCGTCGAGCTGCGCGGTGCGCAGGCCGGAGCCGGCGGGGGAGAGGTCCGCCATGGCAGGGGTCTCCTGTGGCCGGGCGCCACCGGGGTCGGCGGGGTGTGCCGGCGCGCCCGTCCTGAGGCGCTGTGGTGGTGGCCGCGGTGCGGGGCTCCCTGGTGGAGCGGGTGAGCTGAGAGAAGGGGGCTTCGTTGCCCTGTGGCCCGAGCGGGGTTGTGCGCGGTGCCAATGCGAAGGATAAGGGGTGGGCGCACGTGCGCGGCGCGCGCCCCTGTGCGCGCCCCACGCGGCCGGGCATCGGGGGTGCCCGGCCTATACGCTGAGGTGGTAGATCGGTACGGGGAGCTGTTCTAGCTGACCGCTGGCTGAGGGAGAGCGCACAACGATGGCCGGACGACGTCGGAAGAACGCCGGGGCTTCGGCGGGAGAGGGTGCGGCCGAGGCGGTCCTGCCCGCCGACCTGGAGCTCCAGGACCTGTACGGGGCGTTCGCCGCCCACGGGCTGGACGACGAGGACCTGGACGACGCGGCCGTGCTGGTACCGCCGGTGCGGCTGCCCCCCGAGGAGGAGCTGGCCGAGCAGGCGAAGGCCGTGCCGATGTTCGGCTACGCGCTGGCGCTGGCCCGCTGGGCCGCCCCGCACCGGGAGGTGGACGAGTTCGGCGACCTCGTCCAGGCGGACCGCGCCCCCGCGGCCCGGCTGCTCGGCCTGGCCCCCGCCGAGGGCGAGGTGCCCGAGGAGGCCGAGGTCGAGGCGCTGCGGGCCTGGTCGCTGGCCTGCGACCTGGACCTGGTGGAACTCGGCACGACCGCGGAGGGCGAGCACGTCGCCGTCCCGGGGCCGGACCTGGATCCCGCCGAGCAGGGTGACCCGGAGACCGTCCTGGAGCTGTGGCTGACCGCGGCCGGGATCGTCCGGGAACTCGCCGTGGAGGCGGACTCGCTGCCGGAGGACGAGGCCGCGGCCGGGGGCGGGGCCGAGGGCGGGGAGGAACCCGGCGAGGAGGACGAGGACGGGCTGTCCGAGGTCGAGGAGGCCCGGGACGAGGCCGCCGAGCTGCTCGACGAGGCGCTGCAGGTGCTCTACGAGACCACCGCCTTCGCCGAGCCGGGCAACGAGACCGTGCCGCTGGGCGTGCTGGCCGCGCTGCTGGTGGTGCCGGAGGGCGAGGAGCCCGACGAGGAACTGCTGGGCGACATCACCGACGTGATGGTCGCGCTCGACCCGATGCTGGGCGACCTGGCCGAGCTGGGCCTGCTGGACTACCGCCCGATCGACCCCGAGCTGTTCGACGAGGAGGAGGGCGAGGAGGCCGCCGCCGTCGGCGAGGAGCCGCTGGACGAGGAGGAGTCGGCCCGCTTCGGCCTCGTCCGGCTCACCCCGCTCGGCCAGTACGGCATCCGGCAGTGGCTGCTGGAGGACGGCTACGACGCGCCTCTGGTCGGCGACCTCGCCCAGGGCGACGCGGCAGAGCTGCTGCGCGCGGTCTGCGAGTCCGCCAACGTGCTCCCGGAGGAGGAGCTGCGGGTGTGGACCGAGGGCCGGGAGCCGGTGGCGGCGGCGCGCGAGCTGCTCGCGGCGGCGCGCGGCGGCGACGCGTACGGCCCGCTGCGGCGGATGCTCTGCGTCTCGGCGCTCAACCTGCTGGGCCCGGGCGCCGAGCCGGCCGTCCGGGAGGTGCTGGACGACCCGGAGCTGGGCGGCGCGGCGCGGGCCTGGCTGACCGCGCAGGGCGCGGCGGACGTGCCGGTGCCGGACCGGGCGATGGCGCTGTGGACGGTGGTCGACACCTTCGCGGCCCAGCTGCTGGACAACGGCGGCGACGCCGAACTGCTGCGCGAACTGATCACCGACCTGCCGGTGACCGGCAATCCGGCGTCCTACTTCGGTGAGCTCTGGCGGGTCGACCACCCGTACACGGCGGACGTCCTGGAGGCCGTCGGGGAGCTGCACCTGGACCGGGCGGTGGCCAAGGAAGCCCGCAAGGCGGCCTTCAAGGCGCGCTCCAAGAGCTAGCGACAGCCGGGGGCGGGGCGAGGCTCAGGGATCCGGCGGCTGAGCGGCCGCGGGGCTGTGGGCCGGGGCCTACGGGAGGTCCAGCGAGCCGTCCTCGGTGAAGGGGAAGAACGGGTTGTGGGCCAGCTCCCAGAGGTGGCCGTCCGGGTCCTCGAAGTAGCCGGAGTAGCCGCCCCAGGCGGTCGGGACCGGTGGCTTGACCACCACGGCGCCGGCCTCGACCGCCGTCGTCAGCGCGGCGTCCACCAGCGCGGGGGACTCCAGGTTCACCGCGAGGGTGACGCCGCGGAAGGCGGGCTCGCCGGTGGCGGGCACGCCCGCGTCGGCGGCCAGCTCCTCGGTGGGGAAGAGGCCGAGCACCGAATCCGCGGTGCGGAACCAGACGATCTCCGGGCTGGACGCGGTGGAGCGCCGCCAGCCGAGGGCTTCGTAGAAGCGGGCGCTGCGGTCGAGGTCGGCGACTCCGAGGGTGACGATGCTGATCCTGGCGGGGAAGCCGTCGGGCGTGGTGGTGGCTTCCGTCGTGCTGTTCCGGTCTGTCATGCCGCCAGGTTAGGGAGCGTGGCTGACATCCGGCCTCCTGACACGGCCGTCGCCGCCCTCCGGCAGCGGAGCTGATGACCCGGCAGCTGCGGCCACGTAAGGTGGCGTCAGCGGTGCGGGCGCGAGGAGTCGGGGGTGCGGCAGAGGATGATGCGGGAGAGCGGCGGCAGGCACCAGGAGTGGAACACCGGGCCTTCGGGCCCCGCCCCGGACCGGCCGTTTCAGGAGGATCGTTTCGCCGACCAGGAGGAGTTCTCCCGCCGGACCCTCGCCGCGGCCGACTTCCCGGTGTACGGCGTGGCCGACGGGCCGGCCCGCACCGGTGAGGCGCTGGCCGCCTTCGAGACCTCCGGCGGCGTGCTGCGCTGGGTCGAGGTGCAGTGCGGCGACTGGCGCTCGGCGGCCGGCCCCTACGTGACCGTGCGCACCTACCGGCCGGGCGCCGAGCGCTGCGAGCTGCTGCCCGAGCTGGAGGACGTGGTCGAGGACGAACGGGACCGCCTGTACGAGCAGTTGGGCGTCGACGAGGGTGACGGCCCGGGCCGGGTCCGGGCCCTGCGCCAGTGGATCACGGTGGACGGCGAGCCCTGCCCGGTCGAGGTGCACGAGGACCGGCCGGTGCTGCGCCCCGGGGCCCCGGCGGCGGGCGGCCCCGGCCCGGTGTGGGCCGGGCGGCTGAGGGTCGGCGGGCTGACCGTGACGGTGTGCGGGCGCGGGGTGGACCCTGGCGGGGTGGAGCTCGGCAGGATCGGGGACTTCGACCGCTACCTGCGCGGGCGCACCGACCTGCTGCGCGACCTCGCCTCCCGGCAGGACCGGTACGTCCCGGTCGAGGAACGCGAACTGCCGCCCGCCGTCGGACTGGAGGCGCACCGGGCGCTGATCACCCAGAGCATCGCGGAGACCGCCGCGATCGAGGCGCAGGTCCGGGCCGGGCGCACGCCGAGGCTGCCGCGCGGGCTGCGCGGGGACGCCTGCGCGGTGCGCTGGGAGGCGGCGGTGCGTCAGCAGATGCGCCTGGCCACCGAGACCCGGGAGGAGGCCGCGGCGGCGGTGACCGGGATGGTCAACCACCTCAACCGGCTGTCCCAGCAGACGCATTGGCTGGTCGGCACGGCCGAGGGCGAGGCCGCCGTCGAGGAGGTCGTCCGGTACACGGTGTTCGCGAGCGAGGTGGCGAGCCTGCCCGCGCAGCGGGCCTGGGAGCAGCTGTGGCGGGAGCGGCCGGGCGGCGGCGGGGCGGGGGTCTGGGAGGAGCAGCGGCTGGCCGAGCAGCTGTGGCTGGCGGCCTGGGAGCAGTGGCGGGCGGCGCGGCGCTGACGGTCCGGTGCCACTTCGGTGCCGGCCCGGGGCGGGCGGCCCGACGCCAGGTGACGCGGCAGGCCGGGCGATGGTGACGCGGCAGGTCGGACGATGGCGATGCGGTGGGTCCGGATGACGGCGACTTGGCAAAGCGGAGGTCATGCATCGGTCATCGGTCGGCAAATGGCCGCCTCGGTGTGAGGTGGGCGTCATGCCGGGTTCACCTGCCCGGCGGAGCCTGCTGGGCGTCGGCATCCCGCCCCGACGCCCCGCTCATCCTTCAGGAGTTGCTGCCATGTCGCTGTCCCGCCGGGACTTCGTCAACCGTTCCACCCTCGTCGGGGCCGGCGTGCTGATCGCCGGCAGCGCCGAGGCCCTGGCCAGCGCCCCCGGTGCGATCGCCGCCCCGGCCGGCGGAGAGGCCCCGGCCGCCGCGGCCGCCGGGACCAACGCGGCCGGCGGCACCGCCGTCGGCTACGGCCCGCTGGCTCAGGACCCGGCCGGCCTGCTGGCCCTGCCGAAGGGGTTCTCCTACAAGGTGGTGAACCGGGCCGGCGTCACCAAGCTGCGCACCGGTGAGTTCACCCCGAGCAACCACGACGGCACCTCCGCCTTCGAGGACGAGCACGGCGGCAACCTGATGGTCGTCAACCACGAGCTGTCCGGCGCCCGGGCCAACTGGCCGTACCCGGTGCCGCTGACCGAGGGCCACGTCTACGACCCGGGTGCGGCCGGCGGCTGCACCATCGTGCACGCCAAGCGGGACGGCACGGTCGAGCAGTGGGTCGGCATCGCCGGGACCTCCACCAACTGCGCGGGCGGGGTGACGCCGTGGGGCACCTGGCTGTCCGGTGAGGAGACCGAGGACAAGGCCGGCAAGAACGGCTTCACCAAGGACCACGGCTACGTCTTCGAGGTCGACCCCTTCGACGACGACTACAACCGCGACCCGCAGCCGGTCAAGGCCTTCGGCCGGTACGCGCACGAGGCCGTCGTGGTGGACCCGAAGCGCGGCCACGTCTACCTGACCGAGGACGCCTCGAACCCCAACGGCCTGCTCTTCCGCTGGACCCCGCCGGCCGGGTTCGAGCACGGCCGTTACCAGCTGCGGCGGCTCGCCGCCGACGCCGGCGTGCTGGAGGCCTTCAAGGTCTTCGACGCCCAGGGCAAGCTCGTCGACGACCTCTCCCGCGCGACCAAGGTCGGCACGACCTACGGCGTGGACTGGGTCAAGGTCCAGGACCGCGACGCCAGGACCGTCTCCGTCCGCAAGCAGTTCAAGGACGGCGAGGTCACCCGCGCCCGCAAGCTGGAGGGCATGTGGTGGGGTGACGGCGGCTTCTACTTCGTCTCCAGCTTCGCCCGCTCGGAGAGCCCGCTGCAGCACGACGGCCAGGTCTGGTTCTACAACCCGGCCCGGCGCACCATCACCCTGAAGGTCCTGCTGGGCGTCAACACCGACGCCTGGGGCGACCACGACAACTTCGACGGCCCGGACAACATCACCGTCTCGCCGTACGGCGGCATCGTGATCGCCGAGGACGGCGAGGGCGTCTCGCACCTGTTCGGCGCCACCGAGGACGGCCTGGTCTACCCGATCGCCCGCAACGAGCTGAACATCGGCTCCGCCGAGAAGCCCGAGTTCAGCGAGTTCACCGGGGTGACCTTCTCGGACGACGGCAGGACGCTGTTCGCCAACATCCAGACCCCGGGCATCCAGTTGGCCATCACCGGCCCGTGGCACCGGCTGAACGAGCACAAGCGCGGCCAGGGCTACGGCCGGTGACCTCCGGCGCGTGAACGGCTGCCCGCGGTCACTCGTCCGCGGGCAGCCGCAGTTGCAGCATCGCCAGCAGGCGCTGCTGCGGCTGCGCGAGGTCGATGCCGGTCAACTGCTCGGCGCGGCGCACCCGGTAGCGCAGGGTGTTGGGGTGGATGTGCAGGGCGTCCGCGGCCACCCGGACCTCGCCGAGGGCGTCCAGCCAGGCCAGCACCGACTCGGCGAGCCGGGTGCCGTGCCGGCGGTCGTACTCCGCGAGCGCGGTCAGCCGGGGGTCGCGCAGGCCGGCCCGCTCCTGCAGCAGGGCGAGCATCTCGCTGACCAGCACCTCCGCCTGGACGTCGATCAGCGCCGCGACGTCGAGGTCCACCCCGCCGCGGCCCATCGCGTCCAGGATGCGGTCGGCCTGCGCGCGGGAGTCGGGCACCTGGGCCAGGCCGTCGACGGTCGAGCCGATCGCGGCGCGCAGGGGGACGCCGAGGTGCTCCCGGGCGGCCGTCACGACCTCCGTCGCCCAGTCGCGCACGGTGGTCATCGGCAGGCCGGGCGGCAGCTCGGGCAGCAGCACGTACACCCGGGACTCGATCGGGGCGAGCAGCGCGGTGCGGTGCCGGGCGGCGGTGTGCACCGAGATCAGGCCGGTGACGTCGGAGCGGTGCAGCGCCTCGGTGGTGGGCGTGCTGTACGCGAGCACGGTGGCCGGGCGGCGCAGGTCCAGGCCGAGGTGGGTGGCGAGCGACTGGGGGCCGGTGGAGCCCTCCAGCAGGCCGGTGAGCAGGGTCCGGGTGAGCCGGACGTCTGCGGACAGCTCCCGGCGGCGGCGCACCAGCTGGGCGGCCGCGACGCGGGCGGCGCCGACCAGGGCCTGCTCGGCCAGCGGGGCCAGCGGCTGGGCGCCCTCCTGCACCCAGATGGTGCCGAGCGGCTGCGCCCCGGCGCGGATGCCGACGGCCAGGCGGCGGCGCAGGCCGAGTTCGGGGTGCGGCTCGACCGCGATCGGGGTGTCCGAGCTGCGCAGGTGCTGGAAGATGCCCCACTCGCGGAGCTTGGACAGGTACGGCTCCGGGCCCTGCCAGCCGAGGATGGAGAGCCGGCGCAGGTCGTCGACCTCGTCGGAGTCGGAGGAGCGGGAGTAGGCCAGCACCCGGCTGGAGGTGTCCTCGATCGAGACGATGCCGTTGGTGAGCACGGCGACGGTCTGGGCGAGGGAGAAGAGGTCGCCGGCGTTGGGTTCGGGGGCGCCCGGCGCGTCCGGGGCGTCCGGGCCGGCGATGATCGCCCGGGCCAGTGAGTCGAGGTGCTCCCAGCGGGTCTCGCGGCGCACCGAGAGCAGCGCGACGCCCGCCTCGGTGGCGGCCTCGCGCAGGGCGTCGGCCTGGCCGGGGCCGTCCAGCTTGACGGCGACGGCGGCGGCGCCGGCCCGGCCCGCGGCGCGCAGGGCGGGGAGGGCGGCGCGGCCGCGGGCGCCGATCGCGAGGACGAGTTCGCCGGGGGCGGCGGTCGGCGGGTCCTCCGGGTCGAGGATCGCGACGTCGCGCACCGGGACGTCCAGGCCCAGCGGGGCGGCCTGCAGTTCGACCAGGGGTTCGCCGAGGGACATCAGCAGTTGACGGAGCGGCAGGCCGGGGGTGGTCACTCCGGGCCTCCTCCATCCGTCTGCTATCCGCTCGGACAACGGCGTGTGGTTGATTTTAGCCGGACGGACAGAGTTCGGGTTCGTCGATCCTGAATAGTTGACTCTGACTATCGGAGAATGGATAGTCGGTACTGACCAAGTGATGAGGAACGTCTCCCGTGGCGAAGCGACGCAAGGTGTCGAACCCGCTGGCCCTCGCGGTCCTGGCCGAACTCATGGCCGAGCCGATGCACCCGTACGAGATGGGGCGCCGACTCAAGGAGCACGGCAAGGACCGCAACATCAAGTACAACCGCAGCTCGCTCTACATGGTCGTGGAGCAGCTGCGGAAGGCCGGGTTCGTCTCCGAGCAGGAGACCGTCCGCGACACCCAGCGACCCGAGCGCACCGTCTACGCCCTCACACCCGAGGGGAAGGCGGAGCTCCACGACTGGATGCGCGAACTCGTCGCCGAACCGCAGCACGAGTACCCCGCGTTCGGGGTCTCGCTGTCGCTGCTCATGGTGCTCCCGCCGGCCGAGGCCGTGGAGCTGCTGGAGAAGCGGCAGACCGCCCTGACCGCCGAAGTGGCGGACATCCGGGCCGAGCTGCGCAAGGCCACGGCCGAAGGCGTCGGCTGGCTCTTCCTGATCGAGGAGGAGTACCGGATCGGCGGCCTGGAGGCCGAGACCGCCTTCGTCGGGCGCCTCATCACCCAACTCCAGGAGCCGGAGTTCATCCGGACCTGGAACGAGTACTTCGGGAGTCTGCAATGAGCGTGACGCGTACGGCGAAGAAGGCCCTGGTCATCGGCGGCGGCATCGCCGGCCCCGTGACGGCCCTGGCACTGCGCGAGGCCGGCGTCGAGGCGGTCGTCTTCGAGGCCTACCGGACCTCCGCCGAGGGCATCGGCGGGACCTTCATGATCGCCCCCAACGGGCTCGGCGCCCTCGCCGTCGTCGGCCTGGAGGCGGAGGTCGGCCGGATCGGGCAGCCCGCCGGCCCGATGGTGATCGAGGACGGCAAGGGCGGCGTGCTCGCCGAGTTCGCCGGCCTCGCCGACCTGCCGCCCGGCCGGCTGATGCGCCGCGCCGAGCTGTACGAGGTGCTGCAGCGGCGGCTGCGGGAAAGCGGCATCGAGGTGCGGTACGGCAAACGACTGGTCGGCGCCGAGGAGGACGCCGACGGGATCACCGCCCGGTTCGACGACGGCACCAGCGCCACCGGCGACCTGCTGATCGGTGCGGACGGCACCGGCTCCACCGTCCGCACCCTGATCGACCCGGCCGCCCCCTCGGCCCGGTACACCGGCCTGCTCGGCGTCGGCGGCTACAGCTCGCACCGCCTGCCCGGCCGGGCCGGACGCGGCGAGTCCGTGCACTTCGCCCACGGCGCCCGCGCCTTCTTCGGCTACTGGGGCCTCGCCGACGGCAGCGGCACCGCCTGGTTCAGCAACATCCCCCAGCCCGAGCCGATGGCCCCCGAACGGGCTCGTGCCATCGACGCGCAGGAATGGCTGCGGCGGTGCCGCGAACTGCACGCCGACGACCGGCCCGCCCGGGAGGTGCTGCGGGCGGCCGACGCCGCGACCATCGAGACCTTCCCGCGGCTGGAGATCATGCCGTCCGTCCCGCACTGGCACCGCGGCCGGATGGTGCTGGTCGGCGACTCGGTGCACGCCCCGTCCAACAGCTCGGGCCAGGGCGTCTCGCTCGCCGTCGAGAGCGCCGTCGAACTCGCCCGCTGCCTGCGCGACCTGCCCGACCACACCGCCGCCTTCGCCGCGTACGAGGCGCTGCGCCGGCCCCGGGTCGAGAAGATCGCCGCCGACGCGGCACGCACCAACAGCCAGAAGTCCGCGGGGGCGCTCGGGCGGATGGTGTTCCGGCTGGTCGCGCCGATCGCGATGCGGACCTTCATGAGCCCGGAACGGATGCTGCGGCCGGTGCACGGGTACCGGATCGACTGGGACCGCCCGGTGACGCCGGTGGCTCCGGCGGCTCCGGCGGTTCCGACAGCTCCGGCGGCTCCGGCGGTTCCGACGGGGCGTGAGGGACGTGAGGGTCGGGCGGGGCGTACGGGGCGGGCCGCCTGACGGGCGGCCGTGACCGTGACGTGATCCCCTTAGTCGGCCCGGACAACGCCGTACGGGGGAATTTAGCCGCCCGGCCAATCAAGTGCCCCGGCGCCCAGGAATAGCGTTCGTGCTGTGCCGGCGTGCGACCCGCGCAGGCAATCCCCCCGCATTGAACGAAGGAGAGCGTGCGCTCTATGGACGCTGTGACCCAGGTCCCCGCGCCGGTGAACGAGCCGGTCCACAGCTACGCCCCCGGGAGCCCCGAACGGGCCCGTCTGGAGGCCAAGCTGAAGGAGCTGGGCGGCCAGGAGCCGGTCCAGCTGACCATGACGATCAACGGTGAGCGCCGGATGGGCGGCGGCACCGAGATCCACGTCGTCCAGCCGCACAACCACGCGGCTCGGCTCGGCACCCTGCGCAACGCCACCCAGGCCGACGCGCAGGAGGCCATCGACACTGCCCTGGCCGCAGCCCCGGCCTGGCAGGCGCTCTCCTTCGACTCCCGCGCCGCGATCTTCCTCAAGGCCGCCGACCTGCTGGCCGGACCGTGGCGCGAGACCCTGGCCGCCGCCACCATGCTCGGCCAGTCCAAGACCGCCCAGCAGGCCGAGATCGACACCCCCTGCGAGCTGGTCGACTTCCTGCGCTTCAACGTGCACTTCGCCCGCCAGATCATGGCCGAGCAGCCGATCTCCTCGGACGGCGTGTGGAACCGCAGCGACCACCGCCCGCTCGAGGGCTTCGTCTACGCGATCACCCCGTTCAACTTCACCGCGATCGCCGGCAACCTGCCGACCGCGCCCGCGCTGATGGGCAACGTGGTGCTGTGGAAGCCGTCCCCGACCCAGCAGTTCTCCGCGCACCTGCTGATGCAGCTGCTGGAGGAGGCCGGCCTGCCCAAGGGCGTCATCAACATGGTGACCGGCGACGGCCTGGCCGTCTCCGACGTCGCGCTGAAGCACCCGGCGCTGGCAGGCATCCACTTCACCGGCTCCACCGCCACCTTCCAGCACCTGTGGCGCGAGGTCGGCACCAACATCTCGCGGTACCGCACCTACCCGCGGATCGTCGGCGAGACCGGCGGCAAGGACTTCCTGGTCGCCCACCCGTCGGCGGACCCGAAGGTCCTGAAGACCGCGATGACCCGCGGCGCCTTCGAGTTCCAGGGCCAGAAGTGCTCGGCGCTCTCCCGCGCCTACGTCCCGGCCTCGCTGTGGACCGGGCTGAAGGACGAGTTCGCCGCCGAGGTCGACGGCCTGACCATGGGCGACGTCACCGACCTGTCCAACTTCATGTCGGCCGTCATCGACGAGCGCGCCTTCGCCAAGAACAAGGCCGCCATCGACCGCGCCCAGGCGGACCCGCAGGTCGAGGTCCTCGCCGGCGGCACCTACGACGACTCGGTCGGCTACTTCGTCCGCCCGACCGTGCTGGTCTGCCAGGACCCGGCGAGCGAGTACTTCAAGGACGAGTACTTCGGCCCCATCCTCGCCGTGTACGTCTACGAGGACGAGAAGTACGACGAGATGCTGGCCCAGATGGAATCGGTCTCCCCGTACGGCCTGACCGGCTCGATCATCTCCCAGGACCGCGCGGCCGCCCAGGACGCCATGCACAAGCTGCGCTTCGCGGCCGGCAACTTCTACATCAACGACAAGCCGACCGGCGCCGTCGTCGGCCAGCAGCCCTTCGGCGGCGGCCGGGCCTCCGGCACCAACGACAAGGCCGGCGCCAAGCAGAACCTGACGCGGTGGACCTCCACCCGCTCGGTCAAGGAGACCTTCGTCCCGCCGACGGACTACCGCTACCCGCACATGGGCTGACCCGCCCTCCCGACCACACGGCTCCCCCCGTAGCCACCGGTCACCCGCCACGCCCGGTCCCGCAACCGGCGCGTGGCCCCGCCGGGGCGGCGCGCCCACCCCCGTGCCCGCCGCCCCGGCCTCCTTTCTGCCACCCTTGGAAACACCAGCTCCAGGAGTCACGATGCTCCGTTCCGCCCTTCTCGCGGCCTCCCGGTCGCCGCAGGTCCGCACCGTCGTCGAGAAGTTCCCGCCGACCCACGCGATAGTCGAGCGCTTCGTCGCGGGCGAGGCCCTCGACGACGCGGTCACCGCCTGCGACGACCTGGTCGCCACCGGCCGCAAGGTCACCCTCGACCACCTCGGCGAGGACACCCAGGACGCCGCCCAGGCCGCGGGCACCGCCGAGGCCTACGAGCACCTGCTCAAGGCCCTCAAGGAGACCGGCCTGGCAGCCGGCGCCGAGGTGTCGGTCAAGCTGTCGGCCGTCGGCCAGTTCCTCCCGGTGGACGGCGAGAAGATCGCGCTGGAGAACGCCCGCCGCATCTGCGAGGCCGCCGCCGACGCGGGCACCACGGTGACCCTCGACATGGAGGACCACACCACCACCGACTCCACCCTCGCCATCGCGCGCGAGCTGCGGGCGGACTTCCCGTGGCTGGGCGTCGTCCTCCAGGCCTACCTGCGCCGCACCGAGGCCGACTGCCGCGAGTTCTCCGGCCCCGGCTCGCGCGTGCGCCTGTGCAAGGGCGCCTACAAGGAGCCCGAGTCGGTCGCCTTCCAGGGCAAGCACGAGGTCGACCTCGCGTACGTCCGCGCGCTGAAGGTCCTGATGGCCGGCGAGGGCTACCCGATGATCGCCTCGCACGACCCCAACATGATCAAGATCGCCGGCCAGCTCGCCCAGTGGAACGGCCGCAAGCGGGACTCCTTCGAGTACCAGATGCTCTACGGCATCCGCCCCGAGGAGCAGCTGCGCCTTGCCGGCGAGGGCAACACCATGCGGGTCTACCTCCCGTACGGCCAGGAGTGGTACGGCTACTTCATGCGCCGCCTCGCCGAGCGCCCGGCCAACCTCACCTTCTTCCTGCGCGCCATGGCCACCCGGGGCTGACCCCGGCGGCCTGGGCGAACGGACGGTCCGCACCCTGACGGGGGTGCGGGCCGTTCCGTGGTTTCCGCAGGACGGGCTTGGTGTCGAGCTCGAAGTCGAAAGGGGCGGGACGGGCGAGGGGTTCACCGAAGGCGGCCGGGTGGCTGATGCGGTGCGCGGCGGACTTCCATTCGATGGTGCGGGTCCGGGGCCTGCCATAGGATTCCGGTGCTGGTCAACTGGGCTTTCGGCGACAGGAGTTGGGGATGCTGAAGGAGTTCGCGGATCTGTCCACGCCGGTGGTGGCGGATGCGTGCCTGCGGGTCGGGGTGGGGTTGCGGGCGGCGCCGGTGGGCGTGGCGGCGGTGACGGCCGGGGCCCGGGTGGCGGGGCGGGTGCTGCCGGTGCGGCACTACGGGAGCGTGGACGTGTTCCTGGAGGCGTACGGGGCCGCCCGGGACGGCGACGTGCTGGTGATCGACAACGGCGGGCGGACGGACGAGGCCTGCATCGGGGACCTCGCGGTGCTGGAGGCGCGGGCCGCCGGGGTGGCCGGGATCGTGGTGTGGGGGCTGCACCGGGACACCCCCGAGCTGCGGGAGATCGGGCTGCCGGTGTTCAGCTACGGCGCCCTGCCGCTGGGGCCGGTGCGGCTGGACGGGCGGGAACCGGAGGCACTGGTGTCGGCGCGGGTCGGGCCGCACCTGGTGGGCACCGACGACGTGGTGTGCGCGGACGCGGACGGCGTGGTGTTCGTGCCGGCCGGGCGGCTGGAGGAGGTGCTGGCGGCGGCCGAGGGGATCGCCCGCACCGAGCGGTCGCAGGCCGAGCGGATCGCCGCCGGGGACACGCTGCGCCGGCAGACCGCCTTCGACGAGTACCTGGAACGCCGCGCCGCCGACCCGGCGTACAGCTTCCGGCAGCACCTGCGGCGGGTCGGCGGGGCGATCGAGGAATAGCGTGGCGGGGAGTAGGGGCAACCGCACTGCAGGGCAGGCGACTTACAGGGGTCGGTACATGACGTGCAGGCCGACGTAGCCGTCGACCGGGTGGTGGAAGGCCTCGGGGACGGTGCCGACGACCTCGAAGCCCAGTGACCGGTAGAGCCGCACGGCGTGGTGGTTGTTGGCGACCACCGCGTTGAACTGCATGGCGCGGTAGCCCGATCGGCGGGCCCAGTCGAGGGTGTGCTCGACCAGGGCCCGCCCGGTGCCCCGGCCGTGGTGCTCCGGATCGACCAGGTAGCTGGCGCTGGCGACGTGCCCGCCGTTGCCCGGGCGGTTGCGGGTCATGTTGGCGGTGCCGACGATCCGCCCGTCGTCGTCCACCGCGACCACAGTGCGGCCGGGGGCGGTGAGCATCCACCACTCCCGGCCGAGCTCGGAGGACATGTCGAGCGGGTAGGGGAACGTCTCGCCGGCGGCGACGACGGCCCGGAAGAAGGGCCAGATGGCCGGCCAGTCCTCGGCGGTGGCTTCGCGGATGATCATCCGAACAGGATGGTCCGGAACCGAGGGCCGCGCTACCGGTTTTCGGGCCACCGGCTACCGGCCACCGGCCACGGGACACGGGCCACCGGCTATGGGCTTCCGGGCTACGGGCTTCCGGCTACCGGTCTTCCGGCTACCGGGCCTTCGGTTCAGCCGCCGAGGACGGCGCCCTCGACCCGGGCTGCGGCGTTGGCCTGCCCGCTGGCGTTCGGGTGCACCACCGCGTACTTCAGCGGGATGACGCTGGTCAGCACGCCGTCCACCCAGTGGTCGGGGTCGCAGACGCCGTGCCCGGCGGTGGACGGGTAGAGGTCCACGAAGGTGTCGCCGTGGGCGGCGGTGCGCTGCGCGATCGTCGCGTTGAGCGGCTCCAGGATCGCGGTGCGGGCCCAGGCGAGGTCACCGGTGGTGAAGGTGGCGAACTGCAGCAGGTCGCCGTACCGGCACAGGCCGGCGTTCTCGGGGACGAGGTGCGGATAGCCGACGGTGAGGACCTTGGCGGACGGAGCCTTGGCGTGCAGCGCGGTCAGCATCCGGTCGTAGCTGTTGCCCAGCCCGGCGAAGCGGGCCGGCAGGTCGGCGTCGTGGGCCTCCTTGCACGGGGTGCCCCGGCCGAGGCTCGCGGCGCCCAGCTCGACGCAGTCCTTGAGGATCCCGGCGAAGCCGAGGTCGTTGCCGCCGATCCCGACGGTGATCAGGCCCGTGGCCGGGCCGACCGCGTCGATCTGCGGCGGGACGGGCGGGTAGGGGGCGTTCGGGTCCGAGCCGAGGAGCGGGAGCGGGCGGCCGAACGGGGAGAGCTTGGTCGCGTACACGTTCTCGGTGGTAGCGCCGCCGCAGCTGACGTTGCGCAGGTCGACGAGGGCGCCGAGGTCGCGGCGTACGACCTCGGGGTAGGACGCGTCGGTGCGGGCGCAGCCGTCGAGTGGCGCGGTCTCGTGGCCGGCGGCCTCGATGACTCCGGCGGTGTAGGAGTCGCCCAGGGCGACCCATGCGAGCCCCTGGGCGCGGGCGGACGGCTTGGCGGCGGCCTGGGCGGTGGTGGGGGTGACCAGTCCGGCGGCGAGCACGGCGGCGGTACCGGCGACGGCGAGGCGGGACAGGAATCGGGGCACGGTCTCTCCTCCAGGTGTGGGGAGAGTGCGATTTCACCCCCCTGAGAGTCAATCGAGTCGGTGCGTGGACGACTTGATGCCTCAGAAGGGTGAAATCGCGGGCGTGACCGTGATGCCGGGAAGCGCGCGGACCGTGGGGAGTACGGAGAGCGCGGGGTCAGAGCAGGGCGGCGGCGGGCTCGATCATCGCCCGGGCGGTCTTGCCGTCGACGTACTCGCCGAGCGCCGTCATCTCCCACTCGCCGGACGGGCGGCGGACCAGCTTGCACATCACCACGCCGGTGCGCGGCTCGGAGTGGGTGAGGTCGAAGCGGACCAGTTCCTCGTTCGTACCGGCGTCGAGGAGGCGGCAGTAGGCGTTCTTCACGTCGGTGAACTTCTGGCCGGAGAAGGAGTTGACGACGAAGACCAGCCCGTGGACCTCGGCCGGCAGGCCCTCCAGGTGGACGGTGATCAGCTCGTCGTCACCGTCGCCGCCGCCGGTGAGGTTGTCGCCGGAGTGGGCGATGGCGCCGTTGAAGATGTTCAGCTTCATGAACCAGGCCGTCTCCAACCGCTTGTGGCGGGCGTCGAAGGCCAGGCAGGAGGCGTCGAGGTCGACGCTGCGGCCGCGGGCGGCGGGCTCCCAGCCGAGGGCCATCCGGACGGAGGAGAGGAAGGGCCGGCCGTTCTTGACCAGGGAGACGGAACTGCCCTTGACCAGGTTGACCCGGCCCTTGTCCAGAGTGACCCTGGCGCTGTCTCTTATACACATCTCCGAGCCCACGAGACAGGCAGAAATCTCGTATGCCG
>NZ_JOHO01000081.1 GCF_000719705.1 Streptomyces sp. NRRL S-350 | reverse complement strand
CGATGGTACTGCAGGGGGGACCCTGTGGGAGAGTAGGACGCCGCCGAACAATCATTCCGAAAAGACCCCCTCCCGGCCGGGAGGGGGTCTTTTTGCGTTACCCTCTGCCAATGCAGAACCTGACCCTGACCTGGCAGTCCGCCGGGGGCGCCGCCGTCGGCCTCTACGCGGGTGCGTACGCCGCGGCGAGGGGTCGGAAGCCGGCGTTGTCGGCGCTGCTGCGGGAGGCGGGGACGCTGCTGGCGCTGTTCGCGCTCTGGCAGTTGGTCGGGCACTTGTCGGTGATGAGCACGGACCACGCGCTGGACCGGGCGAGCTGGATCCACCACACCGAGCAGGTGATCGGGTTGCCGGACGAGGCTTCCTGGCAGGCGGCGGTCATGCCGTACCCGGTGCTGGTGCGGCTGGCGAACTACTACTACGCGGTCATGCACTTCGCGGTGATGCTCGGTGTCCTGCTCTGGGTGTTCGTGCGGCACCGCGAGCGGTACGCGTGGGTGCGGAACACGGTGGTGATCACGACGGCCGTCTGTCTGCTGGTGCAGTTCGTTCCGGTGGCGCCGCCCCGGATGCTGCCGGAGAGCGGTTTCGTCGACGTCGCCGCGGAGTACGGGCAGTCGGTGTACGGGGGTGCGGTCGGCGGTGTCGTGGTGGCCGACCAGTTGTCGGCGATGCCTTCGGTGCACGTCGCCTGGTGCGTGCTGGCGGCGGTCGCGGTGATCCGGGTGTCGCGCAGTTCGCTGCGGTGGGTGGTGGTGCTGCATCCGGTGCTGACGGTCGCGGTGGTCGTGGTGACGGCGAACCACTTCTGGGCGGACGGCATCGTCGGAGTCCTGATCCTGCTCCTCGCGTACGCCGTGCTGGCGTTGGTGGCACGGCGACGGGGCCGGCGCCCCGTGGGGACGGGGAGTCGGCCCCGCGGCACTGCCGAGGAGCGGTGGGAGCAGGTCGGTTGAGCCGGCGCCGGCTCACCTGGGTCACCGGGTTCACGCGGGTCACCTGGTCAGGTGACCGTGTGACTCGTGTGACTCACCTGACCGGCAGGGCGACCTTTCCCCAGAAGCCGTTGCTCAGCGCGGAGGTGGCCCAGTACCAGGCGGCGAGTCCGGAGACGGCCGCGATCCAGCCCGCGGTCTTGGCCAGCCCGTCGTAGCCGCCGAAGGTGGCGATGGCGGAGAGCACCAGGGAGAGCGTCAGCAGACCGTAGACGGCGCGGCTGATCAGGCCCGCCCCCCAGCCGGCCGCGGTGAGGGTGAGGGCGAGCAGGGCCCACAGCAGCAGGAACAGGCCGGCGGCGTTCTTGCCCGCCCCTCCCGCCGCCGACCAGGTCGCCCAGAAGGCGCCGAGGCTGGTGAAGGCGGTTCCGGTGAAGCCCTCGCCGCGGCGGAGCTGCCAGAGGCCCGCGACGAAGAGGGTGACGCCGCCGAGCAGGTGGGCGAGGTGGGTCGCGTCCCCGGCGCCGGCGCCGTGCAGGACGCCGGTGGAGAGCAGACCGTAGGCGAGTAGTGTCAGGCCGAGGGCGAGGTAGCCGAGGTTACCCGCGTCGGCTCCGGTGGAGCGGGCGTTCGTTGCCCCGGTAGCGTCGTTGCTCACCGAGGGCTCCTTTCACTCTGGGCGCGCGCAGGGCGCAGTGACGCTGTGGTGTGGTTCCGGTGAGTGGATGCGCGCGACCGCGCCGAGGGCGCACGGCTGTGAGCGTGCGCGGGCTGCGGTCGGAAGTGATGGGCCAGCGGAGAGCCGCTGGTCACGTCCCCGCCGGGGGATTCCCCGGTGGGATCGGTTTACCCGGCCGTCCTCGCTTGTACCGTTGTGAAGATAACAATTTGTGACTGCGTCAGCTGTGGAACCCTCAGGGCTGGCGCTGGTTGGGCACCCGCAGGGTCAGGATCGCCATGTCGTCCGACGGCGGCTCGGGGGCGAAGCGCTCGACGGCGCGCTGGACCCTGGCCGCGACGGCTCCGGCGGTCAGGCCGGTGCAGCCGGTGAGGACGTCGGCCAGGCCGTCGTCGCCCAGCATCCGCGAGCCCTCGCGGCGTTCGGTGACGCCGTCGGTGACGCACAGCAGGACCTCGCCGGGGGAGAGCACCAGGGTCTCGGCGGTGAGGTCGAGATCGTCCATGACGCCGAGCAGCGGCTGAGGGGTGGCGGCGCGGTCGACCTGGCCGTCGGTGCGCAGCCGCAGCGGCAGCGGGTGGCCGGCGCAGACCAGGGAGAGTTCGGTGCTGCCGTCCGGGCGGGGCGTCAGTTCGCCGTAGAGCAGGGTGAGGAAGCGGCTGCGCGAACCCTCGTCCAGGATGGCCGCGTTGAGGCGGCGCAGGACCTGCGGGGCGTCCAGGCCCTCGCGGGCGAGCAGCCGCAGCGAGTGCCGGGCCAGGCCGGTGACCGAGGCGGCCTCGGGGCCGGTGCCGCAGACGTCGCCGATGGCGAAGCCGTAGGTGCCCTCGCGGATGGTGAACAGGTCGTAGAAGTCGCCGCCGACCTCGTTGCCCTCGCCGGCGGCCTGGTAGTAGACGTCCACCTCGACGCCCGGGATCTCCGGCAGGTCGGGCGGGAGCAGGCTGCGCTGCAGGGCCTGGCTGGTGGCGGTGCGCTCGGAGTAGAGGCGGGAGTTGTCGAGGGCGAGTGCGGCGCGGCGGGAGAGGTCCTCGGCGAGTTCGAGGATCTCCTGGCGGAACCGGACGCCGGCCGGGACACCGAGCGCCAGCAGGCCGATGACGCGGTTGCGGGCGGTCAGCGCGATGGCGACGGTCTCGCCGAGCAGGCCGGCGAGTTCGGGGCTGTCGGTGAGGCCGCCCGCCTCGGCGGTCTCGGCGGGCGCCGCCCAGAAGCGGACGCCGTGGGTGGGGCCGGTCTCCGGGGCGGGGGTCTTGTCGAGCAGCTCGCGCAGCGGGTCGATGCGGTCCTCGTCCTCGTGCAGGACGAAGGCGAGGCGGGCCGCGGCGGAGTGGTCGGCGGTGGTGTAGACGGCGCACCAGGAGGCCAGGGTGGGGACGGCCATCTGGGCCATCAGCGCGAGGGTCTGCTCGTGTTCGAGGGTGCCCGCGAGGAGGTCGGAGGCCTCGACCAGGAAGGAGAGCGAGCCGCGGCGCAGCCGTTCGAGCTCGGTCAGCCGGGTGCTCTCGACGGCGAGGGCGACCCGGTCGGCGGCGAACTGCAGGCGCAGCGCGTCCTCGTTGTCGTAGCGGCCGGGCGAGGTGGCGGCGATACCCAGGGAGCCGATCAGCCGGCCCTCGACCTTGAGCGGGACGGTGACCAGGGAGCGCATGCCGCTGTCGGAGAGCAGGGGCAGTCCGGTGGGGCGGCTGGAGAGGTCCTCGTGGACGGAGGGCAGCCGGGCGGAGTCGTAGCGGTTGCCCGTCTCGACCGGGAAGCGGGTGTGCCGGCGGTGTCCGGAGGTGAGTCCGGTGGCGGCGCGGACCTCGAACTCGGCCTCGTCGTCGGTGGTGAGCAGCAGGTAGGCGGCGTCGCCGTCGAGCAGGTCGCGGGCGCGCTCGACGGTGCGCTGCAGCAGGGTGTCGAGGTCGTCGGTGACGACCGGGCCGGCCAGCAGGTCGAGCCGGGGGCCGGTCGGGTCGGGGCGCTCGCCGGGCAGGGTGCGGGCGGGGGAGCGCAGGACCGCGCGGTCGGGTTCGAGGACGAGCAGGCAGAGGGTGGAGGCGACGCCCTCGGTGTCGCGCACGCGCACCTGGACGCCGTACACCTCGACCTCCTGGCCGTCCTGGCGGCGGATCCCGTAGCCGCCCTCCCAGCGGGCCAGGCGCAGGGTGTCGGTCAGGCCGGGGCCGGAGGGCTGCGGCCAGACGGCGAGGTCGGCCCAGGGGCGGCCGAGGACGGCGGCGGCGGGGTACTGGAAGAGCGCCTCGGCGTCCGGGTTCCAGGCCAGGACGCGGCCGTCCTCGTCGAGTTGGACGACGGCGACGTGCACCGGGCCGGGGCCGCTCGGCAGGTCGCTGCCGGGGGTGGCGGGCACGGCGTAGCGGGTGCCGGCGACGTGTGCGGGCAGCCGGAGGCGGAACCAGACGGTCTTGCGGCCGGTGCCGTACTCGACGCCCCATCTCTCGGCGAGGGCGGAGCACATGAGCAGGCCGCGGCCGCCCTCGCCGTCGGGGTCGGCGTAGCGGTCGGAGGCGGTGACCGGTCCGTCGCCGAGGGTGGGCAGGCCGCGTTCGGGGTGGTGGTCGGTGACCTCGATCCGGACGGTCTCCTCCTCGCGCAGGCAGCAGACCTCGGCGGCGGTGCCGGCGTGCACGACGGCGTTGGTGACCAGTTCGCTGACCAGCACCACCGCGTCGTCGACGACCTCCGGCAGGCCCCAGCCGAGCAGTGCGTCCCGGACGAAGCCCCGGGCGGCCGCGGCGGATCGGCCGTCGGGATCGAAGGTGGCGGCTGCGCGCGCGGTGACCACGTTGCCACTTCTCCTCTGCTGCTCTTGCCCTGGCTGTCCGGGGTGCGGCGCCGACTTCCCCGTGCGCGCCGTCGGATGGGCGGCGGCGCTGGGGTCGGGTTGTGGCCCGGTGCAGCGCTCCACCCTACTTTCCGCTGGGTTCCCCGTGGGGGCCGGGAGCCGAAACAGGCACCTGAGGGTGATTCTGCCCACCTGTTTCGGGCGGTGGGGCACCAACCGTGCGCAACCGGCCGCCTACCGGGCGCAGGTGCTGCCAGACTGGGGGGTCCGCGATGACCGGTACGAGCAGTACGGTCGTGGGGGTGCCGGTGGGCCGAGGGCCGCCGGCAGCAGCCCAGCCGGACCGGTGTCCGGGACGCGTGCCGACCCCGGCACGGGCGGTCACCGGACAGTTCACGATGTGGGAGGGGCCCGTTGAGTTCGGCCACCAAGGACGCAACCGGTACGACGCCGCCCGCCCAGCGCGGCGGCCGCTCCGGGACCGCGCCGCGGAACGCGGCCGGCCGGCGAGTGAGCCACAACCGCGGCGCGGAGCCCGCCGAGCTGCGCAAGCTCCTGTCCGCCCTGACCGCGATGCGGGACGGCAACTTCCGCCGCCGGATGACCGTGCCGGGCGACGGGCCGCTGGCGGAGATCGCCGCGGTGTTCAACGAGGTCGCCGAGCGCAACCAGCACCTGACCGGCGAACTGGCCCGGGTGCGGCGGGCGGTCGGCCGCGAGGGCCGGCTGAACGAGCGGCTGGAGACCGGCGCGGGCGAGGGCGCCTGGATGGCGGCCGTCGACAACTGCAACGCGCTGATCGACGACCTGGCCCGCCCGATGGCCGAGGTCGGCCGGGTGCTGAGCTCGATCGCCGAGGGCGACCTGGACCAGAAGATGGAGCTGCGCTCGCTGCACAGCAACGGGGTGAGCCACCCGCTGCGCGGCGAGTACCTGAAGATCGGCCGGACGGTCAACGGGCTGGTGGACCAGCTCTCGGAGTTCACCGACGAGGTGACCCGGGTGGCCAGGGAGGTCGGCACCGAGGGCAAGCTCGGCGGCCAGGCCAAGGTCCGCAGCGTGTCGGGCAGCTGGAAGGACCTGGCGGACTCGGTCAACACCATGGCCGGCCGGCTGACCGCGCAGGTGCGCAACATCGCCCAGGTGACCACGGCGGTGGCCAAGGGCGACCTCTCCCGCAAGGTCACCGTCGAGGTGGCCGGCGAGATGCTGGAGCTGAAGAACACCGTCAACACGATGGTGGACCAGCTGAACGGCTTCGCCGCGCAGGTCATCACGGTGGCCAGGGACGTGGGGACGGAGGGCCGGCTGGGCGGCCAGGCCCAGGTGCCGGGCGTCGCGGGGGTCTGGCGCGACCTCACCGACTCGGTGAACTTCATGGCCGACAACCTGACCGGCCAGGTGCGCAACATCGCCCAGGTGACCACGGCGGTGGCCCGCGGGGACCTGTCGCAGAAGATCGAGGTGGACGCTCGCGGCGAGATGCTGGAGCTGAAGAACACCATCAACACGATGGTGGACCAGCTCTCCGGCTTCGCCGAGCAGGTGACCAGGGTGGCCCGGCAGGTGGGCACCGAGGGCCGGCTGGGCGGTCAGGCGCAGGTGCCCTGGGCGGCCGGGGTGTGGCGGGACCTGACCGACAACGTCAACTTCATGGCCAACAACCTGACCGATCAGGTGCGCAACATCGCCCAGGTGACCACCGCGGTCGCCAAGGGCGACCTGTCGCAGAAGATCCAGGTGGACGCGCGCGGGGAGATCCTGGAGCTGAAGAACACCATCAACACGATGGTGGACCAGCTGGGTGCCTTCGCGGACGAGGTCACCAGGGTCGCCCGGGACGTCGGCACCGAGGGCATCCTCGGCGGCCAGGCCAGCGTGCCCGGCGTGGCCGGCATCTGGAAGGACCTGACCAACTCCGTCAACCTGATGGCCAACAACCTGACCAGCCAGGTCCGCAACATCGCCGAGGTGACCACGGCGGTGGCGCGCGGCGACGTGTCCAAGAAGATCACCGTCGACGCCCGGGGCGAGATCCTGGAGCTGATGACGACCGTCAACACCATGGTCGACCAGCTGTCGGCGTTCGCCGACGAGGTGACCCGGGTGGCCCGCGAGGTGGGCACCGAGGGGATCCTGGGCGGCCAGGCGCGGGTGCGCGGGGTGTCGGGCATCTGGAAGGACCTGACCGACAACGTCAACTTCATGGCGTCCAACCTGACCGGACAGGTGCGCAACATCGCCGAGGTCGCCGCCGCGGTGGCCCGCGGGGACCTCTCCAAGAAGATCGCGATCGAGGCGCAGGGCGAGGTCGCGGCGCTCGCCGGCACCCTGAACACCATGGTCGACCAGCTCTCCTCCTTCGCGGTGGAGGTGACCCGGGTGGCCCGCGAGGTCGGCACCGACGGCACCCTGGGCGGCCAGGCGAGCGTGCCGGGCGTGGCCGGCATCTGGAAGGACCTGACCGACAACGTCAACCTGATGGCCAACAACCTCACCGGCCAGGTGCGGAACATCGCGCTGGTGATCACCGCGGTCGCCCGCGGCGACCTCTCGCAGAAGATCGACGTCGACGCCCGGGGCGAGATCCTCCAGCTCAAGACCAGCATCAACACCATGGTCGACCAGCTGTCGGCGTTCGCCGACGAGGTGACCCGGGTCGCCCGCGAGGTGGGCACCGACGGACGCCTCGGCGGTCAGGCCCGGGTGCCCGGCGTCGACGGCACCTGGCAGGACCTGACCGAGTCGGTGAACGAACTGGCCAACAACCTGACCCGGCAGGTGCGCGCGATCGCCCAGGTCGCCACCGCGGTGACCAGGGGCGACCTGAGTCTGCGGATCGACGTGGACGCCGCGGGTGAGCTCGACGAGCTCAAGGACAACATCAACCAGATGATCGCCAACCTGCGCGAGACCACCCGCACCAACCAGGAACAGGACTGGCTCAAGACCAACCTGGCCCGGATCTCCGGCCTGCTCCAGGGCCGCCGGGACCTGGAGGCCGTCGCCTCGCTGATCATGACCGAGCTGACCCCGGTGGTCTCCGCCCAGCACGGCGCCTTCTTCCTCGCCCAGCCGGCCGGCCGCACCGCCGAGCTGATCACCGAGGACGACGACGAGAACGACACCGTGCTGCGACTGATCGGCAGCTACGGCTACCAGCGGCGGGCGATGCCGACCACCTTCCGCCCCGGCGAGTCGCTCATCGGCCAGGCGGCGGTGGAGAAGCGGGCGATCATCCTCAAGGAGGCGCCGCCCGGCTACCTCAAGATCGCCTCCGGCCTCGGCGAGGCCTCCCCGGCCCACATCGTGGTGCTGCCGGTGCTGTTCGAGGGCCGGCTGCTGGGCGTGATCGAGCTGGCCACCTTCAGCTCCTTCACCACCGTCGCGCTGGACTTCCTGAACCAGATCGCCGACCTGATCGGCGTCACGGTCAACACCATCAGCGTCAACACCAAGACCGAGGGCCTGCTGCTGGAATCCCAGCGTCTCACCGCCGAACTCTCCATGCGGTCCGCAGAGTTGGAGGCGCGCCAGGAGGAACTGGAGCGCACCAACGAGGAGTTGCAGGAGAAGGCCGAGCAACTCGCCCAGCAGAACCGCGACATCGAGATCAAGAACGGCGAGATCGAGGAGGCCCGGCAGGTCCTGGAGGAGCGCGCCGAGCAGCTCGCCCTGGCCTCCCGGTACAAGAGCGAGTTCCTCGCCAACATGTCGCACGAGCTGCGCACCCCGCTCAACTCGCTGCTGATCCTGGCCAAGCTGCTCTCCGACAACAACGAGGGCAACCTCTCGCCCAAGCAGGTCGAGTTCGCCGACACCATCCACGGCGCCGGCTCCGACCTGCTCCAGCTGATCAACGACATCCTCGACCTGTCCAAGGTCGAGGCGGGCAAGATGGACGTCCGGCCGGCCCGGATCGCCCTCGTCCAGCTGGTCGACTACGTGGAGGCGACCTTCCAGCCCGTCGCCCTGGACAAGAACCTGGACTTCGCCGTCCGGGTCTCGCCCGCCCTGCCGGTCACCCTGCACACCGACGAGCAGCGGCTCCAGCAGGTGCTGCGCAACCTGATCTCCAACGCGGTGAAGTTCACCGACGCCGGCGCCGTCGACTTCTCGATCCGCCCGGCCGGCCCGGAGGTCCCGCAGCACGTGCGCGAGCGGCTGCTGGAGTCCGGCTCGATCGAGGGCCCGGACGACGCGCTGATCGCCTTCTCGGTGTCCGACACCGGCATCGGCATCCCCGAGAACAAGCTGCGGGAGATCTTCGAGGCGTTCAAGCAGGCCGACGGCACCACCAGCCGCAAGTACGGCGGCACCGGCCTCGGCCTGTCCATCAGCCGCGAGATCGCCAGGCTGCTCGGCGGCGAGATCCACGCCGAGAGCGAGCTGGGCAAGGGCTCCACGTTCACGCTCTACCTGCCGCTGCGCACCGAGGCCCCGGAAGCCCCGGCGGGCGACCAGCGCCCGTCCGGCGAGCGCGGCACCGGGCCGAACGCCCAGGCGCCGCGCGCCACGGTCGGCGTGACCCCGCTGGGCCTGCCGGTGCCGGTCGGGGAGAACCCGGCCGACCACTGGGCCCAGGAGGTCCGCGAGATGGCCGAGGAGCGCCGCCGCGGGGCCGTGGAGCGCCGCCGCAGCGCCGCGCTGGAGAGCGCCGCCGGGCCGCGGGCGGTGGAGCCCGCCCCGCCCCGGCCGGTCAGCGGCGGCCGGCGCTTCGACGGCCAGCAGGTGCTGATCGTCGACGACGACGTCCGCAACGTGTTCGCCCTCACCAGCGTGCTGGAGCAGCACGGCCTGACCGTCCTGTACGCCGAGAACGGCCGCGAGGGCATCGAGATGCTGGAGCAGCACGAGAACGTGGCGCTGGTCCTGATGGACATCATGATGCCGGAGATGGACGGCTACGCCACCACCGAGGCGATCCGCCGGATGCCCCAGTTCGCCGGCCTGCCGATCATCGCGCTCACCGCCAAGGCGATGAAGGGGGACCGGGAGAAGTCGCTGGAGGCGGGCGCCACCGACCACATCACCAAGCCGGTGGAGACCGACCACCTGCTCTCGGTGATGCACGAGTGGCTGGGCGGGGACCGCGCGTGAGCGGGCCGCGGGAACGGTGACGGGCGGCGTACGAGGGCGGCGGGAGGCGTGCACCCCGGGTCGGGCCCCCGCGTTCGCGCCTGCCGGTCGGCCGGTTTGCTGGCGGTCGGGCCCGGGAACCGGGTAGGGTCACCGATCGTTGCGAACAGTGACCGGATGACGACGCCCTGCTGAGCGTGCGCCGGAGCTCTGGTCGCGCGCCGCTCCGGATCGGGTCACGACGGGGCGATGTGCCGGACGAGGGGGTGCGGCTAGCATGACCGGGGTAGCGGTGGGCGGTACGCGGGTGCCTGCACCGGGCGGCAGGCAGGCGACAGGAGGGCGGGCCCTGATGCAGAAGGCGAAGATCCTCCTGGTCGACGACCGACCGGAGAACCTGCTGGCACTGGAGGCGATCCTGTCGGCCCTGGACCAGACGCTGGTCCGCGCCGCGTCCGGCGAGGAAGCGCTCAAGGCGCTGCTCACCGACGACTTCGCGGTCATCCTCCTGGACGTCCAGATGCCCGGGATGGACGGCTTCGAGACCGCCGCCCACATCAAGCGCCGCGAGCGCACCCGGGACATCCCGATCATCTTCCTGACCGCGATCAACCACGGCCCGCACCACACCTTCCGCGGCTACGCGGCCGGGGCGGTGGACTACATTTCCAAGCCCTTCGACCCGTGGGTCCTGCGCGCCAAGGTCTCCGTCTTCGTCGACCTGTACGTGAAGAACTGCCAGCTGAAGGAGCAGGCCGCGCTGCTGCGGCTGCAACTGGAGGCGGGCGGTGGCGAGCCGGCCCTCGGCGGGGCCCTGCTGGGCGAGCTGTCCGCGCGCCTGGCGGCCGTCGAGGAGCAGGCGGAGGCGCTCGGCAAGCAGTTGGACGGGGGCGAGGACGCCGGGGTGGCGGCGACCGCCGCGCACCTGGAGCGCAAGCTCTCGGCGCTGCGCCGGGCACTGGACGCGATGCGCCCCGGAAGCTCCTGACCCGCACCGTTCGTTCACCCGTCCGGGTGGTTCGGTGGCGCACCCGGGTGAATCCCGGTCAGCGTGACGGTGTGTCTGCGACACGTCCCGGCGCCCGGCTCGGGCACATGTGCGCCGGTGGTCCGCACCGGTAGGCTGCTGACCCATGGCCACTCGTACGCCCGGGAACGCAGCACGTAAGCCGAGTCCGGGGGCGTCCAAGAAGGCCGCGGCGAAGGCCCCGGGCAGGCCGCCCGCGAAGAAGGCGGCGGCGAAGCGGGCGGCCCCCGCGAAGCGGACGGCGGCCAAGCCGGCCCCGCCGCCCGCGCCACCCTCCAGGTCGGTGCTGATGGGCGCGCTCAACGCGCTGGCGAGCCCGATCGCCGCGATCTTCCGCGGCTTCGGCGACGGCGCCAAGAACCTCGACCCGGCCCACCGCAAGGACGGCGTGGGCCTGCTGCTGTTCGCGCTGGCGATGGTGACCGCCGCCGGCACCTGGTTCAGCCCGCAGGGCTGGCTGGGCGAGGCGGCCACCGCCGTGGTGTCCGGGCTGTTCGGCCGGCTCGACGTGCTGGTGCCGTTCCTGCTGGCCGCGATCGCGATCCGGCTCTGGCGCCACCCCGAGCTGCCGGAGGCCAACGGCCGGATCATGATCGGGCTGACCGCGCTGCTGGTCGGCGTCCTCGGCCTGGTCCACATCGGCTGCGGCGCGCCCATGATGGGCGGCGGCGCCTCCCGGATAAGGGCGGCCGGCGGCATCGTCGGCTGGGCCGCGTCCACCCCGATGATGGCCGCCGCGGGCCCCGCGCTCGCCGTGCCGCTGCTCCTGCTGCTGGCCTTCTTCGGCCTGCTGGTGGTCACTGCCACCCCGGTCAACCGCATCCCGGAGCGGCTGCGGGCGATCGGCGTACGGCTCGGCGTGGTCGAACGCGGGCCGGACGACGAGCTGTACGGGGGGCGTGCGCCGGAGCGCGAGCTGTCCACCGAACCGCCGGAGGACGCCGACCCCGACGCGCTGCCCTTCACGGTGGACACCGCCGGTGACGACCCGACGGACGAGGTGGCCGCCCGCCGGCGCCGCCGTCGGCGCAAGCCCGCCGACCCCGACGACCCGGCGGAGGCCGTCCGGGTCTCCCTGGACAAGGAGCCGCCGGACCCGTACGCCACCCGCAACCTGGCCGCCGGGGCCGCCGCCGACCTGGACGGCGCACTGGTCTACGGCGTGCCCGCCTCCTCGGCGGTGGCCGACATGATGCACCAGGTGCAGGACCGCACCGCCCCGCCGGAGGAGCCCGCCGTCCCGGCCGCCCGCAGCGGCGGCCCCGGCGCGCCCGAGGAGCACGGCCCGGCACCGGTGCGGATGGAGCAGCTCCAGCTCACCGGCGACGTCACGTACGCGCTGCCCCCGCTGGACCTGCTGGAGCGCGGCGGCCCGGCCAAGGCCCGCAGCCCGCTCAACGACGAGGTGGTCGCCCAGCTCACCGGGACCTTCACCGAGTTCAAGGTGGATGCCCGGGTCACCGGCTTCACCCGGGGCCCGACGGTCACCCGCTACGAGGTCGAGCTCGGCCCGGCCGTCAAGGTCGAGCGGATCACCGCGCTCGCCAAGAACATCGCCTACGCGGTGGCCAGCCCCGACGTGCGGATCATCAGCCCGATCCCGGGCAAGTCCGCGGTCGGGATCGAGATCCCCAACCGGGACCGCGAGATGGTCAACCTCGGCGACCTGCTGCGCTCGCGCGCGGCCGCCGAGGACTCGCACCCGATGGTCGTCGGCATGGGCAAGGACGTCGAGGGCCACACCGTGATGGCCAACCTCGCCAAGATGCCGCACATCCTGGTGGCCGGCGCGACCGGCGCGGGCAAGTCGTCCTGCATCAACTGCCTGATCACCTCGATCCTCGCCCGGGCCACCCCGGACGAGGTGCGGATGGTGCTGGTCGACCCCAAGCGGGTCGAACTCACCGCCTACGAGGGCATCCCGCACCTGATCACGCCGATCATCACCAACCCCAAGAAGGCCGCCGAGGCCCTCCAGTGGGTGGTGCGCGAGATGGACATGCGCTACGACGACCTCGCGGCGTACGGCTTCCGACACGTGGACGACTTCAACGCGGCGGTGCGGGCCGGCAAGGTCACCCCGCCGCTGGGCAGCGAGCGGGAGCTGAGGCCGTACCCGTACCTGCTGGTGATCGTCGACGAGCTGGCCGACCTGATGATGGTCGCACCGCGCGACGTCGAGGACTCGGTGGTCCGGATCACCCAGCTGGCCCGTGCGGCCGGCATCCACCTGGTGCTCGCCACCCAGCGGCCCTCGGTGGACGTGGTCACCGGCCTGATCAAGGCCAACGTGCCCTCCCGGCTGGCCTTCGCGACCTCCGCGATGGCCGACTCCCGGGTCATCCTGGACCAGCCCGGCGCGGAGAAGCTGATCGGCAAGGGCGACGCGCTCTTCCTGCCGATGGGCGCCAGCAAGCCGATCCGCATGCAGGGCGCATTCGTCACCGAGGCGGAGATCGCCCGGGTGGTGCAGCACTGCAAGGACCAGCTGAGCGCCGTCTACCGGGACGACGTGGTGGTCGGGGGCGGCCCGAAGAAGGAGATCGACGAGGAGATCGGCGACGACCTGGACCTGCTGATCCAGGCGGCGGAGCTGGTCGTCTCCACCCAGTTCGGCTCGACCTCGATGCTCCAGCGCAAGCTCCGGGTCGGCTTCGCCAAGGCGGGCCGGCTGATGGACCTGATGGAGTCGCGCGGGATCGTCGGCCCCAGCGAGGGCTCGAAGGCCCGCGACGTCCTCGTGAAGCCGGACGAACTCGACGGGGTGCTGGTGACCCTGCGGGGCTGACGGGCCGGCGCCCCGGGCGTGCCCGTACGCCGGACGGCCCCGCTCCCCGAGGAGGCATCACTCGTTCAGGGGAGGGTAGGCGCGGTGCGGGGAACCGAACGTCCGTACACCGCGTCACAGGCCGCAAAGCGAACCCCGGGGTCCTTCCCTGCTCTTCCGCCCGGCTCCGCTGACGGCCGGTCAGCGGGGGCGTCGGACCCCTCCCGGGCCGGGTGCGCGCATTCGGGCCCGTTCCGCTTGAGAATCGATCCGCCCCCGCCCCTAGACTGTTCCCCAGCAGGTGGCCATCCGCTCGAAAGGCGTGCCCCGTGACCATCGGCAAGTCCTCCGATCGCGAGAACGCCCCGTCGTCCGTCGAGCCGACCGACGACGCGGCCCAGCCGGCCGATGCCCCGAGCATCGGTCGGGTGCTGTCCGCCGCCCGGATCGACTCGGGCCTCACGGTGGACCAGGTGAGCACCGCCACCCGGGTCCGGGTGCCGATCGTCCATGCCATCGAGGAGGACGACTTCGGACGCTGCGGTGGCGACTTCTACGCCCGCGGGCACATCCGCCTGATCGCCCGTGCCGTCGGCGTGGACGGCGACGCCCTGGTCGCCCGCTATGACGCCGCGCACGGCGGCCCGCCGGCCGCCAGGCGACCGGCGTCCCAGCTGATCGACAGCGGCCCGATCAAGGTGCCCGGCCGCAGCCGGCCGAACTGGGCGGCCGCGATGGTGGCCGCGATCGTCGCGGTGGTCGCCCTGATCGGCTTCAACCTGGTCAGCGGCAAGGGCGGGCACGGCTCCACCGGCTCGGCCAGCGCACCGCTGCCCAGCGGCTCCGGCACCGGGTCACTCGCCCCGCCGGCCACGCCCGCCGTCCAGCCGCCGGCGCCCGCGCCGAGCGCCGCCGCGATCGCCGCCGTCCCCGCCGACAAGGTCACCGTGAAGCTCGTCGCCCAGGGCACGAGCTGGGTCTCCGCGATGGACGGCAGCGGCAAGTCGCTCTTCCAGAACAACATCAGCGACGGCCAGGACCAGACCTTCACCGACCCCAAGCAGATCAAGCTGGTCCTGGGCAACGGCGGGGCCGTGCACGCGTACGTCAACGGCAAGGACCTCGGCCTCCTCGGCAAGGACGGCCAGGTGGTGCACGTCACGTACACCCCCGGAGACCCGCAGGCGGGCTGACCACAGGGCCCGGCGGGGCCGGTGACGATCAGCTGATCCGAGGCGCGCGGCATCCGGGGCGAACGGCACCGGAAGCCGCGCGTTAATCTTGGGCCTATGCCTGAACGCCGTACTGTCGCCCTTGTCACGCTCGGATGCGCCCGCAACGAGGTGGACTCCGAGGAACTCGCCGGGCGACTGGAAGCCGACGGCTGGTTGCTCGTCGACGACGCCGCCGAGGCGGACGTCGCCGTCGTCAACACCTGCGGCTTCGTCGAAGCCGCCAAGAAGGACTCCGTGGACGCCCTGCTGGAGGCCAACGACCTCAAGGGCCACAGCCGCACCCAGGCCGTCGTCGCGGTCGGCTGCATGGCCGAGCGGTACGGCAAGGAACTCGCCGACGCGCTCCCCGAAGCCGACGGAGTGCTCGGGTTCGACGACTACGCCGACATCTCCGACCGCCTGCAGACCATCCTCTCCGGCGGCCACCACGCGCCGCACATCCCCCGCGACCGCCGCAAGCTGCTGCCGATCAGCCCCGCCGAGCGGCAGTCCGCCGCCGAGGCCGTCGCCCTGCCCGGCCACGGCGCCGAGGCCGCCGCCGAGCCGATCGCCGACCTGCCCGAAGGCATCGCCCCCGCCTCCGGCCCGCGCACCCTGCGCAAGCGGCTGGACGACAACCCGGTCGCCTCCGTCAAGCTCGCCTCCGGCTGCGACCGGCGCTGCTCCTTCTGCGCCATCCCCGCCTTCCGCGGCTCCTTCATCTCCCGCCGCCCCTCCGACGTGCTGCACGAGGCCCAGTGGCTGGCCGCGCAGGGCGTCCGCGAGATCGTCCTGGTCAGCGAGAACAACACCTCGTACGGCAAGGACCTGGGCGACATCCGGCTGCTGGAGACGCTGCTCGGCGAGATCGCCGCGATCGACGGCGTCGAGCGGGTCCGGGTCTCCTACCTGCAGCCGGCCGAGATGCGCCCGGGCCTGATCGACGCGATGACCGGCACCCCCGACGTCGCGCCCTACTTCGACCTGTCCTTCCAGCACTCGGCGCCCGCCGTGCTGCGCCGGATGCGCCGCTTCGGCTCCACCGACCAGTTCCTGGAGCTGCTGAAGACCATCCGCGACAAGGCCCCGCAGGCCGGCGCCCGGTCCAACTTCATCGTCGGCTTCCCCGGTGAGACCGAGGAGGACTTCGCCGAGCTGGAACGCTTCGTCACGCACGCCGGGCTCGACGCGATCGGCGTCTTCGGCTACTCCGACGAAGAGGGCACCGAGGCCGCCACCTACGACGGCAAGCTGCCCGAGGACGTGATCGCCGACCGCGTCGACCGGCTGAGCCGGCTGGCCGAGGAGATGAGCGCCCAGCGGGCCGAGCAGCGGATCGGCACCGAGGTCGTGGTCATGATCGAGTCGATCGAGGACGGCGTGGTCGAGGGCCGGGCCGACCACCAGGCCCCGGAGACCGACGGCCTGACCACCCTCGAAGGCGTCGACGCCCCCCAGGTCGGGCAGTTCTGGCGGGCCAAGGTGGTGGCCAGCGAGGGCGTCGACCTGGTCGCCGAGGCGCTGGAGCAGGTGCGGGTCCGCAAGGCCCCGGGAGCCGGGGAATGACCCAGGGGCCCGGCGCCCCGGCCGCGGCCCACCCGGGCAGACCGGCGGCCGCGGTGCCGCCGACCCCGCGGGTCTGGAACATCGCCAACGTGCTCACGATGGTCCGGGTGCTGCTGGTGCCGGTCTTCGTGTCGCTGCTGTTCGCCGGCGGCGGGCACGACCCCAAGTGGCGCTCGGTCGCCTGGGCCTCCTTCGCCATCGCGATGATCACCGACCTGTTCGACGGCGAACTGGCCCGCCGCAAGGGCCTGGTCACCGACTTCGGGAAGATCGCCGACCCGATCGCGGACAAGGCGATCATGGGCTCGGCACTGATCGGCCTCTCACTGCTCGGCGACCTGCCCTGGTGGGTCACCGTGGTGATCCTGGCCCGCGAACTGGGCATCACCCTGATGCGGTTCTGGGTGATCCGCTACGGCGTCATCCCGGCCAGCCGCGGCGGCAAGCTCAAGACGCTGACCCAGGGCACCGCGGTCGGCATGTACGTCCTGGCCCTGACCGGCTGGCTGGCCACCGGACGGGCCGTGCTGATGGGCCTCGCGGTGCTGCTGACCGTCGGCACCGCGCTGGACTACGTCGGACAGGCGCTGCGACTGCGCCGCGAGGGACGGGCCGCCGACCGCGCGGACCGCTGAACCACGGGGGAGACGAGCGTGGCGGAGCACGACTACCGGCTGGCCGAGCGGGCGCACGCCGCCCTGCGGGCCGAGGGCGGCACGCTGGCCGTCGCCGAGTCGCTGACCGGGGGGCTGCTGGCCGCCGCGCTGGTGGACGTCCCCGGGGCGTCCGCGACCTTCCGGGGCTCCGTCACCGCGTACGCGACCGAACTGAAGGCCTCGGTGCTCGGCGTGGACGAGGGCCTGCTGGCCGTGCACGGGCCGGTCCACCCCGTCGTGGCCCGGCAGATGGCCGAGGGCGTGCGCGGGCTGCTGGGGGCCACGTACGGGCTCGCGACGACCGGGGTGGCCGGTCCGGAGCCGCAGGACGGGCAGCCGGTGGGCACCGTACACCTCGCGGTCGCCGGTCCGGGGGGAACTCTGGTCAGTTCGCCCCTGCTGTCGGGAGACCGTGCCACAATCCGTCACGGAGCGGTGACCGCCGCCCTGGAACTGCTCGCCGGCCGGCTCGCACGCTGACGGGCCCGTTCCGGCGGATCTCCACCGAACCGAGACCTGCCGATCTGGTGCCGGGCACGGCCCGGCTGGAGGATCGTGTTACATCCGACAGCCTGGTTGGGCAGAAACCAGGTGGCGAACGAGTTGCGTGACGGTGGGGCCGGGTGTCCCGCGTCGGGTACCACGAGGGGCCCGAGAACCCGGGAGCGACACCGGAACGAGGAGGGGGACAGCCTTGCAGCCCAGAGTGAACACGACCAGGGTCCCCGCACGCGAAGCGGGCAAGGCGGTACGGTGGGGGCGTGACATCTCGATCCGCAGTCCGAGGAGGGAGGCACCGATGATCCTGCTCCGTCGCCTACTGGGCGATGTACTGCGTCGGCAGCGCCAGCGCCAGGGCCGCACACTCCGCGAGGTGTCGGCAGCCGCCAGGGTTTCGCTCGGTTACCTCTCCGAGGTGGAGCGGGGACAGAAGGAGGCCTCCTCGGAGCTGCTCTCCGCCATCTGCGACGCACTCGACGTCCGGATGTCCGAGGTCATGCGCGAGGTCAGCGACGAACTGTCGCTCGCCGAACTTGCGGCGATGGCCACCCTCTCCGAGGGTGATCTGCTGAGGCCGGTACTCGAACCGGTTCCGCTGCCCGCCCCCGGCACCGACCGGGCGAACATGTCGCCCAAGACCGCCGCGATGGACGTGGTCGCCGCCTGAACCCGGCCTCGACTCCCGGGCGCCCCTGCCCGGGGCGAGC
This sequence comes from Streptomyces sp. NRRL S-350, assembly GCF_000719705.1. Classification (GTDB taxonomy): domain Bacteria; phylum Actinomycetota; class Actinomycetes; order Streptomycetales; family Streptomycetaceae; genus Kitasatospora. The sequence continues at coordinate 5,190 of NZ_JOHO01000081.1, read as the reverse complement.
GAAGGGAGGGCGGTCGTGCGGAGAGACGTGCGGAGGCGCCCGTCGGCCCGAATACGGGCGCGGGCGCGACTGTTGCTCCGGAAACGACGTCCGGTGCGGTGGATCCTGGCCGCGGTGGCGGCCGGGCTCGCCTGGTGGCTCCTGGCCGTCCGCGGGCAACTCGCCGACGGTGCGGTGCTGGGACTGCTCGCGGCCGGAGGCTGGGGGCTCGGTCTCATCCCGGTCCACGCCGACCGGAACGCGACCGGACCGGACCGGCGCCGGCGCGAGGAGACGGCACGACCGGTGGAGGCACAGCCGCCACCGATCGGGTGATTCGACGTGGCAGGAGGCCGCGGGGTCCAGGACCCCGCGGCCTCCGGCGTTCCCGCGCACCGGTTCAGGGACGCAGGCGGAGCCCGCGCGGAGTGGCGTGGAAGCCGGCCTCCTCCAGGGCGCGGCCGAGCGCCGAGCCGAGGGCGGGCTCGCCGTTGGCCCGCTCCACCGTGACGCTGCCCAGCGCGCCCTCGCGGACGGCGGCGGCCAGCGCGCCCGCCGCGAGCGCCCGGGCCCCCTCGTCCTCCGGCCACGCCAGCAGGGACTTGCCGCCGCGCTCGACGTACAGCGCCAGCTCGCCGTCCACCAGGACCACCAGGGCGCCCGCCTTGCGGCCGGGCCGGTGGGCCGTGGACTCCTTGCCGCCCGGCCCGGCGGGCGGCTCCGGCCAGGGCAGGGCGGCGCCGTAGGCGTTCGCCGGATCGGCGGCGGCCAGCACCAGCGCCTGCGGCGGCTCGGCGGCCGGGGCGGAAGGCCACTCGACGGCCCGGGACCGCTCCAGGCGCCCGTTCACCGACCGCAGCCGGTCGGCCGCGCCCTCCATGGCGAACTGGGCGCCGCCGAGGCCCTCGACGAAGTAGCCCCGGCGGGCCCGGCCGCGCTCCTCCATCGCGGCGAGCACCCGGTAGACCCCGGCGAAGCCGCCCGGCACCCGTTCGGCCGCCACCGCGCCCCGGGTGAGCAGGCCGTGGCGGTCCAGCAGGCTCTGCGCCCGGGCGGTCGCCCGGACCGTCGCGTCACCGGCGAAGGCCGGCAGCAGCGACCAGCGCCCGGCCACCGTCGGCGGGCCGCCGCGCAGGGCGCCGCCGACCCGGCCGAACGGGCGACCGGCGCCGCCGTACCGGCCACGGGGGGTGGCCCGCGGCGCGCGGTGGGCGGTGGCGCCCGCCGTCCGGCCCGAGCCGAGCAGGGCACGAAGCGGGGCGAGCGTGTCATTGGTGACGTAGCCGGCCCAGACCAGATCCCACAGGGCCGCGACGACCTCGGGCTCCGGGGCCTCCTCCGGGAGCTGCTGGACGAGCTGGCGGAAGAACAGGCCGTAGCCGCCGGCCAGCGCGGCCATCAGGGCGCTGTGCAGCGGGGTGAGCGCGGGCGGGACGGGCTCCGGGCGCAGCAGGTGGGCGTTCTCGGTGAGGTGCAGGCTGAGCCAGCCGTCCTTGCCGGCCAGCGCGCCGGCCCCGCACCAGCCGATCTCGCCGGCCGCCGTCAACTCGTCCAGCAGCGCCGGGGAGTAGTCGGCGAGCCGGGCCGGAAGGACCAGCTTCTCCAGGGCGGAGGCGGGCAGGGCGGTGCCCTGCAGCTGCTCGACCACCCGGAGCAGGCCGTCCGGGCCGCGCAGCCGGTGGCCGGCCACGTGCTGCCACTGCGGGAGGAACGCGGCCAGGGCCCGCGGCGGCACCGGCTCGACCTCCTGGCGCAGCGCCGCCAGCGAGCGGCGGCGCAGCCGGCGCAGCACCTCGGCGTCGCACCACTCCGGCGCGGTGTGGTTCTCGGCGGGCCGGAACTGGCCCTGGACCAGGCGGCCGGCGGCCGTCAGCCGGTGCAGGGTGCCGGTGACGACGGCGGTGCCCAGACCGAAGCGGGCGGCGGCCTCGGCCGCCGTGAACGGGCCGTGGGTGCGGGCGTGGCGGGCGATCAGATCTCCCAGCGGGTCCTTGACCGGCTCGGTGAAGGCCTCGGGGACGCCCACGGGCAGCGGGGTGCCGAGTGCGTCGCGCAGCCGTCCGGCGTCCTCGATCGCGGCCCAGCGCCGCTCGCCGGCGATCCGGACCTGGATCACCCGGCGGGCGGCCTCCAACTCCAGGGCCCACAGCGGCTCGGCGCCGCGGGCGGTCAACTCGGCCTCGCTGAGCGGGCCGAGCAGGCGCAGGGCGTCCGCGACGCCCTCGGCGTCCTTGATCCGGCGCTCGGGGGTGAGGCGCTGGAGCTCGGCCTCCAGCTCGACCAGCACCTGCGGATCGAGCAGCTCGCTCAGCTCGGCCTGGCCGAGGAGCTCGGACAGCAGCCGGGAGTCCAGCGAGAGGGCGGCGGCACGGCGCTCGGCGAGCGGGGAGTCCCCCTCGTAGAGGAACTGGGCGACGTAGCCGAAGAGCAGGGAGCGGGCGAAGGGCGAGGGCTCGGGGGTGGTCACCTCGACCAGGCGGACGGCGCGGGACTCCAGGTCCGCCATCAGCTCGACCAGGCCGGGGACGTCGAAGACGTCCTGCAGGCACTCCCGGACGGCCTCCAGGACGATCGGGAACGAGCCGTACTCGGAGGCGACTTCGAGCAGTTGGGCGGCGCGCTGGCGCTGCTGCCAGAGCGGGGTGCGACGGCCGGGGTTGCGGCGGGGGAGCAGCAGGGCGCGGCCGGCGCACTCGCGGAAGCGGGAGGCGAACAGGGCGGAGCCGCCGACCTGGTCGGTGACCAGCTGCTCGATCTCGCCGGGGTCGAACAGGGCGGCGTCGGCGCCGACCGGGGCCTCGTCCGGAGCCGGACCGGCCTGTTCCGCAGGGAAGTCCAGCAGGTCCGCGTCCGGGAGGCGGAGCACGATGCCATCGTCGGCGTGCATGACCTGCGGGTCCAGGCCGTGCTTCTCGCGCAGCCGAGCGCCGAGGGCGAGCGCCCAGGGGGCGTGGACCTGGGCGCCGAAGGGGGAGTGGATGACGATCCGCCAGTCGCCGAGCTCGTCCCGGAAGCGCTCGACCACGATCGTGCGGTCGTCCGGGAGGTGGCCGCAGGCGGCGCGCTGCTCGGCGAGGTAGTCGAGCAGGTTGGCGGCGGCCCAGTCGTCCAGCCCGGCCTGCTGGAGGCGCTCGGTGGCGGCCTCGGGCCCCAGCGCGCCCAGCTCGCGGGTGAACGCGCCGAGCGCGCGGCCGAGTTCGAGCGGACGGCCGAGGGTGTCGCCCTTCCAGAACGGGAGCCGGCCGGGGATGCCGGGGGCGGGGGTGACGAGCACCTTGTCGTGGGTGATCTCCTCGATCCGCCAGGAGGTGGTGCCCAGGGTGAAGACGTCGCCCACGCGGGACTCGTAGACCATCTCCTCGTCGAGCTCCCCCACCCGGCCGCCGCCCTGCTTGCCGGCCTTCGGATCGGACGCGGCGCTGCCGGCGATGAAGACGCCGAACAGGCCGCGGTCGGGGATGGTGCCGCCGGAGGTCACGGCCAGGCGCTGGGCGCCGGGGCGGCCGGTCACCGTGCCGGCCACCCGGTCCCAGACGACGCGGGGGCGCAGCTCGGCGAAGGCGTCCGAGGGGTAGCGGCCGGCCAGCATGTCGAGCACGGCGTCGAAGGCGGACTGCGGGAGGGTGGCGAAGGGCGCGGCGCGGCGGACCACGGTGAGCAGTTCGTCCACCGGCCAGACGTCCAGGGCAGTCATCGCGACCAGCTGCTGGGCGAGCACGTCCAGCGGGTTGCGAGGGATGCGCAGGGCCTCGATCCGGCCCGTCCGCATCCGCTCGGTGACCACGGCGGACTGCACGAGGTCGCCCCGGTACTTGGGGAAGAAGACACCGGTGGAGACGGCGCCGACCTGGTGGCCCGCCCGGCCGACCCGCTGCAGGCCGGAGGCGACCGACGGCGGGGACTCGACCTGGACGACCAGGTCGACGGCCCCCATGTCGATGCCCAGCTCCAGACTGGAGGTGGCGACCACGGCGGGCAGCCGGCCGGCCTTCAGCTCCTCCTCGACCAGCGAGCGCTGCTCCTTGGAGACGGACCCGTGGTGGGCCCGGGCGATGACCGGGGGAGCGCCCTTGGCCGCGCCCGATCCGCCCATCAGCGCGGCCGGGGCGTGCGCCACGGGGACGGCGGTGCCGGTGGCGCGCTCGTGGGCGATCTCGTTCAGCCGGTTGCACAGGCGCTCGGCCAGGCGGCGGGAGTTGGCGAACACGATGGTCGAGCGGTGCGCCTCGACCAGGTCGACGATCCGCTCCTCGACGTGCGGCCAGATCGAGGCCTGGCGCTGCGCGTCGCTGCCGGCGGCGCCGCCGGTGGCCGGGGCGGCGGGCAGGTCGTCCAGATCGGGGACCGGGACGACCACCGAGAGGTCGAAGTCCTTGGCGGCGGGCGGCTGGACCACCGCGGCGCCGCGCTGCGGACTGAGGAAGCGGGCCACCTCCTCGACCGGGCGCACCGTCGCGGACAGGCCGATCCGGCGGGCCGGACGCTCCAGCAGCTCGTCCAGCCGCTCCAGGGTGAGCGCGAGGTGGGCGCCACGCTTGGTGCCGGCGACCGCGTGCACCTCGTCGAGGATCACCGTGTCCACGCCGCGCAGCGCCTCCCGGGAGGCGGAGGTGAGCAGCAGGAACAGCGACTCGGGGGTGGTGATCAGGATGTCCGGCGGGTGGGTCGCGAAGCGGCGGCGGTCGGCGGCCGGGGTGTCACCGGAGCGGATGGCGACCTGGACCTCCGGTTCGGGCAGGCCGAGCCGGACGGCGGCCTGGCGCAGGCCGGTCAGCGGGGCGCGCAGATTCCGTTCGACGTCGACCGCGAGGGCCTTGAGCGGCGAGACGTAGAGCACCCGGCAGCGGTGCTTGGGCTCGGCCGGCGGCGGCGTGCTGCTGAGCCGGTCGAGGGCGGAGAGGAAGGCGGCGAGCGTCTTGCCGGAGCCGGTGGGCGCGACCACCAGGACGTCCGTGCCCCGGCCGATGGCGCGCCAGGCCTCGGCCTGGGCGGTGGTGGGGGTGGAGAAGGCACCGGTGAACCAGGCCCGGGTGGCCGGGGCGAAGCCGGCCAGGGGGTCGTCGGCCGGTGGGGGGCCGGCGGCGGGCGGGATCGGGTGTGCGGGCGCCATGCCCCCATGGTGCCCGGTGGGACTGACAACGGGGTGGGTGGTGGTGCGTGGCGGCGGAAGGGCTGTCTCTTATACACATCTCCGAGCCCACGAGACAGGCA
>NZ_JOHO01000080.1 GCF_000719705.1 Streptomyces sp. NRRL S-350 | reverse complement strand
CGTCTGCGACAGCGAGTCGGTGTGCGCGGAGCCGTAGCCGTTCATCCACGCCTTCCAGGAACCGCCGTGCGCGGCCTGGCCCGAGCTGTTGTCGACCACGCCGGAGCTCGCCGTCCACGGCGACGCCGAACCCGTCTCGAAGCCCGGGTTGCCCAGCAGCTGCGCCGGCGTGCAACCGCCGCCGCCACCACTGGTCACCGTCCAGGTGAAGCTCGCCGTCCCCGACTTGCCCGCCGAGTCCTTCACCGTCACCGTCACGTTCGAGGTGCCCGCCGTGGTCGGCGTACCCGTGATCGCACCGGTCGACGCGTTGATCACCAGACCGGCCGGCAGGCCCGTCGCCGAGTACGACAGCGGAGCCGTCCCACCCGACGCCTTGATCGCCAGGTTGACCGCGGTGCCGACGGCGGTCGACTGGTTGCCCGGGCTGGTGACGGTGACGCCGCCCGGGTTGGGCAGCGAGCCGACGTTGACGGCGGCCCAGGCGGTGGCGACCGCGTTGTACTCGGCGCTGTTCGCGCCGTACAGGTCGGTGGCCGCGTTCAGGGTCGCGGTACGGGCGGCGGCGTAGTTGGTGGTCGAGGTCATGTAGGCGGTCAGCGCCTTGTACCAGACCTGCTGCGCCTTGTCCCGGCCGATGCCGGTGACGGTGATGTTGTTGACCGTGGGGCTGTTGTAGCTGACGCCGTTGATCACCTTGGCGCCGCTGCCCTCGGCCAGCAGGTAGAAGAAGTGGTTGGCGACACCGGACGAGTAGTGCACGTCCAGGTTGCCGACGCCCGAGTACCAGGAGTCGGCCGAGGTGCCGTCCTTGGAGGGCTTGTCCATGTAGCGCAGCGGCGTACCGTTGCCGTTGATGTCGATCAGCTCGCCGACCAGGTAGTCCGGCACGTCCTTGGGCAGGTTCGCGTAGAACTCGACCATGTTGCCGAAGATGTCCGAGGTGGCCTCGTTGAGGCCGCCGGACTCGCCCGAGTAGTTCAGGTTGGCGGTGGCCGAGGTGACGCCGTGGCTCATCTCGTGGCCGGCGACGTCGAGTTCGGTGAGCGGGTGGGTGTCGCCCGAGCCGTCGCCGTAGGTCATGCAGAAGCAGGAGTCGTCCCAGAACGCGTTGACGTAGCCGGTGTCGTAGTGGACCCGGCTCATGGCGCCGACGCCGTCGTTGCGGATGCCGTTGCGGCCGAAGGTGTTCTTGTAGAAGTCCCAGGTCGCGGCGGCGCCGAACTGCGCGTCCACGGCGGCCGACTCGCGGTTGCTGGCCTGGCCGTTGCCCCAGGTGTCCGAGGACTTGGTGAACAGCGTGCCGTTGCCGGAGGTGCCGTTCTTCATGTCGGTGGTGTTCTGGCCGCCGCGGGTGGCGTCCTTGAGCGAGTAGGTCGAGCCGCTCTGGGTGGTGGTCAGCGGGACGGTGCCGACGAAGACGCCGGTGCCGGTGCCCCGCTTGATGCCGTCGGCCTTGCTGAGCACGTCACCGGTCTTGGCGTCGGTCACCACGTGCAGCTTGCTCGGGGTGCCGTCGGACTCGCGGCCGGCGATGACGGTCTCCCAGGCGAGCTTCGGGGTGCCGTCCGCGGCCCACACCACCAGGCGGGGGGCGGTGTCGACGGAGCCCGCCTCGACGGCCAGCGCGGCGGCCTGGGCCTTCGGCGCGGCCTGGGCCGGGGTGGTGTCGACGCCGGCGAGGGTGGCCTCGCTGGCCTTGGTCACGCTCTTGGTGGCACCGTTCGCGTCCTGGTGGACGATCAGGTCGCCGCCCAGGACGGGCAGTCCGGCGTAGGTGCGCTCGTAGCGCAGGTGGCGACCGCCGTTGGCGTCCTGGACGACGTCCTTGGTGACCAGCTTCTCCTGGCTGCTCAGGCCGAGGGCCTGGGCGAGCGAGGCGGTCTGCTGGTTCGCCGAGGCGATCAGCGCGGCCCGGGTGGTCTGCTGGGCCGCGACGGCGGCCGGCGCGTCCGGCGTGGCCGCCTGGGCGATGACCGGTATGCCGGTGACCAGCAGCGCGGTGGAGGCGGCCATGACGACCGCCGCCTTCCGGGCGTGAGCGTAACGGGACATGCGGACTCCTTTTCCGACCGGCGCCGGTTCGCGCCGGTGGAGAGAAACCTGGGCCGCGGGGTTGCGGCGCAGTGGGGGCCCCCGCCGGGTGCGACGGAGGTGCGGTAGCGGGTTGCGGTGCTCACAACCCGTTGCAGGTCGGGACGCGCTGCACCTGGACTGGAGCAGCTGCACCGGGAGGTGGGGCCCCCTCGTCTGCAGCCGGAGGAATCGTGGCAGCAAACCGGCCGTCAATGACAGATGCATGCCACCGATTGGCCGGTTCATTACCGAAACCGTATGCATGGCGGTAAGTCAGTTGTGCTACGGCTTTGCACAGTCGTGAACACGGTTTTCATGGTCCGGACAAAGTTCGATCACCGCCGGTGGTCACTGACCAGCGCTCAGAACCGCCGGAGGGCGCGTCGGGCAGCGCGCAGCGCCGAGCGGGCGCGGCACGTCACACTTCCGGCCGTGCCAGGAACGGTTTCCGGCCACTGTTGCGCCGGAACGGAACCGGGCCCCGCGCCGCTTGAACAGCGGTGCGGGGCCCGACAGTTGCGTGGTGTACGGACCAGTTCCGAAACGACACGCGCCGAGCGCCGCAGGAACGCCGGAGTCAGCCCTCGACGAGCGCCGGAGTCAGCCCTGGACGAACACCGCCACGGTGCGCCCCGGCACGGTGAACGTGCCGGTCCCGGCGTCGAAGCCGGACCGCTTCACCACCCCGTCCGCCCCGCCCGCCTGGACGGGGTGCAGCGCCTGGCTCGTCCCCTTCAGGGCCGCCACGGTCTGCGTCTGCGCGGTGGGCGTGGCGTTGAAGACCACGGTGATGCCCTTCTCCGCGCCCTTCAGCCCGGTCCCGTCGAGGTGCAGGGTGATCACCCCGGGCGTCTCGCCGGCCGTGCCGGAGAGCGGGTACGAGAGCCGTTGCTGGACGGCGGCCAGGGTCGGCAGCGAGAACAGCGGCGAGGACTGCTTGATCCGCAGGAACTCCTGGTACTGCGCCGAGGCCGCCCTGATGTCGGCCGCGCCGACGGTCAGCTCCGGGTTCGCCAGCAGGGACTGCGCGGTCGGCCACATCGCCTTGTTGTCGGCCGCCGGCGGCAGGCCGTGGCCCCAGCCGTTGCCGTCCGCGGCGTCCCAGTGGATCGCGTTGAACCAGTCGCCGGAGTCGTAGGAGTTGGAGTCGAGCGACTTGGAGCGCAGCAGGTCGCTGCCGGCCTGGGCGAAGCCCGCGCCCTGGGTGAGCGCGGTGAGGGAGAGCCCGAGCGCCTGCATCCGGGCCCGGTCGGCGGGCGCGGTGGCGGTCGGCAGCTTGTACGCGAGCGCGTCGAAGAGGTCGGTGTTGTCGTGGGCGTCCACGTACTCCACCGCCTCGCCCGGCTTGGCCGCGTACCCGGTCGGGGCGCCGTTGTAGTCGACCTGGGCGCCGGTGACGGCCTTCCCTGAGCTGTCGGTGAAGGCGTAGCCGGCCAGGTTGCCGGTCAGGCTCACCTTCAGCTGGTCCATCTGGTGCAGGAGCCGGGCCTTCTGCTCCTCCGGGGTGCCGTTCGCGGGCGCGCCGTTGGGGTCGGTGAACAGGCCGGAGGCGAAGCCCTGTTGCGGGGCGGAGTCGAGCATGAAGTTGCCGCCGCGGGCGGCGTCGCGGATCCGGTCGTCGAAGGTGGCGATGCCGGTGCCGGCCATGTTGGCCTGGGTGGCCTGCTCGAACCGGGCGTTGTTCGCGACGGCGCCGAAGTTCCAGCCCTCGCCGTACAGGAAGACGTTCTTCCCGTCCACGCCGTCCGAGTCCGGTGTCATCTTCCGCAGTGCGGCCTGCACGTCCAGCATGGTGGACTTGGGATCCAGGCCCATCAGGTCGAAGCGGAAGCCGTCCACCTTGTACTCCCGGGCCCAGAGGGTCACGGAGTCGACCACCAGCCGGTTCATCATGGCGTGCTCGGGCGCGGTGTCGGCGCAGCAGCTGTCCGTCGTCACCTTGCCGTCCGCGTCCAGCCGCTGGTAGTAGCCGGGGACCACCCGGTCGAGCACCGAGTGGTCGGCCCGGCCGCTGGCGGCGGTGTGGTTGTAGACCACGTCGAGCACCACCCGCAGTCCGGCCGCGTGCATCGCCTGCACCATCTGCCGGAACTGCACGGTGCGGGCGGTGCCGCCGGGGTCGGTCGCGTACGAGCCCTCCGGCACGTTGTAGTGCAGCGGGTCGTAGCCCCAGTTGTAGGCGTCGTCGGCGGCGACGGCGGCCACGCACTCCTGCTGCTTGGGGCCGTCCGGGGGCAGGGACTTGAGGTCGCAGGCCGGCAGTTTCTGGTCGGCCCGGTTCTCCCGGATGGTGGCGATGTCGAAGGTCGGCAGCAGGTGGATCGTGGTGATCCCGGCCTTGGCCAGCTCCCGCAGGTGCTGCATGCCGGCCGAGTTCGACTCGGTGAACGCCAGGTAGGTGCCGCGCTCGGCGGCCGGGACGGTGGTGTCCGCCACCGAGAAGTCCCGGACGTGCAGTTCCTGGATCTGCTGCTGCGCGGGCGGGACGGCCTGCGGGCGGGCGTGGTCGTCCCAGCCGGCGGGCTTGAGCTCCTTGGCGTCGAGGTCGGCGACCAGGCTGCGCCCGGAGTCGGCGGAGAGCGCCACCGAGTACGGGTCGGTGACGGTGTCGACCACCAGCTGCTGCGCCGAGGGCGCCCAGACCTTCACCTGGTACAGGTAGTACTTGCCGTCCAACTCGCGCTTGTCCCGGACGACTTCCCACACGCCGGTCTCGTCGTCCAGCTTCAGCGGCAGTGTCGTGGGGGTGCCGCCGGTGGGGCCGTCGAAGACCTGGACGGAGACGTCCTGCGCGGTCGGCGCCCAGACCGACAGCGCCACCTTGCCGTCGTAGTACGCCGGGCCGAAGTCGACCTTGCCGGTCCGCCCGGCGTACAGGTCGTCCAGCACGCCGGGGGTCTGGACCCCGGTCGCGGCCAGGACGGCGCCGTTGGGCAGGTGTTCGGTGAACAGCAGCTGGCCGCGCAGCGCGGCCGGGACGCGGGTGGCGTCGCGGGCGTCCACGGTGAAGGCCCGGTAGCCCGCCAGGTGCGGGTACTTGGCCTTCTGCGCGTCGGTGAGCCCGCTCCTGACCGGCGTGAGCCTCAGCCACCGGCCGGGTTCGGTGAGCGTGCCCTTGTCGGCCCGGATGCCTCCGGCCGGGTCGTAGACGAGCTGGGCGCTGGTGCCGCCGGCCAGGGCGTCGTCGCCCGCGCCGTAGTTCACCGGGACGACGACGGTCTTGGCGTCGATCCACTGCGCCTTGGCGCTGCCGAGGTCGATCTGGGAGGAGGCGGCCGGGCTCTGCGGCAGCAGGTGGCCCTCACGGCCGCCGAGGATCCAGATCTCCTTGCCGTCGACCGCGAAGTCCAGCGACTGGTCGGCGGGCAGGTCCTTGTCGTTGCCCTTGTGCAGGATGTAGCTGAGGCTGGTCGCGCCGGGTGCCAGCGGCACCTCGAAGACGGCGCCGAAGGCGTCGCGGCGCGCCGGCGTCAGCGGTCTGCCCCAGTCGGTGGGGGTGGCGGCGCCGGTCCAGTCGTGCAGGCCCCAGCCGTCGTAGTCGCCGTCGGCCCGGTTGTAGTGGATGACGGCGGTGTTCGCCGGCGGTGTGTCGGCCGGCCCGGGGTCGGCGGTGCGCACGGTCGGGTCGCCCTGCTTGAGCCACACCTCGCCGGTGCTGCCGACGTCGATGTGCCGGTCGGCGTCGACGTCCTTGGCGCCGTTCTTCTCCACGATGAACCCGACGTCCGAGGCGCCGGGCTTGAGCCGCACGTAGGCGAAGGCGCCGTACGCGTCGCGTCCGGTGAAGGGGTGCCCGGCCGGCCACGGGGTGGCCTCGCCGTCGGCGAGGTCGCCCCAGGCGTAGAGGTTCCAGCCGTCGTAGTCGCCGTCCGGCCGGTTGTAGTGGACGACGGCGTACGGGCGGGCGCCGGCGGTGGGCTTGGGCTGGGGTGCGGGGGTGCCGGTGGTGAAGGCGGCGGTGGCGGAGCGCAGGTGGCCGCTGGAGTCCTGGACGACGGCCTTGTACCGGACGACCGTGCCGGGGGCGACGGCGCCGAGGTCCTGCGTCACCAGGTACCGGCCGTTGTCGGCGGTGCCCAGCGTCTGCCAGGGGCCGTTGCCGATCTGGGCGGCGAAGCTCACCCGGTCGAAGCCGCCGCCGTCGACGCGGGCGCCCACCGTGACGAGCCCGGTGGAGCCGTCCGCCGGCGGCGTGAGCGCGATCTGCGGGGCCGCGCCGACGGCCGCGAGCTTGCCGGCCGCCTTGAACACGACGGAGGACAGCGCGGGGACGGTCACGGTCACCTTGCGGTCCGCGCCGCTGGTGACGTGCTCCCCCGCCGCCGGGTGGATCCGGTCGAAGCCCATCCCCGCCGAGAAGGTGTCCAGCGTGACGGTCTTCGCCTCGGTGGCGTTGTTGACCGCCGCCAGGTACTCGACCTGCTGCCCCGCGTCGATCCGGGAGAAGGCGTACACGCCCGGGCCGTCGGCGGCGTACCGCTCGATCTGGGCGCCGTCGGCCAGTGCCGGGTTGTCGCGGCGCAGCGCGGCCAGTCCGGCGATGCCCCGGTAGAGCTCGCCGTCCTGCCCGTACCGGTCGGCCGCGCCGGCGGGGCCGCCGAGCACCCGGTCGGTGTTGTACGAGGGCGTCTTCGAGGCGAACAGGTCCTGCCGGGCGTCCTTGTCGCCGCCGGCGCCGGTGAAGCCCTGTTCGTCGCCGTAGTAGACGACGGGCTGGCCGCGGGTGAGGAACTGCAGCTCGTTGGCGAGCCGTTCCTTGCCGAGCAGCGTGGCGTCGTCGGCGCCCGGGTTGTCGGCGAGCAGGAAGGAGCCGAAGCGCCCCATGTCGTGGTTGCCGAGGAAGGTCGGCAGCTCGTACGCGTCGGTGTCGGCGCTGGTGTAGCGGTAGTCCTGGCCGTAGACGTCGGCGAGGGCCTTCGCCGAGCCGCCCTGGGAGACGTAGGAGCGGGCCGCCCCCTGGAACGGGAAGTCGAGGGTGGCCTGGAGCTTGCCCTTGGTGACGTACGGCGAGGTGATCGCCGGGTCGCCGGAGTAGACCTCGCCGAACATGAAGAACTTCTTGTTGCCCTGCTTGGCCGCGAAGTCCTTCAGCGCAGGCGCCCACTGCTGCCAGAACGCCATGTTGACGTGCTTGACGGTGTCGATCCGGAAGCCGTCCACGCCGGCGTCCTTGACCCACTGCTGGTAGACCTTCTCGAAGCCCTTCACCACCCGGGGGTTCTGGGTGTCGAGGTCGTCCAGGCCGCTGAAGTCGCCCTCGGTGGCGGATTCGCCGACGAAGGTCGAGTCGCCCCGGTTGTGGTAGAGCGAGGGGTCGTTGAGCCAGGACGGGGTCTTGGCGGTGGCGTCGCCGGGGTTGCGGAAGACCGGGGTGTACGGGAAGGAGTCCTTGGTGGTCCGCGGCCAGGGGGCGCCCGCGTCGGCGACGGCGGTCTCGTCGACCGGCTTGCCGTCGGTGTCGAGCGTCGGGTAGGCGCCGACGGAGCGGTAGCCGTGCTGCTGCTCGGCGTCGTCGATGACGTCGGCGGTGTGGTTGGTGATGACGTCGAAGAAGACCTTGATGCCGCGGGCGTGCGCCTTGGCTATCAGCTCCTTGAGCTGGTCGTTGGTGCCGAAGTGCGGGTCGACCTGGGTGAAGTCGGTGATCCAGTAGCCGTGGTAGCCCGCGGACGCGTCCGCGCCGCTGCCCTGCACCGGCTTGTTCTTGAAGATCGGCGCCATCCAGATCGCGGTGGTGCCGAGGTCCTGGATGTAGTCGAGCTTCTGGATCAGGCCGGCCAGGTCGCCACCGTGGTAGAAGCCCTTGTCGGCCGGGTCGAAGCCGTTGTCCAGCCGGCCGCCGGTGATGCCGCCGCTGTCGTTGGCGGTGTCGCCGTTGGCGAAGCGGTCGGGCAGGACGAAGTAGAACTGCTCGCGGGTGAGGTCGTGCCGCCCGGCGGTGGCCGCGAGCGCGGCGTCCGAGGGCGGGGCCGGCGGGGCGGCTGCCAGGGCTGCGGGGGCGCTGCCGAGCGTGGCGGCGGTCAGCGCTGCGGCCAGCAGGACGGCCGTGCGGCCGGGTCTGCGTGGGGAAGTGCTCCGCCGGGGGCGGAGCGGGGCGTCGGCCACTGAGGGCTCCCTTAGGGGAAGGGGCGATCGAGTTCCCAGGAAGCTAGCGGCCTGCAATATGTTTCAGCAAGATGCAGAAACGGTTTCGTCGCCGGAAAATCCAGGTCGTCGGCCATCTCCGGCCACCCCGATTACTCCCCCGGAGGGACGAGCGTGACAATGGGACGTATGCCCGTCCCACCGGTACGCACCAGAACCCAGAGCACCCCCTACCCCGGTGGGAGCCGGCGCCTAGCCCTCAAGGGGGACAGCCGGTGAAGAATCCACTTCCGGAGGATGAGCAGACGGCTACGAGCGGTCTGGCAGACTTGCCGTCCATGGGGGAACCGACCGAGATCCAGCGAGGCGACGCCGGGCGCGCCGACACGGCCACCGGTGGCGGTTCCGCGGCGGTGAAGGCCGGTCCCGGCCCCCGGCCCGACGGAGCCACCCGCGCCGCCCAGTCCCGAACCGCCGCCCTGCGCAGCCGCGTCCGCGACCAGCGCCGTTCACCGGCCAGGCCGCGGCTCTGGATCGAACTCGCCCTGATCGGCGTCAGCTACTGGATCTACTCCCTGGTCCGCAACGCGGTCCCGGAGCAGGAAGCGATAGCCCAGAAGCACGCGCGCTGGATCTGGCACCTGGAGCAGCACCTCGGCATCGCCGTCGAGCACTCGATCAACCACGCGATGGACAGCGTCGGGTGGCTCATCACCGGGATGAACTACTACTACGCGACGCTGCACTTCATCATCACGATCGGCGTCCTGGTCTGGCTCTACCGCAGCCACCCCGGCCGTTACGTCGCAGCCCGCACCGTGCTGTTCGTCACCACCCTGATCGCCCTGGTCGGCTTCTACGCCTTCCCGCTGGCCCCGCCCCGGCTGATGACCGACGGCGGCTTCATCGACACCGTGAAGACCCACGGCACCTGGGGCTCGTTCGCCTCCGGGCCCGCCGCCCACGTCTCCAACCTGTACGCCGCGATGCCGTCGATGCACATCGGCTGGTCGATGTGGTGCGGCCTGGCGATCTTCTTCCTGGCCCGCCGGAAGTGGGTCAGGGCGCTCGGCCTGATGTACCCGGCCGCCACGCTGATGGTCATCGTCTCGACCGCCAACCACTTCTGGATGGATGCCGTCGGCGGCGAGATCTGCCTGGCTGCCGGCTTCCTCGCCGCCCGCTGGCTCTACCACGAGTGGGTCTACAAGCTGCCCCGGGTGCCCGCCCGGGAGGCGGCGGCCGAGCAGCCGATCACCGTGCCGGAGCAGTGGAGCGAGCCCGCGGCCAGCTCCGCGCGCCGGTAGCCGCAGCAGACGAGAGGGGCCCCGGGCAGGGGCCCCTCTCGCATGCCCGGACGCTCAGGGGCGCGCCCGCGGCCCAACCCGGGCCCGGGCAACCCAGCCGGGCCCGGGCGGCCCAGCCGAGCCCGGGCTCGGCTCAGCCGGTGCCGTAGAACAGCCGGTCCACCACCACGCGGGCCCGCCGCGTGGTCCGCCGGTAGTCGTCCAGCAGCTCGCCGCTGTGCCCGGCCCCGTACCCGAGGTAACGGGCCACCCCGGCCAGCTCCCGGGCCTCCCCCGGGAAGCTGTCCCCGGGCCTGCCGCGCACCAGCATCACCGCGGCCCGCACCCGGGAGGCCAGCACCCAGGCCGCCTCCAGCACCTCCCCGTCCTCCGGCTTCACCAGCCCGGCGTCCACGGCCGCCGCCAGCGCCGCCCTGGTCCGGGTGGTGCGCAGGCCCGGCAGCGCGTGCCCGTGCTGGAGCTGGAGCAGTTGGACCGTCCACTCCACGTCCGCCAGGCCGCCCCGCCCGATCTTGGTGTGGGTGGTCGGGTCTGCGCCGCGCGGCAGCCGCTCGGCCTCGATCCGGGCCTTGATCCGGCGGATCTCCGTCAGGTCCCGCTCCGGCACCCCGCTGCCCGGGTAGCGCAGCGGGTCGATCAGCTGCCGGAACCGCGCGCCCAGCCCCGGGTCCCCGGCCACCGGCTCGGCCCGCAGCAGCGCCTGGCTCTCCCAGGCGTGCGACCAGCGCCGGTAGTACGCCGCGTACGAGGCGAGGGTGCGGACGAGCGGTCCGCTGCGCCCCTCCGGCCGCAGGTCCGCGTCGACCAGCAGCGGCGGCTCGGTGGAGGGCGCGCCGAGCTGGGCGCGCAGCTCGTGGCAGACCGCCTGGGCGGCCCGGGCGGCCTCCTCCTCCAGCGAGCCGAGCAGCGGCTCGTGGACGAAGAGCACGTCGGCGTCGGAGCCGTAGCCCAGTTCGTGGCCGCCGAAGCGGCCCATCGCGATCACCGAGATCCGGGTGGGCAGGTCCCCGTGCTCGGCCTCCCAGCCCGCGACGCAGGCCCGCAGCGCGCCCTGCAGGGTGGCGGCGTTGAGCGCGGTGAGCGCCTCGCCCGAGCTGTCGAGTGCCTCGGCGGGGTCGTCCCCGAGCCTGCCGAGGACGTCCGCGGCGGCCGTCCGGAACAGCTCCCGGCGGCGCACCGAGCGGGCGGCGGCCACGGCGGCGGTGGTGGAGCCGGCCCGGCCGACGGCGGCCAGTATCTCCCCCTCCAGGGCGGCCCGGCCGCGCGGTTCCAGGCCCTGCGGGTCGCCGAGCATGGCGACCGCCTCGGGGGCGCGCAGCAGCAGGTCCGGGGCGAGCCGGCCGGCCGACAGCACCCGGGCCAGCTGCTCGGCGGCGGCGCTCTCGTCCCTCAGCAGCCGCAGGTACCAGGGGGTGCGGCCGAGCGCGTCGGAGACCTGGCGGAAGTTGAGCAGCCCGGCGTCCGGGTCGGCCGAGTCGGCGAACCAGCCGAGCAGCACCGGCAGCAGGGTGCGCTGGATCGCTGCCTTGCGGCTCACCCCGGAGGCGAGGGCGCTGATGTGCCGCAGCGCGGCGGCCGGGTCCGTGTAGCCGAGCGCCTCCAGCCGGGCCCGCGCGGCGTCCGGGGTCAGCCCGGCGGCGCCCGGCGGCAGCTCGGCGACGGCGTCGAGCAGCGGCCGGTAGAACAGCTTCTCGTGCAGCCGCCGCACCTCCACCGCGTGCCGCTTCCACTCGCGGTGCAGCGCGGCCACCGGGTCGGCGCGGGTGTCGTCGTTGATCAGCGCGGCCAGCGAGCGGGCGAGCCGGCGCAGGTCCTCCGCCGCGGTGGGCATCAGGTGGGTGCGGCGCAGCCGGTACAGCTGGATCCGGTGTTCCAGCGAGCGCAGGAAGCGGTACGCGGTGTCCAGCGAGGCGGCGTCCGCCCGGCCGACGTACCCGCCCCGGGACAGCGCGGCCAGCGCCTCCAGGGTGTTGCCGCTGCGCAGCGCCGGGTCGGTGCGGCCGTGCACGAGTTGCAGCAGCTGGACGGAGAACTCGACGTCGCGCAGCCCGCCCGGGCCGAGCTTGAGCTGGCGGTCGAGTTCGGTCGCGGGGATGGAGTCGATCACCCGGCGGCGCATCTGCTGCACGTCGGCGACGAAGTTCTCCCGGGCGGCGGCCTGCCAGACCATCGGGGCGAGCGCTTCGACGTACGCGGCGCCGAGTTCGGCGTCCCCGGCGACCGGCCGGGCCTTGAGCAGGGCCTGGAACTCCCAGGTCTTGGCCCAGCGCTGGTAGTAGGCGAGGTGGCTTGCCAGGGTGCGCACCAGCGGCCCGTTGCGGCCCTCGGGCCGCAGGTTGGCGTCCACCGGCCAGATGGTGCCCTCGCCGGTGGTGTCCGCGCAGAGCCGGGTGAGGGCGGCGGCCAGCCGGGTGGCGGCCTTGACCGCCGTCTGCTCGTCCACGCCCTCGCGCGGCTCGGCGACGAAGATCACGTCCACGTCCGAGACGTAGTTGAGCTCGCGGCCGCCGCACTTGCCCATGCCGATCACCGCGAGCCGGCAGGCCGCGGCGGCCTCCGGGTCCTGCTCGGCGGCGAGGTCCAGGGCGGTCTGCAGGGTGGCGCCGGCCAGGTCGGCGAGTTCGGCGGCGGTCCGGGCGAGGTCGGTGGTGCCGGTCAGGTCGCGGGCGGCGATGGCGAGCAGGCAGCGGCGGTAGGCGGCCCGCAGGGCGTCCGCCGGGCTGCGGTCGCCGCCGCGGGCGCCCGCGGCCCGGACGCCCTCGGCTTTGACGCCCTCGGTCAGCGCGCGGCGGAAGTCCTCCGGTCCCGGGTGCATGTCGCGCAGCTCGAAGGTGACCAGTACGTGCCAGTCGTGCGGGTGCCGGGCCAGGTGGTCGCCGAGCGCGGTGGAGACGCCGAGCACGCCGAGCAGCCGGTCGCGCAGCGGTTTGGACGTGGTGAGGGTGTCGCGCAGGGTGCGCCGGTCGGTCTCGTCGGCGGCCTCCAGCAGCCGGGCCAGCCCGAGCAGCGCGAGGTCGGGGTCGGCGGTGGCACCGAGGGCGTCCAGCAGTACGGGGTCGTCGGCCAGCCCCTCCAGTCCGGGGCCCTCCAACAGCCGCACCGCTCGCGCCGGGTCGTTGAACCCGCGCCGGACCAGCCGGTTCTCCGGCCTGCTCACCCGGCTACCGGCCCGCTGCTCGTCCACCGCCATCGGCCCCTCCATCCGTCCGCCCCAGCAGGTTACGCGCCCGGACGGCCTGCCGCCGGACGGCCCACGGGCCGGATCCGCCCGGCTCCGGTCGACCGGGCGGAGGGCCCCCGGGCCCGGCGCGGGCGTGTCGGCTTGCCCGTCGGTTCGCGGGCGCGGTCGAGTACGCGCATGACCGGCCGGGACGCCCCGCCTCGGGCCGACCGGCCGGGCAGCCGCCCCCGCACCCCCGCCCGAAGGGACGACCCATGCCGACCGAACAGCAGGCCGAGGAGCGAACCCCGCGCCGACGCCCCCTCCGGACCGCGGTCGGCGTGCTCGGCGACCTCCTGTTCACCGTCGGCGTGCTGCTCGCCCTGCTGGTCGTCTACTCGCTGTGGTGGACGGACCTCACGGCCGACCGGCACGCCGGCCTCGCCGCCGAGCAGCTTCGCCGGGCCTGGTCGGCGGCGGCCCCGCCGATCTCACCGGCCCCGACGGCCCCGACGGCCGCGCCGACCCTGCCGACCGCCACCGCGGGCACCGCCGCGCCGCCCCCGTTCGACCCGGACGGCGCCATCGGTTTCCTCCACGTGCCGGCCCTGGGCGCCGGCTACCAGGTGCTGATCAAGCTCGGTACCGACGACGACACCCTCGCGGAAGGGGTCACCGGCGTCTACACGGCGCCGTACCGTGCGGCCATGCCCTGGGAGGCGGCCGGCAACTTCGCCCTCGCCGCCCACCGCGACGGGCACGGCGCGAAGTTCCACGACCTGGACCGGCTGAAGCCGGGCGACCCGCTGGTCGTGGAGACCCGCGACCGCTGGTACGTCTACCGCGTCGACGCCACGCTGCCCCAGACCTCCAAGGACGACACCGGTGTCATCGCCCCGCTGCCCACCGGCTCCCCGTACTCCGAACCGGGCCGCTACATCACCCTCACGACGTGCACGCCGGTCTACACCTCGCTCTACCGGATGGCCGTCTGGGGCAGCCTGGTCCGGGAGGAGCCGATCGACCAGGACCGTACGCCCCCCGCCGAGCTGCGCCGGTGACACACGGCGGAGGGGCGGCGCGCCCTCGGCGCGCCGCCCCTCCGTCACTCGACGCCCGGCCCCCGGGGGGCGGGTCCGGTCATGAGCGCCGTCGGCTGACCCGCATGGCCGCCGCGCCCGCCGCGACGAACGCCGCCGAGAGGGCGATCAGGATCGGCGTCTGCCCGCTCCCCGTATGGGCCAGCTCCGCGTGGTGGTGCCCGGACGAGTACTGCCCGCCCGCACCGTGGTGCTCGCCCTTCCCCTCGTGCCCGTGGCTGCCGCCCTGGTGCACCGTCTTGTGCGGCGCCCGCTCCTCCTCGACGAACTTGACCTTGTTCAGGTTGTACGAGGCCTGCTTGTTGGCCTGGCTCTGGTGGTTGGAGAGGTTGTTGGACTGCGAGGCCGACTGGTTGTTCTGCGCCGAGTTGTGCGCCTCGTTCTGAGCGCTGTTCTGCGCGGAGTTGTTCGAGCTGCTGCTGGCGGCGGCGCTGTTGTTGGCACTGTTGTTGAGGTTGTTGGCGACGGTGTTCTGCACGATGACCGTCACGCCGACGTGCTGGTCCTGGCCCTGGCTCTGCTGGCCGTTCTGGCTCTGCCCCTGCGCCTGGTTCTGGTCCTGGCCCTGGGCCTGGTTCTGCTCGTTGTTCTGTTGGTTGTTCTGCTCGTTGCCCTGCTGGTTGTTCTGCTGGCCGTTCTGACCCTGCTCGCCGCCGTGGCCGCCGTGCTCCCCGTGCTCCCCGTGCTCCCCGTGCTCCCCGTGGCCGCCGTGCTCGCCATGCTCCCCGTGCTCCCCATGGCCGCCGTGCTCGCCATGCTCGCCGTGGCCGCCTTCGTGGCAGTCGTCGCCGCTACCGGTCGGCGTGCCATCGGGGACCGCCGGCACCGACGGCTGGGCCATGGGCCGGCCGCGCTCGGAGTCCTCCTCGCCCGGCTGAGCCGGTTCGTCCTGCGCGGCGGTGTCGGCCGGCTCCTCGCCCTCCGGCGCCGGGCTGTCGGCCGGGGCCGCGTCGGTCCTGGCGCCGCCGGTCCGGTAGCCCTGGTGGACCACCAGGCCGGACCGGAGGGCGTCGCGGCTGCCGAGGGCCCACGTGCCGGTGTCGTTGCCGTTGTCCTCCCCTGCCAGCCGGAGGAGGTTGTCGACCCATTCGCCCTGGGCCTCGACCGACGAGGAGGCTGCGCTGTCGTCGACGAGGGGCGAGGCGTAGGCCGCGGAGCCGGCCCCGCACACGAGGGCGGCCGAGGCCAGTCCGGACAGGACCAGGGTGGTGATTCGAGTACGCATGACTCTCCAGGATGATCCGCAAAACGGATTTACTGAATACGCCTCTCCCTCCCCCATCCCGGCTCGGCACCGCTGCAGAGTAACCGCATCGGCCCAACGGATTGATGTGTGCGGGGGACACCGCCCGCGCGGCTCACGGCGGATGACGGTACGTTCGCGGCGATCGCACCGAGGAGCCCGCGACCCGGCCGCGACCCGGCCCCGCACGACACCGGGGGCCTGGTCCGATCGGACCAGGCCCCCGGGGATGCCGACGGATCGTCAGAGCACCTGGAGGTTCTTCCGCAGTTCGAACGGCGTCACCTCGGAGCGGTACTCCTCCCACTCCTGGCGCTTGTTGCGCAGGAAGAAGTCGAAGACGTGCTCGCCCAGCGTCTCGGCGACGAGTTCGCTGCGCTGCATCAGGTCGATGGCCTCGCCGAGGTTCTGCGGCATCGGCTGGATGCCGAGGGCGCGGCGCTCGGAGTCGGACAGCGCCCACACGTCGTCGTCGGCGCCCGGCGGGAGCTCGTAGCCCTCCTCGATGCCCTTCAGACCGGCCGCGAGGGTCACCGCGTAGGCGAGGTAGGGGTTGCAGCCGGTGTCGAGGGAGCGGACCTCGATCCGGGTGGAGCCCTGCTTGCCCGGCTTGTACATCGGCACCCGGATCAGCGCGGAGCGGTTGTTGTGGCCCCAGCAGATGTACGACGGCGCCTCGCCGCCGGCGCCGGCGGTGCGCTGGGAGCCGCCCCAGATGCGCTTGTAGGAGTTCACCCACTGGTTGGTGACGGCGGCGATCTCGGCGGCGTGCTTCAGCAGGCCGGCGATGAAGGACCTGCCGACCTTGGAGAGCTGGTACTCGGCACCGGACTCGTGGAAGGCGTTGCGGTCGCCCTCGAACAGCGAGAGGTGGGTGTGCATGCCGCTGCCGGGGTGCTCGGAGAAGGGCTTGGGCATGAAGCTCGCGTGCACGCCCTGCTCCAGCGCGACCTCCTTCATGACCAGGCGGAAGGTCATGATGTTGTCGGCGGTCGACAGCGCGTCGGCGTAGCGCAGGTCGATCTCCTGCTGGCCCGGGGCGCCCTCGTGGTGCGAGAACTCCACCGAGATGCCCATCGACTCCAGCATCGTGATCGCCTGCCGGCGGAAGTCGTGGCCGACCCCGCGCGGGGTGTGGTCGAAGTAGCCGGACTGGTCGGCGGGGATCGGCGGGGTGCCGTCGCCGGGCAGGTTCTTCAGCAGGAAGAACTCGATCTCCGGGTGGGTGTAGAAGGTGAAGCCCTGGTCGGAGGCCTTCTCCAGGGTCCGCTTGAGCACGAACCGGGGGTCGGCGAAGGACGGCGAGCCGTCCGGCATCAGGATGTCGCAGAACATCCGGGCGGTGCCCGGGGTCTCCGAGCGCCACGGCAGGATCTGGAAGGTGGTCGGGTCCGGCTTGGCGATCATGTCGGACTCGTACACCCGGGCGAAGCCCTCGATCGCGGAGCCGTCGAAGCCGATGCCTTCCTCGAAGGCCTGTTCCAGCTCGGCCGGCGCCACCGCGACCGACTTGAGGAACCCGAGCACGTCGGTGAACCACAGCCGGACGAACCGGATGTCACGCTCTTCGAGCGTCCGAAGCACGAACTGCTGCTGCTTGCCCATGGGGACAGTCTCACCTCTGCTCTTTACGCTCGTGTTACGCCCCGGAGGCCTCCGGAGGACCACTGCCCGCGATTGCCCCCATCATGGCCGATCATCGCCCGGGACGGCAGTGCCGCCCCGGTTCGGACCCCCTCGCGGGACATCGCGTCAGATAGACGATTACACTCGGACGCATGCCCAAACTCCGTCTCGCCCTGAGCCAGATCGACCCCTGGGTCGGTGACCTCGCCCGCAACAGCGCTGAGGTGGTGCGCTGGACCAAGCAGGCCGTCGAGGCCGGCGCGCAGCTGGTCGCCTTCCCCGAGATGGCCCTCACCGGGTACCCGGTCGAGGACCTCGCCCTGCGCGGCTCCTTCGTCGAGGCCTCCCGCGACGCGCTGGTGGAGCTGGCCGGCCGGCTGGTGGCCGACGGGCTGGGCGAGGTGCCGGTGGTGGTCGGCTACCTCGGGCGCTCCGAGCACGCCTCGCCGCGGTTCAACCGCCCCGCCGGGTCGCCGCAGAACTGCGCCGCCGTGCTGCACCGGGGCGCCGTGGTGACCCGCTTCGCCAAGCACCACCTGCCCAACTACGGCGTGTTCGACGAGTTCCGCTGGTTCGTCCCGGGCGACCAGCTGCCGGTGGTCCGGGTGCACGGGGTGGACGTCGCGCTGGCGATCTGCGAGGACATCTGGCAGGACGGCGGCCGGGTGACGGCGGCCCGCGAGGCCGAGGCCGGGCTGCTGCTGGTCATCAACGGCTCGCCGTACGAGCGGAACAAGGACGACCAACGGCTGGAGCTGGTCCGCCGCCGGGCGGCCGAGGCGGGCTGCACCCTGGCGTACGTCAACATGGTCGGCGGCCAGGACGAGCTGGTCTTCGACGGCGACTCGATCGTGGTCGGCGCCGACGGCGAAGTCCTCGCCCGCTCCCCGCAGTTCGAGGAGCACCTGCTGGTGCTGGACCTCGACCTGCCGGCCGCCAGCAGCGACCACACCGACGGTCTGCTGCTGAGCGACGGGCTGCACCTGGTCCGCTCCGAGCTGCCCGGCGAGCCGCAGCCCGCGCTCGCGGGGAAGCCGGTCGCCGAGATCGCGCCGCGGCTGTCCGACGAGGCGGAGATCTGGGCCGCGTTGGTCTCCGGCACCCGGGCGTACGTCGCCAAGAACGGCTTCCGGTCCGTCCTGATCGGTCTCTCCGGCGGCATCGACTCGGCGCTGGTGGCCTCGATCGCGGTGGACGCGATCGGCGCCGACAACGTGCACTGCGTCTCGATGCCGAGCCGCTACTCCTCCGAGCACTCCAAGGGCGACGCCGCCGAGCTGGCCCGCCGCACCGGGCTGCACTTCCGGACCGTCTCCATCGCCCCGATGTTCGACGCCTATATGGGCGCCACCGAGCTGACCGGCCTGGCCGAGGAGAACCTGCAGTCCCGGCTCCGCGGCACCCTGCTGATGGCGATCTCCAACCAGGAGGGGCACATCGTGCTCGCCCCCGGCAACAAGAGCGAGCTGGCGGTCGGCTACTCGACCCTGTACGGCGACTCGGTGGGCGCGTACGGGCCGATCAAGGACGTCTACAAGTCGCTGGTCTTCCGGCTGGCCCGCTGGCGCAACGAGGAGGCCGAGCGGCGCGGCGAGGTGCCGCCGATCCCGGAGAACACCATCACCAAGCCGCCGTCCGCCGAGCTGCGGCCGGACCAGATGGACAGCGACTCGCTGCCGGACTACGACCTGCTGGACAGCGTGCTGGCGCGCTACATCGAGGGCGACGAGGGCCGGGACGCGATCGTGGCGGCCGGCTTCGACCCGGCCGTCGTCGACCGGGTGGTGCGGCTGGTGGACACCGCCGAGTACAAGCGGCGCCAGTACCCGCCGGGCCCGAAGATCTCGGTCAAGAACTTCGGCCGGGACCGGCGCCTGCCGATCACCAACCGCTGGCGCCGGGGCTGACCCGGCGCCAGGGGGGCGGCCCTACGAGGAGTACCGGTAGGTGGCGGCCACCGCGAGGTGGTCGCTGCCGTCCTGCGGCAGGGTGCGGGAGTCGACCGGCTTGAGGCCGCCCCTGCTCATGATCTGGTCGATCCGGGCCATCGGGAACGACGCGGGCCAGCTGAAGCCGAAGCCGTCCCCGGCGGCGCCCTGGGCCGAGCGCATCTGCGAGGTGACGGGCGCGAGGCTGCGGTCGTTCATGGTGCCGTTGAGGTCACCGAGCAGCAGCACCTTCCGGACCGGCTCGGCCCGGATCGCCTCGCCGAGCGCCTGCGCGCTGGCGTCCCGCTGGCCGACGGTGAAACCGCCCTCGGCCTTCAGCCGCACCGAGGGCAGGTGCGCGACGTACACCGCGACCGGGCCCTGCGGGGTGGCGACCTCCGCCCGGAACGCCCTGGTCCAGCCCATCTTGAGGTCCACCGGCGCGACGCCGCTGATCGGGTACTTCGACCAGAGCCCGACCGTGCCCTCCACCGAGTGGTACGGGTAGGCCTCGGCGAGCCCGGTCTCGTACGAGCGCATCGCCCTGCCGGCCAGCTCCTGGAGGGCGACGATCTGGGCGCCGGAGGCCACCAGCCCGCGGACGGTGGCCGGGACGTCGGTGTTGGCGGCGGCCACGTTGTGGCTGACCACCGTCAAGTCGCCCCGGCCGCCGCTCTTGTCGGTCAGCAGGCCGCCGAACAGGTTGGCCCAGAGCGCGACGGGCAGCAGCAGGGCGAGCAGCGCGGTGGCGGAGCGGCGCAGCAGCGCGGGCACCAGCAGCACCGGGACGGCCAGGCCCAGCCAGGGCAGGAAGGTCTCCAGCAGGCTGCCGAGGTTGCCGACGCCGTTGGGCGCCTCGGCGTGGAAGGCGAGCAGTGCGGCGGTGAGCAGGGCCAGGACGGCGATCACCAGGCCGCGCCGCCAGGTGGTGCTGCCGCGTGCGTCGCGGCCCCAGTCGCGCAGGCCCAGGAAGCCGCCGGCCCGGGCCGCGGGGGCCGCGTCGTCGGCGCCTCCGGGGGCCGCGATCCGCTCGGTGCTGTCCGCCTGCGCCATGCCGTGGCTCCCGTTCGCTCGTGCCGTCCGCCGGTCCGGAACCGCCCCGCGGGGTGGGGGGCAACGCCGGAAAGGTGCCGGTTCGATCGGATTCCCGGCTCAGCCTATGCCGGGACAGACGTCGCTCCGCCGGAGCGGGTTGCGGCGTGGCCCGGTTTGGTGAGCCAGGCCACGTCCGGCGAGGCCGGCGGGGTGCACGGCCGACGGGACACGAGGTCATCGGGGCGCGAGGTCGGCGCCGGGGGGCATCGCCCGAGGTCAGCGGGGCCGTGAGTCAGCGTGGCCCTGAGTCGGCGGGGCCCTGGGTCAGCGGGGCCCGAGGCCGTCGAGCAGGGAGTCGACCATGGTGCGGGCCAGGTCCGGGTCCTCCAGGTCGGAGTCGTCCCACAGGATGCTGCGGTAGAGGATGGGGCCCATCAGCAGGTCGCCGAGCAGGTCCAGGTCGAGGTCGTCGCGCAGCACGCCCTCGTCCATGGCGCGGCGGATCAGGGCCAGCCCGGCCTCGCGGCGCGGTTTGATCACCCGTTCGCGGTAGGCGTTGTGGAGTTCGGGCAGGCTCTGCATCTCGCCGTAGGCGGCCTTGAGCACCCAGCGGGTGCGCTTGGCGAG
This sequence comes from Streptomyces sp. NRRL S-350, assembly GCF_000719705.1. GTDB lineage: Bacteria > Actinomycetota > Actinomycetes > Streptomycetales > Streptomycetaceae > Kitasatospora. The sequence goes on along the minus strand of NZ_JOHO01000080.1, from coordinate 19,236 downwards.
GCCGCGCCGGCGCATGTAGTCGACCATGTCGATGAGGTCGGCCCGGGCGCCTTCGCCGGTGGGCCCCGGCATCGGGACCTCCAGCCGGCTGACCACGTCGACCAGCAGGGCCTCCTTGTTGGGCCAGCGCCGGTAGATGGTGGCCTTGCCGACGCCGGCGGCGGTGGCGATGCCCTCGATGGTGAGCTCCGACATCGCGGTACCGCCTGCCATCAGGTCCTCGACGGCGGCGAAGATGGCCTGCTCGGCGGCCTCGCTGCGCGGTCGGCCGCGGCGGGCGGCGCAGGCCGGGCCGGTGTCGGCGGTCGGGGCGGCCGTCCTGGCGGTCGGGGTGTCCGTGTTCATCCCCGCTGTTCTCCTCGCTGTCCCCGGGCGCCCGGGCGCCGTCCGTCTCGTGGGTGGTCCGTGCGACGGGCGGGGGGCCCGTCGGACCGAGGCCCTGCCGCCCCGGTCGCACCCGGGGTGGCAGGGCCATTGTCACTCAGTCGCCACCGGTCGTTCGGCCGGTGGCCGGTCCGACCGCGGGTCAGGCCTCCGCGGTCGCGGCCTCCAGGGACTCGTCCCGCTGCCCGGCGGCCGGAGCGGCCGGACCGCCGGGGGCGGCCACGCGGCGCGGGAGCAGGAACCAGGCGACCAGCGCGCCGACCAGCGAGATGCCCACCGAGAGGGCGGCGACCACGTGCATGGCGTGGATGAAGGCGTCGTTCGCCGGGCCGATCAGTGCCTTGCCGCCGGGGATCCGGTCGGCGATGGCCACGGTGGCCTCCAGTGACTCGCCCGCCTTGTCGCGCAGCCCCTCGGGCAGCCGGGCGAGGGTGTCGGACATCCCGTCGCGGTAGACGGTGGAGAGCACCGCGCCGAGCACGGCGACCCCGAGCGAGCCGCCGACCTGGCGGAAGGTGTTGTTGACGGCGGATCCGGCACCGGCCTTCTCGCGGGGCAGCGAGCCCATGATCGCGACGGTGACCGGCGGCATGACGTGGGCCATGCCGGCGCCCATCACCAGGCCGAGGACGATCAGCACCCAGATGGGGCTGGTGGTGGTCAGCACGGTGTAGCCGACGAAGCCGATCGCGACCAGCACCATGCCGCTCGTGGCGGTGGCGGCGACGCCGAAGCGGTCGACCACCAGCCGGGCCCGCGGCGCGAACACCAGCTGGGCGACCGCCAGCGGCAGCATCAGCAGGCCGGCCTGCAGCGCGCTGTAGCCGCGCACGCTCTGGATGTAGAAGACGCCGAAGAAGGAGACGCCCATCAGCGCGAAGAAGATCACGCCGACGACCACCACGGAGGCGCTGAACACCTTGTTGCGGAACCAGGTGACGTCCAGCGCGGGGAACGGCGTGCGGCCCTCGAACCAGACGAAGGCGACCAGCGCGAGCACGCCGACCAGGGTCGGCCCCCAGGCCCCGACGGCGGTGAAGTCGGCCAGCTCGCCGCCCTTGATGATGCCGTAGATCAGCGCGACCAGGCCGATGATCGACAGCAGTACGCCGACCGGGTCGAGCTTTCCCGGGTTGGGGTCCTTGGACTCGGGCACCAGGATCGCCATCGCGATCACCGCGACGATCACGATCGGGACGTTGATCAGGAAGACCGAGCCCCACCAGAAGTGCTCGATCAGCAGACCGCCGGTGATCGGGCCGATGGCGATGGCCAGACCGACCGCGCCGGCCCAGATGCCGATCGCCTTGGGCTGCTCGGAACGCTCGAAGACGTTCATGATGATCGCCAGCGTGGCGGGCATCGCGAGTGCGGCGCCGACGCCCATCAGGGCGCGGTAGCCGATGAGTTCACCGGGCGAGCCGGCCATCGCGGACAGCAGGGAGGCGATGCCGAAGACCACCATGCCGGCCAGCAGCGCGAGCTTGCGGCCGAAGCGGTCGCCGAGCAGGCCGGAGGTGAAGAGCAGCCCCGCGAACACCAGGGTGTAGGAGTTGATCGACCACTCCAGGTCGCTCTGGGTGGCGCCGAGGCCGACCGGAGCGGGGGTCGCGATGGTCTTCATCGCGACGTTGAGGATCGAGTTGTCGAGCACGACGACGAGCAGGGCGAGCACCAGGGTGCAGAGGATCGCCCAGCGCCGACGGTGGATGGCTTCCGGCACACGAGGTGGCGCGGCTGCGGTGGTCATTGGTCTTCCCGTCCGTGTTGGCGTGGCACTGGCGGGCAATTCCGAGTCGGAAACGTCTCGTAACCCCCCGGCACCAGAGTAGCGGCTATTACGATACGAGACGACCCCGTTTCGTAAAAACGAGGCAAAGCCGGGAGCCTCCCGCGCGCCCCGGCGCGGAGCGCCCCGCACACCCGGTGTGGCGTGGATCGCACCCCGCCGACCGCACCCCTCTTTGCGCTCACGCCGGGGCGTGCAAGCATGGAGGTGATCCGGGGACGCCGTACGGCGCCACGAGACGACAACCCTTCAGGAGTCCGTTCGATGAACGCTTCTTCGCCTTCGCCTGCCCAGAGCCAGACGGGGACCGCCACCCTCTACGGCGGGGTCACCAACCGCCGCGTCACCGTCCGCGACCTCGCCGCCGCCAAGCAGCGCAGCGAGAAGTGGGCGATGCTCACCGCCTACGACGCCCTCACCGCGGGCGTGTTCGACGAGGCCGGGATCCCCGTCCTGCTCGTCGGCGACTCGGCCGGCAACTGCCACCTCGGCTACGAGACCACCGTGCCGGTGACCATGGATCAGATGGTGATGCTCTCCGCCGCCGTCGTCCGCGGCACCAAGCGCGCGATGATCGTCGCCGACCTGCCGTTCGGCTCGTACCAGGAGTCCCCCGCGCAGGCCATGCACAACGCGGCCCGGCTGATGAAGGAGGCCGGCGTCGGCGCGGTCAAGCTGGAGGGCGGCGAGCGCAGCGCCCGCTCGATCGAGCTGCTGGTCGAGGCCGGCATCCCGGTGATGGCCCACATCGGCCTCACCCCGCAGTCCGTGCACGCCCTCGGCGGCTACCCGGTCCAGGGCCGCGGCGACGAAGCGGCCCACCAACTGCTGCGCGACGCCAAGGCCGTCCAGCAGGCCGGCGCCTTCTCGGTGGTGCTGGAGGCCGTCCCCGCCGAACTGGCCGCCCAGGTCACCGAGCAGCTGGCGATCCCGACCGTGGGCATCGGCGGCGGCCCCGAGACCGACGCCCAGGTCCTGGTCTGGACCGACATGGCCGGCATGACGGCGGGCCGGGTGCCCAAGTTCGTCAAGAAGTACGCCGACCTGCGCGGCGTACTCGGCGAAGCCGCCCGCGAGTTCGCGGCCGACGTCCGCACCGGCGCCTTCCCGGCGGAGGAGCACAGCTTCCACTGAGGCCGGCCCCCAGCGCCCCCGCTCCGAAGCCCGGAGCGGGGGCGCTGTCGTACCCGAGCGGCGCTGACAGCGGCCTGACAGCCGCCTGGCAGCGGACCGCCCCGACCGCCGCCGGGCTGACAGGGGGCTGACAGGCGGGCCGGGGAGCCTGGGGGCATGACAGGAATCGCCACTGCCCCGAACACGCGGGGAGCAGCCGGGAACGCCGTCGAGGTGCACGGCATCGTCAAGCACTTCGGCACCACCAAGGCCCTCGACGGCGTCGACCTCACCGTCCGCGAGGGCACCGTCCTCGCCCTGCTCGGCCCCAACGGCGCCGGCAAGACCACCCTGGTGCGGGTCCTCTCCACGCTGATCAAGCCCGACGCCGGCAGTGCGTTCGTCGGCGGGTACGACGTGCTGCGCCAGCCCAAGCAGCTGCGCCGCACCATCGGCCTGACCGGCCAGTACGCCTCCGTCGACGAGTTGCTCTCCGGGTACGAGAACCTCTACCTGATCGGCCGGCTGCTCGACCTCTCCACCCGCGACGCGAAGGCGCGGGCCGCCGAGCTGCTGGAGCGCTTCTCGCTCACCGAGGCCGCCAAGCGGCCCGCCAAGACCTACTCCGGCGGCATGCGCCGGCGCCTCGACCTGGCCGCCAGCATGATCGGCCGCCCCCGGGTGCTCTACCTGGACGAGCCGACCACGGGCCTGGACCCGCGCACCCGCAACGAGGTCTGGGACGAGGTGCAGCGGATGGTCGCCGAGGGCAGCACGGTGCTGCTGACCACCCAGTACATGGAGGAGGCGGAGCAGCTCGCGAACGAGCTGACCGTCATCGACCGGGGCAGGGTGATCGCCAACGGCGGCGTCGCCGAGCTCAAGGCCAAGGTGGGCGGCCAGATCCTCCAGGTCCGCCCGGCCCATCCGGCCGAACTGCCGGAGATGGCCCGCTGCCTGCACGCGAGCGGCATCACCACCGCCACCGTCTCCCCCGACGACGGCCTGCTCGCGGTGCCGATCACCGGCGAGGAGCAGCTCACCGCCGTGATCGGCCTGCTCGGCGGCCGCGGCTTCGGCATCGCCGGCATCGACACCAAGGTGCCCAGCCTGGACGAGGTCTTCCTCGCCATCACCGGCAAGCCCACCGCCGACGCGGCCACCGCGGCCGCCGACGCCCTCGTCAAGGAGCCCGTCGCATGACCACCGCCACGCTCGCCCCCGCCGCCCGGGCCGAGGACGCCCGGTCCGCGGACACCCGGATCGGTCCGGCCGACACCCTGCGCCACATCGGCGCGCTGACCCGCCGCAACCTGATGCGGATCAAGGCCGACCCGGAGTCGATGTTCGACGCCGTGCTGATGCCGATCGTCTTCACCGTGCTGTTCGTCTACGTCTTCGGCGGCGCCATGTTCGCCGGGAACCAGGACGCCTACAAGCAGTTCATGATCCCCGGCCTGCTCGGCCAGACCGGTATGACGCTGGCGCTGGCCGTCGGCACCGGTCTGAACAGCGACTTCCAGAGCGGGGTGATGGACCGTTTCCGCACCCTGCCGATCGGCCGGGCCTCCGTCCTGCTGTCCAAGATCGTGGCGGAGACCCTGCGGGCCCTGCTCTCCTCCGCGATCCTGCTGACGTTCGCGTTCATCCTCGGCTTCGAGCTGAAGACCGGCGTGCCGGAGCTGCTGGCCGCGGTCGGCCTGTCGCTGGTGTTCGGCATGTCGATCGTCTGGATCTCGATGCTGCTGGGCATGGCGATGAAGAGCGCGCAGGCCGTCCAGGGCGTCTCCATGCTGGTCCTGATGCCCATGCAGTTCGGCAGCTCGATCTTCGCGCCGACCGACACCATGCCGGGCTGGCTGCAGGCCTTCACCAAGGGCCCTGTGCCGGGCCGGGCCCCCCCCCGCCCCCCCCCGCCGGCCGCCCCCGCCCCCGCCCCGCGGGCGCCGCGGGCGGCCCCGGCCCCGGGGGGGGGGGGGCCGGGGGCCCGACCCCCGGGCCCGCCGGGCTCACGACACCGGGGCCCGGGGCTCGGGGTCCGGGGTCCGGGGTCCAAGGTCCGCGTTCGGGGCTCGGGGTCCGCGGTTGGCGGCTCGGGGGCGGGCCTACCCGATCAACTCCGTCAGCAGCGCCTGCGTCTGCTCCTGCGTCATCGCGTTCCCGCGCGCGTAGGCCTCCTCGTACGCGGCGTCGCCCAGCAGTTCCCGCAGCGCGGCGGCCGACCGTTCGCGCTCGACGCGGTCCAGGTAGCCGCCCTTCGGGCCGTTCAGCCCGTTCTGGGCGCCCAGCAGGAGCGCCGCGGTCGCGGCCCGCCCGAGGTCCCGGTCGCGTTCGGCGAAGACCCGCAGGGTCCCGACGACGGCCGGCACCACCATGACCGCCATCTGCTCCACGAAGCCGGAGGACGTCGTGATCGACCGCAGGATCCCCCGGCCCTCACGGATCAGTTCGAGCCCCCGCTCCGGGTCGCCGGCCCGGGCCGTGAGCCAGCCGCGGGAGGAGACCAGCAGCCCGGAGACGACGCTCGGCGCGAAGAAGTGGAGTTCGAGCCCCTCCAGCCGGTCCAGTTCGGCCAGGGCCTGGTCGTACTCGCCGCGCTGGGAGTGCACGCCGCAGAGCGTCAGATGGCCGAACAGCCACGCGCCGCTGCTGGCCTGGTCCAGGCCCGGGGAGTCGACCTCGGCCAGCGCGGCACGGATGATCCGCTCGCCCTCCGCCATGTCCCGCTCCAGCAGGGCGCTGCCGAGGTGGACCCGCAGCATCGGCACCTCCTGCGGCGCCCCCAGCTCCTCGGCCAGCTCGATCGCCCGCCCGTACGCGGCGGCGGCGGCCTCGGCGTCACCCCGGGCGGCCAGCGACTCGCCCTGGGCGGCCAGCGCCTGGGAGATCCCCCAGAGGTTTCCGGCCTGCCGGTAGAGCTCCAGGGAGCGCTCGCCGTCCCGGATGCCCTGCTCCTCGCCGCCCGGCCAGTCGTTCATCATCTTGGCCCGGAGCTGCAGGGCGAACGCCATGTCGTTCGGGCCGCCGTGGCGCTCGCAGCCGGCGACGGCGTCGTCGAGCAGGTCCTTCATCAGGTCCACCCGGCCTGACAGGAAGGCGCCGAAGACCCGCATCAGCGCGGGGAACCGGTAGGCCTGCGGCAGCTCCGGGGTGTAGGAGTCCAGCAGCTTCCGGGCGATGTCGACGGCCTGCGGGTCGCCGAGCACCTCCAGGTTCCCCTCGAAGAGCCCGATCAGCCGGTACATCGCGAGCAGCCGGCGGGCCTCCTGGGCGACCCCTTCGGGCATCGGCAGGCCGTACGCGAGTACGTGGTGTTCCAGCGGCACCGGCGGCGGGGCGTCCGGGCCGAGCGGGTCCGGGCCCAGCGCCGCGACCGCGTCGTACCAGTTGCGGGCCTCCAGGCTGTAGTTGCGAAGCGACCAGTACCAGCTCATGCCGAGGGCGAGGGCCAGGGCCTGCTCCTCGTCCCGGAGGTCGATCGCGCGGCGCAGCGCGGCCCGGATGTTGTCCTGCTCGCGCTCCAGCACCGTCAGCCAGTGCAACTGCCGGGAGCCGTGGATCTGCAGGTCGGCGTCGGTGACCACGGAGCGGAAGTGCGCGAGGTGGCGGCTCTCGGTGGCCGCGCGCTCGGCGGCGGACTCGCCGAGCCGTTCCTGCGCGTACTCGTGGATGGTCTCCAGCATCCGGTAGCGCGGCAGGCTGGCACCGTCCAGGTCGGCGACCAGCAGGGACTTGTCGACCAGCGAGAGCAGCAGGTCGGCGACCTCGCCGGGGGCCACGTCGACGCCGTCGGCGCAGACCGCCTCGGCGTCCTCCAGTTGCCAGCCGCCCGAGAACACCGAGAGCCGGCGCAGCACCGCCCGTTCCCGCTTGCCCAGGAGGTCCCAGCTCCAGTCGACGACCGCGCGCAGGGTCTGCTGGCGCGGCAGCAGGGTGCGGCTGCCCGCGGTGAGCAGTGCGAACCGGCTGTCCAGCCGGTCGGCTATCTGGCGCGCCGTCATCACCCGCAGCCGGGCGGCGGCCAGTTCGATGGCCAGCGGCAGCCCGTCCAGGCGGCGGCAGATCTCGGCGCAGGCCTCCGGATCGCCCTGCGGGTCGAAGCCGGGACGGGCGGCGGCGGCGCGCTCGGTGAACAGCCGCAGGGCGACCGGGTCGGGCAGCGGCTCGACCGGCAGCACCGTCTCGCCGGGCACGCCGAGCGGTTCCCGGCTGGTGGCGAGCACGGTCAGCCCCGGGCACTCGGCGAGGAGCACGTCGGCGAGGTCGGCGGCGGCCTGGATCAGGTGCTCGCAGTTGTCCAGGACGAGCAGCATCCGGCGGTGGCGGCAGTGCTCGACCAGCCGGCGCAGGGGGTCCTCGGCGCGCTTCTCGATCACCTCGGTGACGATGCTGGCGCTGTGCAGCACGATCTCGCGCAGACCGAGCGCGGAGACCACGGCGGCGGGTACGGCGTCCGGGCTCTCCAGCGGGGCGAGTTCGGCCACCCAGACGCCGTCCGGCCAGGTCCCGGTGGGCTGTTCGGCCCGGCCGGCCTCGACGGAGAGGCTGGTCTTGCCGGAGCCGCCGGGGCCGGTGAGGGTCACCAGCCGGCGCTTCGCCAGCAGCGCGCGCAGCGAGGCGAGATCGGACTCCCGGCCGACGAAGCTGGTCAGCCGGCCGCGCAGGTTGCCGCCGGCGCGCGGCAGCGGGGGCGCCGGTGCCGGTGCCGGTGCCGGTACCGGCGCAGCCTTGGCGGGCGCCGGCGCCGGCGGCACCACCGCCTCCGGCGCCGCCGGGGCGAGCAACTCGGCGTGGAGGGCCCGGAGTCGCCGCCCCGGGTCGACGCCGAGCTCGTCGGCGAGGGCGCGCCTGGTCCGCTCGTAGTGGCGCAGCGCCTCGGCCGTCCGGCCGCTCTCGTGCAGCGCCCGGATCATCAGCAGTTGCAGCTGCTCGTCCAGCGGCTGCCGCTCGCACAGTTCGGTGAGTTCGGCCACCAGGTCGGCGGCCCGGCCGAGCCCGAGGTCGGCGGTGATCCGGTGGCGGCGGGCCTCCTCGCGCTGGGCCTCCAGCCGGGCGGCCGGGCCGGTGCGGTCCGGCAGGTCGGCGAGGGCCGGGCCGCGCCACAGCGCCAGGGCGGCGCGCAGCCCCTCGGCGGCGGCCGCGTGGTCCCCGGCGTCGAGGGCGCGGCGGCCCTCGGCGGTCAGCCGCTGGAAGTCGGCGAGGTCGGTGGCCGGGCCGGTCAGCCAGTACCCGGCCGGGCCGGAGCCGATCTCGTCGCGGCCGACGGTGCGGCGCAGCCGGCCGACGAGGGTCTGCAGCGCGGCGGAGGAGTCCTGCGGTGGATCTGCTTCCCAGACCTCGTCCACCAGGAGGTCGGCCGGCACGGGGCGGCCCTGTCTCAGGGCGAGCGCGGTCAGCAGCGCCCGCAGCCGGGCGCCGCCGAGCGGCACCGGGGTGCCGTCGTCGTGGTGGGCCGTGGTCGTCCCGAGGATCCCGTAGTGCACCGGACCATTCTGGTGGATCGGCGGGGGCGGGGCCGCACAATTGTGCTGACCCCTGTGGGCGCGGAGGAACGCGGCCCGGAGTCCGGACGTTCATCCGGAGCGGCTTGTCGGTCACGGGCCCGCCCGGCATGATCGACCCCTGCCCCTGTTTCCCCCTTCCCCCTGCCCACGGAGCTTCCCCACCATGACCTTCGCCGCCACGCCGCGCTCCCGCAGCGAGGACCGCCGGATCAGCCCGGTGTTCTGGGTGCTCCTCGCCATACTCGGCACGTCCGGCTGGGCGGTGTACGCGGGCTACGGCAACGCCTCGTTCGGGGTGTTCCTGTTCGTGGTCGCGGGCTGGATGGTCTCGCTCTGCCTGCACGAGTACGCCCACGCGCGCACCGCGCTGCACGGCGGCGACCTCACCGTCGGCGCCAAGGGCTACCTCACGCTCAACCCGCTGAAGTACGCCAACGTGCTGCTCAGCTTCGTGCTGCCGATCGTCTTCGTGATCCTCGGCGGCATCGGCCTGCCCGGCGGCTCGGTCTGGATCGAGCGGCACCGGATCCAGGGCCGGCTCAAGCACAGCCTGATCTCGGCGGCCGGTCCGCTGGTCAACCTGCTGATCGGGGCCGCGCTGCTGGTCCCGATCGGCGCGGGCTGGCTGGACGACCCGGCGGTGCACGCGTTCTGGAACGGCTACGAGCTGACCATCTCGCCGTTCTCCGGCGCGCTCGGCTTCCTCGCCTTCCTCCAGCTCAGCGCGGCGGTGCTGAACCTGCTGCCGGTGCCCGGCCTGGACGGCTACGGCGTCGTGGAGCCGTGGCTGTCGTACAAGACCCGGCGCGCGGTCGAGCCGTTCGCGCCGTACGGGATGCTCGCGGTGTTCGCGCTGCTGTGGCAGCCCGAGGTGAACTCGTTCTTCTTCGGGATCGTCCACGGCCTGATGGGCCTCTTCGGCGTGGACCAGGACTACGCGACTCTCGGCCGGTACCTGTTCAGCTTCTGGAAGAACTAGCCCGCGAGAGCGGGGTCAGCCCTGCTCGGCCGCCGCCCCCGCGGCCTCGGCGATCTTCGCGCGACGGCGGTTCAGCCAGACCACGTTGCTGGCCACACCGGCCAGCGGCAGCCAGACCAGGCCCAGCCAGAGGCCCTGGGTCAGCGAGAAGACGGCGGCGGCCAGCGCGAGGACGACGACGATCAGGGCGAGCAGGGACGTGCGGGGCATGGCGGGAGGCTCCTAGTACGGGTACGGCCGTCCGGGTCGCGGCCGCCGTCCATTGTCGCCGACCTCACCTCCGGAGCGGGTCCAGGGGTGAGGTCGACACGGCGGCGTCCGGAGCGCACGCTCAGACGTCGGTGACGCGCAGGCCCGCGTGGGCCTTGTAGCGTCGGTTGACCGAGATCAGGTTCGCCACCAGCGCCTCGACCTGGTGGGCGTTGCGCAGCCGGCCCGCGTAGATGCCGCGCATGCCGGGGATCCGGGCGGCCAGGGCTCGCACCACGTCGGTGGCGGCCCGCTCGTCGCCCAGCACCATGACGTCGGTGTCGACGGCCTCCACCGACTCGTCCTGCAGCAGCACCGCCGACAGGTGGTGGAAGGCGGCGGTGACCCGCGAGTCCGGCAGCAGCGCGGCGGCCTGCTGGGCGGCACTGCCCTCCTCCGGCTTCAGCGCGTAGGCGCCCTGCTTGTCGAAGCCGAGCGGGTTGACGCAGTCGACGACGATCTTGCCGGACAGTTCCTCGCGCAGCGCGGTCAGGGTGGCGGCGTGGCCCTCCCACGGGACCGCGACGATCACGACGTCGCTCTCCCGGGCCACGGTGGCGTTGTCGGCGCCGCGCACGCCGAGGCCCAGCTCGGCCGCCGAGGCCTCGGCCCGGGCGGCGTCGCGGGAGCCGATCATCACCCGCTGGCCGGCCTTGGCCAGCCGCAGGGCCAGGCCGCGCCCCTGGTCGCCGGTGCCGCCGAGGACGCCGACCACCAGCTGCGAGACGTCCGGCAGTTCATGGGCCGGGTTTGTCGCTGATTCGAGGGAAGTCATGGGCTGATCCTGCCAAACCCCCGGCCCGGCGCGACATCCTGGCCCGCATGGACGCGGTGAGAGTTTCGGCACTCCGGGAACGGCTGGCGGGCACGGGCTGGTTGGAGCGGGCCGGAGGCTTCGCCGGATCGCTGCGGCGCTCGGTGGAGCGGCGCAGCGCGCGCGGCCTGCTGCTGGTCGGCACCGAGGCGTACGAGCCCTGGCACCTCGCCGCCCACCTGGCGGACGAGGCGGCCTGGTCGGCCGTCCCCCGGCTGGCACCGACCCTGCTGCGGCACCGGTCGCCCGCCGGCGCCCCGGCCCACCTCGCGCACGACCTGCGGCGGCTGGCCGAGGCCGGGCGCGGCGCCACCGTCCTGGTGGTGGCCCCGGGTGCGGCCGGCGCCCGGCTGCTGGAGCGGGTGCACGACGCCCGGCGGCAGGGCGCGACCGTGCTGGCGCTGGACGGCGCCGCCCCCACCGAGCCGGGCGACCTCGGCGGACTCGCGCACGAGCGGCTGGCCGTGGGCACGGCCGCCGAGGAGCCCTTCGACCTGGCGCAGCACCTGGTCAGCGCCGCCGCCGGCCGGCCGCCCGCCCGCCGCTCCACCCTGGACCGGCTCGCCGACCTCGCCGGGCGGCTGGCCTCGGCGCCCGCGCTCAGCCGCTGGTAGGCGCTCGGCGCGCCTACGCGGTCGGGCCCTTCGGCTCGTCCCGCCACCGCGGGTCGTTCTGCCACTCCCGGTTGCGCTCGTCCGCGATCCGCAGCGCCTGGGCGGCCTCCTCCGGGCTGGTGTACGGGCCGAGACGGTCCTTCGCCGGGCACTCCGGGCCCTCCTCGACCTTGTCGTGCTTGATGCAGTAGAACCACTCACCGGGCTTGCCGGTGGGCTTGCGGTGGAATCCGAGGGGCATGGCGTTCTCCCGTTCAGGCGCTCGGCGTTCGTTTCGAGGCACTCGGCGTTCGGTCGGACAGGCGGCGTTCAGGTGTCGGGTCGATACCGATCATTCCCGTGCCCGGGCCCCTCCGCACACCGCCCGACCCGGCGGAGCCCGGCGACTAGACTCGCGGCCATGGCTCTCGTACCCGGCATCCAGTCCCCCACCCGCAAGGTCCCGGCGCACATCCCGCGCCCCGAGTACGTCGGGCGCCCCGCCCCGGCGCCGTACACCGGGCCCGAGGTGCAGACCGCCGAGACGATCGAGAAGATGCGGATCGCGAGCCGGATCGCCGCCCGGGCGATGGAGGAGGCGGCCAAGCTGATCGCCCCCGGCGTCACCACCGACGCGCTGGACGCCGTCGCCCACGAGTACATGTGCGACCACGGCGCCTACCCGTCCGACCTCGGCTACCGGGGCTTCCCCAAGTCCGTCTGCACCTCGATCAACGAGGTGATCTGCCACGGCATCCCGGACTCGACCGTGCTGCAGGACGGCGACATCGTCAACATCGACGCCACCGCGTACATCCACGGCGTGCACGGCGACCTCAACGCCACCTACCTGGTCGGCGACGTGGACGAGGAGTCCCGGCTGCTGGTCGAGCGCACCCGGGAATCCCTCGACCGGGCGATCAAGGCCGTCAAGCCGGGCCGCCAGATCAACGTCATCGGACGGGTCATCGAGTCCTACGCCAAGCGCTTCGGCTACGGCGTGGTGCGGGACTTCACCGGACACGGCATCAACACGTCGTTCCACTCCGGCCTGATCATCCCGCACTACGACAGCGAGCGGGCCACCGAGGTGATCAAGCCGGGCATGACCTTCACCATCGAGCCGATGCTGACCCTGGGCACCCACGACTACGAGATCTGGCCGGACGGCTGGACGGTCGTCACCAAGGACCGCAAGCGCACCGCCCAGTTCGAGCACACCCTGGTGGTCACGGCGGACGGCGCGGAGGTCCTCACCCTGCCGTGACGGCGCGCCGGGCGCGGCGTCAGCCGATGAGCCACTGCTCCTCGGCCACCGCGCCCACCTCGGTGCAGGCGTCGGTCAGCACGTCCAGGACGCGCAGCGGGTCCGGCAGCGGCTGCTCGGGCCCGCGCAGCCACCGCACCCGGGAGCCGTCCGGCAGCGCGGCCGGCGGGAGGAGGGTGTAGGAGCCGCGGCAGTGCCAGCGCAGGCCGGGGTGCTCGGACATGGTGTCCGGGGTGGAGTCGAGCGCGCTCGGCCACCACTCGTCCTCGTCCTGCGGGGTGCCGCGCGTGGCGGTGAAGAACAGGTAGCGGTCCTCGCCGACGGCGGCGACCGGGCCCTCGACTCCCAGCGCGGTCAGCCGCTCCAGCGCCAGCCGTCCGGCCTCCGCCGGGACGTCCAGCACGTCGTGCACCCGGCCGGTGGCGGTGATGAAGTTGGCCTGCGGGTCGCGGGCGAGCCAGCGGGAGAGCTGATCGGGATCGGTCGTGGCCTGGGTCTGCCAGGCGAAGGAGACCGGGTGCTGGGCCGGGGCCGGACAGGCCACCCGGTCACAGGAACAGCGGTAGCCGGTCGGGTGCGCGGCCGGCGCCAGCGGGAAACCGGCGCGCGCGGCGCCGAGCAGCTCGGCCAGCCCCCCGGCCGGACCGTCCGCGCCCCCTTCGCGAGTCCGCTGACGATCACGCTTCTGCCACCAGGTCGTCCACCTGCCGCCGGCTTCCATCGGGCCCCTTCCGCGCAACTGCCGTGCCTGGTGCGACACAGCGTTCGACGTACCACTCCGACGCAACGCACGACGCCCCCCGCTGCTTCCCGGAGGTGCCCGGCCCTGCCGTCCGCGCCCCGCCGACCGCGTCCCGGGGTCACCGGACGGCCGACGCCCGGGTCACGGTACGCAGTCGCGGCAGCACGCTGTCCGCGCCGGATCGGCCGGAGGGGCACGCGGATCCGCGCCCCGCCCGGCCCGTACGGGGCCCGCTGTCCCGGGTGGACCCCGAGGGCGTACAGGAAGGATAAGGGTGCGCGGGCCCTCCGGATGACCGGGGGCGGTGCCTCCCCGGTCACACTCCCGCGCGCAGACCGCGCGCAGACCGGGCACACTCCCGGCACGCGGCCCTCACGAGGCGTTCCCGGCAGCTTTCCCTTCCGGTTTCCTTTCCGGCTTCCCTTCCGGGTGTTCCCGGTCACCCCGGCGGGGCCCGTGGTCGCCCGCGCGGAGGTGAGATCCTGGGGGGATGAAGAGCGCGGACACCGCATTCGTCGGCGGCCCCCTGGACGGGCGGATCCTCCCGATCCCCCTGGGGCCCATGCTCGGCGTGCCCAAGACGTACAAGGTCCCCGTCCCCGCGCACGGCGGGGCTCCCGCGCGCACACTGGTGTACGTCCGGGCCAAGCAGGTACGGGGACTGAGCTGGTTCTGGCGCTACGAGTACGACGAGGCGGCCACCGCCAAGGCCTCCGGCTGACGGTCCGCCCCCCATCGCCTCCACGGGAGGTCGGCATGGCCAGGACGGAACGGCACCCCAGGAGCCGCCCCCGCGCCGTCGCGCACCACAACCGGCAGGTCGCCGTCGTCACCGGCGCGCTGCTGCCGGTGGTGTGCCTCTACAGCGTGGTCATCGGGCCCGACGGCTGGCTCTGGTTCGCCTGGGCGGTGCTGCTGCTCGTCAGCGTGGCGCTGTTCGTGGTCCGCCCCTGAGCAGCGGCACCGCCCGCCGGGCCGGCTTCCACAGCCGGGCTCCCGCCCCCTTCTCGCCGGTCAGTCGTCCTCGGCGAGGACCAGGTACAGCTTCTTGCGGGCCTCGGTCAGCACGGCCAGGCCCTTGGCGCGCTGCGCCTCGGTGCCCGTCCGCATGACCTGCTGGACCGCCTGGTCGAGCGCGGCGAGCGCCTGGCCCACCTCCTGGACGGCCTCCCAGTCGACCTCCCGGCCGGCCTCCGCCCACGGCTCCGCCGGACCGGCCTCGGCCTCGGCCCGGCCCGCCTCGGTGAGCGAGACCAGCCGCTTGCCGCCCACCACCTCCGCAGTGATCAGGCCCTCCTCCTCCAGCAGCTGGAGGTTGGGGTAGATCGAGCCCGGGCTGGGCCGCCAGGCCCCGCCGGTCCGCTCGGCGATCTCGGCGATCATCTCGTAGCCGTGCATCGGCCGCTCCTTGAGCAGCGCCAGCAGCGAGGCGCGGACGTCACCGCGCCGGGCCCGGCCGCCGCGCCGCCCGTGCGGCCCACCCCGCCTGCCGCCGTGCCCGCCGAAGCCGTGCCCGAACGGGCCGCCCATCGGCCGGCCGGGGCCGCCGCCGAACGGCGGACCGAACCCGCCGAACGCCTCCCGCCCCTCGAAGCCCTCCCCGGGCACCCCCCGGAACTCCGGCCCCGGCCAACGCCGACCGCCGCCCGGGCTTTCTCCACGGAATCGCTTTCCTGAGCGCATGGCGCCCACCTCCTGGTTCTCCGAAGCGTTCTCCGAGTACTTCCTCCGAACGCTTACCCGAGACAGTCGAGTCACTGTCTCGATAGTTCGACGATATATCGGTGACTGTCGCTCGTCAACGCGCCAGCGACAGCCGATCCCACTCGACGGGCCCGACGGACCCCACCGAACTGCGACCGGCCCCAGCGGAGTTCGACCGACCGCCGACACCGCCCGGCACCTCCCGCCGCAGCACCCGCAACCGCCGCGCACGGCTCCCGACACGGCCGACAGGCCCGGACACGCCCCGTGCCCAGCCGCTACGGTGACGGGCATGGCCGGAGAACGAGATCTTGCGACGCTGCTGCGCGGAATGCGCCCGCTGCTCAACCCTGGGCGGTACGTGTACTGCACGCTCCCCGCGAGGGTGCCCGCCGGCATGCGGCCGGTGGTGACCGTCGCCGAACCCGAAGGGGTGACGGTGGTGGTCGCCCAGGAAGAGGCGGACGCCCTCGGACTGCGCTACGAGTACGTGGCGGCCTGGATCACCCTGCAGATCCACTCGGCGCTGGAGGCCGTCGGGCTGACCGCGGCCGTGGCCGGACGGCTCGCCGAGGAAGGGATCAGCTGCAACGTCGTGGCCGGCTTCCACCACGACCACCTGTTCGTCGCCGCCGACGACGCCGAACGCGCCGTCCGCGCCCTCGAAGAACTCGCCGCCCGCCCCGCCTGACGCCCGTCCGCCCGACAGTCCCGCCGGGTGGCCGCCTCCGACCGGTCCTCCGACACTGGAACCAGCCGCCCCGCCAGGGCCGGCCCCACCGGAAGGAGACGGCCGCCATGGCCAACTGCGTCACCTGCGGAAACGACTACTGGCTGGCCTTCGAGATCAAGACGGTCACCGGCGACACCTACACCTTCGACAGCTTCGAGTGCGCGATGGAGAAGCTCGCGCCCCGCTGCGAGCAGTGCAACGTGCGTATCGTCGGCCACGGCGTCGAAGTGGCCGGGATGTTCTTCTGCTGCGCCAGCTGCGCCCGGGTCAACGGCGGGCTCGGCGAGCAGATCCGCGACGCCGTCGGCGCCCACCCGCAGTAGCCGGCGCGCCCCGCCCGGTCACGGCCGGAAGGGAGCGGAAGAGTCGGCCCGTACGCCGGACCCAGTCGGCTCAGCGGCAGCTACCCGCGGCTCGATCGCCGCCGCACCTCGGACAGCAGCCGCTTCCCCGCGGTCCTGTCCTCACGTTCTTCCGCCGGGCGGGCGGGTCGACTTCTCCCCCGGGCGGGCGGGTCGACGGCTCCGGCTCACCTGGCGATCAGCTCGCGCACCGCATCGCTCACCTCGGGCAGGTCGCCGGGCAGGGCCCACTGGTGGGCGTTGTGCTCGGTGAGGACAACCGGTTCGGCCTTCTCGACCGTGACCGCGAAGTTGAACTGCCGGGTGATACCGCCACGGCTGTCGGGGTAGTCGAAGTGGCCGACGTAGCCGTTCACCGTCCCGATGGTCAGGCCGGTCTCCTCGGCGGTCTCTCGGTGGAGGGCCTCCAGGATGGTCTCGCCCTCCTCGACCTTGCCGGACGGGATCTCCCACAGCCCACCCATGAAGTCGTCGGGCTTGCGCCGCACCAGGAGGATCCGGGTGGCCTCGGTGACGACAGCTGCGGCCACGAAGCCGGTGATGCCGTCCTGCTGGGCATCGCTGACGAGGCCGGCCAGGAACTCGGCGGAGGCAACGGTCACAGCAACTCCTTGTGGTGGTCGCTCACCTTGACGGCCGCGCGAACGTACTGTTCGGCCAGCGCGAGATCCTGCTCACGATGCCAGACCGGGAGCTTGATCGTGTGCCGGTAGGCATGCTCGGCGACCGGGAGGACGGGCCCGGGCCCACGCCGCGCTCGGTGATCGCTCGCGTGCCAACGAGACCTGGCGGGGGCCGAAGTCGCACTGGCCGTCGAGGCTGCCGATTCCGAGCCCGGCTGGTGCGCGTGTTCCAGGCCAAGGGCCGCCTCCAGGCCAACGACGTCGAGCAGGCGCTCGCGGTCGCCAAGGAGTCGCTGGATCCGGCCACCCGCATCGGTGCGCCACAGCGCGACTGGGAACAGCCGGTAATAGACACGAAGAGTGAGCGACCGGACTGCGGCAGTCAGGGCATGCGAAAGGCCCCCCGACCTGCGAAAGTGCAGATCAGAGGGCCTTCCCCAAGTCGGCGACGGAAGAGTCGGCCTGTACGCCGGGTTCTGTCTCCCGGGTTGCTTGCGCGGCCCGGGGAGGCGGCCATCCATCTAGGGCTGCCGTTGCCGACAGCCTCGTGCGGTCCACCCGCGGACTCGGGCGAGCAGCCTTCGAACGTCCGCGCACGGCGCCCGAGGGCGCCGATCTTGACCTTGCTCCGGGTGGGGTTTACCTAGCCGGCCGGGTCACCCCGGTCGCTGGTGGTCTCTTACACCACCGTTTCACCCTTACCCACCGCCGGAGCGGTGGGCGGTCTGTTTTCTGTGGCACTGTCCCGCGG
Organism: Streptomyces sp. NRRL S-350; assembly: GCF_000719705.1. Classification (GTDB taxonomy): domain Bacteria; phylum Actinomycetota; class Actinomycetes; order Streptomycetales; family Streptomycetaceae; genus Kitasatospora. The sequence goes on along the minus strand of NZ_JOHO01000080.1, from coordinate 1,629 downwards.
GTCACCCCGGGTGGGCGTTACCCACCACCCTGCTCTGTGGAGCCCGGACGTTCCTCGGCGGGTCTGGTGACCCGTCGCGACCGCCCGGCCGGCTCTTCCGCCGTAGTGGTCATCGTAGCCGCTCGGGCGGGGCCTCCCGCACACCGGGCCGGACGGCCGGCGGCTCACCGCCGAGGCGGGCGGCCACCCGGGCGGCCGTCCCGCTCGCCCAGGCGGTGGTGGTGGCCAGGCCCAGGGCGAGGATCGCGCCGCCGAGACCGACCAGGATCCACCAGCCGGCGTGGCTGGCCGGGGTGAAACCGGTCGCGACCGGGCCGACCACGGCCGAGGTGACGACCGTGCCGATCACCGCCACGCCCAGCGACTGGCCGACCTGCCGGCTGGTCGACGCCACCGCGGCCGCCACACCCGCCTGGGCGCGCGGCATCCCGGAGACCGCCGAGTTGGTGATCGGCGCGTTGACCATGCCGAAGCCGAAGCCGAACAGCGCGTACGCGACCAGCAGCAGCGCCGGCGGTGAGTCGGCGGTGAGTCGGGTGAGCAGCAGCCCGCTCGCGGCGAGGCCGAGCCCGGCCGCCACCAGCGGCAGGCGCGGGCCCCGGATGCCGACGATCCGTCCGGCCAGCGGCGCGCAGACCAGCATCATCCCGGCCATCGGCAGCGTCCACAGACCGGCCTCGACCGGGCCGTAGTGCCGGACGTTCTGCAGGTAGAGGGTGTTGAGGAAGAGGAAGCCGCCGAGCGCGGCGAAAGCGCACACCGCGGTGACGGTGGCCCCGGCGAACGGCGCGCTGGCGAAGAACCGCGGGTCCACCAGAGGTTCGGCCACCCGCCGTTCCCACAGCGGGAATGCCACCAGCGCGGCCACGGCGGACCCCGCGAGGGCGAGGATCAGCGGGGAGGTCCAGCCGTTCGCCGGGCCCTCGATGATCGCGGCGGTGCCGCAGCCGAGCAGCACGACCATCAGCAGCTGCCCCACCGGGTCCAGTCGGCGCGGCCGGGGCGAGCGGGACTCCGGCACGAAACGGGCCGTCAGCAGGATCGCCACCAGCGCCACCGGGACGTTGATCAGGAAGATCGACGGCCAGCCCGCGCCGTCCACCAGGAAGCCGCCGAGCAGCGGGCCGAGCGCCATCGAGATGCCGACCACACCGCCCCAGACGCCGATCGCCTGGGCCCGCTCCTTCGGATCGGTGAAGGTGTTGGTGATGATCGACATCGCCACCGGGTTGAGCATCGAGCCGCCCACCGCCTGCAGCGCCCGGAACACCACCAGCCACTCCAGGTTCGGCGCGAGGCTGCACAGCAGTGAGCCGAGCGCGAAGCACACCAGTCCGGTCTGGAACACCCGGCGACGGCCGAACCGGTCCGCCACCGAGCCGAACAGCATCAGCAGCGAGGCCAGCACCAGGGTGTAGGCGTCGATGATCCACTGCAGCCCGGACGCCGGGGCGTCCAGGTCCCGCTGGATCGCGGGCAGGGCGATGTTCACCACGGTGTTGTCGAGGCCGACGATGAACAGGCTCAGGCAGCAGATCGCGAGGACGAGCAGACGGCGGCGCCGCCCGGGCGCGGGGCCGGGGGCCGGGGCGGCGATGGGGGCGGGGGCGGCGGTGGGGGGCTGGGCTG
>NZ_JOHO01000079.1 GCF_000719705.1 Streptomyces sp. NRRL S-350 | reverse complement strand
CCCTCTCCTCTTCGTCGGCAGCGTCAGATGTGTATAAGAGACAGGAGGGAGGGGGCGGTGTCAGAGGAGGAAGCAGGGGTCGAACGGCTGGGCGTGGTCCGTCGCGAGGCCGCGGTCGACGCGCCAGCGGCGGTGCAGCTCCGACTCGGCGACGACCTCGCCGAGCAGTTCGGCCTGGCGGGCGCCCGCGCCGCCCCGGTCCCGGTGGGACTGGTAGCCGCCGAAGTGCGCGACCGGGCTCCAGGCGGGGCTGACCGCCGGGAGTTCCTCGTCCATGCCCTCGTACTCGGCCACGGCGTGGACGATCCGGCCGCCGACGACCGTCAGCAGCGACTCGATGTCCGGGATGGCCTGCTCGGGCACGGTGAAGTAGTCGGCGGACAGGACCGCCAGGTCGCCGTAACAGCCCGGCCGCAGCACGCCCTTGACGTCCTGCTCGCCGGTGAGCGCCGCTCCCGCCGTGGTGTACATCGCGAGCGCGGTCTCCCGGTCCACCCGGTTGTGCGGCGGCCGGACCGCCAGGCCGCCGACCGTGCGGCCGGAGACCAGCCAGTGCAGGGCGACCCAGGGGTTGTACGAGGACACCCGGGTGGCGTCGGTGCCGGCCGCGACGGTCAGCCCGCGGTCCAGCATCGCGCGGATCGGCGGCGCCTCGGCGGCGGCGCCGAAGCCGTACCGGCGGGTGAACACCTCGCCCTGGAAGGAGAGCCGGTTCTGCACGGAGACCGAGCCGCCGAGGGCCGCGATCCGGTCGAGGCTGTCCCGCGAGACGGTCTCCGCGTGGTCGAAGAGCCACCGGTTCCCGGCGGGGAAGAGCCCGTCCGCGGCAAGCTTCTCGAACACGGCGAGGTCGCGTCGGATCGTCTCGTCGTAGGTCGCGTGCAGCCTGAAGCCCCAGCCGTTCTCCATGAGGAGCCGTACGGCCTTCTCGAACTCGCCCTCGTAGCCGTCGAGTTCCGGCCGGGGTTCGGCGAAGTTCTCGAAGTCGGCGGCGGCCCAGGTGAGGTTCTCGCCGGCGCCGTTGAGGCGCAGCCACTCGTCGCCGTCCCCGGGGCGGACCGTCTCGATCCAGCGGGTGAGGTCGTCGAGCTCCTGGCCCGGGGTCTGCGGGAACAGGTGGTAGGCGATGCGCAGGGTCAGCAGGCCGTCCCGGGCGAGTTCGGTCACCGTGGCGTAGTTCTCGGGGAAGTTCTGGAACCCGCCGGCGGCGTCGATCGCGGAGGTCAGGCCGAAGCGGTTCAGCTCGCGCAGGAAGTGCCGGGTGGACGTCCTGCGGTCCTCGGGCGCCAGGACCGGGGCCTTGGCGAGCGTGGAGTAGAGGACCAGCGCGCTGGGCGCGGCCAGCAGCATGCCGTTGGGCTCGCCGCCGCGGCCCCGGACGATCCGGCCGCCCTTCGGGTCGGGGGTGTCCCGGGTGTAGCCGGCGGCCTTCAGCGCCGCGCGGTTGAGGATCGCGGACTGGTAGAGGTGCAGGACGAACACCGGGGTGTCCGGCGCGGCCTCGTTCAGTTCGGCGGGCGTGGGGAGCCGCCGCTCGGCGAACTGCTCCGCCGACCAGCCGCCGACGACCCGCACCCACTGCCCCTCGGGGGTGCGGGCGGCCTGCTCCCGCAGCATCGCCAGGGCCTGGCGCAGCGAGGTCACACCGTCCCAGCGCAGCTCCAGGACGTAGTTGAGACCGCCCCGGATCACGTGCAGGTGGGCGTCGTTGAGGCCGGGCACCACCCGTCGGCCGAGGGCGTCGACCACGGTGGTGGCCGGTCCGATGAGCGGGGCGACGTCCGCGTCGTCCCCGACGGCCGTGATCAGGCCGTCGCGGATGGCGAGGGCGCCGGCCCGGGGGCGGCGGGCGTCCCCGGTGTGGATCTTCGCGTTGCGGACGACGACGTCGGCGGCGTCCTCGACAGCGCGGGGGACGAGCCCGCCGACAGGCATTGCAGGCACCTCTCCAGCCTCCTGTGACACGTTCGGTTCGCCGCACCGGTCCGGCGGCGACGGGGAGCGTCCGAGCGGGATCCGCGACTGGCCGGAGATCGGCTTCGAACACGTGACAGAACGCTAGGTCCGGCTCCCGCACCGGGGTTGGCCCACAGCGCACTGCCCCCGTTCCGTCAGCGCACTGCCGGGGACGGCGCCGTGGTCGCCGCCGGCGCGGGCGCCTGGGCGCTCGGCGGCAACGGTCGGTGCGCTTCGGAACAAGCCCGCTCCGGACGCGCCCCTAGCGTGGGGAGCACCCATCCACCGACGATCCGCAAGGAGCTCCCATGAGCCGGTCCGACCACCCGCGCACCACCGCCGGCAGCCAGCCGCTGCTGCACCAGAAGGGCCAGGAGATCCAGGAGTTCGGCACCGTCAGCCAGCTTCCGCTCGGCCTGACCCGCGACGCGCGCCTGTACGCCTGCCAGCGGCTCAACCAGGTGCTCGCGGACACCGTGATCCTGTACTCCCTCTACAAGAAGCACCACTGGCTGGTGCGCGGCGCGACCTTCTACCAGCTGCACCTGCTGCTGGACAAGCACGCGGACGAGCAACTGGCGCTGGTGGACGCGCTCGCCGAGCGGATACAGGGTCTGGGCGGGGTCGCCGTCGGCGACCCGCGGCACGCCGCGGAGCTCACCTCGATCCCGCGGCCGCCGGACGGCGTCGAGGAGGTGCCGGCGATGCTGTCGCGGCTGCTGTCGGCGCACGAGGGCATCCTCGTCGACGCCCGCGACGCCGCGGGTCGGGTGGCGGCGCTCGGCGACGACGGCACGAACGACCTGCTGGTGTCGCAGGTCGTGCGCACCGGCGAGGCGCAGGTGTGGTTCCTCGCGGAGCACCTGGTGGACACCCCGCTGGTGCGGCTGTGATCCGCCGAGTCCACCCGCGTCCCGCCCCGCCGTGCTGAACGGAGTCGCCATGGCGTCGTCCGCGACGGTGGAACTGTCCCGCTGGCAGTTCGCCATCACCGCCGTCTTCCACATGACCTTCCCCGCCCTGACCGTGGGGCTGTCGATCCTGCTCGCCGTCGCGTACACGGCCTACCTGCGCACCCGGAACCCGCTCTACCTGCAGATGTTCCGCTTCTGGCGGAAGATCTTCGCGGTCGGTTTCGGTCTCGGCGTGGTGGCCGGCACGGTGATGACCTTCGAGTTCGGCCTGAACTGGGGCGCCTACGCCCATGCGGTCGGCCCGATCCTCGGCGTCACCATCGGGATGGAGGTGATCACGGCCTTCTTCCTGGAGGCGGGCTTCATCGGCATCATGCTCTACGGCGAGGGACGGGTGCGCCCGCGCACCATGGCCCTCGCCTCCTGGATGGTCGCCCTCGGCACGCTGCTGTCCACCACCTGGATCCTCTCCGCGAACAGCTGGATGCAGGACCCGGCCGGCTACACCGAGGTGGCCGGCCAGTTCCAGGCCCGCGACTGGCAGCAGGTGCTGCTCAACCCGGCGTTCTCCTACCGGTTCCCGCACATGCTGCTCGCGGTGCTGATCAGTGCCGCCTGGTTCGTCGGCGGCATCGCCGCCTGGTACCTGGTGCGGCGGCGCTCGCTCGCCTTCGCCCGCCGCACGCTCTCCCTCGCGCTCGGCGTGCTGGCCGTGCTGATGCCCGTCCAGCTGTACGCGGGCGACGAGACCGCGGTGTTCATGGGGCAGCACCAACCCGCCAAACTGGAGGCCTTCGAGGGCAACTGGACGACCGACAACGACGGCTACAACGTGCTCGTCGTCCCCGACACCGACCAGGGCCGGAACAGCCTGCAGATCGGGATCCCGCACCTGGGCGCGGTGATCGGCAAGGACCTGACCGGCCAGGCCCACGTGCCCGGCCTGCTCCAGACCCCGCCGGACCGGCGCCCGAACATGTGGAGCACCTTCTACGGGTTCCGCGCGATGTACTTCACCGCGCTCACGATGTTCGCGATGGCCTTCGCCGGCCTGGTGCTGCGCCTGCGCGGACGGCTGTTCACCGCCCGGCGGTTCCACCGGCTGATGGTGTGGATGACACCCGCCGGCCTGATCGCGATCACCGGCGGATGGATCACCGCGGAGACCGGACGGCAGCCCTGGGTGGTCTACGGCAGGATCCGCACCTCCGACGCCGTCTCCCGGCTGTCCACCACCGAGGCGGCGCTCAGCCTGGCCGGATTCGTCGCGGTCTACGCCGTGCTGGTCGCGGTCTGGGTCCGCTACGTCGTGCGGACCGTGAAGGCCGGGCCGGAGGCCGTCGACGCCTCCGCGCCGTCCCCCGTCCCCCCGCTCCGGCCCGCACCGGGCCGCCCCGCACGACCGGAGGCCGCCCGTGGCTGAGTACGCTTCCTACGCGCTGGTCCTCTTCGCGCTCGGCGCGTACGTCGTCCTGGACGGCTACGACCTCGGGATCGGGATCCTCGGCCTCCTCGACCGCGACGACCGGCGGCGCAAGGAGTACACCGAGCTGGTCGCGACGGCCTGGGACGCCAACGAGAGCTGGATCATCCTCGCCGCGGTCACCCTGTGGGCCGCGCTGCCCGGGGTCTACGCCACCGTGCTGCCCGGGCTCTACCTCCCGCTGACCGTGATGCTGCTGGGCTTCGTGCTGCGCGGGCTGGCGCTGGAGCTGCAGAGCTCCGCCCCGGGCTACCGGCGCGGCTGGGGGCGCCTGTTCGGCGTCTCCTCCCTGGTGGTGACGGTCTGCCAGGGGCTCGTGGTCGGCACCGTCCTCACCGGGCTGCCCCAGCACCAGGGCGTCTACGACGGCGGTGCGCTGCGCTGGCTCAACCCCTACAGCGTGCTGTGCGCGCTCGGCCTGACGGCGCTGTACCTGCTGGCCGGCGCGGCCTGGCTGCACGCCAAGACGGAGGGCGCCGTCCGCCGCCGGGCCGCCCGGCTCGGGCGCCCGCTGCTCGCGGCGACGACGGCCGCCGCCCTGGTCCTGGGCTTCGGCCTGGAGGTGGCCGACCCCCAGCAGTTCCGGTTCGAACAGTCGCTGCGCGCCGCCCTGTTCGGCCTCGCGGTGGCCGCGGCCGCCGGCTGCGGCGCCGTCGCCTGGTACGGCTTCGGCCGGAGGCCCGACGCCCGCCCGTTCGTCGCGGTGCTCGGCGCCCAGGTGGCCGGGCTGCTGGCCCTGGTGGCCGCGACCGCACCGGTGGTGGTGCCGCCCGCGCTGACCGTGCACGACGCCGCCAGCCCCACCGGTTCCCAGGTGTTCCTGCTGATCGGCGTCGGGGGCTGCATGCCGGTCGTGCTGGCCTACAACGTCTACGCCTGGTGGGTGTTCCGCGGAAAGTACCGGGCCCCGGCGCCGGCCGCGCTCGCCCTTCCCGACGAACCCCGGCGGCAGCCGCGGACGGCTTCGGCGCCCCGCCCCGAGGCGCCGGGCGCCGTCGGCGCGCCGGAGGGGATCCTGCGCACGGTCGCCCGGCGGGTCGCCCTCACCGTGCTCGGCGTCGGCACGGCCGCGGTGGCGCAGGACGTGTTCGGAGGCGAGGGCGAATGGATCGCCCCGGTCGCCCTCACCCTGTTCGGCGCTGTCTCGGTGACCGCCTGGCTGGTCGGCGACCGGCGGGCCGCCGCGGCGGGCGAGTTCGACCTCGATCCGGCGGCGCGGCGATGAGCGACACCGCCGCGCTGCTGGCGCGCCTGGCCGACGACGAGGTGCAGCGGGAGCAGCAGCGGGCGTTGGACCGGCTGCGCGCCTGGGCACACGCTCAGGCGCCGGCCTTCCGCCGCGCCGGCACCCTGCGCGGACTCGCCGTCCTCGGCACCGTGGGGTGGGCGGCCGGACTCGGCTGGGCGGCCCGGCTGGCCCTGCGGGGCCAGCAGGAGGCCGTCACCCCGGTGTCGGTCCTGCCCGCCGCCTGCCTGGTCGGGGCCGGCATCGTCCTGCGGGCCCTGCTGCTCGCGGCGGGCGACCGGGCCGCGGACGACGCGGCCGCCGCCGTCCGGCACGAGCTGCGCACCCGGCTGCTGGCCGCCGCCCTGCCCGCCTGGCGGCGGCCGACCGCCGGCGCGGAGCCGCGGACCTCGGACGCCGCCTTCGTCCAGGCGCTCGACGAGGAGGTGGACCGTCTCACCGACTGGCTGACCGGCTACGTCCCGGCGCGCCGGACCATGCTGATCGCCGGCGGCATCGTGCTGGCCGCGATCGCCTCCGGCAGCCCGCTGGTCGCCCTGCTGCTGGTGCTGGCGACCCCACTGCTGCCGGCCAACCTCAAGGTCATCGGCATGGGCACGCGCGCCGCCGTCCAGTCCCAGCTGACCGCCGCCCGGACGCTCAGCGCCCGGCTGCTGGACCAGCTGCGCGGGCTGCCGACCCTGGTCGGCCTGGGCGCCGACGAGCAGGCCGCCCGCACCGTGACGGCGGCCGACCGCGAGCTGGCCGACCGCACCCAGGCGGTACTGCGCGTGGCGTTCCTCTCCACCGCCTGGGTGGAACTGCTGGTCACCGGAACCCTCGCCGTGGTCGCCACCTACTGCGGCCTGGTCCTGCTCGACTACCTGCACGTGCCCGGCGTGCCCTCGGCCATGGGGCTGGGCACCGCGCTCTTCGTGCTCACCCTCACTCCGGCCTACTTCGCGCCGGTACGGGAACTGGCGCGCGGCTACCACGCGCGGGCCGAGGCGTCCGCCGCCGCCGACCTCGTCAACGGCCTGCTGGCAGGGCCCGAAGCCGAGGGGCCCGGCCCGGGCAGCCGGCCGCCCGGACCCGCCGACGCGCCGACCAGCGTGCGGCTGCGCGGAGTCGGCGTCACCTTCGCCGACCGCGACCGGCCCGCGCTCGACGACGTCACCCTGACCGCGCACCCGGGCCGGCTGGTGGCCGTCACCGGGGCCAGCGGCGCGGGAAAGTCGACGCTGCTCGCCGTCGCGGCCGGGCTGCTGGCCGCCGACTCCGGATCGAGCACCCACCGGGCCGACGGGACGACGCGGTCCGCCGACCCCCGCGCCGTGTCCTGGATCGGCCAGCCCTGCTACCTGCTGCCGGGCACCGTGCGGGAGAACCTGCTGCTGGCCCGCCCCGACGCGGACGACGCCGCCCTCGCGGCGGCCTTCACCGCGCTCGACTTCGCCGGGCTGGCGGCGGCACTGCCCCACGGCCTGGACACGGTCGTCGGCGAGCGCGGCAGCGGACTCTCCTCCGGCCAGATCCAGCAGCTGGTCTTCGTCCGCGCCCTGCTGCGGGCCGCGCCCGTGCTCTGCCTGGACGAACCGACGGCCCACCTCGATCCCGAGGCCGAACGGCGCGTCATCGCCGCCGTGCGCACGCTGGCGCGTGACCGGACCGTCCTGCTCGCCACCCACAGCCCGGAACTGCTGCGGATCGCCGACGAGGTCATCAGCGTCGACCGGGGCCGAGTCCACGGAGCGACCGCATGAACCCTGTCACCCTGCTGTGGACCTCGGCCGACCGCCGGGGCCGCCGCGACCTGCTGGTCGGTGCCCTGCTGGCCGCCTGCGCCGAAGTGGCCGCCGCCGCACTGCTCGGCCTGTCCGGTTGGTTCCTCACCTCCTGCGCCCTGGTCACCCTCCAGGCGAACACCACGTGGTCCTGGATGTACCCCTCGGGCACCGTGCGGGCACTGGCCCTCGGCCGGACCGGGCTGCGCTACACCGAACGGCTCACCAGCCACCGCGCCCTGCTCGGCGCGACCGTCGCACTCCGGACCCGGATGGTGCGCACCGCCGCCGCGCTCCCGCCCCGGCAGCTGCGGGACCGCCGGGACGGGGCGCTGCTGGCCCGGCTCACCGACGACGTGGCCGCCGTGGGCGCGCTGCCGGCCCGCTCCCTCGCGCCGCTGACCGGTCTCGGCGTGACCGCCCTGGCCGTGGTGGCGCTGATCTGCGTGGCCGATCCGGCCGCCGGCGCCGCGGAAGCGCTGCTGCTGGTGCTGGCCCTCACCGTGGCCGTACGCACCAACCGCCGGGCTCTCGCCCACCGCGCCGAGGCCGTCGGCGAACGGGCCGCCGCCCGATCCGCCCTGCTCAGCGCACGGGCGGCGCTCGCCGAACTGCACTGCCTGGACGCCGTGGACCGGGCCCGCGACCAGGTCGCCCGGCGGGTGGCGCTCGCGCACCGAGCCGACGCCGCGTCACTCGCCGCCCTGCGCGGCGGCCGGCTGCTGCTCCGGCTGCTCGCCGCGGTCGGCCAGGTCGCCGTCCTGCTGCTCGCGCTCGCCGGCCGCTCCACGGTCCAGCCGGTCGCCGCCGCCATCGGCGAGACGCTGCTGGTCGCCGCCGCCTACGAACTCGTCGAGGCGCTGCCGCAGATCCTGCGCGACCACGGCTCGGCCGCGCACTCGGCGCTGCGGCTGACCGACCTGCTCGCGGGCGCCCGCGCCCTGCCCTCCGCGGCGGCCGTCGCCTCCCACCGCGACGCGCCGCTGACCGTACGCGAGCTCCCGCTGGGCCGGGGAGCGGCCCGGTGGTCGACCACCCTCCTCCCGGGCAGCGCCACCCTGGTCACCGGGCCCAACGGGAGCGGCAAGAGCACCCTGCTCAACATGCTCGCCGGACGGATCGACAGCCCCTCCCCCGGTGTCGTGCTCCTCGGCGGCTCCCCCTTGCCCGCGCTCCCCGCAGCGGCGGTCGCCTCCACCCTCACCCTCGTCGAAGCCGAGGACTGGCTGGCGGACAGCACCGTCGCCGACAACCTGCGCCAGGCCGCCCCGGCCGCCGACGACGCCGCGCTTCGTGCGGCGCTCGCCGTCGCGGCCTTGGCGGACCTGGAACTCGACACACCCACCGGGCCGTTGGGCAGCGCGCTGTCCCAAGGCCAGCGGCGTCGACTCGGCATCGCCCGTGCCGTGCTGCGCGAGCCCGCGGTGCTCCTCCTCGACGAGCCCGTCGCCGGGCTCGACCGGCCCACGGCGGTGCGGCTGCTGAGCGGGCTCCGAGGGGCGCTGCCGCGCTGTGCGCTCGTCGTCGCGCTGCCGGACCAGCATCACGACCTGCTGCCGTTCCCGGTGGACACCGTGCTCGCACTGGGCAGTTGAGGACGGCCGGGATGCCCTTCATCACCGTCGGCGAGGAGAACGCCGACACCGTCGACCTGTACTACGAGGACCACGGCTCCGGCCGGCCCGTGGTGCTCATCCACGGCTGGCCGCTCAACGGCGCCTCCTGGGAGAAGCAGGAGGCCGCGCTGCTCGCCGCCGGCCACCGGGTGATCACCTACGACCGCCGCGGCTTCGGCGCCTCCGACAAGCCGGCGTCCGGCTACGACTACGACACCTTCGCGGCCGACCTGCACGCCGTGCTCAGCCGACTCGACCTGCGGGACGTGATCCTGGTCGGCTTCTCCATGGGCACCGGAGAGGTCGTCCGGTACCTCGGCGGCTACGGGTCCGAACGGATCTCCGGGGCGGTGATGCTGGGTGTGGTGCCGCCGTTCCCGGCCCGGACCGACGCCCACCCCGACGGCTTGGTCGGCAGCGCCCTCCGGGAGGTCCGGGGTGCCGTCCGCGCCGACCGCCCCGCCTTCGTGGCCGGCTTCCTCGCCGACTTCTACGGCGTGGACGTGCTGGGCGGCGAGCGGGTCAGCGACCAGGTGGTGCAGTACAGCTGGGACATCGGCGTCGCGGCTTCCGCCGAGGCGCCCCTGGTCCGCGCCCCGGCCCGACTCACCGACTTCCGCGCGGACCTGGCCCGGATCGACGTGCCCGTCCTGGTCGTCCACGGCGACGCCGACCGCACGCTGCCGCTGAGCTCGACCGCGGTGCCGCTCTGCCGGAGCGTCGCGGACGCCCGTCTGGTGGTGCTGAGGGGCGCCCCGCACGGCCTCATCTGGACCCATGCCGACGAGGTCAACGAGGAACTGCTCGCCTTCGTCGCCGCCCGGCGGCCCGAGTGCGAGGCACTTGATCACCATCTAGTTGAATGCTAAATTAAATGCCGGGCCGGGCCACCGCCCGCAGCCCCACCACCAGGAGGAACGATGACGACCACCGTCGCGAACAACCCCGACCGGTCGCGATTCGAGATCACCGACGACGGTGCGCTCGCCGGCTTCGCCGAGTACCACCGGCACGAGAACGAGATCGCCTTCATCCACACCGAGATCGACCCCGGGTTCGCCGGGCGCGGCCTCGCCGGCACCCTGGCCCGCGCCGCCCTGGACACCGCCCGGGAGCAGGGGCTCTCGGTCCTCCCCTACTGCCCGTTCATCCGCGCCTGGATCGGCAAGCACCCGGAGTACGTCGACCTGGTGCCCGAGGCGCAGCGCACCCGCTTCGGCCTCTGACCGCCACTCCGGCCATCGGCGCGGCGGGGTGACGGCTCGCCGGCTCCGCCGCCGCGAGGGTCGCGCGCCCCTCGTCCGTCAGGGAGACGCGCTCGCGCCCCCGGCCCCGCGACCACCGGTCCGGGGAACGGGGGCGGGCCGACGCCGAGAGGCGTCGTGCCCCTCGGCGTCGGCCCGCGACAGGACCGGCAGTCCGGCTACTTCACGCCGTCGGGGATCCGGACGGCCAGGAGGTTGGGATCGTTGTCGGTGAAGTAGGCACCACTGGCGATGTAGGCGGTGCCGCCCCGCACGGCGAGCGAGGTCGGGTTCTCCAGCCCGTCGGCGCCGGTCAGCACGACGGTGTGGCTGCCGTCCGGCCCGACCAGGGCGACCTCGTTGTCCGCGTTGATCGCGGCCAGCAGGGTGTCGCCGCTGCCGGTGAACGCGAAGTCGTCGATGTCGACCAGGCCGGTGGCCCTGGTCTGGACGGGACCGGCGGTGCCGCGCCGGGTGACCGGGATGCGCAGCACCGTGCCCTGGTCCAGGTTGGAGACCCAGACCGCACCGTCGTGGACCTTGATGCCGTTGGCTCCGAGGAACTTGACGGCGGCCAGCTCCGGCGCGGTGGCCCAACGGGTGAGCGTGCCACCGCCGGTCGGCACGCGCCAGACCGTGCCGAGGACCGAGTCGGCCACGTAGAGGTGGTGCTCGCCAGGGTCGAGGGTCAGCCCGTTGGGCAGGCCGTCGGCGGGAAGGGCGGCGATGCGCTGCGGCGTGCCACCGGGCCGCAGGCGCCAGAGACCGGTCAGGTCGCTGCTGCCGGTGGCGTAGAGGAAGTACAGGGTTCCGTCGTGGGCGCGGACGACTCCGCCGAGGAACGGTGACGACAGGGCGGGGGTGGCGGAGCCGGCCGGGGGCTCCGGCATGGTCGCGAGGACGCACACCGTGCCGTCCTGCCCGATACGGGCGATCTGGCGGCTGAAGGCGAACGTGACGACGGCGCTGCCGCCGGGCTCCAGGGTGATGTTCTCCGGTCGCTGCCCGGCGGCGATGTCCAGGTGTGCGATGAAGCGGACGCCCGGTTTAGGAGCGGCCGTCGCGGTGACCGCGGGGCCGGCCGCGGTGACGGCGAGGGCTGCCGCGACGACCGAGACCGCGAGGCCGGTGCGCGTACGGGTCAGGAAATGGGGCATGCGGGTCTTCCTTCTCGGGATGGTGAGGGGAATGGCGGGGCCGCCGTGCGCTGCGGAGCCGAAGCCGAAGCCGGAGCCGGACCGGCGCCCGAGCTGGACCGGAGCCCGAGCCGGCCGGAATGGAGCCGGAACCGGCCGGGCCGCGACGGGCGCGGTGCGGCGCGGATCAGTGCTGCCGGGTGGCCCGGGTGTTCCCCGGGCGGAAGTCGCCGGTGGTTCACCGCGGGCGAGCCACCGCCGGCCCGGAGGGGACACTACGGTCCGCGGCGGCGGTGTGTTGTTCGTCCGTGCCCTGCCGCTGGTCCACGGGTGCCCCGGCAGGGTGCCGCGCCCGAACGTGCCGGCGCGGCCGTCCGGAACGGTCGGCGTGGCCCGGTGGTGCCGACGGACCCGACGGCTGTGAACCCCCGTGCACGGCACAGGTGTACACCCTCGGACAACGACCCTTCCTGACGAGTCAAGTCGCCTACCGGATGTGCGGATAGCTTCGGTCTCGGCGGTCGGGGCAAGAGGCTGCCGCGCAACCCGGCTTCGGCAGGCCTCCTGAGCGAATCCCCCCTGCGCTGACGCTCCTCCGCCCCGGCAGTCGCCGGGACTCCCTGCGCGCACAACGCCCGAGTCCCCTGGCCCTGCCCGGAGCGGCCGCCCGCCCTCCACCCACCGCCGGCCTTCCCGAGGGGCCGGTCGATCCCACCAACCGGAAAGGCACGTCATGCCGTTCATCACCCTGACCGACGGTTCGCAGAAGTTCTACAAGGACTGGGGCACCGGCCGTCCGGTCGTCCTCTCCCACGGCTGGCCGCTGAACGCCGACGCGTGGGACAGCCTCGCCGTCGCCGTCGCCGAGGCCGGCTACCGGGTCATCGCCCACGACCGGCGCGGGCACGGCCGGTCCGAGCAGACCTGGGACGGCAACCACATGGACCAGTACGCCGACGACCTGGCCGAGTTGCTGGACCGGCTCGACCTCACCGACGCCGTCCTGGTCGGCCACTCGACCGGCGGCGGCGAGGTCGCCCGCTACCTCGGACGCCACGGCAGCGACCGGGTGCGCAAGGCCGTCCTGCTCGGCGCCGTGCCGCCGCTGATGCTCCGGACCGAGACCAACCCCGAGGGCACCCCGATCGAGGCCTTCGACGGCATCCGGGCCGGCGTCGCGGCCGACCGGTCGCAGTTCTACTACGACCTCAGCGAGGCCTTCTTCGGCTTCAACCGGCCCGGCGCCGAGGTGTCCGAGGGCAAGCGCCGCGAGTTCTGGCTCCAGGGCATGCAGGCCGGCCTCAAGGGCGCCCTCGACTGCGTCGAGGCGTTCTCCGAGACCGACTTCACCGAGGACCTCAAGAAGATCGACATCCCGGTCCTGGTCGCCCACGGCGACGACGACCAGATCGTCCCGATCGCCGCGTCCGCGGAGAAGAGCGCCGAACTCCTCTCCCAGGGCGTCCTCAAGGTCTACCCCGGCGCCCCGCACGGCCTGGTCGGCGCGTACGAGGCCGCGTTCACCAAGGACCTGATCGCGTTCCTCGACGCCTGAGCCCCAGGCCGGGTGCGGCCCGCACCCGTGTGGTCCGGGCCGCCGCGTGGTCCGGTCCGCCCGGCGGGAGGACCGGCCGGCCGGGCCCGGACTGACCACGTGACTTCGTGAGCGTCGGCGGCCCGGCGACCTCCGGCTCTGCGGACCCGGAGAGCCGGAGGCCCCCGGAGAGCGCGGACCCCGGAGAGCGCGAGCCCCGGCGGGTGTGTCCTTCGACACCACCTGCCGGGGCTCGCTCGCGATCGGCGACCAGGCCCCGGGGCTCGGGGCCCGGAGCCCGGAGCCGGACGGCCGCGTCCCCGGCGGAAGGGTCAGGTGCGGGTCAGGAACTTCTCCAGGACGGCGTTGAACTCGCCGGGGTTCTCCAGGAACGGGAAGTGCGAACTGGCCGTGCCCCGCGGGAAGACGTGCAGTTCGGCACCGGGGATCCGCTCGGCGATGAACTGCTGCGAGGCCGGGTCGACGTGACTGCCCTCGCAGCCGAGGACCAGTGCGGGGACGTCGATGCGGGGGAGCACGTCGCGCCAGTCCTGCGCGCAGTGGTCGAAGAGCAGCGGAACACCCGCGTACGCCGGTGTGGACTCGATTTCGTCGGCGACGAAGGCGAGCAGGTCGGGATCGGTGGTTCCGGTGAACATCGAGCGCACGAAGTCCTGCCGTGCCTGCCGTCCGTCGGGCCCGGCGAGCGCGGCGCCGAGGTCGAGCAGCCCCGCGACGTCGAAGATCGCGCCGGACTCCTGCTGTTCGGTCCCGGTCATCCAGGGCACCGCGGCCACCGCCGCCGGCTGGTCCACGATGACGAGCCGGCGGATCCGGCCGGTGCCGTACTGGTCGATGAAGCTCCACCACACCGAGGCGCCCATGGACCACCCGAGCGCGTCGAAGGCGGTGAGCCCGAGGTGCTCGACCAGGTCGAGGACGTCGCGGGAGAGCCGGGCGATGCGGTACCCGTGGTGCGGCTTGGCCGAGCGGCCGTGGCCGCGGAGGTCCACCGTCACGACGCGCCGCCCGACGGACAGCCCCTCGAACTGATGGCGGAACATCTCCTGGGTCTGCCCCCAGCCGTGCAGCATGACCAGGGGCGTCCCTTCGCCACCGCTGTCACGGTAGGCGAGACGGACCCCGTCCCCGGTGGTGAAGCTCTCCACGGTCATCCTCGTTCCCTCGCGGTCGTCGGTCTGGAGAAGGACTGCCGGGCACCCCGGCCGGGGCGGTCGCGGACACGATGCTCACCACGGTGTGGGGGAAGTCGGGCAGCGCACCGGTTTCCAAGGATTGCCGGGAATTCCAGAGGAACTCCGGGTTTCCGGGTGCGCCGCGCGCCGGGCCGTCACCTCGGCCGGGAGGAGCTGCCGGACGGCATCCGCTCGTCCGTGATCATCCGTCTCCGGGCCAATTCATACAACGCGACGACGGTGAACGCAAAGGTCCCGACAGGCCTCGGATGGCAGCAGTCCGCCCCCGTCCCCTCGCTCGGCGCCGACCACCGCGCCCCGCTCCGTGCACGCCCTTTCCCCGGCCCCCGCACCCCGTGCACGCAGCGGCCACCAACCGTGCGCTGAGGGAGAAACCGGACGCCGCACCGCGTCCTATCGTCCTGAACGCAACCGCCGGAGAGGAACTGGCGGCCGTTCAGGAACCGGGAACATGCTGAGGAAGATCTGGTCCGCCCTGCTCTCGTCGGCCCTTGCCGCCGTTGACCGCACTCGCCCGGCCGGAGTGCGCGACCGCCGACCGGGCGGACGGCTCAGCTCATCATGTGCCCCATCTCCGTCTCCCAGTCGATGTGTTCCGCCTCGGCCTCGTGCGGCACCAGGGCGAAGCACTCCTTGCTGAGCCAGGTGCGGACCGGTTTGGAGGGGATGTCCACGAGCGCGGAGCCGTCCTTTCCCCGCAGCAGGATCCGCAGGTCGGGTCGGCCGTGGCAGGGGCAGGGCGGCCAGATCCGCACGTCGCCGAGGCCGGCGGGGGCGCGCAGGCCGTCCCACAGGAGGTCGCGGGCGAAGGCCCACCGCACGTCGGGCTTTACGCCGGTGACCACGTCCAGCGAGACGGCGAGGGGATCCGCCCTGCTGTAGCGCCATCGGACCGCGAGGGGGATCGAGAAGTCGGCGCTGACGACGAGCCGGCCGCCGAGTTCGAGCTCGGTGGCGTCGGGCTGCGACTGCGCCCGCCGGCCGGGCGAGCCGAACCAGCTGAACGAGGCGGACGGGCCGGCCGGGCCGGCCGGGCTGGCGGTGGCGGGACGCGATGACATGGGATTCCTTCGCTGATCTGATCGGGTGTGGGGTCCGCGGTCGAACGGCGGGTGGCCGGCCGTACGGTCACGCGGGGCTCAGGGCCTGGACGGCCTGGATGATCAGGTCGGCCACGAGGCCCGGCTGGGAGAGGGTCACCGCGTGGGAGGCCGTCGCGGCCTCGTGCACGGTCGCTCCGGCCCGGTGGGCGGTGAACCGCTGGATCTCGGGGGTCAGCGCCCGGTCGGAGCCGGTGACCAGCGCCCAGGCGGGCTTGGTGCGCCAGGCCGCGGCCGGGGCGGTGTCGGTGAGGGTGCTCTCGGCGATCGGACGCTGGATCGCGGCGAGGACCTCGGCGAGGTCCGGCGCGAGGTCGGCGGCGAAGACCTCCGGGTAGGCGTCCGTGCGGATGGTGAGCTCCGCGCCCGGGCCTCCGGCGCCGGGGGCGCAGGTCGAGCGTTGGAGGCAGGCGAGGATCGGGGCGGGCGTGAAGCGGCTCTGGAGGTCCGCGTGGCTCTCCCCGGCGTCGGGGAGGTAGGAGGACACGTAGACCAGGCCGACGACTTTGGGCACCACCCCGGCCGCGCTGATCACGGCCCCTCCGTAGGCATGGCCGACCAGGACCACCGGTCCGTCGATCCGGTCGAGGAGAGCGGTGAGGTAGGCCGCGTCCTGGGTCAGGCCCCGCAGCGGCGTCGCGGCGGCGAGGACCGGGATCCGGTGGCGCTGGAGTTCGGCGACGACGCCGATCCAGCTGCTGGTGTCGGCGAATCCGCCGTGGACGAGGACGACGCTCGGGGTGGTGGGCATCAGGCGGCCTTTCCGGGTGGGGCGGCGTCCGACCGGTCCGCGGTCACGGTGTGTGGTCCCGGGCGCTCGGGCCCGAGGCGTGGGTCTGCCACTGGCTGGGCGAGACGCCGAAGGCGGCCCGGAACACCCGGCTGAAGTGGGCGGCGCTGACGAAGCCCCAGCGGTGGGCGACGGCGGCGACGGTGCTGGTCCGGTTCGGGGTGCGGGCGAGCTCCCGGCGGCACTCCTCCAGCCGCCGCCGGCGCACCCAGTGGCCGACCGTCATGCCCTGCTTCTGGAACAGCTTGTGCAGGTACCGCACGGAGATGTGGTGAGCACGGGCGATGCTCTCCGGAGACATGTCGGGGTCCATCAGGTTCGCATCGATGTGGCGGCGGATCCGGGACAGCAGCTCGGTGCTGACGGCGGTCAAGGGTGCGTTCTCCTTTTCCAGGAGATCCGTGACGAGGAGGGACAGCAGGTCCGCCGCGTTGCGGGCCAGTTGGTGTCGCGAGGTCACGAGCGAGTCTTGCGGCCGGTCGGCGTCGCCTTCCCAGGTGGCGAGTTCCAGCAGGAACCGGGAGGCCAACGAGCCGATCCCGGCACTGCCCCGGGCGAGCAGCCCGTGGACGTGGGCGTGCTCGCCGGGCGCGAGGGCGAGGTAGAAGCGGGGCACCCGGAACCAGAGGAAGACACTGGACACGGCGTGCAGGAGGTTCGGGGGCTGCGGAGCGCTGCTGATGAGCAGGTCGCCCGGCTCCAGCGGGATGTCGACGCCCTCGCGCCGGACGACCGCGTCTCCCCGCCGGTACACCCCCACGTGCAGGTGCTCGTCGGGCCCGGCCCCCGGGGGCGGCGGGAGGAGGTCGATGCGGTCCGGGCCGCTGCCGGTCCGCGAGTAGGAGCGGGTGGCCGGGGCTGTTTCGGACATGACTGCGGTGTCCGACTGGATCACGGGAATTCCAATCCGGGAAAGGCGGGGCATGGGGGCATGAGGGTGTGAGGGCGTGAGGGTGTGCGGCTGCGAGTTCAGCGGGCTCGGCAGCGGAGAAGGCAGCGGACCAGCGCGGCGCCGAACGCGGCGCAGTCCTCAAGAAGAGGAAGAGGAAGAGGAAGGAAGGAGAAAGGGAAGCGGAACTGCGGGCCTGCGGGCCTAAGGCCTCGGCAGGGCTCCGCTCGGCGCGGAGGCACTGGGGCCGGGGCGCGACACGGCTTCCGTCGCAGCCGAACCCCGGTGCGGAGCATCGGTCGGTCCCGGTCCACGACAGGCCCTCGCGCCGGTCCGACGCGCCGTTGTCAAACGGCAGCGGCGCCGCGACCCGGGCGGGCACGGCCCGGCCCGGCCGCCTCCGGTGTCCCGTCCCCGGCCGTGGAGGACGCCCGGGGGCGCTCCTCCCCACCGTCGTCGCGGAACGCCGTTCGCGCCCCGTCCTCGGTGACCACCTCGTGCACGGCTCCTTCTTCCTCTCGGTCGGGCCGCTCCGGGGGTACGGTGCCGGTCGGCCCGCGGCCCCGGTGCGCCTCTGGAGGAAGTCTGCCGCCGACGCCCCCGGTGGCACCACCGACCGCCGTAGGGATTGTGCGGGCCCGGTTCCTCGCTCTGTAGCAAAGCTCGGGCCGGACGGATAGCCGCAGCTCAGGGCGTGCGCGTCGGACTGCCGAAGCCCGGATCGGGCACGTCACGGGGTGCGCGGCGGCTACGAGCCGGCCACCAGCTCGCGGATCCGCAGGCCCAGGTGGAGCAGCAGCCGGTTGGCCCCGCTGTCCAGGTCCAGTCCGGTGATCTCCTGGATCTGCCGCAGCCGGTAGTAGAGCGAGGTGCGGTGCAGGTTCAGGGCCTCGGCGGTCTTGGGCGCCGACCCGCCGTTCTCCAGGAAGCAGAGCAGCGTCTCCTCCAGCCGCTGGGTGGCGGGGCCGTCCAGCAGCCGTCGCAGCGGCTGGGGGACAAGGGTCTCGGTGAGCGCGTGCTCGGGGAGCTGCATCAGGACGGCGAACTCGCCCAGGGCCTCCCAGTCCCCCACCCGCTCCAGGTGCGGCAGCCGCCTGGCCGCCCTGGCGGCGACCCGCGACTGCTCGGCGGAGATCCACGCGTCGGCGAGTCCGCCCCGGCGCCCGCCGATGCCGACCACGGCCCGGGCCCGCTCGCCCAGGAAGGTCTCCAGCGCCCCGAGGATGCGCCGGGACTGGGCGGCGAGGTCATCGGGACGCGGCTCGCGCTCGAAGCCCTGGAGCAGGACGGCCCGGTCGCCCGCGGTGGCCATCAGGCCGCTCGCGGTGCGGGTCTGCACGTGCGCCTCCAGGGCGGCCCGCAGCGCCGCCGTCACCTGCCCGGGGGGCGTCGAACGCGCCGCCACCAGAACGGTGCTGACCGCCCAGTGCGCCCGGTCGGGGAGGAATCCCTGGTCCAGCAGCAGCCCCCGGGCGGTGCTCCGCGCCACGACGTCGGTGCCCAGCAGCTGCTCCAGCAGTCGGCCCTGCCCTGCCGAGGTCTCGTCGGCGGACGTCTGCTCGTCGTACAGCTGCGCCGCCACGCCGCGGGTGGCCCGCTCGATCGCCGTGGTCTCGGCCTCGGTCAGCGGCTCGTCCGGGGCGACCACCATGAGGACGCCCAGCAGGTGACCGCGCTCCCGCAGTGGCACGCAGTAGCGCTGCAGCAGGCCGAGGTCGTCCCGGGCCGCCAGGTAACCGGGCCGGGGCCACTGCATCACCCCCTGCCCCAGGACGTACCGGATGACCTCGGCGTCCGCCAGGCCCTGCAGCAGGGTGCGGATGCGCACCGGGTCCTCGTCCCCGTAGTGACGGCTCGTGCAGATCACCCGGACCAGGGCGTCGTCGAGCACCACCGACCGCCCCAGCTCGGCCGCGAGCGCGTCGACGAGCGCCTGCAGGGCTTCGCTGGCACCGCGCGCCCGCTGGATGGAACCCACCACGATGAAACTCCCCGTTGCCCGTCCGTACAGTGCCGCGACCGGGGCCGGGCACCCGCGCGGAACACCGCCGGAGGAGGGCGGGTCAGCGGGCGCGTGCAAGACCTGCCGATCAAGGATGATCTTGCCTGGGAGTGCACTCCACCTGCTTAAGTCATCTGACTGCCGGAACAGACCGCCCCCGGCCGACCCCAGCCACCCCGCCCCCCGGGGGACCGGGGACCGCCCCCCGGTTGGTCACGCGTCGGTACCGGGGGACGCCGAGGGCGACCGCGGTGCGGCCGGTCCGGAAGCCACTCCGTCAGCGACGCCGTGCGGTGGCCAGCAGTTCGGTGAAGGGGGCGAGGTCCTCCTCGTCCCCGGTGTCGGACGGGCGCGGACCGCCCGGGCGCCCGGCCATCAGAGCGGCCAGCTCGGTGCCGGCCCGGTCGATGCGGCGGGCCAGGTCCGCCGTACCGGGGGATCCGGCCGAGCCCCAGTCCTCGGAGGCGGCGTAGACCGCGGTGGGCACCACGACGGCGTGCAGATAGGCGAAGAGCGGTCGCACCGCGTGCTCCAGGGCCAGCGAGTGGCGGGCGGTGCCGCCGGTGGCGGCGATGAGGACGGGCTTGCCGTTCAGCGCCTGGTTGTCCAGGACGTCGAAGAAGGACTTGAACAGGCCGCTGTAGGACGCGGTGAAGACCGGCGTGACGGCGATGATGCCGTCCGCCGCGGCAACGGCGTCGACGGCCTCCCGCAGCCTCCCGGCAGGGAAGCCGGTGAGCAGGTTGTGGGCGATGTCGACGGCCACCTCCCGGAGTTCGACGGTGTACGGCTCGGCCGACCGGCCGTGGTCGGCCGTCCGGCGGCTCGCGGCCTCGGCCAGGCGGTCCGCGAGCAGGCGGGTGGAGGAGGGCCGGCTCAGACCGGCGGTGACGACGGCCAGGCGCAGCGGGTTCGGCGCGGTGGTGGTGGGCACGGGAGACCTCCGGTCAGGGACGCTGCGCGGCCGCGGCGTCGGCGTCGCGCGCGGCGACCAGAGTCGCGTGGGTGGGGGCGGCGGGCACGGTCGCGGGCCGTCCGACGGCGAACTCCTTGCGCAGTACGGGCACGACCTCCTCGCCCAGGAGGTCGATCTGTTCCAGCACGGTCTTCAGCGGCAGGCCGGCGTGGTCCATCAGGAAGAGCTGGCGCTGGTAGTCGCCGACGTACTCGCGGAAGGACAGGGTGCGCTCGATCACCTGCTGCGGAGAGCCGACGGTGAGCGGGGTCTCCCGGGTGAACTCCTCCAGCGAGGGGCCGTGTCCGTAGACGGGGGCGTTGTCGAAGTAGGGCCGGAACTCGCGGACCGCGTCCTGGGAGTTGCGCCGCATGAACACCTGGCCGCCGAGTCCGACGATGGCCTGCTCCTCCGTCCCGTGGCCGTGGTGGGCGAAGCGCCTGCGGTAGAGGGCCACCATCCGGCGGGTGTGCTCCTCGGGCCAGAAGATGTGGTTGTGGAAGAAGCCGTCGCCGAAGAAGGCGGCCTGCTCCGCGATCTCGGGCGAGCGGATGGAGCCGTGCCAGACGAACGGTGCGACCCCGTCGAGCGGGCGCGGAGTGGCGGTGAAGGACTGCAGCGGAGTGCGGAACCTGCCCTCCCAGTCGACGACCTCCTCGTCCCAGAGTCTGCGCAGCAGCGCGTAGTTCTCCACGGCGAGGGCGAGGCCGTCGCGGATGTCCTGCCCGAACCACGGGTAGACCGGGCCGGTGTTGCCCCGCCCCATCATCAGGTCCACCCGGCCGTCCGCGAGGTGCTGGAGCATCGCGTAGTCCTCGGCGATCTTCACCGGGTCGTTGGTGGTGACGAGCGTGGTGGCGGTGGACAGGATGAGCTTCTCGGTCTTCGCCGCGATCCAGCCGAGCATGGTGGTGGGTGAGGACGGCACGAACGGCGGGTTGTGGTGCTCGCCGGTGGCGAAGACGTCGAGTCCGGCCTCCTCGGCGTGGCGGGCGATGGTGACGATAGCCTTGATGCGCTCGTGTTCGGTGGGCGCGGTGCCGGTGGTGGGGTCCCGGGTGAGGTCACCGACCGAGAAGATCCCGAACTGCATGCCTGAACTCACTTCAACTCCTGCGTAGGGAAACCTGGTTGCGGTGACCCTAGGCAGTCGCGGCAGCTCCGGTTTCGCCCTGCGCGCACCGTTCCGTGTCCTGGAACGCCCACCTCGTCGGCCGCAGCCGACCAGCCGCACCGCCTCGTGGCGAGGTCACCCGGGGCGCCTCCTGGCGATCGCCGACAAGGTGAACGACCAGGGCCGGCGCGACCGCGGCAACCTGTGGGTCTGGCCCGGCAGCCACCTGCGCACCGCCGCCTGGCTGCGGGAGACCGTCCACTTCCGGCTGCGAGCCGGAGGCCACCGCGGGCGCTGGCGCGAGGCGGTCACCGGCCCGCTGCTGGAGTTCACCGCACCGGCACCGGGCTCCGGCCCGTGCGTACGGTCCTGCCGGTCACCGGGAGCCGCCGGCCACCCGGACCCGCCGGTCACCGAGGTCGTCACCGTCACCGGGAATCGCCCGGAAGGCCGGCAGGCCCAGTATGAACACCTTCTCTGCCGGGTTCCGGACGTACGGGATCACCTTCCCGGTGTCCTCGAAGCCCAGCCGCCGGTAGAAGGCCAGCGCGCGGCCGTTGCTCTCGTGCACGCCGAGCGTCAACCACCGTACGTCGATGTGGGCTTGCGCGTAGCGGATGGTCGCCTCGACGAGGTCTCCGGCGGGGCCGCCGGCCCCTCGGTGCGCCGGGGCGACGTAGACGGCGTGGACGTGCGCGGTCTCGGGGACGTGCGGGATGGGTTCGACGCAGGCCATCCCGAGCCAGTTCCCCTCCTCGTCACGGACCGTGAAGGTGGCGCGCTCCTCGGCCGTCGCCTCGGCGGTGGCCTGGCGCTGCCAGTAGGCGTCGGGGCGGGCGGCCGCGTCGGCGTGGGACAGGCTGAAGGCGTCCGGGGAGTCCCGCAGCGCCTCCAGGGTGATCTCGCGGAGTTCCCGCCACTCCTCGGCGGCGATTCGGTGTACGGCGTAGTTCATGCGCCCACCCTGGCACGGCCGCGGGGGGCGGGATCACCCGCGAGGACAGGGGATCAGCCCCGGGCGGACGAGGCGTCCGAGGCGGACGAGGCGGACGAGCCCCCGGCCCCCGCCCCCGGTCGAGGCCGGTCGAACGGAGGAGGCGCGGCAGGGCTGACCGAGCGGGGCGCCCGGATCGCCGATGCGTAGAACGCCGTGGTGGGGAAGACGCCGGGCATGGGATCGTTCCGGCGGGATCACGGTGACCGAGATGACAGCGGCGAGGCGGTGCGCCGCCCCGAGCGGGCCGCACGGCAGGGGCCGGAGGAGCCGACCCAGGTGCCGGCCCGCGGCTGGCTGGGGGTGCTCAAGCGGACCGGGCGGGAGTTCCTGGACGACGAGTTGCCGGACCGGGCGGCAGCGCTGACGTACTACGGGGTGCTGGCGATGTTTCCCGCGCTGCTGGTGCTGGTGTCGATGCTCGGCCTGATCGGCACGTCCGCGACCAAGGCGGTGCTGGACAACCTCCAGAAGCTCGCCCCCGGCTCCGCCCGTGACATCCTGCACACCGCGGTCGGGCAGTTGCAGGCGAGCCGCGGCACCGGTGGTGTGCTGGCCGTGGTGGGCCTGGCCGGTTCGCTGTGGTCGGCTTCCGGATACATCGCGGCGTTCATCCGGGCGGGCAACGCCGTGTACGACATCCGCGAGGGCCGGCCGGTGTGGAAGACCCTGCCGCTGCGGGTCGGGCTGACGTTGCTGATGATGGTGCTGCTGATGGCGAGCGCCGTGATCGTGGTGTTCACCGGCCCGCTCGCCGAGCGGGCCGGTGAGGTCCTGGGGCTCGGGCACACCGCCGTCACGGTCTGGGCGATCGCGAAGTGGCCGGTGCTGGTGGTCCTGGTGTCGTTCATGATCGCGTTGCTGTACTGGGCGGCGCCGAACGTCCGCGGCCGGGGCTTTCGCTGGGTCTCGCCGGGCAGTGTGCTGGCGGTGCTGCTGTGGCTGGTGCTGTCCGGCGGTTTCGCCGCCTACGTGGCGAACTTCGGCTCCTACAACAAGACGTACGGCACCCTGGCCGGGGTGATCGTGTTCCTGGTGTGGCTGTGGCTGTCCAACCTCGCCATCCTCCTCGGGCTGGAGTTCGACGCCGAGCTCGCCCGGGAGCGGGCCATCGAGGGCGGCATGCCGCCGGACGAGGAACCGTACGCACCCCCACGCGACACCCGCACGTGGCCGGACGACGAGCACGGCGGCGGCCGGGGCTGACCTCATCCGATCCCCGCGCGGCTGGGTGAGTCGGCGCGGACGGGGTAGGCGCGGGCGCGACCGAGTGCAAGCCGGACCAACCGTGAGGAGGGATGGTTCGTGAGTGACACGACAAGGTCGGGCTCCCCGGACCAGGGCACCGCGTCGGCGATGGCCCAGACCGCGCAGGACAAGGCGGCGGAAGGAGCCGCCGTCGTCGGGCGGCAGGCGTCCGAGGTGGCCGATACCGCGAAGGAGCAGGCGTCGAAGGTCGTCGAGGAGGCGGGCGCGCAGGCCCAGCAGCTGGCCGGCGGGCTGCGCGACCAGCTGAGGGAGCAGACGCGGACCCAGGGCCGGCGCCTGGCGGACAACGTCCGCAGCCTGGCGCAGGAACTGGAGCAGATGGGCGAGCACGGCCGGCAGGATTCGGTCGCGACGTCGGTGGTGCGGCGCCTCGCGGACGGCGGACACCAGGTCGCCGACCACCTCGAGGAGCGCGGGCCGGAGGGCCTGCTGGACGAGGTGCAGGACTTCGCCCGACGTCGGCCGGGGCTGTTCCTGGCCGGCGCGGCGCTGGCCGGCTTCGCGGCCGGCCGCGCGGGCAAGGGCGTGAGCGCTGCCTCCGGCAGCGACGGCACCACCGGGGCACCGGCCGCGGCCGAGCCGAGCACCGCGCCCGGGCCATCGGCCGGCCGCCCCTCGACACCCCCGCCACCGAGCACCCCGCCACTGAGTGCCCCGCCACCGAGCACCCCGCCGCCGAGTGCCCCGCCACCGCCCGTCGGCGGCGCCACGGACCCGTACGGCGTCTACGGCCAGCCCCGGCCGCCGCACCTGGCCCCCGGCCACGGCCAGGACCGCCCCCCGGCGCCCCAGCCGCCCGGGCCGAGCGGGCAGTGGCAGCAGCCGGACGTCGGGAGGTGACCCGTGGCCACCATCTACGACCGGCCGCCGCGCGCCGCCGCTCCCGAGAACCCCACGCGCTCGCAGGGCCCGGCGCCCCAGCCGCCCCCGCAAGCACACCCAGGTGAGGCGAAGCAGGAGTCGGTCGGCGACCTGATCGGCGAGATCACCCAGGATCTGACCGCACTGGTGCGCGACGAGATCAACCTGGCGAAGGCCGAGCTGAAGGAAGAGGCGACCAAGGCGGGCAAGGCCGGCGGGATGCTCGCGGGCGCCGGCTACGCGGGGCACCTGCTGGTGGTGTTCGCCGGCCTGACCGTGATGTTCGCCCTCGCCCACGCGATCGACATCGCCTGGGCGGCACTCATCGTCACCGCCCTTTGGGGGGCCGCCGCGGCCGTGCTCTACACCACCGGCCGCAAGCGGCTCAAGGACGTGCACCTCAAGCCCGAGCAGACCGTTGAGACGTTGAAGGAGGATGCCCAGTGGGCACGACACCCGACGAGTTGAGAAGCGATGTCGAGTCGCGGCG
The DNA here is from genome assembly GCF_000719705.1 of Streptomyces sp. NRRL S-350. Lineage (GTDB taxonomy): Bacteria > Actinomycetota > Actinomycetes > Streptomycetales > Streptomycetaceae > Kitasatospora. The sequence continues at coordinate 1,275 of NZ_JOHO01000079.1, read as the reverse complement.
GGCGCACCTGGCCCACAACGTCGACCTCCTGGCCGAGCGGATCACGCCGCGGAGGGTCGCCCGGCGCCGCATGGACGCCACCCGCCGACGGCTGACCAGTGTGAAGGAGCAGGTGATGGGCTCGGTGAACGAGACCGGCCAGGCGGCACGCGGATCGGCCGCCGATCTGACCGGCCAGGTCGGTGACAGTGCCGGACAGCTGGCCGACCGGATCGGCGAGACCGCCGACCGCGTCAGCGACAAACTGGGCGACACCACCGGGCAGGTGGCCGGAGCAGTACAGCAGGCCCCGGCCCAGGTGCGCCGCCAGACCCAGGGCAACCCGATCGCGGCGGGCATCATCGCCTTCGGCGCGGGCATGCTGGCCGGCACCCTGCTGCCGGTCTCCGAAGCCGAACAGCGCGCCGGCGCGCAACTGCGCGAACACGCCGACGAGCTGGTGCAGCCGCTGAAGCAGGCCGCCGGCCAGGCAGTGCAGGAAGTGAAGGAGGAACTGCGCGAACCGGCCCAGGAAGCCGTGGAGGCGGTCAAGGGCACCGCTCAGGAAGCAGCCCGGACCACCACGGGCGCCGGCCGACAGGCCGCGCAGGACACGGCCGAGGATCTCAAGCAGGTGGGGCAGGACGCCGCCCGACAGGCCCGCGACCAAGCGGGCGGATGAGACACCCCAGCGGTACCACAGGGGGCCGGTTCGAACACCCGAACCGGCCCCCTGCCGACCTCGCCCTCACGACGGCTCCGCCCGCCGAGAACCCCGGCGAAGACGATCCCGACCTCGAAGCCATCGCCCTGCACCTCCGCGTCCACGGCTACCGGCTCCTCCACAGCGAGTACGACGCTTCCTCCGCTTTACCCCCGCCACCGACCCGCCGTACGCCGACGTCGCCGAACAGCAGCGGACCCGGACAGAAGAACCCTCAGCGCCCTGGCCGATGTGGCCCGGAGACCACCCTGCGACCACCAGCTGACCAGGCAACGGAAAGAGCCGGCACTCGGTTTCCCAAGTACCGGCTCTCACAACCGACTTCACTGTCGGGACGACAGGATTTGAACCTGCGACCCCTTGACCCCCAGTCAAGTGCGCTACCAAGCTGCGCCACGTCCCGTGGTCTCGGTGCCTGCAGCGAGGGCCTGGGGGGGCTCTGCTGTGGGCTTCTCGACCTTGTCTCCGAGTGTCCCGGCGACGTGGAAAACAATACAGCACGTCGGGGGGTGCTCGCTGCCAGGTTTGGGGGTGGGGTGGGTCAGGGGGTGGGGTGGCGGGCGTCGTAGGTG
>NZ_JOHO01000078.1 GCF_000719705.1 Streptomyces sp. NRRL S-350 | reverse complement strand
GGCGCCCTCGTTCGCCTCCGCGATCCGCAGCGCCTGCTCCACACCGTACTCGTCCAGCTCCGACAGCAGGCCGTCCACGCCCTCCCGGTCGGTGGTGTGATCGTCCTCGAAACGACGGTCCCCCGTCGCATCCGGCACGTACTTCACACAGACGACGATCCTCAAGCTCATGAGCGGTTCTCCTGTCAGGGGTGCACGGATGCACGGATGCACGGATCCATGGCCTCAGGCTTTGCCGAGGGTACTGAGTGCCAGGCCCGGGCCGGCCGCGACCCGCGCGTCGCTAGCGCCACCTGGACCGGCATGCCGTGTCGGCTCTCTCTTCGACTGGCTTCAGAGGCTCCACCGAGAGAATACGGCACTCAGTACCCCTCGTAAAGGAACTCAGTACCCTTCCCGGTGCCCCGGGGGGCGCGGGCCGTCGTCCTGCGGCGCGGCGCCCAGGGCGACGGCGGCCTCTCCCGTGTGGACGCGGAACGTGAGGGATTCCTGGAGGTAGAGCCGCACCGTCTCGGCGTCGTGGGAGAGGTAGCCGACGGAGACGTCCTGGCCCAGGAAGAGCTCGAAGTCGCCGCCGCGGGTGGAGAGCAGGAAGGCGCCCTCGATGGCGGGGGCCCAGATGATGTCGCCGTCGAGGAGGCGGGCCAGGTGGTTGTGGACCGGGTAGCCGTGGTCGCTGGTCTCGTTGACGGCGGTGAAGGCGGCCGCGCCGAGCAGCAGCGAGTAGGGGCCGCCGACGCCGGCCAGGCGCAGGGCGGTGAGGGCCCGGCTGACCGCCTCGGGGTACTCGCGGACGTCCTCGGGCAGGGGGACCGGGGGGTTGCTGGAGGCGGCCCGGATGCCGTCGATCGCGGCGGCGCGGTAGCCCTCGAAGACGGCGCGGTCCTCGGCGAGGGCGAGGGTGCGGGCGGCGTCCTTGACGGGCTGCCAGTCGGAGTCGCGGGAGCCGCGCTCGACGTCGTCCACGGCCTCCCGGCTGACGGTGAAGGGCACCCGCAGCTCGACCACCGGCTGCGCGGCGCGGGCGCGTGCCCGGACACCGTCGAGCGGGGGTTCGATGCCGGTCAGGTGGCCGGTGCCGACGGCGGCGAGGACGGCGCCCTCGGGGCCGTTCAGGTCGACCACCCGGCGGCCGGCGAGGTGCAGTTTGAAGGTCTGACGGGCCTCCTCCTCGATCTCCTCCCAGGCGGGGGCGGAGACGGGGGCGAGGTCCCGGTGGAGGTTGTTCATGCGCGGGGTCCTGTTCGGGGGGTCGTCTGCTTGAGGCTGCCGATGCCCAGCGAGCCGTCGCCCGGGCCGGGCGCGGCGGGCGCCTCCGACACGGCGGGCGCCTCGGATTCGGCGGGCGCGGCGGTGCCCGGCGCGGCGGCGCCCGGCGCCGGCGGCGGGGAGTCGAGGAAGTCGGCGGTCGGGACGAAGAACAGCGAACCGGTGACGGCGGTGGAGAAGTCGAGCAGCCGGTCCGTGGTGCCGGGCGGGTTGCCGACGAACATGTTGCGCAGCATCTCCTCGGTCACCCCGGGGTCGCGCGCGTAGCCGATGAAGTAGGTGCCGAACTCGCCGCCGCCGGTGAAGGACCCGAACGCCATGTTGAAGCGGACGATCTTCCGCTCCTCGCCGTCCGGCCCGGTGATCACGGTGAGCGCCACGTGCGAGTCGGCGGGCTTGGCGTCGTCGGCCAGCTCGATGTCGGTGAGCTTGGTGCGGCCGACCGCGCCCTCCTGCTCCTCGACGCTCAGTGCGTTCCACTTGTCGAGGTCGTGCAGGTACTTCTGCACGACGACGTAGCTGGCGCCGGCGAAGTCCGGGTCCTCCGCGCCGACCAGCGCGGCACTCACGGCGGCCCGGCCCTCGGGGTTCTCGGTGCCGTCCACGAAGCCGAGCAGGTCCCGGTCGTCGAAGTACCTGAAGCCCTGGACGGAGTCGACCACGGTGGCGGCTCCGGCGAGCCGCCCGGTCAGCTGCCCGGCCAGTTCGAAGCAGAGGTCCATCCGCTCGGCCCGCAGGTGCAGCAGCAGGTCGCCGGGGGTGCTCGGGGCCAGGTGCCGGGTGCCGGCCACCTCCTGGAACGGGTGCAGGGAGGCCGGCCGGGGGCCGTCGAAGAGGCGGTCCCAGAGCTCCGATCCGATGCCGGTGACGCAGGTGAGGCCGCCCTCGGGGGCCCGGAAGCCGACCGATCGGCGCAGCCCGGCGAGGTCGGGCAGCAGGCCCCGGACGGCGTCCTCGCCGCCGGGCCGCACGGTGAGCACCAGGAAGACGGCCGCGCCGGTCAGCGGGGAGAGCACCGCCTGCGGTTCGGCCTGCGGTTCGGGCGGGGGTTCGGGATGCATGCGTTCGGACCTCCTCGGGGCACCCGGGCCAGTACACCGCACAGCGGACGGTTCGGCGCGGTCGGCGCGCATTCGAATGGCCCCGTCGGACGGTGGTCCGGCGGGGCCATTCGAATGCGCGGGCGCGGTCCGGTCAGGCCCGCAGGGCCGCCAGCTGCTCCGCGAAGGGGACCACCTGCTCGGGCACCGCCGGGGCGGCCGGGGCCCGGCCGGCGAGCAGGCCCGCCAGTTCGCCCGCCGCGCGGTCGATCCGGCGTGGCAGCCCGTCGGTGAGCCCGTCGCCCGTCGTGCCCCAGTCGTCGGTGGCCGCGTAGACGGCGGTCGGCAGCACCACCGCGCGCAGGTAGCTGAACAGCGGGCGGACGGCGTGCTCCAGGGCGAGCGAGTGCCGGGGGGTGCCGCCGGTGGCGGCGATCAGCACCGGCTTGCCGGTGAGCGCGTCGTCGTCGATCACGTCGAAGAACGACTTGAACAGGCCGCTGTAGGAGGCGGTGAAGATCGGCGTCACCGCGATCAGGCCGTCCGCCTCCGTCACCGCCCCGATCGCATCGCGCAGTGCGGCGCCGGGGAAGCCGATGACGAAGTTGTTCGCGATCTCCACGGCGAGGTCCCGCAGTTCGACGACGGTGACCTCCACCTCCCGGCCCTCCGGGGCGAGTCGGCGCACGGTCGACTCGGCGAGCCGGTCCGCCAGCAGGCGCGTCGAGGACGGCTTGCTCAGTCCGGCGCTCACCACCGCCAGCTTGTACGCGGTCACTTGGCCACCTCCGCCTTCGTCTCGTTCTCGTCCCGGGCCGCGACCAGCGCGGTGTGGGTCGGCCCCTCCGGCACGTCGGCCGGGCGGCCCTTGGCGAACTCCTCGCGCAGCACCGGCACGACCTCCTCGCCGAGCAGGTCGAGCTGCTCCAGGACCGTCTTCAGCGGCAGGCCGGCGTGGTCCATCAGGAACAGCTGGCGCTGGTAGTCGCCGAAGGTCTCGCGGAAGGTCAGGGTCTTCTCGATGACCTCCTGCGGGCTGCCGACGGTCAGCGGGGTCTGCTCGGTGAACTCCTCCAGCGACGGACCGTGCCCGTAGACCGGCGCGTTGTCGAAGTACGGGCGGAACTCGCGCACCGCGTCCTGGGAGTTCTTCCGCATGAACACCTGCCCGCCGAGGCCGACGATCGCCTGCTCGGGCGTGCCGTGGCCGTAGTGGGCGTAGCGCCGGCGGTAGAGGTCGACGAGCTTCCGGAAGTGCTCCTTGGGCCAGAAGATGTTGTTCGCGAAGAAGCCGTCCCCGTAGTAGGCGGCCTGTTCGGCGATCTCGGGGCTGCGGATCGAGCCGTGCCAGACGAACGGCGGGACGTCGTCCAGCGGGCGCGGGGTGGAGGTGAAGCCCTGCAGCGGGGTGCGGAAGCGGCCCTCCCAGTCCACGACCTCCTCGCGCCACAGCCGGTGCAGCAGCGCGTAGTTCTCGATCGCGAGCGGGATGCCCTGGCGGATGTCCTTGCCGAACCAGGGGTAGACGGGGCCGGTGTTGCCGCGGCCCATCATGAGGTCCACCCGGCCCTCGGCGAGGTGCTGCAGCATCGCGAAGTCCTCGGCGATCTTCACCGGGTCGTTGGTGGTGATCAGGGTGGTCGAGGTGGAGAGGATGAGGCGGTCGGTCTGCGCGGCGACGTAGCCGAGCATGGTCGTCGGCGAGGACGGGACGAACGGCCGGTTGTGGTGCTCGCCGGTCGCGAAGACGTCCAGGCCGACCTCCTCGGCCTTGCGGGCGATGGCCACCATGGCCTTGATCCGCTCGTGTTCGCTCGGGGTGCGGCCGGTGGTGGGGTCGGTCGTCACGTCGCCGACGGAGAAGATTCCGAACTGCATGCTGCTCACCACGTCCCAGGTAGTCCAACTTTCAACCATCCTAGCAGTCGGGTGCGGCCGACTATTCCCGCCGACAATGGAAGACGGGACGTCGACGACGAGGGGCTCCGGAAGGGCGGCGGAACGATGGCGCCGTACATCGCGGTGAGCGCGCTGAGCCACGAGGGCCTGGTGCGGGAGCACAACGAGGACAGCCTCACGGTCGGGCCGTGGACGCTCTGCGCCACCGTGACCACCAACCCGCAGACCCTGCTCTTCCCGCTCGGACCGCCCTGCGTGGTCGCGGTCGCCGACGGCCTCGGCGGCCACCCCGGCGGCGAGGTCGCCAGCGCCCTGGTCGCCCGCCGGCTCGCCGCCCACGGAGGCGGGCTGGGCGACGAGGATGCCGTCCGGGAGGAACTGCAGGAGTGCAACCGGGCCGTCTACGCGGCCGCCGCCGAGGAGCCGGAGCTCGCCGCGATGGGCACCACCGTCGCCGGGCTGGTGCTGCTGCCCGAACGGGCCCTGGCCTTCAACGTCGGCGACAGCCGGGTCTACCGGATCACCGGGGACGGGCTGAGCCGGGTGAGCGTGGACGACAGCCCGCCGCTGCCGCCCGGGCGGCGCACCACCTCGGTGGTCACCCAGACGCTGGGCGGCTCACTGGGGCTCACCTTCGTCGAACCGCACCTCCGGACCGCCCCGCTGGCCGCCGGCGACCGGTACCTGGTGTGCAGCGACGGCCTGACCGACCCGGTGCCCGAGGAGGAACTGGCCGAACTGCTGGCCCGGCCGTATGAAGGGGCCGAGCGCTCCGACGGCAAGGCCGCGTTCGAGCTGTGGCGGGCGGCGATCGAGGCGGGCGGTCCGGACAACATCACCCTGGCGCTGGTGCGGATCGGGGCGTAGCCGCCTTACGGGCGCGCGGACCCGCCCCGGGCTCACGGCCGCCCCGGGCGCACGGATCCGCCCCGGCGGGGCGCCGGAGCGCTCCGCCGGGGCGGTCACCCGACCGTCGGCCGGGTGCTCGGCTCACATCTCGCTCGTGACGCTCACCCCGCCGAAGCCCTGCTGGGCGTAGAGGCTGAAGTAGACGTAGCCGGCCGGCGGGTCGGTCACGGTCAGCGTCTCCGAGTTGTCCGGGCCGGTCGAGCGGGCCGCGTTCGCATTGGTGTACGCCCAACCGCTCGGGTTGTAGTAGAGGTCGCCGTTGCCGGTGCCGCCACTGGTGGTGATCTTCACCTGCTTGGTGCCGGCCGGCACCAGGAGGTAGAAGTGCGCGTAGTTGCCCGTGGTGGCCGCGACGTTGCTGCGGCCGCAGCCGGCGTCCAGCTGCCGGGGGTCGGCGGCGGTGCACTCCGGCACCTGCGGGACGGTCGGGCCGGTGGCACAGGCGCCGTTCGCGCACTTGGTCAGCCAGCTGTCGAAGTCGGCGTCGTACCGGGTGCCGATGGTGGTCTTCAGCAGGGTGCGGGCGCCGGCCCAGTCGCCCACCCGGTAGTCGGCGAGGACCGCGTCGGTGTCGGCGCGGTGCTGCTCCAGCATGTAGCGGACGGCGAGGTAGCCCCAGCGGTAGACGCGGTCCTGGTCGCCGTAGACGGTGTCGAAGAGGTCGCTCAGCTTGTAGACGTGCCGGGCGGCGGCCGCGATGGCGGCGTCGTTGCTCACCTTCCGGTACGAGTAGGAGACGTACTCGGCGAAGCCCTCGACCCACCAGACGGTCGGGGTGGTCATGCCGGCGTTGAAGTCGCCGTACATGTCGAACCGGCCGTCGAGGTAGTGGGTGTACTCGTGGTTGAGGTTCCAGATCTCGAAGGACGGGCGGGCCCACTCGGCCTCGTAGCAGAGGAAGCGCGGCTGGTTGCCGACCGCGGTCGGGTCGCCCTCCAGGTACATGCCGCCGTTGTTGGTGTCGATGCCGTAGATCGCGGCCGCCAGCACCTGGTAGTCCAGCGAGGAGTGGAAGACCACGACCTCGATGCCGGTGTTCCCGTCGTCCTTGACCGGGCCCTTGTCCTTGACCACCGAGTGGAAGAAGGCGTCCTGGCCGTTCAGGCTGGTGCAGGTGGCGCCCAGCTGGGTGCTGTCCAGCGCCTGCGCGATCAGCTTGATGCTCGCGCTGCAGGTGTGGGTCACCGTCAGCACACCGGACTTGAGCTGGTCGGCGGCGTTGCAGGTGCCGTAGTACGAGCAGTTGCCGGCGTCGTAGTAGCCGACCGCCTCGGCGACCGCGGCCCACTGGAAGACGGTGCGGCCGTTCGGGGCGGCCTTGTCGACCAGCGCCTTGGCGAGCGGACGGACCTTGGCCTGGAGCGCCGTGTCCTTCAGGAAGCGGCCCAGCTCCTTGGTCGCGTTGTAGACCAGTACGCCGAAGTCGCCGCCGAGCAGGGCGTTGTTGCGGGTCGCGAAGCCGGAGAGGGCGTCCAGCAGGCTGGGGTCGGCCTCGACGGCCGTGTCGAAGCCGGCCACCTGGTGGCCGCGGAACAGCACGGTGAACACCGGGTTGACCGACCAGGCCATGCCGGCCGGGTTCCAGGTCGCGCTGTCGTAGTCGGTCAGCAGCCGCTTGACCACCGGCAGGTAGCGGACGTTCTCCTGCGCGCTGTCGATCAGGGTGACGGCCTCGCCCAGGACGGGCGCGTTGCCCGCGACGACGTCGTGCGAGTGCGCGCTGCCGAAGAACGCGTCCAGCCCGGAGCGGATCGCGGTCTGCAGGGTGGTGCCGTACGGGCCGACGTCGTCCTTATGGTACCACTGCGCGAAGTAGCCCGCGCGCAGGTAGAGCGCCAACTGCTCGACGGAGGTGGAGTCGTCACCCGGGTAGCTGCCCGCCGCGTCGCGCAGCGCGTACGCCACGGTGGTCATCTGCTCCTCGCGGAACGCGCCCCGCGCGTCGCCGCCGGTGAGCTGGAAGAGGGAGTTGATGCACTGGACGTCGGCGGCCTTGATGTGCTGGACCAGGTCGCTTCCGGTCCGACCGGTGAAGTCGCCGGTGGTGCACGCCTGTTCGGCCGCAGCACCGGGACGGAGGGAGTCGGCGGTCGGCCGGGCCTCGGCCGGGCGGGTGTCCAAGGGGATCGGGGCCCGTTGGTCGGCGGATGCGAACTGGCGTGCGCCGTCGCCGCGTTCGGGGGTGCCGGTGGCGGGCTGCGGCGCCGGCCCGGCAGGCGTGGCGGGGGTGGGCGCACCGCCGTGGGCGGTGGGGGCGGCCTGGCTCTGCGGGGCGAAGAGGCCCGCCGCCAGGAACAAGGACAGGACGAGCGTCAACAATCGTGCCAGCTGCGGGAGTCGCAGCAAACGCGCGGGACTCACGTGGGGGCCTCCGGGCCGTCGTCGGCCGCGGGTTGGGGCGCGGCCGGTGGGGGGATCGAGGACCGTTGGCGGCGGGCCGCGTGGGGCGGTTCCGCCGGGGACACGGTGGGGAGTGTGACATGTACCATGGCACACATCACATGGCCTTGGGAACCCTCAGGGCTGCGCTCGGTTCGCGGGAGGAAACGCACGGAGGCCGTGGTGACGGTCCGTCACCACGGCCTCTCCGAGGGCCGGTTGCCCGCGCGTACAGGCTACTTGCGCAGCAGCAGGGTCACACCCGCAGTCACGAGGCCGAGCACGACGGCCGCCGCGCCGTACGCCAGCCGGTGCGACCGCACCACCGGCAGGAAGCGGTCCACCGCGTAACGGCCGGGGCCGGTCAGCGCGAGCGCGGCCGCGCCGGCCGCCAGCAGCAGCGCGAACTCGAAGCCCTTCGGGGCGAAGAAGCCGCCGTCCCAGGTGACCGCGATCGCGTTGACCATCGTGCCGACCACCGCGGCCCCCGCCAGCGGCGTCAACAGGCCTACGGCGAGGGCGAGTCCGCCCAGCGTCTCGGTGAGGCCGGCCACCACGGCCATGACGTTCCCGGCCGGGTAGCCGCTCATGGTGAAGAAGTGACCGGTGCCGTCGATCCCGCCGCCGCCGAACCAGCCGAACAGCTTCTGGCTGCCGTGGACGGCCATGGTCAGGCCGAGGGCCAGGCGCAGGAGCAGGAGCCCGGCGTCATAGGCGTGCGGGGTGGCCGCCAGCCCGGAGGTCTCCCCGGACGGGCGGGCGGCGGGACTGGTGGCGGCGGTCGTGCTCGGGCTGCTGCTCGGCATGCGCGTCTCCATCGATCGAGGGTCGGTCGTCATCGGCCTGAGCCGATGTGAAGGGGTTCTGGTGGTGCGGCACCGAGGAGTCATGATCCTGACATCATTGTTCAACGTTGAACAGGCCGCTGCTCCGACGGTACCCTGGAGTTCGAATTTGAACAACTGACGGTTCGTGGGCAACTAGCGGCCCGCGCCCCGGCTGGGGCAGGGTGAGGACATGGCTCAACGCAGGCAACACCAGCGGGCGGCACGCACCGGCACCCCGTACCCCGAAGCCCTGGCCGCCTTCGGCGAACGCGTCCGGCTGATCGCCCCGGACCAGTGGGACTCCCCCACCCCGTGCACCGACTGGTCCGTCCGCGACCTGGTCAACCACCTCACCGGCGAGCAGCTCTGGGTGCCCGAGCTGCTCATGGGCGCCACCATCGGCGAGGTCGGCGGCCGCTTCGACGGCGACGTGGTCGGCGCGGACCCGGTCGCCGCCTGGACCGACGCCGCCGAGGCCGCCCGCGAGGCCTGGGCCGTCCCCGGCGCCACCGAACTGACCGTCCACCTCTCCTTCGGCGACGTCTCCGGCCAGTACTACCTGGACCAGCTCACCACCGACCTCGTCATCCACAGCTGGGACCTCGCCCAGGGCATCGGACGGCACACCCGGCTCCCCGCCGACCTCGTCGACTTCGCACTCGGTGAGATCAGCGGCTACGGCGACCTCTCCGGCAGCGGGATCTTCGACCCGCCGCTGCCGGTCGCCCAGGACGCGGCCCCGCAGACCCGGCTGCTCGCCCTCACCGGGCGGCGGGACACCGGGTGAGCGCACGCCCGCCCAGGTGAGCGCAGCGGCCCGGTGTGCACCGGCGTGCCCGGGGGAGCGGCCCGACGCCGGATACTGGAAGGTGCGGGGGCAGTCTTCCGTGCGAGAGGCGGGCACCATGAGCCGCAGGCCGGACATCCTCGGCGAATTCACCGCCGACCACCGGGCGGTCACCGAACTGCTCGACGCGATCGAGGCCGCGCCGGCCCGCGGCACCGACCGCGGCGACCTGGTGACCAGGTTGACCGACCTGCTGTTCGCCCACTGCACCGCCGAGGAGGAGCACCTCTTCCCCGTGGTGCAGCACGACGTGCCCGACGGCGGGGCCCTGGTGTTCAGCAGCATCCACGACCACCTGGCGATCGGGCAGTACCTCTCCGACCTGCAGGCGCTCCAGCCGGCCGACCCGGCCTTCGACACCCTGCTGCGCGGCCTCGCCGACACCCTGCGGCGGCACCTGCGCGGCGAGGAGGACCGGCTCTTCCCCGCCGCCCGCAAGGCGCTGCCCGCCGCCGCCCGCACGGCGCTCGGCGACCGGCTGCGCGCCGAGCGCGCGGAACTCGGCCTCGGCCCTCCGGTCAGCCCTGCGGACTGATCACCGCGAACCGGGCGCCCTCGCGGTCCCGCAGCCGCGCCACCCGCCCGTACGGGGAGTCGAAGGCCGGGCCGAGCGCCGCGCCGCCCAGCTCGACGGCCCGGGCCAGCGCCCGGTCGGTGTCCGGGACGGCGAAGGAGACCTCCCAGTGCGGCGGCATCCCCGCGGGGCCGCTCGACTGCTCCTTGGCCAGCGCCGCGACACTGGTGCCCTCCGCCCGCAGCACCACCCGGTCGTGCTCCCAGCGGACGTCGAAGCGCTCCGGGTCGCGGCCGTCCCAGCGGAACACCTCGCCGTAGAACAGCGCCGCCGCGAACGGGTCCGGGGTGCGCAGCTCGATCCAGACCGGCGCTCCAAGCAGCTCCAGCTTCCGGGCCCAGCCCAGCGGGCCCTCCCAGATGCCGAACACCGCACCCGCCGGGTCCGCCGCGAAGGCCACCCGCCCGGCGTCGAAGGCCAGCGGGCCGACCGCCAGGGTCGCGCCGCGCTCACGCACCGCGTCGGCGGCGGCGTCGGCGCTCTCCGTCCCGAAGTAGCTGGTCCACGCGAGCGGGATGGCCCCGCCGCCCGGGGCGCCCAGCCCGGCCACCGCCTCCCCGCCGGTCACGGCGTGCACGTACGGCCCGAAGCGGTCCGGTCCGGCCTCGAACTCCCAGCCGAGCAGCGGCCCGTAGAACTCCTTGGCCCCCTCCAGGTCTCCGGCCGTCAGGCTCACCCAGCACGGAACGGCCGCCACACAACGCACCTCGGCGGTCTCACCGCTGCCCATCGCGGACCTCCTCGCCCACCCGGCCGCCGGGCCCCTCCCGACTCCCACGGCCCACCGGCCGCCCGGGACGCCCACAGCCTAGGCCGCCACCCCGGACAGCCCGGGGAAGCCATGCCCGGATCGGCGCACCCGGCTCCCCGTGCACCCGGCCCTCCGGGGCGCGGCGGGCGGAAGTCCGAGGTGGCCGCGACCCGATGGCCGGGGCCGGGTGGCGGGCGGCGGGTGGCGGGTGGCGGGCGGTGGCGGGCCGCGCGCCCGCCGGACCGGCCGGAGCCCGCTCCGCACCCCGGCACGAGGACCGACCGCCAGTCCATGTGGCGCAGGTCACACTGCCACGGGAAATTCCGGGGACGGATTCCCCGTTTCCGAGTACGTTGGCAGAAGCGGGGAGAATTTCCCCGGTATCCTGGAGGAGCAGTCGTCGTGACCACCGCCACCGCCGAGTCGGTCCGTCCCGCGGGGAGTGTGCGTACGCCCAAGTTGCGTGCGGACGCGAGCCGGAACCGGGAGCGGATCGTGCTGGCGGCCCGGGACGCGTTCGTCGAGCACGGTGCGGATGCGCCGCTGGACGAGATCGCGAAGCGGGCGGGGGTCGGCAACGCCACCCTGTACCGGAACTTCCCGGACCGGATGGCACTGATCCGCGAGGTGGCACTGCTCGTCAAGAACCGCATCCTGGCCCTCGCCGAGACGGCGACGGCGGAGGCGGACGCCGCTGACGGCGGCGGCCCGTTCGACGCTCTGCAGCGGTTCGCGCACGCGACCGTCGCGGAGAAGGTCGGCGGCCTCTGCGCGCTGTTCACCAGCCATGTCGACCCGCTCGACCCGGAGTTGACCGAGATCCGGGAGCGCCTGCGGACCGCCGTGAGCGGACTGATGGAGCGCGCCCGGGCCGCGGGCGAACTGCGGCCGGACGTCGAGCACGGCGACCTGTTCATCGCGATGAGCCAGCTGACGCGGCCACTGCCGGGCACCTCGTGCCGGGCGCTGGACGAGTTCGTCCACCGGCACCTGCAGCTGTTCCTGGACGGCCTGCGCGCGCCGGCCCGTTCGGTCCTGCCCGGCCGGGCGGCGACCTTCGAGGACTTCCTGACCCAGAACTGACCGAGCACCACCCTGATCCGAACACCGCGGCCGACCCGAACACCACGGCCGATCCGACCGGCGACCCCGAGCGCCCGCCGCACCCGAGCGGCGCCGCACAGGCCCGCCTCCGAGCTTTTCGAGCACCATTCACCGTACGGCAACCTGCCGTTCCCGTACGGGAGTTGACCGTTCACGCACACCACGCACCGTGAAGTGAGTACCCCCATGTCTCAAACCGACGCCCGACCGGCGACACTGCCCGATCCTCGGCGCTGGAAGGCCCTGATATTCATCGGCCTCGCCCAGCTGATGGTCGTCCTCGACGCGACCATCGTGAACATCGCCCTGCCGTCCGCCCAGCGCGACCTGGGCATCTCCGACGGCAACCGCCAGTGGGTGATCACCGCCTACGCGCTGGCCTTCGGCGGCCTGCTGCTGTTCGGCGGCCGGATCGCGGACCTCTGGGGCCGCAAGCGGACGTTCATCGTCGGCCTGACCGGCTTCGCCCTCGCCTCCGCACTCGGCGGCGCCGCGGCCAACACCGCGATGCTGCTCGGCTCCCGCGCCCTGCAGGGCGTGTTCGGCGCGCTGCTCGCCCCGGCCGCGCTGTCGCTGCTCGCGGTGACCTTCACCGAAGCCAAGGAGCGCGCCAAGGCCTTCGGCATCTACGGTGCGATCGCCGGTGGCGGTGGCGCCATCGGCCTGATCCTCGGCGGCCTGCTGACCGAGTACATGAACTGGCGCTGGACCTTCTTCGTCAACATCCCGTTCGCCATCGTGGCCGCCGTGGGCGCCGTCATGGTGATCCACGAGCCCGCCGAGGGCCGCAACCGCAACAAGCTGGACATCCCCGGCGTGCTGCTGGTGACCACCGGCCTGGTCTCCCTGGTGTACGGCTTCACCCGGGCCGAGTCCTCCGGCTGGACGGCCGGCAGCACCCTGGGCCTGTTCGTCGCCGCCGTCGTGCTGCTGGGCGCCTTCGTCCTGGTGGAGCGCAGGGTCAAGGCCCCGCTGCTGCCGCTGCGCGTGGTGCTGAACCGCAACCGCGGCGGGGTGTACCTGTCGCTGGGCATGGCCGTGATCGGCATGTTCGGCCTGTTCCTCTTCCTGACCTACTACCTGCAGGTCGTGCGCGGCTACAGCCCGGTGCTGACCGGCGTCGCCTTCCTGCCGATGGTGGCGGGCATGATCACCGGCTCGACCCAGATCGGTGCCCGGCTGATGACCCGCGTCCCGGCGCGCTACCTGATGGCGCCCGGCTTCCTGACCGCCTCGGTCGGCATGTTCCTGCTGACCCACATCGGCCTGGACACCTCGTACCCGGCGCTGATCCTGCCCGGCCTGATCCTGATGGGCCTCGGCATGGGCACCGCGTTCATGCCGGCCATGAGCCTGGCCACGTACGGCGTCCAGCCGCGCGACGCCGGGGTGGCCTCCGCGATGGTCAACACCTCGCAGCAGGTCGGCGGCGCCATCGGCACCGCGCTGCTGAACACCATCGCGGCCAGCGCGACCACCAGCTGGCTGACCTCGCACGCCACCGCCGCCGCGGCCGGCTCGCCGGCCGCCGCCAAGGCCCTGCAGTTCCAGGGCATGGTGCACGGCTTTTCGACCGCGATCTGGGTGTCCTTCGGGATCCTGGTGGCGGCCGCCACGGTCGCCTTCACCTTCATCAACGCCGGCCGGCCGGGCTCGTCGGGTGCGGCCACCGGTGCGGTCGCCGCGAAGAGCGACGAGGTGCCGGTGCTGGTGCACTGACGCGCAGGGGTTACTCGGGTGCGTACGCGGCCCGTCCGGTGTCTCACGGCACCGGGCGGGCCGCTCGGCGTTTCCGGCGAGGGCGCAGCCTCCGGTACCGCCTCCGGCGCGGTCTCCGGTGCACGTCCCGGCCGACCCCCGGGTGGAAGTGGGGATGATCCCCCGTTTAAGGTGGAGCCCAGTGCGAATCGGGGACATCTCCCCGTTTCCTTGGGACCGAGGTGCGTGCGACATGACCCGGAATCAGAGCCCAGGACGGGGGCGGCGGGCCGCCGACTGGGCGGACGGCCGACTGGGGATCCACACCCTGGCCAGGGCCAACCTCCGCAAGATCTTCCCGGACCACTGGTCCTTCATGCTGGGCGAGATCTGCCTCTACACCTTCCTGATCATCATCCTGACCGGCGTCTGGCTGACCCTGTTCTTCAAGCCGAGCATGGGCGAGGTCGTCTACGACGGCTCCTACGTGCCGCTCAAGGGCATCGCGATGTCGGAGGCCTACGCCTCCACCGTGGACATCAGCTTCGAGGTCCGCGGCGGGCTGCTGATCCGCCAGATCCACCACTGGGCGGCGATCGTCTTCGTCGCCGCCATGTTCGTCCACATGATGCGGGTGTTCTTCACCGGCGCGTTCCGCAAGCCGCGCGAGATCAACTGGGTCTGTTCTTCACCATCCACGTGCTGCTGATCCCCGGCATCATGCTCGGCCTGCTGGTCGCGCACCTGATCCTGGTCTTCTACCACAAGCACACCCAGTGGGCCGGGCCCGGCAGGACCGAGAAGAACGTCGTCGGCATGCCGCTGATGCCGGTCTACCTGGCCAAGGCCGGCGGGTTCTTCTTCCTCGTCTTCGGCATCGTGGCGCTGGTGTCGGCGATCGCGACCGTCAACCCGATCTGGTCGTACGGCCCGTACCGGCCCGACCAGGTCTCCACCGACGCCCAGCCGGACTGGTACATGGGCTTCGCCGAGGGCCTGATCCGGGTGATGCCCGGCTGGGAGGTCGGGCTGTGGGGGCACACCCTCAACCTCGGCGTACTGATCCCGTTCCTGCTGTTCCCCGTGATCCTCTTCGCCATCGCGGCCTACCCCTTCGTGGAGAGCTGGGTGACCGACGACGCGCGGGAGCACCACCTGCTCGACCGGCCGCGCAACGCTCCCGTGCGCACCGCGCTCGGCGCCGCCTGGATCAGCCTCTACCTGGTGATGCTCGCGGGCGGCGGCAACGACCTCATCGCCACCCACCTGCACCTGTCGCTCAACGCCATCACCTACGCGGTGCGCGCCGGCGCCTTCGCCGTCCCGGTCGCCGTCTTCCTCGTCACCAAGCGGTGGTGCCTCGGCCTGCAGCGCCGGGACCGCGAGAAGGTGCTGCACGGACGGGAGACCGGCGTCATCAAGCGCCTGCCGCACGGCGAGTTCACCGAGGTGCACGCCGGGCTCAGCCCTGCCGAACGGCACCGGCTCACGGCACACGAGCAGCCCCGCCCCCTCGTCCTGCCCGCCCCCGCGGACGAGAATGGAGTGGCCCGCCCGACGGGAGCGCTCACCCGCACCCGGGTCAGGCTGTCCCGCGGATTCCACGGCGAACACGCGCAGATCCCCAAGCCCACCGCCGAGGAGTACCGCGAGATCGCCGAGGGCCACGGGCACTGACCCGCCCCCGACACCAGAGGGAGGACATCGTGCACGACCGAACCGACCAGCTCGCCGACAGCAGATACCTCCTGCTCACCACCTTCGACGAGCACGGCAACCGGCAGGAGTCGCAGCTCTGGGTCGTACAGGACGGCACGGCCCTCGGGGTCTGGACCCCCGCCCACTCCGGCGAGGCCGAGCGCATCCGCCGCCACCCCCGGGTACTGATCGGCCCCTGCGACGCCCACGGACGCCCGACCGGCCGCCGCCTCCCGGCCCGCGCACGGCTCTGCGACCCGGACGCGACCGCGCGCTACCGCACCTCGCTGATCAACAAGTACGGGCTCACGGCGCTGATCGCGCTGGCCCGCAGCCGGTTCCGGGTCGGGTTGGCCGGGACGGTCGGGATCCGGATCACGCTGAACGAGCTGGAGCAGCGGCTGGTCGGGCCGGAGTGGCAGCCACCGGGCACGTACTGCGTCAACTGAGCGGCAGGGCGCTCCGTGCTGCGGTGCTGCGGTGCTGCGCGCTGCGGCGCTCCGTGCTGCGACGGCGGGGCGCTGCGGCGGGGGTCGGCGGGGCGGTGGGTCGGTGGGGCGCCGGGGTTCGTTCAGGAGTCGTCGTCCGGCGCCCGCGCCAGGTCCTCCGGCTCACAGGCCTCCCGGCCCGTGCCGACGTGGACGACCCTGATCGCCCGCTCGGGGCCGCCGGGCACGACCTGCTGCTCGCGCCCGCAGCGCGGGCAGATCAGCGGGATCCGCGCGCGGGTCGGCTCCGGTCCGGCGCGATCGCTCGGGGTGGTCACGAGAGCGGGTGGGTCGGGACCGGGCTGACCTCCTGGATCTCGCCGTGGGCCTTGGTGAGCAGCTGGGAGGCGAGGTCGTTGAGCGCCCGGGCCCCCGCGATCTCCTCGCCGACCCGCAACTGTTCCGGGTCGGAGGGGTGGCGACTGCTGTAGCCGTGGGCCCGCAGTTCGCGCCCGTCGCCGAGCCGGAGCAGGGCGGCGGCGCTGGTCCGCGGGCCGTCCTCGCGGAACTCCATCTCGATGTGCCAGCCGACCAGAGTCTGCATGGCGGATCACCTCCATCGGTTACCCCTCCAGAGTGCGCCGCACCCCGCGTGAACACCAGGCCAGCCGGGCCCGGGCCACCCCGGGGGCGAGTTGAACGCGTTCAACACTGCGGCGTAGAGTCGACGTCGAAGCTCATTTGAACGCGTTCAATGGAGGGTCCGCCATGGACGGAGGCACCACCGAACTGGTGGACCTGCTGATCCTGCTCGGCATGGGCGCCGTCGTCCCGCTCGGCCTCGCCCTGATCGACGAACCCGGCCTCGCCCGGATCCGCCGCCTCTGGCCGGTCGCCGCCGTACCCGGCGCACTCTCGCTCTGGCTGCCGCACGGCCCCCTGGCCACCGGCAACGCCGCCGTCTACGCCCTCGGCACCCTGGCCATCGCCCTGCACGCGCCGCTCCGGCTGGCCCGCACCCGCTCGCTCGCGCCCGCCGAGGTCGCCGTCCTCACCGCGCTCGCCGCGCCCTCGGTGGCAGGTGCCGCGCTGGTCGCCGAGCGCTCCGGCTACCCGCTGTTCGGCTTCGAGCCGCACATCCTGGCCCTGACCGTCCCGCACTTCCACTACGCGGGGTTCACCGCCGCCCTGATCGCCGGGCTGGTCTGCCGCGCCGCCGATCCCGGCTCCGGCGCGGCCCGCTGCGCGGCACTCAGCGTGCCGGCGGGCACGCTGCTGGTGCTGGCCGGGTACTTCCTCGGCGACTGGTGGCAGTTCGCGGGAGCCGCCGTGCTGGCCGTCGGCATGTGGCTGGTCGGCCTGGTCACCTGGCGCGAGCTGCGCCCCCGGACCGGCGACGCGGCCACCGCCCGGCTGCTCGCCGCCTCCTCGGCCGTCCTCGCGCTCACCATGCTGCTCGCCCTCTGGTGGGCGCTCGGCCGGGCCGCCGGACTCCCCCACCCCACCCTCACCTGGATGGCCGCCACCCACGGAGTCGGCAACGCGCTCGGCTTCGCCCTCTGCGCCCTCCTCGCCTGGCGCCGGATCGCCGCCGACCGGG
This sequence comes from Streptomyces sp. NRRL S-350, assembly GCF_000719705.1. GTDB lineage: Bacteria > Actinomycetota > Actinomycetes > Streptomycetales > Streptomycetaceae > Kitasatospora. The sequence continues at coordinate 22,895 of NZ_JOHO01000078.1, read as the reverse complement.
CCACCACCGCTCGACGGGCCACCACCGGCCCGACCACCGGCGCCCGCACCACCGCGGAGGCCCACCGATGAACGACTACAGCCACCCCGAACAGGGCGCCAGCCTCACCGGCGACCTGCCGGCCGGCTACGGCCACCTGCGGCACCGGGCCCGGATCGGCCACGGCCGCGCCGCGCTGGACGCCGCCGGCGCGGCCCTCCTCGACTGGCGGATGCACCGGCTGGCCGGCGTCCGGATCGACGCCGACGCGGACCGGGCCGCCCCGGGCGTCGCCGTGCGGTGCGCGATCGGTCTCGGCCCCCTGCGGGCCGGCGCCCCCAACCGGGTCCTGGCCGTCGTCGACGGCCCCGACCGGTACGGCTTCACGTACGGGACGAGGGCCGGGCACCTGGCGCGCGGCGAGGAGACCTTCGTGGTCGAACTCGCCCCGGACGGCGGCGTCTGGTTCGGCGTCACCGCCTTCAGCCGGCCCGTCGCCCGGTACGCCCGGTTGGCCGGTCCGCTGCTCCCGCTCGCGCAGCGCGCCTTCGCCCGGCGGTGCGGGCGGATGCTGGCCCGGATCGCGGCCCGGGCGCGGTAGCGGCTCGGGCGGGGCAGGCGGCTTGGGCACGGTAGCGGCTCGGGCGGGGCAGGCGGCTTGGGCAGGCGGCCGGGACAGGGCAGGCGTCGGCGGAGGAAACCGCTGGTGGGTGCGGTGACTGGTTTGGGATGATCGCCGAGTGATGTCGATTCAGCCGGTCCTGGCGACCTTCGCCCCCGAGACCGACGGCGACGACGTCGAGCCGGACGGCGAGAAGGTGGCCGCCCGCGGCACCGCCGTCCCCGCCGCGCTCGTCCTCGCGCCAGGCCTGGAGGCCCCCGCATGACCAGCTTCCACACCCACCGGGCCCGGGTGCACGACGCCTCGCTCCCGCCGTACCGGCGGCACAGCGCGCTGCGGACCTGCCTGACCTGCTTCGCCCCGTACGGCCTGCGGGCGACGTACCACCACCTCACCGTCAGCGCCCGGATGCCCCGGCATTTGGAGACGGACCCCGACGCGCTGGTTCGCGCGGTGGACGAGCTGCACGAGGCGCGCGAACTGTGGCTGGCCCGGGCGGAGGAGTACACGGCGCAGCGCCGGGCGCAGAAGCGGGCCGGGCAGCGGATGCCGCCGCGGACGGCGTGGTGGCACCGGCCCCGGTGGGGCTGGGGCTCGCCGGACTCGGCCTGGAGCCACGATCCTTTCCTGCACCCGCCGTTGAGCCTGCCCGACTACGTCCGGCGACAGAACGCGCTGCTGGACGGGACCGAGCTGCCCGGCTGCCCGGCCTGCGGGGAGGAGGGGCCGCCGGTGCCGATCCCGACCTGCGGCGACCGCACCGAGTTGTGCCGTTCCTGCGCACGGGTGCTGACGCCCTGCCCGTGCGGGGGGTGGCACGGCTTCGAACCGACCGTCCGGGTCGGCTGGGGCCGGACGTGGCGACGGGAGCACCTGACCGGCACCGGGGAGCCGGACCCGCACTGGCCCGGGGTCCGGGGCACCGCCCGGATCGAGCGGCTGGCCCCGTACCAGTACGTGCACCCGCGCCCGCTGTCCTGAGAGTCAGGACCGGTGGGCCGGGACGGCGACCAGGACCGCGCCGGTGTCCTGGACGCGCACCTCGAAGTGGTCGATGTCCCCCGGCTGCAGCGCCGCGCCGCCGGTGGTGCGCAGGACGCCGCTCCGGCCTCCGTAGCCGCTCGCCGGGACGGACCAGGTGTTGACCGTCTGCCGCTCGCCGCTGTGCGCCACCGCCACCAGACTGCAGGTCAACGGCCCCTGGACACCGCTGAGTTGCATGCTGATCCGGCTGCCCCAGGTGGCGCCGTCCAGACCGACGGTGGCGTGCGCGCCGGTGGTCGGGTCGGTGGCGCCGAACTGCTCGGCCACGGCGACCACGGCCGGCGCGCTGTCGGCGGTGATCACCGCGGCCGTGACGGCGGGGCCTGCCACCACGGCCACCGAGGCGGCCAGGGCCAGCACCAGCCTGCGCACCCGGCCGCGCCGCCGGACGGTCCCGACCTCGGCGACCAGCCGGTCCAGGAGCTGCGGATCGGGGGAGGGCAAAGGCCCGGACGGGTCCAGGCCGGCCTCCGCCGCGGAGGTCGCGTACTCACCCAACAGCGGCTCCAGGAAGCCGAGTTCGGCCACCTGCTCGGCGCACTGCGGGCAGTCTGCCAGGTGCTGCTCGAAAGCGGCGCGCTCGGCGGGCTCCAGCAGGCCGAGGACGTACGCACCGGCGTCGACGTGCTCCGGGCCGCCGAAGGCCGAGTCCGAGCCACCGGGGGCACGCTCCGCGCCGCCCGGCACGGAGTCGGGTCCGCCGGGGACGGGCTCCGCGCCGCCCGGCGCGGAGTCGGGGCGCTTGGTCACGATGTCACTCCCCGTTCCTCCAGCGCGAGCCTGAGCGAGCGCAGTGCGTAGTACACCCGCGACCGTACGGTCCCGGGCGGGATGCCGAGGTCGGCCGCCGCCTCGGTGGCGGTGCGACCCTTCAGGTAGGTCTCGACGATGATCTCGCGGTGCGCCTGCGAGAGGTCGCCGAGCGCGTCAGCGACGGTCATCATCCGCAGCGCCCGGTCGAGCTCGTCGTCGGCGGGCAGCAGTTCCAGGGCCGCGGCGTCCACCTCGCGCGGCCGGGCCCGGGCGCTGCGGTGGCCGTCGATCACGATCCGCCGCGCGACCGTGACCAGCCAGGGCCGCAGCGAGTCCACCTCCGGGTCGAGCCGGTGGATGTTGCGCCAGGCGCGTACCAGGGTCTCCTGGACCACGTCCTCGGCCCGCTGGCGGTCCCCGGCCACCAGGTGGAGCACGAAGCCGAGGAGCGGACCGGCGTGCTCGCGGTACAGGGCGCGCATCAACTCCTCGTCCGACGCCTCCGTGCCGTGGCCGGCGCTGCCGCCGACGGGGTGCTCATCGGTCACCACTTCATCGTTGCGCACCCGGGCCTCCCGGTCGAGGGCGGTCGTCATCGGTCAGTAGCCGGGGACGCTGGGCTTCGGGCTGGGGGTCGCGGGGCTCGGGGCGGACGCCCCGGTGCCCGCCTTGCCGCCGTCCGGGGTCACCGCGAACCAGGTGCCGCCCACGCCCTGGCCCTTGGTGTCGCCGGGCTTGGCGTCCGGCGAGTAGCGGTAGACCGGCCAGCCGTTGAGGGTGACCTGCTTGGTGCCGTCGGAGCGGGTGACGGTGCCGACCAGCTTGCTGTCGATGCCCTTGACGGTGACGTTGCCGCCGGCGTGCTCGGGCGGCCAGATCGTGGCGCAGTTGCCGTTGCAGGAGGACTCCGACGGGTTGTCGTGGTCCTGGTCGAAGCGGTAGAGCGTGAAGCCGGCGCTGTCGGTGACGATCGTGCCCAGCTTGGGGTCGTTGACGGTCTGCAGGGTCGCGCTCGCCGGGGCGCTCTGGCTGCCCGACATGCTCGGGGCGCCGGACGACGTACTCGGTGCGCCGGACGTGCCGCCCCCGGACGACCCGCAGCCGGCGATCAGGGCGGCCGCCGCGATGCCGGAGGCGGCCAGGACGGCGGCCCGGCTGGTGCGGATTCTACTGCGCATGGGGTGGCTCCTGCAGTCCGGACGGAGTGGTCACCCTCCTGTACGCGCGGTACCGGCCCGGCGCTCAACGCCGGGCGCACCGCTTTCCGGATCCGCTCCCGATCAGCTCCCTTATCCGCCGCGGAATCCGCCCCGGATCGCGTCCGGAATACGTCACCCAGCAGCGCCGTTGTGGCGGGCACATGGTCTGTACCGCAGTCTCCGGAAGGGAAGGAATCGCGAGATGAGCAGCACGGTCGAGCTGACCAAGGAGAATTTCGACGACATCGTCCCGGGCCCGGACGGCAAGGACTTCGTCTTCATCGACTTCTGGGCCGGGTGGTGCGGGCCGTGCCGCCAGTTCGCCCCGGTGTACGAGAAGGCGGCCGAGCGCCACTCCGACCTGGTCTTCGCCAAGGTGGACACCGAGGCGCAGCAGGAGTTGGCCGCCGCCTTCGGCATCCAGTCGATCCCGACGCTGGCGATCATCCGCGAGGGCGTGCTCGTCTTCTCGCAGGCCGGCGCGCTGCCGGAGGCGGTGTTCGAGGACCTGATCGGCCAGGCCCGCAACCTGGACATGGCCGAGGTGAAGCGCAAGGTCGCCGAGGAGCAGGCGGCCGAAGGCCAGGCCTGATCCCGGTCCGGCGAGGCCCTGGGGAGCGACCTCTCCCGGGCCCTCTGGGCTGCCCCGGCGGTCTCGCCGTGCGGTGGCGGCCGGGCCGGGGCCGGGCGGCGGGGCGGCGGTCAGTCCGAGGGTCCGCTCGGCGGCCGCGATCCGCTCGCGCAGCGGCTGCGGCAGCACCCGCCGGATCCTGGCGAGCCCGGTCTCGCCGGCCCGCTCCTTCCGCCGACTCCCCTACGTGCCGCCGACTCGCCATCTGCGGCGTCCCACCGGCTTCCGTCCGGACCGGATCCTAGAGTCATCGGTGACGGCAGGCCCCCGGAGGTCCCCGCTCCCGGTCCGGTGCGTCGGGAGGCCCGTCGAGGCCCCGTCACCACCCCACCGACGAAGGAGTGATCCGCGATGAGCACGTTCGTACTGGTCCCCGGCCTCTGGCTCGGCGCCTGGGCCTGGGACGAGGTGGCCGCGCCGCTGCGCGCCGCCGGGCACCGGGTGCACCCCGTGAGCCTGCCCGGGTTGGCCGAACGGGCGGGCGAGAGCGGCGAGTTCGGCCTGGAGGAGCACATCGCCGACCTGGCCGACCTGCTGGTCCGCGAGGACCTGTGGGAGGTCGTGCTGGTCGCCCACAGCGGTGCCTGTGCCCCGGTGAGCGGGCTCGCGGACCGGATGCCGGAGCGGATCCGCCGGGTGGTCTACCTGGACAGCGGCCCGCTGGCCGACGGCTCCGCGCTCTACGACCTCTGGCAGCCCGACTACCAGCGGATGGTCGAGGCCTCGGTGGTCGACGGCCGGCTCCCGATGCCGCCCTGGGAGGACCTGGCCGCGCACGGCGCCAGCCCGGAGGGCCTGGACGGGGCCGCGCTGGCGCGGGTCCGCTCCCTCGCCACCCCGCACCCGGCCGGGGCGTACCGGGACGAACTGCGTCTGACCGGCGCCGGGGCCGCCCTGCCGCAGGCGCTGGTGTCCTGCTCCTTCCCGCTCGCCCAGGTCCGCGAGCTGATCGCGGCCGGCCACCCGTACTTCGCCGGGATGGCCGGGCCGAACTGGGAACTGCGCGAACTGCCCACCGGGCACTGGCCGATGTTCTCCCGCCCGGCCGACACGGCGGCGGTGCTCGCGGAACTCGCCACGGTCTGAGGCTCCGCCCGGCTGTGCTCTGCGCGCCCGGGCCGTGGCCCCTGCGCGTCCTGTGCGTGTCCGTCCGTCGCGTCGACGCGCCCGGCCCGGCAGGATAGGGCGCACGCCGTATCCGAGCGGAGAGCGAGACCACGTGACCGAGCAGCCCAGCCGCATCGAACCACCCGCCGCGGAGCCCGAGTTCCGCCGGGTGGCCGGCGCGGTGGTGCCCGGGCGCGCCGCCGACGTGCCGCACCGCGTGCCGCTCGCCCCCCTCGTCTCCTGCACCGCGATCACCCCGCGGACGTGCGCCGAGCGCACGGAGTGGCCGCCGGAGGCAGTCCGGGCCAGGCTCGGGTACGTGACGGAGGGCAGCCGCAGTGGGATCCCCCGCTGGATCCCCGGCCGGGGCGGCCCGGCCGGGGTCCGGCGCGCCCGCGCCCGGCTGCTCGACATCTGCGAACGCACACCCGCCACCCCGGCCCCGCGTGCCGGGGTGGCCATCGACACGACGGAGGACCGGGCATGACCAGCACCGCCGAGGAGTACGACGTCATCGTCCTGGGGGCCGGCCCGACCGGCGAGAACGTGGCGGACCGGACGGTCGCCGCAGGGCTGCGCACGGTGATCGTGGAGGCCGAACTGGTCGGCGGCGAGTGCTCCTACTGGGCCTGCATGCCGAGCAAGGCGCTGCTGCGCCCGGTCGCCGCGCTGGCCGACGCCCGCGCGGTGGCCGGATCCCGGGAGGCGGTCGGTGACGGGCGCCTGGACCCGGCCGCGGTGCTGGCCCGGCGGGACTCCTTCACCTCGCACTGGAACGACGACGGCCAGGTGCGGTGGCTGCGGGACACCGGCATCGAGCTGGTCCGCGGCCACGGCAGGCTGGCGGGCGAGCGGACGGTGACGGTGGAGGCCGAGGACGGCAGCGAGCGGGTGCTGACCGCCCGGCACGCCGTCGTGGTGTGCACCGGCAGCCGCCCGGTGCTGCCCCCGCACGTGCCCGGGCTCGCCGAGGCCCACCCGTGGACCAACCGGGAGGCGACCGGCGCTCGGACCGTCCCCGGGCGCCTCGCGGTGGTCGGCGGCGGGGTGGTCGGCGTGGAGATGGCCGCCGCCTGGCGGGCGCTCGGCGCCGAGGTCGTCCTGCTGGTGCGCGGCGAGGGGCTGCTGCCCAGGATGGAGCCTTTTGCGGGCGAGCTGGTGGCCGAGGGCCTGCGGGACGCCGGGGTGGACCTCAGGTTCGGCACCGAGGTCACGGCGGTGGAGCGGACGGACGGCTCCGGGTCGGTGACCCTGACGCTCGCCACCACCCGGGACGGGCAGGACGGTGGCGGGAAGCTGACCGCCGACGAGGTGCTGTACGCGACCGGCCGGGCTCCGCGCACCGCCGACATCGGGCTGGAGCAGGTCGGGCTGAAGCCGGGCGCCTGGCTGGACGTGGACGACAGCTGCACGGTGCTCGGCGTGGACGGTGCGGTGGGCGTGGGCGGCGGGGACGGCGGTGGCGGCGAGTGGCTGTACGCCGCCGGGGACGTCAACCACCGGGCGCTGCTCACCCACCAGGGCAAGTACCAGGCCCGGATCGCGGGCGCGGTGATCGCCGCCCGCGCCCAGGGGCGCCCGCTGGACACCGCGCGCTGGGGCGCGCACGCCGCGTCCGCCGACCTCGCGGGCGCGCCCCAGGTGGTCTTCACGCAACCGGAGGTCGCCGCCGTCGGACTCACCCTGGCCGCCGCCGAGGAGGCCGGCCTGCGGGTCAAGGCCGTCGACCACGACCTCGGCGCCGTCGCCGGGGCCTCCCTGTACGGCGACGACTACCGCGGCCGGGCCCGGGTGGTCTTCGACCTGGACCGCCAAGTGCTGGTCGGCGCCTGCCTCGTCGGCCCCGCGGTGGCCGAGCTGCTGCACTCCGCGACCGTCGCCGTGGTCGGCGAGGTGCCGATCGACCGGCTCTGGCACGCGGTGCCCGCCTACCCGACGATCAGCGAGGTGTGGCTGCGGCTCCTGGAAGGCTGCCGGGGGTAGCCCTGCGGACGGACGGCCCACCGGGTGAACGGACGGCCTCCCGAGTGAACGGCGCGGCGAGATGTGACCACCGGTGGACGGCGGGACACTGGCAGTCGGGGGCCGTCCCGGGGGGCCGTACGTGACCCAGGTGGTGTGAGGCATGACCGAGGTGCTGTTGGCCGTCGGAACCGAGAAGGGCCTCTTTCTCGGCCGCAGCCGCGACCGGCTGACGTGGAAGTTCAGCGGGCCGCACTTCCCGATGAACGCGATCTACTCCCTCTCCGTCGACCGCCGGGGCGGCCGGACCAGACTGCTGGTCGGCGCCGACAGCAGCCACTGGGGGCCCGCCGTCTGGCGCTCCGACGACCTCGGCGCGAGCTGGTACGAACCTCCGCAGCCGGCCATCCGCTTCCCCGAGTCCACCGGCGCCTCGCTCACCCGGGTCTGGCAGCTGCAGCCCGCCGGACCGGAAGCCCCCGACGTCGTCTACGCGGGCACCGAACCCGCCGCGCTGTTCCGCTCCACCGACGGCGGCGAGACCTTCGCCCTGGTCGAGTCGCTCTGGGAGCACCCCCAGCGGCCGCAGTGGGGCGCCGGCTACGGCGGCCAGGGCCTGCACACCATCGTCACCGACCCGCGCGACCCGCAGCGGCTGCTGGTCGCCGTCTCCAGCGGCGGCGTCTACCGCAGCAAGGACGGCGGCGACAGCTGGGAGCCCTCCAACACCGGGCTGCGCGCCGAGTTCTTCCCGCCGGAGAGCCAGTACCCCGAGTTCGGCCAGTGCGTGCACAAGATCGCCCCGGACCCGGTCCACCCGGACCGGCTCTACCTGCAGAACCACGGCGGCGTCTACCGCAGCGACGACTGGGGCGGCACCTGGCACTCGATCGCCGACGGGCTGCCCGCCGAGTTCGGCTTCGCCGTCGCCGCCCACCCGCACCGGGGAGACACCGCCTACCTCTTCCCGCTCGGCGGCGCCGACGACCGCGTCCCGCCCGGCCGCCGCTGCCGGGTCTTCCGCACCACCGACGGCGGGAGCAGCTGGCAGCAGCTCGCCGACGGCCTGCCCGGCGAGGACCACTACGGCATCGTGCTGCGCGACGCGCTGCGCACCGACGACGCCGACCCGGCCGGGATCTACTTCGGCAACCGGACCGGCGACGTGTACGGCAGCCACGACGACGGCGAGAACTGGGCCCTGCTGGTCTCCCACCTGCCGGACGTGCTCTGCGTCCGGGCGGCTGTGGTGGCCTGAAGACCCGGTCGCCCCGGGAGCCGCCCCCCGAAGACCGCGTGGTCGCCGGGATGGTCATGACCGACCGGGGCGGCCGGCCGCGGGTCGCCCGGGTGCCGCCCGGTGTGCGGGAAACACGCTGGTCGGAGGTGTCGGAGGTGCTGTGTAGGCTCAACGGTCATGGCGAGGGTGACGAGGGACGATGTGGCGCGGGCGGCGGGGACGTCCACGGCGGTCGTGAGTTATGTGATCAACGACGGGCCGCGGCCGGTGGCGCCGGCGACCCGGGCCCGGGTGCTCGCGGCGGTCGAGGAGCTCGGCTACCGGCCCAACCGGGTCGCCCAGGCCATGGCGCGGCGGCGGACCGACCTGCTCGGGATGGTCGTGCCGGACGCCCGCCAGCCGTTCTTCGCCGGGCTCGCCCACGCCGTCGAGCAGGCCGCCGCCGAGCACGGCCGGCTGCTGCTGATCGGCAACTCCGACTACGCCGACGAACGCGAGGCGCACTACATCCGGGCCTTCCTCGGGATGCAGGTGGACGGCCTGATCCTGGTCACCCAGGACCCGGCAACCCCCGGGCTGACCGGCTTCGACGTGGCCGACGGCACCCCGGTCGTGCTGCTGCACCACCGTGCGGAGAGTTCCGACGGCGTCGCCGTGGTCGCCGACGACGAGGGCGGCGCCCGCGAGGTCGTCCGCCACCTGCTGGGGCACGGCCACGCCGGGGTGCACTGCTTCGGCGGCACCCTCGCGCTCAGCCCGCACGACCCGGTGACCGGCCGGACGGCCGGCTGGGTCGCCGCGCTGGAGGAGGCCGGGCTGCCCACCGAGGGGCTGCTCACGCCGGCACCGTTCGACCGCGTCCGGGCGCACGCCGAGGCGCTCGCCCTGCTCGCCCGGCCCGACCGGCCGTCCGCCGTGTTCTGCGCGACGGACGACCAGGCGATCGGCCTGTTGCGGGCCGCCGACGACCTGGGGATCCGGGTGCCGGAGGACCTTGCGGTGGCCGGCTTCGACGACATCGCCGAGGCGGTGATCGCCGGGCCGGCGCTCACCACCGTGACCACCGCGCAGGACGAGATGGCCCGCGCCGCGCTGGAGCTCATCCTGGGCGGGGCCGAGCGCCGCGCCACCGGCGCCCGGACCTTCCCGGCCCGGCTGGTGGTGCGGCGCTCCTGCGGCTGCCCTTCGCCGGACCGGCCGGCCCCGGGCTGACGCCGACTCGCTCCCGCAGGGCGTCAGTTGAGCCGGAAGGTGGCCTCGACCGGGTAGTGGTCGCTGGGCGCGCCGGTGTCGGGCTGCCCGGGCACCCAGCCCGGCTGCGGGTCGAAGTCGACCTTCACGGTCGACATCGCGGTCGGCACCGGGCGGCCCGGGGCGTTGAGGTAGCCGATGTAGTCGAGGTCGTCGCGGTAGTCCTTGGGGAACGTCTCGACGCCCGACATGTACTGGCACCAGGCGGAGACCGGGCAGTCCATGGTGGCCAGGCTCTGGCCGGGGTCGGTGGCGGGGGTGCCGAGCACGCCGTTCACCGCGTTCTGGGCGTTGGCGTGGTCGCCACGGGCCTGCCCGTGGAGGTACTCGACGTTGAGGTCGCCGCCGATCAGCACCGGAGCGCCGCTGCCGACGATCCCGTCCACCCAGGCGCGGATCTCGGCGAGCTGGCCGAGCCGGGTGGACTGGGTGGTGTCGGTGGAGACGTCCGACTCGTCGGCCTGCAGGTGGGTGCCGACCACCCAGGCGGTGCTGCCGTTCTTGGTCACCTTCACCAGCGCCGCGCCCTTGTTGGCGTGGTAGTCCCAGGTGCCGTACGTCGAGTTGGCGAACACGTGGGCGTACTGGGCGGTGATCGGGTACTTCGAGAGGATCATCGTGCCGCCGTTGATGACGAACCACGAGCTGGAGCAGTTGCCGCTGATGCCCGTCCAGCCGCCGCCGGAGCAGGTGCCGCCGACCACCGGGGTGCGGTACGGGTAGAGGTCGGCGAGTTTGCTGTTGATGTCGGCGGTCGAGCTGTTGTTGAACTGCTCGTCCAGGATGACGACGTCGGCGTCGTGCTGACGGACGATCTGCTCGATCACCGGGGTGCGGCGGGCGGCCTGCTCGTTCTGGGTGCTGTCGACGACGGCGGTGCCGAGGTCGACGTTGAACGCGAAGACGGACAGCGTGGTGGGGCCGTCCGGGGTGCCGGCGGTGGCGCTCGGGGCGGTGCCGCCGAGCAGCAGTGCGGCGGCGGCCGCCGAGGTGAGGGCGGTGGCCGTGCGACGCGAGAGCATGGGCGTTCTCCTGGGGTTCGTCTACCCTGCGGGCCCGGCGGCCGGGGTGGCCGGCGGCCGGGAACTGGCGGACGAACGTTAGCTACCGCCCGGTACTTGGGGAAGAACGCCAGGGGAGCAGCTCCGGCCGATCATGTGGCCGAGAGATGTCTGTACAGGTCGGGACGGGTGGGCGAGAAGATGTCTGTACACCCTTGCACCGCCTGCCGGAGTCGCGCGAACCGCCGTCAGTCGTCCAGCAGTTCGTCCGCGAGCAGGTCCATCAGCAGGTTGTCGTGCCAGGTGCCGTCCGAACCGCGCTCGTACTGGCGCATGGTGCCGACGGTGCGGAAGCCGACCTTGGTGTAGCAGCGGATCGCGGCGAGGTTGTCCGCGGCCGGGTCGATCACCAGCCGGTGGTAGTGGTGCTCGTGCACCAGGTGCCGGGCCATCGTGCGCACGGCGTCGGTGCCCAGGCCCAGGCCGTGCACCGACGGGTCGAGGTAGAGGTCCATCCCGGCGTGGCGGTACTCGTCGTCGTTGTTGGCGTACCACTGGATGGCGCCGACCACCTGGCCGCCCACGTCGATCGCGAAGGTCTCGGTGTCGGGCGATTCCAGGTCGTTGGCGACCTCGGCGGGCAGGTCGTCACCGCCCCGCCAGCGGGCGAACACCTCCGGCGTGGCGCGGATGGCCGCCAGGGCCGGGATGTCGTCGGTGGTCGCCGGGCGGAGCGTCACCAGGGTGCCGTGCAGAATCGTCCCCATATGGGGCATGTTGGCACGGAAACCCCGCTCCTGCGAGCGCTTTTGCCACACTCATGGCAGGACACCACCCCGGACGGGCGGAGCCACGCAGCGTGGTCGCGGCGCGGCACGGCGGAACCCGCGGAACCCGCGGAACCCCCGGAACCCGCGGAACCCGCGGAACCCGCGGAACCCGCGGAAAATTCTTCGCGGCGGGTGTCGATCCGGCGCGAGCCCGTTCGACGCACGGGTGAGAGGCGGGGAGAAGCCCCGCCCGGTCAACCGAGGAGTCACCATGCCGCGCTTCATGACGCTGATCCGGATCGACGAGCAGGCCCGCGCCGGCTGGGAGCCGGACCCGGAGTTCGACCAGCGGATGGGGGCCCTGTTCGAGGAGATCACCAAGGCCGGGGTGATGCTGGAGACCGCCGGGCTGACCCCGACCTCCCAGGGCACCCGGGTGACCTGGAACGACGGGAAGATCGGCTACACCGACGGCCCGTTCACCGAGACCAAGGAGGTCATCGGCGGCTACGCCGTCCTGCAGTGCAAGGACAAGGCGGAGGCCCTGGAGTGGACCCGCCGCTTCCTCAGCATCCACCCGGTGCAGTGGCGGGTCGAGTCCGAGGTCCGGCAGATCGAGGAGATGGTGCAGCCGCCGCAGTGATCCCCGCAGTGCTCCTGCGCAGCCGGCCCGCGGCGACGGTGGCCGCGGCGGCGTTTGCCTCCCTCTCCGCCGACTGCTCTGATGGGTGGCCGTGACGGAGAGGGATGCGGCGGCGGCCGTCGAGACGGTGTTCCGGATCGAGTCCGCGCGGATCATCGCGGGTGTCGCCCGGATCGTACGGGACGTGGGCATCGCCGAAGAGCTGGCGCAGGACGCGCTGGTGGCCGCGCTGGAGCGGTGGCCGCAGGAGGGCGTCCCGGAGAATCCGGGCGCCTGGCTGACGGCCACCGCCAAGCACCGGGCGATCGACCTGGTCCGCCGCCGGGAGGTATACGCCCGCAAACTCGCCGAAGTCGGAAGGTCGTTGGAGGACGCGCCGCCCCCGGAGCCGACCGAACCGGACGACATCGACGACGACCTGCTGCGGCTGATCTTCACCGCCTGCCACCCGGTGCTCTCGGCGGAGGCGCGGATCGCCCTCACCCTCCGGCTGCTCGGCGGGCTCGCCACCCCGGAGATCGCCCGCGCGTTCCTGGTGCCCGAGTCGACGGTGGCGCAGCGGATCGTCCGGGCGAAGCGGACGCTGGCGAAGGCCGGAGTGCCGTTCGAGGTGCCGTCCGGGCAGGACCGGGCGCAGCGGCTCTCCTCGGTGCTGGAGGTCATCTACCTGATCTTCAACGAGGGCTACTCGGCGACGGCCGGGGACGACCTGCTGCGCCCGGGCCTGTGCGAGGACGCGCTGCGGCTGGCCCGGGTGCTGGCCGCGCTGATGCCCGCCGAGCCGGAGGCGCACGGGCTGGCCGCGCTGCTGGAGTTCCAGGCCTCGCGGACGGCCGCCCGGACCGGGCCCGACGGCCGGCCGGTGCTGCTGGCCGAGCAGAACCGGGCCCGCTGGGACGGGCTGCTGGTCCGGCGCGGCTTCGACGCCCTGCGGCGGGCGGGCACGGGGCCGTACTCGGTGCAGGCCGCGATCGCCGCATGCCACGCCAAGGCGCGCCGCTACGCGGACACCGACTGGGCGATGATCGCCGCACTGTACGAGCGGCTGCTGGCACTGTCGCCGTCCCCGGTGGTGGCGCTGAACCGGGCGGTGGCCGTCTCGATGGACCGGGGCCCGGCCGCGGCACTGGAGTTGGTGGACGCGCTGGCGGCCGAGCCGGCCCTGCGCGGCTACCACCTTCTGCCGAGCGTGCGCGGCGACCTGCTGGCCCGGCTGGGGCGGACGGGCGAGGCCCGGGTGGAGTTCGAGCGGGCGGCGGAGCTGACGCGCAACGAGCGGGAGCGGGAGCTGCTGCGGGAGCGGGCGGCGGGGCTCGGGTAGCCGGGGGCGGGGGCCGGCGAGCCGGGGCGGGGCTCGGGTAGCCGGGGGCGGGGCCGGGGAGCCGGATTCCGGGGAGCGCGGGCCCTCCGGGGTCAGCCGGGCATGTGTCCAGCGCCCAGGGGTCTGGCCCGGGCCAGGATGTCAGGGGGGCTGGCTCAGGACCAGGATGTCAGGGGGCTGGCCCGGCTCAGGGGGTCTCGTCCAGGCGCAGCCGGGTGCTGACCTCGCCAAGGCCCTCGGCGAGGACGGCCAGCTGCTCGCGGGTGAGCACGTCGATCAGCAGCTCGCGCACCAGGGCGACGTGCCCGGGCGCGGCCTGGCGCAGCACCTCCCGCCCGTGGTCGGTGAGTTCGGCGACGACGCCGCGCACGTCGCTGGGGCAGGAGCGCCGGGCGACCAGGCCGGTCCGTTCCAGTTGGGTGACCTGGTAGGTCAGCCCGCTCTTGGAGGTGACCAGCCGGTCGGCGAGTTCGGTCATCCGCAGCGAGTCGCCGGGGGCGGCGGACAGGTGCACCAGGATCTCGTACTGCTGGTGCGAGAGGCCGGAGTCCTCCTTGAGCTGGCGTTCCAGGCGACGGTTCAGCAGGTTGCTCGCGACCACGAAGCCCCGCCAGGCGGCCATCTCGTCCTGGTCCAGCCAGCGGGGTTCGTTCAGAGAGGACATGGGTGCAGCGTACTCCTGTTGTTCAAATTCGAACGAAGGTGTACCGTCGAACGAGTAGAGGTTCAAATTTGAACAACTGTGGGTCCGGCAACCGCGAACCCGCACGATCGGTCCCGAGGAGGACGCCATGAGCGCCGCGGCCCCCGAGCGCATGCCCGCCCTGTACCTGTCGCACGGCGCTCCGCCGCTGGCCGACGACCCGGTCTGGCCGGGCGAACTGGCCGCCTGGTCCGCCGAGCTGCCCCGGCCCAAGGCCGTGCTGATGGTCTCCGCCCACTGGGAGGAGGCCCCGCTCGCCCTGGGCGCCGTCACCACCGTCCCGCTGGTCTACGACTTCTGGGGCTTCCCCGAGCACTACTACCGGGTCCGCTACGCCGCCCCCGGCGCGCCGGAGCTCGCCGAGCGCGTCCGCAAGCTGCTGCGCGCCCCCGGCACACCCGTCCAGGACATCCCCGACCGCGGGCTCGACCACGGCGCGTACGTCCCGCTGGTCGAGATGTACCCCGAGGCCGACCTGCCGGTGCTGCAGGTCTCGCTGCCCACCCTCGACCCGCAGCGGCTGCTGGAGATCGGCCGCAAGCTCGCCCCGCTGCGCGACGAGGGCGTGCTGATCGTCGGCAGCGGCTTCTTCACCCACAACCTGCGGGCGCTCAGCAGCGACGGCCGGATCACCTCGGTGATGGCCGAGTTCGACGACTGGGGCCGGCGTGCCCTGGAGGCCCACGACCTCGACGCGCTGCTCGACTTCGAGCACAAGGCCCCCGCCGGGCGCCTCGCCCACCCGCGCACCGAACACTTCGCCCCGCTGTTCGTCACCCTCGGCGCCGGCGAGGCCGACCTGGACAGCCAGCGCAGCATCATCGACGGGTTCTGGATGGGGCTGGCCAAGCGCTCGATCCAACTGGGCTGACCCGCCCGCGCCGCGCCCGGCCCCGACTCCCGCCGCGCCGCGCCGCTACAGCGAGCAGCAGGTGAAGCGCTCGCCGATGTGCTCGGGCTGCTCGATCTCGTCCACCAGGGCGACCGCGTAGTCCGGCACCGAGATCCGACTGCGCCCCTGCGCGTCGGTGAGCAGTTGCTCCAGTCCGGTGCGGTAGCGGCCGGACCGCTCCCCCGGCCCGATCTCGGCAGCCGGGCTGAGCACCGTCCAGCGGATGTCGGAGACCGTCCGGTAGAAGTCGAGCGCCGCGCCGTGCGCGTGCATGATCTGCAGGACCGGCTCCGGCAGGCCCGGGGCGTCCCAGACCCGCACGCCCGGCGCGGTCTCCAGGCTGCCCGCCCCGCCGACCGCGACCAACCGCGGCGCGGCGCCGTCGAGCATGCGCAGGCCCTCGACCAGGGAGCGGGCGGCGGGCTCGATCAGTGCCAGGTGGCCCGGGCCGTCTCCGCCGCCGACGGCGCTCACCAGGACGTCCCGTCCGGCCGCGACCCGGGCGACGTCCGCCGGATCCAGCACGTCCGCGCGCTCGACGAGGGCCGCCCCGCCCCGGTAGCGCCCCGGGTCCCGGACCACGGCGACGACCTCGTGCCCGCGCGCCACCGCCTCCGCGACGACCGCGCTGCCGATGGTCCCGTTGGCGCCGATCACGGCGATTGCGGCCATGGGGTACCTGCCTGGTGACTCGAAGGGGTCTGCACGCGCCGAACGGCGTCGGACAGATCGATTATCGGACGGATTCCGGGCGGCGGCCGAGGGCTTCGGCCTATCGTGTGACGACCTGTCGAAAGCCTCCGAGGAGCGGTCGGACGATGATCATGATGGACGGCGACCCCGTACGGGACGCCCTCGACGCCTCCCTGCGGATCCTCGCCCCGCACGCCGAGGACCACGACTGGAACGCCCCGGCCGGACCCGTGGAGTGGAGCTGCCGCGACACCGCCGCCCACATCGCCCACGACCTGCTCGCCTACGCCGGCCAGCTCGCCGCCCGGCCCCGGGACCGCTACCTGCCCTTCGACCTCACCGTCCGCCCCGAGGCCGGGCCTGCCCAGGTGCTGGCCGTCGTCACCGCCGCCGGTCAGCTCCTCGCCACCACCCTCGACGTGGCGCCCTCCGACCTGCGCGCCTACCACCACGGGCCCTGCGGACCGCAGGGCTTCGCGGCCATGGGCGTCGCCGAACTGCTCCTGCACACCCACGACATCACCCTCGGCCTCGGCCTGACCTGGCAGCCGCCCGAGGAACTGTGCGCCTACGCGCTCCACCGGCTCTTCCCGGACGCACCGCGGGAGGAGGCGTCCGCGCGGCCCGGGGCCACCCTGTTGTGGTGCACCGGGCGCGGGGAGCTGAACGGCCGCCCGCGCAGGTCCACGTGGAACTGGCGGGCGGCCACGGGCGAGTGGGACGACTAGCCGGGCGCCGGACCAGGCCGCCGGACCAGGCACCGGGACAGGTCGCCGGACCCGGTGCCCGATCAGCCGGGAGGTGTCACGCGTCGCCGGTGGCGACGCGCTCGGCCTTGCTGCGCTCCACACAGAACTCGTTGCCCTCCGGATCGGCCAGGGTGGCCCAGCCCTTGCCGTCCGGAGTGCGGTGGTCGGCCACCACGGTGGCGCCCAGGGCGACCAGGCGCTCCACCTCCTCGTCGCGGCTGCGGTCCTGCGGCTGGAGGTCGAGGTGGACCCGGTTCTTCACCGACTTGCCCTCGGGCACCCGGATGAACAGCAGCGAGGCGCCGGCGGAGTCCACCACCGCCTCCTCGTCCCCCGGGTTGTCGTCCTCGCCCAGGGCGCCGTCCAGCGCCCGGGCCCAGAACGAGGCCAGGGCGTGCGGGTCGGCGCAATCGATCGTCACATGTCGTACCAGAGAAGCCATGCGGCCTACTCTGACCGGCGTCGTCCGGATCCGTCCAGCCGATTCCGGGAGTGCCGGTGGCCGTCAAGGGGGTACGGCGGGAAGGCGGGCACGATCTCCGCCAACCGGTAACCGGACTTCTCCGCGACCCGGCAGGAAGCGTGGTTGTCGCCCGCGTGCAGCAGGTCGATCCGGTGCAGGCCGTCCGCTTCGAAGGCGGCGAAAGCCCAAGCCGTGAGCGCCTCCACCGCGCGCGGGGCCACGCCCCGGCCGCGGGCCGGGCCCGCCGTCCAGTACCCCACCTCGGCCGTGTCCCCACCCGGGGTGCCGCGTTTGAGCACGACGGTGCCGACCAGCTCGTCGGCGTCCAGGACGGCGAAGCTGAACCTGGTGCCGGCCGCCCATCCCTCGTGCTGCAGGGCCAGCCAGGCCGCGGCCTGCTCGGGGCCCTCCACCGGATTGCGGATGAAGCGGCGCAGGGTCTCGTCCCGGTGGATCTCTATCAGGGCCGGTGCGTCGGTGTCCTCGAAGGGGCGCAGCAGCAGGCCCTCCACCGTCGGGTGCGCGGCTGTCGGGTGCGCGGCTGTCGGCTGCGCGGTGACGGTCACTTCTGCAGCCCCTGCCAGCCCCAGCGCGGGGTCGGGCCGGGCTCGCCGAGGTCGGTGCCGGCCGGGGAGCGGGAGACGTCCTCGGCGATCTTCGTGCCCCAGTCGAAGTACTCCAGGACCCGGCGGCGCAGCTGCTCGTCCTCGGGCAGCTCCTGGCGGACGGCCTCGGCCATCAGCTCCATCCAGCGCACCCGCTGCTGCTCGGTGATGGCCAGGCCCAGGTGGGCGCGCAGCAGGGCCTGGTGGCCGCCGAGTTCGTCGGTGAAGGCGGTCGGGCCGCCGAAGACCTCGGCCAGCCAGACGGCGACGTGCTCGATGTGGGCGGGGGTGAAGTCGGCGAAGACCGGAGCGAGCAGCGGGTCCGCGAGGACGCCCCGGTAGAAGGTGTGGCTGAGGCGGCGCAGGGCGTCGATGCCGCCGACCGCGTCGTAGAGGGTGTCGGGCTGTCGGTCGTTCATGGGCGTGCTCCCCGTGTGGTGTCCGTGCGCTGCGACCTTCCTAGCAGGCGGGCGGTGGCCCCGCAGGTGCTGCGGGCCCGCTGTTCGCGCCAGGCACAGCAAGCGGAGGGGGGCGTTCCCGCTCCCCGGCCCGGTCGGCCACGCGCCGCACTGGCGGAAGGGCGCCGGCGCTCCCGCTTGACCCTGACACTGGCGGCAGGGTCGGAGGGTGGCCGCATGGACACTGGGAACGCAGCCCAGAGTCGGGTCGTGGTGGTCACCGGAGCCGGGACGGGAATCGGGCGGGAGACCGCGCGGGCCTTCGCCGCCGAGGGGGCGCGGGTGCCGGCCGTCGGGCGGCGGCCGGAGCCGCTGGCGCGGACGGCGGCCGCGCACCCGGACCGGATCGGCCCGCTGGTCGCGGACGTGATCGGGCCGGGCGCGCCGGGGGCGATCGTCGAGGCGGCACTGGCACGGTTCGGGCGGCTGGACGTGCTGGTGAACAACGCGGGTGTCAGCGGCGGCGGGCAGCTCGGCGGGTACACCCGCGAAGGCGTCGAGGCGTTGCCGGCCACCAACCTGGTCGCCCCGGTCATGCTCGGCCAGGCCGCCCTGCCGGCGCCGGCGGAGAGCCGGGGCGTGATCGTCAACGTCAGCACCGCCGTCGGGCAGCGCGGCCGGCCGTCCAACGCGGTGTACCCGGCGCCCGGTGCGCGGGGTGACACCCCCGATCGGGGGTGTGCGGGGGGCCTGCGGGAGGGGACAGTGGGCGCATGCAGATTCCACTCTCCGTGATGGACTTCCTCGACCGCGCCGAGCTGGTCTACGGCGACCGGGTCGGCATCGTCGACGAACCGGTGCAGCCGGCCGAATCCTGGGGCGAGCTGAGCTACCGCCGGATCGCCGGACTCGCCCGGGCCCAGGCGGCCGGACTGGACCGGCTCGGGGTCGGGCCCGGCGAACGGGTCGCGATCGTCTCGCACAACTCGGCGCGGCTGCTCACCTCCTTCTTCGGGGTGAGCGGGTACGGCCGGGTGCTGGTGCCGGTGAACTTCCGGCTGAAGGCCGAGGAGGTCTCGTACATCGTCGAGCAGAGCGGCGCCTCCGTCCTGCTGGTCGACCCCGAGGTCGCCGACGCGCTGAGCGGGGTGGCGGCCGAGCACAAGTTCGTGCTCGGCGCGGACAGCGACGCCGTGCTGTACGACGGCGACCACGCCCCCCGCCGGTACGCGGTCTCCGAGAACGACACCGCCACCATCAACTACACCAGCGGAACCACCGCCCGCCCCAAGGGCGTTCAGCTCACCCACCGCAACATCTGGCTGAACGCGACCCTGATGGGCCTGCACTACGGCGCGAACGACCGCGACGTCTACCTGCACACCCTGCCGATGTTCCACGCCAACGGCTGGGGCATCCCGTTCTCCCTGACCGGGCTCGGCGCCCGGCACATCGTGCTGCGCAAGGTGGACGGCGCCGAGATCCTGCGCCGGGTCGAGCGGCACGGGGTGACCTTCCTGTCCGGTGCGCCCGCCGTGGTCCAGATGGTGCTGGACGCGGCCGCCGACTGGGACGGCCCGGTGCCCGGCCGGGACCGGGTGCGGATGATCGTCGCCGGCGCCCCGCCGCCCACCTCGGTGGTGCAGCAGGTCGAGGAGCGACTGGGCTGGGAGTTCATGCAGCTCTACGGCCTGACCGAGACCTCCCCGATCGTCACGGTCAACCGCTCCCGGGCCGAGTGGGACGCGCTGCCGGCCGCCGAGCGGGCCGAGAAGCTGGTCCAGGCCGGCTCCCCCGCGCTCGGCACCCAGCTGCGCGTCGACGACCAGGGCGAGGTGCTGGTGCGCTCCAACACCGTGCTGGCCGGCTACTGGCGGCAGCCGGAGGCGACCGCCGAGGCACTGCGGGACGACTGGTTCCACACCGGTGACGGCGGCACCCTGGAGGACGGCCGACTGACCATCTCGGACCGGAAGAAGGACGTCATCATCAGCGGCGGGGAGAACGTCTCCTCGATCGAGGTGGAGGACTGCCTGTACAGCCACCCGGCGGTCGCGGAGGCGGCGGTGATCGGGGTGCCGCACGAGAAGTGGGGCGAGACGGTGAAGGCGCTGGTGGTGCTCCGGGAGGGCCACGAGGGCGTCACCGAGGCGGAGTTGATCGCGCACTGCAAGCACCGGCTGGCCGGCTTCAAGTCACCCACCACGGTGGAGATCCGGGACACCCTGCCGCGCACCGCCACCGGGAAGCTGCAGAAGTTCCGGCTGCGCGAGCCGTACTGGACCGGGCGCGAGCGGCAGGTCAACTGATCCGGCGGCTCAGCCGACGAGGCCTGATTCCCTTGCGGCCAGGGCGAGTTCGGTCCGGTTGCGGACGCCGAGCTTGTGCATCGCGGACTTGAGGTAGCCCGTCACGGTGTTGCAGGTCAGGCCCAGTCGGGCGGCGATCTCCGGGTTGGTCCGGCCGGTCGCCGCCCAGCGCAGCACCTCGTGCTCGCGTGGCGTCAACGGCCTG
The DNA here is from genome assembly GCF_000719705.1 of Streptomyces sp. NRRL S-350. Classification (GTDB taxonomy): domain Bacteria; phylum Actinomycetota; class Actinomycetes; order Streptomycetales; family Streptomycetaceae; genus Kitasatospora. The sequence continues at coordinate 2,355 of NZ_JOHO01000078.1, read as the reverse complement.
ACGGGGACGGGCGGTCGGGACTTCTCGCGGCTCCAGGCGGCGGCCCCGGCGAGCGCCCGGGCCGCCGCCTGGGCCAGCCTTCCGACGGCGGAGATCCGGACGTCGCCGAACGGCACGACGGCGCGCACCGAGGCGTACACCACGCCGCGCACGGTGCCGCCGTCCAGCAGCGGGACGGTGAGCATCGCGTAGAGGTCCTCGGCGGCCACGGCGGCGTCGTACTGGTGCGAAATGGTCGTGTCCGCACGGTAGTCGGGCACCCAGGTGGGTGCGCGTTCGGCGAGCGCGCGGCCGCCGAGGCCGAGGCCGGCCGGGACGGCCACGTCGTGCAGCAGGTCCCCACGGGTGCCGGCCCAGTGGCGCAGCACCATGCCCTCACTGCCGGCCCGGCTCCCGGGCAGCCGCTCGGGCACGCCGACCAGGCCGACATCGGCGCCGCACTCGGCCACCACCCGCCGGGCGAGGTCACCGAGCACGGAGTCCCGCACCAATTCGGCGGCACGCACGGCGACCTCGGCGGCGCCGGAGTGCGCACCGGCGGCGCCGGGTTGCGCAACGGCGGCGCCGTGGGGCGGGGATGCGGCGGCGTCGCCGGGTCGCGCAGCGTGGGGGGTGTCCGCGCTTTTCATCGCGCGATTGTCACACGTGGCGGGGCCGGTGGCGAGAGCCCTGACATGCGTCTTTCGTGGAACGGCGGGCGGGGTCGGCCGGGCCCCGCGTAGGGTGCGGCCGGGATTACCGACGGGTAGCGCGGCCGGCCGGGACGACGGGAAGAATCGGCCGAGACGACGGCAGGAAAGGGAAAGCGATGACGACGGACCGGAACACCCCGGCGGACGTCCTGGGCGGACTGCTGGCGGACCTGCGCGCCGAGAGCGCGGCCCTGGACGAACTGGTCGCCGCCCTGCCGGCAGCGGACTGGGCCCGCCCGACACCCGCCGAAGGCTGGACGATCGCCCACCAGATCGCCCACCTGGCCTGGACCGACGACTGGACGGCGCTGACCGCACGCGACCCGGAGGCCTTCGGCGCGGCACTCGGCGACCACTTCGGCGCACTGCAGGCAGCCGGCGCCGACCCGGTCGAGACCGGTGCGCGCGAGGGCGCGGCCGCCGAGCCCGCGGCGCTGCTCGCCCGCTGGCGGACCGGACGGGAAGGGGTGCGGGCGGCCCTGGCCGCCGTGCCTGCCGACGTACGGCTGCCCTGGTTCGGCCCGCCGATGAAGCCCGCCTCGATGGCGACCGCCCGGCTGATGGAGACCTGGGCGCACGGCCAGGACGTCGCGGACGCGCTCGGCGCCACCCGCGAGCCCACCGCCCGGCTGCGGCACATCGCCCACCTGGGACTGCGCACCCTGGCCTTCGCCTTCTCCGTGCACGGCCGGCCCGCCCCGGACCGCCCGGTCCGGCTCGAACTGACCGCCCCCGACGGCGGTTCGTGGACCTTCGGCCCGGCGGAGGCGCAGGACGTGGTGACCGGCCCGGCCCTGGACTTCTGCCTCCTGGTGACCAGGCGCCGCCACCGGGACGACCTCGCCCTCACCGCGACCGGCCCGGTCGCCACCGCCTGGCTCCCGATCGCCCAGGCGTTCGCCGGAGCCCCCGGCAAGGGGCGGCCGCCCGGGTCCGGTTCGTAGACCACCGGCCACCCGGGGTTCAATGGCGGGCATGGACAACCTGCTCGGGCGCCTGCCCGCCATCCCCGACCTGCGCGACCGCTGCCGCGCGCTGGCCGCGCTCGACGCCATCCTCAGCCCGGACGACTGGGAGGCGCGCCACCACTCCTTCGACGCCTCCTGGGACGAGGACGAGCGCGAGGAACTGGCCTCGATGCGCAACGGCCAGGGCGACGACTGGATCGTGGTGTTCTCCCCCGCCGGCGCCTACGGCCGCGGCTTCGACCACGAGGCGCCCAACGCGCCGGAGCTGCTCGCCGCCGTACCCGAGGAGTTCCGCCGCTTCGCCGAGGAGCCCGCCTTCGGGGACGAGGACGGGCCCACCGTGACGGTCTGCTTCTGGCGCGCACCGGACGACGGCGACTGGGAGGGCGTGACCGCCGCACCGGGCGGGGACGGCCTCCGGAACCTGTGGAAGCCGCTGCTGGACGGCTCGGCCGAGGCCTACCGGGCCTGGGCCGAGGACTACTTCGAGCCCGAGCACGACCTCGACCCCGACGCGATCGGGCACGTCCTGGCGCTGCGCCCGCTCACCCCGGCCGTGGTGGCGGCGCTCAACCCGGACGCCGACCTGGAGGAGCTGGCGGAGGACCTCGTGGAGATCGGCTACCCGGGCTACCCGGGCTGACGCATCCGAGCGGGCCGGGCGGGGGCTGCGGGGGCCGGGCGGGGGCTTGCCG
>NZ_JOHO01000077.1 GCF_000719705.1 Streptomyces sp. NRRL S-350 | reverse complement strand
GTGTGGGACACCCCGGGGGTGTTGTCCACGAAATTGGTGATCAGCCAGTTCAGGTTCTGTGCGGCCTGGCTCATCTGAGTCAACTCAACGCTCCTGGTGATCTGCGCCGTTGCCGTCGCTCCGGCCACCGAAACTATCGAATCCGGCCTGCTGGGCACCATGCTGGAAGCCCGTCTGGTTGGCGGCCTGCTCGGCTCCGGCCCGGCGGCCCTGCTGGATGCCCCGGCGCAGGTTCGTCAGCCGGCCGCGGACCTCCTCGGGGGCCCGGGAGACCTGGGGACCGGTCAGCGGCGAGGCCTCGGCGGTACCGGAGACCAGGTTGGCCTGCGGGGTCCGACGGGGCAGGCCCGACATGGTGACGCCGCTGGTCGAGGGCTCGCGGACCTGCTCGGCGCGGCGCCAGCGCTCGTCGTTCGCCGACAGACGCCAGGGGGCGTCGTCGGTGCCCGGCTGCGGCTGCTGGTGCTGGTGCTGGGGCTGCTGAGCCTGCTGCTGGTGCTGCTGAGCCGGCTGCTGGGCCTGCTGCTGCGGGGCCGGGCCCTCCTGGGGGAAGTCCGGCGCCGTGGTGCCCGGCCGGCGCGGCTGGTACGGCCGCGGCCGCTCCTGCCGGTCCTCGGCCTGCGGGTACCAGGGCTGCTGGCCGGCGGCCTCGGACGGGCCGGTCGGCAGTGCCATCGGCTCCTGGTACGGCAGGGGCTGGGGCTGCTGCACCTGCTGCGGGGCCTGCTCAGGGCGCATCGGCTCCGGGCGCGCCGGGTTCGGCACGTTCGGCAGCACCGGCTCGACCAGGCCGAGGCCCAACGGGTCGCGCGGGTCGATCTGGCTGGCCTCGAAGCGCGGGCGGGCGAACTGCTGGGTGCTCTCCACCGGCGCCGGCTCGGCCGACGGCAGCGGCTGGGGGAGCTGCTGGGCCTGGGGCTGCGGCTGCTGCTGGGCCTGCTGGGGCGGCAGCTGCGGCTGACGCTCACGCTGCGGGGCCTCCGGGCCGGGGCGCTGCGGACGGCGCGGGCCCTGGGCGCCGGGCCGACCGGGGGCGGTCGGGGCACCGGGGGCGGCAGGGCCGCCGGGGCCCTGGCGGCCGGGGGCGCGCTGCGGCAGGCCGTCCTGGGGACGGTTGCCCGGACGGGCACCCTGCTGCGGCGCACCGGGACCGCCGGGGCGGCCGTGCTGCGGCTGCTCGCCGGTCCGGGCACCCGGACCGCCGTCGAACTCCCCACCGGGGCGGGGCCGGTCCTGGCCCGGCTGCGGCTGGCCGGGCTGGCCGGGCTGGCCGGGCTGCGGCTGGCGGCCGCGGCGGGGCAGGCCGTTCGGGCCGCCCTGCGGCGGGCCCTGGCGGCCCGGGGCACGCTGCGGCAGGCCGCCCTGCGGCGACTGCTGCTGCTGGGGCCGCTGAGCCTGCTGCTGCGGCTGCTGCTGGGTCTGCTGCGGCTGGGCGGGCTGCTGGGGCCTGCCCTGTCGGCCCTGAGCCTGCTGGGCCTGGCCCCGCTGGCCCTGACCCGGCTGGCCCTGACCCGGCTGGCCCTGACCCGGCTGGGCCGGGGTCTCGCGCAGCGACTGGCCGACCTGCCGGGTCGGCAGTCCGCCGGGACGGCCGCCGGGCGCACCCGGACCGGCCGGAGTACCGGGGCCGGCCTGCGGGCCCGGGCCGGCCGGAGCCGCCGGACCGCCCTGGCCGAGCTGCGGGCGCCCGCCCTGCGGGGCACCGCCGGGACCGCCCTGGCCGAGCGCGGCCGGGCCGCCCTGGCGGGCGGGCGGCACCTGGCGCTGCTGGCGCGGCGTCGGGGCGACCCCGCGCTGCTGCTTGCCCTGCGCGGGGCCGGCGCGGCCGGGGCCGCGGCGGTCGCCGGAGTTGGTGACGTCCACCGGGAGCATGACCAGCGCGGTGGTGCCGCCGGAGTCGCTGGGGCGCAGCTGGATCCGGATGCCGTGGCGCAGCGACAGGCGGCCGACCACGAAGAGGCCCATGCGGCGGGAGACGGAGACGTCCACCGTCGGCGGGTTGGCGAGGCGCTCGTTGATCTCGGAGAGGTCGTCGGGGCTGAGGCCGATGCCGGTGTCGTGGATCTCGACCAGCACGCGGCCGTCCGGCAGGGCGTGGCCGGTGACCCGGACGCGGGTCTGCGGGCTGGAGAACGAGGTGGCGTTCTCCAGCAGCTCGGCGAGCAGGTGGACGAGGTCGTTGACGACGCGGCCGGCGACCTCGGCCGACGGCACGGCGGCGAGTTCGATGCGCTCGTACTGCTCCACCTCGGAGGCGGCGGCGCGGAGCACGTCGACCAGCGGGACGGGGCGGGTCCAGCGGCGGCCCGGGTCCTCGCCCGCGAGGACGAGGAGGTTCTCGCCGTTGCGGCGCATGCGGGTCGCGAGGTGGTCGAGCTTGAAGAGGTTGGCCAGCTGGTCCGGGTCCGCCTCGCGGCTCTCCAGTTCGGAGATGAGCGACAGCTGGCGCTGGATGAGGCCCTGGCTGCGGCGCGAGAGGTTGGTGAACATCGCGTTGATGTTGCCGCGCAGGAGGGCCTGCTCGGCGGCGAGGCGGACGGCCTCGCTGTGCACCATGTCGAAGGCGTGCGCCACGTGGCCGATCTCGTCGGCGGAGTCGACGGCGACCGGTTCGACCGTGGTGTCGACGTCGTGCGGGTCGCTCTCGGAGAGGGTCTTGACCAGCTCGGGCAGCCGGCGTTCGGCGACGTCCTCGGCCGCGGCCTGCAGGCGGGTCAGCGAGCGCACCATCGAGCGGGCGATCAGACCGGCGCCACCGAGGGCGACGAGCAGCACCAGGGCGACCGCGACACCGATGATCAGGGCGTCCGTGTCGGCCTGGGACTGCAGGTCCTGGGCCTTGCCGTCCAGGTTCTCGATGAGCTTGGTCTCGATCCGCCGCTCGGCGGTGATCTTGGCGCCGGCCTTCTCGTACCAGTCCTTGAAGCTGACCGGCTCGGTCTGGTGGATGCCGCCCTGGGTGAGGATCGTCTGGGAGTAGCGGTTGGCGTCGGCGACGACCCCGTTGTAGCTCAGCTGGCTGCGCAGGTTGTCGAGGTCGTGCGCGGTGTAGATGTTGTTGAAGCTGGCGATCGCGTTGTCGTACGACAGACGCAGGCGGATGCCGAAGGACTCGTCGCTCGCGCTGAGGTCGGGGCCCTTCGGGTTGGCGAGCGCGGCGCTGATCAGGGCCCGCTGCTGCGAGGTCGCGTTCTTGGCCAGCGAGAACTGCTGCAGCGCGCGGGTCGAGACGACCAGGTCCTTGTTGTTCGAGGCGAGCGCTATGTCCTGGGTGATGGACAGCAGGTCGCGGATGATCACGTCGTACGCGGTGATCGTCGACTGGATGTTCTGGTTGTTCTGGTACGGCAGGCTGCGGGTGTCCGCGATCGAGTTCAGGTCCTTGCGGATCTGCAGCAGCAGCGCCTTGCCGCCGGACAGTTCGAGGTTCTCGAACTTGTCGGAGGACGCGGTGAAGGTGCGGCTCAGGTCGTCGGTGGACTTGCGGGCGGCGACGATGTCGTCGTCCAGCGGGGCGGTCGGGTTCTGCGTGATCGGGCCGGCGCTGATGTCGCGCTCGGTCTGCAGCGCGTCCGCGAGGTTGGTCGCCTTCTTGGCCAGGTCGGACAGGTTGGCCATCTGGGCGAGTTGCTGCGAGTTCTCCAGCGAGCTCTGGATGCGCAGGCCACCGAGGACCAGCGAGACCAGGACGGGGAGGGCGAGCAGCGCGATGAGCCGGGTGCGGATGCGCCAGTTGCGCATCGCGAGCCGGTTCAGACCGGTGGCCCGGCGCCTGGTCAGGGAGGTCCGGAGCTTGTCCCGGGCGGACTTCCGGTCCTGGCCGTCGTCCTCCGGTCGGCCGACGGCCTCGGGCGTCACCGGCTCGGCCGGGCCGCCGGGCGCCGCCGCCTGTTGGGGGGCTGCCACAGGCTCGCGCGACTCCGGGTTCCCCGCGGCGCCGCTACCCCTTTTGAAACGTCCCTGCACTGGCGTCGCAACCTCTGGACCGGGCGTCCCGCCGCGTCGCCGCGGCCTGGACGGTGTCGAGTTTCCTTCCGCCCCCCGGCCGGTCCGGGAGAGCGGGTCACCGGGGTGGACCACTCCCTACCCACGGTCCGTCGCATTCCAGCACAGCCGGGGAATCCCAACAAGGGCCGCAGGTGCCGCGCGCCCGGCGCTACCGACTGCTTGTGCGACCTCACGGACTGTGCGGCAATCGGACCGGAATACCGCCTTTTTCGGACACTCGCCGGATACATGCCAACCGGACCGTAGATCGACAAGAGTCGCAGACCTTCTGGAATGCCCGTTATCTCCGGAATGTCGGAAGATTCCGGTCCGGCGATATGTCTGATATCTGACTTTTGCTCGGCATTTTGTGAGCAAAATCACAGACTAATGTGTAGCTTTGGTCACGGTCTCTGTGGAAAGAGATCTCGTAACCTGGCTGTTTCCGGCGCAGGGCCCCCATCAGCCTGCCCGGAACCGCTCCGAACCAATCGGAATCCATCAGGCCGGTGCAGATCCCGTCGCGGATCCGCCCGGCCTCGACCACGAGGTGCTCCCGATGTCCCAGGCGAAGAAGGCCACCAAGTCCACGCTGTCCTGCCGCTCCACGGCGAACCCGCGCCGGACGACGCTGGCCTCGGTCGAGGACTTCAGCACGATCCCGGGCGCCCGCAAGCCCGAGGACGTCCTCACCTACGCGACCGAGCTGCCGGCCAGCACCGCCAACCCGCGCCGCACCCAGCTGATGGTCGCCCCGGTCGTCGTGGCGGTGGACTGACCCCGGCCCGCTCCGCCGGGCCCCGGCCCGATCCACCGAGGGCGCCGCCGTCACACCCGTGCCGGCGGCGCCCTCCGGTGTTCCACCCCCAACCGCGCTGAACAGGGGCAAAGCGGTCAGCCGGGGCCCCACGCGATAGCCTGGAGGCCGATTGACGGGGCCGCGCCCACCGTGGGCGAGGCGCCCACCAGGGCCCGGGCGCGCCCCGGGCGGCCGACGAAGCGAGGGGTACCCCAGCCGTGCGCATTGCCAGGTTTTCCGTCCGGGAAGGGAGCCCTGCCGCCGGCAGCGTCTCCTTCGGCGTGGTGGAGGGCGACCCCTCCCAGCCCGAGTCGATGGTCGTCCACGCGCTGGCAGGGCACCCGTTCGGCCAGCCCCAGCCCACCGGCGAGAGCTACCGGCTCCAGGACGTCCGGCTGCTGAGCCCGATGCTCCCGAACAAGATCGTGGCGGTGGGCCGCAACTACGCGGCGCACGCGGCGGAGCTGGGCAACGAGGTGCCGGACGTCCCGCTCACCTTCTTCAAGCCGTCCACCGCCGTGGTGGGCCCGACCGAGGCCATCGCGTACCCGCCGTTCTCCTCGGACGTCCACCACGAGGCCGAACTCGCCGTGGTGATCGGCCGGATGTGCCGCGAGGTGCCGCTGGAGCGGGTGCCCGAGGTGATCCTCGGCTACACCTGCGCCAACGACGTCACCGCCCGGGACGTCCAGCAGCGCGAGGGCCAGTGGGCCCGGGCCAAGGGCTTCGACACCTCGTGCCCGCTGGGCCCGTGGATCGAGACCGACCTCGACCCGGGCGACCTCGCCGTCACCTGCACGGTCAACGGCGAGCTGCGGCAGACCGGCCGCACCTCCCTGATGGTCCGCTCGGTCGCCGAGCTGATCGTCCACGTCTCCGAGGCCATGACGCTGCTGCCCGGCGACGTCATCCTCACCGGCACGCCCGCAGGGGTGGGCCCCCTCAACGTCGGCGACGAGGTCGCCGTCTCCATCGAAGGCATCGGCACTCTCACCAACAAGGTGATCAAGCGTGGCTAACACTGACCCGGCCGTCCGGGTTCGCTTCTGTCCGTCCCCGACCGGCAACCCCCACGTGGGCCTGGTCCGCACGGCCCTCTTCAACTGGGCCTTCGCCCGCCACAACGGCGGCAAGCTGGTCTTCCGGATCGAGGACACCGACTCCGCCCGCGACTCCGAGGAGTCGTACGAGCAGCTGCTCGACGCCATGCGCTGGCTCGGCTTCGACTGGGACGAGGGCCCGGAGGTCGGCGGCCCGCACGAGCCGTACCGCCAGTCGCAGCGGATGGACGTCTACGCCGACGTCGCCCGCCGCCTGCACGAGGCCGGCCACGCCTACCACTGCTACTGCAGCACCGAGGAGCTGGACGCCCGCCGCGAGGCCGCCCGCGCGGCCGGCAAGCCCTCCGGCTACGACGGCCACTGCCGCGACCTGACGGACGACCAGGTCGCCGTCTACAAGCTGGAGAAGCGCGAGCCGATCCTGCGCTTCCGGATGCCCGACAAGACCATCTCCTTCGACGACCTGGTGCGCGGCACGCTCACCTTCGAGCCGGAGAACGTGCCGGACTACGGCATCGTCCGCGCCAACGGCGCCCCGCTGTACACCCTGGTCAACCCGGTGGACGACGCCCTGATGGGCATCACCCACGTGCTGCGCGGCGAGGACCTGCTCTCCTCCACCCCGCGGCAGGTGGCGCTGTACGCCGCGCTCGCCGAGATCGGTGTCGGCAGCGGCACCACCCCGCGCTTCGGCCACCTGCCGTACGTCATGGGCGAGGGCAACAAGAAGCTCTCCAAGCGCGACCCGCAGGCCTCGCTCAACCTGTACCGCGAGCGCGGCTTCATCCCCGAGGGCCTGCTCAACTACCTGTCCCTGCTGGGCTGGTCGCTCGCCGAGGACCGCGACCTCTTCGACATGGACGAGATGGTCGCCGCCTTCGACGTCGCCAAGGTGAACGCCAACCCGGCCCGCTTCGACCTGAAGAAGTGCGAGGCGATCAACGCCGAGCACGTCCGCAAGCTGGCCCCGGAGGACTTCGCCCGGCGCCTGGTGCCGTTCCTGCAGGCCGCCGAGCTGCTGCCGGCCGAGCCGACCGCCGAGCAGCTGGAGCTGCTCGCCAAGGTCGCGCCGCTCACCCAGGAGCGGATGGTCGTGCTGAGCGAGATCGTCAACATGGCCGGCTTCCTGTTCGTGGCGCCGGAGAAGTTCGCCCTCGACCCGGACGACGCCGCCAAGGTGCTGACCGCGGACGCCCGCCCGGTGCTGGAGGCCAGCATCAAGGCGCTGGAGGAGCTCGGGGACTTCACCCCGGAGCCGATCCAGGCCGCGCTGCGCGAGGCGCTGGTGGAGGGGCTGGGCATCAAGCCCAAGTTCGCCTTCACGCCGCTGCGGGTGGCCGTCACCGGCCGCCGGGTCTCGCCGCCGCTGTTCGAGTCCATGGAGCTGCTCGGCCGACCCGAGACGCTGCGCCGTCTGCGCGCCGCCCTGGACGCCCTGCCGGCCGCCTGAGCGGGCCGCCGAGCAGGCCGCGGGCCCGGCTCCGTGCCGGGCCCGCGGCGTACCCGGACGTCACTCGCCGGCCCTCCGGCCGCTGCCTGGGGTTATCGATTTTGGAGCCAGGGCAGACGTCGGGTAATGTTCTTTCTGCGCCGCCCGGGAGGGAACGGACGAGGGAGCGAAAACCCCCGGCCGGGACCGAACGAGAGGCGCAACGCCTGAGAAGGGCCCGACAGGGCTTCAACTCCGGTGGGGTATGGTGTAATTGGCAGCACGAGTGATTCTGGTTCATTTAGTCTAGGTTCGAGTCCTGGTACCCCAGCGCAGTACGCAGTACCGCAGTACAGATGAAGATCAAGCCCCCGTTGTGTAGCGGCCTAGCACGCTGAAAGCCCCCGTTGTGTAGCGGCCTAGCACGCTGCCCTCTCACGGCAGTAGCGCCGGTTCGAATCCGGTCGGGGGTACGGATCCCGCAAGGGATCGCCAGGAAGCCCCCGTTGTGTAGCGGCCTAGCACGCTGCCCTCTCACGGCAGTAGCGCCGGTTCGAATCCGGTCGGGGGTACCTCAAGGCAGGAAGCCGGTGGGACATCCCATCGGCCCTTGCTTTGTGTTGGGGTATGGTGTAATTGGCAGCACGAGTGATTCTGGTTCACTTAGTCTAGGTTCGAGTCCTGGTACCCCAGCCAGAAATTGGAAAGACCCCGGTGCCGGGGTCTTTTTGCTTTGTGCGGTAAATGTCGCCGAAGGGCCCCGCTCGATTCCGAGCGGGGCCCTTTCGCGTTTTCGGTGGGGGATGTCCGGTGGGGGTCGGGTGTGGGGCCGGGTGGGGGCCCCGGTCAGCTCCGGCGGAGGGCCTCGGTGAGCCGGTTCGCGGCCTCGATGATGGCCTGGGCGTGCAGGCGGCCCGGGTGGCGGGTCAGGCGCTCGATCGGGCCGGAGACCGACACGGCGGCCACCACGCGGTTGGAGGGGCCGCGGACGGGCGCGGAGACGGACGCGACGCCCGGCTCCCGCTCGCCGATCGACTGGGCCCAGCCGCGCCGCCGGACGCCGCTCAGCGCGGTGGCGGTGAAGCGGGCGCCCTGGAGGCCGCGGTGGAGCCGCTCGGGCTCCTCCCAGGCCAGCAGGACCTGGGCGGCCGAGCCGGCCTTCATCGGCAGGGTGCTGCCGACCGGGACGGTGTCCCGCAGGCCGGAGAGCCGCTCGGCGGCGGCGACGCAGATCCGCATCTCGCCCTGGCGGCGGTAGAGCTGTGCGCTCTCGCCGGTGACGTCGCGCAGGTGGGTCAGGACCGGGCCCGCGGTGGCGAGCAGTCGGTCCTCGCCCGCCGCGGCGGAGAGTTCGGACAGCCGGGGGCCGAGGATGAAGCGCCCCTGCATGTCCCTGGTGACCAGGCGGTGGTGTTCGAGTGCGACGGCGAGTCGGTGGGCCGTGGGGCGCGCCAGACCGGTGGCGGCGACCAGCCCCGCCAACGTGGCGGGGCCCGACTCCAGTGCGCTCAGCACCAGAGCGGCCTTGTCGAGAACGCCGACGCCGCTAGTGTTGTCCATGCGCTAAGACTGCAGTCTCAGTCCGCGAGACGCAAGTTCAATCTTCCGGGAAAAGCGCCACTCTGGATGCAGCAGCCCGGGAGACATCCAGGATGGGGCCACGTTCGAGTGTCCGCATCGTGGACAGCGATCCGGCGTGCAGGTCGCGCGAACGCGCCCCGCGGGGGGCGGTGCACGCTTCGACCTCGACGACACGAGAAGGCCGGCAACGCGGCCGGCTGGAGGGAATCCGATGGGACGGACACTCGCAGAGAAGGTCTGGGACGACCACGTCGTGCGGCGCGCGGAGGGCGAACCCGACCTCCTGTTCATCGACCTCCACCTGCTCCACGAGGTCACCAGCCCGCAGGCCTTCGACGGCCTGCGCCTGGCCGGCCGCCCGGTCCGCCGCACCGATCTGACGATCGCCACCGAGGACCACAACACGCCCACCCTGGACATCGACAAGCCGATCGCGGACCCGGTCTCCAAGGTGCAGCTGGAGACCCTGCGCCGCAACGCCGCCGAGTTCGGCGTCCGGATCCACTCGCTCGGCGACGTCGAGCAGGGCGTCGTGCACGTTGTCGGCCCGCAGCTGGGCCTGACCCAGCCCGGCATGACCGTGGTCTGCGGCGACTCCCACACCTCCACCCACGGCGCCTTCGGCGCGCTGGCGTTCGGCATCGGCACCAGCCAGGTCGAGCACGTGCTGGCCACCCAGACGCTGCCGCTGGCGCCGTTCCGGACCATGGCGATCACCGTCGAGGGCGAACTGCCCGAGGGCGTCACCGCCAAGGACCTCATCCTGGCCGTCATCACGAAGATCGGCACCGGCGGCGGCCAGGGCTACGTCCTGGAGTACCGCGGTTCGGCGATCCGGAGCCTGTCCATGGAGGCCCGGATGACCATCTGCAACATGTCGATCGAGGCCGGCGCCCGGGCCGGCATGATCGCCCCGGACGAGACCACCTTCGACTACCTCCAGGGCCGCCCGCACGCCCCGCAGGGCGAGGACTGGGACGCCGCCGTCGCGTACTGGAAGACCCTCGTCACCGACGAGGACGCGGTCTTCGACCACGAGATCTTCATCGACGCGACCGAGCTGAGCCCCTTCGTCACCTGGGGCACCAACCCCGGCCAGGGCGCCCCGCTGGGCGCGAACGTGCCCGACCCGGCCTCCTTCGCCGACCCGCAGGAGCGCACGGCCGCCGAGAACGCCCTGGCGTACATGGGCCTGGAGGCCGGCACCCCGCTGCGCGAGGTGAAGGTCGACGCCGTCTTCGTAGGCTCCTGCACCAACGGCCGGATCGAGGACCTGCGGGCCGCCGCCGCCGTCGTGGAGGGCCGCCGGATCGCCGACGGCGTACGGATGCTGGTGGTTCCCGGTTCCGTCCGGGTCGCCCTGCAGGCCGTCGAGGAGGGCCTGGACAAGGTGTTCACCGCGGCCGGCGCCGAGTGGCGCCACGCGGGCTGCTCGATGTGCCTGGGCATGAACTCCGACCAGCTCGCCCCCGGGGAGCGCTGCGCCTCCACCTCGAACCGCAACTTCGAGGGCCGGCAGGGCAAGGGCGGCCGCACCCACCTGGTCTCCCCGCAGGTCGCCGCCGCGACCGCCGTGCTGGGCCGACTGGCCTCGCCCGCCGACCTGACCCCCGCCGACCTGGCGCACACCGACGTCACCGTGGAGGCCTGAGCCATGGAGAAGTTCACCACCCACACCGGCCGGGCCGTCCCGCTGCGCCGGAGCAACGTGGACACCGACCAGATCATCCCCGCCCACTGGCTCAAGAAGGTCACCCGATCCGGTTTCGAGGACGGGCTCTTCGAAGCCTGGCGCAAGGACGAGTCGTTCATCCTCAACCGGCCGGAGCGGCAGGGCGCGACCGTCCTGGTGGCCGGCCCCGAGTTCGGCACCGGCTCCTCCCGCGAGCACGCCGTCTGGGCGCTGCAGAACTACGGGTTCCACGCGGTCGTCTCGTCCCGCTTCGCCGACATCTTCCGCGGCAACTCGCTGAAGAACGGCCTGCTGACGGTCGTCCTGCCGCAGGAGACCGTCGAGCGGCTCTGGGTGCTCACCGAGAGTGACCCCTCGGCCGAGATCACCGTTGACCTGGAGGCGCGCGAAGTGCGGGCCGAGGGCATCACGGCGGCCTTCGAACTGGACGACAACGTCCGGTGGCGGCTGCTCAACGGCCTGGACGACATCAGCATCACGCTGCAGAACGAGGCCGACATCGCGGCGTTCGAGGCGACCCGCCCGGCGTTCAAGCCCCGTACTCTGCCGGTCGCCTGAGTTCCCTTCAGAACAAGCATTCTGACGATCCGCCGGATGGCCCGCGCTCCCCTCGGGGGGGCCGGGCCATCCGGCGTTCCGGAGCACGAGTTAGCGCCGCGGGCCGCCCCGGATTGCCCATTTGGCTTTGCGGAAGAGGGCCCCGCGCAAGTACAACTGCGGGTAGATGGCACAATCAGTACATGCACCGGCACCATGAACCTCCGTACGCGGGCGGCGAACCCGCGGCGGAGGACTCCGGGGGCCGGCCATCCGAACGCCGAATTGACGACCGGCCGGACGCCACCTCCGCGCCAGCTGAGGGACCGGACGACCAGGAAGTCGCAGCGCTCTACGCGCTCGTGGCCGAGCGGTTGAAGCAAGCTCACGACCGCGTGCATGCGCTGAACGTGTCTGCCGATGCAAAGACCGCTCTCACCCGTCAACTCCTCATCGTCACCGAGACCGCCAAGCGCGATCTTCCGGGGGCGGCAAGGCGGTTGAGTCGCTTTGTACATGACCTCGACGAGGGGCGCCCGCCGCTCGGCTGAGGTCGCCGACGCGCAAATCCATTGCGACACTAGGGTGATTCGCGCGTTTGGTAATTGAAAGTCCGCAGATACATACCTAACGTGCGAAAAGAACGGATGGAATCATCCGGCGCCCGTTTCCGAAGGGGAAGACGTGAACAAGGCTCAGCTTGTCGAAGCGGTGGCCGAGCAGCTGGGCGGTCGCAAGGCTGCCGCAGAGGCCGTCGACGCAGTGCTCGACACCATGGTCCGTGCCGTTGTGGCCGGTGACCGGGTTTCGGTCACCGGCTTCGGCACCTTCGAGAAGGTGGAGCGCTCCGCGCGCTTCGCCCGCAACCCGCAGACCGGCGAGCGGGTCAAGGTCAAGAAGACCTCGGTGCCCCGCTTCCGGCCGGGTCAGGGCTTCAAGGACCTGGTCAGCGGCAGCAAGAAGCTGCCGAAGGAGGGCCCCTCGGTGAAGAAGGCCCCCAAGGGCTCCCTCACCCCGGGCAAGACCGGTGTGGCCGCCACCCCGGCCGCCAAGCGCGCCGCCACCAAGCGTTCCGCCACCGCCGCTGCCGCCGCCCCGGCCACCAAGAAGACGGCCGCCAAGAAGGCGACCACCACGGCTGCCGCCAAGAAGACCACGGCCACCGCCGCGAAGAAGGCGACCACCGCCAAGAAGTCCGCCGCGAAGACCACCCCGGCCGCCGCCAAGAAGACCACGGCGACCGCGACCAAGAAGACGGCGACCAGCAAGAAGGCGACCACCCCCGCCGCCGCCAAGAAGACCACGGCCACCGCCAAGAAGGCGACCGCCACGGCCAAGAAGACGGCTCCGGCGAAGAAGACCGCCACCCGCAAGACCACCGCGCGCAAGACCACCGCCAAGTAGGTCCCGCGCGACCGTCCCCGGACGGCCTTCGGCCAAGAGCCGCGGCGCCCCTTCCGCGAACTGCGGAGACGGGCGCCGCGGCTCTTTCGGTTTCCGGGCGCTTGGTCAGGATTCCGCGGCGTGCGGCCGGGCCGAACCGTCAGTGGTCGAAGGAGCCTTGCGGGCCGCCGCCGGGCGGGCGTGCGGCCGGGCCGTCAGCCCTCGGCGGGGTCGGGGAAGGTCTGCAGTGTCACGAAGACCACCCGGCGGGCCTCACCGGCGCCCTCGGTGCGGATCCGCACCCGCTGGCCGGGCCGCAGCAGGCGCAGGCCGCCGGCGTCGAAGGCGGCCGCGTCGAACGGCACCGGGCTCCCGTCGTCGAGCAGCACGGAGCCGGCCCGGGTGGCGGGGTCGAAGGTGAACGCGGTGGCCTGCATGTCAGCAGCATAGCGAGCGGGCCGGCCCGCCCGGGGCGAGGACCGCGGCCCGGACGGTTACCGGGGGCGCGGGCGGTCAGGACAGGCTCAGACGGGCGAACAGCGCGCTGGTGTACGGGCCGAGGCCGAGCGCGGCGGCCTCGCGGAGGTCCGTACCGGTGTCGACGTCCCGGCGCACCGACTCCACGTCCGCGAGGCGCAGTTCGAGCGCTCCGCCGGCCGCGTGCCGGGCCCGCGAGCCGTCCCCGAAGGCGGGGGCGAGCGGGCGGCCGGGGGTGCAGGCGAGCAGGGTGGTGCCGAGGCCGGGGGAGTCCGGGAGGAAGGCCCGGCCGTCCGGCGGCACGGCGCCGAGCACCCGGGCCAGTTCGGCCGGGCGCAGGGCCGGCAGGTCCGCCGACAGGGCGGCCAGCGGCGCCCCCGGGGCGAGCGCCAGGGCGGCCGAGGCGCCGTGCGCCAGCGCCCGGTTGAGGCCGCCGCCGGGCTCGTCGGCGACCACCGAGGCGCCCAGCGCGGCGAGCCGGGCGCCGGCGTCGGCGTCGCGGGTGACCACCAGGACCCGGCCGACGCCCGGGGCGGCCAGCGCGGCGGCGACGGTGTCGAGCGCGAACGACAGCGCCAGTTCGGCCCGGTGCGCCCCGGCGTAGGGGGCGAGTCTGCTCTTCGCCAGGGCGAGCGGCTTGAGCGGAAGCACCAGAGACCAGCCGGCAGTGGGTGCGGCGGGCACGACGGGCTCGCTGGGGCGTACGGTGTCCTGGGTCATCGGCGTCATTCTGGCGCCGGTCCCGGAGCCCTCGCCAGGCCGTCCGAGCTGTGCGGACGTGCGTTTGATCACGCCCGCCGGGCCGGCGGGCGGGGTCGCTCGACAGCCGGTGAGCGGGCGGGCGACACTGTTCCGCGCCCGCGGCCCGGGCACCGCCCGTACCGGTGCGCGGAACCGGGAGGTCAAAAGTGCGGCACTGCTCGTGCCGCCATCGGATGAGAAGGAGCTGGGGTGGCTCGCCGCTCGTACGCCAAGTTCGGCAATGCCGACTACGGCATCTGGTACCGCTTCGCGGCCGTGCTGGTGAAGCCGGTGACGACCGCCCTGGTGAAGCCCGACTGGCGGGGCTGGGAGCACATTCCGCGGGAAGGCGGTTTCATCGCCGCGGTGAACCACAATTCGATCATCGATCCGGTGATCTACGCACACTGGCAGTACAACAGTGGCCGGCCGCCGCGCATTCTCGGCAAGTCCTCGCTGTTCTCGATTCCTTTCATCGGATTCATGCTGCGCAAGACCGGTCAGATTCCGGTGTTCCGCGAGTCGACCGATGCCGCGCAGGCGTTCCGGGCCGCGATCGATGCCGTCAACGGCGGACAGTGCGTGCAGTTCTACCCGGAGGGAACGCTCACCCGGGATCCGGACCTGTGGCCGATGACCGGCAAGAGCGGCGTCGCCAGGGTCGCCCTGATGACCGGCGCGCCGGTGATCCCGGTCGCGCACTGGGGCGCGCACGAGATCATCCCGCCGTACGGGCACCCCGGCTTCGGCAAGGGCAAGTTCAACCTCTTCCCGCGCCACCGGGTGACCGTCGCCGCCGGGCCGGCGGTGGACCTGAGCAAGTACCGGGGCCAGGAGCTCACCGCCCAGGTGCTCGCCGACGCGACCGAGGACATCATGACGGCGATCACCGCCGTGCTGGCCGAGGTCCGCGGCGAGGAGCCGCCGGCCGAGCGCTACGACATGCGCAAGGCCGCCCGGGCGCGCGCCGCCGCGGCGCTGGCGGAGCGCCGGCGCGCCAAGGGCGAGCCGGTCAAGGGCACCGAGGAGGCCGGCAAGTGACCCGCTGCGCCGTGATGGGGACCGGCTCCTGGGGCACCGCGTTCGCGATGGTGCTCGCCGACGCCGGCTGCGAGGTCGTGCTCTGGGCCCGCCGCCAGGAGCTGGCGGACGCCGTCAACTCCACGCACGAGAACCCGGACTACCTGCCCGGCGTCCGGCTGCCCGACACCGTCCGGGCCACCACCGACGCCGCCGAGGCGCTGG
Source organism: Streptomyces sp. NRRL S-350 (assembly GCF_000719705.1). GTDB lineage: Bacteria > Actinomycetota > Actinomycetes > Streptomycetales > Streptomycetaceae > Kitasatospora. The sequence continues at coordinate 19,567 of NZ_JOHO01000077.1, read as the reverse complement.
CCGGCGCCGACTTCGCGGTGCTGGTGGTGCCCTCGCAGACGCTGCGCGACAACCTGGCCGCCTGGGCGCCGCTGATCGAGCCGCAGACCGTGCTGGTGAGCCTGATGAAGGGCATCGAACTCGGCACCGCCAAGCGGATGAGCGAGGTCATCGACGAGGTCACCAAGGTCGGCCCGGAGCGTGTCGCGGTGGTCAGCGGGCCCAACCTGGCCAAGGAGATCGCCAACCGGCAGCCTGCGGCCAGTGTCGTCGCCTGCTCCGACGAGACGGTCGCCAAGCGCCTCCAGGCCGCCTGCCACACGCCGTACTTCCGGCCGTACACCAACACCGACGTGGTGGGCTGCGAACTCGGCGGCGCCGTCAAGAACGTGATCGGCCTGGCCGTCGGCATGGCGGCCGGCATGGGCCTCGGCGACAACACCAAGGCGACGCTGATCACCCGCGGGCTGGCCGAGACCACCCGCCTCGGCGAGGTGCTGGGCGCCGACCCGCACACCTTCGCCGGGCTCGCCGGGATGGGCGACCTGGTCGCCACCTGCTCCTCGCCGCTGTCCCGCAACAACACCTTCGGCATGAACCTGGGCCGGGGCATGTCGCTCGCGGAGACCATCGCGGCCACCCGGCAGACCGCGGAGGGCGTCAAGTCCTGCGAGTCGGTGCTGGACCTGGCCCGCCGCAACGGCGTCGACATGCCCATCGTCGAGGCGGTGGTGGACGTCGTGCACAACGGGCGGCCGACCCAGGAGGCGCTGCAGGCGCTGATGTCGCGCTCGGCGAAGGCCGAGCGGCGGCGCTGAGCGGCGGCGCCGGGCCCGGGCGGCGCGTGGTGCCGGGGCGGTTGACGTCCCGGAAACACCTCGCACGGTAGTCTCAAACCCGATATGAGCATCGAACAGTCCTCCCCGAACCCGTCCGCCCGGAAGACGCGCGTCGCGCTGGTCTTCGGCGGACGCAGCTCCGAGCACGCCATCTCGGTCTCCACCGCGGGCAGCGTGCTCAGGGCGATCGACCGCGACAAGTACGACGTGCTGCCGATCGGCATCACGCACGAGGGCCGCTGGGCGCTGACCAGCGACGAACCGGCCCGGATGGCCATCACCGACGGCAGGCTGCCGGACGTGGCACACGTCGCCGAGTCCGTCGACGGGCAGGTCGCGCTGCCGGTCGCCCCGGGCGACCGCGAGGTGGTGCTGAGCGAACCGGGAAGCGCCCCCAAGGCCCTCGGTGAGGTCGACGTGGTGTTCCCGCTCCTGCACGGCCCCTGGGGTGAGGACGGCACCCTGCAGGGCCTGCTGGAGCTCTCCGGCGTCCCGTACGTGGGCAACGGCGTGCTGGCCAGCGCGGCCGGCATGGACAAGGAGTTCGCCAAGCGGATCCTCGCCTCGCACGGCCTGAACGTCGGCCGCTACACCATCGTGCGGCCGCGCGAGTGGGACACCGAGGAGGGCCGCGCGGCGGTGCGCGAGCGGGCCGCCGAGCTGGGCCTGCCGCTGTTCGTGAAGCCCTGCCGGGCCGGCTCCAGCATCGGCATCACCAAGGTGAAGGACCCGGCCGACCTTGACGCCGCGATCGAGGAGGCCCGCCGGCACGACCCGAAGCTGATCATCGAGGCCGGCGTGACCGGCCGCGAGATCGAGTGCGGCGTGCTGGAGTTCGAGGACGGCCCGCGGGCCAGCGTGGCCGGCGAGGTGCTGGTCGGCGACGGCTTCGACTTCTACGACTTCGAGGCCAAGTACATCGACTCCTCCGACGTCCGGATCCCGGCGGAGCTGACCGCCGCGGAACTCGCCGAGATCCGGCGCCAGGCGGTCGAGGCCTTCGAGGCGCTCGGCTGCGAGGGCCTGGCCCGGGTGGACTTCTTCCTGCTGGAGGACGGCACCTGGATGATCAACGAGATCAACACGATGCCCGGCTTCACCCCGATCTCGGCCTACCCGAAGATGTGGGAGGCCAGCGGGGTGCCGTACCCGGAGCTGATCGACCGGCTGCTGCAGACGGCGCTGCGGCGCTCGACCGGGCTGCGCTAGCGAACCGTACGGCGCGGGGCGGGCCGGGAGCCTTCCGGCCCGCCCCGCGCGGCCGTGCGGCCCGTGTCGTGCGGCGGGAGCACGGGCGTCGGGCTCAGCCCGGGACGTTCGCCTTGACCGCCGGGGTGAGCGCGGCGGCCGGGTCGAAGGGGTTCCGCGCGGCCCCCGCCGGGACGGTCACCTCGACGTAGGCGGCGCGCATGGTCGTCACGAAGCGGTAGCCGCCGTCGTCGAGCTTCTGCGACCACCAGGTGACGTCGTCGACGGTCGGGGACCAGTCCATGGCGTGCTCGCCGTCCAACTCCTCCGGCCGGTCGACACCGCAGCGCAGCACCGTCCGGGGCGAACTGCCCCAGGCGGCCACGTACGGGGAGGCGGGCGACGGGTCCTTGCGGGCGTGGCCGAGCAACTCCTGCGGCAGCGCGGCGGCCAGGGCCTGGCAGTAGGCGGCCGCCCTGCCGCCCGGGTGCGGGACCTCGACCTTCGGGTCGGCGGTGCCCCAACCGCCGACCAGCACGGCGACCGCGCCCGCGAGCGCGACGGGCAGGGCCAGCCAGCGGATCGGCGCCGGGACGGCGGTCAGCGCCTCGGGGATGCGGAGTTCTCTGGCCACCCGCCGATGGTAGCCGGGCCCTAGAGGTGGACCACGGGGCAGGTGAGGGTGCGGGTGATGCCCTCGACCTTCTGGACCTGGGCCACCACCATGCGGCCCAGCTCGTCGACGGTTTCGGCCTCCGCCTTGACGATCACGTCGTAGGGGCCGGTGACGTCCTCGGCGGTGAGCACGCCGGGGATACCGGTGATCGTCCGGGCCACCACGGTGGCCTTTCCTACCTCGGTCTGGATCAGGATGTATGCCTGTACCACGGGGACCTCCCGGCGGCCGGTTACGGGGATCGCCGCCGTGAGCACCCGGTCGGGCGCGGGGGTGGAGTGGGCTCACCGGCAGTCTGATCACCACGCTACCGCGCAGCGGGCCGGGGAGGGGAGACCTCGGCGTCCCCGAAGGGCGTACGCTGCGCGCGGGGGAGCGCGACGGGGACCGGATCGGATGAAAACGCGAGAGGACGGCAGATGCAGGGGACCGTGGGCGAGCTCGGCGAGTTCGGCCTCATCAGGGAGCTGACCGCCCGGGTACCGCTCACCGATGCGGTCGACCTCGGACCGGGCGACGACGCCGCGGTGGTGCGGGCTCCGGACGGCCGGGTGGTGGCGACCATGGACGTCCTGATCGAGAACCGGCACTTCCGCCGGGACTGGTCCACCGCTTACGACGTGGGCCGCAAGGCCGCCGCCCAGAACCTCGCCGACGTGGCCGCGATGGGGGCGGTGCCGACCGCGATACTGCTCGGTCTGGTCGCCCCCGCCGACCTGCCGACCACCTGGGCCACCGAGTTGATGGACGGGCTGCGCGACGAGTGCCAGGTGGCCGGGGCGACCGTGGTCGGTGGCGACGTCGTGCGCGGCGACACCGTCACGCTGGCCATCACGGCGCTCGGGGACCTCCAGGGGCGGGCGGCGGTGACGCGCTCCGGCGCGCAGGTCGGCGACGTCGTCGCGGTCACCGGCTGGCTCGGCTGGTCGGCCGCCGGACTGACCGTGCTGCAGCGCGGGTTCCGCTCCCCGCGCGCCTTCGTCGAGGCGCACCGCCGGCCCGAGCCGCCGTACCACGCCGGCCCGGCGGGCGCCGAGTTGGGCGCCACCTCGATGATCGACGTGAGCGACGGACTGGTCGCCGACCTCGGCCACGTGGCGAGGGCCAGCGAGGTGGACATCGACCTGAAGGCCGCCGACTTCGACGTCCCGACGCAGATGGCGGACATCGGCCAGGCGGTCGGAGTGGACCCGCTGGTCTGGGTGCTCTCCGGCGGTGAGGACCACGCGATCGTGGCGACCTTCCCCCGCGGGGCCCAACTCCCGGCCCGCTGGCGGGTGGTGGGCGAGGTGACCGGCCGCCCGACGGGCAGCCGCAGCGGCCGGGTGACGGTCGACGGCGCGCCCTGGGACCGGGCCGGCGGGTGGGACCACTTCGCCGAGTGAGGCGCGGCCGCGCCAGGGACCGTACGGCGGCGGCGCGTGACGCTCCGGCGGTCGGGGGACGGGCTTCGCGGGTGCGTTGTGCGTAGGCTTGCGCCATCCGAGCCCGCCCGCCCGTGCGGCGCGGGCGGCCCGAACCACTGCGAGCGGGAGCACACCTGACATGCGCATCGGTGTACTGACCAGCGGCGGCGACTGCCCCGGCCTCAACGCGGTGATCCGCTCCGTGGTGCACCGCGGCACGGACGTCCACGGCGACGAGATCGTCGGCATCCTGGACGGCTTCCTCGGCCTGATCGAAGGCCGCACCCGGACGGTCTCGCACGACGACGTCACCGGCCTGCTCACCCTCGGCGGCACCGTCCTGGGCTCGGCCCGGGTCCGGCGCGACCGGATCGCCTGGGCGGTGCAGAACGCCAAGGCCCTGGCCCGGGAGATCGGCATCGACGCGCTGATCGCGATCGGCGGCGAGGGCACACTGACCGCCGCCAAGCTGTTCAGCGACGCCGGACTGCCGGTGGTCGGGGTGCCGAAGACCATCGACAACGACATCGACGCCACCGACGTCACCTTCGGCTTCGACACGGCGGTGCACGTCGCGACCGAGGCGATCGACCGGCTGAAGACCACCGCCGAATCCCACCAGCGGGTCATGGTCGTGGAGTTGATGGGCCGTCACACCGGCTGGATCACCCTCACCGCGGGCATGGCCGGCGGCGCGCACGGCATCCTCATCCCGGAGAAGCCCTTCGACATCGAGGCGGTGGCCCGGATAATCGAGGACCGCTTCGCCCGCGGCAAGAAGTTCGCCATCATCGCCGTCGCCGAGGGCGCGTCCCCGACCCCCGGCACCATGCGCTTCGACCACGGCGAGGTCGACCAGTACGGCCACCGGACGTTCGGCGGGATCGGCAACCGGCTCGCCCACGAGCTGGAGGACCTGCTCGGCAAGGAGGCCCGCCCGGTCATCCTCGGCCACACCCAGCGCGGCGGCACCCCGACCGCCCGCGACCGGGTGCTCGCCACCCGCTTCGGCTGGCACGCGGTGGAGGCCGTGCACCAGGGCGCGTTCGGGCACTTCACCGCGCTGCGCAGGACCGGCATCGAACTGCTGCCGATCGGCGACGCGGTGACCCGGCTGAAGACGGTGCCGCAGGACCGCTGGGCGGAATCCGAAGCCGTGCTGTGAATCCGCGCAGGTAGGTTGGGGTCCATGGCTTCGACTTCCGCCCCCCGCGTGGCTCCGTCCCCCGCGGCCCCTCCCCGCGTGCTCACCGTCGCCGGATCCGACTCCGGCGGCGGCGCCGGCATCCAGGCCGACCTCAAGGCGATGCTCGCCCTCGGCGTCCACGGCATGAGCGTGATCACCGCCGTCACCGCGCAGAACTCGCTCGGCGTCCAGGGCTACTGGGAACTGCCCGCCGAAGCCGTCCGGGCGCAGTTCCGCAGCGTCGTGGACGACATCGGGGTGCAGGCCGTGAAGACCGGCATGCTCGCCTCGACCGACCTGGTCGAGACGGTCTCGGAACTGCTCGCCGGGGTCGACGCCCCGGTGGTGGTCGACCCGGTCGGCGTCTCCAAGCACGGGGACGCACTGCTGGCCGCCGAGGCCGTCGCCACCGTCCGCGAGAAGCTGCTGCCGGTCGCCACCCTGGCCACCCCCAACCTGCACGAGGTGACGCAGCTCACCGGCCGGACCGTCGACGACGAGGGACAGATGCTGGACGCCGCCAAGGCGCTGCTCGACCTCGGGCCGCGCTGGGTGCTGGTCAAGGGCGGCCACCTGGAGGGCGAGGCCGCCGACCTGCTGTACGGCGGTCCGGGGCAGGAGCACTGGTACCGGGCGCCGCGCCACGACAACCGGCACACCCACGGCACCGGCTGCACCCTGGCCAGCGCGATCGCGGCCGGCCTGGCCAAGGGCGAACCGCTGCCCGAGGCGGTCGGGTCGGCCAAGGAGTACGTCACCGGCGCGATCGCCGCGGGCTTCGCGCTGGGCGCCGGGATCGGGCCGGTCGACCACGCCTGGCGCTGGCGCTGAACGAGGCCGGCCGGAGACCGGCGGCGGCCTGCGGCACGGAGGCCGGCCGCAGAACAGCGGTGGGCGGGCCCCCGAAGGAGCCCGCCCACCACTGGTGAGTCCGGAAACGGCGTAGCCGGCCGCGAAAACAGTGGAGCCGGTCCATCCGAGGATGAACCGGCTCACTGGAGGACCGGCATGCCGGTCTGCGCGTCAGCGCGAGACCTTACCGGCCTTGATGCACGAGGTGCAGACGTTGAGCCGCTTCGGCGTCCGCCCAATCACAGCGCGCACCGTCTGGATGTTGGGGTTCCAACGACGGGGGGTACGGCGGTGAGAGTGGGAGATGCTGTTGCCGAAGCCCGGCCCCTTGCCGCAGACGTCGCAGTTGGCAGCCACAGGAGTCACTCCAAGACTTCAGATCAGTTACTTTCGAAAACCCCGCCCACCCACCGGAGCACTCGCGTGAACCAGACCGGACAAGGGGGTGAGCCTGGACGGTTCCAGGCAACCGGAAGAGCATACATCGCTTGCTTCCGTCCCACGAAACTACCATGACCGGCCGAGTGATCGCTTCGGCCGCCGGTCCGGGCAGCCCTCCCCGCCCCCCGATAGCCTGCCGGTACCACCCCCCGCAGCCGCCGTGCACGCGCTGCTGCCCCACAGGCCGTCGCGGCGTCCCAATCCCGGAGGAGACCTGGTGCTGCACACGCTCGACGCCCCGGCCGTGCGCACCTGGTGCCAGCTGGCCCTGCGCGCGCTCGGCCAGGCCCGCGAGGAGATCGACGCGCTCAACGTCTACCCCGTCCCCGACGGCGACACCGGCACCAACCTCTACCTGACCGTCGAGTCCGCCGCCGCCGCGGTGGAGAGCCGCTTCGCCGACCCCGCCGCCCACCCGGCGCCCGGACTGGCCGACACGGTGCGGGCGATGGCCCGGGGCGCGCTGGTCGGCGCCCGGGGCAACTCCGGGGTGATCCTCGCCCAGTGGCTGCGGGGCACCGCCGAGACGCTGGCCGAGGGCGGCGGCGCCGAACAGCTGCGGGCCGCCCTGCAGCGGGCCGCCGACTCCGCCTACCAGGCCGTCGCGGAGCCCGTCGAGGGCACCCTGCTGACCGTCGCCCGGGTCGCCGCCCGGGAGGCGGTGCGGGCCGGGGACGGGCTCGCGCAGGTCGCCGACACCGCCTACCGGGCAGCCCGGGACGCACTGCGGCACACCCCCGAACAGCTCGCCGTGCTGGCCGAGAACGGGGTCGTGGACGCCGGCGGGCGCGGCCTGGTGGCCGTCCTCGGCGCCCTCGCCGACGCCGTCGCCGGGCAGCAGCCGATGGGGCCGGTCGCGCTGCGCGGGGACCTCCGGGCCGTCGAGCACTGCGAGACGCACGTACGGCCGCCCGGCCCCGGCCACCCCGCCTTCGAGGTCATCTACCTGTTGGACGCACCGGACGACGCGCTGCCCGCGCTGCGCGAACGGCTCGGCGGGCTCGGCGACTCGCTGGTCATCGGCGGCGGCGACGGCCTGTGGAACGTGCACGTCCACGTGGACGACGCGGGCGCCGCCGTGGAGGCCGGGGTCGAGGCCGGACGCCCGCACCAGATCCGGATCACGCACTTCGCCGAGGCCGCCGCCCGCGCCGGCACCGCCGCCGAGCGCGGCCGACGCGAGGAGCGGGCCCGCGCGGTGCTCTCCGTGGTCTCCGGCGAGGGCCTGGCCGAACTCTGCGAGCAGGCCGGCGCCGTCGTCCTGCACGCCGACCCCGACCGGCCGCCGACCAGCGCCGAACTCGCCGCCGCCGTCCGCCGCTCGGCCGCCCGCGAGGTCGTCCTGCTGCTCAACGACCCCGAGCTGCGCGCCGCCGCCGGTGCCGCCGCCGACCAACTGCGCGAGGAGGGCGTCCGGATCGCCGTGCTGCCCACCCGCTCGCCGGTGCAGGGGCTGGCGGCGCTCGCGGTGCACGAGGGCGGCCGCCGCTTCGACGAGGACGTGGTCGCCATGACCTCCGCCGCCGGGGCCACCCGGTGCGCCGAACTCGCCGTCGCCGAGGGGGAGTCCTGGACGATGGCCGGGGTCTGCCAGGCCGGGGACGTGCTCGGGCTGATCGACGGCGACGTCGCGGTGATCGGCACCGGGCTGGCCGAGGTCGGCGAGAGCGTGCTGGACCGGATGCTCGGCGCGGGCGGCGAACTCGTCACCCTCGTCCTCGGCGTGGGCACCGACGAGGCGCTGGCCGAACGGCTGGTCGCACACGCCCGGCACCGGCGCCCCGAGGTGGACGCGGTGGTCTTCCAGGGCGGGCAGGAGTCGGCGCCGCTGCTCATCGGCGTGGAGTGAGACCGCCGCCCCCGCCGGTCGCGTGCCGCCGGCGGCAGGGGCCCGCTCTGTCGGCCCCTTGGTGTAGACAGGGGCTTGATGGGCGCTCTCGATGAACCACTGACCAAGCTCGTCGGCGACCGCACCGCCAAGGTGCTCGCCGACAGCCTCAAGCTGCGCACGGTCGGGGACCTGCTGCACCACTATCCGCGCCGCTACGTCGAACGCGGCCAGCTCACCAGCCTGGACGAGCTGGAGATCGACGAGCACGTCACCGTGCTGGCCCGGATCGAGAAGGTCACCCTGATCCCGTTCCGCGGCCGCAAGGGCGACCGCCTGGAGGTCGTCGTCACCGACGGCCGCAGCCGGCTCTCGCTGGTCTTCTTCAACCAGGGCTGGCGGCAGAAGGAGCTCAGGGCCGGCGCCCAGGGCCTGTTCGCGGGCAAGGTCGGCGCCTTCAACCGGACCCGCCAGCTGGTCTCGCCCGACTACCAACTGCTCGACGAGGAGGCCGGGTCGGACGCCGCGCAGCAGTTCGCCGGCCGGCTCATCCCGGTGTACGGCGCCAGCGCGCAGATGCCCAGCTGGAAGCTGTCGATCTGCATCGAGACCGCGCTCACCAAGCACCTCGACGACGTCGGCGAGCCGCTGCCCGCCGAACTGCGCGAACGGCACGACCTGATCCCGCTGCCCGAAGCCCTGGAGCTGATCCACCGCCCGCGCAGCCAGGCCGACCGCGAGCGCGCCCAGAGCCGGCTGCGCTGGGACGAGGCCTTCGTGCTCCAGGTCGCCCTGGCCCAGCGCCGGGCCGCCGACTCCGCCCTGCCCGCCAAGCCGCGCCGGGCCCGCGCCGGCGGCCTGCTGGACGCCTTCGACGCCCGGCTGCCGTTCACCCTCACCGAGGGCCAGCAGAAGGTCTCCGCCGAGATCGCCGCCGACCTGGCGACCGAGCACCCGATGCACCGCCTGCTCCAGGGCGAGGTCGGCTCCGGGAAGACCCTGGTCGCCCTGCGCGCCATGCTCGCCGTGGTGGACGCGGGCGGCCAGGCCGTCCTGCTGGCGCCCACCGAGGTGCTGGCCCAGCAGCACCACCGCTCGATCGTCGAGATGATGGGGGACCTGGCCGAGGGCGGCATGATCGGCGGCTCCGACCTCGGCACCCGGGTGGCGCTGCTGACCGGCTCGATGGGCGTCGCCGCCCGGCGCCAGGCGCTGCTCGACATGGCCTGCGGGGACGCCGGGATCGCCATCGGCACCCACGCGCTGATCGAGGACAAGGTCCAGTTCCAGGACCTCGGGCTCGTCGTGGTGGACGAGCAGCACCGCTTCGGCGTCGAGCAGCGGGACGCCCTGCGCGCCAAGGGGGACCAGCCGCCGCACCTGCTGGTGATGACCGCCACCCCGATCCCGCGCACCGTCGCGATGACCGTGTTCGGGGACCTGGAGACCTCCGTCCTCGACCAGCTGCCGGCCGGCCGCTCGCCGATCTCCACCCATGTCGTCCCGGCGCTGGAGAAGCCCAACTTCCTCACCCGGGCCTGGGAGCGGGTCCGCGAGGAGGTCGCCAAGGGCCACCAGGCGTACGTGGTCTGCCCCCGGATCGGGGACGAGGAGCCGGCGGCCCCGGCCAAGGGGGAGTCCCGGAAGAAGCGGAAGGCGGCCGAGGAGGACTTCGAGGAGGTCGCCGACCTCGGCGCCGCGAGCGACGAACGGCGGCCCCCGCTCTCGGTGGTGGAGACGGCGGAGAAGCTGGTGAAGGGCCCGCTCGCCGGGCTGCGGGTGGAGATCCTGCACGGGCGGCTCGCCCCGGAGGCCAAGGACGAGGTGATGCGGCGGTTCGCGGCCGGCGAGGTGGACGTGCTGGTCGCCACGACGGTCATCGAGGTCGGCGTCAACGTCCCCAACTCGACCGCGATGGTCATCATGGACGCCGACCGCTTCGGCGTCTCCCAGCTCCACCAGCTGCGCGGCCGGGTCGGCCGCGGCAGCGCGCCGGGCCTGTGCCTGCTGGTCAGCGACATGCCCGCGGGCAGCGCCGCCCGGGCCCGGCTGGACGCGGTGGCGGGCACCCTGGACGGCTTCGAGCTGTCCAGGATCGACCTGGAGCAGCGCCGCGAGGGCGACGTGCTGGGCCAGGCGCAGTCCGGGGTGAAGTCCTCGCTCAAGGTGCTCTCGGTGCTGGAGGACGAGGAGGTCATCCTCACCGCCCGGACGGAGGCGACCAGGCTGGTCGCCGAGGACCCGGAGCTGGCCGCGCACCCGGAGTTGCGCACCGCGCTGGAGAGCCTGATCGACGAGGACCGCGCGGCCTACATGGAGAAGGGCTGAGCGGGCCCGCGCGCCCCGGGATTGTCAGACCCCCGCGAGAGAATGAAGGTGTTCAGGGCGCACCCCCAAGGTGCGTACCTGGCGCGACACTTGGGGGTCCTGCCATGGCATTCCGTCATCTCAACGAGCTCCCGCTGGGCGACAAGGTCTTCCGGATCGAACTCGCCAGCGACGACGACCGCGAGGTCACCCTCACCCTGACCGGCTGGCGCGAGGGGGCGGCCGCCACACCGCTCGCCTCGGGCAAGCTCCGCCTGCCGGTCGAGGACGTCGCCTCGCTGCGGATCGCGCTCAACCGCGCGCTGCGGGCGCTGGCGATCGTCGCCGACGTCTCCGAGCCCATCCCCGACCGCGACGTGCTGCGCGAGCTGTACCCCGGCCACGGCGCCCCCTGGGTGCCGCAGCACGAGGAGGAGCTGGTCCGGCGCTTCCACGACGGTGAGACCGTCGCCCGGATCGCCGCCCGCTTCGGCCGCACGCCCGACTCCGTCCGGACCAAGCTGCGCGAGCTCGGGCACGACCCGCGCCGCCCCGAGTTCTGCCCGCCCGACGGCTGCCTGTCCTGGTCCCGCTACGCCTCGCCGGCCCTGCTCGGCGCGGCCGTCCCGGCCCAGGGCGCGGCGGCGGACGCGAGCTGACGGACCGACCCCCGGGGCCCCACCGCGCGTCGGTGGGGCCCCGGCCCGTATAGCGTGGTCGGGCAGCGACGAAAGGACCTCCCACCACCATGACCCGCGTGATCGCCGGGGCGGCCGGCGGCCGCCGGCTGGCCGTACCGCCCGGCCGGGGCACCCGACCGACCTCCGACAAGGCCCGCGAGGCGATGTTCTCCACCCTGGAGGCGCTGCGCGGCACCCTGCACGGGGCCCGGATGCTGGACCTGTTCGGCGGATCGGGCGCGGTCGGGCTGGAGGCGCTGTCGCGCGGTGCCGAGCACGTCCTGCTGGTCGAGGCGGACGGCCAGGCGGCCCGGGTGATCCGGGAGAACGTCCGGACGGTCGGCCTGCCGGGCGCCGAGGTGCGGGCCGCCAAGGCGGAGAAGGTGGTCGCGGGGCCGGCCCCGCAGACCCCGTACGACCTGGTGTTCCTCGATCCGCCGTACGCCGTGACGGACGCCGAACTGCGCGAGATGCTGATCACACTCCTGGCCGGGGGCTGGCTCGCGCCGGACTCGCTTGTCACCGTGGAGCGCAGTACCCGCGGCGGCGAGTTCGGTTGGCCCGAGGGCTTCGAGCCGCTGCGCTCCCGCCGCTACGGCGAGGGCACGCTCTGGTACGGTCGCGCCGCCGCCGCGGCCGGCGAGCAGGAGTAGCGGGCCGCGGGCCCGCAAGAGCCGTCACCCCACGAGGGAGCACACACGCCATGCGCCGAGCCGTCTGTCCCGGTTCGTTCGACCCGATCACCCACGGTCACCTCGACATCATCGGGCGGGCTTCGAAGCTCTACGACGTGGTGCACGTCACGGTCCTGGTGAACCGGAACAAGCAGGGCATGTTCAGCGTCGAGGAGCGGATCGACCTGATCGAGGAGGTCACCGCGAGCTTCGGCAACGTGGTGGCCGAGTCGTACCACGGCCTGTTGGTGGACTTCTGCCGGGAGCGCGGCATCCCCGCGATCATCAAGGGCCTGCGCGCGGTCAGCGACTTCGACTACGAGCTGCAGATGGCGCAGATGAACCACGGCCTGACCGGCGTGGAGACGCTGTTCGTGCCGACCTCGCCGACGTACAGCTTCCTCTCCTCGACGCTGGTCAAGGAGGTCGCCTCGTACGGCGGTGACGTCTCGCACCTGCTGCCGGAGACGGTGCACCGGCGACTGGTCGAGCGGATCGCGGAGCGCAAGGCCGAGCAGTAGCCCGCCGGTTGTCCCTTTCTGCCGGTTCGTCACCAATTGTCCGTTGGGCGGGGAGTCGGTTCGGCTCGGGCGTTGTGACCCCGCCCCACGCTGGCCGTAAAGTCTGTATCCCTGCCCTGCGGTGAGGTCCACCGCGTCGGGCCTGCCTCCGCCGGACCGTCGGCGGCACACGGAAAGACGAAGCCCCGTGGACGTGCAGAACAAGGTCGACGAGATCGTGGCGGCGGTCGAGAACGCCCGCTCGATGCCGATGTCGGCCTCCTGCGTGGTGAACCGGGCCGAGCTGATCGGCCTGCTCAACGACCTCAAGGCGGCCCTGCCCGCCGAACTCGCCCAGGCCCAGTCGGTGATGGCCGACCACGAGCACGTGGTGGCCGGTGCCCAGGCCGAGGCGGAGCGGATCATCCAGGGGGCGCACGCCGAGCGCGGCTCGCTGATCTCGGACACCGAGGTGGTCCGCCAGGCGCAGGCCCAGGCCGACCGGATCCTCGCCGAGGCGCGGGCCGAGGTCGAGGCCAAGCGGGCCGAGGCCGACGACTACGTGGACAGCAAGCTCGCCAACTTCGAGGTCGTGCTGACCAAGACGCTCGGCGCGGTCGGCCGCGGCCGCACCAAGCTGCGCGGTGACGCCGGCATCTTCGAGAACGAGCACGACGGCGAGGCCGACGGCGAGGAGTTCCGCCCGCAGCGGCACAGCCCGAGCCCCGAGGTGGACGAGTACGTCGATGTGAAGCTCGCCACGCTGGAGAACGTGCTCGGCGCCACCCTGGAGGCCGTCGGCAAGGGCCGCGACAAGCTGCTCGGCAAGCGGCCCATCGACGAGCTGGGCGCCTACCTGGCCGCCGCCGACGAGGCGCAGCACGCCAAGGAGCGGGCCGAGGCGGTGGCGGCGGGCTTCGCCGAGGACAGTGACGGCTCGGACATCGCCTGGTACCGCGAGGACGTCCCGCAGCAGCAGACCTGGCCGGAGCAGACCCCGGCCGCGGCCGGCTGGCAGGACCCCGGGGCCGACCAGTACGCGGCCGCCCAGCAGCAGGGCGGGCAGTACGCCGAGGTGTACGGCGGCGGCTACGACCCGGCGGGCCAGGGCGATCCGTACCACACCCAGTGGGGCCAGCAGCAGGGCGGCTACCAGCAGCAGGGCTACCCGCCCCAGCAGCAGGGGGGCTACGACTACCAGCAGCAGCAACAGCAGCAACCGCAGCCGGGCTACGGCGCGCAGCCGTACGACGGCTACAACTACCCGCAGCCGCCCGCCGCCCCGCCGGCCGTCCCGCACCAGCAGCAGGGGCACCACCAGCAGCAGCAGGGCCAGCAGCACGGGCAGCAGCAGGGCCAAGGCCTGGACGAGACCAGCTTCTTCGACACCAGCATGATCGACATGACCAGGCTGCGGGAGCTCGGCGGACGCTAGCGGACCGGCGGCGAGTCTCCTGACGGGACCGAAGTTGGGCCTGGCGGGAGACTCCGGTAGTCTGACCACTCCGGCCTCTCCACGTCGGACTGTCGGCTTGCCCTCGCGGCGCCGACCTGATGGAGACGCACCGATCACCCCCATGGAAGTCAGGACACCGTGAACCGCCTCGACCACCGCGACCCCCTCGTGTTCGACACGCACGAGCTGGGCCGTCGTCCGGGTTCGATGCGCAAGGTGAGCCGGACCCTGGAGGCCCCCGAGGGCCTCGGGATCATCGACGTGATCGGCGTCCCGGAGAAGAGCCCGATCGAGCTGGAGCTCCGCCTGGAGTCCGTGGTCGAGGGCGTGCTGGTCACCGGCACCGCCGACGCCCACGTCGAGGGCGAGTGCGTCCGGTGCCTGGAGCCCGTCGACTTCGACATCGACGTGGACTTCCAGGAGCTGTACTACTACCCGGAGTCCGACGAGCGCCACCGCGCCCGGACCACCGGGACCGAGGACCTCGACGAGGACTCGGAAGAAGAGACTTACCGTCTGGAGGGCGACTTCTTCGACCTCCAGCCGGTGCTGCGTGACGCGGTGGTGCTCGCACTGCCGCTGCAGCCGGTGTGCCAGGAAGACTGCCTGGGTCTGTGCTCCGAATGCGGGGCGCGCCTGAGCGACGACCCGGCGCACCACCACGACGCCGCCGACCCCCGGTGGGCGGCTCTGCAGGGACTCTCCGCCGCCCCCGGCGACGAGGGTGACGGGATCAAGAACAGCGACACCCGTGAGGGTCTCGCCGAGAACCAGGAGAAGTAGCCGTGGCTGTTCCGAAGCGGAAGATGTCGCGCAGCAACACGCGCCACCGCCGGTCCAACTGGAAGGCCGTCGTTCCGGCCCTCGTGGCGTGCGACCGCTGCCACGAGCCGAAGCTCGGCCACATCGCGTGCCCGAGCTGCGGCACGTACAACCGCCGCCAGGTCCTCTCGGTCTGATCGGCAGGGTGCACGGATCGATGTCGGACGGTAACTCCACCCGCAAGGCGTCCACCGCCCCGAAGGGCACTTCGGGCGGCGGCAAGGCCGGCGGGCCGGCTTCGACCGAATACGACGTCCTGGAAGGGCGCCTCGGGTACACACTCGAGCGCGCCCTTCTGGTACGTGCCCTGACCCACCGCTCGTACGCGTACGAGAACGGTGGTCTGCCCACCAACGAGCGCCTGGAGTTCCTCGGGGACTCGGTGCTGGGCCTGGTGGTGACCGACACCCTCTACCGCGTCCACCCGGACGTCCCGGAGGGCACGCTCGCCAAGCTGCGCGCCGCGGTGGTCAACTCCCGCGCGCTCGCGGACGTCGGCCGGGGCCTGGACCTCGGCGCGTTCATCCGGCTCGGCAAGGGCGAGGAGGGCACCGGCGGCCGCGACAAGTCGTCGATCCTCGCCGACACCGTCGAGGCCGTGATCGGCGCCGTCTACCTGGACCGCGGGCTGGACGCCGCCACCGAGTTCGTCCACCGGCTGTTCGACCCACTGATCGAGGAGTCCTCCCAGCTGGGCGCGGGCCTGGACTGGAAGACCAGCCTCCAGGAGCTCACCGCCTCGGTGGGCATCGGCGTTCCCGAGTACGTGGTCATGGAGTCCGGTCCGGACCACGAGAAGACCTTCACCGCAGCGGCCCGGGTGGCCGGCGAGGACTTCGGCAGCGGCGTCGGCCGCTCGAAGAAGGAAGCCGAGCAGAAGGCCGCCGAGAGCGCCTGGCGCGCGATCAAGGAGAAGTACGCGGACCGGCTGCCCGCCGGGGCCTAGAGCGAGCGCAGCGAGCGACGGGACAGGAGGGGCGCGGCGTAGCCCCCTCCTGCCGTTCGCTCCCGCAGGAGGCGTGTTGTCGTGCCCGAACTCCCCGAAGTCGAGGTCGTCCGCCGCGGTCTGGCCGGCTGGGTCGCCGGTCGGACCGTCGCCGACGTGCAGGTCCTCCACCCGCGCGCGGTGCGCCGCCAGCCGGCCGGCGCGGTCGACTTCGCGGCCCGGCTGACCGGCGCCACCCTGGGTACCGCGCAGCGGCGCGGCAAGTACCTGTGGGTGCCGCTGTCCGGCAGCGGTACCGGCTTCTCGCTGATCGGCCACCTCGGGATGAGCGGCCAACTCCTCGTCCAGGACCCGTCGGTGCCGGACGAGACGCACCTGCGCGTCCGGCTGCGCTTCACCGACGGCGGGCGCGAACTGCGCTTCGTCGACCAGCGGACCTTCGGCGGCCTGGCGGTCGAGGAGGCCGAGGAGGACGACCCGGAGGGCACGCCCGTCTCCATCGCGCACATCGCCCGCGACCCGCTCGACCCGCGCTTCGACGACGAGGCCTTCCTGACCGCGCTGCGCGCCAAGCGCACCACCGTCAAGCGCGCGCTGCTCGACCAGACCCTGATCAGCGGCGTCGGCAACATCTACGCCGACGAGTCGCTCTGGCGCTCCAGGCTGCACCACGACCGGCCGACCGCGACTCTGACCCGCCCGCAGGCCGCGCTCCTGCTGGCCAACGCCAGGGACGTGATGACCGCGGCGCTCGCCGTCGGCGGCACCAGCTTCGACAGCCTCTACGTCAACGTGAACGGCGAGAGCGGCTACTTCTCCCGGGACCTCGACGCCTACGGCCGCGAGCACGAGCCGTGCCGCCGCTGCGGCACCGCGATCCGGCGGGTGGCCTGGATGAACCGCTCCAGCTACTTCTGCCCCCGCTGCCAGCGCGTGCCGCGGGCCCGCAGCGGGGGCTGACCCGCCCTACTTGTGCGCGAGTTCGGGGTGCTCGGCGGCGGCGTCGCCGGGCGTGCCGTGGCCGTCCTGGCCGAAGTAGGCGACCCCGACCGCGGACACCACCGCGAGCAGGAAGCCGACCACCCCCAGCCAGCCGAGGCCGGCCTTGGAGGAGTCGCCGAGCCACAGCACGCCGACCGCGCCGGGCAGCACCGTCTCGCCGACCACCAGGGCAGCCGTGGCGCCGTTCACCGAGCCGATCTGCAGCGCCACGGTGTGGATGTACATGCCGCCGAGGCCGCCGACCAGGATCGCGTAGAGCGCCGGGTCGGAGAGCAGCGTGCCCAGGTCGAACGGGTCGACGCCGTCGAGGATGCGCACACCGACGCCCAGGCCGCCGAAGCCGAGGCCGGACAGCAGGCCGGCGACGATCGCGCCGCCGGCGCCCATCCGCCGCACCAGCAGGCTGCCGCCGACCAGCAGCACCGTGGTGGCGATCAGCAGCCACCAGTGGAAGGACATGTCCGCGTGGTGGCCGCCCTCCGGGCCGGCCGAGACGGCCAGCAGCACCAGCGCCGAGCAGAGCACGCCGATCGAGGCCCACTCCAACTGCTTGAGCCTGATGCCCAGCAGCTTGATGCTGAGCAGCGCGGTGATCACCAGGTTGGCGCTGATGATGGTCTGGGAGAGGAACAGCGGCAGCAGCCGCGCGGCCAGCGCGCCGAGCCCGAAGCCGATCAGGTCGAGCACCGTACCGACGATGAACTCCCAGGTGACGGCGGCCTTCGCGGTCGACGACAGGCTGGGTCCGCCGTGCTCGGTGGTCGAGCCGGTGGAGCCCTTGGCGGCCTCCTCGCGGGCGGAACGGCGGGATCCGACGGCCTGGAGGACCGAGCCGGTGCCGTAGCAGGCGGATGCCGCCACGGCGGTGACGAGGCCGATGATCACCGGGTGCTCCGATCGGGAGTTGGGTCGGGTGGGTCAAGAACAGGTCATGGGACGGGCGGCCCGGGACCACTATGCCCGTTCGCGCGGTACGGTCTCGACGTCCCCGCAGCGCCCCCGGGCCGCCCCGGAACCGGGCCGGGCCTGCCGGGACGTACGTCCGGGCGGCTCCTGCGGTTCCCGCGCCCCGCCGGCCTCCGGGTCGGCTGGGGGGAACATCATCCCCGAGGAGGGGAGCTGCCCCGGCGGACGGCGGGGAGTCTTGTCACAACCAGTATGCGAAGGGTATGGCGTGCCCCGGCGCCACTCGCGATAGCGTCGGGGGCATGAGAACCCTTGCACGACGTTCCCGGGGCGCCGGGCCACTTGCCCTGGTGGCGGCGCTGCTCGGGCTGCTGCTCCTGCTGGCCCCGGCGGCCTCGGCCGCCGGCGGGCTGAGCGACGCCTCCGCCGCCCTGAAGCAGGGCAAGGTCTACGTGGACCCGGCGATGACGAGCCGCTTCAGCCAGGAGCAGGCCGACGCCCTGACCAAGAAGATCGACAAGGCCGACAAGCCGATCTTCGTCGCGGTCGTCCCCGACTCGCCGGCCTACGCCAAGGACACCGTCTTCAAGGACCTGCGCACCATGGTGGGCATCGACGGTGTCTACGCGATCTGGCGCGGCAACCAGTTCCTGGCCCACGCGGACCGCGGCGCGCTGGGCGCCGGCATCCCCGAGCGGATCTCCGGCGCGGCCTTCCGCGCCCACAACGGCGACATCGACGCGACGCTGAACGACTTCGTCGACCAGGCGGCCCCGCAGACCAAGGGCACCGGGGTCAACCACAGCACCTCGATCGCCTGGGTGGTCATCCCCGTCGTGCTGGTGGCCCTGGCCGGCGCCGGAGTCTTCTTCCTCTTCCGCCGCGCCAAGAAGCGCAAGGAGGAGAAGGCCCGGGCCGAGCTGGAGCAGCTGCGCCGCGTGGTGGACGAGGACATCACCGCCTTCGGCGAGGAACTGGACCGGCTCGACTTCAACCCCGGCGCACCGGGCGTCGACGACGCCCAGCGCACCGACTACGCCCACGCCCTGGACTCGTACGAGAAGTCCAAGCGCCTGATGGACGAGGCCAAGCGGCCCGAGGACGTCAAGCAGGTCACCGAGGCGATCGAGGACGGCCGGTTCGCACTGGCCACCCTGAGCGCCCGACGCGAGCAGCGCCCGCTGCCCGACCGCCGTCCCCCCTGCTTCATGGACCCGCGCCACGGTCCCTCCGTCAAGGACGTCGAGTGGTCCCCGGCCGGCGGCGCCCCGCGCACCGTCCCGGTCTGCCAGGCCGACGCGGACCGGCTGGCGGCCGGCCTCGACCCGGCCGTCCGCACCGTCGACACCGACCAGGGCCCGCAGCCGTACTGGAACGCCGGCCCGGCGTACGCGCCCTGGGCGGGCGGCTACTTCGGCGGCTTCGGCGGGGGCGGTCTGCTGCCCGGCCTGCTGGTCGGCACCATGCTCGGCTCCATGATGAGCTCCCCGGCCTACGCCGCGGCGCCGATGACGGACGGCGGCCACCACGGCTACCAGGACCAGAACGAGGGCGGCGACTACACGGGCGGCGACTTCAACGGCGGCGACTTCGGCGGCTTCGGTGGCGGCGGAGACTTCGGCGGCGGTGGCGACTTCGGTGGCGGCGGCGACTTCGGCGGCGGGGACTGGTAACCCCCCGCCCGGAGCTCCACTCCACGCGGCCCCGCCGGCTGTTCCTCCGGCGGGGCCGCTCCCGTGTCCGGCCGCCCGGGGCCGGGCGGTGACCGGGCGCTGCGGGGGCTAGACGAGTAGTTCCGAAGTCGGTCAGTGGTCGTAGGCGATCAGCGAGCGGGTGATGGGTCGGCCGGTGGTCCGGTTGTGCCAGATCGCGCAGGTCA
>NZ_JOHO01000076.1 GCF_000719705.1 Streptomyces sp. NRRL S-350 | reverse complement strand
GGGTGGGGGGGTTGGTGGTCGCGGTGGGGGTGCCGCTGGGGGCCGCGGTGGGGCCTGCCGAGGGGGACGAGCTGATCTGGGGGTTGGCGGTGGGTGCGCCGGTGGCCCGGGCGCGCGGGGCGCCCGAGGCGGCGGGGGCCTGGGAGTTCTTGGGGGCCTGGTTGGCGCCGGTGGGCACGCTGGTGGCGCCGCCGGTGCCGGTGCAGCTCTGGTCGGGAACCCAGACGAACGGCACCCGGTAGCCGGTCCGGGGGGCGAGCACCGGCGGCTCCGCGTCCATCGCGCTCAGGCCGCCGGCCGGGTCGCCCGAGCTGTGGTCGGCGGTGCGGATGCGGCCGCGGTCGGTGCCACTGACGTCGGTGACGGCCACCGCGCCCGGGCCGCCGACGCGGCAGCTGTGCACGGAGACGTTGTAGACGGTGAACGAGCCGTAGACCCGTCCCGTCGCGTCGGGCGCGGCGACCTGCGCCGTGCCCCCGCCGAGGTCGGCCCGGGTGCAGAGCGGGACGATGCCGCCGTCGCCGGTGACGGCGGTCCCGGTGGGCGGGACGGTGCCGTCGGTGCGTGAGGCTTCGACGCCGGGCAGGTGCGAGACGGAGGCCGTGCCGACGGCCGGTGAGGCGTCGCCGGCGCCGCTCGGGCCGGAGTGCGAGGCCGTACCGGCGCCGCCGGCACCGGCGGCGGGGCTGCTGGGTGCCGTGGCCGCCGGGCTGTCGGGGTCGGCCGCGCCGGGGCCGCCGGAGAGCCCTAGGTGCTCCCCTTCGTGCAGTACCGGCAGGACGATCGCGACGGCGAGCGCGAGGGCCGCGGCGCCGGTCCAGGCTCCGCGTCGGGCGGCCCGCCGGCGGGGTACGGCCCTGCGGATCCGGGGCAGTGCGCCGGCTGCGGGCTGGATCCCGGCAACGGCGTGGTGCAGCAGTTCCCGCACCGCCCGTTCGTCGGACGACAGTCCGTACAGCCCTGAGAGTTCCGAGGCCTCCGGCAGCTCCGGGGGCTCCGGCAGCTCCGCGGGCTCCCCGTCGGCGCCGTCCACCCCCCGTCGCCGGACGCCGTCCGCCCGCCGACGATCGGCGCCGTCGACCCACGGCCCCCCGAGCCCGGGAACCGGCGGCCCCCCGAGTCCGTCCGCCGACGGCCGCCCGACGCCGTCCGCCTCAGCCATGTCCGGCCTCCATCTGGGCGCGGAGGGCGGCGAGTCCCCGCGAGCCGTAGGCCTTCACCGAGCCGAGGGAGATGCCCAGGGTGTCGGCGACCTGCGCCTCCGTCATGTCCACGAAGTAACGCAGCACCAGAACCTCCCGCTGACGGCGTTGCAGACCACGCAGCGCGGCCTTCAACTGGTCGCGCTCCAGGGCATCGTAGGCACCTTCTTCTGCACTGGCCATGTCAGGCATGGGCTTGGGCAGCAGCCGCAGCCCGAGGATCCGTCGGCGCAGCGTGGAGCGGGACAGGTTGACGACCGTCTGCCGCAGGTAGGCCAGCGTCTTCTCGGGCTCGCGCACCCGGCGCCGGGCGGCGTGCACCCTGATGAACGCCTCCTGGACGACGTCCTCACAGGTCGAGAGGTCGTCGAGGAGCAGTGCGGCGAGCCGCAGCAGCGAGCGGTAGTGCGCCTGGTAGGTCGCGGTGAGCAGGTCCTCGCTGGTACCCGCGTCGGTACCGGCACCGGAGCCCGCCGCACCCGGTGTGGCCGCCGTCATCTGGTCGTCTTCCGGCCTACTCGAAGGCCACGGGGCGTGCGACGGGAAGGACACCGCGGCTCTCGCCGGGATGCCCGCCCTTGCCCCCACCATCACGTTCGCCACGCCCGTTGGACACTCGATCCCCTGTCATGGTTGCCCAGCCGGGGGCCCATTCTTCCGCATGGGCGGAAGCGGCCTCCAGGGGATTCCCCCGGGATTCCGGACAGATTGTGTCGAGGAGCGGACACAGGTATGGACACAAGCTGACACATCGGAAGCGCCGGAGGGGTGTCAGAGCCCGAAACGAGCCCGCCAGGAGCCCCCCAGAAACCCGGCCGGAGCCCGACAGAAACGGCCGGAGCCCGACAGAAGCCCGACCGGGCCCCGACGGCCCGCCCTACTCCACCGTCAGCCGGCCGGCCACCGACTCGGCGATCTGCAGCAGGTTGAGCGCCGCCCCCTTGCGCAGGTTGTCCCCGCACAGGAACAGGTCCAGCGCCTCCGGCTCGTCCAGCGCCCGGCGCACCCGTCCGACCCAGACCGGGTCGGTGCCGACCACGTCGTTCGGCGTCGGGAACTCACCGGCGGCCGGGTCGTCGTAGAGGACGACACCGGGTGCGTCCCGCAGGATGTCCTGCGCGTGCTCCTGGGTGACTTCCCGTTCGAACCGGGCGTGCACGGCCAGCGCGTGGGTGCGGACGACCGGGATGTGGACGCAGGTCGCGGACACCTTCAGGCCGGGCAGGCCGAGGATCTTGCGGGACTCGTCGCGGATGGCCATCTCCTCGGCGGCCCAGCCGCCCTCGCGCAGCCCGCCGGTCCAGGGCACGGCGTTGTACGCGAGCGGGGCGGCGAACGGCCCGGGCTCGGCGATCACCGCCCGCAGGTCGCCGGTCTGGCGGCCGACGTCGGTGCCCGCCACCAGCGCGGTCTGCTCGCGCAGCGCCGTCTCGCCGGCCCTGCCCTCGCCGCCGGCCGCCTGGTAGGAGGCGACCACGAGCTGCTCCAGTCCGTACTCGGCGTGCAGCGCGCCGACCGCCGCGATCATCGCGAGGGTGGTGCTGGCCGGGCTGGCGACGATGCCGCGCGGACGGATCCGCAGCGCGGCCGCGTTGACCTCCGGGACGACCAGCGGGACGTCGTCGGAGGTGCGGAAGGCGGCGGAGTCGTCGACCACCACGACGCCCTTGGCCGCCGCGACCGGTGCCCACTGGGCGGAGACCGCTTCGGGGACGGCGAACACGGCGAGGTCGATCCCCGCGAAGGCCTCTTCGGTGAGCGGGACGACCTCGACGGTCTCCCCGCGCACGACCGCCGTGCGGCCGGCCGAGCGCGGGGAGGAGACGAGTCTGATCTCGCCCCAGACGTCCTGGCGGAGGGAGAGCAGGCCGAGCAGCACCTCGCCGACCGCGCCGGTGGCGCCGACGACGGCGAGGTTCGGCCGCCGGGTCATCGCCCGGTGCCCCGGCTCCGCTCCCTGGTCATCGCCCGGTGCCGCCGTAGACGACGGCCTCGTCCGACTCGCTGTCCAGGCCGAAGGCGCTGTGCACGGCGCGGACGGCCTCCGGCACGTCGTCGGCGCGGGTGACCACCGAGATGCGGATCTCCGAGGTGGAGATCAGCTCGATGTTGACGCCCGCGGCGGACAGCGCCTCGAAGAACGTCGCGGTGACGCCCGGGTTGGAGCGCATGCCGGCCCCGACCAGCGAGATCTTGCCGATCGCGTCGTCGTAGCGCAGCGACTCGTAGCCGATGCCCTCCTTGACCCGGCCGAGCGCGTCGATGGCCTTCTGGCCCTCGCTCTTGGGCAGGGTGAAGGAGATGTCGGTCAGACCGGTCGACGCGGCGGAGACGTTCTGCACCACCATGTCGATGTTGACCTCCGCGTCCGCGATGGCGCGGAAGATGCGGGCCGCCTCACCCGGCTTGTCGGGCACGCCGACGACGGTGACCTTGGCCTCGGAGGTGTCGTGGGCGACTCCGGAGATGATGGCCTGCTCCATCTCGCCCCCTTCGGGCTTGTTCGGGTTGTCGTTGCTGACGATCGTCCCGGGGAGACCCGAGAAGGACGAGCGTACGTGAATCGGGATGTTGTAGCGCCGGGCGTACTCCACACAGCGGTCGAGCAGCACCTTGGAGCCCGAGGACGCCAGCTCCAGCATGTCCTCGTAGGCGATCCAGTCGATCTTGCGGGCCTTCTTCACCACGCGCGGATCGGCGGTGAACACGCCGTCCACGTCGGTGTAGATCTCGCAGACCTCGGCCCTGAGGGCGGCGGCGAGGGCGACGGCGGTGGTGTCCGAGCCGCCCCGGCCGAGCGTGGTGATGTCCTTGCTGCTCTGGGACACGCCCTGGAAGCCGGCCACGATCGCGATGTTGCCCTCGTCGAGGGCGGTGCGGATGCGGCCCGGCGTCACGTCGATGATGCGCGCCTTGTTGTGGACGGAGTCGGTGATGACGCCGGCCTGGCTGCCCGTGAAGGACTGGGCCTCGTGACCCAGGGATTTGATCGCCATCGCCAGCAGCGCCATGGAGATGCGCTCCCCAGCGGTCAGCAGCATGTCGAACTCGCGACCGGCAGGCAGTGGTGACACCTGCTCGGCGAGTTCGATGAGCTCGTCCGTCGTGTCGCCCATCGCGGACACCACGACGACGACCTCATGGCCGGCCTTCTTGGCGTCAACGATTCGGCGGGCTACGCGCTTGATGCCTTCGGCATCCGCAACGGATGAGCCGCCGTACTTCTGCACGACAAGGCCCACGTGCGCTCCTCGACTTGTGTCGTTTTCCGGGGGTGCAAGGCCCCCGTACCCCCCGGGTGGAGGGGGGTGTGCGGTCCGCGCCAGTCTACCGAGCGGGGGTGCCCCGACCGGCGCTTTCCATATGGTGAGACGCCTGTTTCAACAGGCGGTCGGCGAGTCGGGGGCCGGCAGGAGGCCCCACCGGCAGGTCTGCGGGCGATTCGGTACGGGCCCGAAGAAACAACCGACCGCGCGGTGGCGTCCGGCCGGATTTCCTTTCCGGGCGCATCGCTGAGGCATTCGTCACAACCCCGCCCGCACGCTCGGGAACCGGGCCTTCACACCCGGGAACACGACGTGCGCGCCCGGCGGATCCCGGCGTGCGCACCCGGCGGATCCCGGCGCTGCCGTCCTGGACCCCGGCGCCACCGACCCCGCGTGCGACCGGCCCCCCGCGTGCTACCGGCCCAGCCCCAGCTCGGCCGCCATCAGGTCGCCCGCCTGCTGCTCCAGCTGCTCGTCGGTGAGCCCGTCGTCGTCGGTGTCCGCGCCGTCCGGCGCCGCACCGATCGGGCTGTCCAGCCGGACGTGCGCGATCAGCGACTGCAGCGCCCGCAGCACCGCCGTGCAGGTCGTGCCCCAGTTGGAGAGGTACGAGAACTGCCACCACCACAGCGCCTCGCTGACCCGGCCCTCCCGGTAGTGCGTCAGCCCGTGCTGGAGCTCGCCGACCACCCCGGCCAGGTCGTCCGAGATGCGGAACGCGTTGGGCTTCTCCGGCGGGCCGTACGGGTCGAAGACCTCGTGGTAGACGTCGATCGGGGCGAGCAGTTCGGCCAGCCGCTCGCGCAGCTGCTCGCCGTCCGGCTCGGGCCCGGTGTCGGGCTCGAAGCGGTCCTCCGGGACGACGTCCTCGATGGCGCCCAGCCGGCCGCCGGCCAGCAGCAGCTGCGAGACCTCCAGGAGCAGCAGCGACACCACGCTGCCCGGCTCGTCGCCCTTGGCGACCTCGGTGACGGCGAGCACGAAGCTCCCCACCGAGTCGGCGATCTGCACGGCGAAGTCGTCCGGCTCCGAGCCGTGCGCGTGGGTGTGCTGCGGGTTGGTCGTCCGGTCAGACATCGAGCAGTCGTCTCCCTTCGAAGGCGCGGCCGAGGGTGACCTCGTCCGCGTACTCCAGATCCCCGCCGACGGGCAGGCCGCTCGCCAGACGGGTCACCTTCAGGCCCATCGGCTTGCAGAGCCGGGCCAGGTAGGTGGCGGTCGCCTCCCCCTCCAGATTGGGGTCGGTGGCCAGGATCAGCTCGGTGACCGTGCCGTCCGCGAGGCGCGCGAGCAGCTCGCGGATGCGCAGGTCGTCCGGGCCGACGCCCTCGATGGGGCTGATCGCGCCGCCCAGCACGTGGTAGCGGCCGCGGAACTCACGGGTGCGCTCGATGGCGACGACGTCCTTGGGCTCCTCGACCACGCAGATGACGGCGAGGTCGCGGCGGGGGTCCAGACAGACCCGGCACTGCTCGGCCTCCGCGACGTTGCCGCAGACCGCGCAGAAGCGGACCTTGTCCTTGACCTCCAGCAGCGCGTGCGCGAGCCGACGCACGTCGGTCGGGTCGGCCTGCAGCACGTGGAAGGCGATCCGCTGGGCGCTCTTGGGCCCGACGCCGGGCAGCCTGCCCAGTTCGTCGATCAGGTCCTGAACCACGCCCTCGTACAACGTCGCGCCTTCCTTCGGATGGTCGGTGGTGTTCCGGTGCCATCATCCAACGAACCGGGCGTCGGGCGCAGCGCCCGACGCCCGACTCCCACATAAATCACATGGGTCCGTCGTCTGAACTACAGACCGGATGGGCCTGTCGACGCGGACCGGGTGGGCGGCGCGGAGCGGACGGACCCGTCCGCTCGGGCCGGGTGCCCGTCCGCTCGGACCGGGTGGGCCCACCCGCTCAGGCTCTCAGGCCCTCAGGCCCGTCGTCCCCGGACGGTTCAGAACGGCAGGCCGGGGATGCCCCCGCCGAGGCCCTGGGTCAGCGGGCCCATGCGCTCGGCCTGCATCTTCTGCGCGGTCTGGTTCGCGTCCCGGACCGCCGCCAGGATCAGGTCCGCCAGCGTCTCGGTGTCCTCCGGGTCGACCGCGGCCGGGGCGATGGCCAGCGCCACCAGCTCACCGGCACCGGTCACCGTCGCCTCGACCAGGCCGCCGCCCGCCGTACCGTTCACCTTCGTCTCGGCCAGCTCCTGCTGGGCCTTCGCGAGATCCTGCTGCATCTTCTGCGCCTGCTTCAGCAGCTGCTGCATGTTGGGCTGGCCACCACCGGGGAACACGGCTCTCTCCTTGCTGTCATCGCTGTCGCTGCGGTGAGTCCTTCGTCACCGCCGAGCCTACGTGCTGCGCCCCGCTCAGGTACCCCGGTGGTGGATCTCCTCCAGCACCGTCGCACCCAGCTCGCGGATGATCAGCTCCTGACCGGAAAAGGCCTCCTCGTGGAGGTCCGGGTCGTCCTCCTCCGGGATGTCGTCCTCCGGGGCCACCGACCGCACCGGAGGGGCCGGCGCCGCGGCGGGCGGCGGAGCCTGCACCGGCGCGGACCGCACGGCCGGGGCCTGCGCCGGCGGGGGCGCGACCGCGGGCGCCGGAACGGCGGCCGACGCCGGCCCCACCGACGGAGCGGCAGCCGGACGGGCCGGGGCTCCCCAGCCGCCCCCGCCCTGGGCAGCGCCGGGCGGGGCAGCGACCGGGGCGGCTCCGGTGCCGCCGGACGGGTCGACGATGCACTCGACGCGCCAGTCCACACCCAGCGCGTCGGCCAGCGCGGCGCGCAGCACGTCGTCGCTGTTGCTGCCGACGAAGCTGTCCCGGGCGCCGGCGTTGATGAACGAGACCTGCAGCACGTTGCCGTCGAACCCGGCCACCTGGGCGTT
Organism: Streptomyces sp. NRRL S-350; assembly: GCF_000719705.1. Lineage (GTDB taxonomy): Bacteria > Actinomycetota > Actinomycetes > Streptomycetales > Streptomycetaceae > Kitasatospora. The sequence goes on along the minus strand of NZ_JOHO01000076.1, from coordinate 19,498 downwards.
CTGGCTGAGCAGGATCCAGGTGAAGCGGCGGCGGTTCTTCACCGCCTCCAGGATCTGCGGCCACAGCTGCCGGACCTGCGCGGCGCCCTGCTGCGCGGCGGCCGACGGCTGCCCACCGGGTGCGGCGGCCGCAGCAGCCGGGGTGGGCGCGGGAGCCGGAGCGGGAGCCGGGGCCTGGGCGACCTGCGGCTGCGGTGCGGCGGGCGCCGCGGGCGCCGGGGCGCCGCCGGCGGGCGGGAAACTGCGCGGGATCGGCCAGGCCCCCGGCGCCGGCCCGGCGGGCGCGGCCTGGGTCGGGGCCGAGGTCGGCGGAGCCTGCACGGGCGCAGCCTGCACGGGCGCAGCCTGCACCGGCGCCGCCGGTACGGGCGCGATCGGTTCCGCCGCCACCGGGACCGCCACCGGCACCGCACCGGGGGCCGTCACCGGGGCGCTCACCGGGACTGCCATCGCGTTGGCCACCGGGTCGGTCACCTGCGCAGCCGTTGGCACCCCGGCGGCGAACCCGCCCGCCGCCGCCCGCCGCTCCAACTTGTCCAGGCGCGCCTGCAGCGACAGCTCGTCGCTGTACGCGCCGGGCAGCATCACCCGGGCGCAGATCAGCTCCAACTGCAGCCGGGGCGCCGCATTGCCGCGCATCTCGGTCAGCCCGGTGTTGACGAGGTCCGCGGCCCGGCTCAACTCGGCCGCGCCGAACGCGTCCGCCTGCGCCTGCATCACCGCGATCCGGTCCGCCGGGGCGTCGATCAGCCCCTTCTCCCCGGCGTCCGGCACGGTGGCGAGGATCACCAGGTCGCGCAGCCGCTCCAGCAGGTCCGTGACGAAACGGCGCGGATCGTGGCCGCCCTCGACCACCCGGTCGATCACCTGGAACACCGTCGCCCCGTCGTTCGCGGCGAAGGCGTCCACCACCTCGTCCAGCAGCGCGGAGTCGGTGTACCCGAGCAGCGCGGTCGCCATCTGGTAGGTGACGCCGTCCTCCGCCGCCCCGGCCAGCAACTGGTCCATGACCGACATCGAGTCACGCACCGAGCCCGCCCCGGCCCGCACCACCAGCGGGAACACCGCGTCCTCGACCCGGATGCCCTCCCGCCCGCAGACATCCGCCAGGTAGTCGCGCAGCGTGCCGGGCGGGACCAGCCGGAACGGATAGTGGTGCGTCCGGGACCGGATCGTCCCGATCACCTTCTCCGGCTCGGTCGTCGCGAAGATGAACTTGAGGTGCTCCGGCGGCTCCTCGACGACCTTCAGCAGCGCGTTGAAACCGGCCGAGGTCACCATGTGCGCCTCGTCCAGGATGAAGATCTTGTACCGGCTGTGCACCGGCGCGAAGAAAGCCCGCTCACGCAGCTCGCGCGCGTCGTCCACACCACCGTGCGACGCGGCGTCGATCTCGATCACGTCGATCGAACCGGGCCCCCCGGTCGCGAGGTCCCGGCAGGACTGGCACTCCCCGCAGGGCGTCGGCGTCGGCCCCTGTTCGCAGTTCAGGCAGCGGGCCAGGATGCGAGCGCTCGTCGTCTTGCCGCAGCCGCGCGGGCCGCTGAACAGGTACGCGTGGTTGACCCTGTTGTTACGCAGGGCCTGCTGGAGCGGAGCGGTCACGTGCTCCTGCCCGATGACCTCCGCGAAGGTCTCGGGGCGGTAGCGGCGGTACAGGGCTAGGGACACACCCCCGACGATATCGGGACGGACCGACAAACGCGTCGCCCCGAAGTCCCCCACCCCCGCCCGACCCGCCCCCGGGAACGCAAAGACCCCCCGTGCACCCGCCAGAGCCCTCCTACCCTTGCTGCCTTCCGGCCCTGGGGGGGTTCAGAGAGATGACGCCACACGAGGGGCTGACCACCACACTACCGGATCCCGGCCCCGACGATCCACAGGCCACCCCCGCCGCCTACCTGCGGGATAGGTGGTCGCGACCACCCCGAAACATGTACTAAGCTCTCCCACGGAGGATTCGCCTAGAGGCCTAGGGCGCACGCTTGGAAAGCGTGTTGGGGGCAACCCCTCACGAGTTCGAATCTCGTATCCTCCGCCGGCAGAAGGCCCGGACCGTTTCGACGGTCCGGGCCTTCGTCGTCTCGTGGTCTCAGTTTTGGTCTCAGTTGCAGGTTCTGGCTCTTTCGCCTGACGACCCTGGCCTTCCCGTGGTCTCATCCGAGGACCGTGGCGGTGCTGGCGATGCCGGGCAGCGTCACCACTCCCCGGCTGGCCGCGCTGCCGCGGCTGACCTGACCAGTCCGACGGGAACAGCCATTGAGCAAGATCGACCCGATAGCCCGAGCCCAGCAGATGCGGGATCGCGGCACAGACCCGCAGATCCCGTATCCGGGCTCTGGCAAGCCATGGCCCGGCATCTGCCACGCGCGTAGGCACGTCACCCTGTCGTCCTACTCAAGCGTCGTGACCAAGGGCCAAGGCCCCTGCAAGACCTGTGCTCAGATCAACAATTCTCGGAAGGCCGCCGAGAAGCGTCGCGTGAAGCCGGAAGCGGCCTTGCCGAACATCCGGAAGGCCAACGTTGAACCCCTTGAGCCCTTCCCTGGCACACAATGCACCTGGCGGTGCCGTTGCAACGGCTGCGACCGTGAGATCGACGTCTGGTACAGCAGCGTCGTCTACGCCGGCAATGGAGCCTGCTTCCATTGCTCGTCTTCCGCGCCTATCCCTCCCGACGAGGCCCGGGACGAGATGCTCGCGCTGGGGCTCGAGCCTCTGGTGCCCTATCCGGGCGTCAACGAGCCCTGGCGCAGCCGCTGCCTGAGATGCACGAGGATCGTCGACCCGAGCCTCACCAACGCCCGAAAGACGAAGGGCAAATGCCGCTTCTGTGCCAAGCGGGCCACCGACCCAGGTACTGCCGTGGAAATCATGGAGGCTGTAGGACTGGAACCACTCGAACCGTTCCCTGGGAACGTCACGACGCCCTGGCAGGCCAAGCACATCGCCTGCGGACAGGTCGTGAGCCCAATACTGGACAAGGTGATCCAGCGACGCCGTGCGCCTTGCAGCAGCTGTGCCCAGCACGGTTTCAAGCCGGACAGGCCTGGCTACATCTACTTGATCCTCCACTCCGAACTCGCTGCCGGGAAGATCGGGATCTACAACGAGAACAGCGAACGGCTTCGTGCCCACCAGCGCAACGGGTGGACGTTGATTGCGCAGGAACTGCTCCCAGGTCATCTGGCAGCCAAGGCCGAGGGCCTTGTCCTGGATCAATGGACGAGTCTTGACCTACCACTCGGCGCAACGAGAGACGATATGCCGCAGGGCGGGTGGACAGAAACGGTTGCACTAGTTGACCGCAGCATCGCCGACCTGCTGAACGACTTCACCGCGGCAGTCGAGTCCTCTCGGTAAGCCAACTGTGGGAGCGAGGGTGCCCCGACCCATGGGCCGGGGCACCCTCGACACGGATCAGACGGATTCGCCGTCGTCGGCCGCTTCGAGCTAGCTGCGCCGGGTGCTGGGCCTGCGGCGGGCAGTGCGGCGGGAGGCCGACTGCCTCAGGACCTGGCCAGCAGGCCGCTGCTGGCGGGCAGCGGCCCGCTTTCGGTCCGCGATGCGCTGCAGCTGGCGGTGACGGCAGCTGCGCCGGCCCCGGGGCCTTGGCGCCACAGCCTTGACCTGCTCCTGCTGGCGGCGCTGGAACAGGACCTGGAACCAGACGTCGAGGCTGCCCACGATCATGAGGGCCAGCAGCTTGACGGCGGTCTCCAGGCCGAGCGAGTGGAGGAAGGTTGCCATGAGGCGTTCTCGTTCCGCGAGAAGAGTCTCCGCTTGTGGCCGGAGGGACACGGCCCTGATTACGCGGCCAGGACCAGCCGCTGCCTGGACATCCGGGCAGCCTGGATCGATGGAGGCCGGGGCACCAGTGGTGTGGCCAACCGAGTGATCCCGCAGGCGATCGCTAGCGGCTCGGATTCTCTTCGCGGGACCGGCCCAAGAACTGCTCGTACCGGCCGAGGGCTGACGAGAACTCGGAACAGCTCGGAAGCGGACGCCACCTGGCGGGCCGCACGCAGCTCGGCGTAGCTCCATTCCCAGCCGTCTGAGGGATCCTCAGTCAGGAGGGCACGGTCCGCTGCGCTGAGGACGAGCACGTTCGACAGCTCGGCGGGGTCGATGCCGACCTCGAGCTCGACTCCTTGGCAGAAGTCGACCATCGACCGCGCCACTTCCGCGGTCCCGCGGCTCCACAGCCGTCCCAGGGACGTGGTCCTCTTAACCTGGACCTCAGTGATAGCGCCGGTGCCTGGGTCTGAGAGCACGAAGTCTGCCCCGAAGTCATCAGACAGGTGAGGCACAACGAGATGCTGCCAGTCCTCTGGGGGCTGTGGAGCAGATAGGAAGCTGTTCATGCGCTCGACCCGCGCCATTCGCTCTCGACGACGGGCCACTCGAATACCGGATCGAAGGGCCGGGAGGTCCAGCGCACCGGACAGGTCGGACTCGACCTGCGGCATCTCGATGAACCTCATGGCCCAAATCCTACCGCCCGTCCGGCCGTTCACGATCAGCTCCGGTGGGGTGCCGGCAAGCTTGGAGGTGGTGACCTTCGAACATTGACAATGAGGGTCAGCACGACACAAGAGGCCGCCACCGCCTACCGTCGCACGCCGTGCTGCCCGACAATCAGCGAAGGGGACGGCCGGCGTTCCACGGTTCCTGGTAGGGGTCTTCACCCAGCATCTTCGCCGCGGCCACGCAAAGGTCTTCACCGTAGAGCTGGTTACTGCCCCATTCGGAGTCCCACAGGTCGGGCACGGCCTGGGCGGCCATAGCGCGCCTGGAGAAGTCCTCATCGACTCGCCACGTCCGGACCTGAGCAGCCATCTCCGACGTGATCGTCGCCTTCAGGACTCGGCGGGCGCAGGATGTCGGGGAAGTCCCAGCCCCTCGAGAGCAGGGAGTATCACGCACTGATCCGACAAGAACCTTACGAGAGGCCCTAGTCGGCGTTGCCACCCCACAGGGCCGCGCCGATCTTCTTGCCGACGTCGTTCAGCATCGGCTCGGTGATGTGCTGGTAGCGCTGGGCCATCGCGGTCGAGGACCAGCCCATGATCGCCATGACGATCCGTTCCGGCACGCCGAGCAGAAGCAGGACGGTCGAGGCGGTGTGGCGGGCGTCGTGGAGGCGGCCGTCGCGAATTCCGGCTTCGCGCAGGAGCCGCTTCCAGTGGTGGTAGTCGGTACTGGGGTTGAGCGGCTCGCCTGTCTCCGAGGTGAAGACGTAGCCCTTTTCCGTCCAGTGGTCCCGGGCGAGGGCCCGCTCGCGGTCCTGCTCCTCCTTGTGCTGGCGGAGGATCACGACGAGTTGCTCAGGCAGCGGCACCGCGCGGCGCCCGGCTCGGGACTTGGTGTCCTTGGTCTCGCGCCGGACCGGCTCCCTCTGCGGGCAGAAGCCGGGCTTGCGCCCGCACCGGTCGCCGCAGCCGTGCTGGTACTTGGGCCGCAGCCGGCCACGCCGGACCCAGGCAACGCCGCGGTCGAAGTCGACGTCCTTCCACTGCAGTCCGAGCACCTCACCCTGCCGCAGACCGAGGGCCAGCGCGAAGAGCCAACGGGCGGAGTTCCGGCGCTTACGCGCCGTCTCCATGAGCGCCTGGACCTCCTTGATCTCGAACGGCTCGACCTCTTCCTCTTCGAGCTTCGGGGCCTTGGCGATCGTGGCCACGTTGCGGGTGAGGTGTTGGCGCCGCTCGGCCTCGCCGAGGGCGACACGAATGGTGCGGTGGGCTTGGTGGGCGGTCCCGGCGGCGCTGCCGGTGGCCTGCATCTTCTTGTAGAAGCGCTCCAGGTGCTCGGGCTCCAGCTTCTCCTGGCGGTGCGCGCCGAGACCGGGGACGAGGTGCACGCGGACGGCGACCTCGTATCCGGCGTACGTGTTCTCGCTGACGGTGCCGGGGACGATCTCGGTGATCCAGTGGGTCAGCCACTTGCCGACCGTCCACTTCTGGCCGGCCTTGGGCACGGTGCCGTTGTCGCGCAGCTTCTCCAGCTTGCGGACCTTGGCCGTGACCTCGGGCCGGGTCTTGGCACTGACGTGGCGGCGGTCGGGGGTGCCGTCGTCCTTTACACCGACCGTGACGCGGCCGTGCCAGCGGCCGTCGCTGCCCTCGTAGATCGAGGAGTCGCCGTTGGGCTTGCGGGTCTTCGCCATCTGCGCCCCCTCAGGCCGCAAGGGCGACGTTCGAAGCGGCGGCGGCCGCGCGGGCGGCCACGTACTCCTTGAGCGCCTCGGCGGGCACTCGGCGGAGGCGGCCGATCGTCACTGAAGGGACTTCGCCGGAGGCGACCAGGGCGTACATGGTCGTCCGGCCGACGCCGAGACGGCGGGCGGCTTCCTCGACGGTGAGGGCGAGGAGCGTCGGGTCGGCTGCACCACCGCCCTGATCTGCAATTAGGCGGAGGAGGGCGCGCTCGGTAGTGCCGAGAGCGCGGGCCACCCGGGCAAGCTCCAACGATGTCGGGCATGGGTGTCCTATCCCGGCGGCGCTTTCGGCTATGCGCCGCCGTTGTCGGTGTTCCAGGGATGGGCGAATCGGTTGTATGGGCCCGCGTTGTGACCCCGGCGTTCGTAGCACCGAGGGGTTGCGGAAGGCACGACGGGTCGAGGCTCCACGGGCGGGCAAAGCCCGTGGTCGGACCGGCGGGAGGGGACGTTAGCGGTTGATAACGGCCGCACCAAACCACCGAACGTCCAGCATGATCTGGTCCTCATCGGATCAGCGGCAGGAGTGACGTGCGGACTCGGCAACGTGCAGCAGGCGCCCTCAAGTGGCCAGGGTCGCTGTCGGGAGCGACGGGCTATGTCGCGGCCCCCGGGTCGGCGAGCCCCTAGGCGTCGGACGAGCCAGACGGAGAGCTCGGCGGGCGGTAATCGTCACCGACCTCGTCAGCCACGACACGGGTGATCATCGCGCTGATGAGTTCGGCGAGGTTCGGGTGGGCGGTGCCGTAGGCATCGAGCGCGTCACGGGCGCTCTCCATCTCCTTGCGCACCGCGACGAACTTCTGCCAGCTCTCGGCGAACTCGGCCAGCAGCCGCTTCACGTGGGCGTTGGCGGCGATCTCGGGCGGACCGACCAGGTTGTCCAGGGAGATGTCGAAGACCTTAGCGAAGCCGATGGCCTCGTCCAGGTTGACTCTCCGGCGAGGTTCGCCGCTCTCGATGCGCCACACCGCCGACTGGTTGAGCGGGTAGCCGGCCTCGGTCAGCCGCTCAGCGAGCGTGGGCGGCGTGGGTGCTCAGCGCCCGAGCGTGAGCCGGTCGCCGTCGGTGCGCGAGAAGACCAGGTCGGTCATGTGCTCCGGGGTCTCGGCGCACCGGACGGGCGGCTGCGGTCGACGCATGGCCTGAGGGTAGGTGGCCGGGTCGTAGTCGTTGGTGAGCGTGTACGGGTGGAAGCCGTGCTCGCGCAGGGCGTCGATGATGCCGGCGGCGCTCTCGCCCTGCTTGGCCAGGAGCTTGGGGGTGACTTCCACGACCAGCTCGACGTCCTCGCGCAGGTGCGGCAGCGCGGGCAGCAGTCCCCTGACCGCCGCCGCCTCGGCGCCCTCGACGTCGATCTTGATGACTCGGGCGGTGTCGAGTTCGGCCTGGCTGAGGAGTTCGGTGAGCGGTGCGGCCGGCACGTGGAAGGTGGTGTGGACGTGGCGGGGCCGAATGGCGGTGGTGTGACCAAGGTTGGCCGGGCCCTCCAGGTAGAGGGTCAGCGTGCCGGTGAGGTCGGAGGCGGCGGCGCGGACGGTCCGGATGTTGACCCGGCGGTTGGCGGTGACCGCTCTGGTGAGGTCGTCATGGAACTGCGGGGTGGGCTCGATGGCGACGACTCGGCCGGTCGGTCCGACTGCGTGGGAGGCCAGGAGGCTGAACGCGCCACGGTGGGCCCCGATGTCGACGAAGGTGTCCCCGGGTCGCAGGCGGTCGCGCAGGAAGGCGCTCAGGTTCGGCTCCCACTCGCCGAAGAGGTACTGGTAGCGCTGGATGACGTCGCTGGTGGTGACGGTGACCAGGTCTCCCGAGCGCAACCGGGCAGGGGCGTGGAGGGGACGGGTTCGCGGGTGGTCGTCGAGGAAACGGTCGACGAGCTGGGCCTTGCCGACGGTTCCGGGCGCGTGGCGGACGTAGGCCCGCAGCAGGCGGGCGAGGGCGGAGGCGGACACGCTGTGCTCCTTCGAGTGGCGGCGGGTGCGGAACGCGGTTCCCGGAGCCGCCCGTGGTGGCAGACTTGCCGGTGAACGCTGGTGGCGGTGAGGGGAGTTGTCGGTGGCCGAGAGTGGTCCGGTGGTGTTCCTGCTGGTGGGACTCACCGGTTCGGGGAAGACGACCTACGCCCAGCGGGAGCTGGAGCCGCAGGGTGCGGTGCGGCTGTCGGTGGACGAGGTCGTCCACGAGCGGCACGGCCGGTACGGCGTCGACTACCCGGAGAACACCTACTTCGAGAAGGAGGCCCCGGTCGTTGCCGAGCTGCACTCACGGCTGGTCGAGCTGGTCGCCGAGGGCCGGGACGTGGTGTGGGACCACGGGCTGTGGCCGCGCAAGGACCGCGACGCGATGAAGGAGCTGGTGGAGTCGGCCGGCGGTCGGTGGCGGCTGCTGTACTTCCCCGTCGAGCGGGACGAGCTGCTGCGCAGGCTGGCCGAGCGCAACCAGCGAGGGGACGCGAACGCGCTGATCGTGACCCCTGAGGCTCTGGACAACTTCTTCGCGCGGTTCGAGGCGCCTCAGGACGAGGGCGAGGAGACCGTGGAGCCGGGCTGGCTCTGACGGGGCGGGCGCCAGGCGGCGTGGATCTGGGCGGCTTCGGTGGCCCAGTCGTCGGGCAGGCGGTCGAGGGTGACGTGGCGGAAGGCCAGGCGGGGGTCGGAGACGTCGATGCGGCCGTGGTGGCGGTCGATGTGCTGCAGCAGGCGGGTGGCCTCGGTCCGGACGGCCGGGGTGTGCTCGGTCCAGGCGCCGGACGTGAAGCGGTCGACACGGCGGCGCAGGTCGTCCAGGACGCCGGCGCGCCACTTGAAGTGGTGGACGCACGCGAGCGTGTGCGAGTCGGGCCTGCGGCCGGGGGCACGGTGGTTGCCGGAGGCGACGGTGACATCGGAGAGCGCGAGGACGATCTTGCGAGGGTCGCCCTGCAGGAGGCGGTGGGTGAGGTGACCGCCGAGCGGGAAGGCGCGGTCAAGCCCACTCTCGGGCCGCCAGAGGGCGAATCGACCATCCGCGCTGACGCGGTCGAGCATCAGCCCGCCCACGACCGCCCGACCGTTCTCCTCGGCCTCCGCCGCCACGTCGCTGAGCGTGGCCGGGTACGTGTGGAACTCGTCGGAGTCGGCGAGCAGGTGCCAGCCGGGGCCGGCCTGCTGGCGCAGAGCGTCGCGCAGTTCGGTGTTGGTGTGCTCGTGCCACGGCCCGGTGCTGACCTGGCCGGTGGGCAGGTCGAGTTCCCGGGCGGTGCCCAGCAACTGGCGACGCCAGGCGTCGGGGACGTGCTCGGCGAAGTGGAAGGCGAGGTGGAAGCGATCGATGCCGAGTCGGCGGTAGTGAGCGGTCCAGGCGGTCAGCAGGGCCGGTTCGACCGGGCCGATCACGGCGACCAGCGTGGGGGCGGCGGGCGTCATCGGTACTCCTTGATCAGGTCGGTGTAGGTGTCGATGAGGTAGGCGGCCTGCTCGGCTGCCGGCAGCATGTCCAGCGCCGTGGGTGCCTTCGGCCCCGGCCGCTCCGGCGGCCCGTCCGCCAGAGCGTCGAGCGCGGCGGCCAGGGCGCCCGGGTCGCCGGCCGGGAACACCTGGGCCCAGGGCTGCCCAACCAGCCGCTCGGTCAGGTCCGGGTCGTGGTCGGAGACGATCAGTGGGACACCGAGCCGGGCGGCGTCCATGACCAGGCCGGACTCCTTGCCGGTGCCGGGACGCCGGGCCACCACGGCGGCATCGGCGGCGGCATAGACCAACCGGAGGACGTCCTCGCCGACCGGGCCGGGGACGGTGTGGCCCCGGACACGAGGCATGCGGTGCCAGCGTGCGAGTACCGCGTCGTCCAGCGGAGTGCCGCAGACCAGGACGTGTAGCGGCTTGGTGAGGCGGGCCAGGGCGGCATCGATGGTGGCGATGTCCTTGTAGGGCCACCAGCCGCCGACCAGGCAGACCGCCGTCGCCGAGGCGGGGATGGTGAAGGCGGCGCGGGCACCGTCGCGCTCGGCGGCGGTGAGGGGCCGACCGTCGTCGACCGCGAACGCCCGCACCCGGCCTGGGAGGTGGGGGAAGACCGGGGAGAGCCGGTCACGGACGGCGGTGGTCGGATAGAGGGCGACCACGTGCTTCTCGCTCCGCCGGGCGAGCCGACCCAGCAGACGGACCGGCGAGTCTTCGGTGGTGACCAGCTCGTGGATGAACCGCAGATGTGGGGTGCCGCCGAGCAGGGCTGCAGCGCCGTGCAGGGCCTCGCTCGCGCTGAGGATCACCACGGCCGCCGGCTGCGGTACGAGGCGCCGGGCGATGCGAAAGCAGGCGGCTTCGGTCAGGCACCGTGCGATCAGGGTGACCTGGTGTGGCAGGCGGCGCAGCGCCACCGGCCAGCGTCGCGAGCCGAAGGCCCGCTTGCCGGTGGTCGACACGTATGCCGCCGTTCGGGCTCCGGCCATCAGGGCCTTCGCCGCCGTACCCACCGGTCCAGCTGTGATGCAGGCCCCGGATCGCAACAGCGCACCGGGCCCGTCGGCGATCCCCTCCGGGGTGATGATTACGGCACCCGGGCGAGCGGCGGCAAGCGCGGCCAGTGTGCGCTGGTGGTGCCCGCCGCCTCGATGGGCGTTCGGCTCGATCAGGACCAGCGGGCCGAGGCGGTTGCTCATCCGGCGACCGCCTGTTCGCCGTGCAGCGTGATGAAGTGCTGGTGCAGCCACGACGGGTCGTTGAGCGCCTCGAAGCGCTCGGGGTCGCGGGCCGCGGTCCGGGCGAACTCGATCCCGTCGCGGGCGCCGACGGACGCATAGTCGGCGAAGTCGCCGTCCTTGCCGGCCTTCCAGGCGTCGATGCGTTCCTGCGCGGAGGCATCGGTCATGCCGTACTCGCTGCCGCGCGCGAGCATCGAGCACTCTCGGAAGCCCGCCTTCCAGGCGTGGAACGGGGTCTGGTTGAACAGCGTGATACCGGCGGTGTGCTGGCTGAACTCGACCCGGCCGGGCAGCGCGGCGAGCACGTCGACGGCCTGGCCCATCTCCCGCAGCGCGCTGGTGCGGATGAGCTTGAGTCCGCCATAGCCGTAGGTCAGGCCGTTGACCGGGTTCACGGCCCGCCAGACCCGCATCGACACCCCCGCGGCCAGCGGCTCCACCGAGCTGGTGGGGAACTCTGGGTCGATCGCGAAGTCGCCGTCGGCGAGGAAGAACTGGTCAGTGTCGACCAGCTCGGCGGTGAGGCGGTAGGCACGGCGCATCCCGCGCACCCCGTGCAGGCGCTTGACGCTGCCACCCAGCACGCGGGCCAGGCGGGTGTGCAGGGAGTCGGCCAGCGGCTCGTCGTAGGAAAGCTGGACCGCGTCGAAGCCGGTCACTTGATCGCCTCCAGGTAGCGGGCGGCAACCGCGTCGGGCGTGAGGTCGGTGGTGCAGACGTACGCGCGCTCGGCGTGCAGCAGGTAGAACTCGGGGTCGGTGGCGAGGCGCTCGGCGATCAGGGCCGCCTGGTCGTCGTCGTCGAAGAGCAGCTCGGAATCGAGGCGCTCGGCCAGCCAGCCGGTGCGCGGGCCGATCACGGGCAGGCCCATCGCCTGGCAGTCGATCACCGACATGGACCAGGGGCAGCCGGGCCGGAAGGGTGCGATGCCGAAGTGGGCTCCGGCGAGCAGGTTGCGGTAGCGGATGCGGTCGCCTCGGTCGGAGGCGATGTCGACGCCGTCCAGGGCCGCGAGTTCCTCCAGGTGCCGCTCGGGGCTGGGGTCCAGGCGGACGCGCTCGGCGCTGCGGGTGCCGAACAGGTCCATCACGGTGAGCCGTACCGGGGCCTTGGCGACGAGGTGGCGGGCGAGCCGGGTGAAGCGCGAGGTGCCGTAGTGGGCGTACAGGCGGTGGTTGTAGATGCCGACAGCGGCGCCCACTGGGGCGGTGAAGTCAGCTGGTTCGCGCACCAAGCGCACGTCCCTTGGGGCGGGGACCACGTGCAGCTTCTCGGCGAGTTCGACACCGGTGCGGGTGGCCACGGCGGCAGTCCACGAGGCGGCCGTACCGGAGTGGACCAGGACGCGGTCGCAGGCGGCGAGGCCAGCGGAGAAGGCCAGGAGCACGCTGCGGCCGAGCCCGCCGTCGTCCATCGCGGGGTCCAGCTCCAGCTGACCGGTGTCGGTGAAGGAGAACGGCAGGTAGTGGCAGTAGCCGGCGATCAGCGCGTCCACCCGGGCTTCCAGGAGCGCCGCGCGAATGGCAGGAGCGGCCTCGATCTGGTTGGCCACCACCACCTCGGGCCGGTGCCGGCGGAACAGCCGCACCAGGGAACCCACGCCGGGGTTGAATCGGGCCCGGTACTTGGTCGACGGCGAGGCGGTCCGCACGAACTGCACGCGGTCGTCGCTGGCCGGGACAGGAGAGGCCAACGTGACCTCGATCCCGGCATCGACCAGGGCCGGGGTCAGCATGTCGGCGAAGGTGTAGCCGGAATCGGCAGTCAGCTGGCTGGAGTTGGAGACGTTGAGCAGGTACAACACGCGCATCGCTTGGGCCCTCCCTCTCTGGGCCCGGGGGGTCGACCCGGGCCGGTAAAAGAAGGAAACTGGCGACGAGGACCGTGACAGAATGATGAATCTAGATCACTCACGGTTCATTCATCTCATCCAGCAGCCAGGGCGGGGGCACTGATGGACGCGCGAGGCGATGCCCCGACGGTCGAGCAGGCCGCAGAGGCGTTCGCGGCGGAGGTCTCCTACTGGCGTGAAGTCCGGGGGCTGCCCAAGCGGGAGCTGGCCCGTCAGATGGGCTTCGACCCGTCGTACGTGAGCCACGTGGAGTCCGGCCGGCATAAGCCGACCGAGGACTTCGGTCGCCGCGCCGAGGAGATCCTCAACGCGGGCAAGGCCATCTGGAAGCGCTGGCTGGAGTACGAGGCCGCCAAGTCCCGCACGGCGCCGTCCCTGGCCCCACCGGCACCGCGGCGGCCCGAGCAGCCGTACGCGACGGGCTCGGCGATCGTCGTGGCCCATGACGGAGCCCGCCTGGACTACGACGGCACCCACTACCGGCTCACGATGCGCCGCCTGCTGCGGAACACCGGCAGCGAGCCGATCACCCGGTACCTGATCCGCATCAGCGTCGACCGCTACCCCGGCGAGCCCGAACGTTCCAACGCCCACTACCGCCAACACCCGTTGACCTGGGAAGAACTCGCGCTCACCGCTACCTGCCGCGGGGAGGCGATGCGATGGCAGGCCAAGCACGACCGCGACGCGTTCAAGGAGATATGGCTGCTCTTCGAGAACGAGCACGGCCGCTTCCCGCTCTACCCGGGCGAGGAGGTGTGGATCGAGTACGCCTACTCGGTCGGCGAGGAGAAGTGGGGCCGCTGGTTCCAGCGCGCGGTCCGCCTGCCCACCGAACATCTCGAAGTCGAACTCGCCTTCCCCGCCGACCTTGACCCGGCCGTGTGGGGCATGGAGACGTCAATGACCGCCGAAGCGGCACCGCTGCGGACCGCCCCGATCCGGCGCGAGGAGGGCGACATACGCGTCTTCTCCTGGAGCACCTCCACACCGGACCTCCACGCCCGGTACCGTCTCGAATGGCGATTCCGGGCCCGACCCGAACGCGACACAACCCAAGGGGAGTTCAGGTGATCCAGGTGCGGCCCAGCGAGCAGATGCGTGACCTTGGCGTCGTCCAGGAGGGCGCGCCCATCCTCGCCGAGCCCGCCCGTCCCTTCGACCTGCCCGCCGAGCGCGAGGCCGCCGAGCAGGTCGTGGAGAAGCTGTTCACCGCGATGGAGCGCATCGGCCAAGTCCACCCCTTCGCCAAGGGCATGGGCATCGCGGCACCCCAGATCGGCATCGGCCGGACCGCCGCCATCGTCCAGCCTGCCGCCCCGGACGCTCCGGCGATCGTCCTGCTCAACCCGCGGATCACCGACCGCTCCGACGAGACGGACGAGCAGTTCGAGGGCTGCCTGTCGTTCTTCGACGTTCGCGGCTTGGTCCCCCGGCCCCTGCAGATCACCGTGGAGACCACCACTCTGGACGGCCAGGTGGCCACCACCACCTACGAACGCGGCCTCGCCCGCCTGATCCACCACGAGATCGATCACCTCGACGGCCTGCTCTACACCGCGCGGATGCACGCCGGTGCCGAGCCCATCCCCGTCGAGCAGTATCGCCAGACTGGACGAGCATGGGCCTACGAGTAGTGAACCCCGGCCAGCCCAAGCCAGAGGTCTGTATAGATATGGCACACGACACTCAGAGCCCCACCGCTAGCGCCCACCTTAACTACGGCACCCAATTGTCGGTAACGCCTGACACTATCAACGAATGCTGAACGACTCTACGCAAAAAGTGCTCGGAGCTCTGGCCGTAATGATGTGGATCATCAGCCTGGGCCTGACACTTCAGACGGCCCCGGCGGCGCGGCTCCCAAAGGCTACCTGGTCAGAGCGGATCTCCTGGCGCGGAGCACGCAAGGCTGCTGCACAGCGTGCAGCAGTACTGCGCGCCAAGGAAGGAGGGCTCACCTATCCACTTTCGGCGACTGCAAGAGAATATCTCCAGCGCTCAGATCATCTCACGCTGGCATCACTCCGCGGGATTAAGTTTAAAATGGCCTTGCCTGCCGTGCTGTCAATATTCGCAGGGCTTGCCCTGATGCGCTGGGCGGAGCATTCGCTAAGCGGCTCCTGGAAAGGGGCGGCAACTCTCCTTTCGATTGCGCCAGCCTTCTCAAGCATAGTGATTTTCCTGCTCGCTGGAGTCCCTGCGCAATCACGCTGGACAACATCCATTATCGGAACGCACGCCTACGAGTCTCTGGTAAAACTTATCGACCCGTTCAGAATGGGAGTGGAGCCATCTTCTATACGCCCATTTGAACCTCCCCACGCCGAAGCGGTGCAGAGCCTAGAAAACTTGGCCGCAGCTCTAGAGAGATACGCGCTACAGCGTGCACTGCCTGATGGGCGAACTCCAATGCCTGACGTTGTCCAGGAATACGCGACTGCAGCCGCACTCGTGAGGAAACTACGCGGAGGGGTGGAGCTTGACGGGGAAGCTGGCAGGATCGCCGCCAGAGATGAAATCCAGCATCTTGTGGAGTGCCTCGCAGATAGTCGAATCCGAGACATCGCCCGACAGTCCGCCAATGAGCTGGAGCTAATTCAGGCGGACTCTGTTGAGGCACATCGGCGCCGCCGCAGAGATCGGCGACAACTGATCACGCTTGTCATCTTCACGGCCATAGCCGCTGGGACCATCGCAATCCTCGCACTGGCCGGGCTCGCTGAAGCTGCACTGGCAGCCATTGCGACCGCCCTCGTGGCGCTCTGGGTGAAAACTCTTCGCCTTCAGGAAGATTCCTCGCCTCGTGCTCCTGGCGGCGAGTCATAGCAGCAATATGACCGAATGTAGCGGCTGCTGCCAGTTTACGAAGGCCGCACGACGAGCAGGATGAGGCTGTTCCCGTACTGCGGCCGTACCCAGTCTTCAAGACCGCCGTGCAGGCCGGCCTCGTACACAACCCTGGAGAGCGCCCCTCCGCGCGCGCTCTCGTTAAGTCGCTCCGTGCCGCTTGAACTGAGCCCGTCCCGCCAGCTCAGGTTCCGCAGAGAACGCGGAGTACCTAACCAGCATCCGCCTCGAACGGGGGAGCGGCCCAGCAGCAATGCCGTTTCCTCAATTCGCGCCGCCGCCAAGGCCGCAAGTAGATGGCAGAGAGAGCCGCAACCTACTCCGAATCCGACAGGATTTTGGAGACCGGCAGATAGCAGTGACCTGTCTCGCTGGCATGGCGCTTCTTACGGCGGATAAGATCGTCAAGGCGAATGCGCTGGTCAAGGACAGCCATAAAGTCACCTCCGTCCACCGTTATGAACGGAGTGCTGTAGGCGTACACATCCAAGGCGTCCGAGGTGAAACCGCTCATGCTGATGTAGAGACCAAGAGTATTTTTGCCTTTGCGCTCAATGTTGGACTTGAAAATGTCGAGCAACGGCCGCCCAATGGACTCCTTCCACCACTTGGCCTCAAGGACGTAGTGGTCGGTATCAAAGGAGAGCGCGCCATCGATCTGCTCATGTTCCAGGCTGTAGGAGGCCCGCGGCTCCAGGTCGTACAAGGCGAATAGCTCGTTGATGAACCCTCGAAGTCTCGCCCACGCTGGTGCTTGTCGGCGGCTGAGTGCATCACGAAGAAGCGTTGCTTCAGATCCTCATGGATCTTGGTGAATGCCCGAATGGCCTGGGCCTTCTTAGCACTCTCGGCGACGGAGGCCGCGTACTCTTCATGCTCCGTGATGACCTCTTGCTGCCTTCCGGTCCATCGACGCAACTCGGCCACGGCAGCCTCAGCCTTGGCCACCATGTCGGCTCCATCGATCTGGCTTTCGAGGTTCGGAAACCGGTCCATCCCAGCAATGTCGAGCATGAGCGCCACGGTCACATCGAGGTACCGACCTTCATTGGCGCGGAGAAGGTCCACCAGTTCGCCGGACGCCTCGCGCTTGGTCCTGCCAAAGTCAAGGCGGGCCAAGAGCTCGCTGTGATCCCGCAACATGCCACGCACATACCGCTCGAAGTGGCCCTTGTTCCAGAAGATCCTCCAGAGCGCATCGGCTAGTGCGTTGTAGGCGCTTGGGTTGATCGTCTTGTTGCGGGCACCACGTTGCTGCACCGGCCCCTCCTCCATGCGCACCGTCACAGACCCATCACGCTACCGCGCGACAGGCTGTTGATCAGCAGGTACGACAATCCTTGATCCGGGAGATCGCGATGACGCATCGCCGCGTACACGCCAGCAACAGGGACGCAAGCGGAGGGCGAGCAGGGTTTCACCGGGGCGAACGAGGGCCCGACCAATCTGCGGTCGGGCCCTCGTCGTTCCGTAGTTGCAGTTCCCGCTGCTCTCAGGCTGGCCGAATCCGCACCAGCGATTCAGCCGGAGACCTCAGGGTCGGTTAGCTCGCCGAGAGTGATCAGCACCGGTGCGGCCTTGCACCCGGTGCTCTCGGGCCGGCAGTCTCACTCCCTACCCATGAGTTGGGCCAGCAGCGCAACCACCGCAGTCGCTCCCACCATGGCGAGCCCGAGGGTCGGTGCGCGCACGATGAGAACGACGGCGAGGATGCCCACCAGGAGGAGGACGACGGTGCGAACGCTGATCTGCTCCATGGGACTTGCCTTCCATCTGTGACCGGCCCACTGCCGTTGCCACAGCCAGCGTGGGTCACCGGAAGCTGCCTCTGACGGCCCCGGACAGTCCCTGACGACATTGGCCAACCAGGGCCGCGGGGGGCGCGGTCTGTGACAGAGTCTGACAATGGCTGGCAGCGTCGATTGCCAGGCTGGCGGCTTGTGAACTCCATCCCAGGGGCGGAACTGTGAGTGCTCAGTTGTGGACGAGGCCGGACCTCTCCCGTCAGCCCTGCCTGGAAAAACTGAACAACGATCTCCACGACCTCAGACTCGACGCGGGGCTCCCGTCCGCACGGAACATCCGGGATCAGATCGGTAAGGACGCGCAGGGCTTCTGGATCGTCAACCACCAAGCGGTCCTGGATGCGTTCCAGAAGCCCGACCTTCCACCGCTAGGCCGCCTGGACCTCATCGTCCGCGCTCTTGCCGAGATCACCCGCGACGATCACGGCACTGTGGCCGACCGGTTCAAGGCACTGTGGAAGCTAGCCGTCAGCGAGACGGTCGCCCAGGCGCACGCAAGCCTCCAGGATGACGACACGGAGCCAGACGAGGGAGCAGACGACGATGCGCATGGCGACGCCGCGTTGGAATCGCTGAAGGCCTTGATCATCAATGCAGCACAGTCGCTGTGGGATGACAAAGACGCACTCAGGATCTTTCTCGGTGTGGTCCGCCGCAGCGAGGGATTCGCCAGGATGGCGGACGCGTTGGAGAAACACCGTCCGGCGAATGCCACGTTCTACGGGGTGCAGAGCCACGAGTTCGAGATGGTCCGCTCGCCCGCGCGTCGAGAGCTCAACGCGCTGCGCCACTGCCTCGAAAAACACCAACGCAAACGCCGCTGGTCCTTCACTGAGCTGGAACAAGAGACACGGATCTCCGCAGACAGGTGGATCCGCTGGCACACCCACGGCGAACTGCCCGACCGCGACGCACTGATCGCCTTCTCCAACGCGGCGCACCTGTTCCTGGAAGACCACACGATGCTGCTGGGGCTCTGGAACACGGCCCATGAAGCTCTCGAGCGCCAACTGCGCTTCGAATCCCTCCCTGCAGACATCAGCTTTGACGAAGCGTGGACGATGCGGCCCCCAACAGTGCCACGGTTGTGGGCGCTCGCGGGTGTCGGAAGCGACCCGCTCTCCGCCCACGGCCCCGATCTCGCGGCTGGGTCCGCTCCCGCCTTCACCGTTGCCGGACCGCCTGGTTCGGGGCGTTCCACCGCGCTGACGACTATCGCGCGCTCCCTGCTGGCCAGCGGAACCAGGCTCCTCCTAGTCGCGCCACGGCCCTCACCGCTGCGCGAACTAACAGGACAGCCGTCTGTGCTGGGCTGCATTGTTCAGGACAACATCGAACGTCACGAACTTGAGGAGGTGTTGGACACCGCTACCCGGGATGACCCTGTAGTGGTGGTGATGGACGACGCCGAGGTGCTGGCGGACTGTGGAGCATCCCCTGTGCTGAGCCGACTACTCCAACACGGATCCAGCGAAGGTGCAGCTCTGGTCGCGGCGGCTGATGAGCAGGAGATCGACCTCAGCATGAAATGGCTGAGCGAACTGCCCAACGCGTGCCGGGGCCTCCTGCTCAC
Source organism: Streptomyces sp. NRRL S-350 (assembly GCF_000719705.1). GTDB lineage: Bacteria > Actinomycetota > Actinomycetes > Streptomycetales > Streptomycetaceae > Kitasatospora. The sequence goes on along the minus strand of NZ_JOHO01000076.1, from coordinate 517 downwards.
GCCGGAGGCCTACACATCCGGAAAGCTGATCGGCAGCCCTTCGGCCGTCTCTCTCGTCGGCCTATCCCACACCCCCGGTCGCGGCTGGCTGCACCTCGGCGACGGCGATCTCCTGGCGGTGACCGTTCCCCGGTAGCTCCCATCGGGAAAGGGGACCACGTCAGACGCCTGGCACAGCGCCATCGCTTGGAGATCAGCCCTGGCCTGTGCCCGTTCTCACGGCGACACCACCAGATCGGTCAAAGGCCGATGGGGAATGGTCTCAGTTCTGGTCTCGTTCGCTGCCGTCTGCTGGAGTTCAGCCGGTAGCTACAGACTTGCTCCGCCGCAGGTCGGGACGGGTGTGAACCCCGGCGGACGGGGTTCGGGAGAATTGGAAAGCGTGTTGGGGGCAACCCCTCACGAGTTCGAATCTCGTATCCTCCGCCGGCAGAAGGCCCGGACCGTTTCCTTGGGTTCTAGTGGTTGTTGCAACACCCCAGTTCAGGGGATGCGATGACCTTCGAGATCCGCGAGG
>NZ_JOHO01000075.1 GCF_000719705.1 Streptomyces sp. NRRL S-350 | reverse complement strand
GTGCGGAGCTTGTCCGGATCGGCGTCGGGCCACCACATGCCGGTGAGTTCACGGACGGCCTTGGCGACCGTGGACTCACCCATGCGCCCGCTCCTGCGGGACGGGACGGCCGGTCACGCGGTGAGGTCCTTGCGGGCCTGGTTGTCGGCGCCGGTGTGGTTGTCGGCGTGGGCGTCGAGGCCGTCGGCGATGCTGGAGAGGCCGGTGACCAGGACGTCGAGCCCGGCGAGCACCTTGTCGTGCGGGCCGTTGTAGGCCTGGGCGAACTCGTTGCCCTGCTTGTCGCCGCCCCACGGGCTGCCGGCCGCGGCGAGGCTCCGTTTGAGCGTGTCGAGGGCTTCCTTGAGCGCCTTGCTCTGGGTCTCGAAGGTCGGCGCGGCCGCCTTCAGGTCGCCCGGTCTGATCTTGAAGCTCGGTCCGCCGGCTTTCGCTGCGTCATCCGCCATGGCTTCCCCCGTCCATGTCGCCCGTCTGAAGTGCGTTGACGGAGATGGCCGACTGGGACGGGTGGGTTTCGACTGGTTCGTGTGACGAGCATCACTTTGCCTGATTCGGGGGATTCTTTGACCAAGTGTTGGGGTTGTCGGTCCGTCACCCGGCGGGTCGGTCCGGGGGCCGGCGCGGAGTCCGGCGGGGGCGGCTGCCGAAGCGGGCGAGCCAGAGGACGAGCGCCGCGATGCCCGCGTTGAGTCCGACGACCGCCCACAGGGAGGCCGTGGAGTCGGCCTCGCCGGGGAGTTTGGGGGCGACTCGCCCGGCCGGGTCGATCCGGACGGTGACGGCGTCGCCGGGTCTGAAGCGCTCGGAGTGCTGGACCAGCGGCCCGCCGGGGACGGTGGCGCCGTCCGCCGACGTGAGGGTGTAGGTCCAGGTCGTCGAACCGCGGGAGGACCGGTCGGCCTTCTCGGACGTCACCACGGCGTTCACCTCGCGCCCGGAGGACAGCGCGAGGTTCTGCGAGGCGTCGCCGCTCGCGGCGGTGGCCATGATGACGGCCAGGGCCACCAGGGCCAGTGCGCCGCCGGTGTCCTTGTAGCCGGGATCGTTTCCGGGCCCCCGGAGCTTGACCAGTCCGGTGGCCGCCACCACCAGGTACAGGACGACGAGGCCGACGACGAGCAGGGTGCCGACGTACGCGCCGGCGAGGACGATGCCGACGAACAGGCAGGTCAGGACGGCGACGACGGCGGTGGCGCGGCCGAGCCACGGGCGGGCGGCGCCCGTGGCCCGGTCGGGGCGGGTGGTCGTCATCCGAAGGCCTTGCGGATGGTGTCCCACTGCTCGGGCGGCAGGGCGTCGAGGCTTTCGTCGCGGGGCGGGTGGAACGTGATGCCGCGGACGGCGGTGGCGAGCAGGGGCAGCCATTCGTCCCAGTGGTCGAGGTCCTCGGTGGTGAAGACGACGGCGACCACGTGGGGGCTCCACGGGTGCGGGATCAGCAGTTCGAGCTGGCGCACCGTGCTGACCGTGGACTCGGGCACGCCCCACACCGCGCCGGGTACCGGGACGGCGAGGTCCCGGGCGGCGAGGGCGGCGCGGCCGGCGGGCAGCTCGACCACGCCGACGTCGGCGTCCGGCCAGGCCGCGGCCAGCTGTTCGGCGACACGGGCGGGGTAGTCGCCGGGCGCGTCCGGATCCCGGGGGCGGAGGAAGACGGCGAACATGCCGTGGACGGGTTCGCCGTCCTCGGCGCGGACCAGGCAGCTGGACACGTGGACGACGCCCTCGCGCAGTTGGGCCTGGAGCGCGGTCTCGGCGGCGATGACGGCGCCGAGCTTCTGTTCGCCGGCGGTGTCGGGGAAGAGGGCGTCGAGGCTCTCGGCCGCGCGGGCCATCCGGTCGCCGAGGTCCTCGTCCAGGTCGACGGCGGTGAAGCCCTCGGGGAGGGTCAGCCACAGCGGCGGAGCGGACTCAGTGGGCATAGCCGGTCGCCCATCCGGTCACGCCGACCAGGTTGCCGAAGGCGGACACGGTGCCGACGACGAGGTTGGCCTTGCCGCCGCCCGCGGCGAGGCCGCCCGAGCCGAGGATGTTGTTGGCTCCGGTGGTGTAGTTGACCGCGCTGGTCAGGCCGTTGCTCGGGTTGTCCTGGGTGAGGGCGTACGCGGTCGGGGCGTTGAGGCCGGCGGTGGTGACGGCCTGGACGCCGTCGGAGACGTCCATCGCGGTGGCCTTGGAGAGCCCGAGCTTGATGGCGGGCTTCTCGATGGCCGTGGTGAAGATCGGGTTGGCCGGGTCGACCGCACGGGAGGCGGCCCGGACCTCCGTCGCCCCGGCGGTGACCGCGCCGCGCACGCCCTCACCGGCGGCGGCGGCCTCCCGGACGGCGGTCACGCCCTTGGCGGCGACGCCCACGCCGGGGATCGCGCCGAGGACGTCGCCGCCCAGGGTCAGCCAGTTGCCGATGTTCTTCTGCGGCGGCCACAGCTGGCCCTTGACGGCGTACTGGGTGGCGTGCGCGCCGGCGGCGGCGGCGCTCAGCAGGATGGCGGGGAGGGCGAAGGCGGGGAAGAAGATCGCCGCGACGCCGCAGACGCCGGCCGCCACCGTCAGCAGGTCCGCGCCGTGGTTCTTCAGCCAGTTCCCGACCTTGCTGAGCCAGCCCGGCTCCGGCGGGGCCTTGCTGTCGGCGGCCTTGCGGATGGCGTCGGCCGTCTTGTGGGCGTCCGACTTGTGGGTCTCGGCGAGTTCGTGGGCCTGGTTCTGCAGGCCGGTGAGTTCGTCGGCGGCGTTGCCGACCAGCGTGGCGGCGGCGTCGAGGTGGCTCTTCGCCTTGTTGTAGCGCTGTTCGGCGGCGGCGAGGGAGGCGTCGTCGGGGAAGTTCTGGCCGGCCAGTTTGAGGTCGGGGGCGGCGGCAGCGGTGGCGTGGGCCTGTTCGGCGTCCGCCTTGCGCTGTTTGGCGGCGACGGCCGCGTGCGCCAACTCGACTGCCTTGGGCTGGTGTTCGGTCAGCGCCTGGTACCAGATGTCGAGCGACTGGTAGGCGGCGGTGATGGAGTCGGCGGCGTCCTGGAGGTAGGTGGGGAGCTTGCCGAACTGGTCGGCGAAGGCCTTGGCCGCCTCGCCGGTCCACTGGCCCTGGTTGGCGCTGAGCTGGGCGAGCGTGGTGTGGACGCCGGTCAGGTGCTGGCCGACCCGGCGCAGGCTTCCGCTGAGGGCGGTGACGGCGGCGGAGTCGCCGGGGGCGGGGTTGAAGCCGAGGCCGGACCAGTCGGGTGCGGGGGTGGGATCGGTCATGCCTGTGCCGCCGTCGGGGTGAGGGCCTTGGTGATGCTCTGCTCGGTGCCGTCGTAGCTCTGCTGCACCTTCTCCAGGCCGTCGTCGAGGATCTTGACGCACTCCCGGACCTTCTTCAGGCCGTACTCCCACTTCTCCTTGAAGTGCCCGCAGGCCTCGTCCAGGAAGTCGAAGCCGGTGCCGGTGTGGCTGGCCGCTTCGAACGCCTTGAGCCCCTGGTCGAGTTCGTCGCCGCAGCCCTTGAGGTCCTGGGCCAACTTGGCGAGGAATTCGGTGCTGACCGTGAAATCGGCCACTTCTGCCCCCGAGGTGTCGATTGCCGAACCGTCGAACCGGGTGAGCATAACCTTCGCCGCGGTGCGGATGATCGGCCCCCGTGCGTCCAAGTGCCCGTCGTTACGGGACTTTTACGGGCCGTCGACACCGTCTTGACCGCCGGCCGCCCCGCTCCGGCGGGGTTTCGGGAGGTACGCGAGGTGCGTGCGGTGCACGCGGGGCGGGAGCCACGGGCCGTACGGGAGGGTGCCCGCGGGGCGGCCGGTGGTGGTCAGTGGCTGTTCCTGAGGTTGAGCACGACCACCCCGACGATCACCAGCGCGATGCCCAGCCACTGCAGCCGCCCGAGCGACTCCCCGAAGGCGACCACGCCGATCCCGGCGACCGCCGCCGTCCCGGCCCCCGACCAGACCGCGTACGCGACCGAGACCGGGATGTGCTTGAGCGCGCGGCCGAGCAGCACGAAGGAGAGCGCGTAGCCGATGCCGACCCCCAGGCTGGGCCAGAGGCGGGTGAACCCCTCGGTGAGCTTGAGGCAGCTGGTGGCGCAGACCTCGCTCAGGATTGCGAGGGCGAGCAGGACGTAGGGCATGTCAGGGTCGAACCGGCGGGGCGGCGGTGATCTTCCCGAGCAGTGCGAGGTCGGCCTGCTCCAGGCTGGCGAGCAGGGTGATCCGGTCGCCGTCCGGCATCGGCGTCGGGGTGGACGGCACGGCGAGCACGGCGCAGCCGGCCGCGGTGGCGGAGGCGACCCCGGTCGGGGTGTCCTCGACGGCGACGCAGCGGGCCGGGTCGAGGCCGAGGCGCTCGGCGGCGGCGAGGTACGGGTCGGGCGCGGGCTTGGTGCGCGCGGTGTCCTCGGCGGCCAGGGTGACGGCGAACCAGTCCCGGCCGATGGCGGACAGGACGAGGTCGACCACCCGGCGCGGGGAGGCGGAGACCAGTGCGGTGGGCACCCGGGCGTCCCGCAGGGAGGCCAGCAGGGCGAGCGCGCCGGGGCGCGGCACCGTCTCGGCGGCGACCTTGTCGGCGAAGGAGTCGCCGAGCCTGGCGGCGAGTTCGGCCTCGCTGAGGGTGGTGCCGCTGACCCGGTGCAGGTGGGCGGCGGTGTGCTCGACGGCCTGGCCCAGCACCTCGGGGGCGTCCTGGTCGGTGAGGGGGCGGCGGAGCTCCTCGGCGAGTTCGGCGGCGGTCTGCCACCACAGTTGCTCGGTGTCGACCAGGGTGCCGTCCATGTCGAAGAGGACGGCGGCGGGCAGGGCGGCTTCAGGCATGGCGGTACCTTCGGTGGTTCTTCGGAGTCGGAGCGGGATCGGAGCGGGGACCGGAGCAGGGAGCAGGGGACCGGAGCAGGGGACCGGAGCAGGAGGTGCAAGGCTCTCAGGCCGGCCGGCGGTCCACCAGCACGGGGCGGTCCGGCAGGGTGAGCTCGGCGTGCGAGCCGACCGGCAGCGCGGCGGTGGCCTCGGTGGGCAGGTCGGCCTTGACCTCGGTGCCGTCCTGCAGGCGGGCGGTGATCCGGGTGACGGCGCCCAGGAAGGACGCGGAGACCACCAGCGCGGGGCCGTCGCCGGCCGGGGTGAGGGTGACGTTCTCGGGGCGGACCAGCACGTGCAGCTCGCCGTCGGCGGGGATCTCGCCGGCCACGGTGTGGCGCCGGCCGAGCACCTCGACGCCGTCCGAGGTGCGGGTGCACGGGATGCGGCTCATGGTGCCGACGAACTCGGCGACGAAGGCGGTGGTCGGCCGGCCGTACAGCTCGGACGGGGTGGCGCACTGCTCCAGCCGGCCGGCGCGCAGCACCGCGACCCGGTCGGCCATGGACAGCGCCTCCTCCTGGTCGTGGGTGACGAACAGGGTGGTGATGCCCAACTCCTGCTGCAGGCGCCGGATCTCCTCGCGCAGCTGCAGCCGGACCTTGGCGTCCAGCGCGGACAGCGGCTCGTCGAGCAGCAGCACGCGCGGCTGGAGGGCGAGCGCGCGGGCGAGCGCGATGCGCTGCTGCTGGCCGCCGGACATCTGGTGCGGGTAGTGCTCGGCGCGGTGCGGCAGGCCGACCAGTTCCAGCAGGTCCTGGGCGCGCTTGCGGCGCTCGGCCTTGCCGGCGCCGCGCATCCGCAGGCCGAAGGCGACGTTGTCCAGCGCGGTCAGGTGCGGGAAGAGGCTGTACGACTGGAACACCATGCCCGCGTCGCGCCTGTGCGCGGGGATCGCGGTGATGTCCCGGCCGTCGACCAGGACCTCGCCGGAGTCGTGCTGTTCGAAGCCGGCCAGGATGCGCAGCGCGGTGGTCTTGCCGCAGCCGGACGGGCCGAGCAGGGCGAGCAGTTCGCCCGGCCGGACGGTCAGGTCCAGGCCGTCGAGGGCGGTGGTGGTGCCGAACGAGCGGCGCAGCGAGCGGAACTCGACGGTGGCGCCGCCGGTGGCGAGCGCGACACCGGCGACGGGGGCGGGGGCCGTGGTCATGGCAGGTGACTCCTGGAAGGCGTGGGGCGGTTCAGGACCGTACGGGCGGTGCGCTCAGGAGCGCGTGGCCTTGCGGCCGCGGCCGGCGGCGGACATCAGCAGCAGGACGAGCCAGACGATCAGCAGGCTGAGCATCGAGACCGCGACGGACATCTGGCCGTCGCTCTTGCCGTTGGAGTTGATCCACACCGAGAAGGGGGCGAAGCCGAGGATGGAGGCGGTGGTGAACTCGCCGAGCACCAGGGCGACGGTGAGCACGGCCGCGTTCAGCAGCGCGCTGCGCAGGTTCGGCAGGACGACGGTGAACACCGCGCGCAGCCAGCCCGCGCCGCAGTTGCGGGCGGCCTCGACCAGGGTGGCGACGTCGACGCCGCGCAGCCCGGCGTCGATCGCCCGGTAGGCGAACGGCAGCGCCATCAGCACGTACGCGATGACCAGCACGATCGGGAAGCCCGGGTCCTGGATGGCCACGATGGTCTGGAAGAACGGGGTGTCCTGGAGGTGGTCCGGGCCCCAGCGCAGCACGCCGATGATGCCGGTGGTGAGCGCGACCACCGGGACGACCAGCGGCATCGAGCACATCACCTCGATGACCGGGCGCAGCTTCGGTGCACCGAGCCGGGCGGCGAGCATCGCCGGGACGAGCAGGAGCAGCAGCACCGCGACGGTGACGCCGGCCAGTTCGAGGCTGAGCACCAGGCTGTCGGTGAAGCCGGGGGCGTTCAGCAGCTCGGTGTAGGCACGGAAGGTGGTGCCGCCCTTGTTGTCGTCGACGCTGAACCACAGCGAGGCGGCCATCGGCACGGCGAAGTACACGCCGCAGAGCAGCAGGACCAGGCCGCGGCCGAAACGGATGCGATCGATCAGGCGAGCCACTTGGCACTCCGGCGCTGAAGGGGCAGGTACACGGCCATCACCAGGCAGGCGACCACGATCATGTCGAGGCCGAGGGCGAGGGCGAGGTTGCCCTGGCCGACCAGGACGTTGCCGGACAGCGCGTCGCCGATCTGCATCGAGATCAGCGGCACCGAGCTGCCCACCATGGCCTCGGCGGTGGCGTACGCGGCGAAGGAGGCGCCGAACAGCAGCACGAAGCCGCCGAGCAGCGAGGGCAGCAGGACGGGCAGCGCGACGTGCCGCCAGTACTGGGACGCGGTGGCGCCGTTGTTGTAGGCGGCCTCGCGCCACTGGACGCGCAGGCCCTCCAGGGCCGGGGTGATGGTGATGACCATCAGCGGGACCAGGAAGTACAGGTAGACCACCGAGAGGCCGGAGAAGGTGTAGAGGTTCCAGCCGTGCCGGGTCAGGCCGAGCTGCTTGGTGACCTCGCCGGAGTTGCCGAGGGTGGCGACGAACATGAAGGCCAGCGGCACGCCGCCGAAGTTGGCGAGCACGCCGGAGGCGGACATCACCGCCTCGCGGAACATCCGGAACCGGGAGGTCGCCACGGCCTGGGCCAGCGGCAGGCCGACCACGGTGGCGATCAGCGCGGTCAGCAGCGAGAGCTTCACGCTGCCCCACAGGGCGGTCCAGTAGGCGCCCTGGAGGGAGCCGGTGAGGTTGGCGGTGGTGAAGGTGCCGCCGCCGTCGGGCGCGTCGGAGGAGGTGGTGAACGCGCCGATGGCGATCGCGACGGCCGGCAGGCCGAAGCCGATCACGAAGAACAGCAGCAGGGGGAGGGCGGCGAGCCAGGCGCGGCCGCCGGCGGCCCGGAGCCCGCCGGGGCGGGGGGCCTTGGCGGTCTCGCCGGTCTCGCCGGTCTCGCCGGTCTTGGCGGTACGGGCGGTCCGGGCGGTCTTGCCGGCCTCGGCGGTCGAGGAGGCCGGCGCGCTGGCGGCCGTGGCCGCGGTGGGGGTTGCGGGGCCGGGGGCGCCCCCGCCGCGCTGGGCGGCGGAGGCGGTGGCCGGCACCGGGGTGGGAGCCGTGGTCATCTCAGGTCAGCCCGCGATCGCCTTGGCCCAGTTCTCGGTCACGGTCTTCTTGGCCGCGTCCGTCTGCTCCTGGGTCGGGAAGGTGGTGAAGGGCTTCTCGACGGTCGGGAGCTTGGCGGCGGCCGCCGCGTCCAGGGTGCCCGCGGCCTTCATGGCGTCGAACAGGGCCGGGGTGGCGTAGCCGCCGAGGAAGCCGTTCTGGCCCTGGGCGCTGTAGAGGTACTCCTCCCACAGGCGCGCGGCGGCGGGGTGCGGGGCGTCCTTGTTGACCGCCTGGTTGTAGTACTGGGCGTAGGAGCCGTCCGAGGGGATCGCCACCTGCCAGTCGATGCCCTTGTCCTTGAACTTGTCGGCGTAGCCGGCGTTCAGGTACGACCAGTCGATGCTGATCGGGGTCTCGCCCTTCTCGATGGTCGCCGGGGTGACCTCGACCGGGTTGAAGTTGCCGGCCTGCTTGACCTTGCCGAAGAAGTCGATGCCGGGCTGGATGCTGTCCAGCGAGCCGCCGTTGGCGAGCGCGGCCGCGTAGACGGCGCCGAAGGCGGCACCGGCCTTGGTCGGGTTGCCGTTGAGGGCGACCATGCCCTTGTAGTCGGGCTTCAGCAGGTCGGCGAAGGTCTTCGGGCAGACGGACACCTTCTTGGCGTCGCAGCCGATCGACATGTAGCCGCCGTAGTCGTTGTAGCTCAGGCCGTTCGGGTCCTTCATGGTGGCCGGGATCTTGTCGAAGTCGGTCACCTTGTACGGGGCCAGCAGGCCCTGCTTGCCCGCGCTGATCGCGAACGCGGAGCCGAGGTCGACGACGTCGGGGGCGCGGTCCTGGCCCTTGCGGGAGGTGACGGCGTTGATCTCGTCCTGGCTGGAACCGTCCGGGTTCTCGTCCTCGATCTCGATGCCGTACTTGGCCTTGAAGTCGTCCATCAGCTTGCCGTAGTTCGCCCAGTCGCGCGGCAGGGTGATGACGTGCAGCTTGCCTTCCTTCTTCGCGGCGGCGACCAGGCCGTCCATGCCGCCGAAGTCGGCGACGGAGGTGGCGGTCCTGGCGTTCTTGCCGCCCGCGGAGTCGCCGGACTTCGTGGCGGAGCCGGCGGAGCCGCAGGCGGTGAGGGAGAGCGCGGCGGCGGTCAGAACGGCCGCGAAGGCGGCGGAACGGGCGCGGTGCACGGACACGGGTCAGTCTCCTGAGAAGGGGGAACTGCGAGTGGGCGTCTCGATCGGGGGATCTGGCGAGTGGCGGTCCGGAGTCGTCCACGCTTCGGTGCCGTTCGGGACCGTCCGAGTTGACTAGCCAACTTCGCTGACGGGGGTAAGTACGCCGGAGCGCGGTGACGGGAAGGTGAACGGACGGCCCAGAACCGGGGTCGGCTGCGGGAACGGTCGAATCCGGCCATCGGAGCGCGATCCGTTCGGTGCGATGCTTCGAAGACGCGGCGGGATAGGGTCGGGCAGTCCGCGCCCGCACCGCTGCGCAGGACACCGCCCCAGGAGGGACCTTGACCGACGTGGCAACCGAGCCCCAGCGCCCCGCCGCGACCGACGGGCGCGCCACCGGCGCCCTGTACCGGAAGGTGGCCGCCGACCTGCGCGAGGCCATCACCACCGGCGCGTACGGCGAGGCCGGCCGACTGCCCGCCGAGGGCGCGCTGGCCGAGCAGTACGGCGTCTCCCGCGGCACCGTCCGCCAGGCGCTCGCCGTGCTGCGCTCCGACGGGCTGGTCACCTCCCGCCGCGGCACCCGCCGGGTGGTGCTCGGCGGCGCACGGGTGCAGAGCTTCTCCGAACTGCTCAGCTTCACGCACTGGGCCTACTCGATGGGCGAGGAGCCCGGCGGCATCCTCGACTCGCTGGTCCGCCGCCCGGCCGACGCCGTCGAGCGCGAGCAGCTGCGGCTGGAACCGGGCGCCGAGGTGTACGTGACGGTCCGGCTGCGGACGCTGTCCGGCACCCCGGTGATGGTCGAGCGCACCGTCTACCCGCCGAGGGTCGGCGAGATCGTCGCCGAACTTCCCGCGGACGTCGTCTCGCACACCGAAGTGCTGCGCGAGCACGGCATCCTGTTCACCGACGCCGACCACACGATCGACGTGGTCGCGGCCAACGCGGAGGACGCCCGGCTGCTCGGCTGCCGCCGCGGCGGCCCGCTGCTGCGCGAACGGCGCCGCACCACCGACCCGACCGGTACCCCGGTGGAGTGGTCCCAGGACCGCTACCTGCCGGGGACGGTGGCGTTCAGCGTGCACAACTCCCTGGCCACGTCGGCGCTTTCGCGGCACGCGCGGGAGCTGGACTGAGCGTCACACCATGAGCGAGGCGAGCAGCGGGCGGTAGTGCTCGAAGCCGGGGACGGCCGCGCCGGGCACCTTCGCCTGCTCGTCCCAGCGCCGTACCGCCACCGCGTCCGCGGCGCCCGGGAGCCGGGCGAAGGCGGCGGCCTCCTCCTCGCCCATCGGGCCGCCCTGGACGGTCAGCGTGTACTCGGAGGCCGCGGAGAGCCGCCCGCGGTACCCGGGCTCGACGGCGCACAGGTAGCGCTTGGCGGCCACGTGCAGCCGGACCGGCCCGGTGACCTCCGCGCCGAACCAGCGGCCCAGCCAGTCGGCTCCGGCGGCACCGTGCCGGTTGTCCTGGCCCCGCATCAGGTCCGTTCCGGGCAAGGCGCCCCGGAAGTGGCCGACGTCGTGCAGCAGGGCGGCGGCGACCAGGTGGTCCGGCGCCCCGGCCGCCTCGGCAGCGGCGGCGGCCTGCAGCATGTGCTCGGCCATGGTGACCTCCTCGCCCAGGTACTCCCCGGCGCCCTCGCCCGCGAACAGCCCGGCGATCCCGTCCAGGGCGGCGGTGCGGCGGTGCAGCACGGCCAGGGTGGACGACAGGGAGTCCAGGTCGGCGTAGCAGCCCTGGAGGTGCCGCCGGCCGTCCTGCGCGAAGGCCGTCCGGGCGTGCAGGAGGCGGGTGTTGTCGAGGACCAGGCAGTCGCCCCGGTCCAGGCGGAAGGCGAGCCGGAGTTCGGGGCGGAGCGTGATCGCGGCGAAGCGGCGGTAGGCGGCGTAGAAGGCCTCCGGGCCGTCCGGGTGGTCGGCGCCGCCGCGGACACCGCCGCGCAGGGTGCCGATCGAGCGGTTGTTGAAGCGCACCTCGCGGATCCGGCCGCGGGGGTCCACGTCGATCAGCGGGCGGTCGGCGCGCAGCTCGGTGCGGCGGTCGCGGAACACGAAGGGCACGGGCGTGCGGGTGAGCGTCGCGAAGTCCGCCGGCGACTCCTCCCGCAGGGCCGCCGCCGCCCGGAACCCGTCCACCAGCCCGGAGTCGCCGCCCGTCGCCGAGTTCTCCAGGCAGTGCAGCAGCTGGAGCGTCGGCACCGGGTCGCGGTACGGGTTGTCCGTGTGCGGCGCGATCTCGGCGCTGGTGAACGCGAGGTTGTTCGGGTCCGGCTCGACCCGGACGTCGAACAGCTCCCCGTAGTTGGTGACCCGGACGTACCCGAAGCTCTCCGCGACCCGCAGCACCTGCCGCTCCACCGCCGGCACCCCGCGCAGCACCGCGAACCCGCTGCGCCGCACGGCGCCCAGCACCGCCGCCCGCTCGGCCGGGTCGGTGAGGTAGGCCTCCCACTGCGCCTCGGGGATCCCGCGGGCGAAGTCCCCCGCCACCCAGAGCCGCTTGCCGTCCTCGGTGCGACCGTCCCCCTCGTCCGCCGCGGTCAGCCACTGCGCCGGGTAGCGCGACCGGTGCCCGTCGGACCAGAGCACCTCCAGGTGCCCGTCGGTCTCCGTGCTCGCGGCGACCGCCAGGTCCTCGGGCAGGTCGTGGACCTGGAACAGCTTCTGGCCGTTGCGCGGATCCCGGCACCCGGCGCACGGGCAGTTGTCGCGCAGCCAGTACGGCGGCAGCTCGGTCATGGGTTCCTCCTCGGCGGCGTCCCTGGGCGGACTCCGGTTGAGTTGTATAGCCAACTTCGCCCGCTGACGGAGCCTGCCGGTCCCCGGTGAGTTCGGCGTGCCGCGCAGGTGAACGCCGCGCGAACTGTGCCGCGGCCGATGGCCGCCGTACCGCACCGGCGGGCCGGAGCCCCCCGGGTACGCGGGCGGTGCCGGTGCGCGCGCGGTGCGGTGCCGCCGCCTGACTGACGGGGCCCGTCCGGAGATCCGCCGTTGGGGTGAGGGGGCGCGGGGCGCGGCGCGTTTCGGGGCGGGGAGGCGGTGGTGCTGCGGCAGTGTCGGAGCGCGTTTCCCTCCTTCCCCCATCCGAGAGGCGATCGGCCATGGCCCACTCCTCCTCCAATCCGCCCGCCTCCGGGCACACCGGGCTCAGACGGGAGGTCGGCGTCGCCGGACTGCTCTGGGCCTCGGTCGGGGCGATCATCGGTTCCGGCTGGCTGTTCGGGGCTCAGAAGGCGGCGGTGGCGGCGGGCCCGGCGGCGCTGCTGTCGTGGGGCATCGGCGCGGTGGCGATCATCCTGCTGGCGCTGATCCACGCCGAGCTGGGCGGGCTGTTCCCGGTGGCGGGCGGCACGGCACGCTATCCGCACTACGCGTTCGGCGGGTTCGCCGGGATGTCGTTCGGCTGGTTCACCTGGCTGCAGGCGGCGACGATCGCGCCGATCGAGGTGCAGGCGATGATCAACTACGCCCAGCACTGGTCCTGGGCGGACGGCCTGCTGAACAAGGACCTCACGCTCACGGCCGCCGGGTTCGTCGTCGCGGCCGCCCTGCTCGGCGTCTTCGTCGCGATCAACTTCCTCGGCGTCCGGCTGCTCGCCCACACCAACAGCGCGGCCACCGTCTGGAAGGTCGCCGTCCCGATCCTGACCATCTTCGCGTTCGGCCTCACCGAGTTCCACGGCTCCAACTTCGACGTGCACGGCTTCGCACCGGACGGGGCCAAGGGCGTGCTCGCCGCGATCAGCACCAGTGGGGTGATCTTCGCCCTGCTCGGCTTCGAGCAGGCCATCCAGTGGGCGGGCGAGAGCCGCAACCCCCGGCGGGACATCCCCCGGGCGGTCCTCGGATCGGTCGTCATCGGCACGATCGTCTACGTCATGCTCCAGGTGGTGTTCATCGGCGCCCTGCCGCCGAAGACCTTCGCCGGGGGCTGGACCACGCTCGACTACCCCGGGATCAGCGGACCGTTCGCCGGCCTCGCCACGCTGATCGGCCTGGGCTGGCTGGCCACCGTCCTGTTCATCGACGCGGTGATCTCGCCGGCCGGCACCGGGCTGGTCTACATCACCTCCAGCTCCCGGGTGACGTACGGCCTGAGCCGCAACGGCTACGCCCCGCAGGCCCTCCAGTACACGGACAAGCGCGCCGTGCCGTGGCTCGGCCTGCTGATCGCCTGGATCGCCGGGGTGATCTGCTTCCTGCCGTTCCCGAGCTGGCAGCGGCTGGTCGGGTTCATCACCTCGGCGGTGGTGCTGATGTACGCGGGCGCGCCGCTCGCCTTCGGGGTGCTGCGCAAGCGGCTGCCGGGGATGGAACGCTCGTACCACCTGCCGGGCGGCTCGGTCATCTCGCCGCTGGCCTTCATGGTCGCGAGCCTGGTCATCTACTGGTCCGGCTGGGACACCCTGTGGCGGCTCGGCCTGGCGATCCTGATCGGGTACGCGCTGCTCGGCGGCTACTCCGCGTACGCCGCGTCGAAGGGGGTGCCGAACGCGCCGAGGATGGACTTCAAGGCCGGGCAGTGGCTGCCGGTCTACCTCGTCGGCATCGGACTGATCTCCTGGCAGGGCACCTTCGGCAAGGGGGCGCGGGGGAACCTGCCGCTGTGGTGGGACATCGGGGTCGTGGCGGTGTTCTCGCTGGTCGTCTACTACTGGGCGATGGCGACCGCGCTGCCGGCGGAGGAGATCGAGCGGAACATCCACGGCGTCGAGGTGGTGGACGCGGGCGGCCACTGAGGCGCCCCGAAACGGCGAGCGGCCCCCGGCAGGACGTCCTGCCGGGGGCCGCTCGCCGTCGCGTCAGGCCCGGACGGCCGCGTCCCAGGCGGCCTCGGCGGCGGCCAGGGCCGGCGCGGCGGCGGCGGAGGTCGCCGCCGCGAGACCGGCGAGGCAGGCGCGGACGGTGTCCAGCGACGCTGCCGGGCCGTAGTGGTTGACCCGCAGCATCGAGGCGGCCAGCGCGCCGCCGCCGGGCTGGACGGGCAGGGCCGGGTCGAGGCGGGCGGCGACCGCGGTGGCGTCGACGCCGTCCGGGGTGCGCAGCGTGGTGGCGACCGGGGCGGCGTGGGCGTCCTCGGCGACGAAGGGGGCGACGGTGCCGAGGGCGCGGGCACCGGCCCGGGTGGCGGCCGCGGCGGCGCGGTGGCGGGCGATGACGGCGGGCAGGCCGTCGGCGGCGATCCGGTCCAGGCAGGCGCCGAGCGCGAGCATCTCCAACTGGGCCGGGGCGTGCGGGAGTACGGCGCGGCCGGCGTCGGTCCAGCGCTCCTTCCAGTCGAGCAGCGACAGGTAGGAGCGGCGCGGGGCGGCCGGATTGGCGGCGATCCGCTCCCAGGCGCGCTCGGAGACCGAGACGGCGGAGACCCCGGCCGGGCCGCCCATCGCCTTCTGGCCGCCGATGACGCACAGGTCGACGCCCCACGCGTCGGTGAGCAGTGGTTCGGCGGCGACGGAGGCGACCGCGTCGAGCATCAGCAGCGCGCCGTGCTCGCGCACCACGGCACCGATCCCGGCGACCGGGTTGGTGTTGCCGGTGGCGGCCTCGGCGTGGACGAGGGAGACGAAGTCGACCGCGGGGTGGGCGTCGAGGGCTTCGGCCACCTGCTGCGCGCTCACCGCGCTGTCGAAGGGCACGGCCAGGTCGACGACGGTCGCGCCGCAGGAGCGCAGCCAGTTGCCGAAGGTCTGACCGTACGGGCCGGTGACGATGTTGAGCGCGGTCGAGCCGGGGTGCGCGGCGCCGCGGATCGCGGCCTCCAGGGGGAGGAGGGCCTCGCCCTGGGTGACGATCACGTCGGCCTCGGTGTGCAGCAGTGCGGCCACCTGGTCCTCGATCGCCGCGAACTCGGCGGCGCTGAGCGGGGGGAGGTCGAGGAAGGGACTCACGTCTCACAGGCCTTTCGCGGGGTGGTGGGTGCCGGAACGAGTCTGCCGCATCCCCGCTCCGCGCACGGAACCCGGCCGCCGGCCGGCCGTCGGTAGAGTGCGGCCATGAGCGATGGCGCGGTGCTGCACGTGCGGGGTCGGGTGCTGGTCGGTCCGGAGGACGTCCGGGACGAACTCTGGGTGGTGGACGGCCGGGTGAGCTTCACCCGCCCGCCGTCCGCGGGGGACGTCCGGACGGTGACCGGCTGGGTGCTGCCCGGCCTGGTCGACGCGCACTGCCACGTCGGCCTGGACGCGCACGGCGCGGTGGACGCGGAGACCAGCGAGAAGCAGGCGCTCACCGACCGCGACGCCGGCACCCTGCTGATCCGCGACGCCGGCTCGGCCGCCGACACCCGGTGGATCGACGAGCGCGAGGACCTGCCCAGGATCATCCGCGCCGGGCGGCACATCGCCCGCACCCGCCGCTACATCCGCAACTACGCGCACGAGATCGAGCCCGGCGACCTGGCCGCGTACGTCCGCGCCGAGGCCCGGCGCGGGGACGGCTGGGTGAAGCTGGTCGGCGACTGGATCGACCGCGAGCGCGGCGACCTCACCGCCTGCTGGCCCGGCGACGCCCTGGCCGAGGCGATCGCGGCGGCGCACGAGGAGGGCGCACGGGTCACCGCGCACTGCTTCGCCGCGGAGTCCCTGCCGGACCTGCTGGCGGCCGGGATCGACTGCGTCGAGCACGCGACCGGGCTGACCGAGGAACTGATCCCGGTGTTCGCCCGGCGCGGCGTCGCCATCGTCCCGACGCTGGTCAACATCGCCACCTTCC
This sequence comes from Streptomyces sp. NRRL S-350, assembly GCF_000719705.1. GTDB lineage: Bacteria > Actinomycetota > Actinomycetes > Streptomycetales > Streptomycetaceae > Kitasatospora. The sequence goes on along the minus strand of NZ_JOHO01000075.1, from coordinate 11,167 downwards.
CGGCCCTCGCGGCCGGCGGCGAGGGCAAGTTCCCCGCCTGGGCGGCGCACATGCGGCGGCTGCACGAGCGCCGGTACGACACCGTGGGCGCCGCGCACGACGCCGGCATCCCGGTGTTCGTCGGCACCGACGCGGGCGGCTCGCTGGCCCACGGGCTGGTCGCGGACGAGGTGGCGGAGCTGGTGAAGGCGGGGCTCAGCCCGGCCGAGGCGCTGTCGGCGGCGAGCTGGGGAGCGCGGGAGTGGCTGGGGCGGCCGGGGCTCGCGGAGGGCGCGCCGGCGGACTTCGTCGTGTACGCGGAGGACCCGCGGGCGGATGTCCGGGTGCTCGCGGACCCGCGCCTGGTGGTGCTGCGGGGGCGCCCGGTGGGGTGACCGGCGGGGGCCGGATGCGGTGTCGGTAGGGCGGTCGGCGGCGACCGGATGCGGTGTCGGCGGGGCGGCCGGTGGCGGCCGGATGCGGTGTCGGCGGGGCGGCCGGTGGCAGCAGGCGGGGTGGCCGGGCGCAGGGCCCGCGCGGTCAGCCGCCATGATCATCCGTAGCGCGCCCTGTCCGCCTGGGCCGATAGGGTGACGGCCATGGCACCGCGTCCACTGAACGAGATCGTCGAGCCCGGCTGGGCCGCCGCCCTGGAACCCGTCGCCGGACGGGTCGCCGCGATGGGCGACTTCCTGCGTGCCGAACTGGCCGCCGGCCGCACGTACCTGCCCTCCGGTCCGAACGTGCTGCGGGCCTTCCAGCAGCCCCTCGCCGACGTGCGGGTGCTGATCGTCGGACAGGACCCGTACCCGACCCCCGGCCACGCCGTCGGGCTCAGCTTCTCGGTGGCGCCGGAGGTGCGGCCGATCCCGGCGAGCCTGGTCAACATCTTCCGGGAGTACGGCCAGGACCTCGGCCTGCCGCAGCCGTCCAACGGGGACCTCACCCCGTGGACGAAGCAGGGCGTGCTGCTGCTCAACCGCGCGCTGACCACCGCGCCGCGCAAGCCCGCCGCGCACCGGGGCAAGGGCTGGGAGGAGGTCACCGAGCAGGCGATCCGGGCGCTGGTGGCGCGCGGCGGACCGCTGGTGGCGATCCTGTGGGGGGCCGACGCCCGCAGGCTGCGGCCCGTGCTGGGGGAGGTCCCGGCGATCGAGTCGGCGCACCCGAGTCCGATGTCGGCCGACCGCGGCTTCTTCGGCTCGCGGCCGTTCAGCCGGGCCAACGAGCTGCTGGTGCGGCAGGGGGCGCAGCCGGTGGACTGGCGGCTGCCGTAGCAGAACCCGGTCAGCACAGAACGTCAATCTCACTCCAACGGGTGAAATGACGTTCCGTGTTGCTCATGTGACGGATCGTTCGAGAAGACTGGCGGCTCATCGTTTCATCTGTGTGGGGGTACCGCCATGTCTTCTCGCCGAATCGTTTCCGCAGCCGCCGTCGTGGCGGCGAGCGCGCTGCTCACCGCCGCACCCGTCCAGGCCGCGCAGGCAAGCCCGGCCGCACCGGCCGCACCGGCCGCTCCCGCCGCACCGGTCGCACCGGGAGCCGCGAGCGCCCCGGCGGCCACGGCGTCCCCGGGCAAGGCACGGGCCGTCACCGCCGAACTCGCCCTGGACGTCAAACTGCTGAACAACGCCGTGGACGTCCCCGTGGACATCGCGCTGAACAGGGTGGAGACACCGGACCAGCGAGGTGGATCGCCCCGGCCGGAAGCCGGGGGCGGATCCGTGCTCACCACCACGGTCCACGGCGTCGACCAGCAGGGCCCGGTCACCCTGGTCAAGGCCGACATCGGCAAGTCCGTGACCCGCGCCGACGCCGACGGCACCGCCGCCTTCGTCAAGCTGGTCAACGCCGACGTGCACGCCCCCGGCCTGCCCGCCACCGCACTGCTCGGCCTGGCGGCGATGAGCGCCGAGGCGACCTGCCCGGTGGACGGGCAGCCCACCGCGGACGTGGTCGCTCCCGCCGGGCTCACCGTCCTCGGCAAGCCGGTCACCGTCAGCCTCTACGGGCCGACCAGGGTGGACGTGCCGCTGATCGGCAGCGTGTCGGTCGAGCTCTCCAAGAAGACCACCACCACGACCACCGCCGCCGCCTCGGCACTGGAGGTGCAGGTGGAGGTGAACCCGCTGAACCTGAACGTCGCCAAGGTCACCGGGAAGGTCACCGTCGCCTCGGTGAGCTGCGAGAAGCCCACCGCACCGCCGACCGCCCCGACCTCCCCGAGCGCCGCGCCGGCGGACGCCCCCACCGGCTCGCCCGCCGCCCAGCCGGCCGCCGACACCACGACCTCGCGCGCCGCCGCCGTCCCGCAGGCCGGGGTGGAGAAGACCGCGCGGCCGGAGAAGCTGGCCACCACCGGCGGCGGCAGCGGCACCGGCCCGCTGGCCGCCGGGTCCGCCGCCCTGGTCGCGGGCGGGGCGACCGCACTGTGGGCCACCCGGCGCCGCCGCGCCGCGCACGCCCGGCGGAGCTGAGGCCCCGGCGGTGCCGAAGCCCTGGTGGCAGTGGGGCCCCGGCAGTGCTGAGGCTCTGGTGGCAGTGGGCCCCGGCGGTGCCGAAGCCGTCGGTACCGAGGCGCCGCGGCACCGCCGGACGCGGGAGTGCCGCCCCTGGCACTCCCGCACCGTGACCGTGCCGACGCGGACGGTTGGTTCACATGCGCGTTACACGAGAGGAACAACCGGGAAACGGCGGCTTGCGACGCTACGCGGGCACCCACCACCCAGTAATGCGAGGGACACGCCGTGGCAATCAAGGCCGAGTACATCTGGATCGACGGCACCAAGCCGACCGCGAAGCTTCGTTCCAAGACTCGCGTCCTGCCCAACGCCGACAAGATCCCGACCTGGGGCTTCGACGGTTCCTCGACCAACCAGGCCGAGGGCCACGCCTCGGACCGCGTGCTGGACCCGGTGAAGGTCGTCCCGGACCCGATCCGCGGCGGTGACCACATCCTGGTCCTCTGCGAGGTCCTGGAGACGGACGGCACCCCGCACGAGTCCAACACCCGCGCGCTGCTCCGCGAGGTGCACGAGAAGTACGCCTCCCAGGAGTCGATCTTCGGCATCGAGCAGGAGTACACCTTCTTCAAGGGCTCGCGTCCGCTCGGCTTCCCCGAGGGCGGCTTCCCGGCCCCGCAGGGCGGCTACTACTGCGGTGTGGGCGCCGAGGAGGTCTTCGGCCGCGAGATCGTCGAGCTGCACCTCGACCGCTGCCTCGACGCCGGCCTCGCCATCTGCGGCATCAACGCCGAGGTCATGCCCGGCCAGTGGGAGTTCCAGATCGGCCCCGTCGACTCGCTGACCGTCTCCGACGACCTGTGGATCGCCCGCTACCTGCTCTACCGCACCGCCGAGGAGTTCGGCATCGACGCCACCCTCGACGCCAAGCCGGCCAGGGGCGACTGGAACGGCGCGGGCGCCCACACCAACTTCTCCACCAGGGCGATGCGCGAGGGCTACGAGGCCATCATCACCGCCTGCGAGTCGCTCGGCGCCTCCCAGGAGAAGGTGCTGGAGCACGTCAACCAGTACGGCGACGACATCCAGTCCCGCCTGACCGGCAAGCACGAGACCGCCCCCTGGAACGTCTACAGCTACGGCGTCTCCAACCGCGGTGCCTCCGTCCGCATCCCGTGGCAGGTCGAGGTGGACCAGAAGGGCTACATCGAGGACCGCCGCCCGAACGCGAACATCGACCCCTACGTGGTCACCCGCCTGCTGATCAACACCTGCTGCGAGGCCCTGGAGAAGGCCGGCCAGGTCTGATCCGCCGCCCCGGGGTGCGTGCGAACGCCCGCAGGCCCCTCCCCGCGTCGGGGAGGGGCCTGCGGGCGTTGCGGTGTGCGCGGCAACCGGCGAGGCAGGGGAAGCACGGCAAGGAAGGCCGGCGGGGGGCTTGTCGCGAGCGGCAAATCGCTGGTCAATCACTCCTGCCAGGCCGAGAATTCAGGGCATGACCCAGCAGTCGAAGCCCCTGCTCCTCCTCGACGTGGACGGACCGCTCAACCCCTTCGCCGCGCCGAAGCGGCGACCGGACGGCTACACCACCCACCGGGTGCGGCCGACCTGGTGGGTGCAGAAGCAGGAAGGGCTGGCGGCGGCGCAGGCCAAGGCTGTGACGCGGGCCAAGCACGCGAAGCGCCCGGTCGGCCGGGTCAAACCGATGCGGGTGTGGCTCAATCCGCTGCACGGGCCGGAGCTGCTGGGGCTGCCCTACGAACTGGTGTGGGCCACCGGGTGGATGAGCGAGGCGAACACCCACATCGGGCCGAACATCGGCCTGCCCGAACTCCCGTACATCACCTGGACGGAGATGTTCCGCGCGGACCCGGACGGGCTGCACTGGAAGACCCGGGACGTGGTCGCTTGGGCCGCCGGGCGGCCCTTCGTCTGGGTGGACGACGAACTCGGCCCGCAGGACGCCGAGTGGATAGCGGCGAACCACCCGGGGCCCGCGCTCACCGTGCACGTCCACCCCGCCAAGGGCCTGCTGGCGGACGACTTCACCGCCCTGCGGGAATGGGCGGAGGGCCGGTGAGCCCGGGGCCGACGGGTGCGGGGCCGGTGCTCGGCACGGTCGAGCGCTTGCGCCGCTACCCGGTGAAGTCGCTGCTGGGGGAGGAACTGGACCGGGTCGAGGTGACCGGCCGGGGCCTGGCCGGGGACCGGGCGTGGGCGCTGCTCGACCCGGCGACCGGACGGGTGGCCAGTGCCAAGCACCCCCGGCTGTGGGCGGCTTTGCTCGGGTTCACCGCGGTGGCCACGGCCGACGGCGGCGTGGCGATCACCGGTCCGGACGGGCGCGGCGCGGGTGAGGCGGAGCTGTCCGAGGCGGCCGGCCGCAAGGTGGCGCTGGTCGCCGAGCGCCCGCCCGGCGCGACGCTCGAGCGGGCGGTGCCGGAGGAGGTGCTGGCGCGCGGCATCACAGCCGAAGTCAACCTCGACATCAGCGAGTTGGGACGGGCGGCGCCCGAAGGCGGCTTCTTCGACTTCGCGCCGCTGCACCTGATCACCACCGCGACGCTGCGCGCGACCGGTTGCGAGGCCGAGCCCGAGCGCTACCGGCCGAACCTGGTGATCCGCACCGAGGGCGATGGATTCGACGAGAACGCCTGGGTGGGGCAGGAGTTGGCGATCGGCCCGACGCTGCGCCTGCGCGTCCTGGCGGCCACCCCGCGCTGCGCCGTGCCCACCCTGCGGCACGGCCCGCTGCCCCGCCGTACCGAGGCGCTGCGCATCCCGGCCGCGCGGAACCGGGTGGTCCCGCTGGAGGGCATGCCGGAGCTGCCCTGCGCGGGGGTGTACGCGCAGGTGCTGGCACCCGGGCGGATCCGCACGGGCGATCGACTCAGGCTGGACCGAGCACCTTCTCAAGGGCGCTGAGGAAGCGGTCGGTGGTCTCCTCGTCCCGGACGGCGATCCGCAGCCACTCCTCGCCCAGCCCCGGGAAGGTGTCCCCGCGCCGGACGGCGAAACCGCGCTCACGCAGCCGCCCCCGGACGGCCGCCGCGTCCGGCAGCCGGACCAGCACGAAGGAGGCGGCCGGCTCGCCGTACAGCCGCACGGACCGGAAGGCGGTCAGGCCCTTCACCAAGTAGGCGCGCCGGAGCGCCAGTTCGGCCGCGGCCCGGTCGGCCTCGGCGAGCGCCGCCGGACCGCTGCAGGCCTCGGCGGCGGCCAGCGCCGGGGTGGAGACCGGCCAGAGCGGCTGGGCGGCGGCGAGTTCGGCGATCAGCGGCGCGGGGCCGAGTACGTAGCCGATGCGCAGCCCGGCCAGGCCCCACGTCTTGGTGAGGCTGCGCAGCACGACGACCCGGCCGGGCAGGTCCCGCACCGGGGCCAGGGACTCCCGCTCGCCCGGCACGGTGTCCATGAACGCCTCGTCCACCACCAGGGTGCGCCCGGGCCGGGCCAGCGCCGCCACCGCCTCGGCGGGGTGCAGCACGGAGGTGGGGTTGGTCGGGTTGCCGAGGACGACCAGGTCCGCCTCCTCGGGGACGGCGCCCAGTCGGAAGCCGTCCTCGGGGGAGAGCAGCACCCGGTGCACCCGGTGGCCGGCGTCCCGGAGCGCCGCCTCGGGCTCGGTGAACTGCGGGTGCACCACGACGATGTGACGGGCAGTCACGGCGCGGGCCAGCAGCACGAAGGCCTCAGCCGCCCCCGAGGTGAGCAGCACCTCGTCGACCGGGCGGCCGTGCCGGGCGGCCACGGCGGCGCGGGCGGTGCTCTGGTCGGGGTAGGCGGCGAGGTCGCCGAGGGTGGCCGCGAGGCGCTCGCGCAGCCAGGCGGGGGGCGTGCCGGTGCGGACGTTGACGGCCAGGTCGACCAGGCCGAGCCCGTCGGCGCGGACCTCGGCGTCGCCGTGGTGGCGCAGGTCGGGTTCGGGGGCGGTCACGTGGGGTCTCCGTGGGGGTGGGCGGGATCGGTGGGAAAGCCGGGTGAGCTGGCCGAGCCGAGTGGGCCGGGTGGGCCGGGTGAGTTGGCCGAGCCGGGTGGGCCGGGCGAGCCGGGTGGCTCGGGTGATGTCGCCGATCCGGGTCGTCCGGGCACCGACGGCGCCTGCGCGATCGCCACCGTCGCCGTCGCCGACTTCCGCTTGGCGACCACGAGTCGGCCGCCGGGCGTGCTCGCCAGCGCCGCAGCCTCGGCGACGCTCGTGGTGCCGACGGCCGCGCCGACCAGGGGCGAGGGGTTGGGCACCGGTACGGCCGCCAGCCGCTCCCGCGGATGTTCGTCCACCGGTACGCCGCCGAGGCAGTGCGCCACCCAGCGGACCGCCGGGTGGGCCGCCTTGCCGGCGACGGTGGCGAGCCGGGCCACCGAGTGGTGGGCCAGCCCGGCCTCCTGGAGGGCGTCCGCCACCAGCCGCATCGCTTCGGCGGGTTCGGCGGCGGTGCCCGCGCCGATCCCGACCACCAGGGTGCGCGGGTACGGCAGCAGGTCGGCGTGGTCCGGGTCCTCCTGGCCGGTGACCCGCAGGACCGGGGCGTCGGCGCCGGTGTCGTCGTGCACATCGGTGCCCGTGGCCGCCGCGTCGGCCCCCGCCGCGGGACCGGTGGGCGCGGGGGTGGCTCCGAGGGTGACCAGTCCGATCATCCGCCGCTCACCTGCCGCACTCCTCCGTACCGAGCCCCCGTGATCCCACCACGCAGGGCCGGAACGGGTCAATCGCGACGGGTGTGAGATCCGACGCCGCCGGGTGGCAGCTGTTCGTCTGTTCTTCACCTCTCTTGTGCCGTACACGACACGCGGCGATCCTACTGTTCTCGGCGCTCCCGCCCCGGCAGCCCCGACCCCCGGAGGACCCCATGGCCTTCGCACGACCGCGCACCCCCCGCGCGTCCGCCCCCACCGCCCCCGTCGGCCCCACCGCCCCCGCCGCCACCCCGCGCCCCGCCCGTCGCCGCGCGCCGCGCCCGTTCCGCAGCCCGCTCCGCCCGCTGACCGCCCTCGCCGGCGGCCTCGGCCTGCTCGCCGGCTCGCTCGGCCTCTGGGCCGCGGGCGGCAGCGCGGCCGCCGACACCGCGGCCGGCCTGCCCTCACCGGACCACGTGGTGGTCGTGGTCATGGAGAACCACGCCTACTCGCAGGTGGTGGGCAGCTCCAACGCCCCCTACGTCAACAGCACCCTGGCGGCCGGCGGCGCGCGGCTGACCCGGTCCTTCGGGCTCACCCACCCCAGCCAGCCCAACTACTACATGCTGTTCTCCGGCAGCGCGCAGGGCGTCGTGGACGACAGCTGCGTGGACGTCGGCGCACTGCAGGCGCCCAACCTGGCCTCCGAGGTGCTCGCCTCCGGCCAGACCTGGGCCAGCTACAACGAGGGCCTGCCCGCCCCGGGCGCCACCGACTGCCGGGTCGACTCCTACGCGCAGAAGCACAACCCGTGGTTCGGCTTCGGCAACGTGCCCACCGACAGCGCGTACGGCATGGACGCGTTCCCGAGCGACTACAGCACCCTGCCGAAGGTCTCCTTCGTCATCCCGGACCTCTGCGACGACATGCACGACTGCTCCGTCGGCACCGGCGACTCCTGGCTCCGGAACAACCTCGACGGGTACGCGCAGTGGGCCCGCAGCCACAACAGCCTGCTCGTCGTCACCTTCGACGAGGACAACAGGCTGTCCGGCAACCGCATCCCGACGCTCGTCTACGGCGCCCACGTCGCCCCGGGCAGCAGCACCGCCACCACCTACAACCACTACGACGTCCTGCACACCCTGGAGGACCTGGCCGGCGTCAACGCCCACGCGGGCAACGCGGCCGGCGCCGCCGACATCACGGGCATCTGGAACTGACGCCCGTGTACGTCGCGGACTCCCGCAGTTCCAAGGCCCCCGCCGCACCGGCCACCGGTGCGGTGCGGCGGGGCGCCGTCCCCGGGACGGTGCTCGCGCTGGGCGCCGTCAGCCTGGTCACCGACGTCTCCTCCGAGATGGTCACCGCCGTCCTCCCCCTCTACCTGCTCACCGGCCTCGGCCTCTCCCCGCTCGGCTTCGGCCTGCTCGACGGCATCCAGAACGGCTTCAGCGCCCTCGTCCGCCTGGTCGGCGGACACCTCGCCGACCGTCGCGGCCGGGACGGCGCCGCCCGCCACAAGGCCGTCGCCGCGGTCGGGTACGGGCTCTCCGCGCTCTGCCGGCCGCTGCTGCTGCTCGTCCACACCGTGCCGATGATCGGCGCGGTGATCGCCGTCGACCGCACCGGAAAGGGCCTGCGCACCGCACCCCGGGACGCGATGATCTCGCTCGCCACCGAACCCGCGCACCGCGCACGGGCGTTCGGAGTCCACCGGGCGATGGACACGGCCGGCGCCCTGCTCGGCCCGCTCACCGCCTTCCTGGTGCTGCGCCTGGCCGGCGGCCCCCTGCTCGCCGACGGCGGCGAACGGCACGGCTACGACGCGGTGTTCACGGTCAGCGCGTGCGTCGCCGCGCTGGGCGTGCTGATCCTGCTGCTGTTCGTGCCGAACCGGCAGCAAGCCGACGGACCGTCGACTCCGGCGCCGTCCCTGCGCGACAGCCTCACCCTGCTGCGCCTGCCCGGACTGCGGCGGCTGACGCTCTGCGCCGTCCTGCTCGGACTCACCACCGTCAGCGACTCCTTCCTCTACCTGCTCGTCCAGCGCCGACTGGGCCTGTCCGTCAGCCTGTTCCCCCTGCTGCCGCTCGGCACCGCCGCCGCCTTCCTGCTGTTCGCCGTCCCGCTCGGCGCGCTCGCCGACCGGATCGGCCGCCACCGGCTCTTCCTCGCCGGGCACGGCGTACTGCTGCTCGCGTACGGGGTGCTGCTCTCGCCGCTGCGCGGACTGCCGGCGGTGGTCTGCGTGCTGGTGCTGCACGGCTCGTTCTACGCGGCCACCGACGGCGTGCTGGCCGCCGCGGCCGCCGACGCCGTGCCGGCCGGGCAGCGCGGCGCCGGGCTCGCGCTGGTCGGCACCGGGCAGGCGCTGGCCCGGTTCGGCTGCTCACTGCTGTTCGGCGCGCTCTGGAGCGCCGTCGGCGGCCCGGCGGCGCTGGGGTGGTCGGCGGCGGCGCTGGCGCTGTGCGTCGCCGGCGCGGCCGCGGTGCTGCGCCCGTCCGAACCCGTCGTCGTCGCCACCACCACCGCTGCTGCTGCCGCCGCTGCCGCTGCCGCTGCCGAGGAGAGTCAGTGAACCTGCAGAACCGGACCAGGGTGATCGTGCTGCTGGTCGCCGTCCTGGTGCTCGGCGCGGTCGGCACCGGCGCCGTCCTGTACGCGGCCGACCGCACCGCCCGGCGCGACCAGGCCCAACCCGGCGGGCCGTCGGTCGAATCCGGCCCCGTCTCGCTGACCGTGCCGAGCGCCGGCCGGCAGCTGCTGTTCCGCAACATGGCCTGGGGCCCGCACCGGGACGAGATCACCACCGTCCCCGCCGACCGCCCCGACGGCCCGCGCACCGCCTCCGGCGTCCAGTGCCTGCGCTTCCACGCCGCCGCCGGCACCGGCATCTGCCTGCAGGCCCAGCACGGCGCGCTCGAGGACACCTACCGGGCCGTCGTCCTGGACGACCACCTGCACGAGTTGCGCTCCTTCCCGGCCGCCGGCATCCCCACCCGCTCCCGGGTCTCGCCGTCCGGCCACCTCGCCGCCTGGACGGTCTTCGTCAGCGGCGACTCGTACGCGGGCAGCGACTTCTCCACCCGCACCTCGATCGTCGACGTCCGGGACTGGAACCTCCGGGAGAACCTGGAGGACTTCGCGGTCGTCCTCGACGGCCACCCGTACCAGGCGCACGACACCAACATCTGGGGCGTCACCTTCGCCGACGACGACACGTTCTACGCCACCCTCGCCACCGCCGGGCAGACCCACCTCGTGCGCGGCGACCTCGCCGCCCGCACCCTCACCGCCCTGCACGACAACGTCGAGTGCCCCTCGCTCTCCCCGGACGGCACCCGCGTGGCGTACAAGAAGCGCGTCCCCGGCCTGTCCCCGGACGCGCCGTGGCGGCTCTACGTGCTCGACCTCGCCACCATGACCGAGACCGCCACCGCCGAGCAGCGCAACATCGACGACCAGGCGCTGTGGTCCGGCAACGGCACCCTGGTCTACGCCCTGCCGGGCGACTACGGCGCCGACCTGTGGACCGTCCCGGCGGACGGCTCGGGCGCCGCGCAGCCGCTCACCAAGGCCGCGGTCGCCCCCGCCTACCTGGGTTGAGGAACTCTCGGCTACGGTCCCACGTGGAGCACTGCGTGACGTCCCGGTCGTCCTGACCGGACGACGTCCTGTCGAGGGGGAGCGAGAAGAACCGTGGACGGCATCCCACCCGAGCGCACGGTGACCGACTCGTGGCCCGCCCTGCACGGCCGCCCGGTCCTGCGGCGCACCGTCGCCGTCGGCCTGGTGCTCTGCGTGTCCGTCGCCGCCGCCCTCGTGGTGCGCGGCGTCAACGCGCTCACCGTCGGCCGCACCGGCCACGAGACCGACCGCGACCGCGCCGAACGCCTGGCCGGCCTCCACCCCTCCCAGCACCCCGGAGTCGGCCGCTACTACGTCCCGGTCGGCGCCGTCTACACCCACACCTCCGACGGCGCCCCCATCGCCTACCTCCACTACCGCCTCGGCGGCGGCAAGGCACCGGGCGTCGGAGACTTCCTCGACGCCTACGACCTCCCGGCCCCCGGCCCCGCCGCCCCCCTCCCGCCCGACCTCGT
>NZ_JOHO01000074.1 GCF_000719705.1 Streptomyces sp. NRRL S-350 | reverse complement strand
CCAGAAGAGGGCTTCGCGGGTCTTCCAGTGCAGGTAGACGGTGCCCTTGCCGATGCCGGCGCGGGAGGCGACGTCGTCGATGGTGACCCGGCGGTAGCCATGCTGTTCCAGCAGCTCGGCGGTGGTGTCGAGGATCCGCTCGGCCCGCTCCTGGCGAGCGCCGGACCCGGTGGGAAGGCGGCTGGAGTGATTCACGGTCCTCATCGTAGAACGATGTTTCAAAGTTCGTCGACCGTCCGGTACGGCCGCAGGAGTGCCGCGCACAGGGCCGTCAGCACCAGCAGCACGCAGCTGAGACCGGCGGCGTAGCGGATTCCGGAGCAGTACGCGGCCTCGTCGACGGGGATCCGCAGCGCGCCGCCGGCGCCGCCGGACCTGGCCCGGTAGACGAGGTCCAGTGCGCTGCCCGGCAGGGCCGCGCCGAGGACGCCGCCCAGGTTCTGGAACCAGCGGGAGAGGCGGCTGCCGGCCCGGGCGCGGCCGACGGGCAGTGCGTCCAGCACCGTGTCGGTGGCGATCGGCGAGGCGACGCCGAGCCCGATGCCGAGCAGTGCCAGCGCCGAGCCGACCGGTTCGTAGCCGCTGGTGGGTTGCAGCCCGGCCAGTGCGGCCTGCCCGGCGGCGGCCAGCAGCAGTCCCAGGGCGAGCGCGGACCGCTCGCTCGACCAGGTGGCCAGTCGTTCGCTGACGGCGCCGCCGACCGCCACGCCGACGGCCAGCGGCAGCAGCCGCACCCCTGCGGCCAGCGCGCTCTGGTGCTGGACGACCAGCAGGAACGGCGCGACCACCAGCAGGGTGCCGGTGATGGCGAGGGTGCCGGTCAGGCCGGCGAGCACGGCGGGGACGATCCGGCGCTCGGTGAGCAGCCGCAGTTCGACCAGGGGTGCCGCCGTGGCCAGTTCGTGCCGGGCGAAGGCCGCCAGCAGGAGGGCGCCGGCGGCGAGGGCGGCCCGGACGCCGGGGGAGGTCCATCCGGCGGTGGGCCCGGCGATGACTCCGTGGGTGAGGGCGGTGATGCCGAGGGCGGAGAGGATCAGGCCCGGCCAGTCCATGGGCGGTGCTCCGGCCCGGCGCTGGTCGGGCACCGTGAGGACCACCGCGATCATGGCGGCGACGGTGATCGGCAGGTTGAGCAGGAAGATCGAGCCCCAGGAGAAGCGGGTGAGCAGGAGTCCGGTGGCGAGGGGGCCCAGCGGCAGCCCGAGCATCGCCGCGACGGAGGCGGCCGCGACCGTCCGTGACCGGTGCTCCCGGGGGAGGGCGGCCAGCGAGGCGAGCGTCTGGGTCATGATCACGGCGGCGCCGGCGCCCATCGCGGCGCGCAGCCCGATCAGCGGTCCGACGGTGGTGACCAGGGCGGCGGCCAGCGAGGCCGCGCCGAACAGCGCCAGTCCGGCGAGCAGGAGTCTGCGGTGGCCCAGCCGGTCGCCGAGGCGCTCGGCCGGGAGCAGGGAGCAGAGCCAGGCCAGGGAGTACGCGGCGACGACCCAGCGCAGGCCCGCGGTGTCGGTTCTGAGCCGGGCGGAGAGCGCGGGCAGGGCGTTCACCAGGACGTAGTTGTCGAGCCCGACCAGCAGGACACCGAGTACCACGGTGACCGGTCCGCGCCGGGTGCGGGCGTAGGCGCTTGTGCTCACTCTCCACCTCCTGCACCAACGTATGACTAGATTTGAAAACTAGTCAACAGTGAAGACACTGGGAGGTATTCTGTGATTGACTGATATTGAAAGATGGTCACTCAATGGAGGCAGTGGTGATCGAGGTACGTGGACTCAGCAAGCGTTTCGGCGAGGTCGTCGCGGTCGACGACCTGACCTTCACCGTCCGCCCCGGCGAGGTCACCGGCTTCCTCGGGCCCAACGGCGCCGGCAAGACGACCACCCTGCGGATGATCCTCGGGCTCGACACCCCGACCGCCGGAACGGTCTCCTTCGACGGACGGCGGTTCGCCGACCTGCCCGCGCCCCTGCGCCAGGTCGGGGCCCTGCTGGACGCCCGGGCGGTGCACCCCAGCCGCACGGCCACCCAGCACCTGCTCGTCCTCGCCCACAGCAACGGGATCGACCCGGCCCGGGTGCCCGCCGTCCTGGAGACGGTCGGACTCGAACGGGCCGCCCACCGCCCCACCTCGGGCTACTCGCTCGGCATGCTCCAGCGCCTCGGCCTGGCCGCCGCCCTGCTCGGCGACCCGCCCGTGCTGATCCTCGACGAGCCGCTGAACGGCCTCGACCCGGAAGGCATCGTCTGGTTCCGCGGGCTCATGCGGGAGCTGGCCGCCGAGGGGCGCACCGTGCTGGTCTCCAGCCACCTGATGGCCGAGATGGCGCTCACCGCGGACCACCTGCTGGTGGTCGGCGGCGGACGGCTGCTCGCCGACATGAGCGTCGAGGCGTTCACCGACGCCAACGCCGCCATCGAGGCCCTGGTGCGCACACCGGACGCGACGGCCTTCGGCGGCGAACTGGCCGCCGCGGGCGGCGAGGTGCGGCCGGTGGACCACGAGACGCTCAAGGTGACCGGCCTGGACAGCGCCAGGATCGGCGCCCTGGCCGCCGAATCCGGCGTCATCCTGCACGAACTGTCCACCAGCCGACGGTCGTTGGAGGAGGCGTTCATGGCGCTGACCGGCGCCACCGCCCAGTACAGCGCCGCCGCCGTGCCCGGGGCGGACGGCGAGCCCGGGCGGCCCGCCCACCCCGCCCGCGGCAAGGCCCCCGCACACACCGCGACCGCCTCGGCCGCCTCGACCACCCGCCGCCCACCGACCTTCGGAGACCTCGTCCGCTCGGAGTGGGTGAAGCTGCGCACCACCAAGTCCGGCCGCTACCTCACCCTCGGCACGGTGGTGGCCGGCGTCGGACTCGCCGTGCTCACCAGCAACTCGGCCGGCGAACAGTACGCGTCGGCCTCCGCGACCGAGCGGCACGGCGTCGACCCCACCTTTGACCCGACCGAGATCAGCCTGCGCGGACACCTGCTCGCCCAGCTCACGATCAGCCTGCTCGGCGCACAGGCGATGACCGCCGAGTACAACACCGGCACCATCACCAGCAGCCTCACCGCCGTGCCGGACCGCGGGCGGCTGCTGGCCGCCAAGGCCGTGGTGGTCGGCGCGGCGGCCCTGCCGGTCGGCCTGGCCGCCACCGTCGGCGGCTTCCTCGGCGGCCAGCGCATGCTCGCCCGCCACGGCGCACCGCACGCCCGGCTCTCCGACCCGCGGTCACTGCGCGCCGTCCTCGGCGGCGGCCTCTACCTCGCCAGCGCCGGGCTGCTCGGGCTGGGCGTCGGCGGACTGCTGCGCAGCACCTCCGGCTCGGCGACCAGCCTGTTCGGGGTGACCCTGATCCTGCCGGCCTTCTCGCCGACGCTGCCGGGCAAGCTCGCCAAGTGGGTCGCCACCTACTGGCCGACCCGGGCCGGCGCACAGATCATGACGGTCCACCGGGATCCGGGCCTGATGCGCCCCTGGCCCGGCCTCGGCGTCATGTGCGCCGTCACCGGCGGCGTCCTCGGCAGCGCCTACCTGGTCTTCCGCCACCGCGACGCCTGACCGGCCGCGACGCCTGACCGGCCGCGACGCCCACCGGCCCGGGCGCCCCGGCTGGTCAGGCATCGCGGCCCGGGCACGGACCCGCACACCCGCCCCGCCCGTCCGTCCGTCCACGAACACGCCGACACGCGGGCGGCCCGGCCGAAAGTCGGCCGGGCCGCCCGCGCAGGACGGCGACGGGTCAGCCGGAGCGGCTGCGGAGCCGGGCCAGCCGGGCGAGCACCGCGAGCGCGGCGCGCTGCGGTAGCGCACCGCCGCGCATGGCCAGCAGCGAGCGCGCGGTGAAGAGCTGGGTCTCCACCACGTGGTCCGGCGCGCCGTGGACGTCGTCGTGTTCCAGCAGCCGCAGCCGGCGCACCCGGCGGAGCAGCAGCGCCGGGTCCTCCGGCGGGATGATCTCGTCACGCCGGCTGGCCACGTAGGCGACCGGGATGTCGAGGGCGGCCAGCTCCTCGCCGCTCAGCGCCCATCCGCCCAGTTCCGCGAAGAGGTCCGGCTCCTCGACACCGGTCATGTGCACCAGGGTGTCGATCGTGACCCGGGGGATCCGCGGGCGCCAACTGGCGTCGGTGAAGAAGCCGTTGACCGGCGCACCGACGGTCAGCACGCCCCGGATCCGGGGGTCGGCGGACGCGCAGCGCAGCGCCAGGTGGCCGCTGAAGCTCATCGCGAGCGCGTACGTCTCGCGCACCCGGGCCCGGTCCTCGACGGCGTCGAGCAGGCCCGAGATCATACCCGGGCTGTCGGCGTCGTACGGCAGCGTGTTCTCCCCGCAGCTCGGCATGTCGGTGACCATCGCCGCGAAGCCCAGCCGGCGGAAGATCCGCAGCGCGGGCGCCCACTGCTCCTTGACGCTGACGTTGCCGCCCATGAGCAGCAGCAGCGGGCGCCGGTCGGTGGGGCTGAGGCCGCTGTGCCAGCAGACCACCCGGCCCCCCTTGAGGTCGACCTCCAGCCGGTGGATGTCCTGCCGGGTCTCCAGGCGCCAGCGCTCGAAGGAGGCGAGGCTGAGGTCCAGCGCGGCGAGCCGGGCCGGACCGTCGACGAAGGGGAACCGCGCCATGATGAAGTGCCGGCAGGCCTCCAGGTGCCGCCCCGCCCGCCCGAGCCGCTCGCCCTCGGCGGCCCACTCGCCGACCCAGGAGCCCGGGCCGTCCTCGTCGTGGCGGATCCGCTCCAGCACCGCGGCGTAGTCCCCGATCCGCTGGCCGCGGGCGTGCGCGCCCACGTACTGCTTGAGTTCCCGCAGGTCGTTCATCGTGCCTCCTGGCTCTGCGCGGCGGCCGGGGCCGGCGCGTCCGGCCGGGTGGACGGCCGCTCGAAGGTCTCCAGCGCGGCCTTGATCCCGGCCAGGACGTCCGCCGCCTCCGCACCGTCGATCACCCGGTGGTCGAAGGTGAGGGTGAGCCGCATGGTCGGGGCGACCGCCACCCGCCCGTCGCGGACCACCGGGCGCTCGGCGACCTGGCCGAGGCCCAGCGTGATCGTGGTGCCCCCGACGGAGGCGAAGCCGTCGACGGGCCGGTGCGACAGCGAGGTCACCGCGAAGGTGCCGAAGGTCGCCGCCCGGCGGCTCAGCGGCCGCACCCCGAGCCGGAACAGCCACCCGCCCACCGGCCAGGGCAGCCGGTGCAGCAGCCGGGTGCCCGCGTACTCGGGCATCACCTGCGGGTCGCCGTCGCGGTGGTGCTCGATCTGCCGCTGGATCTCGGCGAGTTCGGTGTGCTGCAGGTCGGCCAGGACGGTCGACAGCACGATCCGCTCGCCGCCGACCGTCTTGTCGAGGGTGATCTTGCCGTTGACGGACGGGTAGCGGGCGACCCTGGGCCGGCCGCCGCCCCGGATCGCCGCGTTGGCCTGCGGGTGGCGGGCCAGCACCCGCGCCGTCGCGTACAGCACGTAGCTCAGGACCGACGAGCGCTCACCGCGCTCCCGGGCGTCCGCCCGGAGCCGCTGGACGGCCGACATGTCGACCTCGGTGTCGAGGAAGACCGGCGAGAACGCGCGGATCTCGCGCAGGAACTGCAGGGTGTGCCGCCGCTGGGGCGCGATCCGGCTGATCCGGGCGCCGTTCGCCCCGCTCATCGCGCCACCCCCGGGGCGGCCGGAGTGCCGTCGACGAGGTCGGCCAGTTGCTCGGCCAGGTGCTGGGCGAGCAGCCGGGGGGTGGGGTTGTCGTAGACCATGCCCGGGGTGACCTCGACGCCGTCCTCGCCCATCAGCCGGGTGAGTTCGAGTGCGGTGAAGGAGGTGAGTCCCAGCTGGAGGAAGTCGTCCTCCGGGTCCAGGGTGTCGGCCCGTTCCACCCCGAGGACGGCGGCCGCGTGGCCGAGCACCACCCCGACCAGGAAGTCGGGCCGTTCGCCCGGCGGCACCAGGGCCAGCCGTGCCAGCGCCGGCACCGCCAACTCCTCGTCCTGCGCCGCCTCGTCGGCGTCCGCCGTCCCGGCCGGCGCCGACGCGAGGTCGGCTGCGGTCAGCGGGAGCGGGTCCAGCCAGTACCGTTCGCGCTGGAACGCGTAGGTCGGCAGGGCGACCGGCTCGGATCCGGCGGAACCGAGCAGGGCGGGCCAGTCGACGGCGCTCCCCGCCACCTCCAGGGCCGCCGCCGCGTGCAGCAGGGTGAGCGCCTCCGGCCGGTCGGCCCGCAGCACCGGGGTGCCGCCGACCAGTCCGGCGAGGGTGGCGTCCGGCCCCAGCTCCACGAAGGTGGTCACGTTCTCGGCGCGCAGGGTCTCGGTGCCGCGGTGGAAGCGGACGGCGGCCCGGATGTGCCGGGCCCAGTAGCCGGGATCGGTCAGCTGCTCGGCGGTGGCGAGTTCGCCGGTGACGTTGGAGACCACCGGGATCGTCGGCGGGTGGTACTCGGCCTTCTCGGCGAGGACGCGGAACCCGTCCAGTACGGCGTCCGCGTGCGGGGAGTGGAAGGCGTGGCTGACGGTGAGCCGCTTGGCCTTGCGCCCGCGCTCGCGCCACTGCTGGGCGATCGCCAGGACGCCCGCCCGGCCGCCCGAGACCACCAGCGAGTCCGGTCCGTTGACCGCGGCGACGTCCACGTCCCGGTGCCCCTCCAGCAGCGGTCGGACCTCCTCCTCGGTCGCCTGCAGGGCGACCATCGCGCCGTCCTCGGGCATCGCCTGCAGCAGCCGGCCGCGGGCGGCGACCAGTGCGGCGGCGTCCGGCAGCGAGAACACCCCGGCCAGGTGGGCGGCCGTCAACTCGCCGATCGAGTGGCCGATCAGGTAGTCGGGCTCGGCGCCGCAGGAGCGCAGCAGCCGGTACAGGGCGGTCTCCACGGCGAAGAGCGCCGGCTGGGTGTACTCGGTGGTGTCCAGGAGGGCGGCCTCGGGGCTGCCGGCGGGGGCGAACACCAGGTCGCGCAGCGGCCGCTCCAGGTGCCGGTCCAGTTCGGCGCACACCTCGTCGAAGGCCGCCGCGTAGACCGGGAAGCGCTGGTACAACTCGCTTCCCATGCCCGGCCGTTGGCTGCCCTGGCCGCTGAGGACGAACGCGGTCCGGCCGGACGCGCGGACCCGCCCGCGCACCACGGAGGCGGCGGCGCGGCCCTCGGCGAGCGCCGTCAGCCCGGCCCGCGCGGCCTCCGGCCCGTCGGCCACCACCACCGCGCGGTGCGGGAACCGGGTGCGGGTGGTGGCCAGCGCGTGGCCGATCGCGACGGACCCGGCGCCGGGCCGCTCGACGGTGGCGTCCAGCAGCCGGGCCGCCTGGTCGCGCAGGGCCTGCGCGGTGCGGCCGGTGAGCAGCCAGGCGGTCGGCCCGGCCGCGGCCCCGGCGGCGGGTGCCGCGACGGGTTCGGCAGCCGGTTCGGCAGCCGGTGCGGCAGGCTCCGCGGCCGGTTCGGCCGGCGGCGCCCCCTCCAGGATGACGTGGGCGTTGGTGCCGCTGATGCCGAAGGAGGACACCGCCGCCCGGCGGGGCCGGTCGGTCCGCGGCCAGCGCGTCGCCTCGGTCAGCAGCCGCACCGCCCCGTCCTCCCAGTCGACGTGCGGGGTGGGGGCGTCGACGTGCAGGGTGCGGGGCAGCAGGCCGTGCCGCATCGCCAGCACCATCTTGATGATCCCGGCGATGCCGGCGGCCGCCTGGGTGTGGCCCAGGTTGGACTTGAGCGAGCCCAGCCAGAGCGGCCGGTCGGCCGGCCGGCCCCTGCCGTAGGTGTTGAGCAGGGCCTGGGCCTCGATCGGGTCGCCGAGCACCGTGCCGGTGCCATGGCCCTCCACCGCGTCGACGTCCTCCGGCGCCAGGCGGGCGGCGGCCAGCGCCGCGTGCACCAGCCGCTCCTGGGACGGGCCGTTGGGCGCGGTGAGGCCGTTGCTGCCGCCGTCCTGGTTGACCGCCGAGCCGCGGATCACCGCCAGCACCTCGTGCCCGTTGGCGCGGGCGTCGGAGAGCCGCTCCAGCAGCACCACCCCCGCGCCCTCACCCCAGCCGGTGCCGTCCGCGGCGGCCGCGAAGGACTTGCAGCGGCCGTCGGCGGCCAGCCCGCGCTGCCGGCTGAACTCGACGAACACCCCGGGGGTGGCCATCACGGTGACGCCGCCGGCCAGCGCCAGCGTGCACTCGCCGCGGCGCAGCGCCTGGCAGGCCAGGTGCACGGCGACCAGCGACGACGAGCACGCGGTGTCGACCGTCACCGCCGGGCCCTCCAGCCCGAAGGTGTACGACACCCGGCCGGAGGCGACACTGCCCGCGCTGCCGGTGCCGACCATGCCCTCGACCTCCGGGGGAGTGCGGCCGATCAGCCGTGACCCGTAGTCGCCGTACATCACGCCCGCGAACACGCCCACCTGTTCGCCGCGCAGCGCCGCCGGCACCAGGCCGGCCCGCTCGAAGGTCTCCCAGACGACCTCCAGCAGCAGCCGCTGCTGCGGGTCGATGGCCGCCGCCTCGCGCGGGCTGATGCCGAAGAACGCGGCGTCGAAGCGGTCGGCGTCGTGGACGAATCCGCCCTCCCGGGCGGTGATCCGGCCGGTCCGGTCGGGGTCGGGGTCGTACAGGTCCTCGGGCCAGCCGCGCCCCTCGGGCAGGGCGCCGACGGCGTCCCGGCCCTCGCTGAGCAGCCGCCACAGGTCCTCGGGGGAGCGCACGCCCCCCGGGTAGCGGCAGCCCATGGCCACCACCGCGATGGGCTCGGACTCCAGGTCCTGGAGCCGCTGCTTGGTCCGGGCCAGATCCGCCGTCACCCACTTGAGGTACTCGACGAGCTTCTCCTCGTTCGCCATCGCTGTTCGCTCCTTCGTCACGTCGTGGCCCTGCCGAGTTCCCGGTCGATGAAGTCGAAGACCTCGTCCACGCTGGCGTCGCCGATGCGGTCGGCGACCGCCTGGACGGGGTCGTCCGCGGTCCCGTGCCAGCGGTCCAGCAGCCGCTGGAGCCGCGCGGTGACCCTGCCCCGCTCGCGGTCGCGCTCCGGCAGCGCCAGCAGGGCGGCCTCCAGCCGTTCCAGGTCCGTCAGCACCCGCTCGGCCGGGTCGGCCGCGTCCACCAGGGTCCGCAGCAGGTACTCGGCGACCGCGGCGGCGTTCGGCCGGTCGAAGACCAGGGCGGCGGGCAGCCGCAGACCGGTCGCCGTGGCCAGCCGGTTGCGGAACTCCACGCCGGTCAGCGAGTCGAAGCCCAGCTCCAGGAAGGAGCGGTCCGGGGCGATCGCGTCCGGTTCGGAGTGGCCGAGGACGGCCGCCATGGTGGTGCGCACCGTGTCCAGCAGCAGCTTCTGCTGCTCCCCGGCCTCCAGGGCGGCCAACCGGGCCCGCAGCGCGGCGCTGTCCACGGCGCCGGCCCGGCGGGCGGGGGCCCGCACCAGGCCGCGCAGCACCGGCGGCAGCGTGCCGTCGGTCGCCCGGCGGCGCAGCACGGGCAGGTTGAGCCGGGCGGCGGCGGGCGCCGGCAGCGGGCCCGCCAGCGCGGCGTCGAGCAGTTCCAGCGCCGCGGGGGTGGTCATCGCGCTCAGTCCGCCGCGCTCCACCCGCGCCGTCTCGACGTCGCCGGTCAGCCCGCCGGCCTCGGCCCACAGACCCCAGGCGATCGAGGCGGCGGGCAGCCCGAGGGCGTGCCGGTGCTCGGCGAGGGCGTCCAGGAAGGCGTTGGCCGCCGCGTAGTTGCCCTGGCCGGGCGCGCCCAGCACTCCGGCGGCCGAGGAGTAGAGCACGAACGCGG
This sequence comes from Streptomyces sp. NRRL S-350, assembly GCF_000719705.1. Lineage (GTDB taxonomy): Bacteria > Actinomycetota > Actinomycetes > Streptomycetales > Streptomycetaceae > Kitasatospora. The sequence continues at coordinate 17,900 of NZ_JOHO01000074.1, read as the reverse complement.
TCAGCGGCAGGTCGGCTGTCAACTCGTGCAGGTGCCAGGCCGCGTCGGCCTTCGGCCGCAGGACGTCGGCCAGGTGCTCCGGGGTGAGCGAGGGGATGGTGGCGTCCCGCAGGACGCCGGCCGCGTGGAAGACGGCGGACAGCGGCCGGTCCGGCGCGATGGCGCCGAGCAGGGCGGCGAGCGCGGCGCGGTCGGTGGTGTCGCAGGGCTCGACGGTCACCTCGGCGCCCAGCTCGGTGAGTTCGGCGACCAGCTGCGCGGCCCCGGCGGCCGCGCGGCCCTGCCGGCTGGTGAGCAGCAGGTGCCGCACGCCGTACGCGCCGACCAGGTGCCGGGCCAGGACGCCGCCCAGTACCCCGGTGCCGCCGGTGACGAGCACCGTGCCGTCGGCCGGGAAGGCCGGTCGGCCGGCCGCCGTGGCCGGCTCGGCGGCCAGCCGGGGGACGGTCACCGTGCCCGCGCGCAGGGCGAGTTGGGGCTCGCCGGTGGCCAGGGCGGCCGGCGCGGCACGCAGCGAGCGCGGGTCGTCGTCCAGGTCGAGCAGGACCAGCCGGTCCGGGTTCTCCGACTGGGCCGAGCGCAGCAGGCCCCAGAGCGTGGCGGCGGCCGGGTCGGGCCGTTCACCGACGGCGGCCGCCACCGCTTCGCGGGTGGCCAGCACCAGGCGGCTTTCGGCCGCCTGCGGGTCGGCCAGGAACTCCTGGACCACGGCGAGGGCCCAGACCAGCAGGGCGTGCGCCCGCTCGGCGGGGGTGCCGTCGGCGGCGGGCGCCGGGGTGCAGTCCGTGGCGTCGACTCCGGCGGCGAGCAGGGCGGCGGTCAGCGCCGGGTCACCGGCCACCTGCCAGGGACCGGACACCGGGCGGCTGGTCGCGGCCGGAGCCGAGGCCCACTCCAGCCGCAGCAGCGGCTGCCCGGAACCGGCGCGCAGGGTGCCCAGCACCTCGGCGGAGACCGGACGCAGCGCCAGCTCGCCGATCTCGGCGACCGGTGCGCCGTGCCCGTCCGCGAGCCGCAGTGCCACGGTCTCCGGTCCGGTCGCGGTCAGCCGCACCCGCAGCTGCCGGGGTTCGGCGGCCCAGGCGCGCACGCCGCTCCAGGCGAACGGCAGCCGCACCTCGCCCGGCCCCTCGGACCGGACGGTGGCCGGGTGGAGCGCCGCGTCCAGCAGCGCCGGGTGCAGGACGAAGCCGCTCACCGAGAGCCCCTCCTCCACCGCGACCTCCGCGTAGACACCGGCGTCGTCCCGCCAGACGGCCTGCACGCCCTGGAAGGCGGGGCCGTAGGCGAGACCGGTGTCGGCCAGCGTCGGGTAGAAGGCCGACAGGTCCACCGGGGTGGCGCCGGGCGGCGGCCAGGCCCCGCCGGACTCCGCCGGCACGGGCGCCTCGGAGCGGGCCAGCACGCCGGTGGCGTGGCGCACCCACTCGCCGTCCGGCTCCTCCTCCGCCGGGCGCGAGTGCAGCGTGAACGAGCGGCGGCCGTCCGGGTCGGGCTCGCCCACCATGGCCTGCAGCAGGACGGCGCCGCGCTCCGGCAGCACCACGGGGGCGTGCAGGGTCAGTTCCTCGACGGTGTCGCAGTCGCTCTGGGCGGCCGCGTGCAGCGCGAGGTCGACGAAGGCCGTGCCCGGCAGCAGCACCGTCTCGTGCACCGCGTGGTCCGCGAGCCAGGGGTGGTCGGCCGTCGACACCCGCGCGGTGAGCAGCCGGGCGCCGCCGGGCAGCGTCGTGCCCGAGCCGAGCAGCGGGTGCCCGGTGGCGGCCAGCCCGACGCCGGCGGCACTGCCGCGGGTCTGCGGGCGAAGCCAGTACGACCGGTGCTGGAACGGGTAGGAGGGCAGCTCGATCCGGCGCGGCCGGGCCGCCTCGAAGGACCGCTCCCAGGCCACCGCGACCCCGGCCGTGTGGGCGCCGGCGAGGGAGGTGAGGAAGCGCCGCAGCCCGCCGTCGTCCCGCCGCAGGGTGGGGATGACGGTGCCGGTGCCGTCCAGGATCCCTTCCGTGGCGACGGTGAGCACCGGGTGCGGACTGGTCTCGACGAAGGAGCGGAACTGCGCGGCGGCCAGCGCGGCCACGGCCCGGTCGAAGCGGACGGGCCGGCGCAGGTTCTCGTACCAGTAGTCGGCCGTCATCCGGGTGGTGTCCAGCGGCTCACCGGTGAGGGTGGAGTAGAGCGGGATGCCCGCGGCCCGGGGCGACAGCCCGTCGAGTTCGGCGAGCAGCCGCTCCCGGATCACCTCCACGTGCGGGGTGTGCGAGGCGTAGTCGACCGGGATGGTGCGGGCCCGCACGTCCTCGTCCCGGCACCGCTGGACGAAGCGCTCGACGTCCTGCGGGGCGCCGGCCACCACCGTGGCCGCCGGGCCGTTGCACACGGCCACCGTCAGGTCGCCGCCGAAGTCCGCCAGTCGCGCGGTCACCTCGTCGGCCGGCAGCGGGATGCTGGCCATCGCCCCGGTGCCGGCCAGCTCGGTCAGGGCCCGGCTGCGCAGCGCGACCACCCGGGCGGCGTCGTCCAGGTCGAGCGCGCCGGCGATGTGCGCGGCCGCGATCTCGCCCTGGGAGTGCCCGACCACGGCGTCCGGGCGCACCCCGGCGGCCTGCCAGAGCCGCGCCAGCGAGACCATCACCGCGAACAGGGCCGGCTGCACCACGTCGACGCGCTCCAGCGGCGGAGCGCCGGGCCGCCCCAGCAGGACGTCCGGCAGCGACCAGTCGGTGTGGCGCCCCAGCGCCTCGGCGCAGGCCCGGATGCTCTCCCGGAAGACCGGCGAGGTCTCCATCAGCTCGCGGGCCATGCCCTCCCACTGGGCACCCTGCCCGGGGAAGACGAAGGCCACCTTGCCGGGAGCGCCGGCCACGCCCTCGACCAGACCCGGAGCCTGCTCGCCGCGCGCCAGCGCGGACAGGCCCTCGCGCAGTTCGGCCGGGTCGGCGCCGACGACCACGGCCCGGTGCGGGTGCTGGTCGCGCGTGGTGACCAGCGAGAAGCCCAGGTCGGCCGGGGCGGGCGCGGAGTCGGCGGCCAGCAGCTCGACGACCCCGGCGGCCTGCTCGCGCAGGGCCGCGGCGTCGCGGGCGGAGAGCACCAGCGGCAGCACCGCCGGCGCGTCGTCCGCGGCGCCGGGCTGCGGAGGAGCGGCCGCCGAAGGTGCGGGCGCGGCCTCCAGGATGATGTGCGCGTTGGTGCCGCTGATGCCGAAGGAGGACACCCCGGCCCGCCGCGGCCGGCCGGTCTCCGGCCACGGCGTGTTCTCGCTCAGCAGGCGCACGGCGCCGTCCGACCAGTTGACGTGCGGGCTGGGCTCGTCGATGTGCAGGGTGCGCGGCAGTTCGCCGTGGCGCAGCGCCTGCACCGTCTTGATGATCCCGGCGATGCCGGCGGCGGCCTGGGTGTGCCCGATGTTGGACTTGATCGAGCCGAGCAGCAGCGGCCGGTCGGCCGGGCGGTCCTGGCCGTAGGTGGCGAGCAGGGCCTGGGCCTCGATCGGGTCGCCGAGCACGGTGCCGGTGCCGTGCGCCTCGACCGCGTCCACGTCCGCCGCGGTCAGCCCGGCGGAGGCCAGCGCGGCCCGGATGACCCGCTGCTGGGACGGGCCGTTGGGCGCGGTGAGGCCGTTGCTGGCACCGTCCTGGTTGACCGCCGAGCCGCGGATCACCGCCAGCACCTCGTGCCCGTTGGCGCGGGCGTCGGAGAGCCGCTCCAGCAGCACCATGCCGACGCCCTCGCCCCAGCCGGTGCCGTCCGCGGCGCCCGCGAAGGGCTTGCACCGGCCGTCCGGCGCCATGCCGCGCTGGCGGCTGAACTCCAGGAAGATCCCGGGGGTGGCCATGATGGTCGTGCCGCCGGCCAACGCCATGGTGCACTCGCCGCTGCGCAGCGACTGCGCCGCCAGGTGCGCCGCGACCAGCGAGGACGAGCACGCGGTGTCCACCGTGACGGCCGGGCCCTCCAGTCCGAGGGTGTACGCGATCCGGCCGGAGGCCACACTGGTCGTCGAGCCGGTCAGCACGTAGCCGGCCACCGCCTCCTGGGTGGTGGCGGACCCGGCCCCGTACTCCTGGGCGGCCACGCCGGCGAACACGCCGACCTGGCTGCCGCGCAGGGTGCCGGGCCGGATCCCGGCGTGCTCCAGGGTCTCCCAGGCCACCTCCAGCAGCAGCCGCTGCTGCGGGTCCATGGCCTCCGCCTCGCGCGGGCTGATCCCGAAGAAGTCGGCGTCGAAGCCGGCCGCGTCGTGCAGGAAGCCGCCCTGGCGCACGTAGGTGCGCCCGGCCTTGCCCGGCTCCGGCTCGTACAGCTCGTCCAGGTTCCAGCCCCGGCCGCCCGGGTAGTCGGCGATCGTGTCGATGCCGTCGGCGGCCACCCGCCAAAGCCCCTCGGGGGAGTCCGCCCCGCCGGGGAAGCGGCAGCCCATCCCCACGATGGCGATGGGGTCGTCCGTCGCCGCGGCCGGCCCGGCCGGCGCGGGGCCGGAGGCGGGCTGCGGGGCGCCGCGCAGCCGGGAGAGCAGCTCGGCGGCCAGTTCGGCCGGGGTCGGGTAGTCGAACAGCAGGGTCGCCGGCAGCCGCAGGCCGCTGGCGCGGCCGAGCACGTTGCGCAGTTCGACGGCGGTCAGCGAGTCGAAGCCGAGGTCCTTGAAGGGCTGCGCCGGGTCGACCGGTTCGGACGGGTCGTTGCCGAGGACGGCCGCGATCTGCCGGTGCATCAGGTCCAGCAGGACGCCGGTGGCGTCCGTGTCGTCGAGGCCCGCGACCTTGCGGGCCAGCTGGGAGGCGCCCGCCGCCGGCGCGGAGGCGCGCGGCCGGGCCGGGCCGAGCACCGGGCCCAGCACGGCGGGAAGCGGCGCCGAGTCGGCGGCCATCCGGCGCAGCACCGGCAGGTCGAGCAGGGCCGGGACGAGCGTCGGGCGGCCGGCGGCGAGCGCGCGGTCGAACAGCTCCGTCCCGGTGGCCGCGTCCAGCGGGAGCAGGCCGGAGCGTTCGATCCGCTTGCGCTCCTGGCCGTCGAGGGTGCCGGCCAGGCCCGCGGACGGGTCCCACAGGCCCCAGGCGAGGGAGACGGCGGGCAGCCCCAGGGCGTGCCGGTGTTCGGCGAGGGCGTCCAGGAAGGTGTTGCCCGCGGCGTAGTTGGCCTGGCCCGGGTTGCCGAGCACGCCGGCCACCGAGGAGTAGAGCACGAACGCGGCCAGGTCGAGGCCGGCCGTGCGGTGGTGCAGGTTCCACGCGGCGTCCACCTTGGGGCGCAGCACCGTCGACAGGCGGTCGGCGGTCAGCGCGGGCAGGGTGGCGTCGTCCAGGGTGCCCGCGCAGTGCACGACGGCGGTCAGCGGGTGCGCTGCGGGCACCGCCGCGAGCAGGTCGGCCAGCGCCGCCGGGTCGGCCGCGTCGCAGGCGGCGAGGGTGACCGTGGCGCCCAGCGCGGTGAGTTCGGCGGCCAGTTCGGCGGCGCCGGGTGCGGCCGGGCCGCTGCGCCCGGCGAGCACCAGGTGACGCGCGCCGTGGCCGGTCACCAGGTGCCGGGCGGCGAGCGCGCCGAGGGCCCCGGTGCCGCCGGTGACCAGGACGGTCCCGTCCGGGTCGATCGGCTGCGGGACGGTCAGCGCCACCTTGCCGATGTGGCGGGCCTGTTGGAGGTGGCGGAAGGCCTCGGGGGCGTGCCGGACGTCGAAGGCGGTGACCGGCAGCGGGGTGAGCACCCCGCGCTCGAAGAGCTCCAGCAGGTCGCGGAGCATCTCCTGGATCCGGTCCGGCCCGGCCTCGGTCATGTCGAAGGCGCGGTAGGCGACGCCCGGGTGCGCCTCGGCGACCTGGCCGGCGTCGCGGATGTCGGTCTTGCCCATCTCCAGGAAGCGGCCGCCGCGCGGCAGCAGCCGCAGGGAGGCGTCGACGAACTCGCGGGCCAGCGAGTCCAGGACGACGTCGACGCCGGCGCCGTCCGTCGCGGCGGCGAAGTGCGGCTCGAAGTCGAGGGTCCGGGAGGAGGCCAGGTGGTCGTCGTCCAGGCCGAGTTCGCGCAGCGCGTGCCACTTGCCGGGGCTGGCGGTGCCGAACACCTCGGCCTGCCAGTGCCTGGCCAGCTGGAGCGCGGCCAGGCCGACGCCGCCGGCCGCGGAGTGCACCAGCAGCCGTTCGCCGGGGCGCAGGTCGGCGAGGTCGCGCAGCCCGTAGTAGGCGGTCAGGAAGACCACCGGGGTGGTGGCGGCCTGGGCGAAGGACCAGCCGGCCGGGACGCGTGCCAGCAGCCGCTGGTCGGTGACCGCGCCGGAGGCGATCGCGCCGTCGAACAGGCCCATCACCCGGTCGCCGACCCGCAGTCCGGTGACGCCGGGGCCGGTCGCGGTGACCACGCCGGCGGCTTCGCCGCCGATCGACGCCCGGCCGGGGTACATGCCGAGCGCGACCAGCACGTCGCGGAAGTTCATGCCGGCCGCCCGGACGGCGATCCGGACCTGGCCGGGGCCGAGCGGCTCCGCCGGCGCGGTGTCGGCGACGGCGGTCAGGCCGTCCAGCGTGCCGCCCTCGGTGACCTCGAGCCGCCAGGGGGTGCCCGGGTCCGCCGGCAGGTGGACCGGGGTGTCCGGCTCGGCGGCCAGCCGGGGCACGTACCGGGCGCCGGCCCGCAGGGCCAGCTGGTTCTCGCCGCCCGCGAACGCGGCCGGCAGGGCGGTGCCGACCGGCTCGCGGCCGTCGTGGTCGGCCAGCAGGACGCGGCCCGGGTTCTCCGACTGCGCCACCCGGGCCAGGCCCCAGAGCGCGGCGCCGGTCGGGTCGACGGCCGGGTCCTCAGGCAGCGCGGTGACGGCCCGGCGGGTGGCCACCACGAGGCGGCTGCCCTCCAGCGCGGAGTCGCCGAGGAACTCCTGGAGGACGGTGAGCAGTTCACCGGCGGCCCGGTGGGTGCGGGCCGGGACGGACTCGGCGCCGTCGGCCGCCGCGGTGGGGCCGGCTCCGGTGGTGTCGGCGGCCGCGGTGTCGAGGACGACCAGCTCGGGGGCGTCGGCGCCGGAGCGGACGGCTTCGGCGAGCGCGGCCAGCGCGGAGGCCCCGGTGACCACCGGCGCGGCCGGCACCGGGTCGGTCGCGGAGCCCGGGAGCTGGGTCCAGCCGAGCCGGTACAGCGGCTCGCGGCGGGCGGGGGCGGCGGCGAGCGCCGCGGGGTCGAGGGCCCGCAGCGTGAGCGCCGCGACGGTGCCGACCGGGTCGCCGTCATGGTCGTACAGGTCCAGGGCGAAGGTGCCGCCGCCGTCCGCCCGTGGGCTGAGCCGCACCCGCAGCACGTCGGCGCCGGTGGCCCGCAGGGTGATGCCGCTCCAGGAGAACGGCAGCCGGACCCGGTCGAGTTCGACCCGGCCGTCCGGGCCGCTGAACAGCAGCGCGTGCAGGGCCGCGTCCAGCAGGGCGGGGTGCAGCCGGTACGGCGCGCCGGCCGTGCCCTCGGGCAGCGCGACCTCGGCCAGGAGGTCGGTGCCGGAGCGCCAGACCGCGCGCAGGCCCTGGAACACCGGGCCGTAGCCGAGGCCGAGCCCGTCCAGGTCCTCGTAGAGGCCGTCGACCGGGACGGCGGCGGCGTCGGCCGGGGGCCACTGGGCGGGCAGCGGCGACTGCGGGCCGCCGTCCTCGCCGGTGAGCGAACCGGTGGCGTGGTGGGTCCACTCGCCGTCGGGCGCGGTCGCCTCGGGGCGCGAGTGGACGGTCAGCGCCCTCGCTCCGTCCTCGCCCTCGGGGGCCACCTGGAGGCGCAGCTGGACGGCGTCGTGGCCGGTCAACGGCAGCGGGCTGTGCAGGGTGAGTTCCTCGACGCCGGCCAGGCCGCAGCGCGCGGCGGCCTCCAGTGCCAGCTCCAGGAAGCCCGTCCCGGGCAGCAGGACGGTGCCGGCCACCCGGTGGTCGGCCAGCCACGGCTGCCCGGCGAGCGTCAGCCTGGCGGTGAACAGCTGGCCGCCGTCGGGGAGTTGGACGGCCGCGTCGAGCAGCGGGTGCCCGACCGGGCTCTGCCCGAGGGCTCCCGCGTCGCCCGCTCCGGCGCTGTCCAGCCAGAACCGCCGGCGCTGGAACGGGTAGGTGGGCAGGTCGAGTTCGGGTGCGGGGGCGCCGCCCAGCACCGCCGACCAGTCGAGGTCGCGGCCCAGCAGGTGCGCCTCGGCGGCCGCCGCGAGGACGCTGCGCGGCTCCGAGTGCCCGCGCCGCAGCGGGGCGATGAACACGGCCTCGCCGTCGGTCCCGTCGCCGTCGCCGTCGTCGGCCAGGCACTGCTCGGCCATCGCGGTCAGCGTGCGGTCCGGCCCGATCTCCAGGTACGCGGTCACGCCGAGTTCGCGCAACTGCCGGACGCCGTCGTGGAAGCGGACCGGCCGCCGGATGTGCTCGGTCCAGTAGTCGGCCGAGCGCAGCTCCTCGCCGGCCGGGCGGCCGGTGAGGTTGGAGATCACCGGGATGCGCGGCGCGTGGTACTCCAAGCCTTCGGCGACCCGGTGGAAGTCCGCCAGCACCTCGTCCATGTGGGGGGAGTGGAACGCGTGGCTGACGGTCAGCCGGCGGGTCTTGCGGCCCAGGCCGGCGAAGTGCGCGGCGATCCGCTCGACCGCGGCCTCGTCGCCCGAGACGACGACGGCGCGCGGTCCGTTGACGGCGGCGATCGCCACCTCGGCCGGGTGTTCGGCGACCAGCGGGGCGACTTCGTCCTCGGTGGCCTGGACGGCGGTCATCGCACCGCCCGGGCGGGCCGCCTGCATCAGCCGGCCGCGGGCCCGCACCAGCGTGCAGGCGTCCTCGACCGACAGCACGCCGGCGACGTGCGCCGCGGCCAGCTCGCCGATCGAGTGCCCGATCACGTGGTCGGGCACCAGACCCCAGGACTCCAGCAGCCGGTGGAGGGCGACCTCGACGGCGAACAGGGCGCTCTGGGTGTGCTCGGTGCGGTCGAGCAGGGCGGCGTCGGCCGTCCCTTCGGCGGCGAACACGATGTCCTTCAGCGGCTGGTCCAGGTGGCCGCAGATCTCCTCGAAGGCCGCTCGGAAGGCCGGGTACCGATCGTACAACTCCCTTCCCATACCGGGTCGTTGGGCGCCCTGGCCGGTGAACAGGAAGGCCAGTCGGCCGCGCCGCCCGTTCGGCGCGAGCAGCCCGGCCGCGGACTCGCCGCGGGCGAGCGCGTCGAGCGCCTCCAGCAGCGGGCCCCGGTCCGGTGCGGTGACCGCGGCCCGGACGGGGTGGTGGCTGCGGGTGAGCGCCAGCGCGTGGGCGACCGCGACCGGGTCCGGCTCCGGATCGGCCGTCAGGAAGGCGTGCAGCTGTGCGGCCTGGGCCCGCAGCGCGGGCTCGCTGCGGGCGGACACCAGCAGCGGCAGGCCGTCGGCGGGCAGGACCGCGGCGGCCGGGGCGGAGTCGGCGGGGGCGGAGTCGGCGGGGGTGGAGCCGGCGGGGGTGGAGCCGGCGGGGGCGGCGGCGGTCGGGGCCGGCGGCTCCTGGACGATCAGGTGCGCGTTGGTCCCGCTGATCCCGAACGAGGACACGCCGGCGCTGCGTGGCCGGTCGCCGGCCGGCCACGCCTCGGGCCGGCGCAGCAGGGTGACCGCGCCCGCCGTCCAGTCCACGTGCGGGGACGGCTCGTCGACGTGCAGGGTGGCCGGCAGCTGCTGGTGCCGCAGGGCCATCACCATCTTGATCACCCCGGCGATGCCGGCGGCGGCCTGGGTGTGCCCGATGTTGGACTTGATCGAGCCGAGCCGCAGCGGCCGGTCCGCCGGGCGGTTCTGCCCGTACGCGGCGATCAGCGCCTGGGCCTCGATCGGGTCGCCGAGCGAGGTGCCGGTGCCGTGCGCCTCGACCGCGTCGACGTCCACCGGCGAGAGCCGGGCGGCGCGCAGGGCCTGGCGGATGACCCGCTGCTGGGCGAGGCCGTTCGGGGCGGTCAGGCCGTTGCTGGCACCGTCCTGGTTGACGGCGGAGCCCGGGATCACGGCCAGGATCCGACGACCGCCGCGCACCGCGTCGGAGAGCCGCTCCAGCACCAGCAGTCCGGCGCCCTCGCCCCAGCCGGTGCCGTCCGCCGCGGCCGCGAAGGACTTGCAGCGGCCGTCCGGGGCCAGCCCGCGCTGCCGGCTGAACTCCACGAACACCCGGGGGCTGGCCATCACGGTCGCCCCGCCGGCCAGCGCGAGCGCGCACTCGCCGCGGCGCAGTGACTGGACGGCCAGGTGGATCGCCACCAGCGAGGAGGAGCAGGCGGTGTCGAGGGTCACCGCGGGGCCCTCCAGGCCCAGCGTGTAGGCGATCCGGCCGGAGGCGACGCTGGTGGTGTTGCCGGTGAGGAAGAAGCCCTCCAGCTCGGGGGCGTCGGCGTACGCGCCGTACTCCTGCCCGATCACCCCGGTGAACACCCCGGTGTCGCTGCCGTGCAGCGACTCCGGCTGGATCGCGGCCCGCTCCAGCGCCTCCCAGGCGACCTCCAGCAGCACCCGCTGCTGGGGGTCGGTCGCGCCGGCCTCCCGGCCGCTCATCCCGTGGAAGCCGGCGTCGAAGTCGGGGGCGTCGTAGAGGAACGCGCCCTTGGTCACGTAGCTCTTGCCGTGCGCGTCGGGGTCGGGGTCGTAGAGGGAGTCCTGGTGCCAGCCCCGGTCGTCGGGGAAGTCGCCGACCGCGTCGGTGCCGGAGTCGACCAGTCGCCAGAGGTCCTCGGGCGAGCGGACGCCGCCGGGGTAGCGGCAGGCCATGCCGACGACGGCGATCGGCTCCTGCTCGCGCGACTCCAGGTCGTGCAGGCGCTGGCGGGTCTGGCGCAGACTGGTGGTCGCGCGCTTGAGGTAGTCGCGCAGCTTCTCCTGGCTGCCGGCCTCGTCGGCCTGCGGCCCGGTCTCGTTCACGGCGTCGTCCACGGTGCGGAGGTGTCCTTTCTGCGGGATGGGATGCTCCGGCACCGGTCAGGCCGTGCCGAGTTCGATGTCGAGTGCTTCGAACAGCTCGTGGTCGGATGCCGCGTCGAGGTCGTCGGTCCGCTGGAGCGCGAGCCGGTCGTCGTCCCACCGCCACTGCAGGTCCCGGATCCGCTGGGCGATGTCCTCGCGCAGCGCGGGTTCGACCGCCGCCTCGGCGATCTGCTGGTTCAGCCGCTCGATCTCCGCCAGCGCGGAGCGGACGGCGGCGGCGGGGTCCGGGGTGAGCCGGGTCAGCAGCTGCTGGGCGAGCGCGTTCGGCGTGGGGTGGTCGAAGACCAGGGTCGGGGCGAGTTTGAGGCCGGTGGCCGCGTTGAGCCGGTTGCGCAGCTCCAGGGCGGAGAGCGAGTCGAAGCCCAGCTCCTTGAGCGCCCGGTGGGCCGCGATCCGTTCGCGCGAGCCGTGCCCGAGCACCGCCGCCACCTGGTTCAGCACCAGGTCCAGGACCAGCTGCTCCCGTTCGCCGCCGGCCGCGGTGGACAGCCGGCGCACGAGGTCCGCGGCGCCGCCCGCCGCGTCGGCGCCGCGTCCGCCGGGTGCGCGGCGGCGCAGCGGCGCCGGGGCGAGGTCGGCCAGCACCGGCGGCAGTGCGCCGCCCGCCATGCCGCGCATGGCCGCGGTGTCCAGCGGGGCGGCCACCAGGACCGGCAGGTCGGCGCCGAGCGCGGTGTCGAGGAGGGTGAGGCCCTGGGCGGAGCTCAGCGGGACGAGCCCGCTGCGGGTCATCCGCTGGATGTCCTGGGCGTCGAGGTGGCCGGTCATGCCGCTGGCCTGGTCCCAGTAGCCCCACGGCACCGAGACGGCCGGCAGGCCGTTGGCCCGGCGGTGCCGGGCGAGCGCGTCGAGGTAGGCGTTGGCGGCGGCGTAGCCGGCCTGGCCGGCCCCGCCCACGGTGCCCGCGATCGAGGAGAACAGGACGAAGGCGCGCAGCCCGGTGTCACGGGTGAGTTCGTGCAGGTTCCGGGCCGCGTCGGTCTTGGGCCGCAGGACCTTGTCCAGGCGCTGCGGGGTGAGTGACTGGACGATGCCGTCGTCCAGCACGCCGGCGGCGTGCACCACGGCGGTCAGCGGGTGGGCGGCGGGGATGTCGGCCAGTGCCGCCTCGAGTGCCGCGCGGTCGGCGGTGTCGCAGGCGGTGATGGTGACGTCGGCGCCCAACCGGCTCAGTTCGGCGGCGAGTTCGCCGGCGCCGTCGGCGGTGGGGCCGCTGCGGCTGAGCAGCAGCAGGTGGCGTACGCCGTGGGCGGTGACCAGGTGACGGGCGACCAGCCCGCCGAGCAGCCCGGTGCCGCCGGTGATCAGCGCGGTGCCCTGCGGATCGAGGCCGGGCCGCAGGTCGAGCACGACCTTGCCGACGTGCCGGGCCTGGCTGAGGTGGCGGAACGCCTCGGGCGCCCGGTGGACGTCCCAGGAGGTGATCGGCAGCGGGTTCAGCACGCCGCGCTCGCACAGCACGGTCAGCTCCTCGAGGATCTCCTGCACCCGGTCGGCGCCGGCGGTGTCGAGGATGTCGAACGCCCGGTACCGGATGCCGGGGTGCGTCGCGGCGACCTCCTGCGGGTCGCGGATGTCGGTCTTGCCCATCTCGATGAACCGGCCGCCGTCGGCCAGCAGCCGCAGCGAGGCGTCCACGAACTCGCGGGCCAGCGAGTTGAGGACGACGTCGACGCCCTTGCCGCCGGTGGCGGTGCGGAAGTGCTCCTCGAAGCCGAGGTCGCGGGAGGAGGCGAGGTGCGCCTCGTCCAGCCCCTGCTCGCGCAGCACCGGCCACTTGCCGGCGCTGGCCGTGCCGTACACCTCGACGCCCCAGTGCCGGGCGAGTTGGAGGGCCGCCATGCCGACCCCGCCGGCGGCGGCGTGCACCAGCAGGCTCTCGCCCTCGGTGATCCGGGCGAGGTCGCGCAGCCCGTAGTAGGCGGTGGCGAAGGCGACCGGTACGGTCGCGGCCTCGGCGAAGGACCAGCCGTGCGGTGCGCGGGTGAGCAGCCGCCGGTCGGTGACCACGGTCGGCCCGGTTCCGGCGGTCAGGCCCATCACCCGGTCGCCCGGCGCCAGTCCGGTGACGTCCGGGCCGACGGCCAGTACGACACCGGCGATCTCGCCGCCGAGCCGGCGCACGTCGGTGGTCACCAGGCCCAGGGACAGCATGATGTCGCGGAAGTTCAGGCCGGCGCAGTGCACCTCGACCCGCACTTCGCCGGGCCCGAGCGGGCGGTCCGCCTCCGGGTCGGGCAGCAGCGCCAGGTCGGCCAGGGTGCCGGTGCCGGTGGTGCCCAGGTACCAGGCGCCGGTGTCGGTGCGCGGGGTGAGCACCGTGTCCGGACGGGCGAGCCGGGGGGTGAACAACTCGCCGCGTCGGACGGCCAGTTGGGTTTCGCCGCTGGCGAGGGCGGCGGGCAGGGCGCGAAGCGATTCGGGTCGGCCGTCGGTGTCGATGAGCAGGAACCGGCCGGGGTTCTCGGTCTGTGCCGAGCGGATCAGCCCCCACACCGCCGCGCCGCCGAGGTCGGTGACGTCGCCGTCCGGCTCGGTGCTGACGGCGCCGCGGGTGAGTACGGCGAGCCGGGTGTCCGGGGGCAGGTCGCGGTCGAGGAAGTCGCGTACCAGGGCGAGGACCGGTTCGAGCGAGCTGCGGACGTCCCCGTCGGCCGCGGGCGGGACGGGCACGGTCAGGACGTCGCCCTCGGTCACCTCGTCGAGGGTCGCCGTCCGGGCCGCCAGGCCCGCGTCGGCCAGTTCGGCGGCGGTCGGGTCGGCCGTCGGGCCGCCCGGCACCAGCCAGGTGCGGGCCGGCGGATCGGCGGGTGCCGTGACGGGGGGCCACTCGACGGTGAACAGCGCGTCGACGCCGCCGTCCCGGCGGCCCGCGGCGGGTCGACCGGCGGCGAGCTGGTCGGCGGCGATCCGGCGCAGTGTCAGCTCGGCGAGGTCGAGCACGGGGGCGCCCTCCTCGTCCGTGGCGGTGAGCCGGGCGGTCTGCTCCCCGGTCGACTCGACGCTGACCCGCAGCCGGTGCGCGCCGGCCCGGTGCAGCGTCAACCCCTGCCAGGAGAACGGCAGGTGCGGCTCGTCGGGCGCGCCGAGCAGGGCGATCGGGTGCAGGCAGGCGTCCAGCAGGGCCGGGTGGACGCCGTAGCCGGTGACGTCGGCGTCGTCCGGGAGCGTCACTTCGGCGTGGACGGTGTCACCGGCGCGCCAGGCGGCCTGGACGCCCTGGAACAGCGGGCCGTACTCCAGGCCGACGGCGGCCAGTTGCTCGTAGAGGCCGTCCGCGTCCAGCTCGGTGGCACCGGCCGGCGGCCAGGCGGTGGGCGTGGCGGGCCGCTCGGCGCCGGCGGCGGCACTCAGCCGTCCGGTGGCGTGCAGGGTCCAGGCGGGTTCGTCCTCCTCGCCGTCCCGGACCTCGGCGGGGGCGGCCGGGCGGGAGTACAGGCTCAGTGCGCGCGCCCCGGTGTCGTCCGGCCCGTCGACGATCGCCTGGAGCCAGAGTCCGCCCTCCTCGGGGAGCAGGACCGGGGCGCTCAGCACGAGTTCCGCGACCTCCGCGCAGCCGGCCTCGGCGGCGATCCCCAGCGCGAGGTCGGCGATCGCCGCGCCGGGCAGGACGGCCTGGCCCAGCACCCGGTGCTCGGCCGCCCAGGGCTGGTCGGCGAGGCCGACGCGGCCGGTCCAGACCCGGCCTCCACCGGCCGCCAGGTGCACCGCGCCGCCGAGCAGCGGGTGGCCGGTGGCCTGCAGCCCGTCGGCCCGCGGATCGCCGCCGGCGGGGAACAGCCACAGGTGGCTGTGCTGGAAGGCGTAGGTGGGCAGGTCGGCCGGCCCGGTCGGGGCGCCGGCCGGCGGGGCGGACCAGTCCACCGGGTGGCCGTGGGTGTGCAGCCGGGCCAGTGAGGTGAGCAGTTGGGTCCAGCCGTTCTCGTCGCGCCGGAGCGTGCCGGTCACCAGGGCGCCGGCCGCGTCGGCGCCGAGCGCGTCCTCCAGGGTCTCCTGGATGCCGGGGAGCAGCACGGCGTGCGGGCTCACCTCGATGAAGGTGGTGTGGCCGGTCTCGGCGAGGTGGCGCACGGCCGCTTCGAAGCGGACGGTCTCCCGCAGGTTGGTGTACCAGTAGTCGGCGTCCAGGGTGCCGGTGTCCAGCGGTGCGGCGGTGACCGTGGAGCAGAACACGGTCGCGGCGGAGCGCGGCTCGATGCCGCGCAGTTCGGCGAGCAGTTCGGCGCGGATCGCCTCGACCTGGGGGGAGTGCGAGGAGTAGTCGACCGGGATCAGCCGGGCCCGGTCGCCGCGCGCGGTGCACTCGGCCACCAGCTCGTCCAGGGCCGTCGGGTCGCCGGAGACGACGGTGTGGCGGGGGCCGTTGACGGCGGCGACCGAGACGCGGTCGGCGCGGGCGCCGATCAGCTCGGTCACCTCGCTGGCCGGCAGCGCGACGGAGGCCATGCCGCCCCGGCCCGCGAGGGCGGTGATGGCCCGGCTGCGCAGGGCCACGACGCGGGCCGCGTCCTCCAGGGTGAGCGCGCCCGCGATGTGCGCGGCGGCTATCTCGCCCTGCGAGTGTCCGAGCACGGCGTCGGCCCGCACGCCGAGCGACTCCCAGAGCCGGGCCAGCGACACCATGACGGCGAAGAGCACCGGCTGGACGACGTCCACCCGCTCCAGCCCGGGGGCGTCCGGGGCGCCGCGCAGGACGTCGGTGAGCGACCAGTCGGTGTGCTCGGCCAGCGCCTTGGCGCAGGCCTCGATGGCCTCCCGGAAGACGTCGGAGGTGTCCAGCAGGTCGACGGCCATGCGCTCCCACTGGGAGCCCTGGCCGGGGAAGACCAGGACGGTCCGGCCGGGTTCCGCGGCCTCGCCCTGGACCAGGCCCGCGTCGGCCCGGCCGTCGGCGAGTGCGTCCAGCCCGGCGCGGAGTGCGGCGGTGTCCGTGCCGACTACCACCGCGCGGTGCGGGTGCTGGTCGCGGGTGGTGGCGAGGGCGAGGGCGACGGCGGCCGGGTCGGCGGGCCGGCGGTCCAGCTGGGCGGCGAGCCGGGCGGCCTGGTCGCGCAGGGCCGGCTCGGTCTGGGCGGAGAGCAGCCAGGACAGGGCCGGCGCGGTGGCGGCGGGGCGCGGCTCGTCGGTGTGCGGCTGGTCGGTGTGCCCGGCCTGGTGCGGCCGGTCGGCCCGGGGCTGGTCGCTGCTCGGCTCGCCGGGGTGTCGGGGGGCGGCTTCGAGGATGACGTGCGCGTTGGTGCCGTTGATCGCGAAGGAGGAGACGGCGGCCCGGCGGGGGCGGTCGGTCGCGGGCCAGGGCCGGGCCTCGGTGAGCAGTTCGACGGCCCCGGACTCCCAGTCGACGTGCGGGGTGGGCTCGTCCACGTGGAGGGTGCGGGGCAGCATGCCGTGCCGCATCGCCTGGACCATCTTGATCACGCCGCCGACGCCGGCGGCGGCCTGGGTGTGGCCGATGTTGGACTTCAACGAGCCCAGCCAGAGCGGCTGTTCGCCGGTGCGCGCCTGGCCGTAGGTGGCCAGCAGGGCCTGCGCCTCGATCGGGTCGCCGAGTGTGGTGCCGGTGCCGTGCGCCTCGACGGCGTCGACGTCGGCGGGCGTGAGCCGGGCGGCCGCGAGGGCGGCCCGGATCACGCGCTGCTGGGCCGGTCCGTTGGGCGCGGTGAGCTGGCTGCTGCGGCCGTCCTGGTTGACGGCGCTGCCGCGGACGACCGCGAGCACCGGGTGGCCGTTGCGCTCCGCGTCGGAGAGCCGCTCGAGCAGCAGCATGCCGACGCCCTCGCCCCAGCCGACCCCGTCGGCGGAGGCGGCGAAGGCCTTGCACCGCCCGTCGGGGGCCAGGCCGCGCTGGCGGCTGAACTCGATGAAGGTGCTCGGGGTGGCCATCACGCTGGCCCCGCCGGCCAGGGCCAGGGTGCACTCGCCCTCGCGCAGCGACTGGCAGGCCAGGTGCAGCGTCACCAGGGAGGACGAGCAGGCGGTGTCGACGGTCACCGCCGGGCCCTCCAGCCCGAAGGTGTAGGCGACCCGGCCGGAGGCGATGCTGAAGGCGCTGCCGGTGCCGATGTAGCCCTCGAAGCCGTCGGGGGTGCGGTGGAACAGCTGGGCGCCGTAGTCGCCGTACATGATCCCGGTGAAGACGCCGGTGCGGCTGCCGCGCAGTGTGGAGGGCCGGATGCGGGCGCGTTCGAAGGTCTCCCAGGCGGTCTCCAGCAGGAGCCGCTGCTGCGGGTCCATCGCCAGCGCCTCGCGCGGCGAGATGCCGAAGAACTCGGGGTCGAACCGGCCCGCGTCGTAGAGGAACCCGCCCTCGCGGGCGTAGGTCCGGCCGGTCCGTTCCGGGTCCGGGTCGTACAGCGCGGCCGTGTCCCAGCCGCGGTCGGCGGGGAAGCCGTCGACCGCGTCGACCCCGTCGTGCACCAGGTCCCACAGCTCCTCCGGCGAACTCACCGCCCCGGGGTAGCGGCAGGCCATGCCGACGATGGCGACGGGTTCGGCCCTGGCCTCGGTGAGCTGCTGGTTGTCCCGCCGGAGGCGTTCGTTCTCCAGCAGCGACGCGCGGAGGGCTTCAACGAGTTTCTCGGAAGACGGAGCCATGGATTCAGTCCCCACTGGTCGCGACGGCGGTCACGGCGATCCGCGCGCAGGAGGGCACGGAGCCAACCGGATCAATGTCCGAGGGGCGGCTAACGGGGGCCTTGGCGGCTCCTAAAGCCTCGGCGGAACAAGCCGAGCTTTCTTGTTGACCAACTTTGAAATCTGGTCATACACTCTCTCCGTGAACAGATCCCAACGTCTGCCAGTGGGGTCCGGCGCTCGCCAGGAACGGGCCGAGCGGATCCTCGACACCACCGCCGAACTGCTGGAACAGCACGGCTACCGCCGGGTCACCATCGACGACGTCGCCTCCCGCGCCGGCATCGGCAAGGGCACCGTCTACCTGCACTGGAAGACCCGCGAAGCCCTCTTCTGG
>NZ_JOHO01000073.1 GCF_000719705.1 Streptomyces sp. NRRL S-350 | reverse complement strand
GCCAAGGGCAGACAGCGACCAGGTCGGAATTCTTGGGATACCAGTCATTCCGACATAGGGTCCTGGTCATGGAGGAACGAGTGGTGGTCCTCGTCGGATACGACGAGGCCGAGTTGCTGGACATCGCCTGCGTGACGACAAGCTTGACCACCGCCAACCGGCTCGGTGCCAGCCCCGCCTATGCCGTGAGCGTGGCCACGCCGGGAGGCCGCGCGATCACCTGCGACTCGGGGCTGACGCTGCAGGGCCAGCGATCCCTGGAGCGGCTGCGGGGGCCGCTGGACACGCTGATCGTCTCGGGAGGGTTCGGCCACGAGGCCGCGGCAGGCAACCCGCGGATCGTCGGCCATGTCCGCCGCCTGGCCAGGGAGAGCCGCAGAGTGGCCTCGGTCTGCACAGGGGCGACCGTCCTGGCTGCCGCCGGCCTGCTCAACGGCAAACGCGTCACGACTCACTGGTGGTACGCCGAGCAGTTGGCCTCGGCCTACCCGGAGATCACCGTGGATCCGGCGCCGATCTACATCCGCGACGGAGGCGTGTCCACCGCGGCGGGCGTCACGAGCGCCCTGGACCTCGCCCTGGCCTTCATCGAGGAGGACCACGGCGCGGAGTTGGCGCGCTCCGTGGCCCGCGGCCTGGTCACCTATCTGCAACGGCCCGGCAACCAGGCACAGATGAGCATGTTCACAGCAACCCCAGCACCCACCAACAGCCTGGTCAGGCGAGCCGTCAACTACATCGCCAGCCACCTGACCGGCGACCTGACCGCAACCGCACTGGCAGCCGACGCCGGGGTGAGCGAACGCCACCTGACCCGCTTGTTCATCGACGACCTTGGAAAGGCGCCGGGCCGATTCGTCCGCGACGCGCGCACCGAAGCCGCCGCTCACCTCCTGGCTTCCACCTCACTACCCGTGGCGAGCGTGGCGGCACAGTGCGGCTTCAGAACCGCTGAAACGCTCCGCCAGGCATTCGTCAGCCGCTACGGAACACCGCCATCGCGCTACCGAGCAACGCAAGGCACACCCTCTACGTGACGACAGCACCGCGCTGTCCCCACCAGGAACCACCACCGACCAGAGGCCAGGCCCGCGTTGAGCATCTCACCCGACGTCCAGACCCAGACATTCGGACAGTTCCAGCCGACCTCCTCGTCGTCGCTGTGTGGTGCCCTCCCGGAGGCGGGAGGCGTAGAGGGCCGCCCCGGCGCACCGTGGCACTCGTGGGCTACGCCTGGCTGGGGGCATGAGTGTGCAGATCCGCGTGGACGGTCTTGCCGAGCCCTTCCAGGCTCGCGCCCCAGTGCCCGCCGGTCAGATGGTGGACCAGGGCAAGTCCCCGGCCCGACTCTGCCGACGTGCCGGCCTCGATCAGGCAGGGCAGTGCGCGGGAGCCGTCGCTGACGCTGATCCGCACGCACCGGCCGGTGATCCGCTCGACGGTGACCGTCATCCGGCGGCGGCATCCGGTCCGCACGGCGTTGCCGACAAGCTCGCTGACGATGAGCTCGCCAGCCTCGACCAGGTCCTCCAGCCCCCAAGATCGCAGCGTGGTGCGCACGAGGCGCCGGGCCTCGGCGGCGGACTGCGGCTCGTAGGGCAGCAGCACCTTCACGGCGTCGGCGCTCGGGGGCCGTGTCGAGGCTTCGACGGTCGTCACCGTGCGCCTCGCACCCGTCGGTGCAACCCCTCGCGCGGCTGCAGCCGTGGCCGGTGGGCGGGTTACGGGGTGCGCTGCCACGGCGGAACTCCGCTCTCTCGTTGGCGGTGACGGCTGCGCTCACCCGACGTGGGACGGGCGGGCGCAGCAGCCCAGCTCGCCCGCCGGGGCCGGGTGTCCGGTCCGTCACGGCGGGCGACGGATCGACGGTAGGGAGTGACCGGCCGGGCCCTCAATGAGGTTGCGCCTACTTGCGGGACGTCACCCGAGAGTGGCTATCGCCGCTGTGATCAGCTGACGGGCTCCGGTTCCGTGCACGGCCATGGACGCCAGGTCGGTGAAGGTGCGCACGTAGTCGGCGATCTCACGTGGCTGGGTGATCCGCAGATAGCCGGAGGTCAGCTCGACAGCCACCTCGGCCTCGTCGAACAGGTAGAAGTCCTCGACCGGCAGGTGTGGACGGCCTGGCCCCGTCGGGACGACACCGACGCTGACGAACGGGCTGGCGGAGACGGCGAGCAGGTGGCCGAGCTGGGCCGCCATCGCCTCCGGGTCGCACACCGCGGCGCGCAGCACCCACTCCTCGATGAGCAGGCCGAAGCGGTGCCGGCCGGAGAACAGCATCCGCTGCCGCTCCAGCCGCGCCTCCACGGCGTCGGCGACGTCGTCGACTTCGACCCGGGCGCGCTGAATCGAGCGCAGGACGGCGGTGGTGTATTCGGGGGTCTGCACCATGCCCGGCAGGACGCGGCTGGCGTAGACGCGGAACAGGCCGGTGCGGCGGTAGAGGGCGGCAACCGACTCCTGGGCGGCGCGCAGCCCGCCGCGTTCCATGCGGCGCCACTCGGTGTACATGGAGTCGACCGCGCGGGCGGCGGTGATCAGGTCGGGGACCTGGTCGCTTGCGTCGCAGGCGGCGCACCAGGCGCGCAGGTCGTCCTCGGACGGGGCGGACTTGCCGCTCTGGATCCGGGAGGTCTTGGCCGGATGCCACCCGCACCGGGTGGACAGCTCGTCGCCGGTCAGGCCGGCGTCCTTGCGCAGGCCGACCAGACGGTTGGCGAGCGCCTTGCGCGCCTCGATGACGCTGGATGACGGGGACGACGACATGGTGCTGGCTGCCCGGCGGGTGGTGGTGGTGGACAGGTTGCTCAGACGGTGTACTGCGCGTGGGGAACGGCCCTCTCCCACACCGCCTCGAAGGCGCCGGTCACCATCTTCACCACGGCCGGATTCTCGGTGGTCTCGTGCCCGGCCCACTCGCCGTCACCGGTGAACCAGTGGAACAGGACTAGGCGCTCGTCGACCAGCCAGAGGTCGTTGCCCGGCAGCGCGAGGTCGGAGGCCTTCGACCGGGGCAGCCAGCGGACCTGCTCGCCGAGCGCGACGTTGTGCCGCTCGGTGATCGCGTGCTCCCAGCGGATGTAGGCGGTCACCGGCTCCGAGACGATCCGAGCGCGGCGCATCGCCACACCGCGGCCGACCGTCTCCCGCACCAGGGCGGCCCAGGCGGTGTACTCCTCGGGCAGGTCGTAGGCCTCGGGCCGGTCGACCGGGAGGCCGGCGCGCCAGTCGGCGAACACCGGGTCGTCCATGTAGGAGTCGCGCATCTCCAGGTGGCACGCGGAGCGCTCAGCGCTCCTCAGCAGGGCGCCAAAGTCCGGCACGCTCGGCTTCATCGCACACCTTCCTCAAGAACGGGATCATCCGGACCGGGATCCGGACGACGCCCTCGTGGTCCGGGACGCCGGTGGCGTGGCCCTCCACCCACTCGGTTTCGCTGATCACGCGGTACATCTCCATGTCGGGCAGCCAGCCCTGGATGACGATCTCCGCTTTCTCGTCCTCCAACCACACGGTCGGAGAGCCGCCGTTGGGCGTGTCCGGGTCGATGCCCCTGAACCGTAGTGCCATGACCGCTCCTTGTGCCAAGCCGGTTGCGGATCCTTGCGCCTCCACCGTTCCGCTCGACTGACAGGCCGTCAAGAGTGGGCGTGCACAGCCGGGCGGCACGTCGACCGGGGCGGGCCCGAGGGGGGCTGCTGTCTCGGGCCCGGTGCTCGGTCAGGCGGTGCGGATCTTCCCGTCGGCGATCAGCGCGTCCCGGCCACACCAGGCTGCCGGTTCCCTCAGTCAGGCTAGTGCTGTGACCGGGAACGTTTACCGGGTGGTGCGATCAGTCGGAGCGCGCTGCTTTCCATACCCACGAGGTTCGGCGGGGAAGGCCATCCAGTTCCTGGCGGCCGGTGCACCAGAGAAGCACCTGGACGGGGTCTCCAGGAGGGGCATCGGGGAACAGACGACCGAGCACGGCCGCGCATAGGGGTGCGGGCGGCTGCCAGTCCACGGCCAGACCCTGCGTGATGTCGTGTGTATGCAGCAGGGCTTCAGCGACGCCCATTGCTGCGAAGCCCTCGGGATCGCAGGGACCCCAGTGCCAGGCCCGCAAGGTCGGACTGGCTGCGGTCAGCACGCAGCTGAGGAGCCGGCCGCAGGCGGTGACCGTCTGGAGTACCTCGGTCGGGGAGGCAGCGGGGCTGACGTTCAGGTCGAACGGGAGGTAGGAGTCGGTGGGACGTGCTGCCACCTGCCCCGCGTAGGCCAGCAGGTCGTGCCCGATGTGCGCCGCCGTCTCCCAGCAGCTCCACTTCAGCGGACCTGCTGGCACCGTCCAATCCTTGTCGGCATGCGGTCTGAGTACCTTCAGCAACTCTGCCAAGGCCGTGTCGACGTCCCGATGGTCCATGCGGAACTCCTCGTGAGGTTCGTGCTGTGCAAGTGGGCTGTGCTCGTGGCGTCTTTCACGCCGCTCGGGTTCCGGGTCGCCCTCCCCAGCGGATGCCCTTCTCGCTGCGAATGCGGGCTCGTTCCTTGCGCTGGGCCGCGAGGACATAGGGATGATGGCGGGCGTTGGCGTTGCGCCACCGCAGGTAGGCGTGCAGGGCGCGGGTCTGGGCGGGGTGGTTCGGGTGGTTCGAGTTCGCCAGGGTGAACTGTCGCAGCGGTCGCGGAGGTCACCGGACCAGCTCTCGCAACGGACGCTTCCTGATGCGAAGTCCAACTCAAGGCCCATCCGCCCCGTCAGCGGCTCCCAGTCCTCTCGGACTCCGAGCACGACTTCCCCAACACGGCTCGCCAGCGGGATCCCTCGTCAACGGGTCGCACGTCAATCCGGCCCCGGTTGCCCATGTCGTAGCTCTCGTACGGCTCGGACGCCTCAACCACAAGGCACCAGTCCGTCCCGCTCATGATGTGGGTGGACACCCCCTGGTCATCGATGAGCCACAGATCGACAGGGGTGTCAGATTCTCGTCCCTCATATACGTGCCAGGACGCCACCAGCCGCGCCAGCCGACGACCGATCAGTGACGCGGGATCGATGCCAGGTCCGTGGGCTGGACATACGGGGTTCGAGGGCTCCATCCGGGCACCGTACCGTCGTCCTCGTCCCGGCTCACCCGCTTATACGGGACAGCCCTTAGCTCGCCGCGAGAAGAGGAACCAGTTCAGAGCTTGTCGTTTAACGTCCGGCGTCGAACAAGCGGGTCCGGTGATCACTCGTTCGGGTGTTCCCGGGACGGCGGTGCGGCCTTCGCATGATCCTGAACTCGACCAAGAGGTACAGGATTTGATGCGAAGGCCGCTGTGATGAGTGTGGTGGAACAGGGTGTGCAGGGCGAGCCGTTCGCTGAACTGTCACGCTTCCGGGGGGTCTTCTACGACTGCCTGACCGGGCGGCGCGACGCGCTGTTCGAGCTGACCGATGCGTTGCTGTGCACCGACGGGCCGGTGAAGACCCTGGTGGGCCTGGCGCTGGCCCCCGAGCACCGGCGCGGGCACGGGGCCCCGTACGCCGCGCTGAACCGGGGGCGGGTAGACGTTCGAGCGGCTGCGGACCGCGCTGGCCGGCCTGCCGCTGCCGCGGGCCGCCGACGGCCGCCTGGTGCTCGCGGTGGACGTCTCGCCGTTCCTGCGGCCGGACGCACAGACTTGCCCGGACCGATCCTTCTGCCACACCTTCGGCCGCGGCGACGCCAAGCACCAGATGATCCCCGGGCTGGCCGTACTCGTTCGTGGTCGCGCTGGAGACTGGGCGGACTTCCTGGACGGCGGTGCTGGACGCGACGCGGCTGGAGCCCGGCGCCGACGTCGCGGCCGTCACTGCCGTCCAACTCCGCAACGTGGTAGTGCGGTTGATCGGCGCGGGGCAGTGGCGGGCGGGTGATCCGGAGGTGCTGGTGGTGATGGACGCCGGCTACGACGCCCCGCGCATCGCCCACCTGCTCGCGGATCTGCCGGTGCAGGTGCTGGGCCGGCTCCGCTCGGACCGGGTGATGCGCCGCCCGGCCCCAAGCCGGGCGGAGTTCGCCGCCGCGAACCCGGCTGGCGGCCGGCCGCCCAAGCACGGCAGCGAGTTCGTCTTCGGCGACCCCGACACCTGGGGCACCGAACAGGCGGTCACCACCACCGCGACTCGCCACTACGGCACCGCCCAGGCCCGGGCCTGGGACCGGCTCCACCCCCGGCTGACCCGCCGCGCGGCCTGGCTGGACCACGACGGCGACCTGCCGCTCCTCGAAGGCACGGTGATCCGGCTGGCCGTCGAGAAGCTGCCCAGCGGCGGGGTGAACCGGCCGGTCTGGCTCTGGTGGTCGCGCACCGGCGCCACTTCGGCCGAGGTCGACCGCTGCTGGCAGGCGTTCCTCCGCCGCTTCGACCTGGAGCACACCTTCCGCCTGCTCAAGCAGACCCTCGGCTGGACCCGGCCCCGCCTGCGCGACTCCGCGGCGGCCGACCGCTGGACCTGGCTGGTGATCGCCGCCCACACCCAGCTCCGCCTCGCCCGCCCGCTCGTCGCCGACCTCCGCCACCCCTGGGAGAAGCCGGCGGA
Source organism: Streptomyces sp. NRRL S-350 (assembly GCF_000719705.1). Taxonomy (GTDB): domain Bacteria; phylum Actinomycetota; class Actinomycetes; order Streptomycetales; family Streptomycetaceae; genus Kitasatospora. The sequence continues at coordinate 21,162 of NZ_JOHO01000073.1, read as the reverse complement.
ACCGAACAAGCTCACCCCCGCCCGCGTCGGGTTCAGGAACCTGCACACGAAGGCCCCCTCACCAGCGCGTGCACCGAAACCCACCCGCTCCGGCCCGGGCCGGCCGCCCGGCTCGAAGAACCAGCGGCCCGCCGCCCACCACGAGGTCGGAAGAGTCCTGGCCACCGGCGAGGCATATGTGCGGCCCGCCCACTACAAGAAGGGCCCCAAACCGAGAAGGACGGCTATGGAAAGCTGAACGCACTGCTCAGTGCACCGGAACAGGTGTCTCAGCAAGAACGCCGACGCCGCGAACTCGCATCGCCGCGGTCAGTGCGAGCGGACTGATGCCCAGGGCCGAGGCGATCTCGGGGGCCATGTCGAACGCCCGCCACTTCCACTCCTCCTCGGCATCGTCGTTGCGTGCGCTCTCGTCCCAGGCGGCCGGCAGACCCATCCGCTCCCGTTCGGCCTGTTCTTGCACGAGGGGTTGTCCCAGCGTGAGGAGTCCGTCGTCGACTTCGCCGGTCTCGCAGTACCGCCGCACCACGACTCCGTGCTCCGCGATCAGCCAGGCCGAGCCGTCGTTCTGTGTTCCGAAGTAGTACGCCTGGGCCACTCCGTAGCGGGCGCTGAGGTCGACACACAGTCGCAGGACCTCGTCGCTTCTGTCGCTGTTACACGGATCGCACCACGGGCCGATCACCAGAGTCCATCCGTCGATCTCGGGACTCACGTACACCCGGGCCATCCCGTCCGGATTGTCCTCAGCCTCTCCGTGGCCGTCCTCGTCGATGACAGCCTCAGCCTCGGCGAACGTCACAGGGACGGTGCGGGTAAGGCCCAGGGACGCGATGACGCCCGCTTGGTCGCCGGTCGGTACGGCGATCCAGTAGAGCCAGCACGTCGACAGCGGCCTTGGCAGGTCGTCCCTCGCGATTTCCACGACCACAGCCTGCCACTTCGGGGCCCGTTTGTTCGACGCCGGACGTTAAACGACAAGCTCAGGCACCGAGACTGCGTCGATAACGCTCACGAACTCCCTCAACACGGCAAGGCGCGCTTCCGGCCTCGTGACGCCGCCAAGCCACCCCGGGCGTTCCGCCTCCGGACTGTGCGATCGGATCGATCAGCGCACGCTGCACCACGATGGTGCGGCTCCCCGTGTCCGCCCAGGTCCGGCGGCATACGTGAACTACGGGGCGGGCGTAGCCGGCGAATGTCCTCGTCGCCGGCGGCAAGCCGCCGCCGCGCTTGTAGAAAAGTGCGGAGAGTGCCAACCCTCCTACCGTGTGATCGCCGAGCCGGAGCGCGCGGGCGCGAAGCCTCGTCTACAGGGCTTCTCCTCCGGGCTGCGCGGCGATGTCCTCGGCCCAGGCGATGGCGCGCTGCTCCTGGACCCAGGGGGCGACGTCGTCCAGGCGGTCCCGCAGTAGCACAACTTCCCGGCCTGAAAGGTACTCGACCGGATCGACTCCCCGGCGCTGCCCTGCCACGTGGTGGCCCACACGATGGTGTGGGCCAGCCGCCGGACCCGGCCGCGCTGGCGCAGCTCCTCAACCTTGGCGCGCAGGCTCCACAGCTCCCGCAGGTTCTCCAGCACCTGGTCGGTGGCGGAGAAGGACGGGCGGGTCCGCTCCAGCATGGCGGCGATCGTCTCGTCGTAGGTGCCGTTGAGCAGCGCGGAGACGGAGAGCAAAGGGAGGTCGAGGAGCGCGGTGCCGTCGGCCGGCTCGTCCAGCCCCTCCGTCGTAGCGGCATCCAGGAGCGCCGCCGACACCAGGAGCGCGGCCTTGCTCACGGTGTCTCCCGGGTCCGGACCGAGGTCCAACGGCTCCCACTCCCGGCGGCGGCACTCGGCGTGCCAGCGAACCAGCCGGTCGCCCCACACCACACAGCCGAACCACACGGAGGGGAACGCGATGTCCATGAACACCTCCGGGTCCCCTGTGGGCGTCGCGATGCGGAGGTCCCCGGCTGGCACCGTCACGGTCACCGCCCCATCCAGCCGGACCTGGTAAGCGCGAGGCAGACCGGGCTGGACGTCCCGGGCGTCGTGGTCCGGCTCCCAGGATGGAACGTCGACCAGTCCCGCCCGGCCCGCGTACTCCCCGCCGGTGATCCGGACGACGTCGTCCCGCCCCAGAGCACCGCGCTCGGCTGCCAGCGTCAGGGAGACCGCCTCGACCGCACCCATGAGCACGTCCACGCCTTCGCCACCGCGCATCCGCCCGTGCAGTCCGCCGTCCAGGTGCCACAGCAGCCGCCCCAGCGGCACCTCGTCCGGCCCGTTGCCGCTGAGGGTCTCCAGTGCGAGCGCCACGACATCGACCACCTCCGCCCGGGCATCCGTCGCGGCGATCTCCAGCGCCCGCTCGTACACCCGTCCCCGCTGCTCCACAGCCGTCCTCCAACCTGTCGGTCTGCGGATCGTCGCACACCCAGCGACAGCCCGGGACAGGAAGTGACAGGGCCTCAGCCCCACTGCCGCGCCGCCGAGGACTGAGCGGCCTGCATGTCCTCGGGCGAGCACGCAGGCGGCCACCGGGCCGCGTGATGGGCCTGTCCGCTATCCCCGCGCGAGCGCATGACCGACCGGGTCAGCGGCTACGCGAGCGCGGCGACGACTGCGAGGTCCCCGTCCTCCTGCGGAAGACGCTCCGCGGGTATGGCCGTCGCCGTGCTCACGCAGCCGTTCTCATCGGGCAGCCACAGGCGCGCCTCGCGCGGGCGGACGGCGCGGCCCCGGCCGGTGCACCGGGCGGTGACCGTCCGACGCTCCAGGGCACCGTAGCCGTCGCCAAGTCCCTGCCAGGACGAGTCGCCGACGGTCAGGCGCAGCTCGGCGGTGCCGGGCCAGGCGTCGACGGTCAGGAGGGTGGTCCCTGTGGTGCGCAGGCGTTGTTCGAGGCGGGCGAGCTGGCGCGGGACCGGGCGGCTGGTGGGACGCAGAATGATCGTCTCGCAGGCGTCGGCGAGGACGGAGGCCACTTCGGCCCACTGGTCGCCGGGTTCGTCGGCCAGGACGGTGCGCTCCCAGGGCAGGCCGTAGGCGCGGGCGGCGGCGAGGCCGAGGTTATGAACAGTTCGGCTGTCTCACGTGTGTATCTGTCTCAGTTCTCAAACGCCGTGGGTAGCGGAGGCGGGGTTGGATTGGTGGCGCCTGGTGTCTCAGATTTTCGTTGCAAGTTCGTGAGTCTGCCGGGCCGCCCAAGACCCGGATGAGTGAATGATCAGGTGTTTCCATCACCACGAGAATCCTTGGCCTCTAAGGTCAATTCCGTCTTTGTTCCGACTGAAGAAAGTCGAGGGGATCATGGCCAACGACCACGTGATCGTTCACGGTGAGCGCGGCTGTAAGGGCAAAAGCCAGACGTTGAAGCCCGGCGCCTACGACACCAGCGCGCTGGATGACAACGACTTCATCAGCTCGGTGACCATCCCGAAGGGGTGGACGGTCACGCTGTACGAGGACTCCAAGTTCGGCGGCCGTAGCAAGACCCTCACCGCGACGGGCGACGTCGGCGACGACTTCGACAACATCACCTCCTCCCTGACCGTCTCCAACCCCGACAAGGAGGCGGTCGTCAAGGTCGGCGACACCTACAAGGACGGCTCAGGCGGATCGATCACGATCGAGCAGAACGACGTGGACGTCGACGCCAAGTCCCTGCTCAAGCTGACCCAGCGGTTCCCTCCGAAGTTCGAGCAGGTCATGGTCCTGAGCTTCACCATGACGATCGACCAGCCCCTGTAGGGGATCCGGCCGCTCACCGTCGAGCCCCGCCGGCGATTGCGGCGGGGCTCGACGGTGTCCTGGAGAGCGAACATCCCCCCGTAGTGCAGCGCATATCGAAATACCAGGCAGTCAACGCGCGCTCGTGACACCACCCATTCGAATGGCCTCGCCGACGGATAGGGCGATTGCTCGTTCCCGCGACATATGGTTGTCAACGAACTATCAGGCAACGCAGCACGCCACGCCTGTGTCTCGATCGCAAAGGAACTGTCATGCGCCGTACCGCCGTTGTGCTCGCAGGATCCGCTGCCCTGTCGGTCGCCTTCACCCTCCAGGCCGCCGCCGCGCCGGCGGAGATCATCGCCCCCAACGCCAGGGCTGCCGCCGAGGTGGACTTCCACGGTGAGCTGCAGAGGCAAAAGAACGTGATCGACAGCTTCGAGAGCACCCACCGGGGCGTCTACTGCGTCATCGTCGACCCCGCTGCCGGCATCGACCTCTCCAGCGCCCTGATCCTCGCCAACGGCGGGGTCGGCACCACGAGCGTCGAGGCGGCAGGACGGCCCACCAGCTCGTGTGACAACCGCCGGGACGCGATCACCGTCGTCCCCGTCAACGACGGTCACCCCACTCCCGCCTCGTTCACCATCGCCGTCCTGTAGAGGGCGGGGACGAAGGAGTCCGCCTCCGGACGGGTGGTCCGTAGGCGGACTTCGCCGCTGTCAGCCGGGTTTGGGCACTGCGGTGAGCGCCCGGCGCCTTGGCCTCCTGAAAGGGACCGACATGAGTGCACCCACCGAACGGCAGGCCGCGGAAGCACTGCGGGCCGCGCCGCCCATCATCCTGGCTCCCGGCCCCAAGGAGCCCCCCACCCGCCTCCCGCCGCCGCCCGACGAGAAATGGAGCCTGCCCGGCGGCACCGCCTGGGTCTACTACGGCGACGGCAACAGCGCCCTGACCCGCCCCGTCATCGTCTCGGACGGCTTCAACACCGGGCCCAGCAGCCTGGAGTTCTCCTGGACCCACCTGGAGTTCGGCGACTACCCGTTCATCAGCGAACTGCGCCGGCGCGGCAGGGACTTCATCCTCCTCGGCTTCGACGAGCGCAGCGCGTCGATCCTGGAGAACGCGGAGGCCGCGATCGCGGCGATCAGGGAGACGGTCGCGCGGTGCGACGGCCCGCTGGCGGTCGGCGGCTTCAGCATGGGAGGTCTGGTCACCCGGTACGCCCTCGCCAAGCTGGAGAAGGAGGACAGGGACTTCGACCATCAGACGGCGGTGTACTGGTCCTACGACAGCCCGCACCGGGGCGCCTACATCCCCATCTCGCTCCAGGCGTTCGCGCACTACATCGCCCCGCTCGACCCCCGGTTCTCGGAGCAGATGAACAGTTCGGCCTCCCGCGAGCTGCTGTGGCGCCACATCGAGCACTGGCAGGACAAGCCCGGAGTCGACAAGCAACGGGCCGACTTCCTCGCGAAGCTGGCCGGGGTGGGCGACTGGCCACGCGTGCCCCGCCTCATCGGTGTCGCCAACGGCGTCGGCTCGGGCACCGGCAACGGCATCGAATCCGGTGCGACCGCCGTCCTGGGCACCGGGGAGTCCGTCACCGGCACCACCCTGCGCACCCAGCCGACGGGCGACGACTCCCTGGTCGCCACGCTGCGGGTCGTCACCGAGGAACGGCACGAGGCCCACGCCCCGGGCCTGCCCGCCGTCGACGGCGCCCCCGGCGGCACCCTGGAGGGCTTCGGGATCCTCGCCGACGCGCTCAACCAGATCCCCGCCCTCGCCGTCGAGAACCCGACCCGCTCGCACTGCTTCGTCCCGGCGGTCAGCGCCGTCGCCCTCCGGGACCTCGACTCCGACGACGCCCTGTACGGCGAGATCGACCCCTCGTCCGCCGACAGTGAACTGCACGAGTTCAAGCTCTCCTCCCGCAACCAGGAACACGGCAAGGTCACGGAGGAACTCTGTACCTGGCTCCTCGAAAGGCTCCCCTAGCGTCCGGTGCCCGGCCGGCTGGTCCGCGAAGCCGCGGACCAGCCGGCCGCGGCGTGGAGGCGACGGCGCGACACCTGTGGCGGCCGAGGCTGCCCGCGCCGGCGGTGAGCGCCCCGCCGCCCTCCGGGAGGGGTCAGCCGGGTTTCGGGACGGCGCTGAGCGTTCGGCCCGTGCGCCGGGCCCGTTCGTTCCTGAGCGCCTGGTTCTCGTGGTACAGGTTGGCGGTCACCGTGGCCAGGGCGTCGAGCTTGTTCTGCAGCAGGGTGACGTTCTGCTTCGACTCGCGCAGCTGGCGGCGGAGCTCGGTGATCTCCTCGTCGCGACGCATTTCGCCCGGGGTCCGCAGCAGGGGCCGGTCGACACGGGCGTGCCAGTCGGCGAGGACGGTGTCGGCGCGGTGGACGGTGGCGTGGCTGACGCCAGCCTCGCGGGCGAGGTTCTCCTTGGTGAGGGCGCCGTTGGTGCGCTCGGCCCGGCCCTCCAGCAGCCGGGCCATCGCCGCTCGGAGTTTGGCCTCGGTGGCGCGCGAGACGGGCATCAGACGTTCTCCTCGGTGTGGTCAAGCCGGTCGAACTGGGCGGTGACCGCGCGGACGTCGGCGAGGCGGTCCTCGATGAGCCGGCGGCGCGGGGCGGGTAGCTTGCCGGCCAGGCGCTGGGTGAGGTCCTGCTCTTCGAGGCGCCAGATCGGGGCGTGCTTGATCGTGAGGACGGAGTTGCGGCATCGGGCGGGCTGGCAGGCGCCGATCAGGGGCTGGTTGCCGCGCCGGTCTGCGGGCAGGGCGTTCTGGCACTCGGCGGTGGCCTGGTTCCACAGGCAGTGATTGATGGTGCCGAGGTGCAGGTCGGCGAACTCCTCCCGCAGGAGGCTGACTTCCAGGCGCTGGTCGGCGGCTGTGGCCCGTAGGACCGTGCCGGCAGCTTCAAGCTGGTTATTGACCTTGTCGAGGCCGGTGTGGAGGCGGTGGGCGCCGGGACCGATCGCCACCTGCTGGCCGTCACGGCGGGCGCGGAGCATGGCGACGAGGCGTTCGGCGGCGGCGGTGGCCAGTTCGGTGTTGAACTCCTTGGCCCACTGCTTGTCGGTCTGTCCGTAGGCGGCGGTGACGGCGTTGGCGAGGGCCCGGCGGGAGGCGTGCTTGAGCTGGAGGCCGTTGGCGATCTCCCCGTCCGGTTCGAGCCGGGTGATGACGGCCATGGTGCGGCGGAACATGTGCGGGCGTACGAGGGCGTCGGGGATGGGGTCGAGGCCGAGGGCCCGGGCGTCGCGATTGACGGCGGCGATGAAGTGGTCGATGTCCTGGCCCGCGTGGAAGCCCTGGCCGTCGTCGTGGCGGACGAAGCCGGGGTGGAGGGCGGCGAAGATGTGGGTCTCGTGCCAGGAGAGGCGTTCGGCCAGGGCGACGGCGCGGGCGACGGGTTCGATGATCCACCAGTGCCGTCGTGGCCGGCCGCGCTGGTCCTTGATCTGGGTGGAGGCGATCGCGGGCGCGCCGTAGTGCTGGATAAGGGCTCCGCGCTGGATCTCCTGGACTTCGCTGTCGCGCATCGCCGACAGGGCGGTGATGAAGATGTAGCAGGCGGCGCGGATCGTCCGCAGTTCATGGAGCTGGCGGTGGTGGTGCGGGGTGCGGCGGGCCGGGTCCTGGGCCACGGTGCGGACCTTGTCTACGCGTTGCAGGGCGGCGGGTCCGTCGGTGCGGAAGGCGCGTTCGCTGTAGCCGCCGTAGACGAGGGTCTCCAGCACGGCCCAGACCGGTTCGCCCGTCGGGCGGCCGCGGAAGGGGCGGGTGTGGACGGGGATCAGGTTGCCGCGGTTCGCGAGCCAGGCGTCCAGCCGCTCGTCGAGGGCCCGGCGGTGCTCGGCCTGGGCCTGTCCGGCGCGGGCCTTGTGCTCGGTGTAGTCCACGCCGAGGACGGTGCTGATCCTGCGCGCCGGCAGCACCACGGTGCGGCCCTGGGCGACGACGGCCTGCACCTTGGCCTTGCGGGAGCGGGCCCGGGGGGAGCCGGATTGAGGTTCGGTGAAGATCTGGATGGTCCTTCCGCCGGTGACCGCCAGGCTCAGCGGTCCCCAGGCCGGGGTGCCGACCGCGGCCCCGCTGTGGGGCCGGGCGTGGACGGGCACGAGGTTGGCCGGGTCGGCGAGCCACCGCTCCAGGAGTTCGTCCGTCGCTTCCGGATTCCGGCGGGCCGGCTCCAGAGGCGGGAGTGCGGCGATGCGTTCGGCCTCCGCTTCTCGGTGGTCCAAGACCTGTGGGCCGATCCGGTCGATGTAGGCCCAGGCGGCCCGTAGCAGCGGCCACCAGACGGCGGGCGGGATCGTGTCGGTCGACAGGGCCTTCGGCTTGGAGAACGCGGCGACCTGGTCGAGCGTCATCCCGGGCCACGGGTCCTGAAGGCCCTGGGCGAAGGTGAGGACGGGCGCGAGCTGGGCCAGGCGCTTGGCGACCTCTACGTACTGGCGCACCGTCGCGGGCCTCACCTGGACCACGCGTTCGTCGATGAAATCCTGCCAGTCGCTCTGCTGCCAGGCCCCGAGGTCACCCGGCAGGTTTCGGGTACTCGCCCAGCGGACGAGGTAGCGGAGCTTCTCGCACGTGGCGAACACCGTCCGCGGTGACCACTGCTCGATGCGCAGGAACAGCCCCGCCTCCCGTAGTGCCGTGTGGGTGGGGTTGAGCATCGCGAAGGCCAGCTCCCGCGCCGTCAGGTTCCACACCGCATCGGTGGGCAGGACGCACTTCCAGCGGGCCCGGACCAGGTTCGCGGGCTTCGGAAGGCAGTCGGCCGGCCACGCATCGGTGCGGCCGAACACCATGTCCAAGCCATCCATCAGCCGGCCGGGCATGGAGGCGTAGACGGGCTCGTCGTCCGCGAAGAACCGGGACACCAGCCTGGTGTGGGCGGGGGCGTGCTGGGTCATCGGTCGTACTCCGTTCGCATCCCCAGCGGAAGATCAAGGTCCACGGTGCCGGCGGCGATCTGCTCGCGGGCGGCGGGCAGCAGGTGCGCGCACTCCTCGAACAGCTCGGCCAGCACCCGGGCCTTGGCAGCCCAGTGCCGCTGCCACATCGGCGGGTCCAGACGCTCGCGCAGGCGCTCCACGTGGTCGGCGAACAGCAGCAGGCGGGGCAGCTGGGAGGTGAAAACCACCGCGTTCGGGCACACCAGGCACATCGCCGGCGCCACGTGACAGGGCCTTCCCGGGCCGGTGAACGGCGAGTTCTCCGGCTCCCGGCAGTTGGTGAGCCCCATGTCCAGCTCGCCGTCGCGCAGCTCCCGGCCCACCCGCTCGCTCACCCCCAGCGCCTCAGCGACCTGCGGCTCGCCCAGCAGCGGCTCGGCCTGCTCGGCGACCAGCACCGGGCCGGCGCCGAGGCGGTCGAACACCTTCTGCTGGGCCGCGTTGACCGCTCGGGCCGCGAGCACGTGGGCGGTCGTGCCGTGGGCGTAATGCCCGGCGAACACCCGCACGTGGTGGTCGTCGCTCGCCAGGTCCGACAGCGTCCCGCCGAGGACGGCGGCTTTCGCGGTTTTGGCGGTCTTACGCAGCCGCCGCACATCGTACGGGACGCTCACCTGGAGGCTGCGGGCGTGCAGCCAGTCGGAGAACCTGCGCCCGTCGGTGTCGAACGAGGCCAGCCCCGCCCGCAGGCTTCCCTTCTGGTCCACCTCGACTGCGGTGAACAGGAACGGCGCGCCGAACGCCTCGCGCGTGAGAGCGTTGACTTCCACCAGACGGCGCATCAGCCCCGGCACGTCCCACTGCCCGGCACCGTCGAAGACCGCCGTCGGCACAGACTCGCCGCCGACGGTACCGGCGGGGTGGAAGTCGGCGCGGATGCGGCGGGCGCGCGCCTTGCGTTGGACGACCCGGACGCCGTCGGCACTGAACTCCACATCGTCCAGGTGCAGGCGGTGCAGTTCCTCGGGGGTGCAGTCGGTCATGGCCAGCAGGAGCAAGACACGGAAGGGGTGGAGGTCGATCTCGCGGGGGTAGAGCATGCGGGCCGCGGCCAGGGCGAGGCGCCGTCGTCCGGGTGGGCGTCCGCCCGAGGTCTCAGTCAGGAGCTCGCGCAGCTCGTCGGGCCAGCGGTGAACGCGGCCCGGCAAGTGGTCGACGAGGGCCTTCACGCTGAGCAGGCCGTGGCGCGCCGCCCACAGTAGGTTCGCCGTCGCGTCCCAGCCGGCCTCGTGGGGGTCGTGGCCGGCCGAGAGGAGCTCCCGGCCCGCGGCCAGCCGTTTCTCCAGCGCGCGGATGTCGTCCATGGCCGCGGTGCGCATGGCCAGGCGCTCGGCGTTGGAGAACTCGTCCAGCACCTGGTCGGCGCGCTTACGCAGCACGCTCACACCGCGGACCCGCTCGCGCAGCCGATCCGAGACTCGCGGGTTGCGGGAGGCAGCGAGGTTGACCACGTTGAGCAGGGCACAGGCCAGGTGGTAGGGGCGATTGGACGACGGCGGATAGCGGCCCGGCAACTGCCGCTCCCACGCATAGACGGCCTCGGCCAGGTCCACGTCGGTGCTCTCCAGAGCCACCGCGGCCGGATCCTGGCCGAGCGAGGCGAGGTAGGGGCCGGCGAAGTCGCAGAAGCTGGCCACGGCGGTGCGGTGGTCGTAGCTGGCGACCAGCGCGTACGTCTTCGCGTAGTCGAGCCAGGCGTCCGCGAGCTGGGCGGCCAGCAGGGGGCAGGCGAACGCGGCCGGGTCGATCCGGACCTGGCGCTCGCGCTCGCCCTTGCCGAACTCGGTCCTGATCCGCACCCCGATCGCCGTGACCCGCTCCTGGCAGCCGGTGGTACCGGCCGGCGGCCGGCGAAGGCGCTCACCGCGACGCGGCATCAGGCCACCGCCCGGCTGGCCTCGCGCGCGGCGTAGTCCGCGAACGTGGTGTCCTGGTCGTTCCACTCACGAAGTGCGCGGGCGACCAGCTCGCTGGCGCGGCGGATGTAGCGCAGGTACCGCATCGTGGACTCCGGACGGCGGTGACCGAGCAGGAGCTGCACGCGCAGGAAGGCGTTGCGGTTCATGTGCTCGCCCAGGAGCACCGGCGCCCGTCCGCCGGAGCGCAGCTGCTCGGCGGCCTGCTCCAGGACGAGCTGGGTGAGCAGTTCCAGCATGAAGACCGCAAAGGTGTGGCGCAGGTCGTGGATGCGGATGTTGGACGGCATCTCCAGCTCCAGCCCCCACTCGGCGATCACCGCCTCGCAGCGGTCCTGTGCGGTGTCGAAGACCTGGTCCCAGCGCTGGCGGCCGATCATCCGCCCATGGCGGCCGACGAATAGGGCCATCGGCTCCAGCCCTCGTGTGCCCTCCATCACCGTGATCCGCCGTAGCGGCGCGCTCATCAGCCGCACCGCGAACGAGCGGCGCCGCCCGTGCAGCACCCCGCTCAGGCGCATGTGGCGAAGGTCGATGTCGTCGACGACGAACAGCTCCGCCCGGTGCCGCGCCAGCGCTGGCGCCGCGCGCCGCACCGCCTGGGCGCGCTCGGTGCGTCGGTACAGGTCGATCTCGCGAAGCGTGGCGTCCTGGATCTCCACTGTCCGCGGCAGCCCGTACTTGGCGGCCGCCTCCAGGTCCACCAGCCGTGCTCCGGCGTCCCGCCTCGGCCGGCCGACCTCGATGTCCAGCAGGCTGCTGAACTCGCGCAGGCGCATTCCCGTGCTGATCGCCAGCTCCGCCGCGCACGAATCACGCAACGGGTTACGGCCCCGGAAGGACGGGTCGAGCCCCCCGTCGGGCAGCAGCCCCCGCAGCCCGACGTCCTTCAGGAACCGCCACTGCTCGAACGTCAGGTGCCGCACGTCCAACTGCGACACCGCACCCCACGCCAGCACGTCCCGCCCGCCCCGGCGCCGGTGATAGGGACGCCGCTCCAGCAGTCCCTCCTCCACCGCCCAGGAGTAGAGGTTGCCGATCGCCGTCCGGCGGCGGCGCCACGACGCTGGACTCAGCGGCGCCTCCTGATGGCGGGTGCGGTCGTCCCGGTAGGCGACCAGGTCGTCCTCGCACGCCGACAGCAGATCCACCGCCGGGTCCAGCCCGCCCAGGAAGTCGGCCACGTCCAGCAGATCGTAGGTGTAGTCCCTCAGCGACGACGCGGCCAGCGTCTTCGCCTCCGAGCGGAAGAACGACGACAACGGCTCCGCTGGCCGCATCCCCTCGTCCACGAAGAACGGGGTTCCCTCCGGCAACGCCCCGGGACGGGTCACGTACGCCACCGCGTCGAGATCAACACCCGGCACCGGCTCGTAAAACCGGCGCACCACGTCGGTTGATGTGAAGAAGTAGTCCATCGGCCACGCTCCGTGAGACATCCACAACGCGGGCACCATAGCGGCCAACGAACCCCGCCCAAGACCACCCTTACGGCGGCCTGAGACACCGGTGAACAGTGGACCTAACCTGCATCGGGCCAGCCGATGATCGCCGTCCAGAGGGTGTCGGACGTGGTGGCCGGTCCCGCCGCGGTCGCGAGGAGCAGGCCGGCGTCCAGGACCTCGACGACGACGCCCTTGGGTAGGCGGCCGTCGGGCAGCAGCGGCTCCAGGGCGGGCAGGACCGGCCGGGTCGCGGATTCGACCCGGGCGCGTCGGGCGGCCGGACTGGTTTCCTCCAGGAGACCGGCCAGCCTCAGCCGGCGTTGCGTGTCCGCATCGGGAGCGGGCAGCGCTGCGGCCTGAGAGGTGCCCGAGACAGCGGCGACACTCACGCGCCCTCTCCCTTCCCGGCCGGCGGCTCCGGGGACACGGCGGCGCGGTCTTCTTCCCGGGGCACGACGCGCACCGCGGCCGGGTCGTAGAGCGCCCAGGCGCGCTGGCGATCCTCGCCCCAGCGCACGTCGGCGATCCAGGGCACGTCCGGGCCCGGGCGCCGGCGGGCGGTGACCAGAGCCGAACTCCAGGTGCCCTCGATCCGCAGCCAGGCCAGGCGCCAGCACCGGTCCGCCCCATCGGGATCGGGGGTGCCCGTGAGTTCGCGCGGCACTGTGATCGCGTCCCGCCAGACGCCGTGGAACGGGGCCCGGGCGGGGGCCGGGTCGTCCGGCTCGGGCAGTGGCCGGATGGCCGTCTCCGAGAAGACGAACCAGCCCCAGGCCTCGGCGTCGCCCTCATCCGGCGCCCAGCGCACGTGGACCACCCACACGGCGGAACCGGGCGGGCGCCGCCACACTGTGAGCATCGCCGGCCGCCACCGGCCGCCCCGCCGGATCTCCACCAGCCTCCAGCGCCGGATGTCCCGGGAGGGGCCGGGCAGAGACATCAGCTCGCGGGGCGCGTACTCGGCATCGCCCGGCATGCCGGCCGTGCGTACGGAGCGGGAGAGCGGGACAGCGGACGTCTTGGGAACAATTGCTCGACAAGCGGTTCGAGTGATCAAACGTCAGCTCCGCCCACCGCCGACGCGGCCTACCGTGGAGGAGAGAAACCCGCCGGCCGGAGGTGCAGCATGGCCGAGACCGTGACGATGGCCTGCGAGGCCTGTGGCCGCACCACGGCCTGGAACCCCTGGGGCGCGTGCTCGTTCGAATGCTTCGACCGGGAACGCCCCACGAAGGAGGAGCAGCAGGCCATGGTCGCCAGCGCTCCCGAGGCGCTCGCGTACTTCCTCGGCCTCGGTCCGGGCCGACTCGTGGACGACGGCGGGCAGTAGGGCGGTGGATGCATGCCGCACACCAGGAGCCCCGTGCTGCTGCGCCCGCCGGTGGAGGTGATGCAGCCCGTGCCGGTCCCGGTGCTGCCGGCGGAGGACGCGCTGCCGGGCGGCACCCAGTACACGATCAAACTGGACGGCATCCGGGCGACCGCTCACATACTGGAGGGCCATGAGGTCCGGCTGGTGTCACGGCGCGGCAACGAGCTCGGCGACCGGTTCCCCCAGCTGCCGCCGGCGCTGGCCGTGCTCCCCGTCGGCCTGGTCCTCGATGGGGAGATCGTCGCGTACGAGCGCACGGGCGCCGGCCCGGGCAGGCTCGACTTCACCGCGCTGCTGCGCTCCCCCAGGGGGCGGGCCGCCGCCGGCACGCAGGTGCTGTACGTCGCCTGGGACGCCCTGGCGCTGCCGGGACGCGACATCCGGGACCGGCCCCTGCGAGAGAGGTGGCAAGCGCTGGAGATGGCACTCACCGGAGCCCGGCCGCCCCTGCAGCTCTGCATGGCGACCACCAGCCGCACCGAGGCCGCCGACTGGTACCGCGGCCTCCAGCCCCTCGGGATCGAGGGGATCGTCGCCAAGGGACTGGACACCCCCTACCGCCCCACCCACGGCGCCAGCGCCTGGTTAGTTGACTGCACTAACTCGTTGCCCATGGTGTGGTCTTCAGTGAGGAAGGCAGGCCTTGGCCCGGCTCGCCGCCCAGCACGAGGAGATCCTCCACCTCCGCAGGTCGGCGGCGACGGTCAGCGGCGTGACACGCCTCCCAACAGCCCGAACCACGACGATCGGATCCTGCAGTTAGGCAATCGTCCCGACCTGCGGCGCCGTCAGCAGCGGATGCGATGATCTGCCCATGGGTGTTCTCTATGGCTACTTCGCCGCCGCTGATGACGACGACGCTGTTCGAGCCGTCGTCCGAGACGACGGTGAGCCCAGCGGGACCGGCTATGACCAACTGGTGATCAAGGGCATCGATCCAGTGGTGGAGCTGACGCCCGCCGAGGCACTCATGACAGGACGGTCCGCCGCCGATGTCCAGTCCGACCCCCGACACGGCAGCCTCATCGGGATGCTGGGGGACGGCGAACTGGTGGCGGTGTCGCTGACGGATGCCTTCCGGGACGCGCTCGCGACCTGCGAAGCCACGTCTTTGCGCGACATCGCCTCCAGCTGGTCGAGCACCGAGGGCGTCTTCTCCTACCCGGCTGATCCCGAGAATCTCGCCAGCTTCCTGGAACAGCTGTCCGAACTTGCCGGCCGAGCGGTCGCCCGAAATGCCCACCTCTACTGCTGGATCTGCCCCTGACCCCGTCGCCGCCCGGACAGGCCCGCGAGACCGCGACCCCGATCACGAGAGAGAACGGACTCATGACCAGTCTCATCGAAATGAGCGAACGCGAGTACTTCTCCAACGTCGGCAAGCGGCCCGGGATGTTCGTCGGCCGCCCTTCCTTCCACGCGCTGACCGCGTTCCTCACCGGATACGACCAGAACGCGGCACGGCACCGGTCTCCAGGACTGGCGGGATGGCGCGAGTGGCTTGTCGCCCGGCGAGGACAGGACTGCAACCACGCATGGCCCGGTCAGGTCCTGCACATCGCCCTTCCCCATGGCTGGGACAATCCCTGGGACCTTCCGCCCGAGGACGAAGCCCGCGCGATCGAGGTTCTCTTCCAACTGCTCGACGAGTTCCTTGCGGACCGCGAGAACAACGAAGAAACCCAGGTCACCTGAGCATCAAAGCACCAGTATCCAGGAGGGATCCCATGTTCGACGACGTTCACGGCCTCACCCCTGACCGAGCCGCCCTCCTCACCTCTCTGGTCGAGCAGAGCCTTCCACTGCTCGACCAGGAGCACGGAATGGAGGCCGTCCAACGCTTTCTGCACAGTCAGGAGGCCAGCGTCATCGACTCCATCGTCATCACCCGCGAACTGCTCGGCGCAGGCCAAGGATCCCTCGGGATGGCGAAGGAGATCGTACTCACGAGTGCAGCCCGGACCACCGAGCTGAGGGAACATCAGCGGCTCGTCGAGGGCGTCGAGGAAGCGTGATCAGCACGGTTCAGGGGCGTCACCCAGAAGTGTGGCCTGCCTCACATCTGGGTGGCCGCAATGCAACACGGCCCGGAAGAAGCGTGGCGAATGCCCCCTCCGAGTCCCGCCAGCCCAAAAGCAACACGGGCTGATCCGCACACGGCCTCTGCGGACACAAGCCATTTGTTCGCCACCGACCTGGTCAACAACGGCGTGCCCATCCACATCGGGGCGGCACTGCTCGGGCACCTCAGCCTCCAGACCACCGCTGGCTACGTCGCGGTGTTCAACGACGACGTCGTACGGCACTACCAGCACTTCCTCGACAACCGCCGCAGACTGCGTCCCGAGGGCGAATACCGGTCGCCCACCAGCACCGAGTGGAGCGAGTTCGAGGAACACTTCGACACTCGCAAGGTCGAGCTCGGCACCTGCGGCCGCCCATACGCGAGCAGCTGCCGCCATGAACACGCGTGCATCCGCTGTCCCGTCCTGCGTGTGAACCCGCAGATGATCACGCGCCTGGAAGAGATCGAGACCGACCTCCTCGCCCGCCGTGCCCGCGCCAAGGCCGAAGGCTGGCTCGGCGAGATCGAAGGCATCGAGCTGACGCTCACACTGCTACGGCAGAAGCACGCAGAAGCAGTGCGCTTGGCCGAGGTACCCCGACCGGTTGACCTGGGCATCCCAACCCCGAGGCCCGCGGGCCTCGGGAGAGGCGATCAGGCCGTCGACTGAACCGATGTCGGCGTACTCGCGTGCAGAGCATCGCGGGGCCCTGATGGCTGCGGCTCGCCTTTCGAGATGATGGGGTGGTGGATCTTCGCTATTTCAATCAGACCGGTTGGACGGCCATCTTCAACGGCACCGAGACCGAGATCGGCCGCATGGTGCGTGTGGAGGGCTGGGACCCGACTACCGGAACAGCTTTGGTGGTCGACCGGAAGCGAGGTGCCCTGCGCCTGGTCACCGACTACGAGGACTTCTCCCATCTGGAGCCGGCGGACCAGGTCGTCGCCGCAGTGCCCGGCGGAGGATGGCGGGCTCACTGGACGGACCAAGGCCCTGGCGGGACGCCGCTGACCGAGCAGGTCCTCGCGTGGCTGATCACATCAAACGGGCGGGCGACAGCCATCACGGTCGATGGGTTCGGGCATGTCGAGGATGCCGACAGCGCCGACACATTCATCCCGCCGGGCGAGGAGCTAGAGCTATCTGTGGAGGACCGATCAGGCGGCGCCGCCTGACGGCCTGATAGGCACTACTCGCTTCGAGCCCTGTCGAGCTCGGCCGCCCGCACGGCTGTCCCGTGCAAGTGAGCGAAGTACTTGGCTGCGTACTCGTCATCAGCAATGGACGGAAGGATCTTTCCAAGAACCCCAGTGCGTGCCCGCAGGATGTCGCGGCGCCGGTCATCCAGGGGACCGTCCAAGGCCGACGCGATACAGCCGGCGAGCGTCGAGTCCATCATCACCATGCACTCACCCTCGGGCTCTCGCTGGTAGAAGCCCGGAGGAAAGCGCATGGCCCTGAACTCGTCCCACAGCCGGGTCAGCTGATCTAGCTTCGCTTCTGCCATGCCCGCGATCATCCCTCACGATCGGGTGCCACGGGAAACGTGTTCCCCGACCCACACGGTGCTCTGCTTCCGGCTCTCGGCGATATCCTTCGCAAGCAGCTCTGCACGTTCGCTCGTACGCCGACACCGATGCTGGTGCCGACACCGACTCCGGTGCAAGCCTCAATCAGCCCAGCCTTCTGTGTTCGAGCAGGACTCGTAGGAGTAGCGGGTATCGCGGTCCCACTCCTCACCAGTGATGCGTCTGTATGCCTGGTCTGGTGCGTAGAGGATCGGTTCGGCCCAGACGAGGTCCGTAGCGTAAGGAGTGAAGACCGCAGGGTCCTGGAGGACGCTGTCGAATACGGTGCGGCCTGCAGCGACAACTGCGGCACGGGTGTAGAGGAAGGCGTCATCGGACAGGTCGTGTCCGTACTCCTTGCGGTCCAGCCGGTAGAGCGCCCAGGACAGCTGTTCGGCAAAGCCGATCACCAGAGACACCGAGGACTGGGCAAGCCGCTCGGTCAGCGCAGCTGCAAGGAGCACGGCATCAGGGTTGTCCTCCGTGGGCCTGCAGTCCTCGATGAGCTGCCAGAAGGCGTCTTCGTTCATGCTGCCGAGCATGACGTAGGGATCTGACAGACCTGCGCCAGCGCCGGTGCTTGATCTCAGCGCGTTGGTGCAGTTAAGGCAGAAGATCCGCCACAGCGAGACCACCAACGCCCAGCTGCTCGCCGTCACCGGAACCCCCCGGCGCCCCCAGGCCCTGCTGGTGCGCCTGCCCGACGGCAACACCGCCGTCACCACACCCCGCCTCACCCCCGTCCAGGCCCTGCCGATCGCCGACGTGCTCGCCGGACGGCTGGAGCCGGGCCCGCCGGACACCGCCTCCACGTGGACCGTCACCGGCGAACCCCCGCTCGTCGAGGTCACCGTCGGCAGCGGCCGACACAGCACCGTCCGCTACGTCCGCCTGCGCCCGCAGGAATAGAAGCGCGGACGCCGTCCCGGGGCGTCGGCCGCCCGGGCGTGCGCTCTACGATGGGCCGGTGTCCGACACCGATTTCCCCGCCGACCTGCTCGACCTCCAGCGCCGCTGGTACGCCGCCGAGTCCGACTGGGCCGCCGACCCGACCGAGGAGAAGCGGGCCGCGTTCGCCACGGTCAGCGCCGAGCTCTACGCCCACCCGTACTGGGCCGCGGCGGGAAACCGGCACGAGGCGGAGATGAAGCTCAAGCGGGCCGCCCGGACGGACACCGACCAGCAGCCGGCGCCCTGACCCGCTTCTTCGGCACGGAGACTTCCAGGCCTTGTTCAGCCGAGGCGCAGCAGATGCAGCAGGGCGTGGGTGAGTCCGCTCGCCAGGGTCGTCACGACCGCACCGCCGGCCGGACCGGCACGGCCGCTGGTCGCCGACCCCACTGGCGAGAGTACGAACGCGACCGCCGCGAACTCACCGACCACCCCATGGCCAAGGTCGTCTCCCGGCAGACGCGCGCCGCAAACGCGTCCACCGCGATCCGGGAGCGATAAGACCGGGGGCCCTTTGCCAGACCCAGACCGCAAGGCGGAAGTCCCGGCGCCGGTCGGTGTGCCGGGCATATGTGCTGGCGATACTCCTCGATCTGAATGACAGCGGAAACTCAACCCGGCACGCCGCCCGGATTGTGCCTGGCAGCCCACCTACCGTGCCGCCATGACGACACTGGCCAGCCTCCTCGACTACGCCAGCCTCGTCCCCAGCCCAAGTGCCTCACCCTCACAACCACCAAGTCAGAGCACCAGCCCGGGCAGCCCGCTGTGGGCTGTACTCCTCGTGGGCCTCGGTGGTGCCTTGTTCGGCGGTGCCGGAGCATTCGCCGGCGCCTGGCGCTCCTCACGAGCCCTCCGCCAGAACACCGAAAACACCCTGGAACACGAACGAACCCGTCTACTCAACGAGCGCTTCAACACTGCAGCCGAACTCCTCGGCCATCGAGAGGCAGCCTGCCGCCTCGCTGGCGTCCACGCCATGGCCGGACTCGCCGACGACTGGGCCGAACGCCGACAAACCTGCCTTGACGTCCTCTGCGCCTACCTCCGCATGCCCTACTCGCCACCACCCGAAGACGACGCACCAGCCGAACAGCATCTGGACTGGCAAGCCAACCGCGAAATCCGCCACACAGTCATCAGAGTCATCCGAGACCACCAACAACCCCGGTCCGCAACATCCTGGGACGGACACGACTACGACTTCACCGGCACCGTTTTCGACGGCGGAGACTTCAGTCGAACCCGATTCACCGGCAACGTGAGTTTCAACGGTGCCGAGTTCGCAGGCGGCACCGTGAGCTTCGACAACGCCGAGTTCACCGGCGGCACCGTGACCTTCGACAACGCCAAGTTCACCGGCGGCACCGTGACCTTCGACAACGCCGAGTTCACCGGCGGCACCGTGACCTTCCACCGCGCCGAGTTCACTGGCGGCACCGTGACCTTCTTCCGTAGCAAGCTCGCCGATGGCACGATGCTCTTCGACTTCGCCAAGTTCACCGGCAGCCTGGTGCTCTTCGACTCCGCCGAGCTCGCGGGCGGCATGATGCGCTTCCGCGGCACCAAGTTCACCGGCGGCATCGTGAACTTCGGCGGCACCAAGTTCACCGGCGGCATCGTGAAGTTCCGCGGCACCGAGTTCACCGGCGGCATGGTGACCTTCGGAGATGCCAAGTTTGCGGGCGGCCTCGTGGACTTCAAGAGCGCCAAATTCGCCGGCAGCCTCGTGACCTTCCACCGTGCCGAGTTCACCGGCGGCACAGTGAAACTGAGGCTCGTGATGTCGTGGGCGGTGCCGCCCGTGTTCGACAATGAGGCCTTTCTGCATCCACCCGCCGGGCTGCAACTACCAGAGCACCCTGGGAGCGCGGGAGGGCCAGCCGCCAGCTGAACGGGGAGCCTAGGAGTCGCGGCGGCCTGTGATGAAACACCAACGGCTCCTGATGCCGGCACCCCATCAGACGCCGGGAAGAAGGTGGAGGCCGAGCGCCGCACACCAGCCGTGAGCTGACCTCGTTCAGGGTCTGCTGAGCGTGGGTCGCAAGCACGATCCTGCCACGGGGACCGCCCTGAACGGCGAGTCCGTCGCTCCGCCCGCCATCACCGGCATCCCTGGCAACGCCTGATCCGCCCCATCCCTTGACGGGCAATGGACGTGGGGCCGAGACCGTCCTTCGCGCTCTATCCCTCGACCTCCGGGCGATCGAGGTCGTCGTACAGGCCTGCGTCGGCATTCAGTCGCAGGGTGCCCGCCACCGCCCGGAGCTGTCCGGTGTCGATCCGCACGCCCGCCTCGATGCTCTCCGCCAGCTCGTACAGGTAGGCCACCACCGACCTGATCCCCTCAGCCCTGCTGGTCATCAAAACCTCCTCTTGCGAATGCGAGGTTCGATTTTCGCGCCCCCAGTCGAACCGGCGCCTCCGATCCTCCGAGTCGGGGACAGCATGGTCGTCCGGCCACTACGATCCGGATCCCCAGGGATGAACCTCAGCCAGCCCCCGGCCCTGCCGCTGTGGGCAGCGCGGTCGCGGTCGGCGCGCCCAGACGGCACGGGATCGGGCTGACGAAGGATCGCTCAGCGGACAAGCGCCAGGCCAGCGTGGCGGTCACCGGGGTGCGGTGCCGCCGGTGTGGGCGAGCCCGCCGTCACCCAATGGCCGGCGCCCTGGGCCCGCGGGGTGCTCCGCCGGGTCCTGGCCTACCGGGTCGGGGGCGGCAGGGGCGTGGTCTTCAGGAACGGAGAAGGGGGAGCGTTCCACCGGCAGCAGGCGTTCGCCGAGCGGCTGGTCGGCCGCTGCGTCGTGGTGGGAGAAGGGCTGCGACAGTGGGCGTCGCACCGGACGGCCGGAGTGATCAGTCATGGCTGAGAGTCTGTCACCCGGTTCGCTTGGCATGCGGGCCCGGAGCGGAAGCGCGGCCCGGCCGGGCTCCGCGGAAGCAGGGGGGTCCGCGGGGCCCGGCCGGTGGGAGGCCAGCCGCGCCGTGGGGGTGGCGTGGCTGCGCCGGCCGGCGGCCCGGTGGTGCTCTGGTGGGCCGCCGTGCGGGAATGCTAAGGGTTGTCCCGTAAATGATCTTCGAGCCGTCAGATGCGGCACCGGTACGGCGCCGATCACCAGCCGGGCCGACGGCATCCTCGGGCATGGCGGGC
>NZ_JOHO01000072.1 GCF_000719705.1 Streptomyces sp. NRRL S-350 | reverse complement strand
GAAGTTGCCCGGGAAGTTCCCGATCGGCATGCTCGCCCGGTAGATGCTGCCGTTGTCACCGGCGAAGAACAGGTACATGTTCTGGCCGTCGGCGATCAGGGTCGGGTCGATCGGGCCGCCGGTGGGGAGGCTGCCGGTGAACATCGCCTGCGGCGCGGACCAGCCGTTGGGGTTGGTCGGGTCGCTGGACGTGCGGTAGGCGAAGGCCCAGGGGGTGCCCCACCCCAGGGAGGCCAGCACCCAGATGTTCTTGGGTGCGAAGTAGAACAGTTGGGGTGCCACCGCGGACTGGGGCAGGCCGGTCTGCCCGGCGGACGCCATGTCCGACCAGTTCGTGAAGGGGCTGAACGCCATCGTGTTCCACGACGACCCGTCCGAGGTGGTCGCGTAGACCAGGTGCTTGCCGTTGTACACCGTGTCGGTGAAGTCCTTCAGCGCGACCCACCCGTTCGACGGCTGCGCCAGCGCGCCCGTCGACGTCCACCGGTACGTGGACGGAAGGGAGCACGTGGCCGACGTCCCGGACAGGCCGGTCCACTTCTGGTTGCTGCCGCCGGTGCACGTCCAGAGCTGCACCGCGGTGCCGTTGGCCGTACCGGCCCCCGAAACGTCCAGGCACAGCCCGGACTCCACACCGACGATCGTGCCGTCGGAGTTCACCCGCCACTGCTGGTTCGCACCGCCGGTGCAGGACCAGATCTGCACCCGGGTACCGGCCGTGTTGGCGTGGCCCGGAACATCCAGGCACTTGTTGCCGTAGACCGTCAGCTGGTTGCCGTCCGTCAACGTCCACTGCTGGTTGGTCCCGCCGGTGCAGTCCCAGATCTGCAGGAGCGAGCCGTCGCTCTGGCTGGCGCCCGGGACGTCGAGGCACCGGCCGGAGCCCGTACCGCGCAGGGCGCCGCTGGTGGCGGCCTGCGCCGGGTTGGCGACGAGCATCGCCGCCAGCGCCACCACGGTCGCGAGGATGGCGGTGATCACCACCGGCAGAGGTCTGCGGCTGGAATTCCGTCCGGGCATTGAGATCTCCTCAGGGAGCTGTCACACAGCATTGTTATCGTTAACACGTGCGTCGCCTGACGGCGCGCGCCAGGAGTTACGATCGGCTGGCGAGGAGTCCTCGCCGCCTCTGCCTGTCGGACCTCAAGAGTCCTGTTTCTGTGCTGACTTGCGCGTTCGCCCGCCCGCGCCGCGGTGGGGCCCGTCGGACCGCCGTTGTGGCACGGGGTCGTGCCCGCAGTTCGCCGGGTATGTTAGCGCTAACAATCCAGGCGCGAAGTAAAGCCTCCTGATGGGGAGGTGGATCAGCTTCGGGGTGTGAGCGGAGTCAATACCCGCCCACCCCGGCACGTCAAGACGGCTGCAACGACTTTCGTGATCTCCGGCGGCGCAGGCCCTCGCCAGGCCCGCGGGACGCGAGCGTGCGCGCGCCGGGCGAGGCGCCACCCGCCCCGGGGAGGCCGCCTGCCCCGGCCGCGTTCAGGCAGCTCACTCGCGCTGCGGGTCGGCCGAGGGGTGACTGCCCACGCCGCTCCCGGTGTCCCGGCCAACCACTGCCTGCCCGGCGCTCCCGACTTCCGCCGTGCTCCCCGGGCGGGCCCGGGGCTTGCCGCGCAGTGCGCGGGCGATGGCCAGCGAACCGCCGCCGTGCAGCAGGATGCTGCCGAGCACGACGACGACCATGGCGTCGAGGGCGGTGTTGGCGCCCGTCCCGTCCGGGAGGGCGTTGAAGGCGAGCAGGCCGAAGACGATCGAGGTGGTGCCGCGCGGCCCGAGCGCGCCGACCATCAGCCGCTCGCGCCGGCTGAGCCGGGAGCCGAGCAGGGACAGCAGGACCGGCACGATCCGCAGCACGGTGAGCGCGGCCGCGCACAGCACCAGCACCGGCCAGTCGAGGCCGACGACGAACGTGAGCACCACCGCGTTGCCGAAGAAGAACCACATGACCATGGTCATCATGGCGCTGGTGTCCTCGAGCAGCTGGAAGTCCGAGCCGGCCGGCGCGGGGGCGCCGTGCCGCTGCGGGGCCCGCCGCACGTACCGGAAGGCGACACCGGCGACGAACGAGGCGACGAAGCCGTTGCCGTGCACCGCGGTGGTCACGGTGTAGGCCAGCAGCGGCACGATCAGCACCAGGATCCGGCGGGACTGGTCGGTCATCCACGGCGCGCGCTGGGCGAGGTTCATCAGCCAGGCGAGCAGCGCGCCGATCAGCGCGCCGAGCACGAGCGCCTTGACCGCGAACGGCACGGTCGTGCCCAGCGCCTCCAGCGGCGTGCGCTTCTCGGCCTTCGACCCGGCCAGCACCAGCGCGAACAGGAAGAGCGGCGACACGATGCCGTCGTTGTAGCCGCTCTCCACGTTGAGCACGCTGCGCACCCGTGCCGGGATCCGCCGGTCGCGGACCAGGATCTCGGCCGGGGCGAAGTCGGTCGGGATGATGACGCAGGCGATCAGCAGCAGCACCGCGACCGGCAGTTCGGGCAGCAGCAGTCCGCCGAGCAGGACCGTCGCGCCGAGACTCAGCGGCAGGGCGACCAGCAGCACCCGGGCGGCCGAGCCCGGCTCGCGGCCGAACAGCCGTCCGCCCCGCAGTTCGGTGGCGTCCACGAACAGCAGCACGGCCAGGATGATCTCCGCCACCCGTTGGGCGACCACGGAGTTCAGGGCGGCGGCGATCTCGCTGTGCGTGAACAGGCCGGTGACCACGCCCGCCAGCACCAGCACCAACGGCGCGCGTACGTGCCGGCGCTCCAGCCGCCCGGCGACGAGCGACCAGCCGGCCACCACCGCGGTGATCACGATCAGGACAGGGATCAACAAGGGAACTTCCGCTTCCGAACGGGAACAGGGTGGACACCCCGCCGCCCCACCGGGCAGAGGAGTGTCCGTCGGCCTTCGGTCTCCAGTACATGCCGGGCACGGCCCGGGCGGCCACAGGTACCGCGGTCCGCCGACGCGTGTCGCGGCTGACCGTCCCCCCATCCCACCGGACGGACCGCACCCGGTCACTCCGCCGACCGCCGGGAACACCCCCGCCGACCGGGCGGAACGTCCGTGACGCCGACCGGCCCCGCCGGGTCGGCGGGACCTCCAGCCGGACCGAGGGGACGCACCGGCCGGGTGGCGGGGCCGCTCCGGCCGGGTGCCGGGTGCCGGGTGCCGGCCCGAGCAGTCGGCCCGGCACGCTGACGGTGGCAACGAGGGCCGTCCGCGGCGATCCGGCCGCCGGTGCCCGCCGCACGGCCGGCCCGACCCGCAGCCGCCCCGGCCGCTGCCACCGCCGGCACCAAGGAACCATCAGGGAGTTCTGTCATGACCTGCTTCTTCGACCCCTCGCACGGCACCGGCACCACCGCCGTCCTGTGGTGCCCGCAGTGGGGGGTGCCCCGCCAGGTGCAGACCTGCGGCGGCTGCGCCCATCGCGTCCAGACCACTCCGCCGCCGTTCTACACCCCCGCTCAGAGCGACGGGTACGCACCGGCCACCGGGTACCCGCAGCCGGTCCAGCAGGGCTACCCGCAGCAGGGTCACCCGCAGCAGGGCTACTCGCACGATCCCGGGCAGGACCGGCCCGAGAGCGGCGGCCGCCGGTTCGGCGCCGGGGCGCTCCTCGGCGCGGGCGCCGCCGGCCTGGTGGGCGGCGCGCTCCTCAACGAGGCCTTCAGCGACGACGGCCACTACCACGAGTGACGGCTTCGGCCCGGCCCCAGGCGGCGCAGTGCCGTCCCGCCGACCACCCGCCACCGACCACCCGCCGCCGTCCCGCCGACCACCCGCCACCGGATGGGCAGGGGCGCCCGCGCTGCCACCTGCCGACCGCCACCGCCATCGGCATCGGCAGGACCGTACGGACCGCGCGGCGGGCCGGCCGGCCGGCCCGCCGCCCTGCCCGGGCCACCGTTCCCCGCAGGCGGCGCGGGCGGGGGCGGCGGATACTCTCCCGTGGAGGTTCCTTCCATGTCCGACTGGCGTGCACGCGCGACCCGGGCGAGCAGGCGTCCGTTCACCCGACCGACCTATCCGACCGGCCACGGCAACCCCCACCCGGCGCCCGAGCACTCGATGGACCCCCGGCCCGATCACCACGACGAGCCGTCCGCGATCTCGCTCGAACGTTCGGTGGTCGACGCGGCGGTCTACCGGGACGGCCGCCGGACCGGGACGCCGTCCAGCCTCATGGAGGTCTACCGGGAGCTGCCGGGCAAGCCGGGCACCATGACCTGGATCGGTCTCTACCGCCCGGCCGAGGCCCAACTGCTGGAAGCCGCCGAGCGGTTCGACCTGCACCAGCTCGCCGTCGAGGACGCCATCGTCGCCCATCAGCGCCCGAAACTGGAGCGCTACGGCGACACGCTGTTCGTCGTGCTCCGCGCCGCCCGCTACCTGGACGACGTCGAGGAGGTCGACTTCGGCGAGATCCACCTGTTCGTCGGCCCCGACTTCGTCCTCACGGTGCGCCACTCGCAGGCCCCCGACCTCTCCGCGGTCCGCCGGCGCCTGGAGGCCGACCCGGCCCTGCTCGCGCTCGGCCCGGAGGCGGTGCTCTACGCGGTCCTGGACGCCGTCGTCGACGGCTACGCACCCGTCATCGCGGGCCTGCAGCACGACATCGACGAGATCGAGACCGAGGTCTTCGGCGGCGACCCGCAGGTCTCCCGCCGCATCTACGAACTCTCCCGCGAGGTCATCGAGTTCCAGCGCGCCACCCGCCCCCTCCTCGACATCATGCGGAGCCTGGAGGCGGGCTTCGAGAAGTACGGCACCGACGAGGAACTCCAGCGCTACCTGCGCGACGTCGCCGACCACGCCACCTACGCGGCCGAGCGGGTCGACGGGTTCCGCCAGATGCTGCAGAACATCCTCACCGTCAACGCCACCCTGGTCTCGCAACGGCAGAACGAGGAGATGAAGCAGCTCGCCGAGGCGGGCCACGCCCAGAACAACGAGATCAAGAAGATCTCCTCCTGGGCGGCCATCCTCTTCGCCCCGACCCTGATCGGCACCGTCTACGGCATGAACTTCGAGACCATGCCCGAGCTCAAGTGGGCCTTCGGCTACCCGTTCGCGATCGGCCTGATGGCGTTGGTCTGCACCGGCCTGTACCTGGTCTTCAAGCGCCGTGACTGGCTGTAGCGGGCTCCGCGTCGCCGGCGGCGGATCGTCCGCGGGCGCCGAGGAGGTCGGTCACGAGCCGACGGGCGTACGCGGCGTCGAGCCCGGCCGGCCGGAAGAGGATGCGGTACATCATGGGGGCGACGACGCGGTCCATGGCGGCTTCGACGTCGGGGGTGTCCTCGTCGCGGGCGGTCGCGCGGTCGAGGATGACGTCGAGCTGTTCGGCCGCGTAGGCCGAGCACCGGCCGGCGTTGCTGCCGTCCGGGTCGCCGAGCAGGGCGTCCCGGACGTAGGCGCGGCCCGAGCCGGACGACATCTCGTCGAGGAACTCTTCGGCCCAGGCCGTGAGGTCGGAGCGAAGGTCGCCGTGGTCCTCCGGCTCGCCGTCGGGGCGCAGCCGTTCCACCGCGACGTCCGAGAGCAGTTCTGCCAGGTCGCCCCAGCGGCGGTAGATCGTCGACGGGGTGACGTCGGCGCGCTGGGCGACCAGCGGGACGGTCAGCGCCTCGCGCCCCACCTCCGCCAGGAGCTCACGCACGGCGGAGTGCACCGCTGCCTGGACCCGGGCGCTGCGTCCGCCGGGGCGCACCATCTGTCTGCGACTCATGGCACCACCTTAAAGCACAGTTCTTGCGTTTAGCGGGCCGTCCTGGGCTCGCCGAGGCGGACCGTCACTCTGGGGCGACCGGGGTGGCGGGGGCTGCGAGGGGCGCGAGTACCCGGGCGGGCTGCGTCCGCTCGTAGGCGTGGCCGACCCGCAGCAGCGTCCGCTCGTCGAAGGGGCGCCCGAGCAGCTGCATGCCGATGGGCAAACCCGCCGTGTCGTGGCCGACCGGGACGGACAGGGCGGGCAGTCCGGTGATGTTGGCGGGGGAGGAGAGGCGGACGTAGGCGTCGGACACCTGCTCGGTCGTGCCGTCGGGCCAGGTGGCGGTCTCCTGGCCGACCCGGACCGCGGTCATCGGGACGGCCGGGGCGGCGATCACGTCGACCTCCTCCAGGATGCGGTTCCACTCGCCGCGCATCAGCGTCCGGGCGCGCTGGGCCCGCAGGTAGTCGCCCGCGCCCATCAGCTCGCCGGCCTCCAGGAGGATCCGGACGTCCGCCTGGTACAGCTCGGGGACGGTGCGCAGGGTGCGCTCGTGGTACGCGGTGGCCTCCGGCACCATCAGGCCCCACTGGATGGCCTGGATGTAGCGGGTCATCGGGATGTCGACCTCGACGAGCCGGGTGCCGAGCGCCTCCAGCTGCGCGACGGCTCGGCGGACGGCGGCCGCCACCTCCGCGTCGACGTGGTCGAAGTAGTAGTTGCCCGGCACCCCGACGCGCACGCCCGTCAGGTCCGGCTCCTGCTCGGGCCGGTGGTCGACGGCGGGCCGGTCCACCGAGGCGGGGTCACGGGGGTCGTGGCCGGCGAGGGCGGTGAGGACCAGGGCCGCGTCCTCGACGGTGCGGGTGATCGGGCCGACGTGGTCGAGCGACCAGGACAGCGACGTGATGCCGTGGCGGGGCACCAGCCCGTACGTCGGCTTGAGGCCGACCACGCCGTTCAGGGCGGCGGGCACCCGGATCGAGCCGCCGGTGTCGGTGCCGAGGGCGAAGGTCGCCGCTCCGGCGGCGACCGCGACGGCGGACCCGCCGCTGGAGCCTCCGGCGACCCGGCCGCCGTCCCAGGCGTTGCCGGTCTGCGGAGTGGTCAGGCCGTAGGCGAACTCGTGGGTGTGGGTCTTGCCGACCAGGACCGCGCCGGCGGCCCGCAGCCGGGCGGCGACCGTGCTGTCGGCGGCCGCGCGGTGGCCGGCCCGGACGCGGGAGCTGGCCGTGGTGGGCGTTCCGGCGACGTCGATCAGGTCCTTGAGGCCGGCCGGGACGCCGTGCAGCGGCCCCCGGAACACGCCCCGGGCCGCTTCCCGCTCGGCCTCGCGCGCCGCGCCGCGGGCCTGCTCCGCGGTGACCGCGACGTAGGCCCGGACCTGCGGATCCACCTGCTCGATGCGGTCGAGGACGGAGTCGACCAGCTCGACGGGGGAGAGCCGACGGGCCCGGATCTGCCGCGCGGCGGCGGCGAGGGACAGCTCATACGGCTGCATCGCGCGTCTCCTGTCCCGCGTGGTAGGCGCCGGCGGGCGGGGTGTCCCCGAGGTCCAGCTCGCGCAGCACCGAGACGACGGAGTGGATGTGGTTGGCGGTGGCCGCGACCGCGGTGTGGCGGTCGCCGGGGAGCCGGAGTCCGGCCCGGGCGGCCCAGCGGGCGGCCTCGGGGGGCGTGAGGTCGGTGGGCGCGACTTCGCCGGACGTGATTTCGCCGGACGTGATTTCGCCGGACGTGATTTCGCCGGTCGTGATCTCGGGGGGCGTGGTCTCGGTGGGCGGCACGGATTCCTCTCCTGTCCTGACGGGCGCTGGAGTGACGGAGCATCCCTGGCAAAAGCTAATGGTTTGCGTTAGCCCGACTGTAGGTCCTATCGTCCCTTAAAGCAATTGCATTGCGTTTAAGAGTCGGGGACTCCCGGGCCTGACGTCACCGCACTAGGCCGCCCACCTCGACCGAAGAGCAGCCGAAGAACAGAGGAAGCGACCGGACATGCCCAAGCCCCCCGCCGCCACCGCCCCCTCCTGGACCGTGGGCGACGTCACCGTCCACCGCATCGACGAGGTCGCGCTGCCGCCCGAGACCGGGCCGTGGCTGCTGCCCGACGCCACCCCGGAGGTGGTGGCCGGCCAGGACTGGCTGCGCCCCGACTTCGCCGGCCACGACGGCGCCCTCCACCTCGACAGCCACAGCTTCGCGTTCGTCGTCGACGGCCTGCGCGTGCTCGTCGACACCGGCATCGGCAACGGCAAGGAGCGCGCCAACCCCGCCTGGCACGACCTGCGCACCGACTACCCGGAGCGCCTCACCGCCGCCGGCTTCCCGCCCGACTCCGTCGACCTGGTGCTCCTCACCCACCTGCACGCCGACCACGTCGGTTGGAACACCCGGTCGGCGGACGGCGAGTGGGTGCCCACCTTCCCCGGCGCCCGCTACCTCACCGCCCGCGCCGAACGCGAGTTCTGGGCCGGATACGACATGGAGGAGGCGCGCCGCCAGATGTTCCGCGACTCGGTGGTCCCGGTCGAGCGGGCCGGTCTGCTGGACCTGGTCGACGTCCCGGCCGACGGTGTGCGGATCCTCCCCGGCCTGCGCCTGCTGCCGACTCCCGGCCACACGCCCGGCCATGTCGCCGTCGAACTGACCAGCCGGGGCGAGACGGCGCTGATCACCGGCGACTGCGTCCACCATCCGGTGCAGCTCGCCCACCCCGCCATCGGCGCCTGCGTCGACATCGACCCCCAGCGGTCCGAGGCCACCCGCCGCGCGCTGCTCGCGTCCCTCGCCGGCACGGACACCCTCCTCCTGGGCACCCACTTCGCCCCGCCCACCGCCGGCCGGG
The DNA here is from genome assembly GCF_000719705.1 of Streptomyces sp. NRRL S-350. Classification (GTDB taxonomy): domain Bacteria; phylum Actinomycetota; class Actinomycetes; order Streptomycetales; family Streptomycetaceae; genus Kitasatospora. The sequence goes on along the minus strand of NZ_JOHO01000072.1, from coordinate 19,210 downwards.
TCGTCGTCCACGGGGACGCCTACCGGCTGCGGCCCGTCCCCCCGGCCTGACCGCCCGCCTGTCCGGCCGACCGGTCGGACAGCGCCCGCCCAAGGACCCCGACAACCCGCGCAGCCGCGCGCCCAAGGCCGCCTTCCCGGGGCCCGCGGGCGTCGGACCCGTCGTCCATGCCCCGCCCGGCGCGTGGCCGGAGCACGACCTGGCCAAGCTCGTCCGGCGGCCCGGAGACCGACCGGCTCTCCGTCCACCGCAACCCCACGGTGATGCCGAGCGCCACGCCAGGGGTACCTCGACCCCGACCCCCGGGCCCCGGGGAACCGCCCGAACGCCGCAGGAAGAAGCAGCCGGCCCCCGCGGGCGCGCCACGGCTTCCGGCCGGACGCGGTCGGTCCCACCGCGCCGGCAGGCGTGCCCGTGGCTACCAGCGGTCGTGCACCTGCGGCCGGATCCGGCGGTCGTACAGCTCCCGCACGGCGTCGAGCGTGGCCACGGGCAACGGCGCCAGCCCGGCGGCCGCGGCGTTGGAGCGCGCCTGCGCCACGTTGCGGGCACCGGGGATCACCGCCGTCACCCCGGGCTGCTGGACGATCCAGCGCAGCGCCGTCTGCGCCGGAGTGGCGCCCCCGGGTGCGAGCGCGGCGAACTCCCGCGCCGCCTCGACGCCCGTCGCGAAGTCGACGCCGGAGAAGGTCTCGCCCTGGTCGAAGGCCTCGCCGTGGCGGTTGTAGGTGCGGTGGTCGTCGGCGGCGAAGACGGTCCGCTCGCTGTAGCGGCCGGAGAGCAGCCCGGAGGCGAGCGGCACCCGCGCCAGGATTCCGACCCCGGCCGCCTCCGCCGCGGGCAGTACCCGCTCCAGCGGCTTGAGCCGGAACGCGTTCAGGATGATCTGCACGCTCGCGACGCCCGGGCGCGCGATCGCGGTCAGCGCCTCCGCGCACGTCTCCACGCTCACCCCGTAGGCGGCGATCCGCTCCTCCGCCACCAGGGTGTCCAGGGCGTCGAACACCTCGTCCGAGGAGTAGACGGGCGTCGGCGGGCAGTGCAACTGCACCAGGTCCAACCGCTCCACGCCCAGGTTGGCCCGTGAACGGTCCGCCCAGGCACGGAAGTTCGCGAGGTGGTAGTGCTCGGGCCGCTGCTCGGCCCGGCGGCCGAACTTGGTGGCGACGAACATCCGGGCGTCCGCGCGCTCCTTCAGGAAGCGGCCGATCAGCCGCTCGCTGCGGCCGTCACCGTAGACGTCGGCGGTGTCGAAGAGCGTGACACCGTCCGCCACGGAGGCGTCCAGCACGGCCAGGGCGTCCTCCTCCCGGACGTCCCCCCAGTCCGCACCGAGCTGCCAGGTGCCGAGTCCGACGATCGAGACGGGACGGCCGGTCCGGCCGAGTACGCGTTGTTCCATGGCGCGAGCCTCTCACGCCGCACCGGCCGACGCCGCCCTGCTCGGCACCTCGGTCGTCCGCACCCGGCCGCTCCCGTCGCCGAGGGTGCGGCGGCGTCCTCAACGCGGGTTCACGACCGGCGGACCGAGCAGGAGACGGACCGCGCCGAGGAGGTCGGCGGCCCGCTCGCCGGCGGCGGCGACCTCCTCGGCGCGGGTGACCGGGGTGGGGACCAGCACGGCGCGGGCCCCGGCGGCCCGGGCGGCCGCCACGTCGGAGCCGATGTCCCCGACCACGGCGGCCCGGGACGCCGGGACGCCCAGCGCCCCGCACGCGGCGACCACCAGCCCGGGCGCGGGCTTGCGGCAGCCGCAGCCGTCCAGCGGCCCGTGCGGGCAGACCGCCCAGACGTCGAACCGTCCCAGCAACTCCTCCACCCGGGCCCGTACGGCGTCGTGGCGGGCCCGGTCGAGCAGGCCGCGGGCGACGCCGGACTGGTTGCTGACGACGCCGACCGCCACGCCGTTCGCCCGGAGCAGGTCCAAGGCTTCCCGTGCGGTGGGAAAGGGCCGGACCAGGGCCGGATCGCCGTTGTACGGCACGTCCTCGACCAGCGTCCCGTCCCGGTCGAAGAGCACCGCGGCGGGCGCGTCCGACCGGAGCGGGGCAGGGCGCTCCGGGCTCGGGGCGGTGTAGAGCCAGAGGCCGGAGGGCGGGGTGACGAGGGTCATTGCGTCGGACTCCCTGCTCGCCCGGTTGCCGGACCGGGGGACGAAACGGCGAGCCCACCCCCAGGGGGTGCGGCGGCACGACCAGCATCAGCGACCGGTCCGGAGTTCGCGACCGCAGCCGGTGGGCCTGGAGCACGGTGGCCCCCCGAGCACGGCGGCCCCACGCCCACCGTGTCACCGGTGGGCCGGGAGCGGGGCGCGGCGTCAGGCCAGGACCGCGACCGGCTCGGGGTGCGGGGCCGCCGGGGCCGGCAGCGCGCTCGGGGCCGCCGGGGCGCCCGCCGACCGGCGCCGGACCGACGCGGCCGCACCGCTGACCGTCCCGCCGACCAGCAGGCCCCCGGTCACCAGCGCGCCCCGGGCGCCCAGCAGTTGGATCGAGGCGCCCAGCAACGGCGGCCCCGCCAGACCCCAGACCGTACTGACGCTGCGCCACGCGCCCAGCACCCGCCCGCGCAGATGGGCCGGCGGGTCGGTCTGCAGGATGGTGGTGGTGGCGGTGTCGCTCAGGGACTCCAGCACGGCCATCGGGACCACCAGCAGGGCCAGGAACAGCACCGTCGGCGAGAGCCCCGCCAACGCCTGCAGGGCGCCGCCGGCGGCCGTCAGCCCCGCCACCAGTCGCACCGAGGGGTTGCGCAGGCGCCCGGCGAGCACGGCCCCCGCCGTACCGCCGACCGCCAGGACGGTGGCGATGAGCCCGTACTCCCCGGCTCCGCCGTGCAGAGCACCGCTGACCAGGGCCGCCAGCGTGAGCCCGTAGTTGCGGCCCAGGACGGACCCGAGCCCGGTGAGGCCGGCCAGCGCGACCAGGCGTCGCCGGCTGCGGAAGAAGGCGATGCCGTCCCGGACGCCCTGCCGGGCCGGCGCCGCGGCCGCGGCCTCGCCCGCCGCGCCCACCCCCGCGGCGGGCCGCAGGAACGGGATGACCAGCGCCACCAGCACGAACGAGACGCCGTTGGCCAGGTAGGCGCTCGCCATCCCGAACAGCCCCACGGTGACACCGGCCAGCGCGGTGCCCGCCAGCCGCCCGACGCTGTGGACGACCGAGCCGACCGAGATCGCCGACGGCACGTCCTCCTGCGGCACCAGATCGTTGCCCAGCAGGGCGCAGGCCGGGCCCTCGACCGTGGCGATCAGGCCGGTGAGCACGGCGAGGACCATCAGGACGGGCACGTTGAGCGAGCCCGACGCGACCAGGGCCGCCGTGGTGAAGGCGATCACGGCCAGGGCCGCCTGGCTGACGGCGGCCGTGAGCTTGCGCGGCCAGCGGTCGACCGCTGCGCCGCCGACCAGGCCGAGGAGCAGACCGGGCGCCACCTGGAGGGAGAGGGACAGGCCGGTGACGGTGGCCGAACCGGTCAGCTGGAGGACCAGGAGGTTCTGCACGGTCAGCTGCATCCAGGCGCCGGCGTTCGACACCAGGTTGGCCAGCGACCACCACCGCATGCCGCGGTGGCGCAGCGAGCGCCACGGCGCTCGCGAGCCCGACCGGTCACGCCCGGGGCCGGTGGGGGCGGGGGCGGGGGCAGGTCGGCTTCCGTCGGGGCGGGAACGACCGGCCGGGCCGCCCCGCTGGGAGGGCAGCAGGGCAGGCCGGTCGGTCGGCACCGTCGTGGCGGTGGGCAGCACTTCTCACACCTGGATCGGGTCGGGAAAGAGGGGAGGGGTTCGATCCGGGCGGACGATGTGCCGTGGGGGACCGGGAAGCTCACCGCCGGAAGCGCCGGGGCAGCGCCGTCCATCCTCATCGAACGCCGCCCGATCTCAAACGGTCAGCCACGTCACACGCGGTCCGGTTCCCCGCAATATCCGCTGTGACCAGGCACTTCTCCGGCCCGTGGTGTCCCTCACACCGGGCCGGCGCGCTGCCCGCCGCCCAGGAGCGGGGCACCGCCGGCGCCGACCGCGACAGTTCGTCGCACTCCGCGACCGCGTGCCGTCCCGGCCGGGGCCCGCCCGCCGGGCGTACTCCGAACGGCGGGGCCACACTGATCGGGAAGGGGAGCGCCGGTCACGCCGGCCCCGCGACGGGGGACTCCGACCGTGCTGCGCCCGGGAGAGGACGGCTGCCGATGGAACGGACTCTGCGGACCCACCGACCCGCGCAGCGGCGTCGGAGCACACCGGCACCGGCGAGGGCACTCGACGGAGTACGGGGCGCCGTGGTGGTCGCCGCTCCGCTGCGTGACGCCGTCGTCGGATTCGGCGGCTGCATGTCGATGCTGGCCTCCTCCCGGGCGCGGCTGCGGGTCGTCGTGACCGGCGGCGCGCCGGGGCCCGGGGCGGCCCCGTCCGACGCCCCGCTGGCCTGGTTGGGCGCGCTGCGGGCGGAGGTCGTCCGGCTCGACGGTTCGCGGCCCGAGGAGGTCGTGCGCCGACTGCCGTCCCTCGTCCGGGGGTTCGACCTGTGTGCCGCGCCCTGGTGCGGGGACCGGGGGAGCGACCCCGGGGCCGCGCGGTGGGCCGCGCTGCTGGCGTGCTCGTTGCGGCTGCGCCCGCCGCTGGTCGAGTACTGGGTGCCTGGCCACCGCTGCGCGCCGACGGCCTGCGAGGAGCCCTGGCAGCGCGCCGAGCGGGTCGCGCTGCCGCCCGGAGCCGCGGACTCGAAGCGCTGGGCGCTGGACGCCGGCCGCGGGCCGCTGCCGGGCAGCGACCTGGCCCTCGGCGCATCGGCGGGCCGGTGCCTCGGCGCCCGCGAGATCCTCTTCCTCTGACCCTGCCCCCGGCAGGCCCCTTCGGCCGCCTCAGCCGACGTAACGGCGGCCGGTCGAGGCCTGCTGGGGCCGTTCCAGCAGGCGCAGGCCGTACTCGACGCGGCTGGGCAGCCGCCGCCGCTCCCGCAGCACCCAGGGCAGGGCGGCGGCGGCCTCGGCGAAGGCCCGGGCGGAGACGGCGTCCCGGGGGACGGTGCGGACCAGGTGCGCGGTGCGGCGCAGGACGGTGGCGGGCGGGCGGCGGAGCCAGGTCGTCCACAGGGTGTTCCGGATCCCGTGGCGGCGTCTGAGCGTCGGATCGCGTACGGGCGAGGGCCGGTGGTGGACGGTGAGGTGGGGTGCGTAGACGAGCCACCAGCCCGCCGAGGCGAGGTCGTGGGCGAGCAGTTCCTCCTCGCCGCCCAGCCAGAGCCGGGTGGAGAAGCCGCCGGCGGCCCGGAACGCCGACAGGCGGACGACGGTGGCACCGGCGAGGAAGGAGCCGAGCGCGGGGCCGGGCAGGCCGGCCGGGGCCGGCAGCGGGGAGTCGCGCAGCTCGGCCACGATCGGGTCCTCGGCGGGCGGTCGGCCGGGCTCGGCAGGATCGTCGACGAGGATCCGGGCGGTGACGGTGGCCACTTCCGGGTGGGCGTCCAGCAGATCGGCGGCGGCGCGCAGCGAGCCGGGCTCCCACCAGGTGTCGTCGTCGCTGAACGCCAGGTAGCGGCAGTCGAATTCGCGTGCGGCGAGGTTGCGGCCGCAGGCGCCGAGGTTGCGGCCCGGGGTGAGCAGGCGGATGTCGGGGTGGTGGCGGCGGACGGCTTCGGCGGTCCGGTCGGCGGAGGCGTTGTCGACGACCACGACGGGCGGCTTCTCGGGCAGGCACGCGAGCCGGGCGAGGGTGTGCAGGAGTTCGTCGCGGCGGTTGTGCGTGATCACGGCGACACCGGTCCGCTGGTCGGTCACCTCGGCTCCCGGGCGGGTGCGGCGGCCCGTTCGAGGCGGGCCACGGATTCCTCGACCGCCGGGGGCAGGGGCCGGCGCACGGCGAGGGCGGCGGGGAGCCGGGGCAGTGCGGCGGCCAGCGCGCGGGCGGCCTGCGGATCCCGGGTCGCGTCGCGGGCGAGCTCGGTGAGCTGGCGGGCGACGCGGGGCCAGGGCCGGCGCAGCCAGCAGGTCAGCAGTTCGTTGCGGCGCATCCGTACGATCCGGCCGGGCCGGGGGCCCGGGTCCGGGTGGTGGTGGGCGACGACGCCGGGGCAGTGGGTGACGCCCCAGCCCGCGGCGGCCAGGTCGAGCGCCAGGAGGGTCTCCTCCCCGCCGAACTGGAGCACCGGGTGGAAGCCTCCCACCTGGAGGAACGCGCTGCGGCGGACCACGCTGGCGCAGGCGAGGAAGCCGAGCACGGACGGCCCGGGCAGGTCGGGGGCCGTGCCGAGCGGGGAGGCGGCGAGGAGGCGGTCGAGGGGGTCGGGCCGGCTGTCGGGCCCGACCCGGGTCGTGGCGGCGATCAGCCCCAGCCGCGGGTGCCGGTCGAAGAGGCCGGCGGCCAGGGTGAGGGCGCCGGGCTGCCACCACGAGTCGTCGTCGCTGAAGGCCACGTACGGCGTGGTGAGTTGGGCGACGCCCAGGTTCCTCGCCACGGCGCCGCGGTTGCGTCGCAGTTCGCGCACCAGCACGGCGGGGTGGCGCTCGCGCACGGCGGCCGCCGTGCCGTCCTCGGAGGCGTTGTCCACGACGAGCACCGGAGGTCTCTCGGGCAGGTCCCGGAGCCGGTCGAGGGTGTGCAGCAGGCGGTGCCGGCGGTTGCGGGTCATGATCACGACGCCGACGCGGGAGGCGGCTAGCGGGACAGCGGGACGCATGGGTCGCCGTCACCTCCCGGCCGCTCGCGGTCGGGACCGGCGGTGCGGCCGGGCCGGGCGGCGTGGCGGGAGCCGCCCGTGCGCCCGTGGGCGTCGGAGCCGGCGGGGCGGAGCAGGGCCTCGAGCTCGGACAGGACGTCGCCGGGGCCGATCCGCAGCAGCCGGGGGTCGGGGGACGCGCCGTGGGCGTCGCCGGGCCGGGGGCCGTCGGTGGCGTCGGGGCGCCAGAGGATCCGGTGCCGAGCATCGGCCGGCGGGCCCCAGAGCTCGGGGGAGACGGGACCGAAGAGGGTGACGGAGGGCGTGCCGAGGGCGGTGGCCAGGTGGGCCAGGCCGGTGTCCCCGGCGACCACGGCGGCGGCGTGCGCGACGAGCGCGGCCAGGCGGTCGAACGGCACGTCCGAGGCGCCGCCGACCACCGCCGCCGGGGGCAGGCCGGCCGCCGCGGCCACCTGGTGGGCGAGTCCGCCCTCCCCCGCGCCGGCGGTGACGACCACCGGCCGCCCGGTGCGGCGCAGTTCGTGCGCCACCGCCGCGAAGCGCGCGGCCGGCCAGCGGCGCGACGGCGCGTCGGCCCCGGGGTGCAGGACCACGGCCCCGGGCGCCTCCGACGGCCGGGCCGGGGGAGGCATCCGCAGATCGCCGGGATCCGCGGGGATGCCGTGGCAGCGGAGCAGCCGGCACCAGCGGTCCCGTTCGTGCTCGTTCTCGCGCCAGGCGGCGTCGCCGGCGCGGTCGGCGGTGCGGTCGGCGGTGCGGTCGCCGGCGCGGTCGGCGGTGGGCGGGTCGAAGCCGATGAGGCGGTCCGGGCGCAGTGCCCGGAGGGGGCGGCGGCTCGCCTCGCCGTTGCCGTGCAGGTCGACGGCCAGGACGGGCGGCGGAGCGCCGGCGTCCCAGTCGAGTCGGCGGGGCACCTCGCGGCCGGGGGCGGAGGTGGCCAGCAGCCGGTCCGCGCAGCCGGTGGCCGCGACCGCGGGGGCGAGCCGGGCCGGGGCTGCCAGGACCAGCTCGTGGCCGGGGTGGTGGCGCCGCAGGGCGCGCAGCGCCGGCAGCCCGGTGAGCAGGTCGCCGAGGCCCAGCGCGCGCAGGACGAGGATCCGCGGTGGCTGGCCGGCCTGGTTCATGCGCTTCCCCGGGCGGGTTTCGCGGCGGCGGCGCGGTCGGCGAGGGAGGTGGTGGACCGGCCGCTCAGGTAGGGCAGCACGAGCGCGTGGCCGCCCCACCCGGCCAGGACGTCGGCTTCGGGGAGGGAGTCGACGGTGTAGTCGCCGCCCTTCACCCAGACGTGCGGGCGCAGTGCCCGCAGGATGTCCTCGGGGGTGTCCTCGGCGAAGACGGCGACGGCGTCGACGCAGCCGAGCCCGGCGAGGACCCTGGCCCGGTCGCCGACGGGGTTGAGCGGCCGGCCCGGTCCTTTCAGCCGTCGCACGGAGTCGTCGGAGTTGAGGCAGACGATGAGGCAGTCCCCCAGGCGGGCCGCCGACTCCAGCAGTCCGACGTGGCCGGCGTGCAGCAGGTCGAAGCAGCCGCCGGTGGCGACCACGGTGCCGCCGCGGGCGCGGACGGCCGCGGCCAGGGCCGCCGGGTCCGCGGGCCGGCCGTCGTGGGGGCGGGCCGCCGCCTGCGGGAGCGCGGTCGCGGCGGCGCCGCCCCGGGCGACGAACTCCGTCGCGGCGACCACCGCGCCGTGGACGGCCTCCTCGACGATCGCGCCCCGCGCCAGGGCCGCGCTCGCGGACGCGGCGAAGCAGTCGCCGGCGCCGCACGGATCCCCGTCCGCCTCGTAGGGCGCGGGCAGCAGGATCGGGCTGTCGGTGCCGCGGCTGAGCAGGGCTCCCCGCGGGCCCAGGGTGACGGCCACCGCCGCCGCCCGCCAGTGCCGGGCGAGGAGGGCGGCGTGCCGGGTGTGGTCGGCGAGCCGGTTCCCGTCGGCCCGGGCGGCGTCGAGCGGGGCCGCCATCGACCTGGCCTCGGCGGCGTTGGGCGTGACCAGCCGCGCACCGGGGACGGGGGCGCCGCCGCGCGGGTGCGGATCCCAGACGAGGGGGCGGCGCCGGGCGGCGGCCGCCAGCAGCGGCCCGAGCGCTCCGGCCACCCCCCTGCCGTAGTCCGCCACCAGCACCGCGCCGGCCGTGTCGAGCAGTCGGCCGGCGTCGCGGCCCGCCGGGCCCGGCCGGCCACCGCCCCGGTCGATCCGCAGGAGCGGCCGGCCGTCCACCCGGATCCGGGTCTTGACGGGGATGTCGCCGTCCATCGGGATCTCGGAGAGCCGGACCGTCCCGGCCAGCCGGTGCCGCAGCGCCGCCGAGGCCTCTCCTCGTCCCAGCGCGGTGAGGAGGACCACCTCCTGTCCGGTGCGGGCCGCCAGCACGGCCGCCAGGGCGGCGCCGCCGGGGCGGCTGCGCTCCGCGTCCGCGTCGACCACCGGCACCGGCGCGTCGGGGGCCAGCCGGGTGGCCGTGCCGTCGATGTCGATGTCGAGCAGGCTGTCGCCCACCACGACGATGGGCCCGTTCACGCGACCTCCCCGGCCGGCCGGGCCCTCGACGCGCCGTCGGCGGGTCGGACGCTCGACACGCCGTCGGCCGCGGCGCGGTGCTCGCCGTCGCCCGTACTGCGGTGCTCACCGCCGGCCGCGCCGCGGTGCTCGGCGTCGCGGCGGGCCAGTGCCGCGTCGAAGGCCTCGCACAGCAGGTGCAGCGCCGTCAGGTGCACCTCCTGGACGGTGGCGGCCGTCTCGCCGGCCACCGCGAGGGTCTCGTCCGCCCGCCCGGCCAGCGGGTTGGGCGCCGGACCGGTCATCGCCCAGACCCCGAGCCCCCTGGCGCGGGCGATGTCGGCGGCCCGGAGCAGGTTGGGGCTGCGGCCCGAGGTCGACATCAGGACGAGGACGTCACCGGGCCTGCCGTGCGCGGACACCTGCCGGGCGAACACCTCCTGGAAGCCGTAGTCGTTGCCGATCGCGGTCAGCGAGGACGTCTCGGCGTGGAGCGAGATCGCGGAGAAGGCGGGACGCTCGCCGCGGTAGCGCCCGACCAGTTCCGCGGTCAGGTGCTGTGCCTGGGCGGCGCTGCCGCCGTTGCCCGCGGCCAGCAGCCGACCCCCGGCCGGCAGCAGGCCGGCCAGGGCCTGGCCCCACCCGGTGAGCAGCGGCAGCTGGTCGCCGCGCAGCGTCCGTACCGCCTGCTCCAGCGCCGCGCAGTGCCGCGCCGCCTGTTCGAGGTCGTGCGCCGAGTCGTGGAAGTGCGCGCTCATCACAGTCCTCCTGACGGTGTGCGGACCGGGGCCCCGGTGCGGACCCTCGGCGGCAGGGCCGGGCCGGGCGGCCGCACCATCTCCCGGTAGACCTTCTCGGTGCCCGCGGCGACCCGGTCCCAGCCGTAGAAGGCGAGTACCCGGCGCCGTCCGGCGGCGCCGTAGGCGCGTCGGAGCAGTGGGTCGCGGAGCAGTCCGGCGGCTGCGGCGGCGAGCGCCGCACCGGATCCGGCGGGGACGAGCAGGCCCGTCCGGCCGTCGGCCACCGTGTCGAGGTGCCCGCCGACGGCCGTGGCGACCACCGGTACCCCGCAGGCCATGGCCTCCAGCGGGACGATGCCGAACGGCTCGTACTGCGCCGGGCAGACCACCAGGTCCGCGCTGCGCAGCAGGGCCGGCATCCGGGTGCTGGGCACACCGCCCAGCAGCACCAGGCGGTCCGTCAGGCCCAGGTCGGCGGCCAGCGACCGCAGGCGTCGGCCCTCCGGGTCGGTGTCGAGCCGGTCGGCCGGCGGGCCACCGGCGATCACGAGCTCGGTACCCGGCAGCTGGGCGAGCGCCTCCAGGGCGGTCGCGCCGCCCTTGCGCGGCACTAGCCGCCCGACCGCGAGCAGCCGGTGCGGCGCGGTTCGCGGCGCTCTCTCCCCCTGCGGGCTGAAGCGCCGGTGGTCGACGCCGCACGGTACGACCCTGATGCGGTCCGCGGGCACGTCCATGGCGAGGAGTTCGGTGACCTCGTCGCTGCAGGTGGCGATCACCCGGGCGGTCGAGCGGCCGAGGTGCGCCTCCAGGGCGATGCGCTGCGCGGGGCTGGTGTCGTCCGCGCCCTGGTGCCGGCGCTTGACCGTGCCCAGCGCGTGGTAGGTGTGGGCGACGGGTATGCCCAGGCGGCGCGCCCCGCGCAGGGCGGCCAGCCCCGACATCCAGAAGTGCGAGTGCACGACGTCCGGTCTGCGCCGGCCCCAGTAGTCCGCCAGTACGTCGCCGAACTCCGCCATGTACGGCAGCAGTTGGTCCTTCGGGACGGGCCGGGCCGGCCCGGCGGGCACATGGTGGACGGTGACGCCCGGTCGCATCCGGACCTCGTCGGGCAGGTCGGGGGAGTCGCGCCGGGTGTGTACGACGACCTGGTGGCCGAGGTCGGCGAGGGCGCCGGCGAGCGCGGCGACGTGGACGTTCTGGCCGCCCGCGTCGACGCCGCCGAGCACCGCCAGCGGACTGGCGTGTTCGGAGACCAGGGAGACCTTCAGGTGTCCGGTCACTGTGTCACCTCATCGATCAGACGGTCCCAGTCGTCCAGGAACCGCTTCAGCCCGTAGCGCCCGAGCGCGGCCTGGCGCGCCCGCCGGCCGTCGTCGTCGGCGGCGGCCGGGTCCGCGAGATAGCGACGGACGGCTCCGGCCAGTACGTCGGGATCGGTGGAGACCACTCCCGCGCCGGCCGGTACCGCACGGGTCACCTCGGTGGTGGCGAGGGCGACCACCGGCATGCCCAGGTGCATGGCCTCCAGGAGCGAGAGCCCGAGCGAGGTCCACCGCACGGGGTGCAGGTAGAGCCGCCGCCGGGCCATCTCGGCGTGCAGCCGGGACTGCGGCAGTTCGGCCACCCGGCAGCGGTCCGCGGGCAGGCCGAGGTGGGCGGCGAGGCCGGCCGTGCCCATGCCGAAGACGTCCAGCGGAGCCTCCCGCGCGAAGCGGGGCAGCAGGTCCGTCCCGGTCGTGCGGCCGCGGCGGACGGGGTCGTTCACCACCACGGCCGCGCTCGCGATCCGGCCGGTGTACTGGTGGCCGGGGTCGACGATGCCGTGCTCGATCACTTCGGTGCGGGTGCGCCCGCAGTCCCAGAACAGCCGGTTGAAGTGGGTCACGTGGACGACGACCACGTCGTCCCGGTCCGCCACGGGGTGGCGGGTGTCGGGGACGCCCCCGTGCGGGCTGTTGTGCTCCAGGTAGACCGCCGGGACGTCCCGGCCGGGGGTGCGGCCCAGCCAGCGGGCGGCGAGCGCTGCCTCGTGCGGGCGCTGGAGGACCACCAGGTCGACGTCGGTGGAGCGCAGTTCCTGCGGGGTCAGCTCGACCGCGTTCGCGGGCCAGTCGAAGGTCCGGGCGCGGCCGAGGCCGTCCGGGCCCCGGTCGGGCAGGACCGGCACCAGGTAGGTGTGCGGTCCCTGGACGAACGCGGTGGTCCAGGAGCCGTGCACGTGCCACAGCAGGATTCTCATGACGTCACCTTCCGGGCCGCGGGCCGTGGCGGGACCGGCACCGGCCCCGGCCGCGCGCACCGCCCCGCGGCAGGCAGCGTCGCGGTCAACCGGGAGACCGCCTCGGCGATCTGTGCGCCGGTGAGCGTGTTCAGACAGGGGTGGGCCTCGACCGGGCAGACCCGGGCGCGACTCCCGGCGCACGGCGCGTCCTGGCGTCCCAGCAGCAGGTGCGGCACGCCGAACGGTCGCCACCGGTGGGCGGGCACGACCGGTGAGAACAGGCTGACCACCGGGGTGCCGACGGCGGCGGCCAGGTGGGCGGGACCGGTGTTGCCCACCACCACGGCGTCCGCCGCGGCCAGGACTCCGCCGAGCGCCTCCAGGTCGGTCCGGCCGCCGAGGTCCAGCGCGTGGCGCCCCGCGACCTCGGCGGTGAGCGCCTTCTCCGCCGGGCCGCCGGTGACGACGACCCGGTGCCCGGCCTCGGCCAGCGCCCGTACGGCGGCGGCCGCCACCTCGGGCCCGGCGGCCCGGGCGGGTACCGCCGCGCCGGGGTGCACGACGACGTACGGCCCCGGGCCGGTGAGCCCGCGGGCGTCGGGCGGCGCCAGGACGCGCAGTCGGCCGTCGTCGTGCGGGGGCAGTGCGAACCCGGCGGCCACCGCCAGGTCGAGACCGGCCTCGGCCTCGTGGCGTCCGGGCGCGCGGTGGTGGCGCAGATCGAGCAGGGCGCCCGGGTAGTCCTCACTGGTGGCGGCGATCCGGCCGATGCCGGCGAGCCGCAGCAGCAGCGCCGTGGGCAGCGGGCTCTGGTGGAAGGACGTGAGGACGAGGGCGTGGTCGAAGCGCTGCTCGGCGAGCAGCCGTACGAGCGCGTGGACGTCCTCGGGCACGACGGGGGGCGGATCGAAGCCCACCCACGGGGCGTCCCAGACGATGGTCCGGTCGACGCCGGGCAGGAGCCGGGCCGCCGGGGCGCCCTCGGGCCCGCACAGCATGGCGACGTGCCGGGAGCCGGCCGCGACGGCCCGTACGGCCGGGCCGGCCAGCAGGACGTCGCCGGCGCTGTCGAGGCGTACGACGAGGACCCTCATCGGTCGGCCCGCCCCTCGGCAGCCGGCGTGCCGGCCGGGGCGCCGTGGCGGGGAGGCCCGCCGGCGTGGGGCTGGTCGCCGTGACGGGGAGGCCCGCCGACACCGGGCCGGCCGTCGACACCTGCGGCTTCTCGGGCACCGGCCAGTTCTCGGGCACCGGCGGCTTCGCGGGCAGCGGCCGGTTCGCCGGCACCGGGCGCGGAGGCGGGCGGCCACGGCTGGACCCGCCGGTGGCGCAGCAGGCCCCGGGCCCAGTGGTAGCCGGCGGCGGGCGGGATGAGCGCGCTGGTCAGCAGCATCGTCCCGACCTCCTCGGCATGGCGCGGCCCGGGGGCGATCCTGGCCAGCGCGAACTCGCCGGTCCCGGCCAGCCAGAGCCCCGCCAGCGCCACGGCCGGGCTGGGGCGCCGGGCCAGCCCCGCGGCGGCCGCGCCGACGAGGCAGGCGGTGATCGCGAGGTGCCGCGGCAGCCGGCCGCGCGGGGCCTCGGCCCGGCCCCACCAGCTCCGGCCGTGCAGCCGGTTCATCAGGACGTCGTCCGCGTTGCCCGCCTGCTGGCGCACGGAGACCCAACGGTCGGCCGGCCGGACGGGGTGGCGGGTCGTCCGGCCGCCCCGGGTCAGCTGCCAGCCCGCGTCGAGCACGCGCAGCGCCAGGTCGGCGTCCTCCCGGAAGGCCCGCCGGAAGCGCTCGTCGAACCCGCCGACCTGCTCCAGGACGCTGCGGCGGTAGGCCATGTCCGCGGTGATCCACGACGAGTCGGCGAGTCCGGCGGTGCAGCGCTCCCAGTCGGTGGGTCGCGCACCGGGGTCCAGCGGCACCACGATGCGGCCCTGGCTGCCCCCGGTGCGGGGCCCGCACCCGGCGAGGTCCACGGCCAGGTCGGCCGCCCACGTCGGCCCGGGGACGGTGTCGTCGTCCAGGAAGGCGACCCACTCCTGCCGCACGCTCCGCCAGCCGGCGTTGCGGGCCGCGGCGGGGCCGTGGCCGCAGGACGCCACGACGCTGACCCGGTCGCGCAGCGACGGCGGGACCTCGACGTCGAGCGGCCCGCAGTCGCTCAGCGGCCGGTCGTCCGCCAGCACGATCCGCTCCGGAGGCGGGCCCTGCGACTCGGCGAGGGCGGCCAGCGTGACGGCGAGGCTCGGCCGGCCGAGGGTGGGGATGACCACCGCGTAGGAGACTGCGCGAGCGCCGTTCACGACCGCACCCCCGACGAGGCCGAGCCGGCGAACATCGCCCCGCGCCGCACGACGAACGGGCCGAGCGCGAGCAGGTCGATCGGCGCCGAGCCGAAGCACTCCAGCGCGTCGCGGACGTCGTCGACCATCGGCCGACCCGCCGTGTTGAGGCTGGTGTTGACGACCACGGGCAGGCCGGTCAGCAGTTCGAACCGCTCCAGCATCCGCGCCGTCAACGGGTCGACCGCCGGGTCGACGCTCTGGATCCTGGCGGTGCCGTCCACGTGGACCACGGCCGGGATCCGCTCCCGCCACTCCGGAGCGACCTCGTGGACGAACAGCATGTACGGGCTGGGGTGCTGCCCGGTGAAGATCTTCGGGGCGCGGTCGGCGAGGACCATCGGCGCGACGGGCCGGAACTGCTCCCGGCCCTTGACGTCGTTCAGCCGCTCCAGGTTGCGCACCGGGCCCGGGTGGGCGAGCAGCGACCGGTGGCCGAGCGCCCGCGGGCCGAACTCGGACCGGCCCTGGAACCACGCCACGATGCCGTCGGCGGCGAGCTCCTGGGCGACCTCCGCCGCGACGTCCTCGGGCCGCTCGTACGGGACGGCCGCCGAGCGCAGCCACGCCTCCAGCTCCCGGTCGGACCAGCCGCGGCCCAGGTCGGCGCCGGCCATCGGCTCCGGGTCCTCGCCGGCCGTGGCCGCGAGGTGCAGCGCCGCGCCGAGCGCGGTGCCCGCGTCCCCGGACGCCGGCTGCACCCACACCCGGTCGAACGGGCCCTCGGCGGCGATGCGCGCGTTCGCGACGCAGTTCAGCGCCACCCCGCCCGCCAGCGTCAGCAGGCGGTCGTGGGTTCGCCCGTGCAGCCAGCGCACGAGGTCCAGCAGCACCTCTTCGAGGACCCGCTGCGCCGAACACGCGAGGTCGGCGTGGAGCGGGGCCCACTCCTGGCCGGGCCGCAGCGCGGGCGCGAACTCGGTCCAGGGCACCGCGACGGCGTGGAAGCCGCCGTCGCCCGTCGGGTAGAGATGCCGGCGCAGCGCCTCCGCCATGGACGGCGACCCGTAGGAGGCCATGGCCATCACCTTGTACTCGTCCGACGAGCGGAGGAACCCGAGGTGCTGGGTCAGTTCCTCGTACACCAGGCCGAGCGAGTGCGGGAGCGACTGGGCGGCCAGCCGTTCCAGCCGCCGGCCGACCCGCCGGGCGGCCAGGTGGGACGTCGCCTCGCCCCGCCCGTCGAGCACCAGGACCGAGCAGGGGTCGGACCGGCCGTCGGCCGCGTAGGCGGCGGACGCGGCGTGGGCGACGTGGTGCGGCACGAACCGCACCTTGGCGGCGTCGAGCCCGGGGAGCGCCTCCGCGAGGAAGTTCGGGGCCTCGCGGGCGTAGGTGAGCCGCAGGTGGTCCCAGGGGTCGTCCAGTCCCAGCCGGTCGGCCGGGCGGGCGAGCGCGGGATCGAACGAGTACCCGACCAGGTCGAGCTGCTCGGGGCGCAGGCCCGCGTGGTCGAGGCACCAGCGGGCGGCCTGTTCGGGCAGCTCCCAGGCGGAGAACGGCAGCGGCCGTTTGCCGTGCTTGCGGCGGCTGAACCGCTCCTCCTCGGCCGCGGCGACGGTCCGGCCGTCGATCACCAGGGCGGCGGCCGGGTCGTGGAAGAGGGCGTTGATACCAAGGATGCGCATGGGAGTGGTGGCCTTCCGGGTTCGGCGGCGGGTCCGCGTGGTCCGCGGGGGAGCGGCGGCAGGTGCCCGTGGCCGCGGGGGAACGGCGGCAGGTGCCCGTGGCCGTGAGGAACGGCGGCGGGTCGGGCTCGGGACCGCGGGTCTCAGGCCCGCGGGTGCCTGCGGAACCAGTCGATGGTCCGGGCCAGGCCCTCCCGCGCCTGGACGGTCGGCTCCCAGCGGAGCTTTCCGCGGGCCAGGGTGATGTCCGGGCGCCTGACGGCGGGATCGTCGGTGGGGCGGGCGATGAACTCGATCGTCGACGGCGAGCCGGTGAGTTCGATGACCAGCCGGGCCAGCTCCACCATGGTGAACTCGGTGTCGTTGCCGATGTTCACCGGCCCCGTGAGGTCGGAGTGGGCCATCGCCAGGATGCCCCGGACGGTGTCCGAGACGTAGGTGAGGGAGCGCGTCTGGCTGCCGTCACCGGTGACCGTCAGCGGCTCGCCCACCAGGGCCTGGCGGATGAACGTGGGCACCGCCCGCCCGTCATGGGACCTCATCCGGGGCCCGTAGGTGTTGAACAGCCGCACGATCGCGGTGTCGACGCCGTCGGCGGCGGCCTCGGCCGTGGTGAGGGCCTCGGCGAACCGCTTCGCCTCGTCGTACACGCTCCGCGGGCCGACGGGGTTGACGTTCCCCCAGTAGCCCTCGCTCTGCGGGTGCTGCAGCGGATCGCCGTAGACCTCCGAGGTCGAGGTGAGCAGGAACCGCGCCCCGTTGCGCCGGGCCAGCGCCAGGGCGTTGCGGGTCCCCAGGCTTCCCGCCTCCAGGGTGTGGACCGGGAGCCGCAGGTAGTCGGCGGGGGAGGCGGGTGACGCGAGGTGGAAGACGAAGTCGACGGGCCGGTCGACGTCCAGGGCCTCTCCCACGTCCGACTCACGGAGGTCGAACCCGGCCCGGCCCGTCAGGTGCTCGACGTTCGCCCGGGAGCCGGTGCAGAAGTCGTCCACGCACGTCACGTCGTAGCCGAGTTCCAGGAGCTCCGTACACAGGTGGGAGCCGACGAAGCCGGCTCCTCCGGTGACCACGGCGTGCGGGCGCGGGGTTGGCAGGCGTCCCATGGAGGGTCCTCTCGGTCGTCGGGCGCGGCGTCCGCCGCGTCCTTCGCTCCGGTCCAGCCTCGGCGGGCCTTCCCCGCCCCGCCACTCGGTCGGCAGGGCGCGCGACCTGCCCGGCGTCGCCGGCCGGGCGGCGGCCCCGGCCCCCGCCCGGCCGCCGCCCGGCGGGGCTGCAGGGCGGTTGACCTGCGGCTGCGGACCGCGCGCGGACCCTGCGGCGCCCGGGGGGCGGCGAGGCCGGACGCCTGCTCCGTTCGAACGAACCTGCCCGTCGCCGCGAGCCGGGCCGGTCGGTGGGGGCGGGCGGCGGTCCGACCGTCCGGGCCCGCCACCGAACCGGCGGCCCCTGGGGACCGGGGCTGCCGCAGTGGCGACCGCCGGGCGGCACGCAAGGCGGCGCGGGCGCCCGAGACTCACGGGCGCCCGCGCCGCGGGGGACTCAGCGCGGCGGCACGTCGCCCTCGGCGTCCTCGGGACCGCCCGGCGCGCCGTCGTCCGCGGGGGTTCCCACGCCGGGCCCGTCGATGGCGTCCTCCGCTGCGCCCGGGTCCGGGTCGGTTTCGGTGTCCCGGCGGATGCGGACCGACTCCTCCTCGGCGGAGAGGCCGGCCGTGTCGCCCGTCGCCGACGTCCGGAGGTCACTGCTCCGGCCGGTCTGGTCGAGCCGTCCGGCGGCCTCCTCGGGCGGACCGGAGACCACCGTCCGGGGGTCCGGCTCCGGCTCCTCCTGCGCGAGCCGGGCGTCCAGCGACTCGCCCTGGGCCTGCTCGGCGCCGGTCGTGCCGAAGGATTCGGCGGCCACCGGCGCGTCCCCCGGCACGCTCTGGACCTGCGGGTCCTGCGACCACTCCTGGGCGGGCGAGCCGTCCTGGAGGTCCGGAATGCCCTCGTCCTCCGGCGAGGCCCCCGGGTCGTGGCTGCCGGGCTCGGGCTCCGACTGCTGCTCCAGCGGCTCGCCGGCGCCGGTGCCGGCGGGGCCGGCCGCGTCCCGGGGGAGGGCCGTCCCGGTCGGCGGGTCGATCCCGGCCGGCGGCCGGCTGCTGCCGCGGGCTTGGTCCTCGCCGGGCTGGACGCCGGGGACCGGGCCCTCGGCGATCTCCGGCTGCTGTTCGGCGCTGCCCGCGACGTTCGGCGTGTCGCCCTTGCCGATGGGCGACGGTCGCCGCTCGGGGCCTTCGGCGCCCTGCTCGTCTCGGGAGCCGGCCGTCTCGGCCGGTCCGATCGAGCCTCCCATGTCATGCAGCGGGCGTTCCCGCGACGGCTGGTCCACGGTCGACCTCCCTCGGGCCACGGAGCGGCCACGGTGACCGCCCGACGCCGCGCCTACCCGCCCGATGCGGACCGTACCGTGCCGCCGGTCGCCGACCTGCCGGGGCAGGACGACCGGTCGCTGCCGCAGGGCGGTCCCGGCGAGCCGGGCCGGATGTTCCGCCCTGCGCCCGGCCGCGTGCCGACGGCCCGACGGCACGGCCCCGGCCGCGCGCACGGCCGCTGCCCCCGGCCCGGTGCCGGGGCACGGGCAGGGGGCAGCGGCTGCGGGGCAGCGGCGGCCTGGGCGTTGCGGGCGAGCGGCCGGTCGGACCGGGCCGACCGGCCGCAGGCCCGCTCCCCGAACGGACCGCTCGGGGAGGCACGCGGCCGCGCGCCGGTGGCTCAGCTCCAGGGCTGGGCGACCAGCCAGCTGGTGTCGGCGGCCCAACTGGTGGCGCTGTCCCAGCTGTTGGAGCCGCCGTTGCTCGCGATGTACGCGGTGTAGGCGTAGTGGCGGAGGTACTTCGTGGGGTAGTTGGCCGACCGGAAGGAGCTTCCCTGCCCGCTGTTGCCCGGGGTGGGGCAGAAGGTGGCGTCCTGCGCGAAGGTGCCGCCGCCGTTGTCGGCGTTCAGGTAGAGCTCGAAGGCGGAGTGGTGCAGGAACTGGCCCGGCTTGTTCGCGGACTCGAAGGACAGGCAGCTGCTGTCGGCGAGGCCGGTGCGGACGATCCAGGTGGCGTCGGCCTTGTCGCCGGCGGGGCTGG
>NZ_JOHO01000071.1 GCF_000719705.1 Streptomyces sp. NRRL S-350 | reverse complement strand
GATGGTACTGCAGGGGGGACCCTGTGGGAGAGTAGGACGCCGCCGAACAATCATTCCGAAAAGACCCCCTCCCGGCCGGGAGGGGGTCTTTTTGCGTTTCGGGGTTCGGCCGGCCTAGGTCAGAAGCCGTAGTCGGGTCTTGGCGATGCCGATTCGGATGCTCTGACCCCAGGTCAGTTCCAGGGCGTCCGTCTCGATCCCGTCGCCGAAGGCGACGAGTCGGTCGGACTCGACCGTCAGCAGCAGCCGGCGGCCGTGGTCGAGCACGCCGTGCGTCCGGCTGGTGCCGGTGGTGGGGGAGGGCCAGGCCTCCCGGACGAACCAGGTGAGGGTCGGTGCGGCGGCCTCGGGCAGGGCTACCGGGCCGCCGCGCTCCAGCCAGGCGGAGCGGCACCAGCCGGTGGCGCCGGTCCCGGTGCCGATGAGGACGCCCGACGATGCCTGCCGTTCTGGTTCCTCGTCGTCCACCGCGACCCGGTAGCGCGCGGTTTGGTGCCCGGGTTGGCCGACGTACACCTCGTTGAGTGCCAGCAGCCGTTGGGTGTCGTCCGCGACGGCCTCGACCATGGTGCGTTCCTCGACGTGCCGGGCCGCGCTGGGGGTGACGGCGGCCGGCAGCAGGGCGGCGAGCGCCGGGGCGGGATGCCGGACCAGGACGCCGGGGTTGTGGCCCGGGTCGGCGTCGATGCCGATCACCGGCTGGCCGTCGAGGTACTTGGCCGCGTTGGCGACCAGGCCGTCCTGGCCGACCACGACGACCACGTCCTCCGGCTCGAACGCGAACCGGGGCAGGTCGGCTCGTTCGACCCGGGTGCGGCGCCAGTCCAGCGGGACAGCGGCCGCGGCTCGGGCCAGGGCCGCGGCCTGGCGTCGGTGGCGCTGTTCCACCTCGTCGACCGAGCGGCCGCGGGTGGACAGGAAGAAGGCGGCCTGCCCGGGTGTGCCGTGGTGGGCGAGCAACTCCTCGTACTCGGTGCGGCGGTGGACCAGGACGGCCCGCGGGGCGAGGCTCATCTGCTGGTCCCGCTGGTCCCGCTGGTCCCGCCGGTCGGGGTGCCGAGCTTCGCGAGCAGCCCGGTCAGCACGTCCGGCGTGAGGGTGATGCTGTCGATCCGCGGCAGGTGCTCGGCCAGCCGCATGAGGGCGAGCGCCTGCAGGACGGCCGGGTCGGCCTGCTGGTGGGCGCTGAGCCACGCGGCCTCGGCGGCGGCGCGGGCTTCGCCGAGGGAGCGGGCGGCATCCGCTTCGGCGGTGGCGAGCCTGGTCCGGCGCTCGGCCTCGGCGTTGGTGCGGACCCGGTCGGCGACTGCTTCCTCTTCCGCCTGGAGTCGGCTGTTGGCCCCCTGCTGGGCGAGCAACTGCTCCTCGCGGCGGGCGAGTTCGATCCGGTTGGCGAGTTCGTTCTCGGCGATGCCGCGTTCGTGCTCGACGGCGACGGCGCGCCGCTCGAAGGTGGCCCGGTCGGCCTCCTGCTGGACCAGCTCACGGGCAGGGGTGCGCAACGCCCGCTCCACGTCGGGTTCGGGGCGCAGGGCGATGACCCGGACGGCGATCACCGCGAGTCCGGTCTCGGAGATCCGTGGTTCGGCGGCGAGCCCGGTCGCCATCCGCTCCCGGACGGTGCTGACGCCGTCGACCAGGGCGGTGGCGAGCGGGATCCGGGCGAGCAGGCCGAGCGCGTGCTGCTGGGCGGTCTCGGTGAGGAGGGAGGCGAGCTGGTCGAGCGGGGCGGCTCGCCAGGCGCCGGTGTCGGGGTCGATGCCGAAGTCCACCCGGCTCGCCGCGACGGCGGGTTCGGTGATCCGGTAGGTGAGCGTCGCCTGCACGGTGACGTCCTGGAAGTCGGCGGTGCGGGCGTGGAAGAGCATGGCCAACTCGCGGTCGTCCACCGGCACCTCGGAGAGCGCGGCGGTGAGCGGGCGGAACCAGAACGCCAGGCCGGTGCCGTCGTGGGCGACTTTGCCGCGGTCGAGGTGGCGGATGTGGGCGGTGGGGACGGCGCGCAGGTGGCGGAGTCCGAATCGTCTGGTGATGTCGGCCATGGAGGGCACCTCTTTTCGTCATGGAGACGATAAGACTGCTCGACCAATACCGTCAAGGTGACGAAAAGGGATGGGTCGCGACGCCGTCGACGTGACGTTCCGTGACGTTCCGTCGGATGCCTGTCGAGCTGCCGTTGAGGCGGCCGTCACACCCGGTGTGTCGACGAGGAGGCGGTGGGGTCCCGAGGGGGCGCCGGAGGGGCAGTCCGCCCTGCCCGGAGGTGCCGTTTGCCTCCCGGGGGGCTGCGGTCGGCTCGCCGACTCGGTTGCGGTCGACTGTGGCGATCGCGTTCTTTTCTCCAGGTGGCGGGGGCGGTGCGCCTGAGGCTCCGACGGCGCCTGCCGTGGGGGAACGACGCGGCGCCACTGCTGACGGCGTAGCGTCAGGCAGTGGCGCCGGGGGCAGACTTCACCGTCTGCGGGGGTAGGGTCGACTGACCGTGAGGGACGGACCGGGTGCCCCTGAGGGCAGGTCCGGTTGCCCCGAGGGGGGTGCCCCGTCCGAGCTGATGCGGTCTGGCCGTATTGTCGGTGGGTGTCCGAACCGCTCGTGGTTACTGTCGGGTATTGACATGGTCACGTGCTGCGGGAGGAGATACCGGAGGGGGAGATCGCGGGGGCGAGCAGGCCGGGAAGGGGCTCGTCACCATTGTTCGGGGCAGCCGGCGTACCGTCCGGTCCGGCTGCCAGGGGAGGGAAGGTCACCCTGACATCGATTCAGTTGCCCTGCCTGAGATCACTCAGCGCGCCGCTGATGTTGAGGAGTTCGTGGCACGTGCCCGCCTGCTTGCCCGAGGCCGGGGTGCCCGGCGACTCGCAGGTCACGTTCGCCGTCACTGCCTGGTCCTCGGAAACCTGGATGGGAGTCACCCAGTGGTAGTCCTGGTTGCGGAAGGTCTCCAAGGCGATCGTGGTGATCGTCTTGTTGCCGGCCGTGATGGTCACCAGCCCCTGGTCGCCCTGGAAGTTGGCGACCACGAGGTCGGTGATGTCGAAGACCTTGCCGTGCGGCACCACGTAACTGCCCGTCGCAGCAGCACCGTTCGCCGTCTGCACGTCGATCGTGGCGGAGCTCTGCTGGCCGGTGCCCGGCACCGCCTGGCCCGGCCCCGAGTTGCGGCTGCCGGCACCGGCGCTCGCCTGGCCGGCGCCCGGCTTGGCCTGGCCGCCGGCGCCTCCGCCGGCCGGGGCCGTCGGATTGCCCTCGGCGGGAGCGCCGGCGGGCGGGGCCGGGGTGGCGCTCTGCTGGGCGACGGCCTGTTCGGCGGCCTGCTTCGCGGAGCTGCGCACCGCCGGGCGGACCAGGGCGAACCAGGCCAGCAGCAATGCGAGAAGTGCCGCCAGCAGGGCGAGCAGCCACCGAGGGAGGATCGGAAGTTGAATGAACTCGCCGTCCAGCACCGTGCGTTGGACGGCCGTCGGAGAGGCGGCGGGGGTGGGGTCGAGGGTGGCCGTCCGGGCGGTCGTGGCCGTCGGCACCGTGGCGGCGTCGCCCGGGGTGCCCGCGCGGCCCGTAGCGGCCGCGGCCTTTCCGTCCGCGCCCTTGCCGGCGGTGCCGTTGCCACCCGAACCCTTGCCGGCCCCGTCCTTGTCGGCCGCGGCCTCCTCCGGGCCCACCGTGACCTCGAACGGCCAGGACGCCTGCTTGCCGAACCAGATCAGCTTGCGGGCGCGCGCCTGCACCCGCAGCTCGCCGGACTCTCCGGGTTCGAGGCGCAGGCGCTCCGGCGTGATGCGGAACCGCAGGTCCTCGCCGGCCTGACCGGGGGTGAGGGCGACGGTGCCCGGGGCGTTCCCCAGGTTGCGCACCGACGTCCGGTAGCGTCCGCGCAGCCAGCCGCGGCGGCGGCGCGGCGCGAGGGCGGCCTGGAGCTCGTGGAACGGCGTCACGGTGACGGTGGCCTCCGGGACCGTCACCAGCTCGGGGTGCTCGGCGGGAAGTACCCGGATGCCGAGCGGGAAGTCCCCGGCCCGCGAGGCCGGCGAACGGGGCGGAGCCAGACGGACCGTCACCGTTTCGGACGTCCCCGGATAGAGGGAGACCCGGGTCGGCTCGACCGTCGTCCACGCGGCACAGTCGCCGACCACCTCGAACGAGTACGCCTCGACGATGTCGAGGTCGTTGCGCACCGTCAGGGTCGTGGTGGCCACGCCACCGGGCGCCACCGTCAGTGCGGGCAGGCCGAGTTCGGCGGATGTGGTCATAGCGTGACGGTAGGGCCGAGAGACGCTCCGAGGAGAGGGCCGTGCGGGCAAGCCGTGGGCACACCCCTTGCCCGCACGGACAGACCGGCCCTGCCCGGTGCCGTCGCGGCGCACCCCGCGGCCCGGGCGCACGTACCGCCCACGCCCACGGCCGGCTCCGCCCCTCGGCGGTCGGCCCGTCACCACCGCAGGTCCCTGGAGAATGGAGTAGTGCGATGACGCCGACCGATACATCCCGCGAGGAAGCCGTCACCACCCGGCGGACCGTGATGACACCGCCGTCCGGCAGTGCGCGGCGGTCCGGGCCGGTCGTCCCCGCCCAGATGCGCGGCAAGCCGGCGCAGGTGCGCGTGGCCGTGTACGCCGAGGACCTCATCCTCCAGACCGGTGTGGTCCAGCAGTTGCGCCAGCGGCCCGAGGTGGAACTGCTGAGCGAGAGCGACGCGGCCAAGGCGGACGTCTCCCTGCTGGTGGTCGACGCCCTCACCGAGGCCGTGGCCGAGCACCTGCGCCGGCTACGACTCGCCACCTCGGGCCGCATAGGCCTGGTGGTGGGTCATTTCGAGGCCGGTGGGCTGCAGACGATCGTCGAATGCGGGGTCGCCGCCGTGCTGCGCCGCTCGGAAGCGGACCAGGACCGACTGGTGCACCTCATCACCGCCCTGGCCAACGGTGAGGGCGTGATGCCCGGGGACCTCCTCGGCGAACTGCTCGACCGGATCGGCATCCTCCAGCGCACCATGCTCGACGGGCGGGGGCTGACCCTGTCGACCCTGACGGCCCGGGAAGCGGAGATGCTCCGGCTGGTCGCCGAGGGCTTCGACACGAGCGAGATCGCCGCGAAGACCTCCTACTCGGAACGCACCGTCAAGAACGTGCTGCACGAGATCACCACGCGGCTGGGCCTGCGCAACCGGGCGCACGCGGTGGGGTACGCCATGCGGCGCGGCCTGATCTGACGTACGCGGCCTGGCCTGATCCGAGGTCCCCGACGGCGGGTCCGCAGTCGGGCGGGCAGCGGACGGCGGGTCCGCGACGGCGAGGCCCGCGGCCGTGGCGGACTGCCCTTTGGGGACACCGGTCGTTACCCCCGGCTCGGGCACCTGGGCTCTGTCCCCGGGCGCCCGGGCCGGGGAGACTGCGGGGGAGACCGCCCCTGCCATCCTGTGAGGTCGAGCGTGATCGGCGCCACCGCCACCCCCCGCTTCATCCGGCGGCCGGCCCGTGCCGCCGTCGCCGTGCTGCTCGCGCTGGCGGCGGCCGTCGTGACCCTGGGCACCGCCGCCTCCGGCGGGCCGGGCGCCCCCGCGGCCGCCGCCGCCGCTGCCGACCCGTCCGGCGGGCGGATCGTCTTCGCCGGCACGAACCACCGCGGCCTCGGCCGGGTGACCGGCGCGGCGGCCAGCACCCCGCTGTTCGGGCCCGGCCCGATCCACTTCGACCAGGACCCGTCGGCCCGTGGCGGCGAACTGGTCTTCACCAGCCTGCGGGACGGCCCGCTGCCCCAGGTGTACCTGCGGGACACGGCCGGCGCGGTGCACAAGCTCACCACCGGCATGGACACCTCCCAGCCCGCGCTGGCCCCGGACGGCAAGGGCGTCGTCTTCGTCGCGCTGGAGCCCGGCGCGAGCGGCGGCGCGCCCCAGAAGGTCCTGTGGGTGGTCAACCGGGACGGCAGCGGCCTGCGCCGGCTGACCGACGGCGCGGCCGACGAGACGCATCCGACGGTCTCGCCCGACGGCCGGTGGGTCGCCTACGCCTGCACCGGCGACCCGGCGCACACCCAGGTCTACCTGCGCCCGTTCACCGGCGGCGCGCCGACCAAGGTCACCAACGTGACCGACGGCAACGCCGTCGACCCGGCCTGGAACCCGGTGAACGACGACGCCCACCGCAACCAGATCGTCTACACCTGGGACCGGGGCGACCAGGGCCGGACCCTGATGCTCACCTCACCCACCGGCGGCGACAAGGCGTTCTTCCTCCGCACCGGCTCCACCTGGCGGACCGGCTCCGCCTCCTGGATGGCCGACGGCAGCGGGGTCCTCTTCCTGAGCGCCGACCCGCTCGCCCCCAACCCGCCGCAGCCCGACCCGGGCCGACCGCCGGTCGTCAAGCTGTACCGCGCGCCGACCTGCTCCTGCGACGACCCCCAACTGCTCTACGGCACGGACCGGTTGATCGCGGCGCCGACCTGGCTCGGCACCCAGGCCGAGGGCGGCCCGGTGGTGGAGCAGACCAGCGCTTCCGCCGCCAACGTCGCCGACGTCCAGGACGTCCGCCCTGACGGGGCCGACCCGCGCGACCTGGGCATCAGCGTGCTCAGGGAGGACCCGGCCGCCGACACCAACACCGATCCGAACCCGGCCGCCGACCCGCTATTCCACCCCCGCCCCGGCTACGACCCCTGGTACGAGCGGCAGGGCTACACACCGGACGGCCGCAAGATCGTGGCGACCCGCTACGAGGACTCCCCGGCCGGGCGGATCGAACGGATCTGGCTGGCCGACGCCGACGGCTCGAACCCGCACCCGATGAACCTGGCCGGGCGCGGCCCGACCGACCGGGACACCGACCCCTCCTTCTCGCCCGACGGCAAGCTGATCGTGTTCAGCCGCAGCGCCCCGGGCGGCGGCCAACAGCCCGCGCGTCCGGGACGGGTCCTGATCGCCCAGGTGTCCACGGGGGCGATCGTCGGCACCGTCGAGCCGCCGGCCGGCCAGGCGGGCGCCTCCGACGGCGAGCCCTTCTGGTCCCCCGACGGCAAGTCGATCGCCTTCTCCAGGACCGCCGTCGTCAACGGCAACGCCGGCAACCTGCACGTCTGGACGGTGGCCGCAGGCGACCTCACCCAGCAGACCGACCTCAGCCGGGCGGTCTGCCCGGGCACCTGCAACGTCATCGACGACAGCCCCGTGTTCTCGCCCGACGGCCGGCGCATCGCCTTCAACCGCCGGGCCGGCGACGGCGGGAACAACCGCCAGGACGGCGTGGTGGTCACCTCGCCGACCGGCAGCGACTGCACGGTGGTCCTGCCCACCCGGCTCGGCCGGGACAAGGGCGCATGCACCCGACCGCTGCCCGACACCTCCGAGTCCGGGCCCTTCCAGCCGCGTGACGTCGCCTGGACGGCGAACGGCGCCCAGCTGGTCCTCACCTCCCGCCGGGCCCTGCCGCCGAACTCGCCGGAGGGGCTGGCCGTCTACGACTTCGCGGCCGGCACGCTCACGCCGCTCGACCGGCGACTGCCGGGCCGACAGAAGGAACCGGCCGTCCAGCAGTCCGTGGACCTGGCTCTGACCGTCCCCGCCCGGACCCCGGCCGTCCCCGTCGACGGCGGCACCGACGTGACGATCACCGTCACCAACAAGGGCCCCGCGTCCTCGCCCGGGACCGCCCTCACCGTCTCGGTGCCGACCGGTGCCCGGCTCGGCGGCCTCACCACCCCGGTCGGCAAGTGCGACGCCGGCGCGCTGCGCTGCGACCTCGGCACCCTGGCGCCGGGCGCGGTGGTCCGGGTGACCGCCCGCCTGATCGGCACCCGGCCCGGCACGCAGCCGTTCGGCTGGAGCGTCACCGGGGCGGTGGTCGACCCGAACCCCGAGGACGACTTCGCCCAGACGTTCCTCCCGGTGCTGGACCCGCCCTCCCCCTCGCCGTCCCCGACCGCCTCACCGTCGGCCTCGCCGTCGCCGTCCGCCTCGCCGACACCCACCCCGGCACCGCCCGCCACACCGACCCCCGCGCCGCCGCCCCCGCCGGCCCCCGAACCGGCACCGGCACCGCCGCCGCAGGCCGGCCCGGTAGTGTCCGTCGACGCCCAGCCGAACCCCGGCTACGTCGGCGGCCACGTGACCGTCAGCTACACGGTCCGCAACACCGGCCAAGCCCTCGCGACCGGGCTGCGCCTGTCGCTCGGGCTGCCCGCCGGTGTGCCCGCCGAGGCACTGCCCCCGGGCTGCCGCGACGGGGCCTGCGAACTGGCCGACCTGTCCCCGGGCCGCAGCCAGGTGGTCCGCGTGGTGCTGTCACCCGTGGCCGCGCTGCAGACCACCGTCAACGCGGAACTCACCACCACCGGCACCGACGCCGTCCCGGGGCCGCACCGGGCGAGTACGCCGCTGCGCATCCTGCAGCCCCGCATCGTCGCGGTGCCGCCGATCGGCAAGCCCGGCTTCGTCACCTCCGTCCGGGGCGTCGACTTCCCGCCCGGCGCGCCGGTGCGGTTCACCTGGCAGCCCGGCATCACCGCCGCCGCGGCCCCCACCTACCCGAGGGCCGACGGAACCTTCGCGGGCCAGCTGCTCATCCTCCCCAAGGACGAGACGGGCCCGCGGACCATCACCGCCGACGGCCCCGGATTCTCGCCGGTGACCACCCCCTTCCTCGTGGTCGAGGGCAGCATCGGCCCGCCGGGAGAGGTGGAGCGGCGATGATCCACGAAGTCGACGAGGCACTGCGGCTGCTGCTCGCCGAGGCCGGCCTGCCGGAGCGCGGGGTAGAAGTGGTCTTCGACGCGCCCACCCGGGACTTCACCGCCCGGCGCACCGCGCCGACGGTCAGCGTCTTCCTGTACGGGATCCGCGAGGAGACGGACCGCCGGCAGACCGGCGCCGTCGCGGAACACGACGCGGACGGCATGGTGGTCGCCCACCGGGCCGCGCCCCGGTGGTTCGAGCTGGCCTACCTGGTCACCGTCTGGACCAGCCGGCCGCAGGACGAACACCGGCTGCTGGCCGAGGTGTTGCAGTGCCTGACCGCCGTGGACGCGCTGCCCGCCCGGGTGCTCACCGGGACGCTCGCCGAGCTCGGCCTGACCGTCACGCTCGACATCGCGGGGCGCGACACGGGCCTGCCGTCGGTGCCCGACGTGTGGTCCGCCCTCGGCGGGGAGCTGCGCCCCTCGATCGACCTCAGGGCGCTCGCCCCGCTGCCCGGCGGGCGCACCCCCGTCGGTCCGCCCGTCACCGAAGGCCTGGTGGTGCACGCCCAGGACACCACCAGGGACAGCGCGGCACCCGCCGGCGGCCCGGGCCGCCGACTGCGCTACCACGGCGGCGCGGACCCCGGCGCGGACGGCTTCGCCGCGCCCCGGGACCGCGCACTGCCGCCCGGCCGCCGGACCCGGGGCGGGACGCGATGAGCCTCGACCTCCGGACGGCCGGGTCAGCCGCAGCGGATGCATCGGATACGTCGGCTACTTCGGCTGCCTCCGGTGCCTCCGCCGGCCCGGCCTCGGCCGCGTCGGACGCCCCGGCGACGACGGCCCCCGGCGAGACCCCGGCCGGCCTCGACCACCTCTGGGAACGGCTGCACCGGGTCGAACAGCGGGTCCGGACCGCGGTGCGCGAGCGCCGGGCCGACGACCCCGACCCGGACGACCCGTACCGGGGCCAGTACCTCAGCCCGGAGGCGGCGGAGCGGATCCTGGCGGCCTCCGCCACGACGTACCACGACGGTACGGCCCCCGATGACGCGCCCGCGCCGCCGCCCGGCTCACGGCTCGCCCGGCTCAGCGAGGCCTTCGGGCTGCTCCCGGTGGATGTCGAACTCCTGCTGGTGGCCCTCGCCCCCGACCTGGACACCCGCTTCGAACAGCTCTACGGCTACCTCAACGACGACCTGACCCGGCGCCGCCCGACCATCGGGCTGGCCCTGCGGCTGTGCGGACTGCCGGGCTTCGGCGCGGGCCGCTTCCGGTTCTCCGCGCGGGC
Source organism: Streptomyces sp. NRRL S-350 (assembly GCF_000719705.1). Taxonomy (GTDB): domain Bacteria; phylum Actinomycetota; class Actinomycetes; order Streptomycetales; family Streptomycetaceae; genus Kitasatospora. The sequence goes on along the minus strand of NZ_JOHO01000071.1, from coordinate 18,113 downwards.
CCCCCTGATCGCCGGGGGGCTCCTGGAGGTCTCCGAGCCGGAACGGCCCCTGCTCTCCCGTGCGCTGCGCGTGCCGGACCGGGTGACGGCCCATCTGCTCGGCGACGACGAGCCGGACGCCGCGCTCGTCGGGCTCGCCCGCCGAGCCGCGCCCGTCGCCGGCCCCTTCGCCGCGCCCGCGGGCGGCCCCGGAGCGGCCGCGGAGCCCGTCGAGCGGCTGCGCGCGGCGGCGGCGGACGGCGGACTGGTGCACCTGCTGGACCGGGACGGGCACGCCGGCCCGCTGGCGGTGGCCGCCCTCGCGGCCGACGGCGGAGCGCCCCTGGTCGTCGACGCCGCCGCGCTGGCCGCCCGCCCGCCCGGGAACGTCCTGCGGGTGCTCGCCCGCGAGGCGCGGCTGGCCGGTTGCGGCGTGGTGCTCGGCCCGCTGGACCGGCTCGAACCGGAACGGCCCGAGCGGGCGGCCCTGCTGCGCGAGCTGTGCGCGGAACTCGCCGGCGTCCCGTTGCTCGTCCACGGCCCGCAGGTGTGGGATCCGGACTGGGCGCGGGAGAGCCCGATGTTGGTCACCGTCCCGCCGCCGGATGCGCGCGCCCGGGCCGAACGGTGGGCCCGCGCGCTGGCCGCCGCCCGGACCCACCCGGGTGGCCCGGCCGCGCGAGCCGGACGGGCGCCGCTGACCGGGACGCCGACCGAGGCGCCGGGCGGGGAACCGGGTGGCGAGCCGAGCCAGGAGCTGAGTGGAGAGCTGACCGAGGCGGTGGCCGCCTACCGGGTGGACCACGAGAAGCTGGAGCGCGCCGCCGGGGTGGCGGCCCGGACGGCGGCCGCCGAGCGGCGCCCGGTGAACGCCGAGGACCTGCGGGCCGCCGTACGGGCGCAGAACGCCGCGGGCCTGGCCCGCCTCGCCCGCCGGATCGAGCCCGCCGTCGGCTGGGCCGACCTCGTGCTGCCCGAGCCCACCGAGGGCCGGCTGCGCGAGCTGGTGATGCGGGCCCGGCATCGTGAACAGGTGCTCGGGCGCTGGCGGATGCGGCCGGGCGGCGGCCGGGGGAACGGGGTGATCGCCCTGTTCGCCGGGGAGTCCGGCACCGGCAAGACGATGTCGGCCGAGGTGGTCGCCGCAGAACTCGGCATGGAGCTGTACGTCGTGGACCTGTCCACCGTGGTGGACAAGTACATCGGCGAGACCGAGAAGAACCTGGAACGCATCTTCACCGAGGCCGCGCAGGTGAACGGCGTCCTGCTGTTCGACGAGGCGGACGCGCTGTTCGGGAAGCGTTCGCAGGTCAAGGACGCCCACGACCGCCACGCCAACGTCGAGACGGCCTACCTGCTCCAGCGCATGGAGTCGTTCGAGGGGATCGCAGTGCTCACGTCCAACCTGCGCGCCAACCTCGACGAGGCGTTCACCCGGCGGCTCGACGTCATCGCGGAGTTCCCGCTGCCCGACGAGGCACAGCGGCGCGTGCTGTGGGACCGCTGCCTGGGGTCGCGGCTGCCCCGCGGGGACGACCTCGACCTGGACTTCTGCGCCCGGCGCTTCGAGCTGACCGGCGGCTCCATCCGGGCCTGCGCGGTCTCGGCGGCCTACCTGGCCGCGGGGGCGGGCGGGCCGCTGGGCATGGCGCAGCTGGTCGCCGCGGTCGTCGGGGAGTACCGCAAGCTCGGTCGGCTGGTGCTGGAGAGCGAGTTCGGGCCGTGGCTGAGCGTCCTCGGGGGCGGCGGGCGCGGCTGACCCGGCGCGGCTGACCCGGCCCGTCGGCGGCGGGCACGGTCGGCCCGGCCCGTCCGCGGCTCGCCCGGCCCGGCTCCGGCGGTGGGCCGGCGGGGGCGACGCCATCGGGTACCTGCGGCGCTGCCCGCCGGGGCAGTCGTTCTTGCCCCCGGTCCGGGACCTCGGGACATGTCCCCGGACGGCGCCCGGGCAGCAGACTCGATGACGACTGACCGGCCACCCGAAGGAGCGCGAATGCCGTCGTACCTCACCCCGGGCGTATACGTGGAGGAGGTCCAGTCCGGTGCCCGCCCGATCGAGGGCGTCGGCACGGCCGTCGCCGCTTTCGTCGGCTTCGCCGAGACCGGACCCTTCCACGAGCCCACGCTGGTGACCAACTGGGACCAGTTCGTCCAGCGGTTCGGCGGATTCACCGAGGGCACCTACCTGGCGCACGCCGTGTACGGGTTCTTCGCCAACGGCGGCGGCTCCGCCTACGTCGTGCGGATCGGCGACCCGGCCCGGCAGGCGGCCGGCGGCACGCCCGCCCCCGCCGTCAGCACGCCCCCGCCCGTCGCGGTCTCCGGCTTCCTGTTCTCGGCCCTGCCCGGCGCGGGCGACGTGTCCGTCGAGATCGCCGACGTCGAGGGCGAGAACGTCCCCGAGGACCGGTTCCGACTCCTGGTCCGCCGCGGCAGCGAGGTCGCGGAGACCTACGACGTCTCGACCCGCAGGAACACCAAGGGCTACGTCGTCACCCAGCTGCGCGAGTCGAAGCTGGTCGCGGTCACCGAACAGACCGGCACCGCACCGAGCCGCCCCGAGCGCGCGACCCACGCCCTCGCCGCCGCCCCCGCACCCGCGTCGGCCCCGGCCACCGCCACCCGGCTCGACCCCGCCGAGTACGTCGGCGACGCCGCCGCGCGGACCGGCTTCGCCGGCCTGGAGGCGATCGACGAGATCACCATGGTCGCGGTGCCCGACCTGATGAGCGCCTACCAGCGCGGCGACCTCGACGACGAGGGTCTGCGGACCGTCCAGCTGGCGGTCATGTCGCACTGCGAGCAGATGGGCGACCGGATCGCCGTCCTGGACCCGCCGCCCGGCCTGAACGCCCAGCGGATGCGGACCTGGCGCAACGAGGAGGCGGGCTTCGACTCCCGCTACGCCGCCCTCTACTACCCGTGGATCAAGGTGTTCGACCCGGCGAGCGGCCGCAACGTGCTCGTTCCGCCGAGCGGTCACGTCGCCGGGGTGTGGGCGCGCAGCGACGCCGAGCGCGGCGTGCACAAGGCGCCGGCCAACGAGGTCATCCGCGGCGCGGTGGACCTGGAGATCCGCCTCAGCAAGGGCGAACAGGACCTGCTGAACCCGATCGGCGTCAACTGCGTACGGGCGTTCCCCGGGCGCGGCATCCGGATCTGGGGTGCGCGCACCCTCTCGTCCGACCCGGCCTGGCGCTACCTGAACGTGCGCCGGCTCTTCAACTACCTGGAGGAGTCCATCCTCCTGGGGACCCAGTGGGTGGTCTTCGAACCCAACGACGACCGGCTGTGGTCCAGCATCCGCCGGAACATCACCGCGTTCCTCACCGAGGAGTGGCGGCGCGGGGCGCTGTTCGGCCAGACCGCGGCCGAGGCCTTCTACGTCAAGTGCGACCGCGACAACAACCCGCCGGAGTCCATCGACCTCGGCCAGGTGATCTGCGAGATCGGGGTCTCTCCGGTGAAGCCGGCGGAGTTCGTGGTGTTCCGGCTGTCCCAGTTCTCAGACAGCACGAGCCTCGTCAACGAGTGACCACCAGTACGGTCGGCACCCATCGGAAGGTGACAACAAGCAATGGCTGAAGGCGATCCGCTCTCCACACACATCTTCGGCGTCCAACTCGGCGGCTACAACGTCGAGTCCGTCAAGGAGATCAGCAACCTGACGGTCGACCAGGAGGTCGTCGAGTACAAGCAGGTGACCCAGGAAGGCAAACTGATCGTCCGCAAGCAGCCGGGCGCCCGGCTGCCCGGCGAGGTGACGATCACCCGCGGCCTCGACAAGAGCGGCGCGTTCACCAACTGGATCAAGGAAACCCTCAACAACGGGGCGATCAACACCGCGCGCCAGAACCTCACCATCGAGGTCAAGGACACCACCGGTGCCACCCTGCGGCGCATCCAGCTCACCAACGCCTGGGCCAGCCGCTGGGAGGGCCCCACGCTCACCGCGGGCGAGTCCAGTGCCGCGACGGAGACCGTGACCATCGTGTTCGAGGAGATCAGCGTAGAGTGAGGCGACGGATCGGCCTTGACGAACTGCTGGAACGGGCCCCGGCCCAGCAGAACACCGCGCCGCCGCAACAGCAGCAGCCCACGGGGCAGCCGGGACAGCCGGGGCCGACCGGGTCCCGGCCCCGGGGGCACGCACCGCGCACCGAGTTCGAGTTCGAGCTGCCGCTCGGCTACGTCGACGACGAGGGCGGCGTGCACCGGCACGGCACCATGCGCCTGGCCACCGCCCGCGACGAACTGATGCCGCAGATCGACCTGCGGGTCAAGGAGAACCCGGCGTACCTGAGCGTGGTGCTGCTCAGCCACGTGATCACCAGCCTCGGCGACATCACCGACGTGCACGCCGGCATCGTCGAGCGGATGTACGCCACCGACGTCGCCTTCCTCCAGGACCTCTACCAGCGGATCAACAGCGAAGGCCACACGCGCGCCGCGGTGACCTGCCCGCACTGCGACGGCGCCTTCGAGGTCGACCTCGCCGGTGGGCGCCTGGGGGAATCGTGACGTACGCGCCTGCTCGGCTGTACGAGGAGATCGCGTACATCGCCTACCACTTCCACTGGCAGCGGGAGGACATCCTCGACCTCACCCACCGTGAACGCGGGCAGTGGGTGCGCGAGATCGCACGGCTCAACACCCGTGTCAACGAAGGCGGGTGAGCAGGGTGGGGCTTCGGGACTGGATCAGCCGCCGGGCGGCGGGTGAGGCGGCGGGCGGTGGTGCGACCGGTGGTGTGACCGGTGGCGTCACCGGCCCCGCGGGCACCACGGGCACCGGTGGTTCAGCCGCCGGCGGTTCCGCTGTCGGCGGGCGGCGCCCGGCGGCGGGGGACGAGGGGTGGCGCGCGGTGCGACCGCTGGTCCCGACCGTGGCCGGGACGGCGCACGGGGTCAGTGACGGCCTGAAGTTCCGGTCCCGGCTCTCCGCGTGGCAGGACCCCTCGCTGTGCGGTCCGCTCGGCCACGCGGTCCTTCCGTCCGCCCCGGCGGGGATCCTGCGGGCGGTGGCGACACCGGTCGTATCGACTGCACCGGCCTCCTCCTCCGCCGCCGCGGGCGGAGGCGGGGCTGCCCTGCCGGTCGCCACCAGGACGTCGGGATCGGCCGACGGAGGGGCGAGCGCAGCAGCTGAGGCCGTCGGATCACGCGCAGGTGAGGCGACCGGGTCAGCCGGGTCAGCCGGGTCGGTCCGCGCCGGGCAACCGGCGCAGAAGCGGCCTGTTCAGCGCTCGGTCGGACTGCGGCGGCTTCCCGTACGGTCGGCCCAGCGAGCGGTGCGCGCCGGCGGGGCCGACCGTACGGCCGTGCCGGACGGCCGGGTGGCGACGCCTGAGGCCGCGCCACCTGGCGCGACGAAGCCTGGCGCGACGAAGCCTGGTGCGACGACACCCGAGGTGACGAAGCCTGAGTCGACGCCGCCGGGAAAGGCCGTCGCGGTCCCGCGCCCGAGCGGTGAGGGGAGTCCGCCCCACCCGGTGCGCCCCCGTTCCGTCGGCGAACCGCTGATCGTGGCGCGGCGCCCCCTGGCGGTGTCCGCCCGCCCGGTGACGGTGGTCCCGGGGCCGATCAGGACACCGGCCAGGACGCCGGCCGCCGCCACCGAGCCGCCGAGCCGCGGCACGGACACACCGCGGCCCGCCCCGGCGGCGGACCCGGTCGGCGGCGCGCCCGCGCCCGGAAGCGGCGAAGCCGTCACGCCGACGCAAGCGAGGCCGGAGGAGACCACAGCGTCCGCGCCCGCGAGGCGCGGCCCGGGCGAAGGGGCTGTCCAACGCGCCGTCGCGCCGGGCGTGGCCACGCCCGCACGCCCAGTCCTCGGCGAGCCCCTGACCTCGCTGCCCGCGACTGCCGCACCCCTGGCCGCCACCGGCCGTCAGCGCCCCGACACCGCCTCGGGTCTGCCGCCCATGCCGGTCGTTCCGACCGACACGGGGGCCACCCGAGCCGAGACGGCCGGCCCCGACGGCGCCCGGCAGACGGGGAACGGGCACCGTGACGCCACCCAAAGGGGCGGCGCCCGTACGGCCACCCAGTCGGGAGGCTCGACACCGTCCCGTCCCGTGCGTGGGGCCGCCGACGGCGCATCCGTCCAGCGCGCGCCGTCCGGGACAGGCACTTCCGCGCGCACACCGTCGGCGGCAGCCCCCGAGCGCGCTGCCCGCCCGGAAGGCACCGAACGCCCCGCGAGCACCGACCAGGTCCGCCCCGACCCGGCCCCCGCCCGTACCCGCGGAGGCCTGGGTGCGCCCCTCGACGCGTTGCCGCCCACGGCGGCGGCACCGCGCGGCACCGCGCCACTGCTCGGCGGCCGCGGGCCGGTCCGGCGGCTCACGGGCCCGGCGGCGACCGGTGCCGCAGGCAGCAGCACCAGGAGCGCGGCGGAACAGGCCGGCCCTGCCGCTGCCGGCTCTGCCGCTGCCAGGCCCGCCGCCGCCGGGGCTGCGGCGGGAGCTGCGACCGGTGAAGCGCTGCGGGTGCAGCGCGCTGTCCGGCGTTCCGGCGAGGCTTCGGCTCCCACGGACACAACGGCTTCTCCGGCCGCTGCGGCTTCTGTGGCATCGACGGCGCCGCCGGCTCGGCGTCAGCGCGGCTCGGTCGAGGGCGGTTCGGGCGCGCCGACCGCTGCTTCGCCGTCGGCCGGCGAAGGGCCGCGCGTTCAACGTGCCGTCCAGCGTGCCGTCCAGCGCCCCGGAGATGCCCCGTCGGCTTCGGCGTTGGCGCCGGCGCCGGGATCGGGGAGTGGCTCGGCCGGTGGCCGTTCCGCCGTCCCGACGCCCGGCGCCGGGTCGGAGCACCGGCCGGGGGTTGCGCCGCAGCAGACCCTGCCCGCGCCCCGGACCGGTCCTGCCCAGGCCCCGGGCCAGGGGAGTGCTCCGCACGGTAGCGGCGGCGGCCCGGCGGTTCCGGCGCGGCCGGCGGTCGGAGGCTGGGGCGTGCAGCGGGCCGTCGCGGTCACCGGCCGGAGGCGTGGACTGATCGGCGAACGCCCGATGACGTTCGCCCTCGCAGCCCCGACGCCGCCCTCCGTGACCGGTGGCGGCGCTCGTACCGGCACCGGTGCGGCGGCGCCCGCCACGCCCGTGGTGCCGGCCGTTTGGCCCAGGGCGCTCCAACCGGGCGCGGACGGCGACTCGACCGCTGCCGGGCAGGAGACGTCGTCCGGCGGTCGCGCGTCCGGCGGTCGCTCGTCCGGCGGTCGCGCGTCCCGCGCCGGGGCCGTGCCGCAGTCCTCGCGCTCGCGGCACACGCCGGGGGCGGGAGGCGGCCGCTCCGCCGCCGGTCCATCGGCGGCGGAGCCAGGTTCGTCGGGGTCCGGAGTTTCGGGCCCAGCACCAGCGCAGGGCCAGGCGTCCGGTGCGGGTGCCGGTGCGGCGCGCGGGCTCGCGGGTGTGCTGCAGCGTTCGCGTGCGCGGCGTTCGACGGAACAGGCGTTCCGGGCGGAACGGGCGGAGCAGGTCGACGGTCGGAGTGTGGCCGTTCGGCCTTCGACGCAGCCGGGCGGGGCGCCGACCGGCGCGACCCCGGTGGCCCCGGCGCCGGGCCGCTCGTCAGGCGCGGGTGCAGGTACGGGTGCCGGTGCGGGCGCAGGTGTGGGCGGGGCTGCGGCGCGTGGGCTCGCGGGTGTGCTGCAGCGTTCGCGTGCGCGGCGGTCGTCGGCGCGTGGTGCCGGCCGGGGTGCGGCCGAGCAGCCGTCGGGGCGGGGGAGTTCGACGCAGAGCGACCCGCTGCCCGCCGCGCACGGCCGCGCCCGTGCGGCGGTGTCGTCCGCAGGCGGCCCCCCGGCCGTGCAGCGGGTCGCCGCGCCGGCGTCGGGAGGGCGGCCGGGGCCCGGCGGCTCCGCTGCGTCGTTCGCCGCGCCGTCCGCTGCCGGGTCGGCTCCGCGCCCGCCGGTGGTCCGGCCGGCGCCGCCGACGGCCCCGTCGGCCCAGCGGCTTCCGGCCGGGGCGCGGTCCCCGCAGCCGTCGCCGGTGCAGCTGTCCCCGGCGACGGCCGGTCTTGGGCGGGCAGCGGGTTCGCCGCCGGCCGCCGGGTCCTCGCCCGTCGTGTCGCGGGCTGCGGGCGCCTCTTCCGTATGGTCCGCCTCGGCGGCGCCGTCCGCCCCGGCCGGCCCCGCGCTGCCGTCGGCCGGTACGGCGCTGCCGTCGGCCGGTACGGCGCGGGTGCTGCAGCGGGTGGCCGAGCAGGCGGGACTGGTGGGGGTGCCGCTGACTGCCGTACCGGCCCGGACGTCGACCACCGTGCAGGCCGCCCCGCAGACAGGCCGGTCGACCGCCTCGCCGTCCCAGGCCGGCGCACGACGTGCGGCGGACGCCGGTGGATCACCGGCCGAGCCCGCCGACGCCCATGCCACCGGGGTCGCCGGGATCGCCGACCTCGACGAACTGGCCCGGCGCCTGGTCGAGCCCGTCGGGCGGCTGCTGCGCACCGAGCTGCGTCGGGGGAGGGAGCGCAGCGGGCGACCGTACGACGTGCGCCGCTGAGCGCAGACCAGGCGCGCGGCCCGACCCGGCGACCGCAGCGACGTGACCGGAAGCAGGAAGCAGAAGGCGGAACCGATGACCGACAACATCTTCGCGACCAGTGTGTTCTTCAGTCTGACCATCGGTGGCAACGACCTGGGCGAGTTCACCACCTGCTCGGGTCTGGGGGCGCAGGTGGAGATCGAGCAGTACGCGGAGGGTGGCAACAACGGTTTCGCCTGGCAGCTGCCGGGCCGTATCACCTGGTCGAACATCACGCTGAGCCGCGCGGTCACCGCGGACACCCTCAAGATCGCGCGCTGGCTGGGCGAGATCGTCCGGAAGGTCGAACCGAAGGACGGGGAGATCGTGGCGCTGCGGCCCGACCTGAGCCGGATCGTCGGCTGGCAGGTGCTCGGGATCGTCCCGGTGCGGTGGGAGGGGCCGTCCTTCGACCCGTCCAGCTCGCAGGCGGCGATGGAGACCCTGGAGATCGCCCACGCGGGCCTGCGCCCGTCCTGACGCCGACCCGCCGCCGCCCACCCGGCCCAGCCCCCCCCCGCCCCACCGGCCCCACCCACGTAAGGAGCACCACGATGTCCCCGGCGGTCCCCGCGAGCGTCACCCGGGCCCAACTGACCATCATGGAGCCCCCGTCCACGGTCGGTGCCCAGCCCGGCGGGGCGCTCGTGCGGCTTCCGCTCCAGTTCAACCCGGCGACGCTGGTGCTGCGCAAGACCACGGAGTGGCGGCGCACGCCGTCCCGGATGGCCGGCCAGTCGGCGTTGCCGGAGTTCGTCGGCAGCGGACCGCGCTCGCTCTCGCTCGACGTGTTCCTGGATTCGACCGCGACGCACGACAACTCGGTGGAGCGGGCGGTCGAGCAGCTGATGACGGCCTGCGTGCCGACCCCGACCAGCCTGGCGCGCAAGACGCCGGCCAGCCCGTGGATCCGGCTGGACTGGGGCACCTTGAAGACGACCTCGTTCAACGGGGTGCTGACCGGCCTCTCCGTCACCTACACGCTCTTCGACGTCGACGGCAATCCGCTGCGCGCGGTCTGCTCGCTCACCATCGACGAGGCCAGCGTCGACCCGGCCGGCCAGAACCCGACCTCCGGCTCGCCGGAGGCCCGCAGCACCCACCGGGTGATCGCGGGTGACAGCCTGCCGCTGCTCGCCTGGCGCGCGTACGGGGACGCGACGGCCTGGCGCACCATCGCGGAGGTCAACGACATCGACGATCCGATGACCCTGGTCCCCGGCGCGGAGCTGATCGTGCCCGGGATCGACGAACTCACCCAAGGCGGACGACCGTGACCACTCCCGAGTCCCGCGGCGGCCGGCCCTTCGCCGCGGATCCCGTCGTCGAGGCGCCGGGCCCGCTGCCGCCGGTCTGGGCGGCCCAACTGGTCTCCTGCGACATCGAGGAGAGCGTCGGCCTGCCGGACACCGCGGTGCTGACCTTCCGGGACGCCAACCACACCTTCCTCGCCGCGACCGGCATCACCATCGGTACGAAGCTGCGGGTGTCGGTGGTCACCGTGCAGGGGCACACCCAGGTGCGGCTGTTCACCGGCGAGGTGACCGCGCTGGAGCTGGAGGTGGACACCACCGGCTCGTACACCGTGGTGCGGGCCTCGGCGGTCACCCACCGGCTGATGCGCGGGCGCCGGGTGAAGGCCTTCCGGAACATGACGACGGCCGACATCGTCCGCCAGGTGGCCGCGGACGCGGGCCTGGCCTGCGGTCGGATCGACTCCTTCCCGGTGGTCCACCAGCAGCTGTCCCAGGCGAACGTCCCGGACTGGGAGTTCCTGCAGTTCCTGGCGCAGGAGAGCGGCGCGCAGGTGCGCGTGGACGACGACGGGCAGCTGGAGTTCGTCCGGCCCGAGCCGGCGTCGGGCGCACCGGCCCCGTCCACGCCGGCGCCGCAGAGCCCGCTGGTCCTGGAGTACGGCCGCAACCTGCTGGAGCTGCGCGGCGTGCTGACCGGCGTCGCCGGCGCGGACACCGTCGAGGCGCGCGGCTGGAACGTCACCACCAAGAGCGCCCTGGTCGCCACCGAGCCGTCGGTGACCTCCCGGACGGTGCAGCCGGGGATGAGCCCCGCGACGGTGACCTCGGCCTTCCCCGGCCCGGCCCGGCTGACCGTCGCCGACACCCCGTACCGCACCCAGGCGGAGACCTCCGCCGCCGCCCGGTCGCTGGCCGCCTCGGTGGCCGCCGGCTTCGGCGAACTGGAGGTGGTCGTCGAGGGCAACCCGCGGCTGCGGGCGGGCGTCGCCGTCGCCCTGGGCAACGTCGGGGCGGCCTTCGCCGGCCGCTACACCGCCACGGGGGTGCGCCACCTCCTCGAACCGTTCCGCGGCTACCGCACCACCGTCGTGGTCAGCGCGGCACCGGACCGCTCCCTGGCCGGGCTGGTCACCGGCGGCAACGCGCCGCCGCGCGGGCCCCGGATGCCGGGCCTGGCCGTCGCCGTGGTCACCGACGTCCGGGAGCCGGGCGACGGGCAGCGCGGCTGGGTGAAGCTGAAGTTCCCCTGGCTGGACGACACCTACGTCTCCGACTGGGTGCGCACCGTGCAGTGGGGCGGGAACGGGGGCGGCGGCATCGTCAGCCCCGAGGTCAACGACGAAGTGCTGGTCGGGTTCGAGCAGGGCGACCTGGACAGCCCGTACGTGCTGGGCGGGCTCTACAACGGCGTGGACCGGCCCTCGCCGCACGACGTGCCGCTGGTCGACGCGGGCTCCGGCAAGGTCAACCGCCGTTCCGTGGTCTCCCGTTCGGGCCACCGGCTGGAGCTGCTGGACGTGCCGGGCGGCAAGTCCGGGGTCCGGCTGGCGAGCGGGGACAAGAAGCTGGAGGTCAGGCTCGACCAGCAGAGCGGCGAGATCGTCCTGACCGTCCACGGCGTGGGCGGCGCGGCGGGAAGCACCGTGCGCCTCTCCTCCACCGGCATCACCCTCGACGCGGGCACCGGAGAGGTGAACGTGCGCGGCGGATCGGTGACCCTCCGGGGCACGACCGCCGTCACCGTCGACGGCGGCGCCGAGGCCGTGATCAGGGGGGCGTTCGTCCGCCTCAACTGACTGACGAAGCACCAGAAAGACCGCAGCAGAAAGAAAATTCGTGCCCGCGTTTCAGGGGGCACCATCGGAATGGAGACCGTACATGCCCCCCGCAGCCCGGACCGGCGACCTCACCGACCACGGCGGCGCCCTCACCACCCCGCCGCCGGGCGCCCTCAAGGTGGCGACCGTGCTGATCGGCGGCCGACCCGCCGCGGTCGTCGGCAGCCTCCACGTCTGCGTCCCGCACGCGGAAATGGGCCCCGCCAACCTCGTCGAGCCCTCCCTCGGCACGGCCACCAGGGGAATGGTGCTGATCGGCGGACTCCCCGCCGCCCGCGTGGAGGACAAGACGACCTGCGGCGCCACCATCACCTCCGGTGCGCTCAACGTGCTGATCGGAGGCGTCATATGAGCCGGCGCGACGAGCGGAACAGGAGGGCGGGCGCATGAGCGCGAGCTTCATCGGCCGGGGCTGGGCCTTCCCGCTGCGGGTGAACGCCACCGGCGGCATCGGCATGGTCGACCGGGAGCGGGAGATCGCGGAGGCCATCCGGCTCATCCTCGGCACGGCCCCCGGCGAGCGGCCGATGCGGCCCGAGTTCGGCTGCGGCATCCACGAGTACGTCTTCGCCCCCGGCGACAGCACCACCGCCGGACGGATCGCACGCGAGGTGCGCATCGCCCTGGAACGCTGGGAGCCGCGCATCGAGGTCGACGACGTGGTGATCGCCTTCGACAGCATCGAGGAGGGCACGCTCTACATCGACGTGCACTACACCGTCCGCGCCACGAACGACCGCCGCAACCTGGTCTTCCCCTTCTACACGATCCCGGAGTCCCCCAGCTCGGCGGACGGGAGCGAGAACTGATGGCACTGCCCTCCCCGAACCTGGACGACCGCCGCTTCCAGCAACTCGTCGACGAGGCCAAGCGGTACGTCCAGCAGCGCGCGCCCGAATGGACCGACCACAACGTCTCCGACCCGGGCGTCACCCTCATCGAGACCTTCGCCTACCTGGTGGACCAACTGCTCTACCGGCTGAACCGGGTACCGGAGAAGAACTACTCCGCCTTCCTCGACCTGCTGGGCATCCGGCTCTTCCCGCCCGCCGCGGCCCGGGCCGAGGTCGACTTCTGGCTCTCCGCCCCGCAACCCGAGACGGTCCTGCTGCGGGCGGGCACCGAAGTCTCCACGCTGCGCACCGAGACCGATGAGGCGGTGGTCTTCTCCACCGCCGACGACCTGCCGATCGTCCCCAGCTCGCTGGAACGGCTGGTCACCGTCAACGCCTCCGGCGAGCAGTCCGACGGCACCGCCCGGCTGGCCGACGGGGCCGACGTCCGGTGCTTCCAGCAGCGCCCCGCGGCCGGGGACGCCATGCTCTTCGCCCTGCCGACCGTCGTACCGCGCTGCATCCTGGTCGTCCGGCTGGACAGCCGGGTGGAGGGCGTCGGCGTCGACCCGCGCCAACCGCCCCTGGCCTGGGAGGTGTGGGACGGCGCTCGCTGGATCGGCTGCGAGACCGGCAGCGACACCACCGGCGGCCTCAACCGGCCCGGCGAAGTCGTCGTCTTCGTGCCCGCCGGGCACACCGCGTCGGTGGTCGCCGGGCGGCGGGCCGGCTGGCTGCGCTGCCGGGTCACCGAGCCGCAGCCGGGCCAGCCGTTCTACTCCGAGTCGCCCACCGTCCGCCGGGCCGAGGTGTTCACCGTCGGCGGCACCGCGACCGTCGTCCACGCGCAGACCGTCACCGACACGCCGCTCGGCTCCTCGGAAGGGGTCGCCGGCCAGCGCTTCACGCTCGCCCGGCCACCGGTCCTGCTCGACGGCGAGCCGCCGGTGGTCGAGGTCGCGGCCGGCGACGGATGGGAGCCGTGGACACTCGTCGAGCACTTCGGCGACTCGGCGCCGACCGACCGGCACGTGGTGCTCGACGCGACCACCGGCGAGTTCCAGTTCCCGCCCGCGGTGCGCGAACCCGACGGCAGCCTGCGGGCCTTCGGCGCGGTGCCGCCCAAGGGCGCCCGGCTGCGCGTCCCGCACTACCGCACCGGCGGCGGCATCGCGGGCAACGTCGCCCGGAGCACGATCACGGTGCTGCGCAGCTCGGTCCCGTACATCGCCCGGGTCGACAACCGGGAGGCGGCGCGGGGCGGCGTCGACGGCGAGACCGTGGAGAACGCCAAGCTGCGCGCCCCGCACCAGCTGAGGTTGCAGGAGCGCGCCGTCACGGCCGGGGACTTCGAGCTGATCGCCCGCCAGGCCGCGCCGTCCGCCGCCCGGATCAGCTGCGTGCCCGCCGGCCCGGGTGAGGCGGGGGCGGTGCGGGTGCTGGTGGTCCCCGACGCGGTCGCGGACGAGGGCGACCGGCTGCGGTTCGAGCAGCTGATCCCCGACGAGCAGGTGCTGGCCGCCGTCGCCAGGGCCCTCGACGAGCGCCGGCTGATCGGCACCCGGATCCTCGTACAGCCCCCCGCCTACCAGGGCGTGACGGTGGTCGCCCGGCTCACCACCCGCGCCGCGGACCCCGACCGGGTCCGTGAGGCGGTCCTCGCGGCGCTGTACCGGTACCTCAACCCGTTGCGCGGCGGCGCCGACGGCTCCGGCTGGCCGTTCGGCCGAGCGGTGCAGTACGGCGAGGTGTTCGCGGTGCTCCAGCGAGTCGCCGCCGTCGCGGGGGTCGAGGAACTGCGACTGTTCCCGGCGGACCCGATCACCGGACGCCGGGGCGCGCCGGCCGAGCGGGTGGAAGTCCTGCCGGACGCCCTCGTCTTCTCCCACCAGCACCAGGTCATCGTCACCACCCAGGCCGAGGGCGGGCCGTCATGACCCGAGCAGCCATCCCGGGACTGCCCAGCCCGCACCCGATCGGCGAACTCCTCCCCGCGCTGTTCGCCGAGGACGACTTCGCCCAGCGGTTCACGGCCGGCCTGGACACCGTCCTCGCCCCCGTCTTCACCACCCTGGACAGCCTGCCCGCGTACTTCCGGCCCCGCCTCGCGCCGCCCGACTTCCTCGACTGGCTGGCGTCCTGGGTAGCGGTGGACGTCGACCCGGCGTGGCCGGAGGAGGTGCGCCGTGCGGTGGTCGAACGCGCGGTGGAACTGCACCGCTGGCGCGGCACCCGGCGCGGACTCGCCGAACGGCTGCGCCTGGTGCTGGGCGCCGGCGCCGAGATCGTGGACGGCGGCGGCGCTTCCTGGTCCACCGCCGCCGGTGCCGGGCTGCCGCCCGCGCCGAACGGCGAACTGCTGGTCCGGGTCTGGCCGCTGCGCGGCCCGGGGCCGGACGAGGGGCCGGCCAGAGGGCCGGACGACGGGCCCGAGCAAGAGCTGGACGAGGGGCCCGGGCAAGGGCCGGACGAGGCGCCCGGCCAGGGACTGGACAGAGCGCCCGGCCAAGGGCTCGACGAAGAACAGGTGTTGGCTGTCGTCAGGGCGGGCTGCCCGGTCCACCTGACCTGCCGGGTGGAGATCCTGCCCGGTCCACCCGGGCGAGCGGAGGACTGACGGATGCCGGTGTGCCCCGACTGCGGAACGGCCAACGGGGAGGGGGACGACTTCTGCGGCAACTGCGGTGCCTACCTCGGCTGGTCGCACGGCCGCGCCGCCACGGCGGCACCAGCCGCCGCGCCCGCCCAGGCCGAGCCCGCCCAGGCCGAGCCCGCGCGGACCGAGCCCGCGGAGGCCGAGCCGACGCAGGCCGCGTCTGCGCAGGCCGGCCCTACGACCGGGGTGTCCGAGGCCGCGCCCGCTGCGCCGCCCAGGCCCTCGCGGACCGAATCCACCTGGCGGACCGTTTCGCGACGGGTGACCCGCGGCGGGAAGGAGCAACCGCCCGCCGCGGACACCGAGCCGCCGACCCCGTCGAGCGGGGAACCGCAGACCTCGCCGCCCGCCGAGCCGCCGCGCTCGACCTCCGCCCGGGTGCGGGCGACTCCCGCGTCGGCTCCTGCGCCTGCCTCTGGCCCTGCGTCCGCTCCGAATCCCGTTCCCGCTGCTGCTCCGGCCTCCGAATCGGCCCCGGCCCCGGCCTCCGCTCCCGCATCGGCAGCGGCCGCCGCCCAGGCGCCCGAACCGTCGACCGACCCCGTGGCCGTGCAACCCGCCAAGCCGGTCGCACCCCGCCCGGTCGTCCGGGCCTCCACAGCCGATGAGACCCCGGACGGGCCGCCCTGCCCCCGCTGCGGCACCCCCAACCTGCCCGACCGCCGGTTCTGCCGCCGCTGCGCGGCCCCACTGACCCTCACCGCACCCCCGCCGAAACTGCCGTGGTGGCGCACCCGCTGGCCGTTCCGGCGCCGGGTGCGAATCGGCGGTTCGGGCAACGCGCTGCGCCGAACCATCGCACTGCTCGTGCTGGCCGCCGTGGTGGTCGCGGGGATCCTGCTGTACCCGACCGGAAAGGACGTCTACCAGGACGTGCTGGACAAGCTCCGCGGCACCGCGCCGATCACCCCCGCCGCGGCCTCGGCGAGCGCCGCGGTCGAGGGCCACCCGGCGACGGCGGCCGACGACGGACTCACCAACACCTACTGGGGGGCACCCGCGGTCGGGGACTCCGTCACCTTCTCCTTCCGCACGCCGTTCCGGCTGGTGGACCTGATCATCCACAATGGCGGCTCGGCGGATCCGCAGCAGTACAAGCAGCAGGGCCGCCCCCTCGTCCTGTCCTTGGAGGTCACGGACGCGCACGGGAAGTCGCACGGTCAGCAGGTCACGCTCAACGACCAGCCGGGTCCGCAAACCGTGGCGACCGGGATCAGCGACGCCGTCCAGGTGAAGCTCACCATCCGCGAGGCCGCCGGCGCCGACCCCGGCCGCGCCATCGCCCTGGCCGAGGTGGAGTTCTTCAAGCGCACCTGAGCCCGTTCCCGTCCCTGAGCCCGTTCCCGTCCCTGTCCCCGTCGGTGTCCCTGTCCCCGTCGCACCGAGCCGTCCGGGCTCCCCTCGTCCCGCTGCCGGGGGCCCGGACGACGGGACGGCACGGAGCTGGACCGGAGCCTGACTGCCGATCAACGGGCTTTCAGCACACGCTCGTTCTGCGGACAAGCGCACGGTCCGTTTATGGTTCGTTTACTGTGCGTCAACGCGCGATCGATGGGATAGTCATGTTCATCTCAAGAATCTCGCGAGAAGGAGTGTCCTCCTTGACCACTCACCTCAGGAACGGCTCAGGCCCGCGGACGGCGGCGGCCCTGATGGCGACGCTGTGCGGGATCGCCGGTGCCACCGCGGTCGGTACGACCCCGGCGGCGGCAGCCGACCAGCGACACCCGATCTACGCCATCGCGCACCGGGTCGACACCCTGGACGGCGTGGACGCCGCGATCAACCACGGCGCCAACGGCATCGAGATCGACGTATGCGCCTGGTGGAACCCGAACGAATGGCGCGCCTACCACGACTGCTCCTCCGCCGGCGAGAACCGGCTGGGCCCCAGCTTCGACAGCATGATCGACCGGATCGTCTCCAACGCCAACGCGGGGCGCCGACTGTCACTGGTCTGGCTGGACATCAAGGACCCGAACTACTGCGGAGAGGCACCGAACCGAACCTGCAGCGTCGCCGGACTCCGTGACAAGGCGCAGCGGCTGACGGCCGCCGGCATCCAGGTGCTCTACGGGTTCTACGAGTACCACGGCGGGAACACCCCGGACGTCGGCGGCCGGGGCTGGAAGAGCCTCGAAGGCAAGCTCGGCCCCCTGGAGGGCATCACCACGACCGGGAGCCGCGACAAGGTCCGCAGCGCCTTCGAGCAGTCCGGATCCGGCTTCCCCACCGGCCACCGGGCCATGGACTACGGCGACAGCGACATCACCAAGGGCTTCGGCAACTGCACGGAACCCACCTACAACACGTGCGCGGAACTGAAGAAGGGAGCCACGGACCGCGCCGCGGGCCAACTCGCGGCCACGCTGTCCTGGACCACCACCTACAACGACCCCTGGTACGTCGACAAGCTGCTGGGCGACGCACGCGTGGACGGCATCATCGCCGGCTACGGCGCCTTCACCGGCGTGCGGGAGTACGACAACAGCTGGCAGTGCGCCAACGCCGTCAACCTCGTCCGCGACTGGGTGAACCACCACAGCTCCACCCACCGCATGGCCACCAGCGGCGACCGCCTGTTCAAGTAAGGGCACAGGCGGGGCCCGGCGGCACAGTTGGGCGGCTGGACTGCAGGACCGCAGGACCGCGGGACATCGTGACGGCCCCGGGTCGGGACGCGCCGGTGCGTCGGCACCTCCCGACCCGGGCATTTGTTTTCGGGCGCGGAGTGGGAGTACTGTCTCCCAGTCGCTCGGCTGGGAGCACCGGACACGCATCTGCGCGGACGGTCCCGGGGCGGCCAATCCTTTGAAACACCACTTCCCGGTTCGGGCCGGGTCGCGCTTGCCATGGGCACGTACGACTCCGACACGTATTCGCTTTGCGTGTTTATCGGATTGCGGCTGGATTCGCCTTTCGAGGCGGGGATCAGCTAGAGTTTGAAACGTCGGACAGGGCGTCAAGCCCCGGAAGACACCGGCGAGTTGGATGATCGAAGCCCCGGAAACGGAGCGGAAAACATCTGATAAG
>NZ_JOHO01000070.1 GCF_000719705.1 Streptomyces sp. NRRL S-350 | reverse complement strand
GGCGTGCGGGGCGCCGGGGGGTGGGCCGAGGGGGCGTCGGAGATGGGGATGACGTCGGCTCGGGTGGCGTCCCGGCGGCTCATCGGCTGCTCCCTTGGGCGGGTCGGTGGGGTGGTGTGGACCGGGTGGGCCCGGATGGGGCCCGGGGTGTTCGCAGGTGCGGTTCGGCCAGTGCGTGGCTGTGCCGGCCCGGAAAGTCCCCCGCGGCCGTTCTCCGGCCTTCCGGGGTCCGGGTCCGGGGGCCGGGCCGTGCCCTGGCAGCACTCTGGCAGTTGCTCGCCGCCCCGCCGGTCGGGACACGCCTCGACCGCTCCTCCGGCGTCTTCCGTTCCCGGCCGGGAGAGTCCACGTCAACCCGCTGACCGGGGCCGGGAGGTGTGACTAGGCTGGTCCCGAATGCTGTCGGGAGGAGATCGGTCAGTGGCAGTCAACAGCGGAACGAGCACGGAGACCGCGGGCGCGCAGCCGGAGCCGGCGCCGAGCGGGAAGCCCAGGGTGGACTTCACCGGGGCGGAGTGGTTGTGCAGCAGCCAGGGTGTCGGGGACGTCCAGATCGCCTTTGTGGACGGGTACATCGGGATGCGGGACGGCCGCCAGGAGGACGGGCCGATCCTGGTCTTCACGCCGGCTGAGTGGCGGGCCTTCGTGCTCGGCGCGCGGGACGGCGAGTTCGACCTCACCTGAGCCGCCGGCGCTCGGGCGGGCACGCGAGCGCCTGGGCAGGGGACGTGAGCACTCGAGCCACGGGCGGAGCGGCCCCCCGGGAGTGACCGGGGGGCCGCTCCGCAGGCGATCCATCGGGCCGAACGTCACGACCGATGATCCATTGAGCGTGCCCCGTCAGAATTTCTGTTGACTGTTAGACAAACGCAGCTCAGAGTATTGGGCACAGGCAGACGCCGTGCCCACCGCCCCCACGCGGCCAGACACGGCGCCTGCTGTGCGGCCCGGCATTGCTGCCAGGCCATCCTCCCAGTAATCCCCTGCGCACCGGGGTGCGTCGGCCGGTCCCGGCCCCGTGAAGGGCCGGCAGTCGCCGGGAGGCTGGCGCCGAAACCGAGAGCGACTCGGATGCGGCACCGACGCTCGGGACCCGCACGCCCCCACGCGGCGGCGTCCCGAGCAGATCCACGGGAGCGACAGGCCGGGGCCCCGCGGATCTGGCTTGTGATGCATGGAACTGTTGGCTTGTGTGTTCGTGCTGTGTGCGGTGACGGAGCTGGGTGCTCGGCAGTTCGGCACGAAAAGTGCACGGTGAGGGAAACGCGTGTAGGGCCGCGTTGCGACGTGCCGTCCCCCCGGAGGGTGAAACCCAGAACGGCTGTCGTGCTGAACCGAACGTAGCCCGGACGGTTGCTCAGAGTCAACATTGGTCTCTGAGCGTCGATCTCCCGTCCGCCCCCCGTCGGGGCCCCACCCACCTCGCGAACGCGGTGTGCCGGACACGTACGATGTTCCCATGTCTTTTCTCCGCCGTCGCTCCGGACAGCCCGCCGGCCCGGACTTCGACGTGCTCGCGATGGACCCGGGCGACTGGCCCGGCGACTTCGGTGCGGCCATGATGACCGGCCCGGACGGCTCCTGCCAGGGGATCTTCCTGCGCTACGACCTGTTCGGCGGCAGAGGCCCGGCGATGTTCATCGGCAACCTCCCCGAGGGTTCGCCCGCCCGGGAGACCGGCGAGGACGTGCCCTTCGAGGTGCGGCAGCTGCTCGCGGCGCTGGAGAACGACGAGCCGGTCGAGTTCGTCTCGGCCGAGGACTTTCCGGTCATGCTCGGGGACGACCTGCTGATCGTGAAGAAGGTCAAGGTCAGCGAGGAGCGCGTGTTCTGCGCCCAGTTCGACCGCAGTGACGGCGTCCTGGTCACCATCGCCTCGTGGGACCGGCCGATTTCGGACGACCTGTACCAGCTGCTGAAGCCGCTCCCGGCGGACATGTTTCAGCAGGGCTGACCGGCGCCCGCCCGGGAGGCGGACGTTGCTTGACGGTATCGATCAACGGTTCGTACAGTCGCGAACATGCCGTGCCGTCCACCGCTGCTGACCCGCCGCAGGCATCTGGACCTGCGGCGCACCGCCAGCGCGGTGTGTCCGGGCCGCTGAGGGGGATCCGTCCCCCGGCGGCGGGCGCTCGGCCTCGCCGGGTCGACGCCGGAATCCGGGGGCGGGCCGCGAACCGGCCTCCGGGGCCGCCAGCCGGTACCGCGCGCCCCTACGGCGTGCCGCCCGCATTCGTCGAGCCCACGCTGCCGCCCGGAGGCACCGCATCATGACGACCCGCGCCGCCGACCGCCCGTCCTCCGACCGCCCGTCCTCCGACCGCTCGCCGGAGGACCGCCCGACCGTCGACAGTCCGACCGCCCGCCGGTCCCGGACGACTCCGTCGGCGTCGATTTCCGGCCAACCCGGTTCCGGCCGACCGGAGTCCGACCACTCGCCCGACCGCGCGGCCGTCGAGTCCGCCCTGGCCGGGCTGCCCCGGGTGGTCGACCTCCTCGCCGCCCGCGCCGAGGAGCACGACCGCGACGCGACCTTCCCCTACCAGGGAATCGAGGCGGTCCACGAGGCCGGTCTGCTCACCCTCACCGTCTCCCGCAAGTACGGCGGGCCGGGCGGCACGCTCACCGACACCGTCCGGGTGCTGTCCCAACTCGGCCGGGGGGACGCCTCGGTAGCCGTGGTCACGGCCTTCACCCTGCTGCGGCACGCCGCGCAGGCCCGTCGCGCCGACTGGCCGACGGCCGGCTACCGGAAGCTGCTCACGGAGTCCCGGCGCGGCCCCGCGCTGGTCAACACGCTGTGGGCGGAGCCCGGTGCGCAGCCGGGTGAGCTGCCGCGGACGGTCGCCCGGCGGGACGGCGACGGCTGGCTGCTGACGGGCCGGAAGACCTACTGCACCGGTGCCGAAGCGCTGGCCTGGATGGCGGTGACCGCGCGGACCGACGAGGCGGAGCCGAGGATCGGCACGTTCCTGGTCCGCGGCGAGAGCGAGGGCCTGGAGATCGACCCGACCTGGGACCAGCTCGGGCTGCGGGCCAGCGCCGGCCACGACGTGGTGCTGGACCGGGTCCGGGTGCCGGCCGATCTCGCGCTCGGTCTCGGCGGCCGCGGACCGGGAGAAGGGGCGGAGGCCGAACTCTCCCGCGCCTGGCACGATCTGGCCCTGTCCGCGGTGGCGATCGGCGTCGCCCGCGCTGCCGAGTCCTGGCTGGTCCGCTTCCTCGGCCGGCGCACCCCGGCCAACCTGACCGAACCGCTCGGCACCCTGCCCCGCTACCGCTGCGCCCTCGGCGAGATCGAGGCCCAGCTGATCGGCGCCGAGGAACTGGTCGCGGGCCTCGCGGCCCGGGTGGACCGGGGCGAGCCGGACGCCGTCGCCCGGACCGGACCGGCCCACCTGCTGGCCACCCGGGCCGCGACGACGGCCGTCCAGCAGGCCGTCGCCCTCACCGGGAACCCCGGCCTGAGCCGACGTCACCCGCTGGAGCGCTACCTGCGGGACGTGCTCAGCAGCCGGGTGCACCTGGCTGCCGAGGAGACCGTTCTGGAGGCCGCCGGCCGGGCCGCCCTGGAGCGCGGCGCCCGGCCGTAGCGCGGAGGCGCTGCCGGGCGCCGCGCTGTCGTGGCGCGGCGCCGCCGGTTCAGCGGGTCCCGACCGCGGCCCGGACGGCCCGGCGGGCGAGCGCCGCGTCGTCGTAGAGCCGGCGGATCATGATCCGCTGTTCCTCGCCGGCCCCCGGTACGTCGTACAGCCGGATCTCGCGCATCAGCACCAGCACCAGGTTCACCAGGAACGCGTCCCGGGCCAGCGTGCCGCCGCTCTGGGCGAGTTGGCTGATCTGGCGGCGCGCCGCGGTGTCCCCGGAGAGCACGCTCCACAGCACCGCCAGGTCGTACCCGGGCAGGTACCAGCCGGCCTGCTCCCAGTCGACCAGCACCGGGCCGGATGGCGCCAGCAGCATGTTGCTGAGCAGCGCGTCGCCGTGGCAGAGCTGGAGGGGGGTGTGGCCGAGGCCGTGCAACAGGCCGCGCAGGTCTCCGGCGTCCCGGTCGGTGAGCTGCCCCACCGAGTGGTAGCGGGCGATCTCCCACTGGTAGTCCATGCGCGGCTGGAACACGTCGGTCGGCGGCCGCCACAGGTTCAGCGTCCGGACGGCGGTGAGCAGCGCCCGCACCTCGCCCGGGGTGGGCGCGTTGACCGGGTGGCGCTCCCGGGCGGCCGGGCGGCCGGGGACGCGCTCCATGACCAGCACGCAGCGGTCGTGGTCGGCCGCGACCAGCCGGGGCAGCCGGACCGGCGGGCGGTGCCGGACGAACGCCCGGTACACCGAGACCTCGTGGTGGAAGTCCGCCACCAACTGCTCGAAGTACTCACTCCGCACCGCCTGCGGCGCAAGGCACTTGGCGACCACCGGAGCCCGTCCGATGGTGCCCGCCACCAGGATGTGGCGGCTGCCCTCGCGCAGGACCTGGCGCGGGGTGAACGCGGGACATATCCGCGCGACGCTCGCCAGCGCGGCCCGGACGGACGGGGTCTGCAGCGCCGACGGATCGATCCGCTCGGGCCCGCCGGGCTGGCCGGGCCGCCGGGCGCGCAGCACCTGCCCGTCGGCCTGGCGGGCGAGCGGGACCCGGCCGCCCGCCGGCGGAGCGGTCTCGGGGCCGCGCAGCCCGAGCGCGGTACGGCCGACAGGACCCGGGGCGGTACGGCCGGCCGGGACGACCCGGGCGTCCGTGGCCCGGCCCTCGACGCCGCGCGGAGCCACCGGACGGCTCGCGGGGGGAGCCTGCTTGGGGCCTGGTCGGCCGGTCGCTGCGGTGGGGGGGCGCAGCGCGGCGCGGGGCGCGGTCGGCGTGGGGGTCGTCGCTGAGGAGTACATGGGCTGAGGGTGGTCCCTTCCGGTCCGTCGGCGGGTGCGGCCCCGCGGGGGCGGGGGAGGGCCGGTGCCGTGTGCTTCCTGGCGTGACGGCGGCCCTGCGGGGTGGTGCGTGCGGTACGGCGGGTGGCGCGCGGGCGCCGGGCACGGACGCGGGGTCGAGGACCCCTGGTCGGCTGTGCTCCGGCCGTCCGCACCCTGGGGAATGCGGTCGGCCGGACTGCCGTGGCCGTGCCCGGCGCTCCCGCGCCACCCGGCCGCGCCACCCCCTCGGGTGAGGACCGGGAGCGCCCCGTGACACCGTCGGGGGACTGCCCCGACGCTGGTGGGACGCCGCCCGACCCGGGGGGCGAAGTGGCGCACCCCTACAACACACCCGTCGGGCACTGGCTTAGTAGTCTGGCGGGCCCTGGCGAACGGTGGCGAATGCTCGCCTGGCACTTGCCGGAGCCTCTAGCCTCGAAGGAGCCGAGGAACCTGGGGGCTTCATTGAGCAGGGGACCCAACACCCGACTCGCCGATCTGTTCGTCCTGACCGGATGGTCGAAGGGCGAGCTCGCGCGGCTGGTCAACCGTCGGGGTGCCGCGATAGGGCAGATGCAGCTGTCCACCGACACGTCGAGGGTACGGCGTTGGATCGAGCAGGGGGAGATCCCGCGCGATCCGGTGCCGAGGGTGCTGGCGGCCGTGTTCACGGAGCGGCTCGGCCGTGTCGTCACCACTGAGGACCTCGGTCTGGAACGACACCGGCCCACCAGGTCCGGAGCGGAGCCGTCCGCAGCAGTGCCATGGTCGCCGGGTCGAACAGCCGCGGTCCTCACCGAGTTCACGGGAATGGACCTCATGCTGAACCGACGTGGATTGGTGGGCGCCGGAGCCGCGCTCACGGCCGGGGCGGTCGTCGCCGACTCGCTGAAGGGCTGGTTGGGCGGGGACGCGGTCGCGTACGCGGCCTCCGTCCCCGGGCCCCGACAGGTGGTCACCGGGGGCGGGGCGCGCCCGGTGGTGGACGTGTACGACGCGGGTCCGGTGGGGCTCGACGAGGTGGAGTCGCTGGAGCGCTCGGTGCAGGTCTTCCGGGCCTGGGACGCGGCCCGCGGCGGCGGACTGCAGCGCAAGGCGGTGGTCGGTCAACTCAACGAGGTCGGCGGCTTGTTGACGCACCGGCACGCGCCGGCCGTGGAGCAGCGGTTGTGGCTGGTGGCGGCAAACCTCGCGGTGCTGGCGGGCTGGATGTCGCACGACGTGGGCCTGGAGCCCACCGCCCAGCGGTACTTCGTGATCGCGGCCGAGGCCGCCAAGGAGGCCGGTGACCGGCCTCGGGCCGGCGAGGCGATCTCGCGGGCCGCGCGGCAGATGGTGCACCTGGGCCGGGCCGACGACGCGCTCGACCTGATGTCGGCGGCCAAGGCGGCCGGTGGCGAGCTGGTGCCCAGAACGCGCGCCATGCTGAACACCGTCGAGGCGTGGGCGCACGCGTCGATCGGGCACTCGCAGGACACCTACCGGTTGCTCGGTGAGGCCGAGGACCTGTTCGCCGAGGAGTCGCCGGAGCCGCCGCCGTCCTGGATGCAGGTCTTCGACGAGGCCGAACTGCGCGGCATGCAGGCCCTGGTGCTGCGCACGCTGGCCGAGCACGACCCGGCGGCGGCGCCCAGGGCCCGCAGGCACGCGGAGCGGGTGATCACCTTGCGCGAGGGCACCGGCCAGCTGCGCTCGGCGCTGTTCGACCGGATCACCCTGGCTTCGGTGCACCTGATCACGGGCGAGCCGGACGCGGCGGAGCTGCAGGCCAAGATGGCGATGAACCTGATCGGCCAGAACTCCTCGCACCGCACCTGGGACCGGCTGCGGGAGATGTACCGGCTGACGGCGGCGTACCGGGGGCTGCCGGTGGTGGACGAGCTCCGCGCTGAGCTGGGCCGGGAACTGCGGGCGGCGGACGCCAAGAACCGGCCGCGGCTGACGTGACGGCGCGGGCCCCGGCCCGGCCGGGGGTCAGTCCGGCGGTGCCGGCCGGAGCAGCATGCGCAGCGCGGTGACGGTTCCGTCCACGCCGAGGACGGGTTCGCCCGCGTACTCGACGCTGTGGTGCCGGCCGCAGGGCCGGCGGACCCGCAGGGTGCCGGCGGCGACGCGGCCGTGCACCAGGGCGTCGGTCATCACCCGCCGCAGCAGGGGCCGGTCCGCCTCGGGGAGTCGGTCGGGCAGCCGGTCGAGGCTGAGCGGGCCGTGGTCCGGGTCGCACCCGAGGAGGAGGTAGGTCTCCGCGTTCCAGCGGATGCCGTCGGTCAGCAGGTCCCACTCGGCGCAGCCCAGGAGGCTGCGGTCGGCCCCGGGGTCGGTCCCGGGGTCGGTGCTGCGGTCGTGCCTGGGGTCGTTCCTGCGGTCGTTCCTGCGGTCGGGCCCCGGGGCGTCGGCGGCGCCGTCGCCGGCGCCGTCGAGCGAGGGGCCGGACGACTCCTGTGCCGTGCCGTCCACGCTGCCGTCTGTTCCGCTGCCGGTCTGCTCGCCGGAGCCGTTCGCGCCCGCCGTGGCGCCGTCCACCGTGGCGGTGTCCGGTCGGCGGGTGGCGCCTAAGGGCATGTTCATGACGAGTCCATCGCTCGGAGACGGCCCGCCACGTGCGGGTCGTTCGGATAGTGAGAAGACTGTCGCACAGCGTTCTCACCCCTGTGGGCGATTTGGACAGATCGCAGGGCAAAATTCCTCTGGCATATGCCACTGTGGCAGCGGGCCCCGTCGCCCTGTGGGCGGAAGCGTGCCCGAGGCGGTAACCTTCGGTGATTCCGGCGCCCGGGCGCCCACCGCAGTACCGACCAGAGCCCCCGGCGACGGAAATCCCGTTGCCACTACGACCGCCGCAACGGATGCTGACCTCATGTTCGAGCCAGTGATAGCACCCAGTGCCAGCCTCCTAGGCCTCCTGCAGCGAGGCCGTGGTGACGGGCAGCTCCACGCGCTGGCCGCCGACCGTGCCGAAGCCATCGCCGCGCTGGAGGAGTGCGTCACCAGGGATCCGCGAGCCGACTGGCAGGTCGAGAGCCGCTCCCTCTACTACGCCCGCCTCTACATGGAGCTGGAGGCCCCCCTCGACGGCATCGAGGACCACCTCCACTCCGCCGAGGACCTCGTCACCGACGACGAGAGCCGCACCGGCCTCGCCCTCTCCGTCCTGGGCCACCTCGCCGCGTACGGCCGGCGCGACGCGCTGCTGATGCTGCGCGAGTACGCCGCCACCGGCGCCAACTGGGCCTGGGCCCTCGACGAACTCGCCCTGCGCGACGACGACCGCGGCCTGCTGCTGCTCGGCACGGCCGTGCTGGACCACTTCCCGCCCGGCCCCGAGGGCGACGCCGAGCTGCGCGAGTTCATCCGCAACGCGTACGAGCCCCGGCCCTGGCGGCTGTGGGCCGCCTACCACCCGAGAGTGGCGGCGGCCGGCGAGCAGTCCCCCTTCGACCTGTGGCAGCGCCAGATCAACCGCAGCGGCGTGACCCCGGGCTGGTCCACCGCCGACGTGCTGGCCTGGGCCGACCAGGGCGAACTGGGCGGCCTGGGCGCCGACGCCTTCCTCGGTCGGCCCGACGCCCGCCCGGAGCCCCCCCGCGGCACCGACTCCCCGACCGGCCCCGACGCGGTGGACCGCCGCGCCGCCGCGGCCGCCCGCTGCCTGACGGCCGTGGTCCGGCCCGAGGACCGCCCGGCGCTGCTGGAAGCGGCCCGGGACGGCCTGCCCGCCGCCCGGCGCGCCGCCCTGCGCTACCTCGTCGAACAACGGGATCCGGCCGCCGTCGAGCTGATCGAAGCCGCCGCCGCCGACGTGGACGACCGCATGGTCCGGGCCGCCCTCGAACTGCTCGGCCGGATGCGCGGCCCCGAGGTGCTGGCGCAGGCCCGCCGCTGGGCCGACCCGGCCAGCGGCGGCGCGGACAGTGCCCTCGGCGAGGCCGCCGTCCAACTGCTCGCCGACGCCGGGGAGCCGGAGGACGCGCCGCTGGTGGTCGCCGGTCTGCGCCGCTGGGTCTCCGTGCGCGGGGTCTCCGGCACCGGGCTCGGATCCCTGGTGGACGGTGCGGGGCGGCTGGCCGCCGCCGACGCCGTACCGGTCCTGCGCCACATCTACGGGGAGGCCGCCTCCTCGGAGCTGCGCGGCCGCGCCGCCCGGGCGCTCGCCGCCACCGACGTGCACTTTCCCGAGGGGCCGGCCGTCGAGTGCCTCTGGGACTGCGAGGAGTCCACGCGTGAGCTCGCCGCGCGCCATGTCGCCACCACGGGCGACGCGCGTGTGCTGGAGCGGTTGCGCAGGCTCGCCGCCGACCCGGCCGAGGAGGCCGAGGTCCACGCCGCCGTCCGCGGCCGACTGACCGCCGCCCGGGAGTACGGGCGCTAGGTCCTCGACGCCCAGTGGGCCGGGACACCGTCGGGTGGCCCGGCCCACTGCTTTTCGGACGCGGAACCCCTCCGCCCGGGCGGTTCTGGAACGCGGTTCTACTTCACCGGTGGTGCTGTCTCCCGGTGGACCCGCCGCTCGGTGGCTCTGCTTCCCGGCGGCTCTGCCGGTGGTGTTCCTTCGTGGTGGTGCTACTTCACGGCGGTGGGGCTACTTCACAGCGGTGGGGCTACTTCACGGCGCTGTGGTGCTACTTCACGGCGCCGGCGTCCGGGGCCAGGACGCCGCCGGCCACCAGTCCGATGATCAGGACGCCGAGCAGCACCCGGTAGACCACGAACGGCATGAAGCTGTGACTGGAGATGTACTTGAGGAACCAGGCGATCGCCGCGTAGCCGACCGCGAAGGCGATCGCGGTCGCCAGGAGGGTCGGCCCCCAGGCCGGGGCCGGCCCCTCGCCGATCTTGAACAGCTCCAGCGCCCCCGAGGCGAGCACCGCGGGGATCGCCAGCAGGAACGAGTAGCGCGCCGCCGCCTCCCGGCTGTAGCCGAGCAGCAGGCCCGCGCTGATCGTGCCGCCGGAGCGGGAGACGCCCGGGATCAGCGCCAGCGCCTGGGCCAGGCCGTAGACGCCCGCGTGCGGCAGCGTGAGGTCGGTGATCGGACGGGCGTGGCGGATCGCGCGGGTGCGGTCGGCGAAGGCCAGGACCAGGCCGAAGACGATCAGCGTCGTGCCGATGATCCGAAGATCGCGCAGATGGGTCTCGATGGTGTCCTGGAACAGCTTCCCGAGGATGCCGATCGGCAGCGTGCCGATGATCACGAACCAGCCCATCCGGGCGTCCGGGTCCGAGCGCAGCGCCGGGCGGAACAGCGACAGCGCCCACGTCCTCACGATCGAGGCGATGTCCCGGCGGAAGTAGATCAGCACCGCCGTCTCGGTGCCGAGCTGGGTCACGGCCGTGAAGGCCGCGCCCGGGTCGTCCCAGCCCAGGAGTGCGGAGAAGACCCGCAGATGGGCGCTGGAGGAGACCGGCAGGAACTCGGTGAGCCCCTGGATCAGGCCGAGGACGGCCCCGTGGAACCAGTCGATCACCGGGCACCCGCCGGGGGTATCCGTCGGGCATGGGGCTGGGGCGGCATGTGCGGTCCTCGCGGGTCGGGGGCATGCGGACGACCGCGCCCCGCCGGCCCGCAGGCCGCGCACGCGGGCCCGGCGCGCGGCCGATGGTACGGGGTGAAAGTGACCGTTCTTTGTTCACCCTTTGTCCGGCCTTTGCCCGCCGGGCTCTTTCCGCCCAGGGGGCAGGCCGCGCCCGCATCCGGGTGCGGGCCTCGGTCGGTACCGCTCGACCGTCAGGGGGCGTCCGCCGGCGCCCGCTCGAAGGCGCCCGTGCCGAGCGGGCGGGGGAGGGCGGCCGGCGGTTTCGGCCGGTCCGTCGGGCGGATCAGGTGCGCGGCGCTCCTTCGAGGTCGGCCAGCGTCGCGTGCAGCCAGGCGAGTTCGGCCTCGGTGGTGGCGCGGGCGATCAGCAACTGGCCGCGGCGGAACGGGTCGGAGAACTCCTCGGCACCCAGCGGGCGGTCCCCGTCGTAGTAGAAGCTCGCAGGCTCGGAGAGGAAGGCCAGTCGGCGCCGGAGCACGGCGGCCTGGGCGGCGGGGTCGTCGAGGTGGCGCAGGAAGGCGAGCAGGGTGAACCAGCGGTTCTCGTCGCTGATGTCGAGCGGTTCGGGCTCGCGCAGCCGGTCGAGCAGCGCGGCCCGGCCGGCCTCGGTGAGGTGCAGGGTGTGCCGGGGTGCGGCGGCGCTGCCGGGCTCGGTCCTGCGGGTCAGGAGCCCGGTGGTTTCCAGGCGCTTGATCGCCGGGTAGAGGGTGCCGTCGCTGATCGGCTGGACGTGTCCGGTGAGCGCGGAGAGGTGCCGGCGCAGCTCGTAGCCGTGCAGCGGCCGGTCGTACAGGAACCCGAGGATCGCGAGCTTGGCCATGGCGCCACTCTCTCATGCGGCCGCTCGGATTCGCGGTATATCGAATGCTGGGTACCTCGGACACGAGGTATGGTCGGCTGCGTCACGGGCAGTGCCCCGGGTACCCCCGCGCCTTCGGCGTTGGGGGGCGCCACCGGATGCCCAGCCGCCACGGTCACCTGGAAGAGGAGCCCTCGCGATGCGCCACGCCCCCGTCACCCCGAACGGCGACCTGATCCGCTGGGTCGAACTGCCCGGCGCCGAGCCCGCCCGGCTCTACCTGCACGGCCTTGGCGCCACCTCGCCGGTGTACTTCGCCGCTGCCGCCGCCCACCCGCTCCTCGCCGGGCACCGCTCGCTGCTGCTGGACCTCCTGGGCTTCGGCATCAGCGACCGGCCGACGGACTTCGGGTACACGCTGGAGGAACACGCCGACGCCGTTGCGGCGGCCGTCGAGGCGGCAGGTCCGCGCCGGGTCGAGGTGGTCGGCCACAGCATGGGCGGCGCCGTCGCCATCGTCCTGGCGCACCGGCACCCCGGGCTCGTCTCCCGGCTGCTCCTGGTGGACGCCAACCTGGACCGGATCGACCCCGACCCGCGGCGGCCCGGCAGCAGCGGCCTCGCGGGCTACACCGAAGCGGAGTTCCTGGCCGGCGGTCGGGAGGAAGTCGCCGAGCGGGTCGGCGCGTTCTGGTGGGCCACGATGCGGCTGGCCGGTCCGGAAGCCCTCCACCGCAGCGCCTGCCACCTCGCCCGGGCGACGGTGCCGACCATGCGCGAGCTGCTGCTCGGCCTCGACCTGCCGCGCACCTTCCTCCACCCGGCTGCGGACGGCGAACCGGCGGGCGCGGAGGGGCTGCGTGCGGCGGGCGTACGGGTGGTCGCCGTCCCGGACTGCGGGCACAACATCATGCTCGACAACCCGGACGGCTTCGCGGCCGCCGCGGCGGAGGCGCTCAGGTCGGCGAGCTGAACGGAACCGGCCCGGCCCGGAGCGTCTTGCAGGGTGGCGAGCGGTCCCAGGCTGAACGGGACCGCCCCCAGAGGAGCCGCCCGATGCCCGTCGTCGTCCCGGCTCGACCCCACGCCGCTCACCGGACACCCGGGCTTCGAGCTGCTCCCCGCGCCGCCCGCCACCGAAACCGGCCGCTCCCGCGGCCGATCACCGCTCCCGCGGCCGATCACCGCCTCCGGCGTTCGTCGCCCCCTGCTGCGCGTCGCTCCCGCCGTTCACCGCTCCCGCCGTTCGCCGCTCCCGCCGTTCACCGCTCCCTCAGCGGCACGAACCGCACCGGAGTCCCTGGTCGGGCCTGCGCCGCGGCGGGGAGGTCGGCGGCCGGGACGACGCCGATCACCGGGTAGCCGCCGGTGGTCGGGTGGTCGGCGAGGAAGACCACCGGCTGCCCGTCCGGCGGGATCTGCACCGCGCCCACCACCATGCCCTCGCTGGGCAGTTCACCGTCCCGGGCGCGCGCGACCGCCGGGCCCTCGGTGCGCAGCCCGACCCGGTTGCCGGTGGAGGAGACCCGGTAGGTGTCGCGGCGGAGCCGGTCCACCGCGTCGGGGGTGAACCAGTCCGCGCGCGGCCCGAGCCGCAGCCGCAGCACCAGTTCGGTCGGGGGAGCGGGCAGCGGCACCAGGTCGGGCCGGGCCCGGTACGGCGGTGGGGCGCCGACCGGCAGCCGGTCGCCGGCGCCCAGCGGGGCCGGTCCGAGGCCGGAGAGCAGGTCCGCCGAGCGGCTGCCCAGCACCGGCGGGACGGCGATCCCCCCGGCCACCGCCAGGTAGCAGCGCACCCCGTCGGTCGCCGTCCCCACGTCGACGACCGCCCCGTCCGGCACCACGACCGGCGCGCCCCACGCGGCCGCCCGTCCGTCCACCCGCACGGGCGCGGGCGCGCCGGTGACGGCGACCACGGCCGGGCCGACCGCCCGCAGCGCGACCCCGCCGAGCGTGGTCTCCAGTGCGGCGGCACCCGGCTCGTTGCCCACCAGCCGGTTCGCGGCCCGCAACGCCGGCTCGTCCAGTGCCCCGGCCCTCGGCACCCCGAGGTGCGCGACGCCGCGCCGCCCGAGGTCCTGAACCGTGGTCAGCGGCCCCGGCCGTACCACCACCAGCACGCTCATCCCGGCCTCCGCATCCCGGCCTCCTGGTACGGCCGGTCGGCCCGGCGCCCGGCCCGGCCCGGTCCTCCGTCTCCCCGGCTGTCCTCGTGGCTGCCCTCGTCGCTGTCCTTCACGGCCGTCCTCCGGCCCGTCGAGCCGTGAACCGGATCCGGACGCCCGGGGCCAGCAGCGCCGGGGGTTCGCGGTCGGTGTCCCAGAGGAGGAGCGCCGTGCGGCCGATGAGCCGCCAGCCGCCGGGGGACGGGTGCGGGTAGATGCCGGTGTACGGGCCGGCCAGGGCGACGGAGCCGGCGGGCACGGTGCTGCGCGGGGTGGCCAGGCGCGGCACCTCGTACCGCGCGGGCAGGCCGGTGAGGTAGCCGAAGCCGGGGGCGAAGCCGCAGAAGGCGACCACGTACTCGGGCTCGGTGTGGATGCGGACGGCCGCTTCCTCGGAGACCCCCCACAGCGCGGCGACGCCGGCCAGGTCGGCGCCGTCGTAGACCGTCGGGACCTCCAGCAGCTCACCGTGCGCGGTGTCGGCCGCGGTCGGACGGGCCGTGCGCAGCAGCCGCGCAACCGCGTCGACGTCGGCGACACCGTCCAGGAGCACGGTGCGGGCGGCCGGTACCAGTTCCTCGACCTCGCCGAGGGCCCCCGCCTCCTGTTGCTCGCGCAGCCATCCGTACAGCGCCGTGACGTCGGCCGTTCCGGGGACTTCGACCAGCAGTGCCCGCTCGCCGACCCGCCGTACGGTGCGTGCCGTCACGTGAACGCCTCGACCCGGACCCCGGCGGAGGCCAGGGCGCCGCGCACCCGCCAGGCGAGCTGGGCGGCGCCGGGGGTGTCGCCGTGGACGCACAGGGAGCGGGCTTCGACGGCGATCCGTTCGCCGCCGACGGCCTCCACGGAGCTGTCCCGGGCGATGCCGACGGCGCGGGTGATCACCGCCTCGGGGTCGTGCACGACCGCACCGGCCTCGCGGCGCGGGACGAGGGTGCCGGTGCGGGTGTAGGCGCGGTCGGCGAACGCCTCGGTGACCACCGGGAGTCCGACGCCCTCGGCGACCTCCAGCAGCCGGGAGCCGGGCAGGCCGAGGACGGGCAGCGGCCCCTCGCAGACCGCGCCGGCCCGCAGTACGCCGGCCACGACGGCTTCGGCCTGGTCGGAGTCGGAGACCACCCGGTGGTAGAGGGCGCCGTGCGGTTTGACGTAGGAGACCTTGGAGCCCGCGGCTCGGGCGAAGACCTGCAGGGCGCCGATCTGGTAGGCGATCTCGTCGGCGAGTTCCTCCGGCGGGACGTCCATGGCGCGGCGGCCGAAGCCGGCCAGGTCGCGGTAGGAGACCTGGGCGCCGATCCGGACGCCGCGCTCGGCGGCCAGCGAGCAGACCCGGCGCATCGTGGACGGGTCTCCGGCGTGGAAGCCGCAGGCGACGTTGGCGCTGGTCACCACGGACAGGAGTGCCTCGTCGTCGGTCAGGGTCCAGCGCCCGAAGCCCTCTCCGAGGTCCGCATTGAGATCGATCACCGCATCGGCCACGCCCGTCCGCCTCCCAGCAGCTGTTGAGCCAGATGGTAGGGCCTGCGGGGGAAGGTCGTTGTCCGTGGCCCCGGCCCCGGCGGGGCCCCGCGGCGTGCGGCTCGGCCCGCACGCCCCGGGTGGCTCCACGAGGGGTGTGCGGGCCGCGACGGCTCGGTGCGGGTGGCTCAGTGCGCTGGCTCCGGCTCCGTGAAGGAACGTTCCAGTGGGCGCAGCGCCCGCAGCACGAGCAGCAGCGGAATGACACCGAAGATGCCGAACGACATGTCGATGAACCGCCACACCGGCGGGATCCCCCGGAGCGGCCCGCAGATCAGCGCCAGCGGGATGACGGCCCCGCAGGCGAGGGCCGCCCAGCGGATCACCCAGATGTTGCGGACGGGGTCCTTGAGCGGCCCCCAGAAGGCGGCGCCGATCACCAGGTGGGCGAAGGCCAGCCAGTCGGTGCCGTACGCCAGGAAGGGGTAGTTCCGGTTGGTCTCGGCGACGCCCTCGTGGACCCGTTGGAACCAGGCCGTCGCGGCGGGGAAGTGGTCGGTCAGCGGGGCGGCGGGGCCGGTGGCGAGGTCGGCCAGCCAGCGGGTCTCGGTCTCCAGCGGGAAGGCGGTCAGGCCGCTGAGCACCAGGCAGACCAGGAAGAACCACAGCCGGCGCCGGACCTTGCGGAGGGTGGCCGCGGTGGCTGCGAGGTCGTCGGTTGCCGTGACCGCGGGGTCGTCGTCCATGTCGCGAAACCTCCATGCCGAAGAACGGCGGGGACTGGCCCCGCCTGCGCGGAACCGACTCTAGTCCCTTCTTTTGAACGTGTTCAACTAGCTCCCGGGGGTTGGGGCGAGAGCTAGACGGGGCCCCGACGCCTCCGGCGCCCCGGCATGCGACGGTGCCCGGGCGCCGAAGGCACCCGGGCACCGAGGTCGGCACGTCGCCGCGCCGGCGGTACTACGCCGTGTAGGTGTACGTCACCGGCGCGCTGGTCCCGCCCGCCGTGGTGACCGTGAGGCCCGCCGGTCCGGGCCGGGAGCCCGCCGGAGCGGTGGCCGTGCAGAAGGACGGGCCGCAGGAGACGTGCGTCGCCGGCACCCCGCCGACCGCGATCGTCCCGTACGTCAGGTTGCTGCCGATCACGTTCACCCGCGTCCCGCCGGAGACCGGGCCGCCGGCGGGGGTGAGGCTGGTGACCGCCGGCGCGGGCGGGGCCGGGGGAGCGGCGCCCGTGTAGTCGAAGCCGGCCGGCGCGACGGCGGTGCCGCCGGGCGTCACCACGCTGACGGGGGCGCTGCCGGAGCCGCCCGGCGTGGTCACCGTGCAGGCGCTGTCGGTGCAGCTGCCCGGCGCCGGCACGCCGCCGACCAGCACCATGCCGTGGGCGAGGTTGCTGCCGGTGACGGTCACCGCGGTGCCGCCCGTGCCCGGGCCGGTGGTGGTGTCGATGCCGGTGACGGCGGGGGCGGACTGGACGGTCGGCGGCAGGTAGCCGCCGGTGCCGAGGTCGTAGCGGGAGACGTGGCCGGTCGGGTCGGTGTCGTTCGGGTTGGCGGCCGTCACCGTGATCACGCCGGCGATCGGCACGCCGGGTGTGGTGCGCAGGTTGAGCTTCATGAACTCGCTCCTCCCGACCGTCCGGGTGCCGGTGAGCACGGCCTCCAGGTGGCGGCCGTCGGGCGAGAGCGTCTCGGTGAAGGTGTAGTCGTACGGCGTGGAGTAGAACATGGCGCCGTCGGTGGTGACACCGGGCGGCAGGTCGACGGTGAAGTGCGTCGGGCCGGTCAGGTCGGCCGTCCCGGCGGACACCCAGCTCGTCGACATGGTGCCGGAGGTGAAGAACCCGCCGGGGTAGTTCCCGCTCTGCGACACGGTCACGTGCTGCGCGGAGGTCGACGGTGTGGCGGCCGGCGAGGCCGCGGCGGCGGTGGCGCCGAGGGTGAGGGCCGTGCCGGTGGCGACGGTGGTCACGGACAGCGCGGCGGCAAGGCCCGCTTTGGCCAGTCGGGTGATCATGAGTCGATCATCACCGAATTGGCGCGCGGCCCCCACGGTTTTATCGAATGTCGGTTCGAGAATGGCGGAATACCGCCGAAAAGGCGTTCCGAACCAGGCCCCCGGAGCGCCCCTCACCTGGCACTGCGGCTGCCCGCAAGGTCCGTTTCGGTCGATGTCGGTGCGAACCTCTAATCTTGTCCTCCGTGACCGCCATCGCAGACCCGACCACCGAGCCCGGCCTCCGACCGTCCGTCGGCCCGGCCGCCGTGCGCCCCGCGCCCGGCCCGGCCGCCGACGAGGGCCTGGCCCGCCGGCTCAAGGCGCTGGCCTGCACCGCTCCGCTGCACGACCTGGACAACCGCAAGGTCAACCTGGCCGGGGAGTACGGCGGCTACGCGATGGCCGAGGTCGGCCTCGCCGCCATCGACCTGGTCACGCTCAACATGGACTTCGACACCGGGGCCGACCGCGAGATAGTCCTCGCCCGCCTGCTGCCCCGGGTCGCCGCCCAGGCAGTCGGCCGCCCCGCCGCCGAGCACGAGCGGGTCGCCCGCTGGGTGCTGGAGTCGCTGATCAACGTCGGCAGCGTGGACCGCGGCTTCCGCGCCGTCTACGGCACCTTCGGCGCCGACGGCGAGTACGTGCGCCGCGACTACGACTTCAAGCTGATCGAGGAGGTCCCCGGCCCCGACGGCGGCGTCTACCTGCGCACCACCGACGAGGCGGTCAACGTCCTGGTCGGCGCGCTCGACACCGACGTCACCTCGGCCCAGATCGCCGCCGAGGTCAAGCTGGAGGTGCTGATCCGCCGCGGCCGCCTGGCCGACGCCCAACTCGCCGCCGAGCAGGCCCGCTACCGCACCGTCCAGTACGCCGAGACGCTGCGCCGCGCCCTCGACGCCACCCGCCGCAACGTCCGGGCGGTCGACTGGATGCGTACCGTGCCCGACCTCATCGAGGAGGCACTGGACCACATCGCCGACCGGTACCGGCACGAGAACGCGATTCTCACCAACATCCGCAAGGCCCGCGACGAGGCCGAGCCGCACACCGCCGAAGGCGCCGAGCACAAGCGCCGCGCCGCCGAACTGCTCGACATCGTCAAGGACTGCATCCGCCGCCACACGAAGCTGCAGACCCGCCTGCTGGAGGCCGGCCCGCTGTTCCGCGCCGAGCAGGACCGGCAGGCCTTCGCCACCCCCGGCGCCCGCAGCGGCATCGACCTGTACGGGCAGCTGCTCGCCCCCGTACTGCGGCTGCCGATCGAGCAGGCCGTCCGCCCCACCGGCGCCTTCTTCGCCCGCGGCGCCGGGCTGCGCACCCCGGCCTCCGTCCGGGTCGCCGACCTGGTGGAGCTGCTG
This sequence comes from Streptomyces sp. NRRL S-350, assembly GCF_000719705.1. Lineage (GTDB taxonomy): Bacteria > Actinomycetota > Actinomycetes > Streptomycetales > Streptomycetaceae > Kitasatospora. Next base: position 23,736 of record NZ_JOHO01000070.1, on the reverse strand, counting down.
CTCACCCCGCCCGTCGAGCGCGAGCACCTCGGCGCCGAACTGCCCGACCCGGACCTGGTCGCCACCCCGGACGACAGCCGGTTCTCCGAGGCGCAGCTGGAATCCGCGCTGGTCCTGCTCGACCTGCCCCCGGACGCCCCGCGCCGGCTCTCCGGCCTGCTCGCCGACGCCCGCAAGCAGGACCCGGAACTGCCGTACCTGGTCGCCCTGCTCGCCGTGCACGCCGCCAGCCCGCCGGTCGGCACGGCCTACCGTCAGGGCGAGGAGCGGCTGCTGTTCGCCGTGGACGACGGCACCCCGCTGCGCGACCCGGAGTTCGGCGGCGCCGACCTGATCGTCGGCAGCGCCCTGCTCGACGCGGCCGGCATGGCCGCCGACCGCAAGGACGCCGGCTGACCGGCCGCCCCACCCGGTAGCGGGACACCCACGGTGACCGCCCCGACCGCCCTGACCGACCTGACCGACCTGACCGACTTGACGGACCCGGCCGACCTGACCGCCCCGACCGACCGCAAGCACCGCGCCACCCCCGAGGAGTACCGCCCGTGACGACCCACCACGACACGTCCTGGGTGGCCGAGACCGAACCCGCGGCCCCGGCGCCGATCACCCCGGCCGACGTCGCCGACGCCGCCCGGCTGGTCTCCTTCGGGCTCCAGGCCAAGCTGCTGCCCGCCCGGGACGCCGAGTACGCCGAACTCGTGCGCCGCCACCGCGAGGACCCGCCGTTCGCCCGGCTCGCCGACGCCGTCGCCACCGGCATGGGCCTGGTCGTCCTGGAGGTCTCGCCGCGCGCCGGCATGGCCGTCGCCGCCGCCGAGGACTCGCTGTTCGCCGTCCGGATGGGCGACTACTCGCGTCGCGCCGCCTCCGAGTCCACCGACCGCTTCCTGCACGGCCTGGCCCACCTGGCCGTCGCCGCGATGGCCTTCCCCCGGCCCGAGGACCTCGCCGACGACACCTACCTCGGCCGGATCACCGTCAACGGCATCGACTCCTTCGTCCGCCAGGCCTGCCGCCGCCTGGAGGAGCAGGCCGACGCCGAGGGCGCCAACACCGACCCGCAGTCCGACGCCCCGGGCCTGGAGGCGGCCTGGCGGGTCTGGGCCCGGCGCACCGCCACCGGCGCCACCAAGGACGCCCGCAGACTGTCCGGCTCCACCATCGGCATCGTCGCCAAGGCGGTGATGTTCCTGGTCGAGTCCGGCTTCCTGCAGAAGGTCTCCGACGACGCCGGCGGCACCTACCGCACCACCGCCCGCTACCAGCTCCAGGTGCGCGACCTGGCCGGCAGCGCCGCGATGGCCGAACTGCTCGACCTCGGCGTCGTCCCGGTCTCCGACGGCACCCCCAGCCTGCTGCCGCCGGAAACCGACGACGAACTGGTCGCCGACGCCGGCCTGCCGTTCCACTCGCTCTGAGCCTGATCCACCCGCTCCGAGCCTGACTCACCCGCTCCGAGCCGGATCCACCCGCTCCGCGCCAGCGCCCCAAACCCACCCTCACGCCACGCAAGCCACGGAGAACCGCCGCACATGTACGAGCTCAACCGGGTCCGCCTCTACTCGATCGGACCGGCCGGCGCCCGCTACGCCGACACGGTGCTCGACCTGCGCGGCGTCGGCGAGCCCGTCGCCGACCCGGCCCCGCAGCAGATCGGCCTGTTCGGCGAGGAACCCGACGGCCCGGTCCGCCGCCCCGCCCCGGCCGGCGTGCTGTTCCTGGAGAACGGCGGCGGCAAGTCCGTCCTGCTCAAGCTGATCTTCTCGGTCATGCTCCCCGGCCACCGCAACACCCTCGGCGGCGCCAGCTCCGGCGTGCTGCGCAAGTTCCTGCTCGCCGACGACTGCGGCCACGTCGCCCTGGAGTGGCAGCACACCGTCACCGGCGAGCTGATCGTGGTCGGCAAGGTCAGCGAGTGGCGCGGCCGACAGGTCTCCTCCGACCCGCGCAAGTTCGCCGAGACCTGGTACTCCTTCCGCCCCGGCCCCGGCCTCACCCTCGACTCGCTGCCGGTCGCCGAGCGGGTCAGCCTGGCCGGCGACCAGAAGGCCCGCGGCCGCCGCCGCACCATGAAGGGCTTCCGCGACGCCCTCACCGAGGCCGGCAAGGCCCACCCGCACCTCGACCTGGTCTTCGAGGACGGCCACGACCGCTGGACCGAACACCTCGGCGAACTCGGCCTCGACCCCGAACTCTTCCGCTACCAGCGCGAGATGAACGCCGACGAGGGCGAAGCGGCCGGCCTCTTCGCGGTCAAGCACGACAGCGACTTCACCGACCTCCTGCTGCGCGCCGTCACCGACACCCGGGACACCGACGGCCTCGCCGACCTCGTCCACGGCTTCGCCGCCAAGCTCGGCCGCCGCGCCGAACTCACCGCCGAACGCGACTTCACCGCCGGCTCGCTCGACCTGCTGGAGCGCATCGCCGAGGCCACCACCGCCCGCGAAACCGTCCGCGAGGCGCACCGCACCGCCGAGCGCCGCACCCGCCGCCTCGCCCACGCCCTCAGCTCCCGCGCCGGTGCCGAACGCGACCGGGCCCAGGACCTCGCCATCGAGGTCGCCGCCGCCGCGAGCGCCGTCACCGCCGCCGAGGCCGACCGCACCCGGCACACCCTGATCGCCGACGAACTCACCTACCGGCACGCCACGTTGAGCCTCACCGCGGCCACCGCCGAAGCCGCCGCACTGCGCCGCGAACTCATCGACGCCCGCACCCTGCACGCCGCCTGGCAGGCCGCCGAGGCGGTACTGCGCCAGCGCGCCGCCGCCGACCGGGTCGCCAGGGTCGCCGCCGCCATCCGCGAAGCCGAGCTGGACGCCGCCCCCGCCCTCGCCGCCCGCGCCCTCGCCGCGACCGCCCTCGCCCGCGCCCTGGAGGCCGCCGCCGCGGCCGCCGAGTCCCGCGCCGACACCGAGGAGCAGCGCGCCGGCGAACTCCAGCAGGACGGCGCCAAAGCCCAGTCCGACGCCACCGAGGCCGCCACCGCCGCCCAGAAGGCCCGCAGCGAGGCCGAGCACCTGCGCCAGCGCCTCGCCGAGGTCGAGCAGGAGACCGAAGCCGCCGTCGCGGCCGGCTTCATCGACGCCGACGGCGACGTCGACCCGGCCCGCGCCGCACTGCACGCCGCCGACGTCGAGAAGGCCGCCGCCGCGGCACTCGCCCAGGCCCGTGCGGTCGCCGAGGCCGCCGCCGCCCGGCTGCGCGAATCCGCCGCCGCCACCGGCCGCGCCGAACTCGCCGCCGAACGCGCCGGCGACGCCCGCAAGGCCGCCGCCCGGGCCCTCGCCGCGGAACAGCGCACCGCCGCCCTGCTCGCCACCGAGCAGCGCCTCGCCGACCTGCTCTCCCTCACGCCCGCCCCCACCGACTGGAGCGAGGACGGGCCGGGCGCCGAGGAGGACGCCGGCTACCTCACCGCCGCCGTCCTCGACCGCAACGCCGAGTACCTGCGCGAACTCCTCGACGAGGCCATCGCCACCGCCGAGCGCACCCTGTTCGACCTGCGGACGGCCGCCGCCGACGACGCCCGCATCCTCGCCGCCCTCGGCGACGGCGGCCTGTTGCCGCCCGGCCCCGACGTGCTGGCCACCGTCGAGTACCTCGCCGAGCACGGCATCCCGGCCCTGCCCGGCTGGCGCTACCTCGCCCAGTCCGTCGACCCGGCCGACCACGACGCGATCCTCGCCGCCCGCCCCGAACTCGTCGACGGCGTGGTCGTCACCGACCCGGACTCGCTGGAACGCGCCCGCGAAGCCCTGCAGGCCGCCGCCCTGCTGCCGCGCTCCACCGTGGCCGTCGGCGCCGCGGCCTCACTGATCGCCCCGATCACCCAGCCCGACGGCCCCACCTCCTACCCCTTCTTCGTCGTACCGCCGAACCCGGCCATGCACGACGAGTCCGCCGCCGACGACGAGCGCCGCGACCTGCGCGCCCGGGCCGGCGCCCGCGAGGAACACATCCGCGAACTCGCCGGCCGCCTCGGCGCCGACCGCGCCCTCGCCGCCCGCCTCGCCTCCTGGCACGCCAGCTGCCCGCCCGGCACCCTCGCCGAACTCGCCGCCGCCGCCGAAACCGCCCGCGAACACGCCGAACAGGCCGCCGCCACCCTCGCCACCCTGCGCGCCGACCACGACGAGGCCGAGACCGACCACGCCGCCGCCGTCTCCGCCCACGAGGAGCACCGCGAGAACGCCCAGCGCGCCCGCCGCCGCGCCGACGCCCTCTCCGGCCTCGCCTTCCGCCTCCGCGAACGCGCCAACTGGGGCCGCCGCCAACGCGAACTCGCCGAGGACGCCGCCGAGTGCGACCGCCGCCAGGCCCTGTGCGCCGAACGCGCCCGCACCTGCGACGAGGACCGCCGCGCCGCCCAACGCGCCGCCGACGACGCCCGCCGCACGGCCCGCGCGCTGCGCGCCGAACGCGCCGAGATCCCCGCCGCCGAGCAGACCGACGAACCCGCTGACACCGCCCCCGCCGCCCTGCCCGCCCTGCGCGAGGCCTACCGCGCCGCCTCCCAGCTGTACGAGAAGGTCGGCGTCGGCGCCGACCTGCGCGCCGAACAGGCCCGCGCCGAGGGCGACGAGGCCGCCGCCGCCACCGAACTCGACCGCCTCACCAACAAGGTGCGCACCCGCGCCGAGGAACTCCTCGGCAGTCCCGACGGCGCCGACGGCCCGGCCCGCCAGGCCGCCGCCGCCCGGGCCGAGGAGCTGGTCGCCACCATCGAGGCCCGTTCCGCCACCGCCAGCGAGCAGCTCGGCCGACTGCGCGGCGAGGTCGAGCGCTCCGCCCCCACCGACGGCGAAGCGCACACCGACCTGCCCGACGACCTCGTCCCCACCGACCCGGAACACGCCCAGGCCCTGCTGCGCGTGGCCACCGGCCGCCTCGCCGAACGCCGCGAGGCCCTGGACGCCGCCCGCACCGCGCACGCCGACCTGCAGCGCACCTTCGACACCGCCCAGTCCTCCGCCGCCGACTTCGACGAGCTGGCCGGCCAGCTGCGCGACGGCCTGCGCGACCACCAGGAGGACCAGGACGAACCGGTCGAGCCGTACCTGGCCTCGCTCGCCGAGGCCCGCACCGGCGCCACCGAGGCCCGGCGCAGCCTGCGCACCGCCGCCGCCGAGCTGTCCGGCGCCGAACTCGCCGTCCGTGACGCCTCCGACGCCCTCGTCCGGCACGCCAACGCCGCCCGCTACGAGGCCGTCCGCACCCCCGCCCGCCAGCAGATCCGCGAACTGCCCGCCGCCGCGCTGCCCGAGCACGCCGCCGCCTGGGCCGCCGCCTTCGCACCCCGGCTGCGCGTGCTCACCGACGAACTCGCCCAGCTGGAGAAGAACCGCGGCTCGATCGTGGACCGCCTGCGCGGCCTGGTCGAGTCCTCGCTCACCACCCTGCGCGCCGCCCAGCGCCTCTCCCGGCTGCCCGAAGGCCTGGGGGAGTGGTCCGGCCAGGAGTTCCTGCGGATCCGCTTCGAGGACCCGGACCACGCCACCCTGGTCGAACGCCTCGGCGAGGTCATCGACGAGGCCACCCGCGCCGCCGTCCGGAAGAACAGCGACCTGCGCCGCGACGGCATGTCCCTGCTGCTGCGCGGGGTCGCCGCCGCGATCGGCCCCAAGGGCGTCAGCGTCGAGATCCTCAAGCCCGACGCGGTGCTGCGCGCCGAGCGGGTCGGGGTCGGCCAGATGTCGGACGTGTTCTCCGGCGGGCAGCTGCTCACCGCGGCCATCGCGCTGTACTGCACGATGGCCGCGCTGCGCGCCAACGACCGCGGCCAGTCCCAACTGCGGCACGCCGGCACGCTGTTCCTGGACAACCCGATCGGGCGCGCCAACGCCACCTACCTGCTGGAGCTCCAGCGCGCCGTGGCCGACGCGCTCGGCGTCCAGCTCATCTACACCACCGGCCTGTTCGACACCACCGCGCTCGCCGAGTTCCCGCTGGTGATCCGGCTGCGCAACGACGCCGACCTGCGGGCGGGCCTCAAGTACATCTCGGTCGAGGAGCACCTGCGCCCCGGCCTGCCCGCCGCCCCGGACCCGGACGGCCCCGCCATCCACGGCGAGATCACCGCCACCCGGATGTTCAGGCGCCCAGCGGAGGCCCCCGTCCAGCCGGCACCGGAGATCCCCGCTCAGCCGGGCGCGGCGGTTCCCGCCCAGGATCCGGGTGCCTCGGTTCCCGCCCAGCAGGGGGCGGAGGTTCCCGAACGGCCGTGAACTGACTACCGTGACGGGCATGCTGACGATCGCACACCTCAGTGACACCCACCTCGGCCAGGTCCACGGCGGGGACGGCGGCAAGCGCGCCCGGCGGCGGGCCGAGCTGGTGATGGCGTACCTGGACGCCCTGCCCGGCCCGCTGGACGGGGTCCTGGTCACCGGCGACCTCACCGACCACGGCCTGCCCGGGGAGTACCGGCAGGTGGCCGAGGCGCTGACCTCCCGGCACCCGGTACTCGTCTGCCCCGGCAACCACGACTCCCGGGGGCCGTACCGGGAGGTGCTGCTCGGCGAGGCCGCGGGCGAGAGGCCGGCGGAGGTGTCAGCGGTGAGCCGGGCGGAGCCGTCGGCGGAGGGACCGATCAACCGCCTCCACCAACTGCCCGGCGCCGACGTGCTGATGCTCGACTCGTCGATACCCGGACGGGACGACGGCCTGTTGGACGCGGAGACGCTGGACTGGCTGGACACCCGGCTCGCCGCCGGGCGCGCCGAACTGCCCGCCCTGGTGGCCTTCCACCACCCGCCGGTCGAGCTGCACCTGCCGATGGTCGACGGGATCCGCCAGTTCGGCGAGGCCGACCTCGCCGCGGTGCTGCGCCGCCACCCCCGGGTGGCCGCCCTGCTCTGCGGCCACTCCCACACCGCCGCCGCGACGACCTTCGCGGGCCTGCCGCTGCTGGTCGCGCCCGGTGTGGTCTCCACCGTCACCCTGCCCTGCGAGGGCGGGAGCGGCATCTCCTTCGACCAGCCGCCGATGCTCGCCTTCCACGTCCTGGACGGCGACGGCCGACTCACCACCCACTACCGGGTCGTCCCGGTCGACTAGGAGTCCCGGTCGACTAGGAGTTCCGATGCTGCGGCCGCTGGGCGGCCTGCGGGTGCGACTCCTCGGTACACCTACTGGGGCGACTGCAGGTACACCGAGGAGTCGGCCCGGGGGAACGGCCGGGCGGCCAGCGGTTCGGACGGTGCCCGGCTGCCCGCCATCGGGTGCGCGGAGCCGGGCGCCCGGACCCGCTGGGCGGCGATCTGGCGGGAGATCAGGATCTCCAGCAGGCACCACATGGTGCCGAACACCCCGAGCCCCATGGTCATCAGGGCGGGCGTCAGCATCCAACTGCCCGCGTACGAGGCCAGCGTGGCGACGACCACGCCCACCAGGGTGAAGGCGAGGGAGAGGACTGCCCGGACGGCGGCGGCGCGCACTTCGTCGGGCAGGCGGCGACGGCGGCGTGGCACGGACATCGAGCGACCCCCAGGCGCGGATTCGGCGCTGACGCGGAACGGGCGCACGCGGTGCGCGCCCCCTCGGCACACTCTGCCCCACCGAACCGGGACCATGCGTCCGAATCCACCGAACTGCCGCGAAACCATGCCATCCGGGCAGCGCCCGTCCGGAACTCAGCCCAACTGCTGGTTCAGCTCCGCCATGGCGCCCGTCACGATCGTCCGCATCGCCCGCTCGGCCTCCTCGGCCTGTCCCGAGCAGATCGCGTCGGCGACCTCGCGGTGCAGCCGGATCGCGTACGGCTCCGGCTGATGGGGCATCAGATGGTACTCGGTCCGCCCGGTGAGCACCGCCCCCACGGTGTCCCCGAGGTGGGCGAACATCTCGTTGCCGGAGGCGCGCAGCACCAGCGCGTGGAAGGCGATGTCGTGGCCGAGGAAGGTGGCCAGGTCCGCGTCCCGCGCGGCGACGGTCAACTCGACGGCCAGTGAGCTGAGTTCGCGCCGGTCGTCGTCGGTGGCGTGGACCGCGGCGAGCGCCGCCGCGGCGGGCTCGACGGCCATCCGCAGGGAGCCGAGCGAGCGCAGCTGGGCGGGCCGGTCGGTCCCGGCCAGGCGCCAGCGGATCACCATCGGGTCGAAGACGTCCCAGAGCGACTTCGGCTGCACGGTGATCCCGACCCGTCGCCGGGAGGCCACCATGCGCATCCCCTCGAGGATCCGCACGGCCTCGCGGACCACCGTCCGGGACACCCCGAACCGCTCCTCCAGGTCCTCCCCGCGCAGCACCGCGCCCTGGGGGATCTCCCCGGAGGCGATCGCCGGGCCGAGTTCGTCAAGCAGCCGCCCGGGCAGCCCCTGGATCTCCATCCGCCCAGCGTAGACGTCCGGCCCGGGAGTCCTCACGTCGCCCTGCGATCCAGCCCACAGTCCAAAAGTATGACGATTTGGTTTCCGCTACTTGAATACGTCATATCTTTGAAGCGATAGTGGCGGCCAGGCAACGAAGGAGCACCATCCATGGCTCTCAGCGTCGAGAACCACGACCTCCCGCAGGCTCCCCTCACCATCGTGGTGATGGGAGTCTCGGGCGTCGGCAAGACCACCCTGGCCCGTCTGCTGGCCGACTGCCTCGACCTCCCCTTCGCCGAGGCGGACGACTTCCACCCGGCGGCCAACATCGCCAAGATGTCGGCCGGCATCCCGCTGGGCGACGACGACCGCGCCCCCTGGCTGCGCGCCATCGGCGCCTGGCTCAGGGAGCGGACCGAGGCCGGCACCGGCGGTGTGGTCACCTGCTCGGCGCTGAAGCACCGCTACCGCGACGCCCTGCGCGCGGCCTGCCCGGGCGCCTTCTTCCTGCACCTCAGCGGTGGCCACGAACTGGTCGTGGACCGGCTCAGCCACCGCACCGGCCACTTCATGCCGTCGTCGCTGCTCGACTCGCAGTACGCCGCCCTGGAACCCCTGGAGGCGGACGAGCGCGGCACCGTCCTGGACGTCGGCCCGACCCCCGAAGAACTCGTCGAGATGGCCGTGGCTCAGCTGCGGCCCGTCAATGGAGACCTCGCGTGAGCATTGCCCCCACTCTGCTGGCGGCCGCCCCACCGGCCCTGCCGCACACCGGCAGCGATTCCCGGCTGCTGATCGCGGTGCTGCTCAGCATCGGTGCGATCGTCGTACTGATCACCAAGCTGAAGCTGCACCCGTTCCTCGCCCTCACCCTCGGCTCGGGCCTGCTGGCCGCCGTCGCGGGCGCCCCCTTCGACAAACTGCTCAACAGCTTCTCCACGGGCTTCGGCTCCACCGTGGCCGGCGTCGGCCTGCTGATCGGCCTCGGCGCGATGCTCGGCAAGCTGCTCGCCGACTCCGGCGGCGCGAACATCATCGCGGACACCGTGCTCTCCCGGACCGGCAAGAGGGCGCTGCCCTGGGCGATGGCGCTGATCGCGGCCCTGCTCGGCCTGCCGCTGTTCTTCGAGGTCGGCGTCGTCCTGCTGATCCCGATCGTGCTGCTGGTCGCCCGCCGGGGCAACGTGCCGCTGATACGGGTCGGCATCCCGGCGCTGGCCGGCCTGTCGGTGCTGCACGGCCTGGTGCCCCCGCACCCGGGCCCGCTGGTCGCCGTCGACGCCCTCAAGGCCGACCTCGGCATCACCCTGGCACTCGGCCTGCTCGTCGCCGTCCCGACCCTGGTCATCGCCGGTCCGCTGTTCGCGCGGGTCGCCGAGCGCTGGGTGGGCCCGCTGGAGGTGCCGGCAGCCACCGCCCCCGAGGCGCCGGCCGAACACGACCGCACCCCGTCCTTCGGCGCGGTGCTGGCGACCATCCTGCTGCCGGTCGTGCTGATGCTCGGCAAGGCGCTGGCTGACGTGGCGATCGACGACCCGAAGGCGACCGGCCAGCGGGTGCTCGACTTCGTCGGCTCCCCGCTGATCGCCCTGCTCGCCGCGACCCTCCTCGCCATGGTGACCCTCGGCAAGGCGGCCGGCTTCGACCGGGCGCGGATCTCCGACACCGTCGGAAAGTCGCTCGGGCCGATCGCGGGCATCGTGTTCATCGTCGGCGCGGGCGGCGGCTTCAAGCAGACCCTGATCGACGTGGGCGTCGGCAACGCGGTGAGCGAGTGGTCCGGCAAGTGGCACGTCTCCGCGCTGCTGCTGGGCTGGCTCATCGCGGTGCTGATCCGCCTGGCCACCGGCTCGGCGACGGTCGCCACCATCACCGCGGCCGGCATCGTCTCCCCGCTCGCCGCGAACATGTCCTCGACCCACGCGGCCCTGCTGGTGCTCGCGATCGGTGCCGGCTCGCTGTTCTTCTCGCACGTCAACGACGCCGGCTTCTGGCTGGTGAAGGAGTACTTCGGGATGAGCGTCGGGCAGACGCTGAAGTCCTGGTCGGTGATGGAGACGGTGATCTCGGTCGTCGCCATCGCGCTGATCATGCCGCTGAGCCTGGTCGTCTAGCGTCGCCGCCACGGCGGCCGCAGCCGCCGCAGCACCGCCGAGGGGCGGCACCCGTGACCGTACGGGTGCCGCCCCTCCGCGCGAGCCCGTCGCCCGGCAGACGGCCGCCCCCGCCCGGGAAGCGGGGTGAGAAAGGCCCCCCCCCGCCCCCCCCCGCAACGGGCGGGCGGGCGCCCGGAAAGCCCCCGCCCGCCCGCCCGCCGTGGCGGAGGTGCCGTGCCCTACGCGCCTACTTGGTTCCGCGCTTGGAGAGGAAGGCCTCGACCTCGGCCCGGATCTCCGGCGTGTCCAGCCCGCGCACCGTCATCGTGGTGCGGCGGCGCAGCACGTCGTCGGCCGTGTACGCCCACTCGTTGTCCGCCGCGTACGCGACCTGCGCCCAGACGTCCGGGCCGTCGTCGTGGATCGGCCGGCCGAGCTCCGGGTTCTCGTCGATCATGCGGGCGATCTCGAAGGAGAGCGTGCCGTAGTGGCTGGCCAGGTGCTTGGCGACCAGCGGCTCCATCCGCGAGCCGGGCTCGCGGTCGATCAGCAGGCGGTGGGCGACCGCGTTCGGCGCGCCGACGCCCGGCAGCGGGACGGTCGCGGCGATCGGGGACATGTCCTCGCCGAGGCTGGTGCCGGGCACGTGGGCCAGCTTCTCCAGCACGGTGCGGCCGATGTGGCGGTAGGTGGTCCACTTGCCGCCGGAGACCGACAGCATGCCGCCGCGGCCCTCGGTGACGACCGTCTCGCGCTTGGCGGCGGCGGTGTCGCCCGGGCCGCCCGGCAGCACGCGCAGGCCGGCGAAGGAGTAGGTGACCAGGTCGCGGTCGAGGTGCTCGTCGCGGATCGCGTGCGCGGCCTCGCCCATGATCTGGTCGATGTCCGCGTCGGTGGCCCGGACGTCCTTCGGGTCGCCGGTGTACTCCTCGTCGGTGGTGCCGAGCAGGACGTGGTCCTCCCACGGGATGGCGAAGGAGACGCGGTACTTGTCGATCGGGATGGTCAGCGCGGCGCGCCACGGCGAGCGGCGCTTGACCACGACGTGCGCGCCCTTGGAGAGGCGGATCGACGGCGCGGCGCCGGCGTCCTCCATCGTGCGCAGGTGGTCGACCCACGGGCCGGTGGCGTTGAGCACCAGGCGGGCGTTGATGCCGAACTCGCTGCCGTCCAGGCGGTCGCGGATCTCGGCGCCGGTGACCCGGCCGCCGGTGAAGCGCAGCCCGGTGACCTCGGCGTGGTTCAGCACCACGGCGCCGGCGTCGACGGCGGCGCGCACGGTCATCACGGCGACGCGGGAGTCGTTCATCTGGTGGTCGCCGTAGACGGCCACCGAGCGCAGGCCCTCGGTGCGCAGCGCGGGCACCTGCTGGGCGGCGTGCGCGGCGGTGGAGACCCGGCCCATGCCGTCGCGGAAGGCGGACAGCGCCGAGTACAGGAACACGCCGGCGCCGAGCTTGGCGGCGCCGTGCGGGCCGCCCTTGTAGACCGGCACGAAGAAGGTCAGCGGGTTGACCAGGTGCGGGGCCACGTCGGTGGAGAGGGCGCGGCGCTCCTTGTGGTTCTCCGCGACCAGCTTGACGGCGCCGGTCTGCAGGTAGCGCAGGCCGCCGTGGACGAGCTTGGAGGAGGCGCTGGAGGTGGCACCGGCGAAGTCTCCGGCGTCGACCATGGCGACCTTCAGACCGGCCTGGGACGCGGTCCAGGCGACGGCCGTGCCGAGGATGCCGCCCCCGATCACCAGCAGGTCGTAGGTGGCCTTGCCGAGCAGTTCACGGGTCTCGGCGCGGGAGGCGGTGCGGCCGGCGGTGCGCTCGGCGCCCAGGGTCGGGATGGTTGCCATGGTGGTTGTGTACGGCGCGCGCGGGTCGGGCGGCGCCGTTACTCCTCTCGTGTGCGGTGCGGCCTCTGCGGGAGAGGCCGGTCGGCCCGGTGCGGCGGGCCGGTGAAACTCAGTGACACCCGCCGCCGGAACGGCGGGCGGCCGGCCGGGGCTCGGGGCCCCGACCGGCTTGTCGGTCAGTTGATCTCTTCTTCCTCCACCCAGCCCATGGTGCGCTCCACGGCCTTGAGCCACTTCTTGTACTCACGCTCCCGGGTGGCCTCGTCCATGCGCGGGGTCCACTCGGCGGCGCGGTGCCAGTTGGCCCGCAGGGTGTCGAGGTCGTTCCAGAAGCCGACGGCCAGACCGGCCGCGTAGGCGGCGCCGAGGGCGGTGGTCTCGGCGACGTACGGGCGCTCGACCGGGGCGTCCAGGACGTCGGCGATGTTCTGCATGAGCAGGTTGTTGCTGGTCATGCCGCCGTCGACCTTGAGGGCGGTGAGCTCGACCCCGGAGTCCTTCTGCATGGCGTCGACGACCTCGCGGGTCTGCCAGGCGGTGGCCTCGAGGACGGCCCGGGCCAGGTGGCCCTTGGTGACGTACCGGGTCAGGCCGGCGATCACACCGCGGGCGTCGGAGCGCCAGTACGGGGCGAACAGGCCGGAGAAGGCCGGGACGAAGTAGGCGCCGCCGTTGTCCTCGACGGTGTTGGCGAGGGTCTCGATCTCGGCGGCGGTGGAGATGATCCCGAGCTGGTCGCGCAGCCACTGGACGAGCGATCCGGTGACGGCGATCGAGCCTTCCAGGGCGTACACGGGGGCCTGGTCGCCGATCCGGTAGCCGACGGTGGTCAGCAGGCCGTGGTACGAGTTGACGATCTTCTCGCCGGTGTTGAGCAGCAGGAAGGTGCCGGTGCCGTAGGTGGACTTGGCCTCGCCCTCGTCGAAGCAGGTCTGGCCGAACAGCGCGGCCTGCTGGTCGCCGAGCGCGGAGGCGACCGGGACGCCGGCGAGGTCGCCGACGGCCTCGCCGTACACCTCGGCGGAGGAGCGGATCTCCGGCAGGACGGCCATCGGCACGCCCATCGACTCGGCGATGCTCTCGTCCCAGGCCAGCGTCTTGAGGTTCATCAGCATGGTGCGGCTGGCGTTGGTCACGTCGGTGACGTGCTTGCCGCCGTTCACACCGCCGGTGAGGTTCCAGATCACCCAGGTGTCCATGGTGCCGAACAGGATGTCGCCGGCCTCGGCGCGCTCGCGCAGGCCCTCGACGTTGTCCAGCAGCCAGCGGATCTTCGGGCCGGCGAAGTAGCTGGCCAGCGGGAGGCCGGTCTCGCGGCGGAAGCGGTCCTGGCCGACGTTGCGGCCGAGTTCGCGGCAGAGCGCCTCGGTGCGGGTGTCCTGCCACACGAGCGCGTTGTGCACCGGCTCGCCGGTGTTCTTGTCCCACAGGACGGTGGTCTCGCGCTGGTTGGTGATGCCGATCGCGCGGATGTCGTCCTTGGTCAGGCCGGCCTTCTCCAGCGCACCGCGGACGACCGACTGCACCCGGGTCCAGATCTCGGCGGCGTCGTGCTCGACGTAGCCGGGCTGCGGGAAGATCTGCCGGTGCTCCTGCTGGTCGACGGCGACGATCCGGCCGTCGGCGCCGAAGATGATGCAGCGGCTGGAGGTGGTGCCCTGGTCGATCGCGGCGATGTAGTTACCGGTGGAGGTCATGGGGAGGGTCCTCGGCTCGGGTTCGGGGTTACGGGGTGGGGTGGGCCTGACGGGCTTCTCGGTCAGTCCCCGTGCTCGGCGGGATCGAACCCGGCCTTTAGAAGATGGCGTTGTACACGCCGCCGGCGGCGAGGCCGCCGAGGATCGGTCCGACGACCGGGATCCAGGCGTACGACCAGTCGGAGCCGCCCTTGTTGGGGATCGGCAGCAGGGCGTGTGCGATGCGCGGCCCGAGGTCACGGGCCGGGTTGATCGCGTAGCCGGTCGGGCCGCCCAGCGAGAGGCCGATGCCGACGACGGTGAAGGCGACCATCAGGGTGCTGGTGCCGGACTGGGTGAGCCCGGCGTTGGTGCCGATGGTGAGGATCGCGAAGCAGAGCACGAAGGTGCCGATGACTTCGGTGATCACGTTCTGGATCGGGTTCCGGATCTCGGGCCCGGTCGAGAAGATGCCGAGCGTGGGCTCCTCGTTGGCGTTGAACTGGCCGAGGTAGGTCGCCCAGACCAGCACGGCGCCGATGATCGCGCCGAGCAGCTGCGAGCCGAGGTAGAGCGGCACCTGGCCCCACTCGCCGCTCTTGACCGCGAGCGCGATGGTGACGGCCGGATTGAGGTGGGCGCCGGACTTCGGAGCCGACATGTAGGCGGCGATGAGGACCGCGAATCCCCAGCCGAAGGTGATCGCCAGCCATCCGGCGTTGACGGCCTTCGACTTCTTGAGGGTCACGGCGGCGCAGACGCCGCCGCCGAGGAGTATCAGGGCGGCGGTGCCGAGGGTTTCACCGACGAATACGTCGCCGTTGGAGAACGCGGACACAAAGACTCCCTTGTCCATATGGCCCGGAGGTGCGGGGGTGGGGGTGGGCGGCCGGTCGATCGCTTGTGCGGGTGAGCGCACTGGGGGAGTGATCTCCCGGCCATCGTTCGACAATGTCGACCGTCATGCGGAAGCTTCCTCCCCAGGTCGCCCCCACGTCAAGGCGGGGTTACGCAGCTGTGACCCTTGCCTCCGACCGTTCCCCGAAGTTACCGAGCGGAGCGCCCTGAAACGGGACAAAACGCCAAGGCGCGGACAGGCTTACCGCCCGTCCGCGCCTCAGCGTGACGAAATGAAACCCCCTGCCGGGCCCCGGCTCAGAACCGCCCGGCGCCCAGATCGCGCGAGATCGCCCGCGCCGCGCTGCGCACCGAGGCCACCAGCGAAGGCTTCACGAAGCCGTCCTCGCAGACCCGCTCCACCGGCCCGCTGATGCACACCGCGCCCACCGGGTTGCGCCGCCGGTCCTGGATCAGCGCGCCGATCGAGGCCACGCCGTCCCACGTCTCCTCGACCGCGTCAGCCCAGCCGCGCTCGCGGATCAGCGCGCACTCCGCGTCCACGTCGACCGCCTCGGTCAGCGTCCGCGTGGTGTACGACTCGTACGGGCCGTCGCCCAACTCCCCACGCGCGACCGGGTCGTAGGAAACCAGCACCTTGCCCAGCGCGGTGCTGTGCAGCGGCTGCATCGAGCCGACCTCCAGCACCTGGCGGGTGTCGTCCGGCCGGAACACGTGGTGCACGATCAGCACGCCCTGCTGGTGCAGCACGCCCAGGTAGACCGTCTCCCCGGCCGCCCGGGCCAGGTCGTCCGCCCACACCAGCGCCCGCGCCCGCAGCTCGTGCACGTCCAGATAGCTCTGGCCCAGTCGCAGCAGCTCGGCGCCCAACTGGTACTTGCCGCTCTCCGGGTCCTGCTCGACGAACCCCTCCTGCTGCAGCGTGCGCAGGATGCCGTGCGCGGTCCCCTTGGCGAGGTCCAGCGCCGTCGCGACCTCGGACAGGCCCAGGCGGCGCTCGCCGCCGGCCAGCAGACGCATGATCGCGGCGGCCCGGGAGAGCGACTGGATCGGGCCGGGCATGGATACCTCCGCGCTGAGTGGCGGTCGACATTGTCGACCGCGTGGTGACGGGACGAGTCTGCCAGGCCGTGCCGACTCCGTGCACCTTCCCCCTCGGTCACCTGCTCTCGGCCGGGTGTTAACCTTCCGCACCGCCCGGGAGGCCCACCTCGCCCCCCGGCCGTCCACCCGCGCGCCGTCCGCCGCACGCTCACGGGTTCCGGCGCACCGCCACCCCCGCCGCGAGCGCGGCGATCCCGTCCGGCCCGACCCGGCAGCAGCCGCCCACCAGCCGGGCGCCGTCCGCGAGCCAGCCGTCCACCCGGGCCGAGCGGAAGGTCGGCTCCCCGCGCCAGTCCCGGCGCTCGGCGTCCCAGTGCTCCCCGCTGTTCGGATACACCACCACCGGCTTGCCGGTCACCTCCGCAGCCAGCGCCACCGCCTTGTCCGCATCCTGCGGCGTGCAGCAGTTGACGCCCACCGCCAGCACCTCGTCCACGTCGGCGGCCAGCGCGAACGCCTCCGCCAGCGGCTGCCCGGCCCGGGTCCGGTCGCCCTCGATGCTGTACGACAGCCAGGCCGGCACCCCCAGCCCGCGCACCAGCCCCAGCAGCGCCCGCGCCTCGTCCGCGTCCGGCACCGTCTCCAGCGCCAGCACGTCCGGCCGCGCCGCCGCCAGCACCTCCAGCCGCGGCCGGTGGAACGCGGCCAGCTCCGCCACGCTCAGCCCGTACCGGCCCCGGTACTCCGAGCCGTCCGCCGACACCGCCCCGTACGGGCCCACCGAAGCCGCCACCCAGCGCCGCCGCCCGCCCGGCTCGGCACGCGCCGCCTCCCGGGCCAGCTCCACACTGCTCGCCAGCAGCCGCGCCGCCTCGGCGCGGCCCACCCCGCGCCGGGCGAAGCCCTCGAAGCTGGCCTGGTAGCTCGCGGTGATGGCGACGTCCGCGCCGGCCGCGAAGTACGCCCGGTGCGCCTCGACCACCGCCGCCGGCTCGTCCGCCAGCAACCGCGCCGACCAGAGCTCGTCCGACAGGTCGTGCCCGGCCGCCGCCAACTGGTTCGACATGCCGCCGTCCAGTACCAGCGGACCGGCGGCGAGGGCCGCGGCGAAGTCCGGCGGGGGAGCAGTGGGCATGTCGGCCTCCTGGGAGAGTCGTTCCTGGTCACAGCCTAGGAGGCGGGCGCCCCAGCCGACCGGGAAAACCATTTGCCGCCAGGGAACGGAATCGCTACGTTGTGCTCATCCCGAGAACGACACCCGGGCGGCCACCCGGGACAGCACGACAGCACGACAGTCCGGACACCACGGCAGTACGGACAGCACGACAGCCAGACACCCGAACAGAGCGACATCCCGAGCACGGCGAGCGCGGAGAGGAGCCGGCGATGGCGGCGGACGACCCGTCCACCCAGCCCCCTACCGGCCCCGCGGCCGAGCAGGAGTGGCTCGCCGCGTACGACCCGCGCGCCTACACGCCGATCGCCGTCACGGTCGACGTGGTCGCCCTGACCTTGCGCCAGGGCAGCCTGCACGTCCTGCTCGTCGAGCGCGGCGCCCCGCCCCAACAGGGCTGCTGGGCGCTGCCCGGCGGCTTCCTGCGGGCCGGCGAGGAGGGCCTGGACGAGGCGGCCGCCCGCGAACTCGCCGAGGAGACGGGCCTGCTGGGCGCCGCCGAGGCCGAGTCCCCGCCCTGCCGCCTCCACCTGGAACAGCTCGGCACCTACGGCGCCCCCGCGCGGGACCCACGGATGCACGTCGTCTCCGTCGCCTACCTCGCCTTCGCACCCGACCTGCCCGACCCCCAGGCCGGAACGGACGCCGCGGCCGCCGCCTGGCACCCCGTCTCCGACCTGGACCTCCGGCCCTGCGGCCGTTCCCCAGCCGCCGGTGTGCCCGCCGACACCCACGGGGGTGGCGTCGACGGGCGCACCGGCCCCCCCGCGCTCCCGCTGGCCTTCGACCACGCGCACATCCTCGCCGACGGCCTCGACCGGGTGCGCGCCAAGCTCGAATACAGCCCGCTGGCCACCGCCTTCCTGCCGCACGACTTCACCATCCCCGAGCTGCGCGCCGTCTACGAGGCGGTGTGGGGCGAGAAGCTCCACCCGGGCAACTTCCACCGCAAGGTCCTCTCCGTCCCCGGCTTCGTGGAGAGCACCGGCACCACCACCCAGCGCGGCGGCGCCCGCGGCGGCCCCCGCGCCCGCACCTACCACGCCGGGGACGCCCGCCTGCTGCACCCCGCGCTGCTCCGCCCCACCCGCGAGGCCCCGCCGAGCGCGGTCCCGCCGGGAGAAGCGCCGCAAGGAGCGACGCCGCCGGGAGAGGCACCGCCCGGAGAAGGCCCCTCCCCCCGGTAACCGGCCCCCGGGGACGCCCTCGGCCTGCCGGGCTACCATCCGGCCATGACCACTGACGAAGCGGCCAAGGCCGCCCACCAGCCGTTCTCCCACTGCCACTTCTGCGGTACGCCCTACCCGTCCGGCACCCTGGCCTGGCCTCGCACCTGCGACGGCTGCGCCGAGATCAGCTACCGCAACCCGCTGCCCGTCGCGGTCACCGTCCTCCCCGTCACCCGGCCCGACGCCGCCCCCGCCCTGGTCGTCATCCGCCGCACCATCGAGCCCGGCTACGGCGAACTCGCCTTCCCCGGCGGCTACATGGACTTCGGCGAGAGCTGGCAGCAGGCCTGCGTCCGCGAGTTGTGCGAGGAGACCGGCATCGAGGCCGACCCCGCCGAGGTCACCCTCATCCACACCGCCTCCGACCCCCACGGCCGCTTCGTGATGCTCTGCGGCCTGCTCCCCGCCCGTCCGCTCGCCGAGCTCCCGCCCTCGCGCCCCACCGACGAGACCGACGGCTGGCTGCTCGCCACCGCCGACACACCACTCGTCTGGGACTTCCACAACAACGTCCTGCGGCGCTGGTTCAGCGGCGAGTTCGGACCCCGCTGACCACCGGCCCACCTCACCGGCCGACCCTGGCGCGACGGCCGCACACATGGCATGGTCTGCACCGACAGCCCAACCGGACGGGTCTGCCACGAGCCCTCCCGTCCCCACCACCGGCCCGGGAGACCACCACCGTGAGCACCCCACCCCAGGACCAGCCGCTCTGGCGCCCCACCCCCGCTCGCGCCGCCGCCACCACCCTGGTGGCCTTCCAGGCCTGGGCCGCCGAACACCACGGCGCCCCGGCCGCCCCGCTCGCCCCGGCCGCCGACGACCGGCAGGCCGCCGAGCGCTACGCCGACCTGCACGCCTGGTCCACCGAGGACCTCGACCGGTTCTGGACCGCGGTCACCCAGTGGTTCGACGTCCGCTTCACCCGCGCCCCCGAGGCCGTCCTCGCCGATCCGGCCATGCCCGGAGCCAGCTGGTTCCCCGGCGCCCGCCTCAACTACGCCGAGCACGCCCTGCGCGCCGCCGCGCCCGGCCCCGACGGCGAGAGGGCGGCCGACGCCGACCGCCCGGCGATCCTCCACCTCGACGAGACCACCGAGCAGCCGACCGTCCTCACCTGGTCGGAACTGCGCCGCCAGGTCGGCTCGCTGGCCGCCGCCCTGCGCGCCCGGGGCATCGGCCCCGGCGACCGCGTCAGCGCCTACCTGCCCAACATCCCGCAGGCCGCCGTCGCCCTCCTCGCCACCGCGGCCGTCGGCGCGGTCTGGACCAGCTGCGCCCCCGACTTCGGTGCCCGCAGCGTCCTCGACCGCCTCCAGCAGATCGAACCCGCCGTCCTCTTCGCCGTCGACGGCTACCACTACGGCGGCAAGGACCACGACCGCACCGAGGTCGTCGCCGAACTGCGCCGCGAGCTTCCCGGCCTGCACACCGTCGTCCACGTCCCGCTGCTCGGCAGCCCCGCCCCCGAGGGCGCCCTGACCTGGGACGACCTGGTCGCCGACGACGTGGAGCCGGTCTTCGAACCGGTCCCCTTCGACCATCCGCTGTGGGTCCTCTACTCCTCCGGCACCACCGGCCTGCCCAAGGCCATCGTCCAGAGCCAGGGCGGCATCCTGCTCGAACACCTCAAGCAGGCCGGCCTCCACCTCGACCTCGGCCCGCAGGACCGCTTCCTCTGGTACACCTCCACCGGCTGGATGATGTGGAACTTCCTGCTGGCCGGCCTCCTGGTCGGGGCCACGATCGTCACCTATGACGGCAGCCCCGGCCACCCCGACACCGGCGCCCTGTGGTCCGTCGCCGCCCGCACCGGCGCCACCGTCCTCGGCACCTCCGCCGCCTACGTGATCGCCAGCCGCAAGGCCGAGCTCCACCCGGGCCGCGACCTCGACCTCTCCGCCGTCCGCTGCATCGGAACCACCGGCTCCCCGCTCCCGCCCGACGGCTTCCGCTGGATCTACGACGAGGTCAAGGAGGACGTCTGGCTCGCCTCCGTCAGCGGCGGCACCGACGTCTGCTCCTGCTTCGTCGGCGGCGTCCCGACCCTCCCCGTCCACCTCGGCGAGATCCAGGCCCCCTGCCTCGGCGCCGCCGTCGAGTCCTGGGACGCCCAGGGCAAGCCGCTCACCGACGCCGTCGGCGAGCTCGTCGTCACCAAGCCCATCCCGTCCATGCCCACCGGCTTCTGGAACGACCCCGAGGGCACCCGCTACCACGACAGCTACTTCGACACGTACCCCGGCGTCTGGCGCCACGGCGACTGGATCACCGTCACCTCCCGGGGCACCGTCGTCATCCACGGCCGCTCCGACTCCACCCTCAACCGCCAAGGCGTCCGGATGGGCTCCTCGGACATCTACGAGGTGGTCGAGCGCCTCCCCGAGATCGCCGAGTCCCTGGTCATCGGCCTGGAGGAGCCCGACGGCGGCTACTGGATGCCGCTGTTCGTCGTCCTCGCCCCCGGCGCCGAACTCGGCGACGAACTGATCGGCCGCATCCGCACCTCGCTGCGCACCGAGCTGTCCCCGCGCCACGTCCCGGACGAGGTCATCGCGGTCCGCGGCCTCCCGCACACCCTCACCGGCAAGCGGATCGAGGTCCCGGTCAAGCGCATCCTGGCCGGCACCCCGCTGGAGCAGGCCGTCAACCCCGGGTCCGTCGACCACATCGAACACCTGCGCTTCTTCGAGCGACTGCGCGTCGACCGCGAGGCCTGACCGGCCCCGGAAACGCCGAAGGGGTGCCCCCGCCACGATGACGGGGGCACCCCTTCGGCTGTCGCGTGTCCGCCTACTCGCCGGAGAGCACCTGCTGCGCGGCGGTCCGCGCCTCCTCGGCACTGTCCGCGGCCCGGGCCGCCTCGGCTGCCCGCCGGCACTGCGCCAGCGTGTACTTGGCCAGGGTGGACCGCACGTAGGGGATCGACGCGGCGCCCATCGACAGGCTGGTGACTCCGAGACCGGTCAGCACCACGGCCAGCAGCGGGTCGGAGGCGGCCTCGCCGCAGACCCCGCAGCTCTTGCCGGCCCCCCGCGCGGCGTCGGCCGCCGCGGCGATCAGATCCAGCAGCGCCGGCTGCCACGGGTCCTGCAGCCGGGCCAGCGCGCCGACCTGACGGTCGGCCGCGAAGGCGTACTGCGCCAGGTCGTTGGTCCCGAGCGACAGGAACTCGACCTCCTGCAGGATCGCCCTGGCCCGCAGCGCGGCGGAGGGGATCTCCACCATGGCACCGAACTTGGCGTCCAGCCCGGCCGCACGGCACGCGTCCGCGAAGTCCTTGGCGTCCTTGCGGTCGGCCACCATCGGGGCCATCACCTCAAGGTGGACGGGCAGGCCCTCGGCCGCCCGGGCCAGCGCCCGCAGCTGGGTGCGCAGCACCTCGGGGTGCTCCAGCAGGGTACGGAGGCCGCGCACGCCCAGCGCCGGGTTCGGCTCGTCGGCCGGGGTCAGGAAGTCCAGCGGCTTGTCGGCGCCCGCGTCCAGCACCCGGACCACGACCCGGCCCTCCGGGAAGGCCTCCAGCACCTTGCGGTACGCCTCGACCTGCTTCTCCTCGCCGGGAGCCTTCGCCGAGTCGTCCAGGAACAGGAACTCGGTGCGGAACAGGCCCACGCCCTCGGCGCCGTTCTCCAGTGCGGCCGGCACGTCCGCCGGGCCGCCCACATTGGCCAGCAGCGGGACGCGGTGCCCGTCCGAGGTCTGCCCGGGGCCGGAGGAGGCGGCCAGCGCAGCCCTGCGCTCGGCGGCGACCGCCCGCAGTTCCTCCTGCTTCTCCTGCGAGGGCTCCAGCAGGACGTCGCCCGAGCTGCCGTCCACCGCGACGACGGTGCCCTCGGCGACATCGGTCGCCCCGGGCAGCGCCACCACGGCGGGCACGCCCAGCGCGCGGGCGAGGATGGCGCTGTGGCTGGTCGGGCCGCCCTCCTCGGTCACGAAGCCGAGCACCAGCGTCGGATCCAGCAGCGCGGTGTCGGCCGGCGCCAGGTCCCGCGCGAACAGCACGTACGGCTCGTCGCTGTCCGGCACACCCGGCATCGGCACCCCGAGCAGTCGGGCCACGATGCGGTTGCGCACGTCGTCCAGGTCGGCGACCCGCCCGGCCAGGTAGTCCCCGGCGGAGGCCAGCAGCGCCCGGTAGGCGGCGAAGGCGTCGTACACCGCGCGCTCGGCACTGCTGCCGATGGCGATCCGGCGGGACACGTCAGCCATCAGCTCCGGGTCCTGCGCCATCAGCGCCTGGGCCTCCAGCACGGCCTGCGCCTCGCCGCCGGCCAGGTTGCCGCGTGCGGTGAGGTCGGCAGCGACCGCCTCGACGGCGGCCTGCGCGCGCGCCTGCTCGCGCGGGGCGTCCTCGGTCGGGATCCGGGTGGCCGGGGGCTCCAGCACCGCCGTCCCCATGTGCCGCACCTGGCCGATCGCGACTCCGTGACTGACACCCACGCCGCGCAGTGTCTTCTCCATGTACCTGTCTCCGCTGAGAGGAGCGGCCCCGCCGGGAACCGCTGAGTGCCGGGCCGCCCCGTCACTTCCTGCGGGGCGGGTGTGTGTCGGTGGTCGGGGGTCAGCTCCAGCTGAACAGCGGCTCACCGGAGACGGCCTCGCCGTCCTCCCGCAGGTCGCCGAGCGACTCGGGGGCTGCCTCCAGCGCCACGATCGGCGAGACCGGGGACTTGCCCGCGGCCTCGACGGCGGCCGGATCCCACTTGATGACGGCCTGACCGCGGGTCACCGTGTCACCCTTGTTGACGAGGAGTTCGAAGCCCTCGCCGTTGAGCTGAACGGTGTCGATCCCGAGGTGGGTCAGCACACCGTGGCCCTCGGCATCCACGACCACGAACGCGTGCGGGTGCATGGAGACGACGACGCCGTCCACCGGGGCGACGGCCTCGGTCGGCCGGCGAACCGGGTCGATCGCCGTGCCGGGCCCGACCATCGCGCCCGAGAACACCGGGTCCGGCACGCCGGTGAGCCCGACGACCTTGCCGGTCAGCGGCGACGTCACAGTGGTCATGGTTGTGCCTCCCAAGAGCGCAAAACAGCGAGCGGCCGCGAGGAGCGGCATGACGATCAACTGAAGCCTAAATCATGTCAACTTTGGACATACGTCGACATCTCGGGCGAATAACCCGCCCCCGCCCGCCTGCTGCCGGCGTCCCGCCGGCCCGCGAGTGGTCTAGTCCTCTTAGCCGATGTGCCGCACTCTACAGGCATCTTGGCGAATCGGGACCATTGCTGTATATGCTCGCGAGAGCAACAAATCATGCCGCCGCCCGGGGGACACCCCGGCGCGCCTCGATTCGCGCCCGGGCCACCGACCCGCTATGGTTGACCGAGTCGCCGCAACTCGGCGGTTAACACCAGGTTTCGGATGAGAAAAGCCCCGGTAAACGGAGTGAAAAACATCTGATAAGCTGGGAACACGAAAGAACGAAGCCCGGAGGGTCCGCTGGAAGGCGGTCCGAAGGAAGCGTCCGTTCCTTGAGAACTCAACAGCG
>NZ_JOHO01000069.1 GCF_000719705.1 Streptomyces sp. NRRL S-350 | reverse complement strand
TGCCTCGACTGGCCGCGCGAGCCGGTCCCCCCGACGCCGCCGGCGCACCGCAAGCTGCCCGACGTGCCGGTCCTGCTCCTCGGCGGCGACCGGGACCTGGCCACACCGTACGAATGGCTCTACCAGGAGGCCGAGTCGGCCCATGATCCGCAGATCGTGATCGTCCCCGGCGCGGCGCACTCGGTGCAGAACCGGGCGGCCAACCCGGCCGGACGGCAGGCCGTGTACGACTTCCTGCTGAAGTAGCGGGGGTCGACTTCCTGCTGAAGTAGCGGGGGTCGCCTTCCTGCTGGGGCGGCGGGAGCCGTCGGGCTCCGGCCCTCCCACAGGAACCAGTGACCGCATGAGGCTGGTTCCGCAACGGTCAGCAAGGCCTGAGCAGCGGCTCGTACGCCGTCCCCTCCTCCGCGTTGAGCAGCACGTACGACGCCCCGAGGTCGGACACGACCTCCCGCAGCCGCCCCAACGCCTCGGCCTCGGAGGGGACTTCGAGGCCGAGTGCGGCGGCAGCGGCGTCCCGCTCGGCGTACAGGCCGGGCTCTTCCTCCAGGTACTCCCCGGCCGCCTCCGCGCTCTCCTCCACCGTCAGCCGCCGGCAGTCCCGCCACCACGGCACGGCCAGCAGCAGCCGCACCAGCTCCGGCACGCCGACGGCCAGCACGGCCGCCCCGCCCTCGGAGTCCGCGTACAGGACGGGCCGCTCCTCGCCGCCCTCGCCGCACAGGAAGAAGGTGCCGCCCCCGGCGTCCTTGGCCACCCGCTCCAGCGGGGCGCCGGAGGCGAGCACGACCTCCTCGACGTGCTCGTACGTGCGCGTGGGGTCGAAGTCGCCCGTGCAGAGCAGGTAGTCGAGGGCGGCGGGGTTGGCGCGGATCGCGTCGAGGAGGGACATGGCGGCCACCCTACGGCGCGCCTCGGACAGCGCTCACGCCGCCGACCGCCCCACCGGCCGCTCCATCGGCCGCCCCACCGGCCGCTCCGCCAGGCGCTCCGTCAGGAACTCCTCCCAGGTGCGCCGCCCGAGCTCCGCCCCGGCGAGGGCCAGGTTCTGCCCCGCCCGGTACGCGCGCCCGACCTTGCCGGGCACCCGGACGGGCAGCTGCCGGCGGCCACGGCCGCGCGCCTCCAGGTATCGGCGGGTCAGCTCGCGCATCTCGTACACGGCGGGGCCGGCCAGGTCGGGCACCCTCCCGGCCGGCTCGTCCAGCGTCAACTGCACCAGGCGCGCGGCGACTTCGCGCACGTCCACGGGCTGCCAGCGGATCCCGCCGGGCGCCGGGACGACCGGCAGCTTCGCCAGCTTCTCCACCACCGTGAACGCCAGGTCGTGGAACTGTGCGGCCCGCAGGATCGTGTACGGCAGGCCCGAGCCCGCCACCGCCTCCTCGGCGGCGTGCTTGGCGCGGAAGTAGCCGAGCGGGATCCGGTCCGCGCCGATCACCGAGATGTACGCGAGGTGCCGCACCCCGGCCCGCCGCGCGGCCGCGACCAGCAGCCGGGTGGCGTCGTCGTCGCCCTTCGGGCCGCCCGCGAGGTGCAGCACGGTGTCCACGCCGGCCAGCGCCTCGTCCAGCCGGGCGGCCGCGTCGGCCGGGTCGCCGAGCAGGTCGCCGCGCAGGTACGTCACGCCGTCGGCGGCGGCCCGCTCCTGCCGGCTGAGCACGCGCACCGGCCGCCCGGCCGCGCGCAGCAGCGGCACGACCTGCCGGCCCAGGGTGCCGGTGCCCCCGGTGACCAGCACGGGGTTGTCCGCCGCGAGGTCCGCGTCGTTCCCGCCGTGCGCGGCATCCACGACGTGCGCGGCATCCACGTCGTTCTTGTCGTCCACGTCGTTGACGTCGTCGTTCATGGTCGTCTCCGATTCGCCCCGGGCCGGGAGTTGATCTCCCGCCGCAGCCGTTGTTGGGTGGCTCCTGCTGCTCTGACCCACGGCGACGAAGGAACGTGACACGGTGGACGAGAAATCCTCTCCGGATGCCCGAGGCGCCCGGGCCGCGCTCTTCGAGCAGCACCGCCCGCACCTGAAGGCCGTCGCGTACCGGATGCTCGGCTCGGTCACGGAGGCCGACGACGCCGTCCAGGAGTCCTGGCTGCGGTACGACCGCACCGACACCGCCGGGGTGGAGAACCTCGGCGGTTGGCTGACCACGGTGGTCTCCCGGGTCTGCCTCAACCTGCTGCGCACCCGTGCCCTGCGCCGGGAGGAGCCGCTGGAGCCCGCCGGGCCGGACGGCGAGCCCGGCCCGCCGCGCATCCCGGACCCGCTGCTGCGGCGCGAGGGCGTGGTGGACCCGGAGCAGGAGGTGATGCTCGCGGACTCGGTCGGGCTGGCGCTCATGGTGGTGCTGGAGTCGCTGTCGCCGGCCGAGCGGGTCGCCTTCGTGCTGCACGACCTGTTCGCCGTGCCCTTCGACGAGATCGCCCCGTTGATCGAGAAGTCCGCGGCCGCCGCCCGGCAGCTCGCCAGCCGGGCCCGCCGCAAGGTGCAGGGGCAGGCGCCCGCGCCGGACCCCGACCTGGGCCGGCAGCGGGTGGCGGTGGACGCCTTCTTCGCCGCCGCCCGCCACGGCGACCTCGAGGCGCTGCTCGCCGTCCTCGACCCGGACGTGGTGCTGCGCTCGGACGGCGGGGCGGCCATGGCCCGGCACACGGTGGTGCTCTCGGGCGCCGCCACGGTGGCCGGTCAGGCCGTGCTGTGGGGCACGCTGTCGCCGTTCGCCCGCCCGGCGCTGGTCAACGGCGCGGCGGGCGCGGTGGTGATCGGCGACAACGGCCGGGCGCTGTCGGTCATGGCGTTCACCGTCGTGGACGGCGGGATCGTCGCGATCGACGTGCTCACCGACCCCGAGCGGCTGGCGGCACTGGACCTCTCGGAGTTCCGCCGGTCGTAGGGGCCGTCCGACGGCAGCGGCCCGGGAGGCCCGGCAGGCCCGGCAGGCAGCGCGGGCAGTGCGGGCAGTGCGGGTAGGGAGGACCGGGAAGACCGGGAAGACCGGGGAGACCGGGAAGGCCGGGAAGACCGGGAAGGCCCGGCGGGCCGGGGGGCCACCGCCCTCCCGGCCCGCCGGGCGACCGTCAGCGCCCGACCGTGCCGTCCAACTGCTCCCGGATGATGTCCGCGTGCCCGGCGTGCCGGCCGGTCTCCTCGATCAGGTGGACCAGCACCCACCGCAGCGACGGCCCTTCGGCGGCGTCCGGCCGCAGCGAGCGCACGCCGGGCCGGTCGAGGTCCGGGGCGTCCGCCGTCACCGCGTTGGACCGGGCGATCGCCTCCCGGTAGGCGGCGATCTCGCCGGCGACGGTCGCGCCGTCCAGCGGCACCGCCTCCGATTCGCGCGGCTTCTCGCCCACCCCCTGGTAGGCCCAGACGAACCAGTTGTGCTCGACCACCGTCAGGTGGCGCACCAGCCAGAGCAGGCTGGTGCCGGAGGCGACGCCGGGGCGCCGGGCGTCCTCGTCGGAGATCCCGTCGACCTTGGCGACGACGGCCTCGCGCAGGTAGTCGAGGAAGGCGACCAGGGTGGTCGGCTCGTCCGCGTTCATGCTGGGCGGACGGGTGTCGGAGAGCTTGCTGGGCCTGGTGTTCGGCTCGGTGTTCTGGGTCACCGCGTCACCCTAGCCACCCGCGGCGCGCCGGGGAACCGGATTCGAGGACCCGGCGGGCCGTCACCAGCCCTGCGCGGCGACCCAGTCGGCGAGGTGCCGGGCGCAGTCGTCGACCGACTCCCGCCAGGTGTGCTCCGCGCCGTCCCCGGCCTCGTCGCTGACGTGCTTGACCAGCCGCACCGGCACGCCGGCCCGGTGGGCGACGGCGGCGATGGCGTAGCCCTCCATGTCGACCAGGTCGGCGTGCTCGGCGAGCCGGTCGCGGGCCTCCCCGTCGGAGACGAACAGGTCGCCGGTGGCCAGCACCGGGCCGTCGCCCTTGCCGATCACCAGCGGCGCGCCGTACTGCCGCCCGGTGAGCGCCTGCAGGGCGGCGGTGTCGAGGTCGTGCTGGATCACCTGGACGACGTGGTGGGTGCCCTCCCAGCCGGGGCGCAGCGCACCGGCCGTGCCGAGGTTGATCACCTCGGAGGGCTTCTCCCCCTGGGCGAGGACGGCGGCCAGGCCGGCGGCGGCGTTGACCTTCCCCATGCCGGTGAGCAGCACCGGCAGCCGGCCGTCCAGGTGGGCGGCCTCCTCGCGGGCGGCGACGACGAGCAGCGGGCGGTCGGGCGAGATCGTTCCAAGCAGGCGCATGCGCCCATCGTACGGAGCGAGGGGGTGCCGCACCCGGGAACGCGCGCCCACAACCGGACCCCCGCGCTCCGCCCGGTCCGGGGAACCGCGTAGGGTGCGGGCCGCGTCGGACGGTTCGCCATCTCCGCGTACGGGCCGGGCCGGACCCGCACGCGGGCGTGCGGAAACCGTGCACGACATGCTCAAGATCGGCGCAAGTCGGGTGTGGCCGGGGGGAGTCGCGGCCATACTGCTGCCATCGGCCGGGCCCGGGGAACGGGCCCGGCTCCAGGGGAGGATGAGGCGGGTGGCGACACCAGTAGGCAACGGCGCACCGGGCGCCGCGATCCCGGCACGGCCGGACCAGCCGCCGGGAACGCCGGGCGCAGCGGGAACGCCGGTCACCACGGCACCGGCGCCGCCGGCCAGGACCGGCGCCGCTCCGTCGCCCGGGCCCGGCGGGGCGCCCGCCCGGCGGCCCCGGGCCGCCACCGGCGTCCTCGCCACCGGCGTCCGCGCCCGGCTCGCGGAGGCCACCCGCACCGCGCCCGGCCGGCTGCGGCTCGCCGGCGTGCTGCTCGCCGTCCTCACGGTGGCCTTCGGCGGCCTCACCGCCTGGCAGTTGGAGACCAGGGCGCAGGCCGCCGACCGGGTGGTCTCGTACAGCCAGCCGCTCAGCCGGGACGCCGCCGAGATCCACCGCAGCCTGGCCGACGCCGCCACCACCGCGGCGACCGGCTTCCTGCTCGCGGGAGCCGAGCCGAAGGACGTCCGGGACCGCTACGAGCAGGACCTCGCCACCGCCGCCAAGCTGGTCGCCCAGGCCGCCGCCCGGACCACCGCCACCTCCCCCGGGCAGGACTCGCTCGCCCGGTTGAACCAGCAACTCCCGGTGTACGCCGGGCTGGTGGAGACGGCTCGGGCCGACAACCGGCAGGGCATCCCGCTCGGCGGCGCCTACCTGCGGTACGCCTCCGAGCAGATGCAGACCGTCCTGCTGCCGGCCGCCGCGGAACTGGGCGCCGTCGAGAACCAGGAACTCGCGGACGACTACGCCGCCGCCAAGTCGGTGCCGTGGGCGGCGTACGGCCTGGCGGCGATCACCCTGGCCGCACTGGCCTGGGTGCAGCTGACGCTGTTCCGCCGCACCAACCGGGTGTTCAACATCGGACTGCTGGGCGCGACCGCCGCCGTGCTGGCCGGGGCACTCTGGCTCACCGTCACCGGCCTGACCATCAGTTCGGCGCTCCAGCGGAGCGACCGCGAGGGCGCGACCCCGCTGCGGGCGCTCAACTCCGCCCGGGTGGACGTGCTGACCGCCCGCCTGTCGGAGAACCTGCACTTCGTGGCCCGCGGCTCGACCACCAAGTACGCCGACCAGTGGACCAAGGCCACCGCGCACCTGTCCGGCACCAAGGACCTCCCGCCGGGCCGCACCGACGGCTCCCTCCCGGAGGCCGTCCGGCTCGCGCCGCCGGCCGCCCGGGAGAGTGTCGAGGACGCGGCGAAGCAGTTCGACGCGTGGCGCGGACTGCACGAGACGGCCCAGAACCTGGAGACCGGCAACGCCGACTACCAGGGCGCCCTCGACACGACCGTGAGCGCCAAGCCCGACGCGGCCACCGCCGACGCCGCCTTCAACGCCACCGACAAGGACCTCGCCCGGGCCGCCGACACCGAACAGGACCGCTTCTCGCAGGCCGCCGACGGCACCGGCGGGGACCTTCGCACCACCGCCGTCGCGGTCGCGCTGCTCGGCCTGGCGGCGGCCGCCGCCGCGCTGCGGGGCCTGGGCCGGCGACTGGCCGAGTACCGGTAAAGGGGAGGACGGACAGATGCGCACGAGAACCGTACGGAGCAGGCACGCCGCGGCCCTGGCACTGCTGGCGGCCGGCGCCGTCGTGCTCTCCGCGGGCGGCCCGGTCGGCGCCGCACCGGCCGCCGGGGCCGCCGCGCCCCAGGCGGCACAGCAGGAGCAGGGCCCGGCCGACGACAGCTGCGACGTCTACCGGAGCGTCCCGCCGAGCACCGAGGACGGCCCGGCCGTGAAGGAGATCAAGGCCAAGCGCAGCCTGGTGATCGGCGTGGACCAGAACAGCTACCGCTGGGGCGCCCGCAACCCGAACACCGGCCAGATCGAGGGCTTCGACATCGACCTCGCCCGGGCGATCGGCACCGCCATCATGGGCGACCCGGACAAGGTGGTGCTCAAGCCGGTGGCGACGGCCGACCGGATCGACGCCGTCAAGAAGCGCCGGGTCGACCTGGTCGTCCGCACCATGACGATCAACTGCACGCGGATGAACGACGTCGCGTTCTCCAAGCCGTACTTCAACACCACCCAGCGGGTGCTGGTCCCCAAGGCCTCCCCGGCGAAGACCATCGACGACGCGATCAAGGACCGGACGGTGTGCGCGGCCGACGGCTCGACCGCCCAGGCCGTCGTCACGGGCAAGAAGACCGCCCGGCAGGTCGTCTCGGTCGAGAACCAGCTGGACTGCCTGGTCCTGATGCAGCTCGGCAAGGTCGACGCCACCATGACCGACACCGGCCTCGCCGCCGGCCAGGCCGCCCAGGACCAGACCGTGCGGATGGTGGACGGCGAGGCGCAGCCCGAGGTGATGGGCATCGCCATGCTCAAGGACCGCCCCGACCTGACCGCCCGGGTCAACCAGGTGCTGGCCGACTACTACGCGCGCGGCGACTGGGCCCGCTCGTACGACCGTTGGCTCAAGCCGTACATGTCCGGCGACGCCGACCACTACTGGCCGGGCACCCGCTGAGCCGGGCGCGCGGCGGGCGGCCCCGGGGCGCCGGGGCGGTCTTGGCGCCCCGCGCCCGCCCCGCCGGGACGGCCACCGGCTAGGGTTCGGGACGATCACCACGGGGCAACCGGTGGTGGACACGGGGGATGACGTGGGATCGCACGCCGGGAACACCGGGACCGCCGGGACCGCCGGGAACACCGGGACCGCCGGGCACGTCGGGAATGGCGGGCACGTGACACGCGTCGGGATCGCACGCGAGGAAGGAAGGACACCGCGGTGGCGGCATCGGCTGGCCCGGTACTGAGCCGGGAGGAGGTGGACCGCGCACTGGCGCGCCTCGGCGCGGACCGGGACGCGGTCGAGTCCGCGCTGCTCGCCCTCCAGGACCACCCCGGCCTGCGGCTGCTGGAGGGCGCCGAGCTGTCCGGGCGCACCCTGGAGCGGTGGTCCGTCGCCAGCCGGGGCCTGCCGCTGCTCTGGGCGCTGTTCGACCGCTACTCCGAGGCGCTGGCCTCGGCGCGCGCCGTACGGGCCCGGAAGGCCAAGCCCGGCGCACCCGAACTCGCCGAGCTGAGCGAACTGTTGACCGGCGACGCGGTGACCGTCCCCGGCGGCGCCGTACCGGACGCGCCGCAACTGCTCGGCGCGCCCGCCAAGCTGGTCGAGCGGATCAGCCTGGACGCCCTGATGGCCCGGATGAACTCCTGGTACGCCACCGTGCTGGAGGTGCTCAGCGCCGCCGACGCCGTCTGGTCCGCGCTGCCCGCCCGGATCGACCTGCTACTGGCCGAACTCCACCGGGTGCGCACCCTGGCCGCCTCGCTCGGCGTGCGCACCGGCAGCCACCCCATCGGCGACGACCTGGCCGGGCTGGAGAAGGACCTCACCGAGCTGCGCACCGAGGTGCGCGGCGACCCGCTGGCGCTGTGGCGCCCGGCCCGGGTGCCCGCCCAGCGCGGCACCGTTCCGGAGGGGTCGGCCTTCGCCGGACCGGCCGGGGTGGTGGACACCGAGCGCTTCGACCGGGCCGGGCGGGCGCTGGACGGCGTCCGGGTGGAGCTGGAGGACCTGCTGCGGCTGCGCGACGAGGCCGAGGAACGGCTGCAGGGCGTCGGCGACCTGCTCCAGCGGGCCGACGCCACCCTGGCCGAGGCCCGCCGGGCGCGCGGCGAGGTGCTGGCGAAGATAGCGTCCAGCGACGTCCCGGCGGTGCCCGGCCCGGCGTCGGCGCTGCGCGAACGGATCGTCACGGCACTGGACCTGCGCCAGGGCGGGCAGTGGGGCCGGCTCGCGCCGCTGCTGGACGCGCTGGAGGACGCCGCCGCCAAGGAGCTGGCCCGGGCCCGGCAGTCGCTCACCGAGGTGACCCAGCCGCTGGCCGTGCGCGCCGAGCTGCGCGGCCGGCTCGACGCCTACAAGGCGATGGCGGCCCGGCTGCGGGTCTCCGAGGACCCGGAAGTGCTCGAGCGGTACGAGAAGGCGCGCTGGCTGCTGTGGAGCGCGCCGTGCGACCTGCGCGCGGCGGCCGCCGCGGTGGCCCGGTTCCAGCAGTCGCTGCGGCCGGCCCAGGCGGAGGCGGAGGCCGTGCAGGCTCAGGAGGCGGCCGGCCAGTCGCCGGTCGACGGACAGGTTCAGGGGGGCTGAGGTTGATGGGCGAGACGTGCGGACGGCCGGACTGCTCCGGCAGCGGCAGGATCGACGCCGACGGCTACTGCGACGAGTGCGGGCTGGCCCCGGCGGGCGGAACCACGGGGGCGACCGGCGCCACGGGAACCACCGGAACCCCCGGGGCCACCGGCACCACGGGGACCTCCGGGGCGGCGTCCGCGGCGGGAGCACCGGCCGCCGTCGGCCCCGGGTCGCCCTGCCCGCGCGACTGCCCCGGCAGCATCGACGCGGACGGCTACTGCGACGAGTGCGGCCTGACCCCGCCCGGCCCCGACACCGGCGTCACCCAGCCGTACGTGCCCTCCGCCCGAGTCTCCCCCGACTCCGGCCGCAGCGGCTCCGTCCGCTCGATGTCGGCCCGCACCGGCTCCGCCCGTTCGATGTCAGGCCGCTCCCGCTCGCACCGCTCGACCCGCACCGGCAGCAGCCGCTCGGTCTCGGTGCGCTCCGCCCGGGGCAGCACCAGCGCGGGCACCCGCAACCGGCTCGGCGCCGGCCTGGTCACCGTGCCGACCGTCGAGACGGCCGACCCTGCCCAGGCGGTGCTCGCCAACCCCGAGGTGCCCGAGCGCAAGCGCTTCTGCTCCAAGTGCGAGGCGCCGGTGGGCCGGGAGAAGAACGGCCGCCCCGGCCGCCCGGAAGGCTTCTGCACCAAGTGCGGCACGCCGTACTCGTTCACGCCCAAACTGCGCCGCGGCGACCTGGTCGGCGGCCAGTACGAGGTGGTGGGCTGCCTGGCGCACGGCGGGCTGGGCTGGATCTACCTGGCGGTGGACCGGCGGGTCAACGACAAGTGGGTCGTGCTCAAGGGCCTGCTGGACACCGGGGACGAGGACGCACTGGCCGTGGCCGTCGCCGAACGCCGCTTCCTGGCCGAGGTCGACCACCCCAACATCGTCCGCATCATCAACTTCGCCGAGCATCCGGACCTGCGCACCGGCGCCACCGACGGCTACATCGTGATGGAGTACGTCGGCGGCAAGTCGCTCAAGGACATCGCCAACGAGCGCCGCACCCCGGACGGCCGGCGCGAGCCGCTGCCGGTCGAGCAGGCCATCGCCTACGCGCTGGAGGCGCTGCCGGCCCTGGGCTACCTGCACGGCCGGGGCCTGGTGTACTGCGACTTCAAGATCGACAACGCCATCCAGAGCGGCGACTCGCTGAAGATCATCGACATGGGCGCCGTCCGCCGCCTCGACGACGACGGCCCGATCTACGGCACCATCGGCTACCAGGCCCCCGAGATCGCCACCGACGGCCCCTCCCCCGCCTCCGACCTGTACACCGTGGCCCGCACCCTCGCCGTCCTCAGCTTCGACTTCCAGGGCTACAGCGGCACCTACCGCGACTCCCTGCCCGGCCCCGAGGTCGTCGAGGTCTTCGCCCGGTACGAGTCGTACTACCGCCTGCTGGTCCGCGCCACCGACCCGGACCCGGCCCGCCGCTTCGCCTCCGCCGAGGAGATGGCCGACCAGCTCACCGGCGTCCTGCGGGAGGTCCTGGCCCTCCGGAACGACCGGCCCTACCCCGCGATGTCCACCCTGTTCGGCCCCGAACTCCGCGTCGTGGACACCGAGTTGGTGCTGCCCACCGAGCAGCCCGGACAGCTCCGGGTGACCGCCCTGGACCCGGCCGCCGCCGCCCTCGCCCTGCCCATCCCCCGGGTCGACCCGAGCGACCCCAACGCCGGCTTCCTCGCCACCCTGCTCTCCCCCGACCCCGAGGAGGCACTCACCGCCCTGGCCGGCGCCCCCGCCGTCTCGGTGGAGAGCCGGCTGCGCGAACTGCGCGCCCTGCTCGAACTCGGCCGCCACCGCGACGCCGTGACCCGCCTCGACGAGCTGGAGCACGACCACCCGGACGACTGGCGCGTCGTCTGGTACCGCGGCCTCACCGCCCTGGTCGGCGCCGCCGCGGAGCCCGCCGAAGGCGACGACGGGCACTCCACCGCAGGCAACGGCACGGGCCGCACCGAAGGCCCCGCCGCAGGCCGCGGCGAAGCCGAACTGCGCGCGGCCGCCGAAGCCTTCGACGCCGTCTACGACGCCTTCCCCGGCGAGGCCGCACCCAAGCTCGCCCTCGCCGTCTGCGCCGAACTGCTCGGCGACGGCGGCGACGCGGCCGAGTTCTACCGGCTGGTGTGGACCACCGACCACGCCTACCTGAGCGCCGCCTTCGGGCTGGCCCGGGTCCGGCTCGCCGAGGACGACCGGGCCGGCGCCGTGCGCGTCCTGGAGTCCGTTCCGGCCACCTCCAGTCAGTACACCGCCGCCCGGATCGCCGCCGTCCGCGCCCGGCTGCGCGAGCGCCCCGCGACCGACGAACTGGCCGCCGACCTCGGCGCGAGCTCCGCCCAGCTGACCGCGCTGCGACTGGACGACCGCCGCCGCGAGGAGCTCTCCGTCGAGGTGCTCGGCACAGCCCTCGGCTGGGTCGGCGCCGGTTCGGCCGGCGCCCGACAGGCCGGCGAGCCGGTGGTGCTGGGACGTCCCGCACAGGAGCGGGAACTGCGCTTCGCCCTGGAACAGTCCTACCGGGTACTCGCCCGGTTGGCCGACCGGGCGGAGACCAGGATCGAGATGGTGGAACGGGCCAACCGAGCCCGTCCCAGGACGTGGGTGTAGCCGATGCCGCAGCAGACCGAGTGCCCGAGCTGTTCCGAGCCGATGGACCCGGAGGACGCCTACTGCGGCTCCTGCGGGACCAGCCGGGACGGCCGGGCGGCCCCGGGCGCGATGCCCAACGGCTGGGCCGCCGCCCGGGGCGAGGCCGTACCGCAGCAGCGCGGGCCCGTCTGCGTGCACTGCGGGCAGCCGCAGGTCACCGCGGACGGCTACTGCGAGGGCTGCGGCGGCGCCCAGCCGCGCCCGCGCGACCACATGGAGAAGGCGCTCGGCGGCGTCGCCGGGGTCAGCGACCGCGGCGTGCGCCACCACCGCAACGAGGACAGCTTCACCGTCGCCGCGACCTCGCTGCCCGGCGGCGACCCGGTCGTCGTCGCCGTGGTGTGCGACGGCGTCTCCTCCTCCGACCGCCCGGACGAGGCCTCGGCGACCGCCGTGGACTCCGCCTCCGAGTCCCTGCTGACCTCGCTCGAAGCAGGCCGGGACGCCACCGAGGCGATGCGCGCGGCCATCGCCGACGCCGCCAAGGCCGTCGCCGACCTCGCGACCGACGGCGCCGGCCCCACCCGGCCCGACCTCAACGCGCCCGCCTGCACCTACGTCAGCGCCATAGCGGCGGGCGGCCGGGTCACCATCGGCTGGGTCGGCGACACCCGCGCGTACTGGATCCCGGACGACCGCGCCGCCGCCGAGCCCTTCCGGCTCACCCAGGACGACTCCTGGGCGGCCCGGATGGTCGAAGCCGGGCTGATGAACGAGGCCGAGGCGTACGCCGACCCGCGGGCCCACGCCATCACCGGCTGGCTCGGCGCCGACGCCGAGGAGGTCGTGCCGCACACCCTCGACTTCACCCCGCACGTCCCCGGAGTCGTGCTGATCTGCACCGACGGCCTGTGGAACTACGCCGAGGCGGCCACCGACCTGGCGTACTACGTCCGGCCGGACGCCCGCACCGAGCCGCTCGCCACGGCCCAGACCCTGGTGAAGTTCGCGGTCGCCGCCGGCGGCCACGACAACATCACGGTCGCCGTGCTGCCGATCGACCCGCCCGCCGTCGAGGAGGCCGAGGAGGCCGAGCGGACGCCGACCGCGCTGGACCTGCCGGTGGTCACCGCGCCCCCGGCCGGCCAGGCGGCCCCGGGGGACGGCGGGAACGGCGGGAACGGCGACGACTACGAGGACTACGAGCCGACCCTGCCGGACATCCCGGTGATCGGCTCCCCCGCGGCCCCGCTGCCGCCGGCCGTCCCGCCGACGCCTCCCACACCGCCCGCCGCACCGCCCGCACCCCCGGCAGTCCCGCCGGTGCCCGCCGCCGCACCGCCCGTCCCGCCGCAGCCGCCGCACCCGCCGACGGCCTGACCGGCCGGCGACCCGGCCGGCGGACCGACCGACCGGCGGACGCCACGGCGCCACGGCCCGCCGGCCCGAGCACCCGACCGCCCGGGCCGACGGGCCGCCCCACCGTCCTGATCACGTCCACCCCCTCACCCGACGGGAGCCGACCGCCCCATGGCAACACTGGCGAAGCCGAACCTGCCCAGGTTCGACGTGGAGATCTTCCAGAACGAGTACCTGGCCGACGGCGCCCGCGAGGTCAACGCCATCGTCACCGTCACCGCGACCGGCGGCGGCACCTCCGGCGGGCGCCCGCTGGGGATCGCCGACGCCGGGCCGACCGGCGCCGAGGCGGCCGTGGTGATCCTGGTGGACTGCTCCGGCTCGATGGACTACCCCAAGACCAAGATCAACGGCGCCCGGGAGGCCACCGCCGCCGCCATCGACGCACTGCGCGACGGCACCGCCTTCGCCGTCGTCGCCGGCACCCACGAGGCCCGCGACATCTACCCCGGCGACGGCACCCTCGCCACCGCCTCCGCCGCCACCCGCGAGCAGGCCAAGGAGTCGCTGCGCCGCCTCACCGCCGCCGGCGGCACCGCGATGGGCACCTGGCTCGCCAAGGCCGACAAGCTGTTCCTCACCCGCCGCGACATCGCCATCCGGCACACCATCCTGCTCACCGACGGCAACAACGAGCACGAGTCGGCGGAGGACCTGGCCCGCAACATCGAACGGGTCACCGGCCACTTCACCGCCGACTGCCGGGGCGTCGGCACCGACTGGCGCATCGACGAACTCCGCACGATCTCCTCCGCGCTGCTCGGCACCGTCGACATCGTCGCCGAACCCTCCGGCCTCGCCGAGGACTTCCGCTCGATGATGGCCGGCGCCATGGGCAAGCAGGTCGCCGACGTCGCCCTGCGGATCTGGACCCCGGCCAACGCCACCGTCAAGTTCGTCAAGCAGGTCGCCCCGGCGGTCGAGGACCTGACCGCCCGCCGCGCCGAGGCCGGCCCCCGGGCCGGCGACTACCCCACCGGCTCCTGGGGCGACGAGAGCCGCGACTACCACGTCTGCGTCGAGGTCCCGGCCGCCTCCGTCGGCAACGAGATGCTCGCCGCCCGGATCAGCCTGGTGCTGCCCCCGCAGGTCGGCGGCGGCACCCCCGAGGTGCTCAGCCAGGGCCTCGTCAAGGCCGTCTGGACCGACGACCTGGCCTCCTCCACCCGGATCAGCCCCCAGGTCGCCCACTACACCGGGCAGGCCGAGCTCGCCTCCTCCATCCAGGAGGGCCTGGAGGCCCACCGCGCCGGGGACGTCGACACCGCCACCGCCAAGCTGGGCGCCGCCGTCCGCATCGCGCACGCGGCCGGGAACGACGGCACCTACAAGCTGCTGCAGAAGGTGGTGGACGTGGTGGACCCGAAGGAGGGTACGGTTCGGTTCCGTAAGAACGTGAGCGAGGCCGACTCGATGACCCTTGAGACCCGGTCGACCAAGACGGTACGTGTGAAGAAGTGACCGCTGAAGACGTGGCCGGGCCGGCGCCCCGGCGCGACGCCGCACCGTGCCGGCCCGAAACGAGGGGGACCTGATGCCGATCTGCCCGAGGGGCCACGAGTCGCAGGCCGAGGACTGGTGCGACTTCTGCGGCTTCCCGATGACCCCGCCGGCCCCGGCCCCCGGTGCCCACCCGGGCTACCCGGGAGCCCCCGGCGCCGACCCGGCCCCCGGCGCGCCCGCCGGGTACGGGCAGCACGGCGGTGCGCCCTACGGCGCGCCGCCGATGCCGCCGATGCCCACGGGCGCCGCCCCGCCGCCCGGAGCCTTCCCGCCGCCGGCGCAGCAGGGCCTCACCGAGGGCCTGTCCGTCTGCCCGATCTGCCGCAGCCCGCAGACCGGACGGTTCTGCGAGGAGTGCGGCTACGACTACGAGCTGTCCACCCCGTCGCGCCGCCAGGCCCCGGCGCCCGGCGCGGCCGCACCCGGCCCCGCCCAGCCGCCGCCCCTGAACATCCCGGCGGCGTACGGCGGCGCCCCGCAGCAGCCGCAGCCCGGGTACGGCGGGCAGCCGTACGGGCAGCACGCCCCCGGGCAGCCCCCGGCCGCCCAGCAGGCCGTCGCCCCGCCCGTCCCGCAGCAGCCGCAGACCCCGGACCAGCCGCACACGTACGGCTACCCGCCCGCCGCACCCGGTGCCGGGCCGGAACGGCCCGCGTCCGAGGGAGCCTTCCCCGAGGCCCAGCCGCGCGAGGACTCCGGCCCGGTGTACGCCCAGCCCGTCGGCCCCGGCCCCAACAACCGCGGCGGCGACTTCGGCACGTCCTTCCACCTGGCCCCGCCGCAGTCGCAGCCGCCCCACCAGGAGGCCGGCCCGGCCGAGCCGGTGCGGACCAACTGGATCGCCGTGATCGCGGCCGACCGGGACTACTTCACCGACATGATGGCGCGCAGCGGCCCCGAGGCGGCCGGCCTGTTCTTCCCGCCGTACTGCCCCGAGCGCCGGATCCCGCTGACCGGCCGCGGCCAGCTGCGGATCGGCCGGCGCAGCCAGCACCGCGGCACCGTCCCCGAGATCGACCTGTCCGTCCCGCCGGAGGACCCGGGCGCCTCGCACCAGCACGCCCTGCTCGCCGAACAGGCCGACGGCAGCTGGGTGCTGGTCGACCAGGACTCGACCAACGGCACCACCGTGAACGGCGGCGCGGAGCCGATCGCCCCGCACACCGCCGTACCGCTGAACGACGGCGACCGGATCCACATCGGCGCCTGGACGACGATCACGGTGCACCGCGCCTGACGCGCCGACCCTTCGTCAGGCGGCGCGCCGAGGCGCCGTCGGGGACGACTCCGGCCGGGCCGGGCGGAACACGACATCCGCCCGGCCCGGCTTCGTCCCGAAATCTTCCGGGAACCCACGGATTCCCTGTCCACGGTGTGCACAGGAGCGCTCGGAAGCCCTAGTCTCAGGGCACATGACTGCAGCTATATCCGCCGACGGCATCCGTCAGCGGTACGGGGATGTGCAGGCCGTCGACGGGGTGTCCTTCACCGTCGAGGCCGGCGAGTTCTACGGGATCCTGGGCCCCAACGGCGCCGGGAAGACCACCACGATGGAGATCCTGGAAGGCGTCCGGAAACCGGACGAGGGCCGGATCGAGCTGCTGGGGATGGCTCCCTGGCCGCGCAACCCGAAACTGCTGCCGCGAATCGGCGTGCAGTTCCAGGCCTCCGCCTTCTTCCGGAAACTGACGGCCCGGGAGACGATCCGCACCTTCGCGTCGTTCTACGGGGTCGGCCCCAAGCGGGCCGACGCGATGCTGGAGCGGGTCGGCCTCGCGGACAAGGCCGCGACACTGACCGACCAGATGTCCGGCGGTCAGGCCCAGCGCCTGTCGATCGCCTGCGCCCTGGCCCACGACCCGGAACTCGTCTTCCTCGACGAGCCCACCACCGGCCTCGACCCGCAGTCCCGGCGCAACCTCTGGGACCTCCTGCGCGACATCAACGCCGAGGGCCGCACGGTCGTGCTCACCACGCACTACCTGGACGAGGCCGAGGTGCTCTGCGACCGGGTCTCGATCATGGACCACGGCAGGATCCTGCACACCGGCGCCCCGGCGGCGCTGATCCGCGAGATCGACGACACCGTCCGGATCAGCGTGGCCTCCGGCCAACTGCCGCTCGACCGGGCCCGCGCGCTGCTGACCACGACCGGCGCCGACATCGCCAACCTGGAGGACGACACCGTCTCGCTCTCCTTCTCCACCCGCCTTCCGGCCCCGGTGCTCGGCGTCCTGGCCGAGCACAACGCCCTGCGCGGCCTCGAAGTGCGCGGCGCCACCCTGGAGGACGTCTTCCTCCAGCTGACCGGACGGGAGTTCCGCGCATGACCGCCACCACCCCCACCGAGCCGAAGGACCCCGCCCTGCGGGGCGGTGCGGCCGGCGCCGCCGGCGAACGGGAACGGGAGCGGGAGCGGGAGCGGGTCAGCGCGTTCTGGAGCCTCTCCCGGGCGATGCTGCTCGGCATGAAGCGCGACCGCACCGCGACCTTCTTCATCCTGCTCTTCCCCCTGGTGTTCCTGGTCTTCTTCGGCAGCGTCACCAAGGGCTCCGGCAGCCCGCACGCCAAGGTGGCGCAGGTCGGCGCGGTGCAGCTGTTCGACTCCATGCAGGGCGGCGAACGGGCCGGGCTCGACCAGGTCCTCACGATCACCAGGACCGACGACGAGCCGGCCACCCTGGAGAAGGTCCGCAAGGGCGACTTCGACGCACTGATCACGCAGGGCCCGGACGGCAAGGTCGAACTGCGCTACAGCGCCGCCGACACCGTCCGCGCCGGCGCGCTCCGCGGCATCCTCGACTCGGTGGTCCAGGGCGCCAACCAGGCCGCCACCGGTCGGCCGCCGGCCTACGTGCTGGACGCCCAGCAGGTCGAGGACAAGTCGCTCAAGCCGATCCAGTTCCTCACCCCCGGTCTGCTCGGCTGGGCCGTCGCCACCGGCGCGGTCTTCGGCGCCGCTCTGACCCTGGTCAACTGGCGCAAGACCAAGGTGCTGCGCCGGCTGCGGCTGGCCCCGATCAGCGCGGGCACCGTCGTCAGCTCCCGGATCGTGGTCTCACTGCTGACCGCGCTCCTGCAGAGCGCCGTCTTCCTGGTCGTCGCCACGAGCTTCTTCGG
This sequence comes from Streptomyces sp. NRRL S-350, assembly GCF_000719705.1. Lineage (GTDB taxonomy): Bacteria > Actinomycetota > Actinomycetes > Streptomycetales > Streptomycetaceae > Kitasatospora. The sequence goes on along the minus strand of NZ_JOHO01000069.1, from coordinate 11,754 downwards.
GCTCAGACTCACCGGCGACTGGTGGCTGGTCATCCCGCTGGTGGCCTGCGCGACGCTCGCCTTCATGTCCATCGGCCTGCTGGCCGGCTCGGTCGCCAAGACCGAGGAGGCCGCCAACGGCATCTCGCAGGTCATCGTGCTGCCGATGTCCTTCCTGTCCGGCTCGTTCTTCCCGCTGGACGGCGCTCCGGGCTGGCTGCAGACCATCTCCAAGATCATGCCGCTGCACTACCTGGTCGACTCCGCCCAGTCGGTGCTGACCCGCGGCGGCGGCGTCATGGACGCCCTGCCGACCATGGGCGGCCTGCTGCTCTTCGCGGCGGTGCTGACCGCCATCGCCTGGAGGCTGTTCAAGTGGGAAGACGCCTGACCGCCGTCCGCTGACCGCGCCCGCTGACCGCTGACCGCTCCGAGGGGTCGTACGCCGTTGGTCCCGGTGTACGACCCCGTCGGCGTCTGCGACCATGGTCGGGTGAGAGAGATCCGGCGGGGCACGTTGAGCGAGGAGACCTTCTACGACCAGGTCGGCGGTGAGCCGACCTTCCGGCGCCTGGCCCACCGCTTCTACGAGGGCATCGCCGAGGACGAGTTGCTGCGGCCGATGTACCCCGAGGGAGACCTCGGGCCGGCCGAGGAGCGCATGGCGCTGTTCCTGATGCAGTACTGGGGCGGCCCGCGCACCTACAGCGACCGGCGCGGCCACCCCCGGCTGCGGATGCGGCACGCGCCGTTCAAGGTCGACCACGCGGCCCACGACGCCTGGTTGAAGCACATGCGGGCGGCCGTCGCGAGCCTGGAGCTGCCCGAGGAGCACGAGCGGCAGCTGCTGGAGTACCTGACCTACGCCGCCGCCTCGATGATCAACACCGAGGGCTGACCAGCCCCGGCGGGCCGGGGGCTACCGCAGCGGGCTGAGCCCGAGCCCCGCCCCCGGCGCGCCCGCGGTGCGCACCGCCACCGAGCCCGCCGGGGCGCTCAACCGCAGCCAGCCGCCCGCCCGGTGCACGGTCAGCGGGGCGCCGGGCTTCAGGAAGCCGATCACGTACGCGGCGTGCACCGCCCGCAGCGGCAGCTCCGGCAGCGCCGCCACCGGGCGGGACCAGATCTCGTCCGCCAGCGCGTCCAGCACCGCCCGGGTCCGGTGGTGCGCCGGGACGGCCTCGCTCCGCTCACGGAACTCCCCGACCCCGGCCATCAGTTCGGGGTACACCTCGGCCGCCGGCGGCGCACCGACCGGCCGCCAGCCGGTGCGCGGCGGCAGCAGCCCGGCCCAGGCCGGGCCGGTCACCGGCGCGGGCAGCGTGACGGTCCCCGTCCCGGTGTCCACGCCGTCCAGCAGTTGGCCCGCCGAGGCGGTCAGGTCCACCGGCTCGGCGAGGCCGCCCAGCCGCGCGGTACGGATCGCCAGCGCGCCCGAACCGCCCAGCGGCAGCCGGCCGAAGACCGCCAGCACGCCGTCGTCCGCCCCCGGGCCGACCGCCTGCAGCCGCACGGCGGCCGCCTTGTCGAAGCGCAGCAGGCGCAGCAGGAAGGCGGAGAGGTCGGCGGCCTCCCCGGCATCGGTCAGGGCGAGACGGGCGGTGATGGTCAACGCGGCTCAGCTCGAATCGTCGGGTAACGGTCAGACGGCGACGGCGACGGGCGCCTCGTCCATGAAGCGGCCGAGGAACTCCCGCTCCACGGGCGAGATCCGGCGCGGCCGGCCCTCGGCCAGGTCGTAGGGGACGACCACGGTGGACGCCCGGACGTACACGATGTCGGTGCCGTCCTCGTCCACGTCCTTGATCTCGTACGAGACGGTCAGCGACGCGCCGCCGATCTTCGTCACCCAGGTCTCGATGGTGACCGGCTCCGGCCGGTGCACCAGCGGACGCTTGTAGTCGATCTCGTGGCGCGCCACCACCGAACCGCCCGCGAACTCCCCGGCGCCGGCCGCGGCGGCCTGGGTGAACATGAAGTCGATCCGGGCCTCCTCCAGGTAGCGCAGGAAGACGACGTTGTTGACGTGCCCGAAGGCGTCCATGTCGGACCAGCGCAGCGGGCAGGCGTAGATGTGGCGGGCCACGGGTTCTCCTCGGTGTCCGGTCGTCCGCCGCCGCTCGGACGGCGGTGGCGGACGGTGACGGCGGGCCGCGGCCCGGCAGGCCGCCCCGGGGGGCAGTCTGCCGGGCCGCGGTGACAGCTGGATGTCAGCCTCGGGTCAGCTTCTTGTACGTGGCCCGGTGCGGGCGGGCGGCGTCGGCGCCGAGCCGCTCGATCTTGTTCTTCTCGTAGGACTCGAAGTTGCCCTCGAACCAGAACCACTTGCTCTCGCCCTCGTAGGCGAGGATGTGGGTGGCCACCCGGTCCAGGAACCAGCGGTCGTGGGAGATGACCACGGCGCAGCCGGGGAACTCCAGCAGGGCGTTCTCCAGCGAGGAGAGCGTCTCGACGTCGAGGTCGTTGGTGGGCTCGTCGAGGAGCAGCAGGTTGCCGCCCTGCTTGAGGGTGAGCGCCAGGTTCAGGCGGTTGCGCTCACCGCCGGACAGCACGCCGGCCGGCTTCTGCTGGTCCGGGCCCTTGAACCCGAACGCCGACACGTAGGCGCGGGACGGCATCTCGACCTGGCCGACGTTGATCCAGTCCAGACCGTCGGAGACGACCTCCCAGAGGGTCTTCTTCGGGTCGATGTTGGCGCGCGACTGGTCGACGTAGCTGATCTTGACCGTCTCGCCGACCTTGACCATGCCGGAGTCCGGGGTCTCCAGGTCCTGGAGCATCTTGAACAGCGTGGTCTTGCCGGCGCCGTTGGGGCCGATCACGCCGACGATGCCGTTACGCGGCAGGGTGAAGCTGAGGTCGTCGATCAGGACCTTCTCACCGAAGGCCTTGTTGAGGTTCTCCACCTCGATGACGACGCTGCCCAGACGCGGGCCCGGCGGGATCTGGATCTCCTCGAAGTCCAGCTTCCGCATCTTGTCGGCCTCGGCCGCCATCTCCTCGTAGCGGGCCAGGCGGGCCTTGGACTTCGCCTGGCGGCCCTTGGCGTTGGAGCGGACCCACTCCAGCTCCTCCTTGAGCCGCTTGGCGCGCTTGGCGTCCTTCTGGCCCTCGACCTTGAGACGGGACTGCTTGGTCTCCAGGTAGGTGGAGTAGTTGCCCTCGTAGCCGATCGCGCGGCCGCGGTCGAGCTCCAGGATCCAGCCGGCCACGTTGTCCAGGAAGTACCGGTCGTGGGTGACGGCGACGACGGTGCCCTTGTACTTCGCCAGGTGCTGCTCCAGCCAGTTCACCGACTCGGCGTCCAGGTGGTTGGTGGGCTCGTCGAGGAGCAGCAGGTCGGGCGCCTCCAGCAGCAGCTTGCAGAGCGCGACGCGGCGCTTCTCGCCACCGGAGAGCTTGGTGACGGCCCAGTCGCCGGGCGGGCAGCCCAGGGCGTCCATGGCCTGCTCCAGCTGGGCGTCGAGGTCCCAGGCCTCGGCGTGGTCCAGCTCCTCCTGGAGCTTGCCCATCTCGTCCAGCAGCGCGTCCGAGTAGTCGGTCGCCATCAGCTCGGCGATCTCGTTGAAGCGGTCGAGCTTGCCCTTGATCTCCTTGACGCCGTCCTGGACGTTCTCCAGGACCGTCTTGGACTCGTCGAGCGGCGGCTCCTGGAGGAGCATGCCGACGGTGAAGCCGGGCGAGAGGAAGGCGTCGCCGTTGGAGGGGTGCTCCAGACCGGCCATCATCTTCAGCACGGTGGACTTACCGGCACCGTTGGGGCCCACGACGCCGATCTTCGCCCCGGGGAGGAAGCTGAGCGTCACGTCGTCAAGGATGACCTTGTCTCCGTGCGCCTTGCGCACCTTGCGCATCGTGTAGATGTATTCCGCCACGTGAGATCGCTCCGGCGTCGTCGGGAGTATTCGGCTTGCAGCGTTCCATTGTGCCGCACCCGGCCGCGGGCCCCGAACCGCCGGGGTGCCCCACCGGGGTATCCCCGCCCCGCCGCTGACACCTCCCGGGGCCGTCCCGGGTCTCCTTCCGATCCGTCTCCGACCCGTTTCCGAACCCGGTCTCCGATCCGTCTCCGACCGGTTTCCGAACCCGGTCTCCGAACCGTTTCCGAACCCGGCCTCCGAACCCGTCTCCGATCCGTCTCCGACCGGTTTCCGAACCCGGCCTCCGAACCCGTCTCCGAGCCGGTCGGCCGGGAAGGCTACGGGCAACGCGAAGGCCCGGCCTCCCGCAGCGGGTGCGGGAGGCCGGGCCGGTTCTGCGTCGGTGCCGGGTCGGCGCCTCTCAGGAGGTCAGCGCCTCAGGGGACCGGTGCGCAGGGATCAGGCGGTGGTGCGGCCGTGGCGGCCGCGGCGGCGCAGGACGAAGACGGCGGCGCCACCGGCCACGACCAGGCCACCGGCGACGGCGGCGAGGATCGGGGTCGAGTCATTGGCACCGGTCTGGGCCAGGCCACCGGTGCCGGGGGCGGCGCTGGTGGTCGCCGCCGGGGTCGGCTGGCCGGCGCCGGCACTCGGGGAGCCGGACGGGGAGCCGGACGGGGTGCCCGACGGGGTGCCCGACGGGGTGCCGCCGGCGGTCGGGGTGGACGGGCCGGAGGTCGGCGTGGCGCCGGTACCGGTGCCGGTCTTGCAGTCCAGCACGCCCTCGAAGTCACGGCTGTAGCCGTTCGGGCCGGTCACGGTGATCTTGTAACCGGTCTTCTCGTCGACGTGGACGAGCACGCTCTCGGTCTTGCCCGGCTGGACGGTCAGCTGCTGCTTGCCGACCGTGACGGCACCGGCCTCGTCACCACCGTTGGTGACGGAGACGCGCACGCCGTTGCTGGCGCACTCGACCTTGGCGGTGCTGTCGACCAGCGCGCCCTTGCCCTGCTTCCAGGTGGCCTTGGCCGCGGCGGCGACGTTCAGCTTGGTGGAGCCGGCCAGGATCATGGTCTGGCTGTGCTCCTCGCGGGTGTAGCCCTTGCTGAGGAAGACGCGGCCGCTGGGCACGACGGTGGAGGCGCTGGCGTTCAGCGCGACCGCGCCGTCCGGAGTGCCGGCCGGCACGTCCAGGAACAGCTGCGTGTCCTTGGCGATCGGGCCGGCCAGGGCGGCGCCGACCGGCTTGCCGGTGCTGTCCAGCAGCTTGACCTTGTCGGCGGCGTCACCGCTGACGGCCAGCTCCACCTCGGCGGCGCTGGAGTTGAGGGTGAACGGGCCCAGCTTGGCGCCGGACTTGCCGGAGACCGAGTCCGGGGTCAGGGTCAGCGAGGGCTTGGGCTCGGCGGCGATGCCCTTGTTGGCGCCACCGGTCAGGTAGTCGCGCAGCTTGGTGGCGCTGGCGCTGTGCGGGGTCGCGTTCTTGCCGTCCGAGTACTTCCAGATCGCGGCCTGGGTGCCCGCGGCGGCGTCCTCGGCGGTCAGGCTGCCCGCGCCGGCGGCCTTGGCGAGCGCCGTGAGGTCCTTGACCTGCGGGTAGGAGTTCTCCAGGATCCAGCGGATCTTGGCGGCCGCCTCGACCTTGTTCTTGTCGCCGAGGGAGCTGGAGGCCCAGTCGGACTCCTGGTACTGGATCTTCTTCCGGATGTCGACCGGGAAGCCGAAGTCGATGCAGTAGGTCTGCAGCTCACCGTCGGCGGTCTTGAGGGTGAAGAGGCCACCGTCGACGGTGCCCTCGCCGTCGACGTCGATCTTCTCGCCGAGCATCGTGTTCTGCACCACCGCGGTCACGCCCGACCCCGGGGTGTCCGCCGCGACCGCCGCACCGGCCGCCACGAACAGGCCTCCGCCCACCGCCAAGCTGGTCGTGAGCATGACAGTGGTTATCCGGGACAGACTCCGCCCCTGCCTCTGGAACATCTGGGATCCCTCCGGGCCAGGCCGCTCCGATGGGGCGACCGGCCGACTTGCCGTGCCGCGCGTGCCGCGTGTGGCACTGCTGCGGGTATGAACCAGACGAATCCTATTGACCCCCAGGGGCCCCGAAACCCCCATGCGAAATCAGGACGATTCCGTATCTGGATCGTTATCAATCCCCCCAGGTCCCACACAAGCTGACGGCTGCCCGGAAACTCGCGGCCTTTCCGTTATCCGGTCGGGTATTGCCCGTGCGGGGACAACGGCCTTCTCGAGAAACATATTTGTCGACAGGAAAGGTCACCGGCCCGTCAGCTCCGCGCACCCGCACCTTCACCTCCCGGCCCGCCCCCGGCCACCTCGTCCGGGACTCCCGCGACCGCCCGACCCGGCTCCAACGCCCGCGGGCCGGGGCCGACGGCCACCGCGGCGGGCGCCGCCGCAGCCGCGGCGGAAGCCCTGCGCGCCTCCACCGCCCTCACGATCCACCCCGGCACCGCCTCCACCCCGGCCTCCCCCGCCGCCTCCGCCCCGAGCGGCCCGGCCCCGCCCGCCGACTGCCCGCGCACTGCCGCCGACCAACGGAACGCCGCGGTACCGCGGGTGAGGTCGTGTCCGACCGACCGGGCGTCGACCTCGGCCCGGCTGCGCCGCACCTCCCCCTCCACCCACTCCCGCACCCGCAGCCGACCGCTCACCAGCACCGGCTCGCCCTTCGCCAGCGAGCCGATCAGGTTGACCGCGAGCGCCCGCCAGGCCGTCACCGTCACCCACTGCGTCTCCCCGTCGACCCAGCACTCGCGCTGCCGGTCGTACCGCCGCTCGGTGCAGCCGAGCCGGAAGCTTGCCATCGGCACCCCGCCGGCCGTTTCCCCGTAGCTGACCTCCGACGCGACATTGCCGAGCACCGTCACATGCGTCTCGTTCACAGCGCACTCTCCGTTCTCGCCGATGCACCGTACGGAATCGACCGGTGCGCCTTGAGCGTGCACTTCGGGATAAATCCGGGCCACTGACTTCCGAAATCCTGTGGATAACTCGGGCCTGTGGAACACCCGTCACTCGCAGGGGTGAATTTCAGCCGCAGACGGCTCCTTCGCGCCCGCCTCTTCGCGGGCATGACAACAAACCCGCTGCTCGCCGACCCCTCCAGCCGCCGCCCCAGAGGCCCCCGCAGACCGTCCGCGCACGTCATCCGACCGGCGCAACCCCGATTAACGCCCCCACCCGCGCCCCCGGCGGCACATTCTCCGTGTCGAATCCATAACGGGTGAGGAGGCAGCCCCGTAACGACTGCACAACGTCCGGCACGGAACTCTCCCAGACCGCTGCACTCACGGCCTTCACCTGCGATTATCGGACCGCTCCACCGAACCGACACACCAACGACGGTGTCGTCACACCCGGCCGAGGAACTGGACACCCTTATCCTGTCCCCGACAGGGCGAGGGCCCACCAACCCCCACCCCCACCCTCAGGTACGGGCCCGGACAACGCGCGCCTCGGCGCTCGTCGCCCGATCCCGGCCGCGGTCACGCCCTCTCGGGCGCCGTCCGTCCCGCCCCCATAGCTCAGCGGATAGAGCACCCGCCTTCTAAGCGGTAGGTCGCAGGTTCGAATCCTGCTGGGGGCGCCACCCGCTATTCCCACAGGCCACCGCAGGCGATCGCGACCATGCGTAGCTGCTCGGGTCCTCCCCGTAATGCCACGCACCCACCGCGCATAACCCGTGACAATGCGTGCCGCTGCCGCCCGGAAATCCGTCCGCGGGCATTGCGCGCGGTATCGCGGCGTCCGGTCAATCCCGCCGCACCCCTCAAAAGGAGGAATCCCGGGCGAATCCCCCCACCCGGAAGCACTCGGGAAACTCCCAGCCAACTCCCAGGAACGGGCCCGGCCGGGAACGCGTCCCGCATGCCGCCCGCACACCGCCCGGGCGCACCCACCCGGGCGCCGGTCGGCCGTCGGACCGGTTCGACCGTCGGACCGGTCAGCCCGTCAGACCGGCCAGATAGGCGTCCAGCAGGGCCGTCTGCCGCTCGGCCGGGAACTCCTCCGGGGCGAACAGCGCCTGCACCACCAGCCCGAGGACGAAGGCCTGGGCCCCGGCCGCGAGTTCGGCCGGATCGGCCTGCGCCGGAAGCTCCCCGAGCCGCTGGGCGTCCGCGACGAGCGCCGTGAGCGCCACCCGCGAGCGGGCGTAGCGCCCCGCGTGTGCGGCGGCCAGCTCCGGATCGGCCAGGGCGTGGTCCCAGGAGCCGACCCAGATCCGGTTGCCGGCCGCGGAGTCCCCGTCCAGCGGCAGGACGTCGAGCAGGGCCGCCCGCAGCCGGGGCAGTCCGGCGGGCGGCGGCGGGCTGCCGTCCGCGGGGGCGGCGCGCCGGGGCCGGGCGCCCGAACGGCGGTCCAGTTCCTCCAGCGCATGGCTCAGCAGGGCCCGCTTGTTGGGGAAGTAGTGCGTCAACATCCCGGTGGAGGCGCCCAGTTCGGCAGCCACCGCGCGCAGCGTCAGCCCCTCGAAGCCGCGGCTGGACAGCACCCGCCACACCCCCTCGGACACGTCCGAACGGCGGGCTTCATGATCTCCACGGGCCGGCGTCATGAGGGCTATCGTACATACCAAACGTTTGTTATGAATGATTCCGACCAACCGGCGCACGACCCCGAAAGGCCCGCCCGTGTTTGCTGTCCCGCTCACCGACCACGCCGAACTGCGCCCGCTGGAGCCGTGGCAGGCGCCCGAGTTCCTGGCTCACATCGACCGGGCCCGCGCCCACACCGACCCCTGGATCCCCTGGGCCACCTTCTCCACCGACCTGGACTCCGCCCGCGCCACACTGCAGCGCTACGCCGACGGCCAGGCCGCCGACCAGAAGCGGATCTACGGCATCTGGCTCGACGGCACGCTGGTCGGCGGCGTGATGTTCGTGAGCTTCGACACCAAGTCCGGCATCTGCGAGATCGGCGCCTGGACCGAACCCGCCGGCGAGGGCGGCGGACTGGTCACCTCCGCCGTCCGGATGCTGCTCGACTACGCCTTCGTCACCCGCGGCCTGCACCGCGCCGAATGGTGGTGCTCGGCCGCCAACGCCCGCAGCCGGGCGGTCGCCGAGCGGGTCGGCATGCGGCGGGACGGCGTGCTGCGCGAGTGGTTCCTGCACAACGGGGTCCGCCACGACAAGGAGATCTGGGCGATCCTGGCCTCCGAGTGGGCCGCCCGGGCCTGAGCCCGACGGCCGCGCCGCGCCGGGAGGCGGGAGCAGGGCCGTCGCAGCCCGGTCTTCGAGGTCCGGCCTTCGTGGTCCGGCCTTCGTGGTCCGGCCTCGGAGCCCGGCCTCGGAGCCCGGCCTTCGGAGCGGGCACAGGAAGAGCCGGGGCTCGGTGGACTCCCCCACGGTCCACCGGGCCCCTCCCACCGACGGCCCTTCGGCCGACGGCCGTTCAGGCCGCGAGCACCGGCCGCTCCCCCTCGGCCCCGGCCTCCCGGCGACCCGTACCGCCGTCCCCGGCCGCCCGCAGCCGCAGCGCGAGCAGCAGGGCCAGCGCCAGCACCCCGCCCGCCGACAGGAAGACCACGTCCACGGCGTCCGTGAAGTCGGCCAGCGCGTGCTCGCGGGCCGCGCCGGAGAGCGTACGGACCGCGCCGAGCGTGCGCCCCGGCTCGTCCGCCGCGTAGACCCGGGCCAGCACGGTGCCGAACAGGGCCGCGCCGAGCGCGCTGCCGAGGGTCTGGAAGAAGCGCACTCCGGAGGTCGCGACGCCGAGTTGGTGCCGGGGCGCGGCCTCCTGCACCACCGTGATCAACTGGCCGATCAGCTGGCCCAGTCCGCAGCCCAGCAGGGCGAGTTCGGCGAGCACCGCCCAGAGCCCGGTGTCCGGCCCGCTGAGCCCGAGCAGTGCGAGGGCGAGCGCCGCGCAGCCCGCGCCGGCCACCAGGAAGGTGCGCGTCGAGTGGCCGCGGTCGGTCAGCCTGCCGACCAGCAGGCCGACGGCGGTCATCCCGGCCGCCATCGGGATCAGGTAGAGGCTGGCCGAGGTCGGGGCGACTCCGCGGGCGATCTGCAGGTAGAGCATCACGTAGACGATCGAACCGGTCATGGCCATCCCGACCAGGCCCTGGATGGCGAAGCCGAGTCGCACCACGCGGATCCGGAACAGCGAGAGCGGCAGGATCGGCTCGGCGGCGGTCGCCTGGCGCCACAGGAACAGGCCGAGCGCGGCCAGGGTGGCGGCGCCGAGCCCGAGGATCTCCGGGGAGGCCCAGCCGTGGTCCTTGCCGCCCCACTCGGTGACCAGCAGCACCCCGGTGGCGAAGGCGGCGACCAGGGCCGCGCCGGGGAAGTCCACGCTCCGACGACCGGCCGCCCGCGGCAGCCTCACCACCAGGGCGATGCCGACCAGGGCGAGCAGGCCGAGCGGCAGGTTGACGTAGAAGATCCAGCGCCAGCTCAGGTGCTCGGTGAACAGCGCCCCCACCAGCGGGCCGACCGCCATGCCGAAACCCGCCACGATCCCGCCCATGGCGCCGCCCTTGCCGCCGCGCTGCGCCGGGTCCTTGAGGTGGGCGAGGACCACCATGGTGACGCTCATCAGACCGCCGCCGCCGATGCCCTGGACGGCCCGGAACGCGATCAGCTGCCCCATCGACTGCGCGGCCCCGCACAGCCCGGAGCCGAGCAGGAAGGTGCCGAGGGCGGCGATCAGCACCCGCTTGGCGCCGTACAGGTCGCACAGCTTGCCGTACAGGGGCAGCAGGGCGGTGGCGGCGAGCGAGAACGCGCTGATCAGCCAGGGCAGCCGGTCGACGCCGTGGACGGGGTCGAGGTCACGGACGATCGGCACGGTGGCCGCCGACACGATGTTCATGTCGAGCACGGCCAACACGATCGTGACCAGGCAGAGCAGCATGGCCAGGTTTCGCCGGGCCGGTGTCATCGGGGCGGGTGCGGTCGGGGCAGGTGCGGTTGGGGCGGGTGCGGTCGAGTCGGCGGATGCCATCGGGAAGTCCCCCCGGAGTCGTCGGAGTTCGGCCCGGACCGGACAGGTGCGGTCAGGCGGGCTCGCCATCACCATGTCAGTCTTTTTGTACTGGGTCAACACTTCAGCTCAGCTCATATTTCAGCCCAGTCAACGTTTGATCCTGGTACAGTTCGCCCATGGAGACGCGCCCCGGCCTGGACATCGGCACCGACCTCGACCTCGACGCACTCCCCCTGCGCGAGCGGAAGAAGATCCAGACCGCCCGCCGGATCTGGCGCACCGCGGTCACGCTGTTCCACGAACGGGGCTTCGACCAGGTCTCGGTGGCCGAGATCGCGGCCGCCTCCGAGGTGTCCAAGATGACCGTCTTCAACTACTTCCCCACCAAGGAGGACCTCGTCCTCGGCCCGATGGAGCATCACCTCGACGAGCCGGCCCGGGTGGTGCGCGAGCGCGCCCCGGGCACCTCCGCGGTGGCGGCACTGCGAGAGCAGTTCCTGACGGGGCTGGCGGCGTTCGACCCGGCGACCGGCCTGAGCGACCAGCAGGTCGTGCTCGACGTGGTCCGGCTGATCCACCGCACCCCGACCCTGCTGATGCGCACCACCGCCGGCTTCGACCACCAGGCGACGACCCTCCTGGCCGCCGAGCTGCTCGCCCAGGACCCGACCGGGGACGAGCTGACCGCCCAGCTCGCCGCCGCCCAGCTGATGGCCGCCCGGCTCACCCTGACCGGCCGGAACCAGCGCCGGATGCTGGCCGGCGAACGCGCCGCCGACGCCCTGCCGACCGCGCTCGCCGCGGCCCACCACGCCTTCGCCCTGGTCGAACGGGGCCTCGGGGACTACGGCGCCGGCGCCGCCTGAGCTTGTTGTTTAACCTCGGAGGTCACCCGACCTGCTGATCTGCGGTTCTTCGCGAGACAGCAGAGGCGGCCGCCCCTCACGCTTCGAGATGT
>NZ_JOHO01000068.1 GCF_000719705.1 Streptomyces sp. NRRL S-350 | reverse complement strand
CCCCACCCCCTCCACGACATCGTCTTCGGCACCGACCCCCACCTCCTCAACCAAACCCAATACACCCAACCCGCCCTCTTCGCCCTCCAAACCGCCCTCTACCGACTCTGGGAAAGCTGGGGCATCACCCCCACCACCCTCACCGGCCACTCCATCGGCGAAATCGCCGCCGCCCACACCGCCGGCATCCTCACCCTCAACGACGCCGCCACCCTCATCACCCACCGCGCCCGCCTCATGCAAACCCTCCCCCCCGGCGGCGCCATGGTCGCCATCAACACCACCGAACACGACATCCTCCCCCACCTCCACCACCACCCCGACACCGCCATCGCCGCCATCAACAGCCCCACCTCCCTCGTCCTCGCCGGCCCCCACACCACCCTCACCACCATCACCAACCAACTCCCCCACCACCGCACCACCTGGCTCAACGTCTCCCACGCCTTCCACTCCCCCCTCATGGAACCCATCCTCGACCAACTCCGCGACACCATCACCAACCTCACCTTCACCCCACCCACCACCCCCCTCATCTCCACTCTCACCGGCCAACCCATCGACCACACCGACCCCGAACACTGGATCCGCCACGCCCGCCACACCGTCCGCTTCACCGACGCCATCACCCACACCCCCACCACCACCTACCTCGAAATAGGCCCCACCGCCTCCCTCACCCCCCACCTCCCCACCCACGCCCTCACCAGCCTCCACAAAAACCAACCCGAAACCCACACCATCACCACCACCCTCGCCCACCTCACCACCCACGGCACCCCCATCAACTGGCACGCCTACTACGCCCACACCAACCCCCACACCACCCCCCTCCCCACCTACCCCTTCCAACACCACCGCTACTGGCTCGACAACCGTGGCACCGGGCCGTCCACGCCCGACACCATGGGTCTCGACAGCAGCGGGCACGCCCTGGTGACGTCGGTCATCGACGACCCGGAGTCGGGCCGGCTCATGTTCTTCGGCCGCATCGATGCCGACGCGCACTCCTGGCTGGCCGACCACGTCGTGGCGGGCCGGATGGTGTTGCCGGGCACCGCGTACGTCGATCTCCTCCTGCACGCGGGCGAGGCGTGCGGCCTGTCCCAACTGGACGATCTGACCCTGGAAGCGCCGCTGGTGATCCCGCGGGGCGCCCCGATCGACGTCCGCATGACCGTCGAACCGCCCGACGAGGCCGGTCGTCGGACGGTTCGGGTGCACAGTCGCAGCTCGGACCCCGACAGCACGTGGAACCGGAACGCCAGGGCCGTCCTCGCCCCTCCGTCCGTGCCGTCCGTGCCGTCCGTTCCCGACGGTCCCGGTGAGTGGCCGCCGCCGGGCGCGCAGCCGCTCGACCTCGCTCCGGTCTACCCCGCGCTGGCTGCTCACGGGCTGGACTACGGTCCCGTCTTCCAGGGACTGCGCCACGCCTGGTCACGACCGGGTGAGCTGTTCGCCGAAACGGCCCTTCCCGAGGGCACCGACGTGAACGGGCACGTCCTGCACCCCGCGCTGCTGGACGCCGCCCTGCACGCCATCGGCTTCGGTGGTCTCGTGGACGCGGGCGAAACCGGCCCGCGGTTGCCGTTCGCCTGGCGCGGCGTGCGGGCAGACGCCCCCGGCGCACCGGGTCCGACGACCCTGCGGGTGCGCCTGGCGGTCGTCGGGCCTGACACCGTCAGCCTGCAGTTGTTCGACGGCAGCGGCCGCGGCATCGGCAGTGTGGACGCCCTCACCCTCCGCGGCGTGCCGGCCGACCAGCCGTCGACGGCCGTTCCGCGGTCGCTGCTCGGCGTGCGGTGGCAGGACCTCCCTCCGTCGGACGATGCCCAGCCGTCCTGGTGGGCCGTGCTCGGCGAGGACGAGATCGGACTGACGTCCCTGCTGCAGGGCGCCGGCGGCCGGATCGAGGAGCACTCCGACCTCGCCGGACTCGCCGCGGCCGCGGCGGCCTCCGGCGTGACGCCCGACGCGGTGTTCTTCGCACCGTCGGCGCCGAAGGGCGCCGACGTGCCGGAGGCCACCGTCCTGCTGGCCTCCCGGGTCCTGGCGTTCCTCCGGACCTGGCTCGTCGACCGGACGTTCACCGCGACGCGTCTCGTGCTGGTCACCCGGAACGCCACGACGGATCCGGTCGCGGCCGCCCTGGCCGGCCTCGTCCGGGCCGCCCAGGCCGAGCATCCGGGCAGGCTGGCCGTCGTGGACATCGACGGCGGCCCGGACCGGCTCGACCCCCGGGTGCTCGCCGCGGCGCTGGCCTCCGGGGAAGCGCACATCACCCTTCGCGACGGTGTCGCGAAGGTGCCCCGGTTCGCGGCGCTCTCGGCGCCCGAGCCGGTCGCGGTGGACCTGTCGGCCGGCCCGGTCCTCGTCACCGGGGCCTCCGGAGCCCTCGGTCGGCTGGTCGCCCGGCACCTCGTCGACCGCCACGGGGTCCGGGACCTGCTGCTGGTGAACCGCAGCGGCGAGATGGCCGAGCTCCGCGCCGAGTTGGAAAGCGCGGGAGCCCGCGTGGAGGTGGCCGCCTGTGACGTCGCCGAGCGGGACCAGGTCGCCGCGTTGCTGTCGTCGCGGCCGGTGCGCGCCGTGGTGCACGCCGCCGGCGTGCTGGACGACGGCGTCGTCGAGTCGTTGACCGACGAGCAGCTCTCCCGCGTGCTGCGGCCGAAGTTCGACGGCGCGTGGAACCTGCACGAGCTCACCGGGGACACGACGCTCCTGGTGTTCTTCTCGTCGATCGCGGGGATCCTCGGCTCGGCCGGGCAGGCGGCCTACACCGCGGCGAACAGCGCCCTGGACGCGCTCGCCGCGCACCGGACGGCCCGCGGACTCCCTGCGCTGTCCCTGGCCTGGGGCCCCTGGACCACCGAGGTCGGCATGTCCGCAGGCCGTCGGCGGCTCGAACGCGCCGGTGTGGTGCCGCTGAGCCCCGAGGAGGCACTGGAGCTGTTCGACGTCGCCTTGACCCGGCCCGAACCGCTGCTGGTGCCGGTGCACGCGGACCTCGCCGCCCTGAGCGCCGCAGCGCGGCGGCACCAGGTGCCGCCGATCTGGCACGGCCTGGTCCGCCCGCCCGCGAAGGACGCGCGCCGGGCCGACCCGGATCCGGCCCCCCGGTTCGAGCGGATGTCCGTGGACGAGCGCGACCGCCGGCTCCTGGACCTGGTCAGGCGGGAGGTGGCCACAGTGCTCGGCCACTCCTCGGCGGACACGCTCGATGACGGGCTCGCGTTCTCCGAACTCGGATTCGACTCGCTGACCGCGGTCGACCTGCGGAACCGGTTGGAGCAGGCGACCGGACTGCGCCTGCCGGCCAGTCTGGTCTTCGACCAGCCGACCGCACCGGATCTCGTGCGCTTCCTGTCCGCCGAATTCGGCTCGGCCGCACCGGAGACCACCGATGCGGAGGACACTCTCGGAACCCTGTTCACCCAGGCGTGTGAACAGGGAAGGATAGAAGAGGGCATCGAACTGGTGAGCCTGGCAGCGCGGTTCCGGCCCGCGTTCCGGACTCCGGACGAACTGGGCCGGCGACCGCACCCGGTGCCGCTGTCCCGCGGATCGGCCGAGCCGATGCTGTTCTGCTTCCCCGCCGTGGTGGCGATGTCGGGAGCGCACCAGTACGCGCGGTTCGCCGCCGCGCTCCGCGACAGCCGCAGCACCGTGGTGCTGCCCGAGCCCGGATTCGTGGCGGGTGAGAAGCTTCCGGCCGATGTGACCGCCCTCGTCGACGTGCAGGCACAGGCGGTGCTCGAACAGGCCGCCGGGGCGCCGTACGCCCTGTTGGGTTACTCGTCAGGCGGCTGGATCGCCCATGAGGTGGCCCTCCGCCTGGCCGGGACGGATTCGCCGCCGAGCGGGGTCGTGCTGCTGGACACCTACCTGCCCCGCGAGATGAACCCCAGGCTCAACCAGGCCTTCACCCACGGGCTCTTCGCACGGCGCAGCGAACTCGTGTCGACCGACCACGTGTCGCTCACCGCCATGGGCGGCTACTTCTCGGTGTTCGGCACCTGGGAGCCGCAACGCTCCGACGTGCCCACGCTCTTCCTGCGGGCCGCCGACGCGCTGCCCGACGCCGACGGGAAGCCGCTGCCGGACTGCGACTGGGGCCCCGAGTGGGCCCGGTGCGACACGGACCTGGAGATCCGCGGCGACCACTTCACGATCGTCTCGGAGCACGCCGAGAACACCGCCCGAACCGTGGACGCGTGGCTGGGCACCCTCTGACGGATCGGGCCTCGGCGCGACACAATCGTTGGTTGTGTCGCGCCGAGGCCCGGTTGTTTGACCCTGCCGTCGTCCGTCGGCTTGGATCCCTCCTGGTCAGGAGCGGGAACATCCGGCGGGACGAAGCGGGTACGGCATGCGGGGCGAACAGGCGCTACGGCGGCAGTTCGGATGGCTTTGGGCGGCGTACGCGGTGAGCACGTTCGGGACGTGGCTCGCCTTCGACGCCTTTCCGATCCTCGCGATCCAGGTGTTGCACGCCGAGCCGAGGGAGGTTTCGGCGCTGGCGGCCGTGGGGCCGGCGGTGGGCGCGGTGATCGCGTTGCCGCTCGGCCCGTGGGTGGAGTTCCGGCGCAAGCAGCCGGTCATGATCGCCATGGATCTGGTCCGGTTCGGGACGCTGCTGACCGTTCCGGCGGCGTACGCGCTCGGCCTGCTCGGGTTCTCCCACCTGCTCGTCGTGTCGGCGGTGGTCGGCGCGGCCGACATCGCCTTCACCGCGGCGAGCGGCGCGCGCCTGAAGTCGCTCGTGCCCCGCGACGAACTGCTGGTGGCCAACGGTCGGTTCGAATCCACGACCTGGACCGCCACCATGCTCGGACCGCCGATCGGCGGTGCGGCGATCGGGCTGGTCGGACCGGTCGTGACGGTCCTGGCCAACGCGATCAGCTTCGTGCTCTCGGCGGCGGGGATCCGGGCCATGGGAGGGAAGGAACCGCAGCCGGCGCCGGCCCCGGCAGGGCGAATGCGCGCAGCCGACGTCCTCGAGGGCTGGCGCTACCTCCTGGCCCACCCGTCGCTGCGTCGGCTGTTCTTCAACGTGCTGCTGTTCAACGGCCTCGTCATGGCGGTCTCGCCGCTGATGGCGATCATCATGCTCGGCGACCTCGGCTTCAGGCCGTGGCAGTACGGTCTCGCGTTCGCGGTACCGTGCCTCGGCGGCCTCCTCGGCTCCCGGCTGGCCCGCCGCCTCGTCCGGCGGTTCCGCCAGGACCGGGTCATGGTCGTGGCGGGGACGGTGCGCACGTGCTGGCTGATCGGGCTGGTCTTCGTCCGCCCCGGCGTTCCCGGTCTGCTGCTCGTCATGGCGGTCGAGTTCGGGCTGATCACCTGCTGCGCCGTGTTCAGCCCGGTGCTGGCCACGTACCGCCTCAACCAGATCCCGACGGATCGGGTGGCCCGCGCGCTGTCCGCCTGGGCGGTCGCGAGCAAGGCCAGCACGGCGGCGGTGACCGCGCTGTGGGGTGTGCTGGCCGGCTTCACGGGCCCGCGTGTCGCGGTCGCCGTCGCCGGCCTCGCCATCCTGGCGACCCCGCTGCTGCTTCCCCGGCCCGGTCGCGCGGGGCTGCTGCCGGAGCTCGAGCCGGAGCCGGTGCCTCAGGCGCAGCTGTCCGCCTCCTGAGGCACCGGCGTCAGCGGACGACCCGGTAGGTGATGTGCGTGGCCAGGTCGGTCGCAACCACCTTCCTCGGTTCGAGGACCGGGTCCCCGGCGTTCTCCAGCAGGCGCTCGCCGGAGCCCAGCAGGATCGGCCGGAGGTGGATGGTCAGCTCGTCGAGCAGGCCGGCGGCGAGGTACTGCTGCACCACCTTCGCCCCGCCCGCGAGCGAGACGTCCCGGCCGGCGGCGGCCACCCGAGCCTGTTCGAGGGCGGACTCGATGCCGTCGGTGACGAAGGTGAACGTGGTTCCGCCCTTCATCTCCAACGGCTCCCGCGGGTGGTGGGTGAGCACGAACACCGGTGCGTGGAACGCCGGTTCCTCACCCCACCAGCCCCGCCAGGACGGATCCCAGGGCCCCGCACCGCCGCCGAACATCCGCCGGCCCATGATGTACGCGCCGATGCCTCGCATGGCCTGGGCGAGCACCTCGGAGTCGGCCGACTCCTCGCCGCCCTCCTGGCCCCGGTGCTCGTACCACGCCCGGGTGCCGAGCAGCCACTGGTGCAGGCGCATCCCGCCCACGCCGACCGGATGCTGCGGGCTCTGGTGGGGCCCGGCAGCGAATCCGTCGAGGGACATGCCGATGTGCGCGGTCACCGCCGTCATGGCCGGGGCGCCTCCGCCAGCAGGTCGGAGACCCGCGGGTAACGGTCGTCGGGCAGCTGCCGGCCGGGCACCAGGTCCTCGTCCATCCGCTGGTGGCCCGGGCGCGGCTGGTAGATCGCCGACGCGCCGGTGTAGGAGATGATGAAGGCCAGCCGGACCCCGTCGGACTGGTTGCCGTGGCTGCCGTGCCCGAGGGTGCTCTGGTGGAAGGTGACGTCGCCGGCGCGCATCGGCACCGAGACGCGCGGGTACCACTCGAGGTCCGGCCACTCCTCGAACATGTAGGTCTTCGCGTGGCTCTTCACCGCCGACATCTCGGCCCGGTGCGGCTCCGGCCGCTTGTGCGAGTCGGGTAGGAAGATCAGACAGCCGCGCTCGACCGGTACGTCGACCAGGGCGACCCAGGCGTTCACGTTCATGGGGGCGTCGAGCGGCGTGAGCGTGAGGTCCTCGTGCCAGATGGTGGGCACCTCGTCGTGCGGGTGCTTGGCGTACGCCTGCCCGCTCCACACCCGCATCGGGGTACCGGCCAGCTGCTCCGCGGCCGCGGCGACGCGGGGGTGACGCACGAGACCGGTCATGCTGTCGTGTTTCCACCACGGGTCCGAAGTGGTCCTGAGCGCGGTACCGCCGCCGCCCATTCCGGCCCGCCGACCGTCCTCCTCGATCGTGTCCAGCGCGATCTTGCGCCACCGCGCCACTTCGTCCGCGGGGATGAGGCCCGGGATCCGAGTGAATCCGTGGTCCCGGAAGTCGGCGATGTGTCGTTCATCGACGGTGAAGGGTGCGTCCGGAGGCGTCACTTTGTTCATCAGATCCCCTTCGATTTCGATTTTCTCGAAAATTGATTACCACTTTTAACAGCCGGGCGCACCGGATGCCTAGTGGACCTTCGTCCACATCGCCGGTAATCGGGGAATTTCCGGGCACCGAATCCGTTCGCCGTAGTTCCGCACCACACGGATCGGACGCATTATCGGCACACACTCCGCCCACCGCCGGCCCGCGCGGAACACCGGGCCGTTTCACTCGGCGGCACGCCTCGCGGACCACCGCCCCGCGTCGCCGGCACCGGGGCACGGTCGGCAGCGGCCGGGCGAGCGGCGCGCCGCGCGGCCGCCTCGGCGGGATAGGTTCGCCTCGTGGATCTAAACGCCGTTCGGACCTTCGTCGCCGTTGCCGACGCCGGCCAGTTGCAGGCCGCTGCCGACGATCTGGGGATCACCCAACAGGGGGCCTCCAAACGCGTGGCGAGCCTCGAGCGGGAACTCGGCGTACAGCTCTTCAGCCGGGTCGCCCGAGGTGTCCGGCTCACCGTCGACGGGGAGGCACTGCTACCCCACGCACGCGAACTGGTCCGGGCCGCCGAGCGCCTCACGGCGGCCGTGACCCCAGGACGCAGGCCGCTGCGGATCGATGTCGTCGGCCGCCGGATCGCGCCCTCCAACATCCTCCACGACTTCTACCGACAGCACCCCGACATCCAGCTCGACGTCGTCACCCTGGCCAATGCCGACGCCGCGTCGGCGCTGGCGGAGATCAGTGCCGGAACGCTGGACGCCACGTTCAGGTCCCTCCGGGCCTCGGCCGGCGCGGTGCCCGAGGGACTCCTCTCCTCGCGGGTCATCGACGACCCCCACGAACTCCTGGTCGGCCCCCGGCACCCGTTGGCGCACGCCGAGACCGTGACTCCGGCCGAGCTCACCGGCCACCTCATCTGGATGCCCGGCATCGCCGACGCGGAGCCGATGGGCTACTACGAGGACCTGGCGAACGCCTTCGGGCTCACCATCGACACGATAGGGCCGAGCTTCGGCGTCGAAGTGCTCCTCACCGAGATCGCCCGCTCGGACCGGCTCGCCACCCTCGTCTGCGAGGGATCGAGGTACTTCTGGCCGGAAAGCTACAGCCTCTGCCGGATCCCCATCGTCGACCCGACCCCCGTCTATCCGCTCTCGGTGATCTGGCGGGCGGACAATCCGCACCCCGTCCTCGCGAACTTCGTCGACCACCTCCACGCCAGGTACCGGAGGACGGCCGGCGACGGTCTGTGGACCCCCGCGTGGGCGCGCTGAGGGCCGACCGCGCCCGGACCGGATCCGGCCGGCCGCACGCCCGCCCCGAGGGCCCGCTGGGGGCCCGAAAGGCGGACGCGGATTGTAGTCGATTTCACTTCACCGCACCCGCGGTTCCGCCCACCGAACCATTTCTGGCCGGAAAGCATCGAATTGCCGGACAACCGCCCGCGCCTGCCCGCACGGCACACCTGCGCATTTCGTACGCGCTTCCGGAAACGGTAGGGTTCCGTGTGCCACCGGGAAACGGTAGGGTTTCGTGCGCCGCCAGGTGAGGACCTGCACGACGGATCCGGTGGCGACCCGGTCGAACCGCCCCGCCACGGGCCGGTCGGCCGCATTCTGAAACCGTCTCCACTCCGTCCCGGACGCACGCCCCGAATCGGAATCCCCGGCTCCGAATCACCTCGCCGCACAACCTCCGGCTGTGCGGCCGTCATGGAGTCATTCGAGCCACCGCAGGTGGCGCGGCGCCGACGACGCGAGTACCCAGAACTGGAAAGGCGCAACGTGCCGGTCACCAAGCTCGACGCGGGAACCGCTCTCGTACTCATCGACCTGCAGAAGGCCACGGTCGGCGCACCCTGTGTGCCGCACTCCGGTGCCGACGTCGTGACCCGTGCCTCCGAACTCGCGGGGGCGTTCCGCGAGCACGGCGCCACGGTCGTCCTCGTCCGCGTCACCGAGTCCGAGGACCGGGCGGACAGCACGCCCGGCCGCAAGGACGCACCGACCTACACGGGCCCCATGCCGACCGGGTGGGACGAGATCGTCGAGGAGCTCAGCGGCCACCCCGGCGACATCGTGATCACGAAGCGCAACTGGGGCGCGTTCTACGGCACCGATCTCGATCTGCAGCTGCGCCGCCGCGGCATCACCCAGGTCGTGCTCGGTGGCATCGCCACGAGCATCGGCGTGGAGTCGACCGCTCGCAACGCGCACGAACTCGGCTACCACGTCACGCTCGCCACCGACACGATGGCGGACATGGACCCGGAGGCGCACCACAACAGCGTCGAGCGGATCTTCCCGATGCTCGGGGAGCGCGGCACGTCCGCCGAGATCATCGAACTGCTGGCCAAGAGCCGCTGACACCACCCGGCACCTCGGTGTGACCACGGCGGCCCGTCCTTCCACGGCAGGGGCGCGGTGGGCACAACGGTCAGATGACGCGTCAGGGGCGGTCCCCACGGGGCCGCCCCTCGGTCGCGCGTCGCCATTGCCGCCACCGGCGGTCGACGGCCGCCCCGCACAACGGTCCTGAGTGGCCGTCAGTCGGGACGCCCTCGGCGATCCGGCCCCAAGCATTCGCCCTGTCGATAGGCTGTCCGCATGGACCTCGACACCGTCCGGACCTTCATGGCCGCCGTTGACACGGGGCAGTTCCAGGAGGCAGCCGCCGAGTTGACGATCACTCAGCAGGCCGTCTCCAAGCGCATCGCCGTCCTGGAGCGCGACCTCGGAGTCCGGCTGTTCACCCGCACTCCACGCGGAGCCGAACTCACCATCGACGGGCAGGCGTTCCTGCCCCACGCGCGCGAGCTGCTGCGCGTCGCCGAGCGCGCGGCCTCGTCCGTGCGCACCGGTCACCGTCCGCTGCGCGTCGACGTGGTCGACTCCCACGGCGCGGCGGCAGGCCTGATACGCGGCTTCCAGCGCAGGCACACCGGGATCGAGATCGACGCGGTGAGGCTGTCCGACGTCGAGACGGCCGTCGCCGCCATCCGGTCCGGGGTGATCGACGCGTCCCTCCGCGCGGTCTCCGCGCCCGGTCAGCCCCTCCCCTCGGACATCGAGTCCGTCCGGGTCCTCGACGAACCGCTCCACCTCGTCACCGGCCCCGCCCACGCACTGGCGTCCGCCCGGTCCGTCACCCTGGCCCAGCTCGCCGGACACCGGATCTGGATGCCCGGCACCGCCCCCGGCACCGAGTGGGGCGCCTACTACGACGGCCTCGTCGCCGAGTTCGGCCTCACCATCGAAGCGACCGGCGCGGACTTCGGCACCGAAGCGCTCCTCGACACCGTCGCCGACACCCCCGCGCTGGCCACCCTCGTGGGCGAGCAGACCCGCCTCGTCTGGCCCGCCGGCCACGGCCTGCGCCGCATCCCGGTGACCGACCCGACGCCCATCTACCCCCACTCGCTCCTGTGGCACCGCGACAACCCGGCCCCGGCACTGGCCGCCCTCCACGGCTATCTCGCCGCCACGCTGCCGGGCCCCGCCGCTGCCGAGACCTGGGCACCGCACTGGGCGGCTCCGCGCTGAACGACGCCACGCCGTCGATCACGGCGCCCGGTCCGGCGACCGGCGCCCCGCGGGTGACGTGGCCCGGCGTGGCCCCGGCGTGGCCCCGGTACGCAGCCGGTATCGCCCCGGCGAGACGTCCCGCGACCGGCGCCCCGGCGCCATCGCCTGCTTCTCCTCGCATTCGGCAGGGTGGATCGCGAAGGTCACATCGACACGCCTTCGCCCCCGTCCACTCGGACCCGGACCATTCAATCCTTTTCTCTGGCCCCCGCCGCGGTCATCCGGTATTCGCGGAATCAGATTCCCTGGGGAACGTCCCCTCTGCCGAATCAATCCTCGGTGACGCGGAAGCGATTGATCGCGTCGATGTGTTTGGCTCGCAGCTCCTCGTCGACGACGCCGAGTCCGCCCTCCGGCGCGAGGCACAGGACCCCGACCTTGCCCTGGTGGAGGTTGCGGTGGACGTCGTACGCGGCCTGACCGGTCTCCTCGAGCCGGTAGACCTTCGACAGCGTGGGGTGGATCCTGCCCTTCGCCACCAGGCGGTTGGCCTCCCACGCCTCGCGGTAGTTGGCGAAGTGCGAACCCACGATCCGCTTCAGGGACATCCACAGGTAGCGGTTGTCGTACTCGTGCCGGTACCCGGACGTGGACGCGCAGGTGACGATCGTGCCGCCCTTGCGGGTGACGTACACGGAGGCGCCGAAGGTCTCACGGCCCGGATGCTCGAAGACGATGTCCACGTCCTCTCCCCCGGTCAGCTCGCGGATGCGCTTACCGAAGCGCTTCCACTCCCGGGGGTCCTGGGTGCGCTCGTCCTGCCAGAACCTGTAGCCCTCCGCCGAGCGGTCGATGATCGCCTCGGCTCCCATCGAGCGGCACACCTCCGCCTTCCGCGCACTGGACACCACGCAGATCGGGTTGGCGCCGCCGGCCAGGGCCAGCTGGGTGGCGTAGGAGCCGAGGCCACCGCTCGCACCCCAGATCAGCACGTTGTCGCCCTGCTTCATGCCGGCGCCGTTGCGGGAGACCAGCTGGCGGTACGCGGTCGAGTTGACCAGCCCGGGGGCGGCCGCCTCCTCCCAGCTGAGGTGTTTCGGCTTGGGCATCAGCTGGTTCGACTTCACGAGCGCCAGTTCCGCCAGGCCGCCGAAGTTCGTCTCGAAGCCCCAGATCCGCTGCTCGGGATCGAGCATCGTGTCCCCGTGCCCCTCGGCGGACTCCAGCTCGACCGACAGGCAGTGCGCAACCACCCGGTCACCGGGCTTCCAGGCGTTGACGCCCGGACCGGTGCGCAGCACGACGCCGGCCAGGTCCGAACCGAGGACGTGGTACGGAAGGTCATGCCGCTTGGCGAGCTCGCTGAGCCGGCCGTACCGCTCCAGGAACGCGAAGGTGGGCAGCGGCTCGAAGATCGAGGACCACACGGTGTTGTAGTTCACGGAACTCGCCATGACGGCGACCAGGGCCTCGCCCGGGCCGGGTAAGGGAGTCGGCACGTCCTCGACGCGCAGCGACTTCCGGGGGTCCTTGGCCGCCGAGTCCACACCTTCGAACATTCCGGCGTCCTCCTTGCGGATGACCCCGCCCCGGTAGCTTTCCGGAATTCCGAGGGCCGCGAAGTCCGTGGAAGTCGCATCACCGGAAAGGATGGCGCTGACGATCTCTTTCAACGTAATTTCCCCCGGTGTCACATGGGCTGACTCGCTCGCACGTTCCTGAAATCGTAGGGATCCCCATGGCCCGACACAACCCCTGACCCCTTGTCACTCGGGCCAACCCTGGCATGCACGCAAACAGATGTGGACCAAAGGCCGACAGGAATGCCCGGGGGTTTCGACGACGGTAGGCCGGGATAGGGCGGTCCCATCCCGCTCGCGACGCGGGTTCCGACCCCGTCCATTTTCCACATGCCGGAAGTCCGGCCGGTTTATTCTTCCCGATACCGAAAGAGCCTCCCCGGCGTCGCCGTTCTGCCGGTCAGGAGCCGACGGAGAAGCACGGGCGGACCACGTCCGCGCTTGCCGGTCCGGGTCGTGCCGCGGCGAAGGCCGGGGCCCGGCAGTCCCCGCCCGCCATCCGAAAGCCGGGTTCAGCGCTCGCGTCCGCGCGCTTTCAGCGGTGTGGCGGGGAGTTCCGGTGCCGCCAGCCGGTCGCCGGCGTAGCCGTGGACCTCGCCGAAGCGGTCGCCGGTCATCCAGTCGGTGCGGGCCTGGGCGATGTCGTCGGTGGAGCGGCCGATGAAGTTCCACCACATGACGATCTTCTCGTCGAAGGGCTCGCCGCCGAGGAGGAGGACGGCGGCGTCGGTGCGGGCGTGCAGGGGGAGGTGCGGGCGACCGCAGCCGAGGTAGAGCATGGATCCGGGTTCGACGGGGACGCCGTCGACGTCGACGCGGCCGGACATGGCGAGGACGGCGTACTCGAAGTCCGGGACGAGGGGCAGCCGGAGGTCCGCGCCCTCGGTGAGGGCGAGGTCGGCGCCGACGAGGGGGGTGTGGGTGGTGCCGGGCGAGGTGGCGGTGTCGAGGGTGCCGAGGATGACGGTGGCGCGCAGGCCCGGGGCGGTGACGACCGGCAGGTCCGCGTGGTGCTCGAAGGCGGGGGCCGTGTGCCGGTGCGCGTCGGGGAGGGCGACCCAGAGCTGGGCGCCGTGGAGGTGGCGGGCGTGCGGGCGCGGCGACTCCTCGGAGTGGGAGATCGCCCGACCTGCGGTCATCAGGCCCAGTTCGTAGGGCCGGACGGTCTGCAGGCTGCCGAGGCTGTCGCGGTGCAGCACTTCGCCTTCGTGCAGCCAGCTGACGGTCTGCAGGCCCGTGTGCGGGTGCGGCGGGACCTGCATGCCGGGCTCGTCGGCGATGTCGTCGGGGCCGTAGTGGTCCACGAAGCACCAGGCGCCGACCATCCGGCGGCCCAGGTTCGGGAGCAGGCGCCGCACCACGGTGCTTTCGCCGAGGGGGACCGGGCGCCCGGTGAGGAGTTCCTTCACCGGGCCGCCGCTGGCCTCCCGGCCACAGGGGGTCGGGGTTGGCTTGAGGTCGAGGTTGCTCATGTGCGGGTCCACCACCGTACGGAGAGGGCCGATGACCGGCGACGGCCCGTGGCCGCCCGTCGACGATCCTCCGTCATCGCGGCGCGGACCCGCGTCCGCGACGCGGACTCAGTGCTCGCAGGCCCACCAGGCGTCGGCCGACGCCTTGCCGGCGAGGTCCCGCAGGTTGCGGACCGCCTCCGCCGGGTCCTCGGCCCCGTACACCGCGGAACCGGCCACGAACACGTCGGCGCCCGCCTCGGCGCAGCGCTCGATGGTGCTCGCCGCGACGCCGCCGTCGACCTGGAGCCACAGTTCGAGGTCGTGCTTGGCGATCAGCTCCCGGGTGCGGCGGATCTTGGGCAGCATGATGTCCAGGAACGCCTGGCCGCCGAAGCCGGGCTCGACGGTCATGATCAGCACCATGTCGAGCTCGGGCAGCAGGTCCTCGTACGGCTCGATCGGCGTGCCCGGCTTGAGCGCCATGGACGCCCGGGCGCCCTTGGCCCGGATCTCGCGGGCGAGCCGGACGGGCGCGGCGGCGGCCTCGACGTGGAAGGTGACCGAGCCGGCGCCGGCCTCGACGTACTGCGGGGCCCAGCGGTCCGGGTCCTCGATCATCAGGTGGCAGTCGAGCGGGATGTCGGTGGCGCGGGCGAGCGACTCGACCACGGGGACGCCCAGCGTCAGGTTGGGCACGAAGTGGTTGTCCATGACGTCCACGTGCAGCCAGTCGGAACCCCGGACGGCCTCGGCCTCCTCGGCGAGCCGGGCGAAGTCCGCGGACAGGATGCTGGGGCTGATCTGGGCCATGACCGACTACCTTCACATGAGTGCTGGGGCGCCCAGGGATCGGGCGCCTCGCCCCATCATCTCGCGCCGTGCTGCCGCCGACCGCCCCACCGCGACCCCGCGTGACCGCCATCACACCCGGCCGGGGATTACCGGGGGCGCCGCCGTGGTCATCAGCCCTTGAGCGGCCCACGCACCCGCCCGAGCGGCCCGAGCACGGCCGCCCGGGCACCCACCCCGGGCCGTCCCGTCCAGCCGAGCTCCCCCGCCCACCGGGGAGCCCCGTCCCAGGAAGGCTCCCGATGGCCGATCTCGTCCACCCCGCCCGCGCACTGTGGTGGCTCTTCGAACCGGTGCACGCCGTCACCTACTTCCTCCCCGAGGGGCGCGAAGCCTTCGAGGAGGCGGGGCTGCACGGCCGCCTGCACAGCTACTTCGCCGGCCGCTCGGCGCCGCTCGGCGCGGTGGACGCCCCGCCGGTGACCGCCGCGTTCTTCAGCTTCTCCCCGGCGATGGTCGGGCGCGCGCTGCCGGAGGTGTGGACGCACGCGAGTCCCGAGGAGGCACTGGCCGCCCGGCTCAAGGGCTCGGCGGCGACACTGGGCCGGCTGCTGGAGCACGTCGACCCGGAGCAGGTCGAACTGGTCGCGCAGACGCTGGAACAGGCCGCGGCGCGGCTGGACTGCGTCGGCCGGGTGCTGGCCGCCGCGAACGCCGCGCTCCCCCGGCCGACCGGCCTGTACGAGCGGCTCTGGCAGGCCGCCACCGTGATGCGCGAGCACCGCGGCGACGGCCACGTGGCCGCGCTGGTGGCGGCCGGACTGGACGGCTGCGAGGCTGTGGTGCTCCGCTGCGCGATGGACATGCGGCGCGAGGTGCTGCAGCCGCTGCGCGGATGGACGGACGACGAGTGGGAGGCGGCCGCCGAACGCCTGGTCGAGCGCGGCTGGCTGACCGACCGGGGCACGGTCACCGAACTCGGCCGGATCCGCCACCAGTCCCTGGAGGCCGCCACCGACCTGGCCGCCGCCCGGATCTGGGAGGACCATCCGCGCACCGAACTCGACCGGCTGGCAGCTGCTTTGAAGCCGATCTCGGCGCTGTGTCGCGCCGAGATCCCGATCAACCCGATGGGACTGCCGGACGGCCGGTGACCGCCACGCCGCGTAACCGGTGATCCGCCGCGCGACCGGTGATGCCGCGTAACCGGTGATCCGCCGCGCCGCGCAACCGGTGATCCGCGACCGCCGCCCCAGGCGGCGGGACGGTCCGACGGCCGCTACCGGCTCCCGGGCGGGCCGAGCACGATCCCCCGCCCGGCGAAGAACTGCCCGAACGACCGCCACGGCACGCGCGCGAAGGCCTGCGACTCCCCCGGGAAACCGGACGGGTTGTGGATCAGCAGCGCCGTGTCCGTGGCGCCCACCGCCAGCACCAGGTGCCCGCCGCGCCGCACCGGCTCCGGCCCCTCCGGCTCCCGGATGGACGGGTGCACCGACACCATCACCAGCCGTCCGCCCGCGACCTCGGACGCGACCTCCTCGGGCGTCAACTCCCGCGCCTGGGCGGCAAGTCCCCACCGCTGCCGGACGTACGCGGCGAACGGCACGTGGATCAGCCCGCGCAGACTGTCGCCGTCCCGCACGTACGCACCGGCGGTCACGCACTCACCCGCGAGCGCCATCGCCGTCGGGGTCACACCCCACCAGTGCTCCAGCGCCATCCGCAGACAGGCCACCCCGCACAGCCGCCAGGACCACCACGCGTAGTCCTCGGGGGTGGCCGCCCCGGACTGCCCCCAGCGCGGGTCCGCGGCGGCGTCCAACCGCCCGTCGACGATCTCCCGCACGAGCTCCGCGGACTCCCACTGCGCGTGGTACGGCACTTCGTGCACCACCCGCGTGCCGCGCCCCGACCCCGCCCCGCGCCCCACCGACTCCGACCGCGCCTGCTGCCCCGCCCGCGCGCTGCCCTGATCCACCATCCCCCGACGCTCTCACGCCACCGTGAGCCGGACAACTCACGACACTCCCTGAGCACCGGCACTCAGGCGGCGGCCCGCCGGGTAGCCGTCATCGGCAGCGAACGGCAGGCCACCTGCCAGCTCTCACGGACCCCCGGCCCCCTGGCCTGCGGCCAGCTCTCACCGGCCACCGGCCACCGACCCCCGGCCGCCTACGAGCCCGTCCCGTCGGCCTCCCCCGCGCCCGACCGGTAGGCCAGCCGCTGCGCCGCCCGCCGTCCGCGCGCCTCCACCGGGAGCGCGCCGGTGGCACCGGCCAGGCCGAACGGCGGCATGTCGAAGTAGATCGACTCGTACCCGCCCTCCGGCACGACGTACGTCTCGTGCCAGAGCCCGACGTGCCCACGGGCCTTGCCCTCCCGCAGCTTGCGGTTGGCGAAGCCCCACACGGTGTGGTGGAAGCCGTCGGGCGCGCTCGCGTAGCCGTACAGCTTCTCCTTCGACTCCCAGTACTGGACGACGTAGTAGGTGCGCGGCGAGGCGGTGAGCAGGATGCGGCCGAGGAGGCCGCGTCGGGGGCTGCGGCGCAGCTCGTACAGCATCCGGAACATCGCGAACATCACCGGACCCCAGTGGTGCACGGCCCAGAACCGGTTGATCCGCATGCCGATCAGCAGCACCACGGTGTCGCCGGTGGCGGCGGCGGTGGTGTAGCCGCGCAGCGGTTTGGCGAACATCGAGCGGACGAACGTGTCTCCCGTGGGCATCCCGGCCTCCCGCACCCTCGGCTGCCATCGCAACCGCACCCCATGTAATCGGTGATTACATCAGCGCCCGACACCCCGGTCAAGGCTCGCCGCAACCACAATTCGGCTACGGCACAGGCCGGTTGGCGATCCCCTGCCCGAAGGTGTCCAACACCTGCGCGGCCAGCTCCTCCGCCCTCCCAGCGGGCAGGTAGCCGTCCACGATCATCTGCGCCAGCCCGTACACCAGCGCCTGCCCGGCCAGGCCGACCAGCGCCGGATCCCCCGGGCGAAGCCGGCCGGCCTCCTGGTCCGCAGCGATCACGTCCGCCAACGCCCGGTCGATCCCGTCCAGTTGCTCCCGCAGCGCCGGCTCCCGCACCGCGGTGAACACCCTCGACCGCACCAGCTCGAACCGCCGCGGATGGCGCACCGCGTACCGGACGAACCCCAGCCCGACCGCCCGCATCACCGACCCGCTGCCGGGCCCGGCCCCGGCTCGATCCCCGGCCCGGCCGTCCGCCTCGGCAGCCGCCACCTGCGCCTCCTGCCACCGCACGAAGTCCGCCAGCACCCGGTCCGCCAACGCGGTCAACAACGCCTGGCGGTCCGCGAAGTGCCGGAACGGCGCCCCCGCCGAGACCCCCGCCCGCCGCGCCACCTCCCGGACGCTCACCTTCTCCTGCCCCTGCTCGTCCAGCACCTCGAACGCCGCCGCCACCAGCGCCTCCGGCAGCGCCCCGTGGTGATACGCCCCCCGCACCCCGCCCCGCTCCCCCGACTCTCCGCGCTCCCCCGGCTCCCCCGGCTCCCCGCGCTCCTTCATCCCCTTCGCCTCCCTCATGCCTGCCTTGCTACCACAGCCGGGCAGCACCCCGCCCCGCACGGCTGCCCTCGGTGAGCCGGTCGCGGAAGTCGGACAGGAGCGGTCGGGGCCGCCCGCACCAGTCAACTATTTACATAAGCTATGAATATAAAACTGCTATGCTTCGCGCATGAGTCGTCAAGACACCGCCCCCGGGGCGTCCGCCGCCATCGGGGCAGCCCTCTACGGCCTGGCCACCAGGGCCGCGAGACGCCTGCCCCGGGACCTGAGCCTGACATCCGCCGCCACCCTGGCCACCCTGGACCGGACCGGACCACGGCGCATCACCGATCTGGCCGCGGTCGAGGGCGTCACCCAGCCCGCGATGACCGCCCTGGTCCGGGTGATGGAGGAGTCCGGCCTGGTCGAGCGGCGGGGCGACGCGTCCGACAAGCGGGTCACGCTGGTGTGCCTGACCGAGGCCGGCGCCTCCTATGTCCGGACGCGTCGCCAGGCGGGCGTCCACGCGTTCGAGCAGTTGATCAGCGAGCTCACCGCCGACGAGGTCGAGGCGCTGGTGGCGGCCCTTCCCGCGCTGAAGCACCTGGCAGAGCTCGAAAGCCAGGACCGCGAAGGGCCGAAGCGGTGACCGGGCAGCCAGTCGACGGGGGCGCGGTGAAGGCGTCCCCGGCGACGCGCTCCGAGGGGCCGCTGCTGGTCCCCGCCCTGATGTTCATCGCCCTGGTCGTGGCGGCGGTCGGCAGCCTCGGAACGCCGCTCATCACCAGCGTGGCGACCTCGTTCCACGTCTCGCTCGGCAGCGCCCAGTGGACGCTGACCGTCGCACTGCTCAGCGGCGCCGTCGCCACGCCGGTCCTGGGCCGGCTCGGCGCCGGCCGGCACCGGCGGGCCGCCATCCTCGCCACACTGGCGGTCGTCGTCCTCGGCGGCGTGCTCACCGTGCTGCCGCTGCCGTTCGGCTGGCTGCTGGCCGGCAGGGCGGCCCAGGGCGTCGGGCTCGCGCTGACGGCGCTGATGATGGGCGTCGCCCGGGACCACCTCCCCGAGGAGCGCAGCGCGGCCGTGATCGCCCTGATCTCGGTGGTCTCGATCATCGGGGCCGGCGTCGGCTACCCGCTGGCCGCACTGCTCGCCGAGCTCGGCGGGGTACGGGCCGCCTACGGCCTCGGCCTGGCCGTCACCGCCGCCGCCCTCCTGACCGCGTGGCGCTCCGTGCCCGAAGCCCCCGAAGGCCGCTCCGCCCACGTGGACGTGGCAGGCGCCGTCGTCCTGGCCGCTGCGCTGCTCCTGGTGCTGTTCCTCGCCGGCGAACGGAACCTGTGGAGCGGGCACCTCGCCGTGGCGGCGGGCCTCGCCGTCGTCGCGGTGGTGCTGCTCGGCGTCTGGGCCGTCATCGAGCTGCGCAGCAGGACGCCCCTGGTCGATGTGCGGGCGGTGCGGCACCCGGCGGTCGCCGGGGCGAACCTCGCCATGTTCGTCGGCGGGATCGGCATGTACCTCCTGCTCACGCTCATCACCCGGTACGCGCAGACGCCGCACGGCGCCGGCTACGGCTTCGGGCTGACGACCTTCGTCGCGGGGCTGGTCCTCATCCCGTTCTCGGTGCTGGGGTTCGGCGCAGGCAAGCTCACGCCGCGGGTCCGGACCCGGATCGCCGACCCCCTGCTGCTGGCCGGCAGCGCCGTCGTGGTCGGTGGCGGGTTCGCCCTGTTCGCGGCGGCCCGGTCGGACCTGGCCGAACTGTTCGCGGCGATGGGCGTGCTCGGCCTCGGCGTCGGCGGCTTCTCGGCCGCGATGCCCGGCGTCATCCTGGCCGTCACCCCCAGGAGCGAGACGTCGAGCGCCATGAGCTTCAACTACGTCGTCCGCAGTGTCGGGTACTCCCTCGGCAGCGCCCTCGGCGGCCTGATCCTCGCCGCGGGCACCGGCCCCGGCCACCTCTTCCCCGACGACAGCGCCTACACCACCGCGGCGCTGGTCGGCATCGGCGCCATGGCGATCACGACGCTGACAAGCCTCACTCTCGCCCGCCGACGCCCGTCCGAGACCAACCCGTGAGTCGGATCCACCCATCCCAACACCGGAGGTTCCCATGCCCAAGGGCTACTGGGTCAGCGTCTACCGCACCATTTCAGACCCCGAGAAGCTGGCTGCCTACAACAAGCTGGCCGGTCCGGCCGTCAAGGCCGGCGGCGGACGGGTCCTCGCCCGCGACGGTCGGGTCATGGCGCACGAGGCCGGAATCGCCGAACGCACCGTCCTGATCGAGTTCGACAGCTTCGAGCAGGCCGTCGCGGCCCGCGAAAGTGCGGCCTACCAGGAGGCGCTGGCCGTCCTCTCCGACGCCGTCGAGCGCGACTTCCGCATCATCGAAGGCATCGACTGACCGGGGCCCGGTCGGAGGTCGGCGACGGACTCTGGACGGCCCGCGGCCTGCAGGCCGACGCCCCCGCTCGCCCGGCCGGGCCGGCGGTCGTGCTGCGGTGGCTCCTGCTCCGCCGCTCGGCCGTGGAACGCCTGCTGGGCGAGGACGACGTCCTGCTCTGGGCAGTCACCCTGGTCGAGCCCGGTTCGGTGTGGTCCGTGGACTGGTCGGCCTACTGCGTCCTCGACGCCGGCGCCGTGTACGTGCTGCCCTGTCCCGGGCCGCCGACGGGCCGCCGGGCCCCGGTCTCGCCGTGGCCGCGGAGGGGGGTGGGCGACTGGGCGTCCCGGCAGGGCGACTGAGCCGGCCCCGACCCTTCATCGGGGCCGGGGCCGGGGCCGGGGCCGGGACCGGGCCGCGGCCGGGCGCAAGGGCCGGGCGCAGGCCGGGATCAGGGCCGGGGACCTACCAGGCGTAGTCCTCCGGGGCCGGCTGGTGGCCCGGGAAGAGTTCGTCGAGGCGGTCCAGCGTCTTCTGGTCGAGTCGCAGGTCGAGCGCGGCGATGGCGGTGTCGAGGTGGGCGGCGGTTCGGGGGCCGATGATGGGGGCGGTGACGGCGGGGCGGGAGAGGAGCCAGGCGAGGGCGAGGTCGGCGGGGTCGGTGCCGAGTTCGTCGGCGAAGTCCTCGTAGGCCTGGATGCGGTCGCGGTGCTTGGCGAGGAGTGCGGCGGTGTGGCCCTGGCCGCTGCGGCCGCGGGTGCCTTCGCGCTCCTTGCGCAGGACGCCGCCGAGGAGGCCGCCGCGCAGCGGGGACCAGGGGATGAGCCCGAGGCCGTAGTGCTGGAGGGCGGGGATGACTTCGAGTTCGACCGTGCGGTCGAGGAGGTTGTAGAGGGACTGTTCGCTGACCAGGCCGAGGAAGTGGCGGGAGCGGGCGGCGTCCTGGGCCTGGGCGATGTGCCAGCCGGCGAAGTTGCTGGAACCGACGTAGATGATCTTGCCCTGGGCGACCAGGACCTCCATCGCCTGCCAGATCTCCTCCCAGGGCGTGGCCCGGTCGATGTGGTGCATCTGGTACAGGTCGATGTGGTCGGTCTGCAGCCGCCGCAGGCTCGCCTCGACGGCCCGGCGGATGGCGAGTGCGGAGAGCTTGCCGTCGTTGGGCCAGTCGCTCGCGTTGGCGTAGGCCTTGGTGGCGAGCACGGTGCGCTCCCGGCGGCCGCCGCCCTGGGCGAACCAGCGGCCGATGATCTCCTCGGTGCGGCCCTGGAAGTTGCCGTCGCTGTCGCGGCCGTAGGAGTTGGCGGTGTCGAAGAAGTTGAGGCCGCGCTCGTGGGCGGTGTCCATGAGGCGGTGGGCGTCGGCTTCTTCGGTGTGCGGGCCGAAGTTCATGGTGCCGAGGCAGAGGCGGGAGACGGTCAGGCCGGTGCGGCCGAGGTGGGTGTACTCCATGGAGCCCCACTCAAGACCACACCGGCACCGGTGTCCAGCACATTCGGGCAGGTGTGCAGGGCCGGGGCGGGTCAGCGCCCGTGCGTCGCGAACTTCCTTACGGCGAGCGGCATGCAGAGCGCGAGCAGGACGGCGCTCCAGAGCAGCGCGGCGAGCACGGCATGCTGCATCGGCCACGCGGAACCGGGGACCGAGGGGTTGGCGAAGAGTTCCCGGCAGGCCTGGACGACGGAGCTGATCGGGTTCCAGTCGGCGACGAACCGCAGCCAGCCGGGCATGCCGCCGGTCGGCACGTAGGCGTTGGTGACCATCGCCACCGGGAAGACCACCACCGACAGTTGGCCGGCGGCCTCCTCCTTGCCGACGGCCAGTCCGAGCAGGGTGCCGGCCCAGGTCATCACGAACCGGAAGAGCAGCAGCAACGCGAAAGCGCCTGCGGCGTCGCCGAGTCCGTGCCGGGCGCGCCACCCGGCGGCGAGTCCGACCAGGGCGAGCAGCGCCAGCACGACCAGGCTGACCAGGAGGTCGGCGAGGGTCTGCCCGAGCAGCAGGCCGGTGCGGGAGACCGGCATGGAGCGAAGCCGGTCGGTGACCCCGCGCCCGACGTCCCGGGCGGCACCGACCATGGTGGGCATGATGCCGTTGGTGGCGACCATGGCGAACAGCCCGGGCATCAGGAACTCCCGGTAGTCACCGCCGCCGGGCACCTGCATGGCGCTGCCGAAGACGTACCCGAAGACCACCACCATGACCACCGGGACGCCCAGCGACGCGGCCAACAGTCCGGGCGAGTGACGGTAGTTGAGCAGGACGCGGAGCATCGACGTCCAGGTGTCGGAGGCGAACCGGGCGGCTGCGGACGGCCGGCGGTCCGAGGACGGCCGGGGGGCTGCGTACCTGACGGCGGCCATCAGGCGGCCCTCCCCGAGTCGGCGGGCTCGCCGGCGGTCCCGACGCCTGGTTTCCGGCCAGGGCCGATGCCGGGTTCCGTACCGGGTTCCGCGGCGGCCCGCCGGCCGGGCTCCGGGCCGGGATCCCCGGCGGGCCGCCGGCCGGGCTCCAGGCCGGGCTCCTTCGTGAGCGTGAGGAACACGTCGTCCAGCGAGGGCGCCCGCACCGCGACGTCCTGCGCGACGACCCCCGCCCCGTCCAACTCCCTCACCAGCGCCGGCAGCAGGACGGAGGCGCCCGGCGCCGTCAACACCGTGACGGTCCGCTCGGCCACGTCGACCTGCGCGTCCCCGCCGGTCAGGGCGGACAACGCCACTGCCGTGGCGGCGAGTTGCTCCGGCCCGGCCAGGGTGACGGAGACCTGGCTGCCGATCGCCGCCTTGAGCCGGTCCGGCGGTCCGGTGGCGATGGCGGCACCGTGGTCGACGACCACGATGTCGTCGGCGAGCCGGTCGGCCTCCTCCAGGTACTGGGTGGTGAGCAGCACCGTGGTGCCGCCGTCCGCCAGTTCCTTGACGGTGTCCCAGATCTCCTGGCGGCTGCGCGGGTCGAGTCCGGTGGTGGGCTCGTCGAGGAAGAGCACCGGCGGGCTGGTGACGAGGCTGGCGATGAGGTCGAGGCGTCGGCGCATCCCGCCGGAGTAGGTGCGGACGAGCCGGTCGGCGGCGTCGTCCAGGCCGAACCGGGTGAGCAGTTCGTCGGCGCGCGCCCGGGCCCGGCGGGCGCCGAGGCGGTGCAGCCGGCCGAGGAGGCGGAGGTTGTCGCGGCCGGTGATGCCCTCGTCGACGGCGGCGTGCTGCCCGGCGAGGCCGATGGCGCGCCGGACGTCCTCGGCGGCGCGGACGACGTCGTGCCCGGCGACCCGGGCGGTGCCGCGGTCGGGGGCGACCAGGGTGGCGAGGACGCGGACGGCCGTGGTCTTGCCGGCGCCGTTGGGGCCGAGGAGGCCGCAGACGGTGCCGGCCGGAACTGCGAGGTCGAGGCCGCGCAGGGCCTCCGTGGCGCCGAATCGTTTCTCCACGCCCGCCATCTCGATGGCGGGTCGGGTGGTGTCGGACATGGCTCTGCCCCTTCTCTAGGTACATCGTACGTAGAAGCGCGCTCAGCCGCATCCTACTACGTACGTCGTACGTATCCAGGGGTCGGGCCGTGGTCTTCCCTAAGATGGGAGAACGAGGTGATCTTCAGTGCCGTCCAGCAACCCCACACCGCCAGACCAGCCCGCGCCCCCCGAGGCTCCCGAGGCCCCTGCGCCCCCCGCGGCTCCCGAGGCTCCCGAACTGATCTGGCTGCGCCCCGAACGCACCGGCCGCGGCCCGCGCCCGGCCCACAGCCGCGACTCGATCGCGGCCGCGGCCATCGGGATCGCCGACGCCGAGGGCCTGGACGCGGTCTCCATGCGCCGGGTCGCGGCGGCGCTCGGCGCGGGCACCATGTCGCTCTACAACTACGTGCCGAAGAAGGAGCACCTGCTCGACCTGATGCTCGACGCGGTGGTCGGCGAGTACCGCCTGCCACCGTCGCCGAGCGGCGACCTCCGGGCCGACCTCGCCGACCTCGCCCACCAGCAGCTCGCCGTCGCCCGCCGCCACCCCTGGCTGCCCGGACTGGTCCTGGCCCGCCCCGGCATCGGTCCCAACGCCCTGCGCTACACCGACCACTTCCTCGCCGTCACCGCCCCCACCGGCCTCGGCGGCGGAGCCCGGATGGAGGCGATGGCGATGTTCAACGGCTTCGTCACCCAGTTCGCCCAGTACGAGCAGACGGCGGCGGCGGGCGCCAAGTGGCAGTCGGAGCTGGTCGGTTACCTCGGCCGGGCGGCAGCGAGCGGCGAATACCCCCACCTGGCCCAGGCCTTCGCGACGGCAGGCCCGCCCGCCGACCCCGACAAGGCCTTCGACCGCACCCTGGACCGGGTGATCTCCGCCATCCTGACGCCCGCGACGGAGGACTAGACCAGAGCCGCCCTCGGTAGCACCCCGGCGACCCGGCCGTCCACCAGCACCAGCACGCCCGGCTGGGACCGCCCCAACGCCGCCCTCGCCTCGGCCGCCGACTGCCCGACACCCACCGCCGGCAGCGCCGGCCCCAACAGCGCGCCCAGCGGATCGCCCGACTTGGCACCGCCGTCCGCGAGCGCCGCCACCAGCACCTCCCGCGACACCGAGCCCACGACCTCCGTCGCACTCACCCCGAACGGGCGCGCCGCCCGCGCCAGCACGACCGGGGCGACACCGCCCGGCACGGCCCGCAGCGCCTCCACGGCCTCGCCCGTGGTGGCACCGGCCTCGACCGCGACCAACGGCCCGGCGGTGTCGAGCAGCGGCCGGAGCGTGGCGCCCTCCTCCAGGAACCCCCACTCCCGCATCCACGCGTCGCTGTGCACCTTGGACAGGTAGGAGCGTCCCGAGTCCGGCAGCAGCACGACGACCAGGTCCTGCGGGCCCAGCCGCCGCGCCACCCGCAGCGCCGCCGCCACCGCCGTGCCCGAGGACGGGCCGGCCAGGATGCCCTCCTCCCGCGCCAGCCGGCGCGCCGTCAGCAGCGACTCGCGGTCCGGGATCCGCTCGAAGGAGTCGACCACCTCCGAGCGGTAGGCCTGCGGCCAGCGGTCCTCGACCGTCCCGGGGTGGAGGAAGTGCCCGATGCTCTCGACGAACCACGGGCTGCCGTCCCCGCCCCCGTAGGAGGAGGACTCCGGGTCCGCGCCGACCACGCACACCCCGCCGCCGGAGGCCTGCTTCAGATACCCGCCGGTGCCGGTGACGGTACCGCCGGTGCCGACGCCCGCGACGAAGTGGGTCACCCGGCCGCCGGTCTGCTCCCAGATCTCCGGACCGGTGGTCCGGACATGGGCATCGGGATTGGCCGGGTTGTCGTACTGGTTGGCGAGCCAGGCACCGGGGATCTCCTCGGCAAGCCGCCGGACCACGTTGAACAGGTGCCTCGGGTCCTCCCGCGGCACCGATGTCGTGGCGGGCACCACCTCCGCGCCGTACGCCCGCAGGATGTCCGACTTCTCCGGCGCCGCCTTGTCCGACACCCCGGCGATCACCCGGTACCCGCGCCGGCGTCCGACGATGGCCAGGCCGATGCCGGTGTTGCCGGAAGTCGCCTCGATGATCGTCCCGCCCGGCGCCAGCAGGCCGTCCCGCTCGGCGGCCAGGACCATGGACAGCGCGGCGCGGTCCTTGACGCTGCCGCCGATGCTGAGGAACTCGGCCTTGGCGTAGACCGGCGCGGCGATGCCGGCACCGAGCCGGGCGAGCCGGAACAGCGGCGTCCCGCCGATCGCGTCGAGGACGGATTCGTGCACTGCGGTCATCCTGGGCTCCTTCATCCGGTGCGGCGGGCGCTGCCATTCCGACCGAGCCTGCCCACACCCGCGCGCCGCTAGCCGTCCCGACGGGCGCCGCCCCGACGGGCCCCTCCCCCACCCGAGGGAGGCGCCACCCTCCCCGCGCAGGACGGCAACCCCGGCCGCCCTCGGCAGGCTTGGCACACGGGGTCCACCGAACACAGAAGACCGGACGCCCGGCACCCAGCACCCAGCACCCAGCACCCAGCACCCAGCACCCAGCACCCAGCACCCAGCACCCAGCACCCAGCACCCAGCACCCAGGATCGGACATGACCCGACCCCACCTCCGCACCGTCACCCTCGCCTGCTGCCTCGCCCTGCCCTACATCACCCTGAAGACGTACTGGGCGGCGGGCGGCCGGGCCGGGCTGGCGGACGGCTACGAACTCGCGGACGACTTCCGGCAGAACGGCGCACCGGCCGCCCTGGTGTGGCTGGAGCGCCACGGAGTGGACTTCACCGCCGTCCTGGCACTGACGGGCGTGGCACTGGCGTTCGTCCTGGCCCTCCGCCCACCGGTCCGCACCCTGCCCTCGCGCCTGCTGCTCGCCTCCGCCTGGGCCGGCACGCTGCTGCTCCCGTACGGGCTGCTCACCGCCCTCGGGGCCGTGCTCCGCGACACCGCGGGCGGCGGTCCGCTGACCGGCTGGGTGGTCCCGGCCGGGGCCGCAGCCTTCGTCGGCATCGGGACTGCGCTGGGAGTCGCCGCCTGGTCCCGCCCCCGGTCGACGAGGAACTGACGGATCTGACGAGCACTCACTCGTCCGGGTTCGTGGACCCTCCGCCCGCCGGGTCCCTGCTCCCCTCCCGGCCAGCGCCGTTGCCGGAGCGCGTCAGCGCCTCCCCGCCCGCCGGGCAGCGTTCGCCGCGCTTCGCCGCCGGATGGACGCCGAGTCCGTCCCACCTGACACTCCAGTACCGGCCTGGTGAAATCCCCTCGTCACGGCCGCCCGGCTCCCGTAGCGTGGTCCGGTCGATGATCTTGAGGTCGGAATGGGGCACCACACCATG
Organism: Streptomyces sp. NRRL S-350; assembly: GCF_000719705.1. Taxonomy (GTDB): domain Bacteria; phylum Actinomycetota; class Actinomycetes; order Streptomycetales; family Streptomycetaceae; genus Kitasatospora. The sequence goes on along the minus strand of NZ_JOHO01000068.1, from coordinate 2,170 downwards.
CAGCAGCACCTTGGCTGGGCCGACGAACGGTTCGGCGCTGTCGCGGACGTCTTCGCACACAACTTCGCCGAGTTCCCCGAGCTGGGCGCCGCCGTCACCGTGTTCGCCGGCGGCCGCAAGGTGGTCGAGCTGTGGGGCGGCACGGCCGACGACCGCACCGGCCGGGCCTGGACGCAGGACACCATGGTGCCGGTCTTCTCCTGCGCCAAGGGCCCGGTGAGCGTCTGCGCGCACCTGCTCGCCCAGCAGGACCGGCTCGACCTGGACGCCCCCGTCGCCCGCTACTGGCCCGAGTTCGCCCGCCACGGCAAGCAGGACGTCACGACCCGGATGATCCTCGGCCACCGCGCCGGCCTGCCCGCCCTGGACACGGTGCTCTCCTTCGAGGAGATCGCCGCCTGGGAGCCGGTGATCCGGGCGATCGAGGCGCAGCAGCCGCTCTGGGAGCCCGGCACGACCTACGAGTACCACGGCCATGTGTTCGGCTTCGCGGTCGGCGAGGTGATCCGCCGGATCACCGGCCTGACCCCGGGCTCGTTCCTGCGCAAGGAGATCGCCGAGCCGCTGGGCCTGCCGGTCCGGATCGGCCTGCCGGAGAGTGAACTTCCGCTCGTGGCAAGGCTGGTGGAGGCCGACGGCCGCCGCCCCCTGCCCGGCCCCGAGCACCTGCTGACCCGGATCGTCACGATGAACGGCGCCCTGGTGTTCCCCGGTCTGGACGAGCCGCACGGCTGGAACGACCCGGCCCTGCACGCGATCGAGCTGCCCGGCGCGGGCGCCGTCGCCTCCGCCACCGGCCTGGCCGGCTTGTACGCGGCGGCGGTCACCGGTCTGGACGGCGGCGAGCGGCTGCTCTCCGCCGCCACCGTGACCGATGCGGTCCGCGAAGTCTCCTCCGGCGCGGGCTTCCTGGGGTTCGACATGGGTGCCCGCTGGGGCTCCGGCGTCCTGCTCGACTCCCCGGCGTTCCGCCCGCTGCTGGGCGGGCGCAGCTTCGGCAACGACGGCGCCGGCGGCCAGTTCGCTTTCGGTGACGACGAGTTCGGCGTGGGCTTCGCCTATGTCGCCAACCGGATGATCGGCCACGGCGACGCCCGGGCGACGCGGCTGATCGACGCGGTGCGCGGGTGCCTGGGGTGACGGACTTCCTCACCCTCCTCACCGGCCTGGTCACCACCGGCGGCCTCGGCGAGCTGCGCTACGGCGCCTCACTGCCCGAACTCGCCGCCCGTTACGGCGATCCGTGGGACGGCGGCCGCCTCCACCGCAGCGCCCGCTGGCCGCACGGCTTCGGCTGGGGCGACGTGCAGGCGGTGTTCTGCCACTGCCGACAGCTCCGGTCGCTGTCCCTGCCGGTCTGGCACGGCGAGCTCGAACTTCCGCAGGAGAACGGCGTGTTGGTGACGCTCGACACCCACGTCGGCGAGCGGGAGCTGCTCGCCGCGCTGACCGCCGGCGGCCACACCTGGCGGACGGTCACGTACGAGAACCTTCCCCACCAGCGGAATCTGGAGTTCTCGCCGGCCGAGGAGGTCCGGGTGGAGCTGGTCCTCACCGATCGCATGGGATACGACCAACCGCCGCTGGGCGGGTGGGTGTTGCACAAGGCGGTGCTGTGGGGCTACGACCACGTCGACTGCCCCGGTCCGGACCGCTCCCTGCCGGACGACGGCTGGGGCGCGGACCCAGGCTGAGCCCCCGGTCGCACCGAGGGCCGCGCCGGATGCTGCGCCGGATGCCCCGATTTCGCTGAAGCCGGAAGCTGAACACCGAGCCCGAGAACCGCCGAGCCCGAGAACCGCCGAACCGCCGAACCGCCGAACCGCAGCACCGCCGGACCGGAGGACCGGAGGACCGGCGGCGGACCGTTCCGTCCCCTGTGCGGAACGGTCCGCCGCCGGATCCCCCGATCGCCCCCTCCCCGCTACTTCAGCAGGAAGTCGTACACGGCCTGCCGCCCGGCCGGGTTGGCCGCCCGGTTCTGCACCGAGTGAGCCGCGCCGGGGACGATCACGATCTGCGGGTCGTGCGCCGACTCGGCCTCCCGGTAGAGCCATTCGTTCGGCGTGGACAGGTCCCGGTCGCCGCCGAGGAGCAGGACCGGCACGTCGGGCAGCTTGCGGTGCGCCGGCGGCGTCGGGGGGACCGGCTCGCGCGGCCAGTCGAGGCA
>NZ_JOHO01000067.1 GCF_000719705.1 Streptomyces sp. NRRL S-350 | reverse complement strand
CCCCCGGCGCCACCCCGACACCCGCACCCACGCCCACCGCCGCCGCCCTCACCGCCCTCCAGAACGCCCTCAGCGCCGAACACGCCGCCATCTACGGGTACGGCATCGTCGGCGCCCACCTCCCCGACGACCAGCAGCGCGCGGACGCCCGCACCGCCCACGCCGCCCACCAGGCCCGGCGCGACGCCTGGCAACGCCTGCTCACCTCCCTCGGCGTCACCCCCGCCCCCGCCGCCGGCGGCTACCAGCTCCCCTTCCCGGTGGCCTCCCCCGCCGACGCCGGAAAGCTCGCCGCCCACCTCGAAACCGGGCTGACCACCGTCTACGCCGACCTGGTCGCCGCCGTCGCCGCCCCGCACCGCCTCACCGCCGCCACCGCCCTGCGCGAGTGTGCCGTCCGCGCCCGGCGCTGGGGCGCCGCCGACACCCCGTTCCCCGGGATCCCCGCCCAAGCCCCGACCCCCACGCCCACCAGCGGCTGAAAACCCGCCCCGGACCCCCGACAATGGACCCATGTCGGGAGCCGCACCCACCATCACCGTCCCCACCTGGCTGACGGACACCGTCACCGCCGCCCACGGCGAGGCCGGCCGCCGATGGCTGGCCGCCCTCCCGGCCACGGCGGCCGCCCACCTCGCCGCCTGGGACCTCACCCTGGAACGCACCCTCGACCCCGGCGGCAGCCTCAGCCTGATCGCGTACGTCCACCGCGACGACCTCTCGCCCGCCGTGCTCAAAGCCGGACTGCTCACCCCCGAGACCACCCGCGAGCACGCCGCCCTCACCCGGTGGGCCGGCCGGGGAGCCGTCCTCCTCCTGGCCGCGGACCCCGCCGAGGGCGTCCTCCTCCTGGAACGCCTGCACGGCGAGATCCCGCTCCGCTCCCTGGCCGAGCCCAAGGCCATGCTGGAAGCCACCAGCCTGCTGCACCGCCTCTGGGTGGAGGTCCCCGGCGCGCACCCCTTCCCCACCCTCCCCCAGCAGGTCGCCGCGACCGCTGCCCGCGCCGCGGACCACGGTGGCCGGCCCACCGCCGCCGAGGCCCGGGCCCTGGTCGGCGAGGCCCTGGACACCGCCGGGAGCCTGGCCGGCTCCGCCGACGAGTCCTTCCTCCTGCACGGCGACTTCCACCACGGCAACGTCCTCGCCGCCGACCGCGCCCCCTGGCTGGCCATCGACCCGCGGCCCGTCGTCGGCGAGCGCGCCTACGACCTGGCCCGCCTCGTGCTGGACCGCGCCGACACCCTGCTCGGCTCCCCCGGCGTCCCCGCCGCCCTCCGCCGCCGGCTCCACCAACTCTCCGACGCCCTCGGCGTCGACCGGGACCGCCTCCGCGGCTGGGCCCTCTTCCGTGCCGTCGACCTGGCCCTGCGCGCCCTCACCGCGGGCCGCCGCGAGGACGCCGAACTCCACCTCGAACTCGCCGGCTCGCTCTGAGGCACCCGTCCGGGCAGCACGACCCAGCAGCACGACCCAGCAGCGGGACCCAGCAGCACGAGCGGGCGACTCGGCTAGCGCTGCGGCCCCCGCAGCGGCAGCCGCGCCCCCATCACCGCGTACAGCCGTTCCGTCGCCGGGAACCGCACCGCCCGCGCCAGATCCCGGTACCCAAGCGCCCGGTACAGCCGCCGCGCGGGCGTCTCCGCGTCGATCGCCGAGAGGATGCTCCGGTCCAGCCCCGACCGCTCGCACAGCGTCCGGATGAGCCGCGAGCCGAGCCCGTACCCCTGGAACTCCGGCAGGACGTGCAGCTCGGTGACGGCGAACACCCCGTCCAGCCAGTCCTCGTGGCCCCGCGCGGTCAGGTACGGCTCGATCACCGTGCTCCACCAGTGCTCCCGCCGGTTGGGCATCCCGTACCCGAACCCGACCAGCCGCCCCCCGCTCATCGCCCCGAACGCGATCACCCCGGGCTGCGCGGCGTGCCGGCCGACGATGTGCAGCCGCACCGCGACCTCCTCGGGCGTGAGCCCGAACGCCACCGCCTGGACCTCCAGCGCCTCCGGCGCCCAGTCCGCAAGGTCGATGGCCTCGATCGTCACCCCGGTCAGCTGATCCATGCTCCGGACGTTACTACCAGCGGCCCCTCGCCGCGGCCGAAGATCCCAACAGGCCGCTCCGCCCGCGGCTCCTCGGGCCGAACCCCCTCAGAACAGCACGCTCATGAACGCCCCGACCTCCCGGAACCCCACCCGCCGATAAGCCGCCCTGGCCCGCAGGTTGTAGTCGTTGACGTAGAGCGAGACCACCGGCGCCACCTCCCGCAGCGCGATGTCCAGAACCGCCGCCATCCCCGTCTCGGACAGCCCCTGCCCGCGGTGCTCCGGCGCCACCCAGACCCCCTGGATCTGGCAGGCGCCCTCCATCACGGCCCCGACCTCGGCCTTGAAGACGACCTGCCCGTCCGCCCCGAACCGCGCGAACGCCCGCCCGGTGGAGACGAGTTCGGCGACCCGGGCCTGGTAGAGGAGCCCGCCGTCACCCGCCAGCGGCGACACCCCGACCTCCTCGGTGAACATCGCCACGCAGGCCGGCATCAGCGCCTCGACCTCGCTGCGCCGCACCCTGCGCACCAGCGGATCCGGCGCGATCTCCGCCGACGGCGCCGACGTGGCCAACAGCGGCTGGTGGGCCCGGACTTCACGCGCCGGCCCCCAACTGCGCTCCAGCAGCGCCCAGAACGCCGCCGTGGCCTCCGCCGGCCCGACGATCGAGGAGCAGCGCCGGCCCTGCCGGCGGGCCCGCTCGGCGAACGCCGCGACCGCCTCCGGCCCGGCGTCGACCAGGACGAGGTTCGCCCCGGCGTAGCAGAGGGCGGACAGCGCGCCGTTGCCGTCGTACCAGCCCCAGATCTCCCCGCCGAGCCGCCACGGATCGAGACCGACGGCCTCGACCCGGGTCGCGACGAAGGCGTTGGAGACCGGGTCGCGGTGGAGGATCTCCATGACGTCCGCGAGGTCGGGCGGCTCCAGCACGCGGGTGGTGGCCAGGGCCCGGGCGGCCTGGAAGGAGCTCGGGAGCATCACACCTCGATCGAGCATCGAGACAGCACCTCACTGAGACGACTCTGGCCGCACCCTACTCCGTGGCCCCACCCGGCTACGGCCGCGGGGCCGTCCGCGCACGGACGGCCCCGCTTCCGGAAAACGTCGCGCGGGCACTCCCGCGCGATCAGGACGAACTACTCGGGATTCACTCCGCCGCGACGACGGTCGGCGCTCCCGCCTCGACACCCGCCTCCTGCATCTGCTCGGCGAGCTTGAGGGCCTCCTCGATCAGGGTCTCGACGATCTTCGACTCGGGGACGGTCTTGATGACCTCGCCCTTGACGAAGATCTGGCCCTTGCCGTTGCCGGAGGCGACGCCCAGGTCGGCCTCCCGGGCCTCGCCCGGCCCGTTCACGACGCAGCCCATCACGGCCACCCGCAGCGGCACCTCCATGCCCTCCAGGCCGGCGGTGACCTCCTCGGCGAGCTTGTAGACGTCGACCTGGGCGCGGCCGCAGGACGGGCAGGAGACGATCTCCAGGCCGCGCTCGCGCAGTCCGAGCGACTCCAGGATCTGGTTGCCGACCTTGATCTCCTCGGCCGGCGGGGCGGAGAGCGAGACCCGGATGGTGTCGCCGATGCCCTCGGCCAGCAGCGCGCCGAAGGCGACCGCCGACTTGATGGTGCCCTGGAAGGCCGGCCCGGCCTCGGTCACCCCGAGGTGCAGCGGGTAGTCGCAGGCGGCGGCGAGCTGGCGGTAGGCCTGGATCATCACGACCGGGTCGTTGTGCTTGACCGAGATCTTGATGTCGCGGAAGTCGTGCTCCTCGAACAGCGAGCACTCCCACAGCGCGGACTCGACCAGCGCCTCCGGGGTGGCCCGGCCGTACTTCTCCATCAGGCGCTTGTCGAGCGAGCCTGCGTTGACGCCGATCCGGATCGGCACGCCCGCGTCCTTGGCGGCCTTGGCGATCTCACCGACCTTGTCGTCGAAGGCCTTGATGTTGCCCGGGTTCACGCGCACCGCCGCACAGCCGGCGTCGATCGCGGCGAAGACGTACTTCGGCTGGAAGTGGATGTCCGCGATGACCGGGATCTGCGACTTCCTGGCGATGATCGGCAGCGCGTCGGCGTCGTCCTGGGAGGGCACGGCCACCCGGACGATCTGGCAGCCGGACGCGGTGAGCTGGGCGATCTGCTGCAGCGTGGCGTTGATGTCCGAGGTGACCGTGGTGGTCATCGACTGGACCGAGACGGGGGCGTCGCCGCCGACCGGCACGTTGCCGACCATGATCTGCCGGGAGTAGCGGCGCTTGGCGAGCGGCTTGAGCGGCAGGGACGGAATACCGAGCGAGATCGCGGTCATGTGCGCAGGGTTCCCCGGGGTTGAGGTGTGGTCGACCGCCCGGCCGTTGGGACGGCCGGGGCCGGGCGCGCTGACGATCGCGCACCCGGCCTCCACGGTACGGCACGGCAACGGGCCCCAGCACACCCGCCGTACCCGAACGCCCTAGCCGATCTTCACCGGGTTCACCAGGTCGGCCACCATCACCAGCAGGGTGAAGCCGATGAAGATGCTGGCCACGACGTAGGCCACCGGCATCAGCTTGGCGACGTCGAACGGGCCCGGGTCGGGCCGCCGGAACAGCCGTGCGAAGTGACGCCGGACCGACTCCCAGACCGCGCCCGCGATGTGGCCGCCGTCCAGCGGCAGCAGCGGCAGCATGTTGAACAGGAAGAGCGACAGGTTGATCCCGGCCAGCAGGTTCACGAAGATCGCGACCCGCTGGGCGGCCGACTCGTGGAGCGAGAACACCTCGCCGCTGACCCGGGCGGCGCCGACCATGCCGATCGGCGAGTCGGGGTCGCGCGGGGCATCGCCCACCACGGCGTTCCACAGGCCGGGGATCTTGCCGGGCAGGGCGGCCAGCGACCTCACCCCGTTCTCGGCCATGTCGTACATCCGGTCGACGGACTGCCCGAAGCCGAGCTGGACGGTTTCGCTCTTGGGGGTGAAGCCGAGGAACCCCGCCTGGACGGTCTGGCCCTTCACCGGCACGCCGCTGCCGTCGTACTTCTGCACGTCGTTGACGGCGATGGTGGGCTGCAGGGTGAGCCGCTGGCCACCGCGGTCCACGACGATGTCGACCCGCTTGCCGGCCGACTTGCGGATGTCGGCCTGGAGCTGGTCGTAGTCGCGGATCCGGTCGCCGTCGAAGGAGAGCACCTTGTCGCCCTGGCGCAGGCCCACCTCGTTGGCCGGGGTCTTCGGAGCGTCGGCCGGGCAGGTGTCGGTGGGCTGGCCGGCCTTGACGACGCACTGGGCGACGGAGCCGATGGTCGGCACCGCCATGGAGACGCCGAAGCCCATCATGACCGTCAGGAACAGCCCGAACGCCAGGACCAGGTTCATGAACGGCCCGGCGAACATGACGATGACGCGCTTCCAGGGCTTGCGGGTGTAGAACACCCGGTGCTCGTCGCCCTCCTGCAGCTCCTCGTAGGAGGCCTCGCGGGCGTCCTCGATCATGGACCGCCAGGGCGAGCTGCTGCGCTTGGTGATCCGGCCGTCATCGCCCGGCGGGAACATCCCGATCATCCGGATGTACCCGCCGAAGGGGATCGCCTTGATGCCGTACTCGGTCTCGCCCCTGCGCCTCGACCAGAGGGTCGGGCCGAAGCCGACCATGTACTGCGGCACCCGGATGCCGAACAGCTTGGCCGTGGAGAGGTGGCCGAGTTCGTGCCAGGCGATCGAGACGAGCAACCCGATGACGAAGACCAGGATGCCGACCACCGTCAAAACCGTTGCCACCGCTGGTCCTCCGTCATGCCGCTCCGCTCATCGTCTCGTCGTACCGCACTCGCGGCCGTCAGCCCGCCGCCAGCTCGCGGGCCCGGGCGCGCGCCCAGTCCTCCGCGTGCAGGACGTCCTCCACCGTCAGGGAAGTTCCCGACGCCGCCGGACCCCCGTCACGCTGACCGTGCTCGGCCACGACCTTGGCAACAGTGTCCACGATTCCGGTGAAGGCGAGGCCGCCCTTCAGGAATGCCTCCACACACTCCTCGTTCGCCGCGTTGAACACCGCCGGGGCGGTACCCCCCAGGGTGCCCACCTCACGGGCCAGCTCGACCGCCGGGAAGGCCACGTCGTCCAGCGGGAAGAACTCCCACGTGGCGGCCTTCGTCCAGTCGCAGCCGGGAGCGGCGTCCGGCACCCGGTCCGGCCAGCCCAGGCCCAGCGCGATCGGCATCCGCATGTCCGGCGGACTGGCCTGCGCCAGGGTCGAACCGTCGGCGAACTCCACCATCGAGTGCACCACCGACTGCGGATGGACCACGACCTCGATCCGGTCGAAGGGCACGTCGTACAGCAGGTGCGCCTCGATCACCTCCAGGCCCTTGTTGACCAGGGTCGCCGAATTGATCGTCACGACCGGGCCCATCGCCCAGGTCGGGTGCGCCAGCGCGTCCTGCGGGGTCACCCCGGCCAGCTGCTCACGGGTGCGGTTGCGGAACGGCCCGCCGCTGGCCGTGACCACCAGCTTGCGCACCTCGGCGCGCGTCCCGCCCGCCAGCGCCTGGAACAGCGCCGCGTGCTCGGAGTCCACCGGCACGATCTGCCCCGGCCTCGCCACCGCCTTCACCAGCGGACCGCCGACGATCAGCGACTCCTTGTTGGCCAGCACCAGAACCCGGCCCGCCGCCAGCGCGGCCAGCGTCGGCCGCAGCCCGATCGACCCGGTGATGCCGTTCAGCACCGAATGGCACTCCACGGAGGCCAGCTCCGTCGCCGCGTCCGGGCCCGCCAGCACGGCCGGCAGCGCCCGGCCCGCGGCCTTCGCGGCCAGCGCCTCGCGCAGCGCCGGCTCGGCCGCCGGATCGGCCACCGCCACGGTGTGCACGCCCAGCCGCAACGCCTGCTCGGCCAGCAGATCCACCCGGCCACCGGCCGCCGACAGGGCCACCACCCGGAAACGGTCCGGGTTGCGGAGCACCACGTCGATGGCCTGGGTGCCGATCGAACCGGTGGACCCGAGGATCACCAGCTCCCGGGGGCCGGAGGGGTCCGCCACGGTGGGCGTGAAACGCAGCTGCGGGTGGGCGAGCGAAGTCATGCGCCCATTGTGTCCTGTCCGCGACCGCGCCCAGGACCTCCCCAGGACGACCCGGCGCCCCACCGGCTACCGTCGGAGCCATGCGTACCGTCATCGCCGGAGGCCACGGACAGATCGCGCTGAAACTGGAACGGCTGCTCGCCGAACGCGGCGACCGCCCCGCCGGGATCATCCGCCGCCCCGAACAGGCCCAGGACCTGATCGACGCCGGAGCCGAGCCGCTGCTGCTCGACCTGGAGGCCACCACCGCCCCCCAGCTGGCCGAACTGCTGGCCGGCGCCGACGCGGTGGTCTTCGCCGCCGGCGCCGGACCGGGCAGCGGAACCGCCCGCAAGAACACCGTCGACCGCGACGCCGCCGTCCTGCTCGCCGACGCCGCCGAACTCGCCGGCGTCCGCCGGTACGTGATCGTCTCCTCGATGGGCGCCGCCGCCGACGCCCACCACCCCGCCGACGAGGTGTTCGAGACCTACCTGCGGGCCAAGGGCGCCGCCGACGACGCGATCCGGGCCCGGACCACGCTGGACTGGACGGTGCTGCGCCCCGGGCGGCTCACCGACGGACCCGGCACCGGGCTGGTCCGCCTCGCCCCCTCGGTCGGGCGCGGCGCGGTGGACCGGGCCGACGTCGCCGCCGTCCTCGCCGCCCTGCTCCACGAGCCCGGCACCGCCGGACTGACCCTCGAACTGGTCGCCGGGAACGCCACCGTCGAGGAAGCCGTCTCGGCCGCGGCCGGACACGACGGCTGAACCCGAGCAGGGCCCGGTTCGAGGAACCGGGCCCTGCGTCAGCCGCGCTTTCGGTGATCCACCCCGTCAGGGGGCGGGATCGGTCAGCGGCCGCCGCCCGCCGGAGTGCGAAGCCGGTCGGAGGTCGCCGCCCGCCGGAGTGCGAAGCCGGTCAGAGGTCGAGGCCGGTGAGCACCAGGACCTTCTCGACGGTGTAGTCGTCCATCGCGTACTTGACGCCCTCACGGCCGACACCCGAGTCCTTGACCCCGCCGTACGGCATCTGGTCGGCGCGGTAGGACGGCGCGTCGCCGATGATCACACCGCCGACCTCCAGCTCCCGGTGCGCCCGGAACGCCGTCTGCAGGTCGTGCGTGAACACGCCCGCCTGCAGGCCGAACGCCGAGTCGTTGACGGCCGCGAAGGCCTCGTCCACGCCGTCGACCCGGTGCAGCGACAGGACCGGGCCGAACACCTCGGCCTTGGCCAGGATCGCGTCCGCGGGCAGCTCGGCCAGCACGGTCGGGGCGAAGGTCGCGCCCTCGCGGGTACCGCCGGTCAGCACCTTGGCGCCCTTGGCGACCGCGTCCTCCACCCAGGACTCCACCCGCTTGGCGGCGTTCTCGTCGACCAGCGGGCCGACGTCCGTCGCGTCGTCGTTCGGGTCACCGGTGACCTGGGCCTTGACCTTGGCCACGACCTTCTCCACCAGCGCGTCGTACACCGACGCGTCGGCCACCACCCGCTGCACCGAGATGCAGGACTGCCCGCCCTGGTAGTTGGCGAACATCGCGATCCGGGTCGCCGCCCAGTCCAGGTCGGCCTCCGAGGACCAGTCGGCGAGCACCACGGCCGCGGCGTTGCCGCCCAGCTCCAGGGTGCAGTGCTTGCGCGGCACCGAGTCCATGATCTGGTAGCCGACCTTGTCCGAACCGGTGAACGAGATCACCGGCAGACGCGGGTCCTGCACCAGCGCCGGCATCCGGTCGTTCGGCACCGTCAGGATCGACCAGGAGCCGGCCGGCAGGTCCGTCTCGGCCAGGATCTCGCCCAGCACCATCGCCGACAGCGGCGTCGCCGGAGCCGGCTTCAGGATGATCGGGGCACCGACCGCGATCGCCGGGGCGACCTTGTGGGCGACCAGGTTCAGCGGGAAGTTGAACGGCGCGATGCCCAGCACCACACCGCGCGGGAACCGGCGAACCACCGCGAAACGGCCCACGCCGCCCGGGTCGGTGTCCAGGCGCATGGTCTCGCCGTTGGTGCGGCGCGCCTCCTCGGCGGCCCAGCGGAAGACCGACACCGCGCGGCCGACCTCGCCGCGAGCCCACTTGATCGGCTTGCCGTTCTCCGCGGTGATCAGCTGGGCGATCTCCTCGGCGCGCTCGGCCAGCCGCTTGGCCACGTGGTCCAGGGCGGCGGCACGCTGGTGCGCCGGAGTGGCGGCGAACACCGGCAGCGCGGCGACGGCGGCGTCCAGCGCCTCCTCGACCTGAGCCTCGGTCGGAACGCTCACCCTGCCGACCAGACGGCCGTCCCAGCTGTTGCGCACCTCGAAGTCGGCGTCACCGCTCGCCCGGCGGCCGGCCAGCCAGAAATCGTACGTGGTGGTCACCGTGGTACCGGCCCTCTCCTCGTCGTCGTACGGCCCGCACGGACGTGGGACCAGAACCCGAGGGTAGGGGCGCCGACGCGCCGACCGGATTGGCCGACTAGGAGCGTTCGGCGCCGAGGCCACTCCACCGCGTCCAGGCGCGGCCGCCGTCCACCCGCTTGCCGTCCACCCCGCTGCCGGGACTCCCGGCTCCCCTACTCCTCGCCGGAGCGCAGCGCCAGCCACAGCTCCATGCGCACATCCGTGTCGTCCAGCGAACGACCCAGCAACTCCTCCACCCGCCGCATCCGGTACCGCAGCGTGTGCCGGTGCACCCCGAGATCGGCCGCCGCCGCGTCCCACTGGCCGTGCCTCGACAACCACGCCCGCAGCGAAGCCACCAGATCGCCGCGCGCCGTCCGGTCGTGCTCGCGCAACGGCCGCAACAGCCCCTCCGCGAACGCCGTCACCGCGTCCTCGCCCAGCAGCGGCAGCAGCGAACCCGCGCCGACCTCCTCGTGGTCCACCGACCGCCGGCCACCACGCAGCGCCACCGCCAACGCCCGCTCGGCCTGCGCGTACGCCGTCCCGGCCTCCTCCAGCGCGGCCGGCGCCGAAACACCCAGCGACAACCCCTCGTGCTCCTCCACCGCGCCCAGACACGCCCGGTGCACCGCGCCGTTGTCCAGCGCCAGCACCATCAACCGCAAGCCGTGCGCGCCGTCCTCCCGCGCCACCAGCAGCTTCTCGCCCACCCGGGCACCCGCCTGCTCCGCCCGATCGCCCAACTCCCCGAGCGCCTCGGCGGCATCCCCACTCGTCGGCCCCGCCCCCGCCACCAGGACCCTTATCGTCCCCTCCGGCATGCCGCCGAACAGGCCCACCGCCACCTGCCGGGCCGTCGCCACCTCCCCCGCCAGCACCATCCGCAGCAGCGCCGCGCCCATCCGCTCCTCCGCCTGCCGCAGCTCGCGCGAGCGCTCCAGCGTCAAGGTCAGCAGCGCCACCGCCGCGTTCAGCACGTACCGCTCGGTCGGGGTGATCCGGTCCTCGGTCCCGACCGCCAGGAAACCCCGCGCCCGCCGGTCCGCCCCCAGCGACTGGACCACCACGTAGTCCTCGTCCGCCGTGTCTATCCCCGGCGCCCGCCCCTGCAACGCGGCACTCGACGGCGCCGGCCGCCGACGCAACCGGTCCACCTCCGCCGCCAACCGCCCCGCCCGGCGCGCCGCCCAGTCCGGCGCCACCACCGACAGCGCACCGGACCCGTCGTACAGCGCCGCCCAGCCCCCCAGCCGCGCCGCCAGCCGACGCACCACCGCCGTCGTGCCGTCCTTGCCCAGCGCCGCCCGGGTCAGCTCCTCCTGCGCCTCGAAACTGGTCGTCACCGCCTCGTACTGCTCCGCGGCCAGCGCCGCCGACACCACCTTGCTGATCGCGATGAACGGCGTCGGCTCCGGCACCCGCAACAGCGGCAGCCCCCGCTGCGCCGCCGCGTCCACCAACGGCTGCGGCACCTCGGTGTGCGACAACCCCACCCCGAGCCCCAGCCCCACCACCCCGGCATCGGCCAGCCGGTGCACGTACGCCTGCAACTGCGCCGCCGTACGGCCCAGCTTGATCCCGGTGGTGAGCAGCAGCTCACCACCCTCGAGGAACGGCGTCGGGTCGTCCAGCTCACTGGTGTGCACCCAGCGGACCGGCCGCTCCAGATGGTCCGCCCCGGCGAGAACCGTCAGATGGAGCGAACTGTTGCGGACGACGGAGGCGAGTGTGGGGGGCATGGCACCTTCGAAGGATCGACCTGACCGCGCCGTTGCGGCCGGGCGAGGAGAGGGACGTGGGACTGGTGAGGGTCTCTCCCCTTCATTATGGACGCCCCGGACAACCCGCACTGCCGAATCCACCTCGAAGGCGACTTCCGGCCCGCCCCCACCTCACCCCCGGAGATCCACCAACAACGGCGGCACCTGCTCCCCCGAAACCGCCGTCAACGACACCACCGCATGCCCCGCCGGCAACGCATGCGCCAGGTCCGACGGCGACCACCGCAACCGCTCCACCTCCCGCGTCGTCACCGACTCCGTCTGCGCCGTCGTCCCCGACAACGCCTTCCGCCCCACCCGGCCCGCACGCCGTATCACGCCACCGGAGGTGTCGGGAGTGTGGGTGACCGCGGTCTCCCGCACCAGGTGCGTGCCCCAGGCCTCCGAGAACAGCCGCCCGTCCCACGGCGCGATCCCCGGGAACGCCATCCGGCAGCCGACCGCGCCGAACAGCGGCGCCCGCAGCGCCTCCGGCAGGTCCACCAGCGTCCGCAGCAGCAGCACCGTGCCCGCGTTCGCCCCACGCATCCGCTGCAGCCCGCGCACCGCGGCGGCGTCCAGCGCCGCGGAGGCGTCGTCCACCACCAGGCCGGCGAACAGCGAACGGTCCTCGCGCGCCCCGGCCGCCTGCACGAACTGCCCCACCACCAGCCGGGACAGCATCCGGGCCGCCTCCGGATGACTGCGCTCGGGCAGCTTCACCCGAACCCGCAGCGGGTGGTCCAGCACCCGCATCGCGAACGGCGGCCGGCCGGTGCCGTCGGTCGCGAAAGCACCCTCGAAGGCCGGCCGGTCCAGCAGCGCCAGCCGGTCCGCCAGCAGCGCCCCCGGGTCGTCCGCCCGGTCACGCTGACGCTCGCGGTACTCCAGGTCCCGCTCGTGGACGGCCAGTCGGCCGGCCGTACCGAGCGCCTTCACCAGGGCCGCCAACGCGTCCGGATCACCGGCCAGCAGCGCCCTCAACTCGCGCACCCCCGGATAGCGGCCGTACCCGGCGTGGAACGGGCCCACCACCTGCTGCAACGCGGTGCGGGCAATCTCCGCGCGGGCCGTCAGCTCGTCCGGCAACAGCGCCTCCGCCAGCCGGGCCGCCGCCTCGTCGGGGTTCTGCGCGGCACCGTAGAGGTCCAGCCCGTACACCGAGGAGGAGTCCCCGGGCGCGATCACCACGTCGTACCAGGCATCCGGGCCAAGATCGGCGTCCGCCGCCCCCACCACCACCGCGCACGCCGTGCCGGCCAACGCCTGCAGGCACAGGGCCTCGGCCACCGGCCGGGCCAGCCGCGCGGTCTTCCCCGTCCCGGCCGGCCCCACCGCCAACACCGAGGTACCCAGCAACGCCGGATCCAGGGCGAAGCCGGACGCCCGGTGGCTCAACGGGTTCTTCGGCACGTCCTGCGCGGTTCCCAACCGGACCTGGCCGAGCAGCAGATCGTGCTCCTCTCCGCGGCCCGGCAGCTCACGCGCCTCCGACGGGTGGGCGAACGCCGCCGCACCCCGGGCGGCCACCTGCTCCGCGAACGCGGGCACGAACACCGGATCCGCCTGCGCCGACTCCCAGGCGCGCTGGATCCGTACGTAGTCGACGTCCCCCACGACCTCCCCGTCGAGCCGCGCGGCCGCCTCCCGGGCACCGCCCTGCCGCAGCCCGTCCCACGGGTCCTGCCGCCGCACCACGTCGGCCGCCGGGGCGTCCACCTCGGCCTGCTCCTCCTGCGTCACCGCCCGCGAGAGCAACGGGGCAGCGTACCGGCGCCACACCTCCGGCCAACGGCCCATCCGGCCGAAGACCTTGATGACGATGCCGAGGACCAGGACGTTGGCCACCAGGAGCGTGAACATCGCTTCGGCTTCGGACGGCGACGCGAGCGGCCCGATGCCTGCCTGCCCGCCGAACCAAACGAGGACGTACATCAGCAACTGGGTGCCGTAGAGATAGGCAAACCACCCCACCACCGCGTTGAGCCCCGCCCGTAGCAGCAGCGGCCAGGTCGCGACCTTGGCCGCCTCCGCCCGCTCCGGGTCGATCCGGCGGTAGCCGAGCCGGTAGATGCCCGGTTCGGCTTCGGGGCGTGGGGCGCAGGCCCAGGTGGAGAGGTCGAAGGACCCGTCCGGGGCCGTGCCCGGCCGTTGGTGGGGTAGGGGGGCCGGGGGTCTGGTGGCGGTGCGCTCGCCGTGGTGGTGTGACCCGTCTCGTGCCATGTACGGCCCCGCTCCCTCGCCCGCCCGGCCCGACCGCCGTCGGTGCCGCCATACCCATGCCGCCGTACCGGCGACACGCCCGTGCTCAGGGTAGTGGAGCGGGGCCTGCGGGTAGTCGTGTCGCCGGTGCTGGCCGTGCCGGACAAGTCGGGCGGCGCACTGCTACCGAGTGGCGCATGCCCGGTCGGGGAGGGCGGCCGTAGCCTGCGAAGCACCGAGCCGAGAAGTCTGGAGAAACCCCATGAGCGCCGCAACGCCGCTCCCGCAGGAGCGCCGCCTGGTCACCGCGATCCCCGGTCCGAAGTCGCTGGAGCTTCAGGCCCGCAAGCTGGGTGCGGTGGCGGCCGGTGTCGGCACCACCCTGCCGGTGTACGTGTCCCGCGCCAACGGCGGTGTGCTGGAGGACGTGGACGGCAACTCGCTGATCGACTTCGGCTCCGGCATCGCCGTGACGAACGTCGGCAACAGTGCCGAGGCCGTGGTGGCCAGGGCGAGCGAGCAGTTGGCCGCTTTCACCCACACGTGCTTCATGGTGACGCCGTACGAGGGTTACGTGGCTGTCGCCGAGCAGCTGAACGAGCTGACTCCGGGCGACCACGAGAAGCGCACCGCGCTGTTCAACTCGGGCGCCGAGGCGGTCGAGAACGCGGTGAAGATCGCCCGCGCGTACACCAAGCGCACCGCCGTCGTGGTGTTCGACCACGGTTACCACGGCCGTACGAACCTCACGATGGGCCTGACGGCGAAGAACATGCCGTACAAGCAGGGCTTCGGTCCGTTCGCCCCGGAGATCTACCGGGTGCCGGTGGCCTACCCGTACCGCTGGCTGACCGGTGCGGAGAACTGCGCCGCCGAGGCCGCCGCGCAGGCGATCGACATCATCAACAAGCAGATCGGTGCCGAGAACGTCGCCGCGATCATCATCGAGCCGATCCAGGGTGAGGGCGGCTTCATCGAGCCGGCCAAGGGTTTCCTGCCGGCGATCGTGGAGTACGCGAAGGCGAACGGCATCGTGTTCGTCGCGGACGAGATCCAGACCGGTTTCTGCCGCACCGGCCAGTGGTTCGCCTGTGACGACGAGGGCGTCGTGCCGGACCTGATCACCACCGCGAAGGGCATCGCCGGCGGTCTGCCGCTGGCCGCGGTGACCGGCCGGGCCGAGATCATGGACGCCGCGCACGCGGGTGGCCTGGGTGGCACCTACGGTGGCAACCCGGTGGCCTGCGCCGCGGCGCTGGGCGCGATCGAGACCATGAAGGAGCAGGACCTCAACGGCAAGGCGCAGCGGATCGGCGAGGTCATGCTGGGCCGTCTGCGGGCGCTGCAGGAGAAGTACGCGCACTCCGACCGGGTGAGCATCGGCGAGGTCCGCGGCCGCGGCGCGATGATCGCCGTGGAGCTGGTGAAGCCGGGCGGCAAGGAGCCGGACGCGGAGGCGACCGCGGCGATCGCGAAGGCCTGCCACGCCGAGGGTCTGGTGGTGCTGACCGCCGGTACCTACGGCAACGTGCTGCGCTTCCTGCCGCCGCTGGTCATGCCGGAGCACCTCCTGAACGAGGGCCTGGACATCCTGGAGGGTGCGTTCGCCGCCGTCTGAGCGGTGCCGCCCGCCAGGTGGTGAACCCCCGCCGGAGGGTTGTCCGGACAGCGCTGAACGGCCCGTGGGGACCTCTGGTCCGCACGGGCCGTTCGGTTCTCCGGGGCTGGTGCGGGGCCCTTCGGGAGCGGCCGGGCCGACGGCCGGCGCAACGGCCGGGCATGATCGACGGGACGGCCCGGAGGTTGTCCGGCCGGGGGTGAAGATGATGTGCGGAATCGCTGAAGGCGCTCGGTACGGAAGGGCTGTTGACGTAGTGTCATCACAGATGGACAGCGAGCCTCAGCCATTGGCGGAGCCGTCCGCGGAGCCGCCCTCGGGGGAGGACCCGCGTGGGCGCCGCGAGGACAACCAGGTCGCCCCGGGAGGGGCGGCGCGTACCGAAAGCCGATCGACCGACCGTCCGACCCACACCCCCCGGGGCGCGCGGAACGGCGATCATCAGAGCCGCCCCGGAGCTCTCCCCCCTGCTCCGGGGCGGCTGTCCGCTGTCCGGGGCCGGGTCGCCTCCGACCGGGCCTGCGCAGCCACCGCCGATCGGGCCGCCGCAGCCCGGGCGGCGCGGTCGCCGGCCGTGCCGGTGGTGGCTGCGGCGGTGCTGCTGGTGGTGTCCTGGCAGGTGGCGGTGGGCGGGCCGCTGCTGGGATTGGACCGGTGGGTCCGCGGGGCCGTGCACGCGGTCCGCGGGGAGTTCGCGAGTGCGCTGCCGGACCGTTTCGGCCATGTCCTGTCCGATCTGGGCAGCAGCGTCCCGGCGATCCCGGTGCTGGTGCTGGCCGGCGTCCTGGCCGCCTGGCGGTGGCGCCGGGCCGGGGCCGGGCGCTGGTGGCTGCCGCTGCCCGTGGCGGTGCTGACGGCGGGCCTGATCCCGCTGCTGGTGGTTCCGGCGAAGTCGGCGTTCGCCCGGCCGGGGCCGCTGGGGGAGCCGGTGGCTCCGGGGCAGTGGGGCTGGTACCCGTCCGGGCACACCGCGACCGCGGCGGTCTCGTACGGGGTCGCGGCCCTGTTGCTGGCCCGGGTGGCGGGGTCCGGCGCCGTCCGGGGGCTGGCGTCGGGCGCGGTGCTGCTGGCGCTGGGGGTGGGTGCCGGGCTGGTGTGGAGTGACTTCCACTGGCTGTTGGACGTGGTGGCGAGTTGGTGCCTGGCCGTGCTGGTGCTGTGGGTGCTCGACCGGTGGCTGCCGCGGCCGGGGGCCGCGCGGGGTCAGGCCTCGGGGTCGTCGTTGCGGTGAACCAGGCCGGTCTCACCGTTGTCGCGCTGCCATTCGACGACGAGTTCGTCGCGGGCGCCGAAGCGGACGAGGTGGCGGCCGACGACGTCCTCCAGGCCGGGCAGGTTCTCGCGTTCGCCTTCGACGGTGAGCAGCAGCGCGTCGGGCTGCGCGTCCAGGGTGGCGGTGCCGGCGCCGAAGACCAGGGTGCCGCGGCCGGTCTCCTCGGAGTAGACGGCCTCGATCTTGCGCCCCATGTGGGCGGCGAGCTGCTTGGCGTAGCGGCCGGAGCGGTCGGTGGTGACGCGTGCGGTGGACGTGGGCATGGGCCCTCCAGGGTCGGGCAGGGGAGTTAGGGTCCCCTCACTGGCGCCTACGCTAGCCCAGATACTGAGCTAAGCTCAACATATTTCTCGGAGCGTCTTCGACCGACGACCGGGCGCCCCGGACCGGTCGCTACGCTTGGCCGGACACCAGCCGAGGAGACCGCCGATGACCACCACGCCGACCGACGATCCGGCGGGCCCCTCCCCCGGCCCCCGGCCGGGCGCCCCCGACACCGCCGCCGAACTGGCCGACGCGATGACCAGGGCGATCAAGCGGATCCGCCGGCAGACCGGCTGGCGGCTGGAGCCCTACGGCATCACTCCCGGCCAGGCCCGGGCGCTGCGCACGCTCGCCCACGTGCCCGGCTGCGAGTCGCCGGACCGGGCGATGCGGCTGAGCGACCTCGCGGACAAGCTGCACATCGCCCCGCGCTCCGCCACCACCGTGGTCGACGCCCTGGAGGAGGCCGGGCTGGTCGAGCGCAGTCCCGACCCGGCCGACCGGCGGGCGGTGCGGATCCTGCTGACCGGGGCCGGCCGTGCGGCGGTGGAGCGGATCGGGCAGGTCCGGGACGAGGTGGCGCAGGAGTACTTCGGCGAGGTCAGCCCCGACGACGAGGAGGTGCTGCTGCGCGTGCTGCGTTCCGCCGAGGCCCGCTTCCTCGCAGCCGGGCCGCCCCGGCGGTCGGCGCCCCCGGACGCAGCGGGGTGATCCCGGTCCCGGCGATCACGGGCAGCGCGTCAGCGCGGCCGGCGATCACGGGCAGCGCGTCAGCGCGGCCGGCGGTCGCACGGCGGCCTCAGCCGGCGAAGCCGATCACCAGCCACATGAAGCCCACCCCGGCGACGGTGCACAGCAGGGTGCTGCGCGAGGGGTGCGGGCTGTGCGCCTCCGGGAGGATGTCGGAGGTCGCCAGGTACAGCAGGAAGCCGGAGAAGAAGCCCAGGTAGAGGCCGAGCAGGTGTTCCGGGATGGTGAACGCGAGGGTGATCGCGGCGCCGGACACCGGGGCCACCGCGTCCGCCGTGAGCAGGGCCAGGGCCCGCCGCCGGTTGTTCCCGTACAACCGGGTGATCGTGTACGTGTTGAAGCCGTCGGCGAAGTCGTGCGCGACCACGGCGATGGCCACCACGGTGCCGACCGTGCTGCCGGCCTGGAAGGCGGCGCCGATCGCGAATCCGTCCATCACGCTGTGCCCGACCAGGGCCAGCGCGGCGGTCAGCCCCACGCCTTGGGGCCCGGCGGTGTGGGCGTGCCCGTGGTGGTGGCCGTGGGTGTGCTCGGCGTACTCGCCCTCGTGGCCGCGGTGGATGGCGACCGCGCGCTCGACCACGTGGATGGCGAGGAATCCGGCCGCGAACATCAGCAGCGCCTGCGGCACGCCGTGCACCTCGCCCGGCGCCTGGTGGATCGCCTCGGGCAGCAGGTCGAAGGCGACCACGCCGAGCATCAGTCCGGCGGCGAAGCCGAGCACCAGGTGGCGGCGGTCACCGGTGCGCTGGGCGACGAAGCCGCCGATCAGCGTCATCAGGAACGCCCCGGCGGCGACCAGGACGGCCGTCATCGCGCCGCCTCCGCCGTGGGTGCGGCCGGATGGCCGGTGCCGCCGTGTGTGCTGCCGAGCGCTCTGCCCATTCCTCTCCCCCTGGGGTCCGCCCGTGGCCGGGCCGACCGCCGACCGTACCGGACGGCCGTTCGACGGTCGTCGCCCGGGGTGCCGGGCGCGGCCGGGGCCCGTTTCCCAGCCTCGGTCCGGGCCTGACCGGACGCCCGCCGGATGGGCCGTCGGGGTGATCTCGCAGGTGGGAGCGCCCGACGGTCAGCGGCCGGCGGTCAGCGGCAGGCCGAGGTGGGTGCGGGCGAGTTCGCGGACGCCGTCGCCGTCGACCAGGTGGATGTGCCGGTGTCCCTCCTCACCGGTGAGGTCCAGGGCCTCGTCGGTGAAGTGACCGGTGGTCAGCAGCAGGCCGCGCTCGGCCGACTCCTCGCTGACCGCCTCGGCCAGCGTGGCGATCTGCTCGGCGGTGACCGGTGCGGCGCCCCGGGAGGCCCACACCACCCAGCGGCCCGGAAGCGCGCTGCCCGGGGCGCCCTCACCGGTGGCGACCAGCCCGGCCGGGCCGCGCAGCCGCACGCTCCACTCGGCGAGCCCGCCCCGGGTGAGCAGGTCGCGCACCAGCTGGGCGAACTCGTTGGCGGACAGGTCGGGGGCGGCCGGCACGGCGGCTCCGGCCCGGGCGGCCGGCTCGACGCCCACCCGGCCGTACGGGTCCGGGGTGACGGCGGCGCCGAGGTGGCGCAGCCGGACCAGCGCCTCGTCCTGCTCGGCGTCGGCGTAGACGCCCTCGTCGTCGTGCTCCTCGTACGGCGTGTCCGGCGGCAGCAGCCGGGTGCGGGCCAGTGCGTCGCGGTCGGCGTCCACGCTCAGCAGGCAGAGCGGCTCGGCGGCACCGGACTCGCGCAGCCAGCCGTTGAGGACGACGCCCGCGAGTATCTCGTCGGTGTCGACGGCGTCGGCGGCCTGCAGGGCGCGCAGCGCGAGCCGGGCGACCAGCCGCAGGTAGTCGGTGGCCCGGTCGGCCGGCGGGCGCGGCACCGGGACGATGTCGCCGTCCGGGGCGAGCCGGTAGCCGGTGAGCGAGGGCACCAGATCGAGCGGCGGCAGGTCGAGGTCCAGGACAGCGGTGCGGGTGAGCGGCCGGAACACCGCCCGGCAGGGGGCAGGCAGATCCTGGGTGGCGGTCTCCGCGGCGGCCAGCGCCCGTTCGAGCAGGGACTCCACCGCGGCCGGCTCGGCCAGCCGGTAGGCCCGCCGGCACTCCTCCAGGCTGTCGTTGTACTCGCGCACGGCGCGGGCGCGGGCCTCCTCGGCGGCTTCGTGGGCGCGCCGGGACTCGTCGACGGCCGGCCGACCGGCCTCGGCGTGGCGGGTGCGCCACTCGCGCAGGGCACGCTGGTGGGCGAGCCGGGCCTGGGCGAGTTCGCGCTGGTAGCCGGAGTCGAGCAGACGGCGGGTCGGGCCGCTGTCGGGGTCGGCCGAGGCCGGACCGGCGGGCGCGAAGTGCTCCCAGCGGGGTTCCTGGTCCTCGGCGGTGTCCGGACCGTCGGCCTGGTAGGGGCGGCGCTCGTAGTGGCGCAGCTGGCTTTCGAAGTCCATGGCCGAGACGGGCAGGGCGGCCCGCCGCAGCAGGTCGGCCAGCCGGTCGTGCTCGGCCCGGACGGTGACGGTGCGGTGGTGGGTCAGGGCGGCGGCCCGGGCGTGCGCCGCGACGGCCTCCTCCGGGTCGGCGGGCCCGGAGGAGGAGGGCCCGGAGTCGGCGGCACCCCGGTCCGCGGTGCCGGGGTCCGCAGTGCCCTGGCCCGTGGCGCCGGGATCCGCGGTGCGGTGGCTCGCTCCGCCCCGGCCCACGGCGCCGGCGGGGCCCGGAACGGACGGGCCGTCACCGTCCGGCTCCGTTGTCCCGTCGACGCCGAGGTCGCGGAAGACCGAGGCGAGGAAGCCCGGCTGGGGGAACCGGACGGTGGCGGTGCCGTCGGACTGGCCGTCTGCTGAGTGCTGCATCGGTCGTCGTTCCCCCATGCTCGTCCGGCGCCTGCCAGGGGCGGTCGGCGACCACGCCGACCCGCCCCTGCCGGCCATTGTCCCCCGAACGGGCGCGGCGGTCAGCCAAGCCGGTCAGTTGGTACGGGTGTTGGTCAGGTGCAGGCCGATGTAGCCGACGTAGATCCGGCCGCTGCCGGAGCAGTCGTCCAGGTAGTGCAGCCGGGGCGCCGTCCGGCCGCCGCCGATCCGCAGGTGTGCGCCCATGAACGCGCGCCGGGAGGCGTCCACGCATTCCGGCACCGGCAGCATCCGTTCGCGCTTCCACTTGGTGTGGCTGAAGACCGTCCTGGACTCGCCGCGCACGGCCTTGCGGGGCGGGAAGCGGTGGCAGCCCTCGGGCGTGCGCTCGCACCACTGCTTGAAGTCCCCGCCGGCCGCGCCGCGCACGGCCGCCTCCGCGTACTCCTGGAGGGCGGTCAGGCCGTCCCAGGCGAGCCGGGCCCAGCCGGCGCCGGAGCGCTGCAGGTCGTCCAGGGCGAACGCGCTCTTCTGGTCCCCGGTGAAGCTCAGCAGGGGGAACTCGCCCAGTCTGGCCATGAGTTCGGTGAAGGTTTCGGGCTTTCCCCGGCGACCGGAGGGCTGGGCTGCGGAGTACTGCCCGGCGGCCGGGCCGCTGCCCGAGGTACTGCAGTGACGGCCCGTCAGGGCGCGGGCGCCGGAACGGATCCGACCCTCCCGGGCGTCCCGGCCGTCACGCCCCTCGCGGACCTGGCCCCGCTCCCGGCGTTCGCGGCGCTCCAGACGCAGGGTGCGCCGGACCTGCTCCAACTCGTCGGCCCTGGCCTGCTGCTCGGCGCGGTCCTGCTGCTCCTCGTGGGCGAGCGCGGCCAGTTCGGCGCGGGCGGCGTCCTGGTCCGCTCCCGGCGCCGAGGCGGCCGGGTCGACAGCGGGCTCGGCGGCCCGGCGCAGTCGCGCCTGCGGGACGCGCAGCACCGGGACGGCCGCCAGCGGCGGCGGCAGCGGCTGGTCGGCGGCGAGGCGGCGCGGCTCGCGGGCGAGCAGCCCGGCGGCGCGGCGGAGGTCCTCCTCTATTCGGCCCCGGGCGAGCACCGGATGCCGGGCGCCGTCCTGCCGGGAGGCCGGGTCGACCTCGGGCAGGTAGGTGCGCACCGCGCCGCCGTAGACGGTGTGGAACTCCAGCGCGACGTTGAACACCGTCCGGGCGCCGGGATCCAGTACGTAGGCGGTGGCGAGGCCGGGCAGTTGGTGGCAGAGCGGGCCGACCACGTCCTCGGCCCAGTCGTCGACCGGGAGGTTCACCGGGACGCTGGCGACCACGATGGGCAGTCGGCGCTCCGGGTCGCACAGCTCGTCGATCAGGGCGTCCACCGCGTCGGCAGTGATCACCCGGGGCGCGACGTGGACGTCGGCCGGGCCGTCGGTGGCGTCGAGCAGCGGCAGGAGCGTGCGGGCGAGCTCGGGCACCGGCACCCGGCAGGGGGTGCGCACGCCGTTGCCCGTGCTGTGCGTCTCGGCCTCCAGCCGGACCCAGGTGGGGCCGCCGGCCGCGGTGGCCACGGTGAGGGTCAGCTGCCGGGTGCCGTGCGGGGCCGGCGTGCGCAGTCTGCGGCGGTCGTAGCGGCCGGCGCCCGGACCGCCGCGCAGCGGGCCGTGGTCGCGGTCGAGCAGGACGCGCTCGCCCAGGCGGAGCCGCTCGACGTGGCCCGGCACGCCCGACGCCTGAGCGAGGGGATTCGGAACGGCGGGATCCGGCCGGGCGGGATCGGGGTGGAGGGCGGACGGCGGCTCCTCGTAGCCCTCCTGTTTCAGCCAGGCGGCGAGCTGTTCATCCGCCAGGGCGAGGGCCTCGGCGTGCGGGAGGGCCGTGGTGACGGTCATCCGGTAGGGCGTCGCGGGACCGTCGGGGCCGGGAAGTCCGGCGCCGGTGTGCGAGCGGGAGCGGTGCGAGGTCGGGCGATTCGAGGTCGAACGGTTTGAGGCCATGCGCATACCTCCGTGGTGCGGGGTGGGGTCCTGTGTCCTCCATCGATGGGTTTCGTCCGGTTCCGCCGGATCCTTGCCCAGGAAACGCCACAGCCGGGAGCGGAAGTTCCAACTCGGGGCCACGACACTACGTTCGGGTGAATCTCCTCAAGCCGTCGTCCGCGCGGCGCGGGGCCTGGGCTACGGGAAGCACCCCGCCCCGGGCCGCTGCGGACGGGCCGGATCACCGCCGGCCGCCCCGTACGATCCGCCCGCGGGCTTCCTCGGGTGGGCCGGGCCGGAGCCCGGAAGGCCTGCTCAGGCCCCGTCGGGACCGCCGGCGCTTCGACTCCAGGCGGGCTCGGCGACCGGCACGGCCAGCGGACGGCCCGTCGGGGCGGCGTAGTTCGCGATCAGTACCACGGGTTCGGTGCCGAGGTTGCGGCCGACGTGCACGTGCACCGGCCCCGCCTCCTCGACCAGGGAGTCCCCCGCCCGGCTGATTTCGACCCGGCCGTCGTGCAGGGTCCGGGTCAGCGTCCCGGAGAGGACCACCACGTCGACCCGCCCCGGGTGGTAGTGCCAGCCGGTGCTGGCACCCGGCAGCAGGGTGATGGTCTGGACGACGGGCATCGCGGCGGCTTCCTGCGGGGGTAGGGGCGGGAGAAAGCCGGGGCCGGCGAGCGGCTCCCGGCGGAAGGCTCCCGGCGGGCGGCCGGTTCAGGCTAGACAGAGCCTCGCGGCACCGAAACGGGCCGGTGGCGAGGTGGCTTGATGTCTGTCCGAAACCCGGCGCGCAGACAGGCCACTCGCAGCCGGGGCCCAGCGCCGCCGGACCGGGGCGGCGACGGATTGGGGCGGCGTCCGCCGGGCCGGTCGCTCAGACCGGCACCTCGACGTAGGTGCGGCCGGCCGGGACCGCCACCGCGGTGCCGCCGGTCGCCTCGGCCAGCCAGGTGTGGAAGTCCGCCACCTCCGGCTCCGGTACGCCCACCTCGATCCGCACCCCGGCCGCCTCGTAGGCCAGGTCGCTCACCACGTATCCCGCCGCCCGCAGGTCGTTCTCCACCCGCCCGGCCCGGACGTGGCCCACGGTCACGGCGAGCAGCGCGACCGGCCGCCGCTCCAGCACGCCGATGCCGTCCAGTGCCTCCGAGACCGCGCTCCCGTACGCCCGCACCAGGCCGCCGGCGCCGAGTTTGATCCCACCGAAGTAGCGGGTGACCACGGCCACGGTGTCGGTCAGGCCGCGCCGGCGCAGCACCTCCAGCATCGGCACCCCGGCCGTGCCGCCGGGTTCGCCGTCGTCGCTGGAGCGCTCGCGGCGCTGCTCGTCGCCGACCACGAAGGCGGTGCAGTTGTGCCTGGCGTCCCAGTACTGCTTGCGGATGCCGGCGATGAAGGCCTGTGCCTCCTCCTCGTCGGCGACCCGGGCGAGGTGGCAGATGAACCGGGACTTCTTGATCTCGATCTCGTGGCTGCCGGCCTGCCGGATGGTGAGGTACGGCCTGGCGCTGGGCTCCGGCGTGGCGGACATGCGCGGTGGTTCTCCCGGGGACGGCGAAGGCTGGCGGCGCACACCCCGGATCCCCGGGGCGGCACCGCCAGCCTAGTTGGCGCACGGTCGACGAATCTGCGGCCCGGTGCGGCGGCCGGAGCGAGGTGGCCGCGGCGCCGGGTGGCCGCAGGGTCGGGTGCCGGGCCGGTGGTCACGGGGCCGGGTGGTTCCGTGGCCGGGTGGTTCCGTGGCCGGCCGGTGGAGGGTTCAGCGGCCGGCCAGGGCGTTCAGCCGCTCGCGGTCCAGGCCGGTCAGGGCGGTGACCTCGGCGAGGTCGACGGCGCCGCAGTCCAGGCCGCGCAGCAGGTAGCCGCTGAGGGCCCGGGCGGTGGCCGGCTCGTCCATCACGTCGCCGCCCGCCTTGGCGACGTACGCGGTCAGCCGGGCGGCGGCGGCCGCCAGGCCCTCGCGGTAGAAGGAGTACACCGCGACGTAACGGGTCGGCAGGTGCGCCGGGTGCATGTCCCAGCCCTGGTAGTAGGCGCGGGCCAGGGAGCGTCGGACCAGGTCGTGGTGGAGCTTCCAGGCGGCGTGCACCTGCTCGGTGGGACCGGTCGGGATGACGTTGGTCGATCCGTCGGAGAGCCGGACGCCGGTGCCGGCGGCGGCCACCTGCATGACCGCCTTCGCGTGGTCGGCGGCCGGGTGGTCCATGCTCTGGTAGGCCGCGCCCACGCCGCAGGCGGCGCTGTAGTCGAAGGTGCCGTAGTGCAGGCCGGTGGCGCGGCCCTCGGCGGCCTCGATCATCCGGGCCACGGTGGCCCGTCCGTCCGGACCGAGGATGGCCTGGGTGGTCTCGATCTGGATCTCGAAGCCGATCCGGCCGGCGGCCAGGCCCGCCCGGCGCTCGAAGTCCTCCAGCAGCCTGACCAGCGCGGTGACCTGCTCGGCGTACGTCACCTTGGGCAGGGTCAGGACGAGGCCGTCGGGGAGTCCGCCGCCGGCCAGCAGGGTGGCGAGGAAGAGCTCCAGGGTGCGGATGCCGCGGGCGCGGACCGGCGCCTCCATGCACTTGATCCGGATGCCGACGTACGGCGGGGCGCTGCCCTCGGCCACCGCTGCGGCGACCAGCTCGGCGGCCCGGACGGCGGCGGCGTCCTCCTCGGCGTCGGGGCGGGGGCCGTAGCCGTCCTCGAAGTCGACCCGCAGGTCCTCGACCGGCTCGCGCTCCAGCTTGGCCCGGACCCTGGCGTGGACGTCGGCCAGCAGTTCGTCGTCGGGGACGCCGAGGGCGCGGGCCAGCTCGGCCGGTGTGCCGGCGTGGGTGTCGAAGGCTGCCAGGGCCTGGCGGCCCCACTCCCGGACGGTGTCGGCGGCGAAGGCGTCGGCCGGGACGTAGACGGTGTGCACCGGCTGCCGGGTGCCGGAGTCGCCCGGGTAGCGGCGCGCCAGGTCGGCGTCGACCGGGGTGAGCAGCGCTTCCACGGCGGCGCGGGCAGCGGTGGAGAAGGAGGCCCCGCCCGTCGGCCCGCTTCCGTCGACCTCGACCTGCGACATCCGCACTCCTCCATGCCGAACCAGCGCTTCAACAATTTGTTGAGGCGAAGGTAGCTCCGGCCGGGCCGGCCGTCAATGGCCGACCGGTCACCGGACGGTGGTTCCCCCCGGTCAGTCCCTCCCCGCGGCGACGTAGCGGTCGCGCAGCTCCGGGAAGAGCTCGGCGACCTCCTTCGGGTGCACCGAGCCGTCGGGGCCCTTGCCGGTGACGCCGTACTCCCTGGTCAGCCAGTCGGCGAGGCGCTGCGGGTCGGGCTGGTGGCCGTGCATGTCCATGTACGAGACGAGCGCCTCGTAGGCGAGGTCCGGGTCGATGCGCGAGGGCGCCGGAAGGGGTTCGGGCTGATCGGCTCGATCGGCTTGATCGGCTTGGACGGGCTCCTCGGCGGGGACCAGCGCTTCGGCCTGACCCGACTGCTCCGACCGCTCCGGCTGGCGGGCCTGACGGGACTGCGGGTGCTGGGGCGGCTCGACGGCGTGCTCCGGCCGCTGGGAAGCGGTGGGCTGCTGCGGGGTCGGCTGCTGGGGACTCGGCTGCTGCGGGGTCGCGGCCGACTGGGTCTGCGGCCGGGGCGACACCTCCGAGGCAGGGGCAGGAGCGGAGGCTCCGGCGGCCTCCTCCGCCACCGGACGCGGCGGCTTGAACCACGGCGAGGCCTGGCCTGGCACGCGCCCGCCGGGGGCGGCGTCGGTGGGGTGACCGGTGGTGCGGACGGGGCGCTCGGTCCAGACGTTCACCTCCTCGCGGCGCAGCTGCGGGGCCACCTCGGGCGCCGCCTCCGGCTCCTGTGCTGCGCGCAGTCGGACGGCGGCCAGTTTGGCCAGCATGGGCGCGGCCACCTCGGCGGGCAGCGGCGCCACGGCCGCAGGGGTGGACGGTGCGGCCTGTGCCGGGGCTGGGGCCGGGGCCTGCGCTGCAGCCGGGAGCGGTCCCGACTGGGGCCGGGGGTGCGCGAGCTGCTGCGGCTGACCGGTCGGGGCGCCGGCGACCGGAGCGATCCCGGCCGCGCGGCCGGCCGGGACTCCGAGCTCCCGCGTGTCCTGCTGCGCCGGCGCCTCGGTGGCGGCGGGGTCGCCGGTCTGACCGCTCCGGCCGAGTTCCCCGTCCAGCCGGTCGAGCAGGGACGGGTCCAGCGGGACGCCGAACTTGGCGAGCTTGAGCGGCAGCAGGGCCTGGATCGGCGCCGAGCGGCGCCAGCCGCGCCCGTAGCGGAAGCGAAGCTGGGCCCGGTAGACCAGGCGGTTCTGCTCCAGTCGGATGACCTCGTCGTAGGAGCGGAGCTCCCAGAGCTTCATCCGCCGCCAGAGCCGGAAGGTCGGCACCGGGGAGAGAAGCCAGCGCATCACTCGGACCGACTCCATGTGGCGGTCGGCTGTGATCGCCGCGATCCGGCCGACCGCGTGCCGGGAGGCCTCGACCACGACCACGAACAGCACCGGGATGACGGCGTGCATCCCCATGCCGAGCGGGTCGCCCCAGGAGGCGGCCGCGTTGAAGGCGATGGTGGCGACGGTCAGCAGCCAGGCGGTCTGGCGCAGCATCGGGAAGGGGATGCGCAGCCAGGTCAGCACCAGGTCGAGCGCGAGGAGGACGACGATGCCCGCGTCTACGCCGATCGGGAAGGCGTAGGAGAAAGCGCCGAAACCTTTCTCCAGGGCCAGCTCACGCACCGCGTTGTACGAGCCCGCGAAACCGATGCCCGAGATGATGCAGGCGCCGGCCGCGACCAGGCCGAGCAGGCCGCGATGGGCCTTGGTGAGCGTTGGGCGTGCCATTACGTCTATCAACCCCTGGATGTCGGCTGCGGCCGTACGCTGCCTCGACTGCCTGGTCCCGCTGGTCGGGCCGCCGGACGGCTCAGCAACCTCCGGGCTCGGCCCACCGGAGTTTACTCGTACACCTGTTTAAGCGTTCCCGCAGCCTGGGGTGTCACGGTCGAGGGCAGAAATGCAGCCCCGGTACGGTGCGGCCTGCGCCGCCGGATCCGGTCGGACCGTCAGTGGCTCGGCCCCGCCGTACCGTTGAGATAGGTGAGCACGGCCAGCACTCGCCGGTTGGCGTCCTCGGCTGGGGCGAGTTCGAGCTTGGTGAAGATGTTGGCGATGTGCTTGGCCACCGCGCCGTCGCTCACCGACAGGCGGCCGGCGATCGCCGAATTGGAACAGCCCTCGGCCATCAGCTCCAGCACCTCACGCTCACGCGGGGACAGCCGCAGCAGCGGACCGGGCCGACGCGAGGTGGTCTGCATCAGCTTGGCGATCACATCCGGGTCCATCGCCGTCCCGCCCGCCGCCACCCGGCGGACCGCGTCGATGAACTGCCCGGCGTTGAACACCCGGTCCTTCAACAGGTATCCGATCCCGCCCGTGCCGTCGGCCAGCAACTCCCTTGCGTACAACTGCTGGACGTGCTGCGACAGCACCAACACCGGAAGCCCCTGGATCTCCCGGCGTGCCTTGAGCGCTGCCTGAAGTCCCTCATCGGTGAGCGTCGGGGGCAGCCGGACGTCGACCACGGCGACGTCCGGGCGGTGGGTGAGCAGCGCGTCCAGCAGTTCGGGTCCGGTCTCCACCGCCGCGGCGATGGTGAAGCCGTGCGCTTCCAACAGCCGGATCAGGCCTTCGCGAAGGAGGTAGAGGTCCTCGGCGAGGACAACTCGCACGGCAACTCCAGGGTGATGGTGGTGGGACCGCCCGACGTGCTGTCGATGGCGAGGACACCGTCGAAGGTACCCAATCGCTTCTCGATCCCGCGCAGGCCGGTCCCCCGCGAGGGATCCGCCACACCCACGCCGTCATCCGTCACCGTGACCCGCAGGAAGCCGGCGCGGTACAGGATGTCCACCCACACCTGCTCCGCCCCCGAGTGCTTGGCCGCGTTCGCCAGCAGTTCGCAGATGCTGAAGTACACGGCGGCCTCCACCGGCGCCGGCGGCCGGTCCGGCAGACTCACGAAGACCTCGGTCGGCAGGGCGCTGTCCAGCGCCAGCGCCCGGACGGCATCGCCCAGTCCTCGCTCGGCGAGCACCGGCGGGTGAATCCCGCGGACCAGGTCCCGCAGCTCCTGGAGCGCCCTGGCCGAGGACTGCCGGGCCTCGGCCAGCAGCTCCCGGGCCGCCCCCTGATCGGTGTCCATCAGGTGCTCGATGGTGCCCAGCGTCATTCCGATCGCGACCAGCCGCGCCTGCGCACCGTCGTGCAGGTCCCGCTCGATCCGCCGCAGTTCGGCCGCCTGGTTGCCCACCGCGTCCGCCCGCGTCTCCGTCAACTCGGCGACCCGCCTGGTCAGCTGGGCGTTCGTCGACCGGCCGTCCCGGTCGAGCACCCGGCGGGCGACCTCCGCGTAGGCGCGCGCCGCGAACGGCGCCCCGAGTATCCCGACGAGGATCGTGGCACCGCCGAGTGCCGTGCCCAGCAGGTGGGAACTCATCTCGCCGCTCAGCGGGCCCGTCCCGTCGGCGGGCACCGGACCCGTCACGGTGAAGGCGACGCCCAGCACGAACAGGGCCACGACCGGGCCCACCACCGCCAGCACCAGGAACGGGTTCACCACCAGCCAGGCCAGCTCGGCCCGGGTGGTCCGGTCCCCCAGCCCCCAGCGGACCACCTGCACGTACTTCGCCACCGTCCGCGAGCGATGGTACGAGTACCCCGTCCACCAGTGCCCGCGGGCGTCCGACTCCAGCTCCGGCCGCGGCTCGTAGGCCGCCGGCAGACGCACGCCGAACCAGCGCGCCAACTGCCCGCGCGTGCGGTTCGCGGTGCTACGGACATGGAACGCCCCCACCGCGACGACGACGATCCCCGCCGTCACGACCCCGACGAAGGCCGGCGGGAAGTAGTCCTGCAGGAGCTGGGCAGCGATCACACCCGAGAGAACGGCCGCCCCCACCGGAAGCACGAACCCCGGCACCGCCGACACCACCAGGACGACCAGCCGCGCCAGCCCCTCACCGCCCGCTGCGAAGGCCGCTTGGGTCTGAGCACGTACGGACGTGCCGCTCGTACGACTCACTGTTGTCACGCGAAGCTCCTGATGCCGGTACCGATCGTCCTCCATCAGTGTTCACGAACCCCCCGCCCACCACACTGGCCGTGACACCCCAATTCCGAGGTGGACCTAGGTCTACCTGGTGGTGGACGCAGCAACACTGACCCGCCAAGAAGATCCGGAAATGCGAAGAACCCCCATCCGGATCCCGGATGGGGGTTCTTCTGAAGAATTGTTCGGCGGCGTCCTACTCTCCCACAGGGTCCCCCCTGCAGT
>NZ_JOHO01000066.1 GCF_000719705.1 Streptomyces sp. NRRL S-350 | reverse complement strand
AGCGTGGCCACGCCGGGAGGCCGCGCGATCACCTGCGACTCGGGGCTGACGCTGCAGGGCCAGCGATCCCTGGAGCGGCTCAGGGGGCCGCTGGACACGCTGATCGTCTCGGGAGGGTTCGGCCACGAGGCCGCGGCAGGCAACCCGCGGATCGCCGGACATGTCCGCCGCCTGGCCAGGGAGAGCCGCAGAGTGGCCTCGGTCTGCACAGGGGCGACCGTGCTGGCTGCCGCCGGTCTGCTCAACGGGAAGCGCGCCACGACTCACTGGTGGTACGCCGAGCGGCTGGCCTCCGCCTACCCGGAGATCACCGTGGATCCCGCGCCGATCTACATCCGCGACGGAAGCGTGTCCACCGCGGCGGGCGTCACCAGCGCCCTGGACCTGACCCTGGCCTTCATCGAGGAGGACCACGGCGCGGAGCTGGCGCGCGCAGTGGCCCGCGGCCTGGTCACCTATCTGCAACGGCCCGGCAACCAGGCACAGATGAGCATGTTCACAGCCACCCCAGCACCCACGAACGGGCTGGTCAGGCGAGTCGTCGACCATATCGCCAGCCACTTGACCGGTGACCTGACCGCAACCGCGCTGGCAGCCGACGCGGGGGTGAGCGAACGCCACCTGACCCGCCTGTTCATCGACCACCTTGGAAAAGGGCCAGGCCGATTCGTCCGCGACGCGCGAACCGAGGCCGCCGCTCACCTCCTGACCTCCACCTCACTCCCCGTGGCGAGCGTGGCCGCACAATGCGGCTTCGGAACCGCTGAAACGCTCCGCCAGGCATTCGTCAGCCGCTACGGGACACCGCCATCGCGCTACCGGGCAACACAAAGCACACCAGCCACCTGACGGCAGCACTTCACTTTCCCGGCCAGGAGGCCAACGTTGAGCACCCCACCCCAAGTCCAGACCCAGGCATTCGGACGGTTCCAATACCCGACGTAACCGTTAGCGCACGCTCAGCAACGACTTCAAGAACCTCAAGGTCCGCGAGATCCTCGATGCAGCGGAGGAAGCGGCCCTGGCCCGTGCCTTCGCGATGGCCGACGCCGAGACGGATATGGACGACGACTTCAGCGACCAGACGACACAGCCGCGCTCCGGCGGTTCGAGGTAGCACCACGTGTCCGCGCTGTTCTTGAGCTTCCGCGTGTCCGGCCCGTCCAGCTCGAAGCCGTAGGGCAGCTGCCGAGCCACTTCCCAGCGTTGCGTTGCGTGGCCGTGGTAGCGGTCAGGTTGAAGCTCAGACGCTGTGAGAACTCGCGCGCCTGCTCGGCCCGGTCGATGATCCACCGCCGGTCGCGCTCGATCGAGCTGTCCAGGTCCTCGTAGTCGAAGATGACCGTGGCCTTGCCGAGGATGGGCACGATCTCGTCCGCCCCCTTGCGGGTGAAGCGGTCCAGGAACGCGCACCACAGGATCGGCACGTCTCCGGCCAGCACGGCGGACACAGCCTTGTCGAACTCGGGCCGCTTCACGTCCGACCACGCCGACAGGTTGTCCACCCAGACTTCCCGGACCCGCTTCCCGTTCTTGGCCGCCCATGCCGTGAGTTCATCGCCTTCTGGCTCTCCGGCGGCCGCGTCCTGGCCGGCATGAACGTCAACGTCTGGGACGTCACCGACCCGATCCGCGAACTGGTGCGCTCCGGGCGGGTGGTGGACACCAAGGCCCTGAGCGACCCGAACGTCCCGCTCGGCGAGGTCTGAGACACGACGGAGCCGTGGCCAGCGAGCAGCCGACCGACCTTCGCCGCGAGCCGCACGAACAGGACCGGTTCGGCGCCCCGGGCTCCCTCCGGCGGGCGTACAACCCTCGCGGAGGAGAGAGAAACGTCGGCTTCGTGACCAGTTCGAGGGGGTGATCTGGCGGTTCCGTTCCAGCGCCCAGTGGCGGGAGTGTTCGGCTCCTGGTCCACGGTCTTCGGCCGGTTCCGGGTCTGGCGGAACGCCGGCGTGTTCAGTGTCCTGCTCGAAAGCCTGATCGCCGAGGCCGCCCGCGAGGGGAGGACGGACCTGTCGCTGGTCAGCGTCGACTCCACAACGGTCCGCGCCCGCCACGCCGCCGCCGGGATGCACCTGGACCGCGACGCCCTGGCGGCCTGGAGAAGGCCGCCGAGGAGGCGGACAAGGCCAGCAAAAGGTGCCCCTATGGTCTTCGTCAACTGGTCGCGGCGGTCGGCGGCTGGTAGAGGGTGCCGTCGCGGAGCATGGCGAAGAGGACGTCGATGCGGCGTCGGGCGAGTGCGACGAGGGCGGCGACGTGGTGCTTGCCCTCGCGTCGTTTCCGGTCGTAGTAGGCACGTGACTCCGGCTGGGACAACGAGGCGAACGCGGCGAGGTAGAAGGCCCGTTTGAGCTGCTTGTTGCCCCGCCGGGAGGGGTGTTCGCCGCGGATGGACGATCCGGACGCGCGGGTCACGGGCGCCAGGCCGGCGTAGGCGGCCAGGTGGCCGGCGCTCGGGAAGGCGCGAGCGTCGCCGACGTCGACGAGGATCCGGGCGGCGGTCCTGACCCCGATGCCGGGCATCGAGATCAGGACCGGGGAAAGAGGGTGGGCCTCCAGCAGTTCTTCGATCCTCGCGGCGAGGAGTTTGCGCTGGTCGATGACCGCGGACAGTGACGCGGCGAGGCTGGGGACGATCAGCGCGGCGGCCTCGGTGCCGGGGACGACGACGGTCTGCTCGTCCAGGGCGGTGAAGATGTCCTCGACCAGGCGCTCCGCCATCCGTGGGGCCCTGGGCCGCAGCAGCGTGATCAGTCTCCTCCGGCCGCTCTTCCTCAACTGGTCTGGTGAGCCGTGGCGTTCGAGCAGGGCGAGGACGGCGGGGTGGTCGAGTCGCGGGCCCAGGACGCGTTCAAGGGATGGATGGATCTGGGTCAGCAGGCCGCGCAGGCGGTTCTTGATCCGAGTGGACTCGCCCGCGAGGTCGTCATCGAATCCGGCGATCATCTCGAGCTCGGCGACGGTCTCGTCGGCCGGTACCAGGTCGCGCAGGGTGTGCGGCATGGTGCGGGCGGCGTCCGCGATGACGTGTGCGTCGCGGGCGTCGGTCTTCGCCTCGCCCGGGTAGAGGTCGGCGATCCGGCGCATCGTCAGGCCGGGCAGGTAGGCGATGCGGCAGCCGGTGTCGCGAGCAACGGCCAGCGGCAAGGCTCCGACGGTGGCCGGCTGGTCGACCACCACCAGCACCGTCCCGTGCTTGGCCTGCAGCTTCGTGAACAGCTCGCGGAGCCGGGGCTCGTTGTTGGGCAGAGCCTTGTCGAAGACCTTCTTGCCGACCGGCGTGAGCGCGCTCGCGTGATGCTCGCCCTTGCCGACGTCCAGGCCGAGATAGAGATCTATACCGTCGGTGCCGGTCAACTGCCCCTCCCCAGGTCTCGTTCCCCGGCCCTGCGGCAT
Organism: Streptomyces sp. NRRL S-350; assembly: GCF_000719705.1. GTDB lineage: Bacteria > Actinomycetota > Actinomycetes > Streptomycetales > Streptomycetaceae > Kitasatospora. Next base: position 28,521 of record NZ_JOHO01000066.1, on the reverse strand, counting down.
CGGCGTGCCAGCATCCACGTTACGGAGAGCCTGCCTGACCCGGTGCGGGATCCGGCGCTCAAGCCCCTCATCAGCGGTCTGCCAACGCCTCCGAGCCCGGTGACACCACCTTTTCGATCATCATCGACTGGGGGCGCAAGTCATGCCGGGCCGGGAGGCCGGGAACCCCGTTGCGGGGCCGCGAAAACGGTAACGGGGGCCGCCGCGGTCGCCGGGGCCCAAGGCCTACTCGTCCCGCAGCAACCGCGCCCACCTGCACAAACGCCACATCAAGGCGGTCATCCCGGAGAAGGTCGACCAGGCCGCGAATCGCAAGAAGAAGGGCAGCAAGGGCGGTCGACCCGTCGCACACGACGCCGACTCCTGCAAAGACCACTACACCGTCGAACGCTTGATCAACAAGCTGAAGGCATGGCGGGGCACCGCCACTCGCTACGACAAGACCCCGGCGAGTTATCTCGCCGGCCTGCAACTCCGCGGGCGCGATGATCTGGATTAAGGGCCTCGCCAGAAGCCATCGCTTGATCACGACCAAATCCGCACCCTAGGGCGATGAGCCGAGTGCCGACTGCGGCGGCAGGGGGACGCCAGATTTCGCAGCGCCTGGAGGAAATTTTATGGCGCGTCGTACGCTTCGCCGGCGGATTCAATGGCGCACTTCTCCTCTTCGTCGGCTTTCGCTGCCCAGTGCTTTGCAGTGCCGGGAGGAGTACCAGCGGCATAGCGCGCATAGGACGCCACCGCAGACGCATCTCGGAGAGCTTTCACATAGATAGATTCGTTCTCTTCTCGAAAGATCGGGGGACGGCCGGGGAATCCTAGCTTCTCCGCCGCGTATCGCGCGGAATCCTCGGCTGCGGACGCGGCATCAGCGGCGAATCCCGCTATCTTGGCCCAAGATCTTGAAGTATTTACATGCGTGTCGCCGCTCTCAATGGATGCGCATGTGCGAGCGAAGTCTTGCGCTGCACTGTCGGCAGCTCGGGCCGCGCGTTCGGCAGCCTCGGTAATTTCCGGCTCGGAAAATCCAAAATGTGAGGCCGAGGCGCGCGCCCGTTGGGCTGCACTGCGGGCTCGCGCGATATACGCCGGTGCAGAATTACAGTTCTCCGCCATGTCGATATCCCCAATACCGCGGAAATCCCTCCAAAGGGGGTGGGAAATGCGCTGCTCACCCCGACTGTCGGGGCATGGGTCGCAGCGTGATCCGTTTCTACAGGCATGGACGTCGGGAGCGTTCGCAGGGGGCGGGACGCTGAAGCGCGTCGTGGGTGGTCGTCAGCCCGGCGATACTCTCCTCAGCCTCCGTTCGAAACGGGAGCCACCTGGTCGTACAGCTGAAGGTACTCTTTTCCGTCCGATGTGATGCGTGCGTACTTCGCCAGGGCGAAGCCCTCTTTGTTACCGATCTCGTCTTTCAGGGCTTGCAGCCCGCGATCTTTCTCTGTGGCCTGAAGGTACCCTAGGGCCTCTAGTCGTTCACATTCTTCCTGGAGACCTCTCTGATAGTGAACTATGTCGTCTTCCTGCTTATTCAACTTTCTGAGGTGGGCGCGTTCATGCGACCCTAGGATCCCTCGAAAAGCCGCCTTGGAAACTTGATCCAGCCCCTCTTCGAGGCGCTTGAGGCGTTTAACTTTGAAGAGGCCGATCACCTCGACGTCGCCGACCTCTTCGGGATCCGGAAGGAAGTACCCCACTATCAGCAGGCCTACGCCGAGTAGGCCGAGTGCCGCGATCCACCCGGCGTCTTCGGGTCCCATGGCGAGGCGAATGATGAGCAGGGCCAGCACTGCAAAACCCAGAATGACTATTCCTTGTCGAGTGAACTTATTTATCGCCCCGACGGATTGTCGATTTCCGAAATGAGTGTTTGCACCCATCGGAACCACCTCTTGCCAGCAGAAAGTCATGCCGGGAACCCATATCTAGCGTCTCACTGCCTGGTGCATCTGGGAAGGGATGTCAGGAGTGCGTAGCGCCCGGATCCGGCCACGCGTAAACGATGTGGAGTACGCCGTCCGGCTGGAGGCCCTCGTGGCCCAGAGCGCGAGCGTCTGCTGACCCTCGGCCTCATCGTGGAAGTCGCCGCCGTCCGTCGTGCGGCTGACCACCTTGTCGGGCGCCTCGTCCCCCAGTGCCCAGGCAGATGTCGTTGGTCGGCGTGCCAGCTGGCGCGCGGCGTTCGGGTGAGGACAGCGGGCCCTGGATGCGACCGGCGATCAGGCGGGGCAGCGGTCGGGCGGTGCCGGACTGCCAGTGGATCGACTCGGCCGACCTTGCCGCGCTTGTCTGCGGTGAACAGATCGTCGATGTCGAGGCAGCTGCCGTCCGGAAACTACCGTCTGGTCCGCTTGAGCACCCCCAGCCAGCCGCGGGCCGGCACCTCCGGCCCAGGCTCCGCGGCCTACTCGGGGCGGCGCCCTGCCTCGCCGCTGTCACCTCGGTTACCGCGATCTCGCCGGAACAAGCCCATGCCCGGTTCCCCACCACGGCGTTCTACGCATCGGCGACCTGAGCGCCCCGCTCCATCAGCTTTGCCGCGCCTCCTCTGTTCGCCCGGCCCGACGTCTTGCACAAGTACCTGGAAACCTGCTGCGTCGCCGGCATCCGCCTGGACACCGACCCCGTGCGGCATGTACGGCTGTTCCCGGTCCCACACCGGCTGCTCGACGAGGAGAAGCAGTTCGGGAAGTACTCCGTCGTCGAGGTTGACGTCCGGCGCCATCACGCCGACCGGAGACCGGAGAGCCTGAGACCCAACCTGGACACCCTCCGTGTCGTCGACACGGTCTGCAGCCGGGACGGCTGGGCCGAGCGCGTCGACATCGCCAGACCGCTGATCCAGCCGTCCCTGTGCGCGATCAAACGCCTCCAGGCCGCCGACGGTACCTCCCTCGGGCTGTTCCGCCCTGCACACATCGACTCGTTCCGCCTCACCGACGCCAGCCCCCGGACCTCTGAGCAGCACGGCATCGTCAACCAGACCGACGTGCTGCACCCCGATCACCGGCCCCTCGAATGGGTACCCTACGAGTTCCGCTACCGCTTCCACTGCCACGACGACTCCTGTCGGGGCCACGACATGGGCCTGCACGACTGGGAAGCCGGCCAGTCATGGCGCAAGTTCCGCCGCACCTACCCCGCTCACCGGCTCGCCGACGTCCTGCGCGAGCGCTGGTGGACCAGGATGGTCACGCCCGATCGGGCCACGCATTTCTTCGTCGGCAACATCGCCGCCCGCCCGAGGACGTCCTCGTCTGCCGCCTGCTCGTTCTGTTCCCTGACGGTGCCCACCGTCAGGTCCGGCCTCCGGGCGATGTCGGCGTTGGCGAGTCCCCCGGCCGGCAGGGTGAGCACCTGCCGTTCCCGGAGCGTCAGTTCCTCGACCTGCCGGGCGGCCCCGGGGGCCGCGCATGCGCGATCCGGAGCCGCCCGACTGATCAGTCGCCGTTGGCGGTGAGGGGGATGCACAGGCTGACCCGGTAGCCGCCTTCGGTGGTCGGGCCGGATTCGAGGGTGCCGTGCAGGATCTCGGCGCGTTCACGCAGGCCGATCAGGCCCTGCTGGGAGCCGGGCAGAGCGAGGGAGGGGCGGGCGGGCGCGCTGTTGGTGACGGTCACGCCGACGTCGGGGCCGTGCTGCCAGAGTTCGACGGTGGCGGTGGCACCCGGGGCGTGCTTGCGGGCGTTGGTCAGCGCCTCCTGGACCGTCCGGTACACGGCCCGCTGGGCGGAGGCGCCGAGGTCGGGCGGCAGTTCTCCGGTCAGGCGGGTCTCGATGCCGCTGGAGTCCACGAGCCGGTGCAGGTCGGCCAGGGTGGGCTGGGGGTGAGTTCGGTGTCGCGGCCGCCGGAGGCGCGCAGCAGCCTGACCATGGTGCGCAGTTCGTCGAGCGTGGTGACGCTGAGGGAGCGGATGGTGCGGGCGGCGTCCTTGGCGTCCTCGTCCCGGGTGGACATCTGGAGCGCCCCGGCGCGTACGGCGATCAGGCTGACCTGGTGGGAGACCACGTCGTGCATCTCGCGGGCGAGTTGGGCGCGTTCGCGGGCGAGCACCGTCTGGGCGTGCAGGATCCTCTCGTGCTCCCTGGCCTCCTCGGTCTCGGCCATCTGGCGCTCCAGGTCCCTGCGGGTCTGGAGGAGTTGCCCGAACAGGACGGCGGCGGCCGCGGTGGCCAGGCCGTAGACGAACGTGACCAGGGTGAAGGTCCGGCTGACCTCGAACGGGCCGCCGAGGGACCAGGGGATGATGCCGGCGAGCGCGGTACCGAAGGCGCAGACCGCGAGCAGCCTGCGGTTGCGGGAGCGTTCGGCGAGGGTGAACAGCGCCACGAACGGTGCGAGGGCGATGTCGTCCTGGGTGAAGGCGATCGGCAGGGTGAGCAGCAGGACGCCGAGGGGGAACCTGCGGCGCAGTGCCAGCGCACCGCAGGCGACGGCGGCCACGGCCAGGTCGAATGCTCCCGGGCCCTCCGTGAGGTTCACCCAGGCGTCGATGCCCGCCGCCACGACCAGGGCGCCGTCCACGACGGGCGCCGGCACCCGTGCCCACAGTGCGCGAGCCCGGCCCGTTCCCTGCGTCTGCAGCCGATTCCCGGCGACCGCCGTGCGGCTCACCACAGCCTCCCGTTCCGTCACCGCCTTCGTTCTCATTCGTGCCGCCTCGCCTTCGCTCTGTTCCGTCCCAGCCGCCTCGGCGCGGATCGTGGTCGACGCCCCGAGGGCGACGGGGTGGGGCCGGGCTGAGTCGGTCCGCGACCCGCTCCGGCAGGTGTTTCCGTCGGAGCCGACCCTACGGCTTCGGGGTCGTCGGGGCGGTGGCCGGACGGCAGCTCCGGCCACCCGGCGGGGTGGTCACATCCAGTCGGCAGGGAACACCCGGTCACGGAGACCCGTCGAGGCGGCGGGCCCTCCAGCGTCACGGGCCTTGCGCCCGGTCGGCGGGCCCTCCAGCGTCACGGACATTCCGCCCGGTCGGCGGGCCGTCCCGGACGGGACGGGCGCCAACACCGCCCTCGACGCCATGGTCGTCGCCGTGCTCGGCAGCATCCTGCTGCACGGCGGCGGCTCGCCGGCCCTCGCCCGCGCACTGCGCGGCAAGGCTCGGCCGCGTCAGGAGAAGGCGGTGGATGCCGGGAACGCCGAAGAGGTCGGTGACGTCCGGGAGGTCGAGAGAGACGAGGCTCCTCGCCCCTCGGCCACCGTACGGCGCGAGTGAGCCTCGATGCCCCACGTCACAGGCGCTGCGGCGGTTCACCCATCCCGTTCGGGCCGTCGGCCAGCAGTCCCGCGCGCTGGGCGAGCAGCGCGGCCTGCACCCGCCCGCCGACCCGCAGCTTGGTGAGGATCGCGCTGACGTGGTCCTTCACCGTGCCGGTCCCCAGGTGGATCCGCACACCGATCTCGGCGTTCGACAGCCCCTCGGCGAGCAGGACCAGCACCTCCCGCTCCCGGTCGGTGAGCCGGTCGACCCGCGCGGCCTCCTCGTCCACCACGGCCGGCCCGCTGCCCGGGTGCCCGCGCAACAGCGTCCGCGACGCCTTCGGTGACAGGACGACCCCGCCCGCCGCGAGGGTCCGCACCTGCGGGGCGAGGTGCTCGGGCTCGGTGTCCTTGAGCAGGAAGCCGGCGGCTCCTGAGTTCAGCGCCGTCAGGATGTACTCGTCCGTGTCGAAGGTGGTCAGCATCGCCACCACCGGCGGCGACGGCAGCGCGACCAGTTCCCGCAGCACGCTCAGCCCGTCCACGTCCGGCATCCGGATGTCCAGCAGGACGACGTCCGGCCGGTGCTCGCGCACGGTCGCGACGGCCTGCCCGCCGACGGCGGTCGCCACCACCTCGATGTCACCCGCCGCGTTGACAAGCGGCTGTTCTCGCTCACCGACGCGGGCCGCGCCGCGCACAGCTGGTGTGGGCGCAGGCCAAGGCGGCCCGCCGTAGGTCACGCCCTGGCGCGACCGAACCAGTCCAGGCAGACCACGAGGGCGTCGTCGTCCGCCACCGCGTGCCGGTAGGCCGACAGCTCGGCCAGTACGGCCCGGGGTACCTCGGCGGCCGGCAGCAGCCGGGTGGCTTGGATGGACCGGACCAGTGCTCGCTCGCCGTACTGCTCGCCGGCGTCCGAGGCGACGCTGTGCACGCCGTCGCTGACGAAGATCAACCGATCGCCCGGCAGGACCCGCTCTCGTTGCACCGTGTAGGGCGTGTCGTCGGCCAGGCCCAGCGGCAACTGCGCCTCCAGATCGATCCGTTCGACCGTGCCGCCGCGTGATCTGAGCAGCCGCGGCGAGCCCGCGTCCACGATCTCGACCTCGCCGGTCCGCAGGTCGAAGCGCAGCAGCAGGACCGCGACGTGGGCGGCTCCCTGGTACTGGCCGTAGATCGCCTGGTCCGCCAGCGCGGCCTGGTCGGCGAGCGACACGCCGGCCCGGCGGGCGTTGCGCAGGGCATTGACGGCGAGGTTGGTGAGCAGTGATGCCTCGATGCCCTCGCCCATGCCGTTGGTGACGGTCAGGGTGAGGAAGTCGCCGGTGGTCGACCAGTCGAAGTTGTCGCCCCGGATGGCGTAGGCGGGCTCCAGCTGCGCGCCGATCGCGTACTCCTGGCGGCGGCAGGCGCGGGCCGGCAGGAGCTGCCACTGCATCTCGGCGGCCAGGGTCAGACGGTCCTTCCGGCGCGCCTGGAGGTAGAGGTCGGTGTCCCGCTCGGCGACGACGATCTGGTGGCCGAGAATCTCCGCGATCTCCGCCAGTTCCTCCACCGCGCCGGGATCGGGTGCATCGCCATCCAGACCCACCTGGAGAACGCCGAGTCGGTCGCCGCGGACCGTGACCGGCAGGTACAGCAGTACTCGGCCGCCGCCGACGGAGGTGGCGAACGGCTGCTGGGAGCCGAACGCCCGCCCGGGATCGCTGGTGTGCACCGCCACCGCCTCGGCGGTGTGCGGCAGCGCGGTCACCTGCTGGAGGAAGGAGAGGCTGTAGTCGGCCATCAACAGCTGGACGTCCCAGGCCGCGTACAGCTCCCGCAGTGCCGCGCGCACGGCGTCGAGCAGGGCGTGCGGGGCAGCGGTGCGCAGTGCACGCTCCACCACTGAGAGGTTGGTCGTCCCTGCTGTCGAATTGGTCGCCATCTATGTTCGCCTTTCCTTCGGCTTCTCTTGCGAGCTTGTCGTACGAGAGGGTGCGGATTGTGCCGGCGGAGCCGGGGCCGTCCGGCGGGGATGTCAGACTGGCCCCATGGACTCCGTATCCCCGCTTCCGCGCGGCGCAGACCCCTCGAGCGTCGCCTCGTCCGTGGTCGAGCTGCTGGAGGTGCTGTGGGGCGGCGGCCGGGACCTCTCGGTGGCACCGGTCTCGGTCTCCCAGCTGCGGGTGCTCTACGTCCTGGAACGCAACGACGGAATCAACCTGCGCACTCTGACCGAGCTGCTCGGCTCGCTGCCGTCCTCGGTGAGCCGCCTGTGCGACCGCCTGGAGGCGGTGGGGTTCGTCCAGCGCACGGCCAGTGCGAACAGTCGCCGAGAGCTGGGGCTGCACCTGACCACGGACGGACGCGCGTTCCTGGCCGACCTCCGTGCGCGCCGGGAGCAGGATCTGGTGGAGGTCCTGGAGACGATGCCGCCGGCCGGGCGTCGGGCCTTGTTGACCGGGCTGGAGGCGTTCCGGGACGCGGCCGATCGGCGGCTGAACGTCGGTACCGACGGGCCGTCCGCCGTCTCGCGCTCGCACACGGCGTAGCCGGGCCGCGGCGAGGTCCGGGGTTCCGCTGGGGCATTCGAATGCCCAAAAACCGTTGCCTAATGGGAAATGTTGTCGTGCGACAACAATTAGCCCTATGGTGAGGACGTGCCGCAGTTCGCGGCCCCGGGCCCCGCTCATCCATGAGGCCCGGTGAAGGGAGGCCGGTATGGCCGAACGACCCCGCACAACCCGACCCGCCGGGACGGCTGCCGCCCCATGCCGAGAGGTGGCCCGTGGCTGACCTCGTGATGGCCGCTCCGAACCGCGACGGCCTCGACCGGCTCGTCGGCATCCTGACCGCCCGGCTCGGCCCCTTCCTGGATGACGACGCACATCCCCGCCTCCTCACGCCGGCACTGCGGTCGGTGCGGCACGCGGTCATCGGTGTCGACGCCTACCTCGTTGCCGTCCAGAGCGGCAGCCCCGCCGCGGCCCACCTGGCCGCCCAGGCCGAGGGCCTGTGGCAGAGCCTGGTAGAGGTCGCCGCGAGCTGGCCGGACCCGCCGCCCCCTGCACCTGGGTCGGGCAGCGGAGGTGCCGTTCAGGCCGCGGTCGGCCCCGCGGAGTGACCCCGCGAACGTTCGTGACACCGGCTGACCTGACGACCGAATCGATCCGGATCGGCGACATGGTCGTGTGCTCGCTCACCGGCGACGTGCTGCTGCACAACCAGCCCGAGTTCGAGCGGGCCCTGGCCGCGGCTCTCAGCGAGAAGCCCGCCGTACTGGCCGTGGACCTGGCTCGCGTTGTCCTGTTCACCTGCGCCGGCCTCAATGTGCTGCTCGACGTCCGCCTCCGTGCTCCCGCACAGGGGACGGCGCTGGTGCTGCTGCAGCCCAGCCGCACGGTGCGCCGGCTCCTCGAACTGACCGACACGGAAACGTTGTTTCCCGTTCTAGCCGCCGTCGATGCGAGGTCATGGGAACTCCGAGGCTCTTCCCCCTCTGGCGTCCCTGTTGCCGATCTCGTCGGGATCAGCCCGCCGACGGGATGTGCGCCAGCAGCTCGCCCTGCGATTCCTCCGGGGAGGACATAGCCCGGGCGATGCGGCTGGGCCTTGCGTACCGGGTCCGAACTTCCCAAGGACAGCGGGCTCGACCTCTCCTGCAGCGCTCCGGTCGGATCCGCCCACCGCACCGGCCGCGCCCGACCGGCCGTCCGCGGCCCCGCCCCGGCTACCACCGGTGAACGGTACCTGTCGACCCGTCAGCCTCTCCCGTCGCGCGCACGGCCGGACCTGCCACCGGCCCGCCCGCACCGGCCGGAAGCCGGGGAATCGCCCCTCGTTGCGACTTCGGCGGCAGCCCCAGACGGGGCCCGGTCTCCTCGTCGAAGTCGTCCAGGAACGCGTGCAGTTGCTCCGCGAGGTGGTCGAGCGAGCGCGTCGCGAACAAGGTCGGCTGGTAGCCCGCGACCTCGAAGGGCTGGCGCAGCACCTCCCCGAGGTCCCAGGGGCGGACCTCGGCCCGGTGCAGGCCGGTCAGCTCACCGTAGGAGGACAGCAGCGCCGCGCCGTACGCCTCCACCCGCCGTCGCCGGGCCAGCACGCCGTACTCCAGGCTGAACCAGTACACCCGGCTGATCAGGTCCAGCGCGTCCTCGGTGTCGACTCGCCGGGCCGCGGCCCCGAACAAGCGGTACAGGTCGGCGAACCACGGCGAGGCCAGGTGGATGCCGTGGCCGAACACGTCGTGGATGATGTCCGGCTCCGGGGTGTACAGCGGCAGCGCGGGATGCCGCACGAACTGCACGGCGTGGAAGTAGCCCAGCGCCATCGAACCGAGGAACCGCTTGTTCGGCACGAACCCGCCGGCGACCGCGAAGTCGAACCCGGTCAGCGACCGAAGCCGGTCACCGACCTCCGCGTGCTGCGGCACGTGGTCCGCCGGGATCGGCGCCACCTCACGCGCCTGCTCCACCGCGGCACACACCCGTCCGCGGTGCGCGACCACCAACGCCCGGTACACCGAACGCCACGTCTCGTGCTCCCGCTCGGTGTACCTGACGCGGCAGGCACGGTCACCGACTTCTCGCCCCTCGGCCAGAACCGCGACCGCGGCGCGGCGCCGCCGGTACACCGGATCGCTCAGGCCCGGATGACGATCAGCCCGCCCGAGACGGCCATCGGGGCTCAGGGGCGTCCGACTCGCGAGATCGGTCATGGGGTTCATGGTCGGACAGCGGCCCACCAGAGACAACCGGGCCACCGGTGACACTTGAAGTCGAGCAGAGGTGCACCGCTGCGCGACCGACGCCGACCCCGAGACCGCCTCCCCTGTTTCGCCCGACCGGCTCGCCCGTGGAGCGTACGGACAGGTGAGCACCCTGGCCTGACGACTCCCGGTGCTGATTGTCGCCAGACCTTCGACGTTGTGTCACGGGGCGGTAACCGGCGTTCGCCTGGGCGGTCGCGTGTGTCAAGGTCGTTGCAGACACCACCGATCGTCCCCCTCCGAGGGGCGGACCGGACAGTGCCGCCGGACGGGGGACGACGATGTCGAAAGTGATGAGGGGTATGCACGCCTGCGCACGAAGACCGGCCACCGCGCTCGTCGCCGCGGTGCGGGCGCTGACCGCGTGCGGTCCCGGCGGTTCGGCCGGCGCCCCGGTGCGCGGAGCCGGGGCGCGGGCTTCCTCCTCCCACGGCCGGCATGCCACCCGGTCCTCCACGTGGAGCGCGACCTCCGCCTCGAACGCCGACAGCAGCTCCGCCGCCGTCCGGCCGGCGGACCCTGTGGGCGCGGGCACCTGAATCCTCACCGGGGTCGCCCTTGCTGAGGTCGGCTCCCGCGCCATCGCGGGCCTGAAGCCGGCGGCGGGATCGGCGGGAGCGGTGGAGGCCCGTTTCCCGCCGCGTGCGAGGCACTGGTGGCGGCCGCCACCACGCCGCGAGAGTTCGCCGGGCGGCATCGGACCCGCGGCGCCTGCCGAGGGCCTGGTGGCGCCGGGTGTCGATGGCGGTGTTCCCGCGCAGGGCCGGCGTCGCGGTCGCTGCGGGGACGGGAACGGTCGCTGCGGGGACGGGAACGGTCGGCGCGGCGGGGCGGGCCCGGGACGGGCTGATGCGGGCGGGAGCGGGAAAGGGCTTGCCTGCGGCCCGGGTTGATCAGGTGAGGCCGACGGCGCGCCGCGGACCGGACCCACAGCCGCAACCGCAACCGCAACCGCAACCGCAACCGCAAGCTCGTCGTGCGGGCGGCCGGCCGTAAGGCTCGATGCCGAGGACTGCGAGGCCCGGCTTGCGGTCGGGTGTGGCATCCGCCACCTCGGCAGCCACCGTGACGCGACCACGCGGTGAACCAGCCCGCAGCCCGCCAGCAGGCGGCCGTCCTCGTGCCGGCCCGCCGAGGAGTGGCTGCGACCAGAACATCCGATACCCAGCCCAGGAAGGCCACCACGTTGACCAGATCCAATCCCACGACCGGGCGCGGGCCCGGATCCGAGGCGGCGTCCCGCTCCGAGGCGGCGTCCGGCTACGAGGCCGGGGCCTTCGGCCATCAGAGGACCGGTGAACAAGGCCGGCTGCGTGCGCTGCAGGACCTGTGGGACCCGTTCACCGAGCAGTACCTCGGACAGGCAGGCGTGCCCGCCACGGCCCGCTGTCTGGAAGTCGGGGCAGGCGCTGGGTCGGTGGCCCGGATGCTGGCCCGGATCTGCCCGAGCGGTGACGTCACCGCGACGGACATCGACACCCGTTTCTTCGCGGACCTCGCGACCGAGGAGCGCATCACCGTCCTGAGCCACGACGTGACCCGGGACGGCTTTCCGACCGGCTCCTTCGACGTGATCCACGCCCGGATGGTCCTGTGCCATCTGGCCGACCCCGCACAGGCGTTGGCCGCCATGGCCGAGTGGCTGCGCCCCGGTGGCCTCCTCCTGGCCGAGGATCTCGACCTGGGGCCCGCCGATGCCTCACCCCACCCGGTGATGCGTCAGGGCCTGCTCGTCGCCGAGCGGACCCTCGGGGCCTCCCAGGGCAGCGATCTCCGCCTGGGCCGACGGTTGCAAGCCCTGGTGACCGGTGCCGGCTTCGTCTTGGGCGGCATGGCGGTGCAGCCGGTGATGATCGGTGCCGGCGGCCCCGCTGACGAGTTCTGGCGGCTGTCGTTCGCACAACTCCGCGACCACCAGGCCCGGAACGGCTCTCCCCTGGCCGACGAGCTGGACGCGGCGCTTTCCTTGATCGACCGACCGGACTTCACGGATCTCGGCATGCACGCCGTCTCCGTATGGGGTCGCAAGCCGGTGCAGCCGACCGGGTAGCCGTCCGGCCCGGCAACTCCGGGGGCGGACACCGCGGCCCCGCTCCGCACATCCCCTCGGCGCTCGAGCGCTGCCCCGACCCGCCCCGTCGTCGCCTCACCATCCCTGAGATCCGAACCCGTGCCGCTCATGTGGAGGAACTCCATGGCTGAACCCCGTACATCCTCTCCGTACGCCTCCTCCGACGTCGACCAGCCGCCTCCCGGCCATCCCCCGCTGCCTGCTGACGCCGTGGCCGTGATCGGGGTGGGCCTGCGCCTGCCGGGCGGCATCCACCGCCTGGACCAGCTCGGGCAGGCCCTGCACGACGGACGCGACCTGGTCGGCACCATGCCCCCGGACCGCTTCGACATCAGTGCCCACCAAGCCCGTCGCTCCGGGAGTCCGGGCAAGTTCCACTCCCTCGCGGGCGGTTTCCTACCCGAGCCGGAGGTCACCGGCTTCGACACCTCGTACTTCGGCATCACTCCCAAGGAAGCCTCCCGCATCGATCCGCAGCAGCGTCTGCTCCTCGAATGCGCGGTCGAAGCCCTCGACGACGCCGCCCTCGACATCCGTGCCCTGGCCGGCACCGAAACCGCCGTCGTCACCGGTGTCTCCAACCACGACTACGCCGACCTGCAGGCGCGCCGCCTGCGTTCGAGCAATCCCTACACCACCACCGGCGGACTCCTGTCGACCACGGCCAACCGCGTCTCGTACGAACTGGACCTGACCGGACCGTCCAGCGCCGTGGACAGCGCCTGCTCCTCCGGTCTGACCGCGCTGCACCAGGCGTGCGAACACCTGCGCACCGGCCGCAGCCCGCTCGCCATGGCAGGCGCGGTGAACCTGATGCTGGCGCCCGGACCCTTCGTCGGCTACGCGCAGGCCGGAGTGCTCTCGCCGACGGGGCGCTGCCACCCCTTCGGCGCAGCGGCCGACGGCTTCGTGCGCTCCGAGGGTGCCGTGATGCTCGTCCTGAAACCCCTGGCCGCCGCCCTCGCCGACGGCGACCGCGTGCATGGCGTCGTCCTGGCCACCGCACTCAACTCCGACGGCCGCACCGTGGGCCTGTCCGCACCGAGTTCACGCACCCAGGCCGCTCTGCTGCGCCGTGTGTACGCCACCGCCGGCATCGACCCGCGCGACGTGTCCTACGTGGAGGCGCACGGCACCGGCACCCTGGTCGGAGACCCCGTCGAGTGCGCGGCGCTGGGGGAGGTGCTCGGCAGCCGACGTGCCGACGCCCCGCTCCCGATCGGTTCGATCAAGTCCAACCTCGGGCACCTGGAAGCGGCGGCCGGGATGGCGGGTGTGCTGAAGTCGCTGATCGTCATCAAGTCCCGTTCCATACCGAGGACCCTGCACGCCGATCCACCCAACCCGAAGATCGACTTCGACCGCCTCGGTCTGCAGCCGGTACTCACCGCCCGCCCCGTTCCCGGCGACAGCCGCGTGGTGGTCGGCATCAACTCCTTCGGCATCGGTGGCGCCAACGCGCACGCCGTTCTGGCCGCACCGCCCGTCCCGGCCGCTCCGCCCGTACCGTCGGTGCCACCGGCCCGCGCTGTCGGCGCCGACGGCGCCGCGCCGGGCGACCCCTCCGCGCCGGTCGCCGGCGCTGCGGCGCGGCCGGTGCCGGTCGTCGTCTCCGCCCACACGGCCCAGGCGCTGACCGCCGCCCTGGAGTCCTGGGCGGAGCACTTCGCCGCGATGGCCGCCGACTCCTCGCAGGGGCCCGAGGCCCTGTACGACGCCGCCTTCACCTCGTGCCGGCGACGGACCCGGCGCCGCCACGGCATGGCGTTCTTCGCGACCGGTCCCGCCCAGGCCGCGGAGGTCCTGGCCCGGGCGGCCCGGGGGCAGGAAGCCGCCACCGCCACCGAACGTCTGGTGAGCGGAGGCCGGATCGGCTTCGTCTTCTGCGGGAACGGATCGCAGTGGGCCGGCATGGGGGCCGAACTCCTCGGCCGGGACGATGCGTTCACCAGCGAAGTCGACGCCGTCAGCGACGAGCTCGAGCCCCTGCTCGGCTGGAGCGTGCGCGAGGAGATGGCCTGCGCCGACGCCTCCCGTTGGGACCGCACGGAAGTCGCGCAGCCGATGCTGTTCGCCGTCCAGGCGGGCCTGGTCGCCGCCCTGGCCGCCCGCGGCGTCGATCCGCACGCCGTCATGGGACACAGCGTCGGGGAGGTGGCCGCCGCGTACTGCGCGGGTGGCCTCACCCGGGCGCAAGCCTGCCGCGTCATCGCCGCCCGCAGCCTCGCCCAGGCCGCCACGGCGGGCTCGGGCGGCATGGCCGCGGTGGGCCTGAGCGAACACGCCGCCAGGGAAAGGCTCGAGCAGGCTCAGCTCACCGGCCGCGTCGAGATCGCCGCGATCAACTCCGACCAGGACGTCACCCTCGCGGGCCCGCACGAGGACCTTGCGGCCCTCGGCGCCGCACTGGATTCCGACGGCGTCTTCTTCCGGGACCTGCGCCTCGACTACGCCTTCCACACCGAAGCCATGGCGCCCGTGCGTGACCAGTTGGCTCGCGCGCTGGAATCCCTGACCCCCCGGTCCTTCCGCATCCCGATGGTCTCCTCGGTGACCGGCCGCCTTGAGTCAGGGCAGGCCCTGGACGCCGAGTACTGGTGGGCCAACATCCGCCGCCCCGTCCGCTTCCACCAGGCCGCCACCGAATTGACGGCCGGGGACGCCGCCTGCGACGTCCTGGTCGAAGTCGGCCCCCACCCCGTGCTGACCGCCTATCTGCGGCGCGCCACCGCCGACGCCCCCGCTCCCGGCGTGATCGTTCCCACGCTGTCCCGGACGTTCGCCACCGTGGACGCGCTGCAGCGGACCGCCCTGCACGTACTCGCCGCCGGGGCGGCGGTGGACTGGGACGGCTACTTCCCCCGTCCCGGCGCGGTGGCCGACCTGCCGGCGGTGGCGTGGCAGCGCGAGCGGCACTGGAACGGGGACGCGTCCTGGTGGCAGGAAGACGCCCCCGGTGAGAATGCCGCCGGTCCCCACCCCCTGCTCGGCTCCCGCCAAGCCGGGCCGGAGGCCACGTGGTCGAACCGTCTGGACGCCGACCGGCTGTCCTGGATGGAAGACCATCGGGTCGCGGACGCCGTCGTCTGGCCCGCCGCAGGCTTCGTGGAAATGGCGTTGGCCGCCGCCCGGAGCCGACACGACGGACCACTCGAAATCACCGGCCTGTCCATCGACCGGGCCCTGACCCTCGACTGGAGCACCGACTCCGCAAGCCCCGAGGACGGGGACGACGACATCCACCTGGCCACCCACCTCTCCCGGGACGGCAGGCTCACCATTCGAAGCCGCACCGGCGAACAGGACTGGACCGAGCACGTCCGCGCCGGCGTGCGGAGCCTGCTGCGCCCACAGCGCCCCCCGCTGGACGTCGCGGCCCTGGAACGCCGGCTGCCGAACCGGCATCCCGCCCCGGAGCACTACGCAGCCGCCCGTCGGGCCGCTCTCGACTACGGGCCGGCGTTCCGGACCGTCACCCACCTGCACACCGGGGCGGAGGAGACCGTAGGACGCTACGAGTCCACCGCACCGATCCGGCCCGAGCCCGGAGTCATCGCCCACCCCACGCTGGTGGACGCGGCCCTGCAGAGCTGTCTGCCGCTGATGTTCACCGCGGACCGCCCCGCCCCGTTCCTGCCCGCCCGCATCACCACCGTCCGCAGCTGGCGGACGCTGCCCTCCTCCGGCTTCAGCCACGTCACCCGCGCCACCGGCCCCGAAGGCCTGTGGGACATCGCCGTGTGCGACGACGACGGCGAGGTGTGCATGGAACTGCTCGGCTGCGAACTGCGACGCCTCGAAACCGTGACCGCCGACGGGCCGGACCGCCTCACCGAAGTCCTGCGCGCGGTGCCGCTACCCGGCCGACCCGAGCCCGGCCGGAGCCCGCTGCCCGCCCCGCAGTCGCTGCCGGAACTGGTCAGGGGGCAGAACGACGCCCGACTGGGCCGGCTGCACCGGATCAGCGACGCGCTGCGGCCACGCCTGCTCGAAGCCTGCGCCCACTCCACCGCCCGGGCCGTGCGCCACCTGCTCCCAGCCGCGAAGCACTCCTCGTTCGGCCTGGCCGACCTCATCGAGGCGGGGGTCGAGGCCAAGCACGCGCGGCTCCTGGAGGTCCTGCTGCCCCAAGCCGTCAGTGCCGGCGTCCTCACCGCCACCGGGCCCGGCGTCTGGAGCAGCCCGGCCGCACCACGCCCCGAGGCACTGTTCAGCCGGCTGCTCGAGGACTTTCCCGGCCAGTCCGTCACCGTCCTCACCTACGGTGTGTGCGGGGACCGCCTCGCCGATGTCCTGACCGGTGACGCCGACCCCCTGGAGCTCCTCTTCTCCGACGCCGACAACCTCGCCCAACGGTTCTACGAGGCCGGCGCCTTCTTCGCCCCGCACACCCGGGCGCTCGTCGGGTGGATCCGCGGCGTCGTCGCCGGTTGGCCCACCGACCGGCCGCTGCGCATCCTCGAAGTCGGTGCGGGCACCGGCGCCACCACCGCGGCCCTGCTGCCGCACCTGCCTCCGGAGCGCGTCCACTACACCTTCACCGACGTGTCACCCGCGTTCTTCCCCGCCGCCGAGGAGCGCTTCCACGCCTATGACTTCCTCACCCACCAGGTCCTGGACGCAGGCAGCGACCCCGTGGCCCAAGGCTTCGAGCCGGGTGCCTACGACCTCGTCATCGCCGCGAACATCCTGCACGCCACGAGCGACATCTCCCGCGCGCTGCGCGGCATGGCCACCCTGCTCGCGGACGGCGGCCACCTGATCGCCCTGGAAACCCACAGCACGGAACTCCTGGCTCCGGTGTTCGGCCTGCTGGACTCCTTCTGGCTCCCCACCGACCAGGACGTCCGGCCCGACGGTCCCCTGGTGCCCTACGACCGCTGGCCCGACCTGCTCGCCGACTGCGGCTTCGCGGCCACCGGCCAGTACGACGACACCGCCGCCGACCGGCCCTACGTGTCCCTCGTCGTCGCGGAGCGCGGTGCCCGCGCCGTCCCCGACGAGGCAACGGACCGTACCCGTCCTGACGCATCGGGCGGGCGACGGGCCTCCGCCGCCGCAACCGCGCCCGATCACCCGACGCAGCGGTCCTGGCTGCTCAGCACGCCCACCGCCGACGCCCCCACCGGGTTGGCGCACCGACTGGCCCGGGCCCTGCTCGCCGCCTGCCCCCGGAGCCGCGTCCACCACGTCCCGGCGGCAGGCGGTGCGGACTCCTGGGCCCGCGAACTGACCGCTGCGGCAGACGGAGCCGAGGGCCGCCGACCGGTGAGCGACGTGGTCCTCCTCGCCGAACCGGCCGGCGAAACGGGACCACGGCAACGCACCGACCACGCCGTGCGGCAGCTCGCCGCGCTGCGCGACCTCACCCGGGCCTGGGGCCGGAGCCCGCGGTCAGGCGAAGGGAACCTGCGCGTCTGGATCATCGACGCCGACAGCCAGCAGCCGCCCACCCCGCCACCCTCACCCCACGGCGCCCCCCTGTGGGGTGCCGCGCGAAGCTTGGCGAACGAACACCCCGCACTGAACGTACGTCGCATCGCCCTGACCGAGCCGGGCAACGACGACACGTTCCAGCGCCTCCTGCACGAACTGCACCACCTCCAGGGCAGCGCAGCCGCGGCGGGCAGCCCCGAGGAGTCCGTCGACGACGAAGTGGTCCTCACCCCGCGAGGGCGGTTCGCCACTCGGGTCACCACGCTGCCCGCCACCGCGGCCGCATCCGGATCCGAACCCCACTACGCACTGCACGTCGACGCCTCCGGACGACACCCCGTCTTCACCTGGCGCGCCACCACCGCATTCCACCCGGCCGAAGGACAGGTGCTCATCCGTACCGCGGCCGCGGCGCTGAACCACCACGACCTGCTCACCGCGACCGGCAGCAGCCCCCGGCCCGCAGCCCGGCGCCGCGGATTCCTCGGCCTCGGCCTGGACTGCGCGGGCGTCATCACCGCGGTCGGCCCCGGGGTCACCCACCTCGCACCGGGCGACCGCGTCGCGGCCATGGCCCACACCGCTCTGGCCTCCCACGTCCTGGCTTCCAGCGATCACGTCGTACCGCTGCCCGACGCGATGGCGTTCACCGCGGCAGCCACCCTGCCCACCGCGTTCCTCACCGCACACCACGCCCTCCAGCAGTGCGCGGGCCTCACCGAGGACGACACCGTCCTCGTGCACGCCGCCGCCGGGGGCGTCGGGCTGGCCGCCCTGCAACTCGCGAGGCTCGCCGGCGCGCGCGTCATCGCCACGGCCGGCACACCCGCCAAGCGGAGCCTGCTGCACCTGCTGGGCGTCGAGCAGGTGCTGGACTCGCGCACCCTGGACTTCGCCGAACAGGTCGCCGACCTGACCGACGGCCGCGGCGTCGACGTCGTCCTCAACTCCCTGCCCGGCGAGGCCCGGCAGCGCAGCCTGCACCTGCTCGCCCCGCAGGGACGTTTCATCGAACTCGGTCGACGCGACGCGGAGCGGGACGATCCGCTGCCCGTTTCCCCGCCGGCCCGCAACGTCTCGTTCTTCGAAGTGGACACGCTGGACCTGCACGACCGGCAGGCGCCCGTGGTCCGGCGCCACTTCACCGCGCTGGCCGAAGCCGTCACCACCGGCCGCTGGCGGCCGGTGCCCCATCACGCGTTCCCCGCGGAACGCTTCGGGGAGGCGTTCAGCCTGCTGAGCCACGCCCGGCACATCGGGAAGGTCGTCATCACGTTCGACGCCCCACCACCGGTCGTCGACTCCGCGCCCGCGAGCGCACTCGACGCCGACGCCGCCTTCGTCATCACCGGTGGCCTCACGGGATTCGGTGCCGCCACCGCCCGTCACTTCGCCGCACGCGGCGCCCGCCACCTTCATCTCGTCGGACGCCGAGGCGCCCGCACTCCCGGCGCGGCGGGACTGCTCGACGAGCTTCGCGCCATGAACGTCGAGGTCACCGTGCACTGCGCCGACGTCACGCGGCCCGGCGCCCTCGACCCCGTGCGCACCGCCCTGCGGGAACGGCGCCTGGGCGGCGTCGTGCACGCCGCCATGGTCCTCGCGGACGCTCCCTTGACCGACTGCACCGACACCCGGCTGGAGGCCGTCCTCGCCCCCAAGATCGCCGGACTCCACGCACTCGACGCTCTCGCCGAAGAGCACGATCCCGACTTCTTCCTCGCCTACAGTTCGGTAGCCGCCCTCGACGGCAACATCCAGCAGGCCCCCTATGTCGCCGCCAACGCCGCGATGGAAGCGCTGATCCGAGCCCGACACCGATGCGGCAGCCCCGCCCTCGCCGTTCAATGGGGCGTCATCGCGGACGCCGGATACGTCCACCGCACCGGACGTATCGACGAGATGGCCTCCTACGGCATGGCCCCCGTCTCCGCCACCGACGCGCTCACCGCACTCGACCGGCTTCTCGACACCCGAACGGCACCGGTCGTCGCACTGGGCCGCTTCGACTGGGACAGCATCAGCCGCGTCCTGCCCGCTCTCAGGGCGCCCAGGACCGGCGCGCTGCTCCGACAGCATGAGGTGAGCACCGACAGCCTCACCTCGCTGCGCAGCGAGGTGGCCGTGCTGAGCGAAGACGAGGCCATCGTCCTGATCGAGGACAAGGTCGCCGAGCTTGCCGCCGCCGTCCTGCACACCCCCGTCGACCGCCTGGACCGCACCAGCCGCCTCGACCTGCTCGGCATCGACTCCCTGATGTTCCTGGAACTCTCCGCGGCACTGCGCCGGCACCTCGGCTGCGACATCCCCACCCTGGAACTGATGGGCGCCGCGCACCTGCCCGACATCGCCAAGCGAGCCCTGTACCGCCTCCGGCAGCCGGGCCACGCCGACCCCGCCAACACCGTCGCCGTCCCGGAGCGGAGTGAGCACGCATGAACACCCTTGGAGCGGACAGCAGTTCGGCCCGCCTGACCACCGCCGTCGACCAACCCGACTTCGTCGCACTGAGCCCGGCCGCCACCGGCGACGGACACCTCCTGCGCCTCTACTGCATGCCGCCCGCGGGAACGAACGCCACCTACTTCCAGGCCTTCACCGCCCACCTGCCGACCACCGTCAGCGTGCACGCCCTGCAACTGCCCGGACGTGGACGCGCCGTCGGCACGGCGGTGCACACCGACCCGCACCGCCTCGGCCGGCTCCTCGCGGAGCGCATCCGTCAGGGCGACGACGGCCACCCGTACGCCGTGTTCGGCCACAGCGTGGGGGCCCTCGTCGCCTACGAGACCGTCAAGTGCCTCATCCGGCAGGGCCACCGCCCACCCACCCTGCTCGCCCTGTCCGCCATGGCCGCCCCCCACCACCCCGAGTTCACCACAAAGGCTCCGGAGGTCCTGCTCGGCGGCCGGGAGGGGATCGAGAAGCTCTTCGGCCGCCTACCCGACCACGTCGACCACGACCCCAGGGCACTGGTCAACGCGTGGATACCGATGCTCGCCGATCTTCTGCTCGCCCTGCAGTTCCCGCCCCACCAGGGACCACCGCTGGACGCCCAACTCGCCCTCTACGGAGGCGAGGACGATCCCGTCATCTCCCCGGAGGCCCTGGCCGGTTGGAACGACATCAGCAGCCGACCGGCGACCCCGCGCCTCTTCCCCGGCGATCACACCTACCCCCTCGACGACGTCGCGGCGCTCAGTGCCCGGCTCACCGTCGACCTCGCCGCCTCCCTGCGGGGGTGGACGTGTCCGATCGGCGGCTCCGGCTCACCGTCGGGGGAATGCCCGATCACTGACCTCGGCCCCGCGCGGTGACGCGAGTGGGAGGTCTGGCGGGAGTCCGGTCCCGCCAGACCTCCCACAGGGACGGGAAGGGGGGCGGTGTGCCACGACGGTGTGCCACCACCCGGGGAGCGGGGCAGGGTGGAGGCGGGAACCGATCCCAGGGCCGAACGCCCCCGTTCGCCACGGGCCGACCAGGGCGGCCCGGCCGACCACCGCGGGCCGGCAGGCCCCTCTCCCAGGGCCTTTCGGCCCTGATCGCGCTGCTGGGGACGTTCGGCCCAACGCGGCGGCGGTCGGAGTTGGTAAACCGGTCCTGGCCCGTCCGACGGTGCCGCTCCCCTCACTCCGCACCCCTCCCCTGGAGTAGCCATGCTCACCGCCGAATCGGCTGCCGTGATCCGCGCGACCCTGCCCGTCGTGGGCGCCGCGTTGGACGAGATCACCACCCGCTTCTACGCGAGGATGTTCGCCGACCGGCCGGAACTGCTCGACGGCATGTTCAACCGCGGGAACCAGGCCAGCGGCGCGCAGCGCCAGGCCCTCGCCGGCTCCATCGCCGCCTACGCCGGCGCTCTGGTGCACGATCCCGAGGCCGCCCCGGAGGCGCTGCTGGACCGGATCGCCCCCAAGCACGCGGCGGTCGGGGTGACGGAGGAACAGTACGCCGTCGTCCACAAGTACCTGTTCGCGGCGATGGCCGAGGTGCTCGGCGACGCGGTCACCCCCGAGGTCGCCGCCGCCTGGGACGAGGTGTACTGGCAGCTGGCCGGCGCCCTGGTCGCCCGCGAGGCCCGCCTCTACCAGGCTGCGGACGTGACGCCCGGCGACACCTGGCGGCCGTGGACGGTGGTCGAGCGCCGGGACGAGACCCCGGACACCGTGTCCTTCCTGCTGTGCCCCGCCGACGGGCGGCCCGCGCCGCGCGCCCGCGCCGGGCAGTACGTCAGCGTCCGCCTGCTCATGCCCGACGGCGTCCACCAGCTGCGTCAGTACAGCCTGTCCAGCGACCCGGCCGGCGATGGCGACCTGCGTCGCATCACGGTCAAGCGGGTCCGCGGCGACGGCACGCCCGACGGCGAGGTCTCCAACCTGCTGCACCTGCGGGTGCGGGCGGGCGACCGGCTCGTCCTCTCGGCGCCGTTCGGCGACGTGGTCCTGGAGGACGGCGACCGGCCCCTGGTGCTGGCGTCTGCCGGGATCGGCTGCACTCCGATGGTCGGCATGCTGGACCACCTGGTAGCCACCGGCTCCACCCGCACCGTGCTGGTGCTGCATGCCGACCGCTCCCCGGCCGACCACGCACTGCGGTCGCAGACCCGTCGCCTCGTTGCGGAACTCCCGGGCGCCCGCGCCGTGTTCTGGTACGAGCACCCCGGCGCCGAGGAGCCGGACGCCGAGGTCGGACTGATGGACGTGGGCGAACTGGCCCTGCCCGCGAACGCCGACGTCTACCTGTGCGGCTCGCTGCCCTTCATGCGTGAGGTCCGGGCCCGGTTCCGCCAGGCCGGTGTGCCCGGTGACCGCATCCGGTACGAGGTCTTCGGCCCCGACCTGTGGCTGCCCGAGACCGCCGACGCCTGAACACCACGCCGATAGCCCGGCCGGGTGAATCCGCCCCCTGCGTCGCGGACGCCGGGGGCGGCCGTGCTCAGCGGGCTTCCCGTGGGAAGACGCACGACTGACCATCGACAGAGAAAGGCTCCTGATGCGTACCGATCAGTGGGACAGCCCCCGCGCCCGCGCCGTGCTGGGCGAGCGGGAACTCGCAGAGCTGGACGCCCAGTGGCGTGCGGCGAACTACCTGGCCGTCGGGCAGATCTACCTGATGGCCAACCCGTTGCTGCGTGAGCCGCTGCGGCCCGAGCACATCAAGCCCCGCCTGCTCGGCCACTGGGGCACCTCGCCCGGGCTGAACCTCGTGTACACCCACCTCAACCGGGTGATCGGGACCCGCGACCTGGAGGCGATCTGCGTCTGGGGCCCCGGTCACGGCGGCCCGGCCGTGCTGGCCGGCTCCTGGCTGGACGGCAGTTACACCGAGCACTACCCCGACGTCACCCGCGACGAGGCGGGCATGGCCAAGCTGTTCCGGCAGTTCTCCTTCCCCGGCGGGGTGCCCAGCCACGTCGCTCCCGAGACGCCGGGCTCGATCCACGAGGGCGGCGAGCTGGGATACTCGCTCGCCCACGCCTACGGCGCCGCGCTGGACAACCCCGAGCTGGTGGTCGCCTGCGTGATCGGCGACGGCGAGGCCGAGACCGGCCCCCTGGCCGCCTCCTGGCACGCGAACAAGTTCCTCGACCCGGTGCACGACGGCGCCGTGCTGCCGATCCTCCACCTGAACGGCTACAAGATCGCCAACCCCACGGTGCTCGCCCGCCTCCCGCACGAGGAACTGGACGCGCTGCTGCGCGGCTACGGCCACGAACCCCTCCACGTCACCGGCGACGACCCGGCCCAGGTGCACCAGGCGATGGCGGCCGCCATGGACGCCGCTCTCGACCGGATCGCCGCCGCCCAGCACGCGGCGCGCGCCGAGGCCGCCACCGAGCGCCCCCGCTGGCCGGTGATCGTGCTGCGCACCCCCAAGGGCTGGACCGGCCCCCACGAGGTCGACGGGGTGCCGGTGGAGGGCACCTGGCGCGCCCATCAGGTGCCGCTCGACCAGGTCCGCGACAACCCCGGGCACCTCGCCCGGCTGGAGGCGTGGCTGCGCTCCTACCGCCCCGACGAGCTCTTCGACGAGAAGGGCCGCCCGGTGCCGGAGGTGCTCGCCGGCCTGCCCCACGGGCCACGCAGGCTCGGGGCGAACCCCCACACCAACGGCGGACTGGTCACCCGCCCGCTTCCCGTCCCGCCCCTGGAGAAGTACGCCGTGGCGGTGGACAAGCCTGGCGCGACCCTGCACGAACCCACCCGAGTGCTGGGCGGCCTGCTGGCGCAGCTCATGGCCGACACCGCCGAGCGGCGCGACTTCCGCCTGGTGGGCCCGGACGAAACCGCCTCCAACCGGCTCCAGGACGTCTACGGCGCCACCGGCAAGGCCTGGGAAGCGGAACTGCTGCCCACCGACGAACACCTGGAACGCGGCGGCCGGGTGATGGAGATCCTCTCCGAGCACGTCTGCCAGGGCTGGCTGGAGGGCTACACCCTGACGGGCCGCCACGGCCTGTTCTCCTGCTACGAGGCGTTCGTCCACATCGTCGATTCGATGGTCAACCAGCACGTCAAGTGGCTGCGCACCACCCGCCGCCTTCCCTGGCGCGCGCCCGTTCCCTCGCTGAACTACCTGCTCACCTCGCACGTCTGGCGCCAGGACCACAACGGCTTCTCGCACCAGGACCCGGGCTTCGTCGACCACGTCCTCAACAAGAGCCCCGAGGCCGTCCGGGTGTACCTCCCGCCGGACGCCAACACCCTGCTCGCCACCGCCGACCACGTGCTCCGCTCGAAGGACTACGTCAACGTCGTCGTCGCGGGCAAGCAGCCCTGCCACGACTGGCTGTCCCTGGACGAGGCCCGGGTGCACTGCGCCCGCGGACTGGGCATCTGGAACTGGGCCGGCACCGAGGACGGCACCCGCGAGCCCGACGTGGTCCTCGCCTGCGCCGGGGACGTACCCACCCTGGAGGTCCTGGCCGCCGCCGACCTGCTCCACCGCCACCTGCCCGAACTCGCCGTCCGCGTCGTCAACGTGGTCGACATCGCCCGCCTGCTGCCCGCCGAGGAGCACCCGCACGGCATGCCCGACTCCGAGTTCGACGCGGTCTTCACCCGCGACAAGCCCGTGATCTTCGCCTACCACGGCTACCCGTGGCTGATCCACCGCCTCACCTACCGCCGCAACGGGCACGCCCACCTCCACGTCCGCGGCTACAAGGAGATCGGCACCACCACCACGCCGTTCGACATGGTGCTGCGCAACGACCTGGACCGCTACCGCCTGGTCATGGACGTCATCGACCGCGTGCCCGGCCTGGCCGTACGAGCCGCGCACGTCCGTCAGCTCATGGCCGACGTCCGCACCCGCCACGACGCCTGGGTCCGCGAACACGGCACCGACCTGCCCGAAGTCACCGACTGGACCTGGCCCCACTGACCTGCGGAGGGGCCTGAACGTCGAGGAGGAGGCATCCGGCCGGGTGCCGGCGGGATCGACCGTCATTCCCTGCCCGATGCCGGCCCACGGGCAGCCGAGGGACCGGGCGCGCCGGTGCGCCCGGTCCCTCGCCGCTCCTCGCTCGGCCGAACCGCCCCAGCCCTTCGGCCCCGCAGCCGGGACCTTCGACACCTGACCGCCGCCGGCCGCCCGGCAAGAGACTGGACGAGCGAACAACGCCAGTCACCCACAACGTACTTGGGAAGGAAGGCCGCGCCATGGCCGTTCACCACGCGGACACCACCCGCTTCTCCCACCGGTTCGGCATCAGGCTCCGCCCCACCGCTACCCGCTCGGCGTGGCGCCGCCGCCGAGCCGGTGGCCGGACGGCTGCCCGTTCGACGCCGTCGGGGTCACGGGTTGCCGACGCCGTCGCGGTCACGGGTTGCCGAGGGCGGCTTCCTCCCGGTCGAGGTCGTGCTGGACGCGGCGGCGGGTGGTGTCGCTGATCCGGTGTTCGTCGTAGAGGCGGTGCAGCTCGGTGCTCTGGAGGGCGATGACCTCGCGGCGCAGCTGGCGGTAGGCGGTGTCGGCGGTGCTGCCGTCGGGGGTTTCCGGGGTGTGGTCGAGGCGGGCGGTGAGGGCGCGGCGGACCCGGTCGAGGGCGGTGTCGGGTGCGGCTTCCAGTTCGGCGAGGTGTTCGACGTGCTGGAGGGCGGCGCGGTTGAGGGCGTCGCGGGCGTCGTCCTCCTCGCGGGCGGTGTGTTCGGGTTCGAGGGCGAGGCCGGAGCGGTTGACGACGGCGGCGAGGGTGAGGCCCTGGACGACGAGGGTGAAGACGACGACGGCGGTGGTGAGCACCAGGACGAGGGGCCGTCCGGTGAGTTTGGTGCCGTCGTCGGCGAGCAGCGGGATGGACAGGGCCGCGGCGAGCGGCATGACGCCGCGGGTGCCGGCCCAGGTGACCACCCCGGCGACCCGCCAGGAGAGCCGGCCCCGGCCGTGGCTGGGTTTGACGGCGCGGGTCAGCGGCAGGGTGGAGAGCACCCGCACCGCGATCAGTACGGCGGCCAGCGCGAGCGCCTGCAGCGGCCACCAGCCGGTGCCCGGGGGAAGGTCCCGTACGAGGGTCGGCAGTTCCAGGCCGACGATGCTGAAGACGACGCTCTCGAGCAGGAACACCACGACCGCGTAGACGGCGTGCAGCTGCAGCCGGATGTGCGCGTCGGTGAGGCGGCGGCCGGACCGCCCGAGCAGCACGCCCGCGACCACGACGGAGGTGACGCCCGAGGTGTGCGCGGACTCCGCCAGCACGTACGCCGCGTACGGGGTGACCAGCGCGATCACCGTCTCCAGCACCGGGTCGGTGGTGCGGCGACGCACCAGCCACACCAGGCCTGCGACGGCTGCACCGACCAGGCTGCCGCCCCCACCCAGCAGCAGGAACTCCCCGCCCGCCGCCGGCAGGCTGACCGAGGCGCCGACGGCCACCGCGATGCCGGCGGCGACCTTGAACAGGACGAGCGAGGTGGCGTCGTTGAACAGGCTCTCCGCCTGCACCAGCACCTGGAGCCGCCCGGGCAGCGCGAGCCGGCGCCCGAGTGCGGTGACGGCCACCGGGTCGGTGCTGGACAGCACGGCGCCCAGCACGAACGCCATCGCGGGCGGCAGGCCCGCGACGGCGACGGCGGTGAAGCCGACGGCGGCGGCGGAGGCGAAGACCAGGCCGAAGGAGAGGATGGTCACCGGGCGCCAGACCGTGCGCAGGTCGCGTAGCGACAGCTCCTCGGCGGAGGCGTACAGCAGCGGCGGCAGGACCACCGTGCCGATGATCTGCGGTGGGATGTGCAGGGCGGGGACGCCGGGGACCAGCGCCACGGCGATGCCGGCCAGGACCAGCAGTGAGGGGGCGGGTACGCGCAGGCGCCCGGCGAAGGTGGCCACGGTCGTGGCCAGGACCACCAGGACGAGAACGATCGCCACAACGTGCATCGGTGGAAGGACCCCATCGCGAGATCGGGGGTCACTGCCGCCGAATGCCGCAGTCATCCCCCGCGCCGACCAGGCTTCCCGGCACACCTAGGGTCATCTTATCGGAGCGTTAGCGGGGGGAGGCGGCGTCCGATCGCGGGATGCCGGAGCGCGACCGGACCGAACCGGGCGCGACCACGGCGCCCAGCGGCTCGGCCGGACACGCTCAGGCGAACTCGCGCAGCCGCGGCCGCTCGGCCAGCCCGGCCAGCCCGGCCAGCGCGGCCAGCGCGGCCAGCCCGGCGAGCGTTCCCAGCGCGAGCAGCCGGGGTCGGGGTTCGGCAAACGGTCCGCCGCCAGGCCCCACGCCCGGGCGGCGAACCGTTTCCGCACAGCTCACGCCAGGTGCGGCCGAACACCCGTCCGCCCGCCCTGACGAGTCCCTGACGCTCCCGGGAATCATCTTGACGAAGCATTGGCGGCGGTCGGGGCGCAGGTGAGCCTGGGATCAGATGGTGATCCACTCGGTGGAGGTGGTGACCTCCTCCAGGACTTCGGGGAGCGGTTCGACGCCCAGGCCGGGGCCGGTGGGGACGTCGAGGTGACCGTCGGCGAGTTCGAACGGCGGAGTGATGTCGGTGGCGAAGTACCGGCTGGATCCGGAGGTGTCGCCGGGGAGGGTGAAGCCGGGCAGGGCGGCGAGGGCGA
Organism: Streptomyces sp. NRRL S-350; assembly: GCF_000719705.1. Classification (GTDB taxonomy): domain Bacteria; phylum Actinomycetota; class Actinomycetes; order Streptomycetales; family Streptomycetaceae; genus Kitasatospora. Next base: position 993 of record NZ_JOHO01000066.1, on the reverse strand, counting down.
CGTTGGCGGCGCGGCCGATGCCCGTTTCGAGCATGCCACCGCACCAGACGGGGATGCCGTGGGCGCGGGCGATGTCGTGGATGCGGCGGGCCTCCAGGTAGCCGCCGACGCGGGCGGGCTTGATGTTGATGACGGAGCAGGCGCCGATGGAGATCGCGGCTGCCGCGTCGGCGGCGGACTCGATGGACTCGTCGAGGCAGACCGGGGTGCGCAGCAGTTCGGCGAGCCGGGCGTGCTGGACGATGTCGTCGTTGGCCAGCGGCTGTTCGATCAGGAGGAGGCCGAAGTCGTCGAGCTTGGCGAGGTGTTGGGCGTCGACCAGGGTGTAGGCGGCGTTGGCGTCGACCTGGAGCACCAGGTCGTCGCCGAAGCGTTCGCGGACGGCCCGCACCGGTTCCAGGTCCCAGCCCGGTTCGATCTTCAGCTTGATCCGGGCGTAGCCCTCGGCGATGAAGCCGTCGACGGCGTCGAGGAGTTCGGGGACGGAGTCCATGATGCCGACGGAGACTCCGCAGGGGACCCGGTCGCGGGCGGCACCGAGGTAGGAGCCGAACGACTCGCCGGTGGTGCGCAGGTGGGCGTCGAGGACGGCGGTTTCCAGGGCGGCTTTGGCCATGCGGTGGCCGGTGAAGGGCTCCAGGACGCGGCCCACGGTGTGGGCGTCGATGCCGTCCTTGGGCAGGGCGGGGATCAGGAACTTCCGCAGGACGTCCTGGGCCGCGTCGACGTACTCGGAGCAGTAGCGGGGTTCTGACATGGCGGCGCACTCGGCCCAGCCCTCGCCGTCCGCGGTCGCGACGCGCACCAGCAGCACGTCGCGTTCGGTCTCGGTGCCGAAGGACGTACGGAAGGGGGCGCGCAGCGGGATCCGGATGCGGCGGAGTTCGATGCCGGAGATCTTCATCAGGGGTGGCTCCTGGTGGGAGGGGAGGCGGGGGTGGGAGGGCCTGTCTCTTATACACATCTGACGCTGCCGACGAAGAGGATAGTGTA